>CALRIT020000013.1:0-123433 GCA_943361925.1 Vulcanococcus limneticus LL | reverse complement strand
CTGATATTGAAGTTCCTGCCGGTGCTGAAGGTGAAACAATGAGTGGATTCAGTGAAGCTGATGATGATCGTTTTACTCCAGACCAAATTATCCTATTGAATTTTGATAATAAAATGAATTTTATCAAAATTAGAGATATTAACTATATTGAAGCTTTTGGAAATTATACCAAAGTATATTTAAATGATGGGAAATTAAGTATCACCTATAACTCTATTAAAAGTTGGGATGCTCGTTTACCTGAAGACGTTTTTATTCAGATTCACAGAAGTACAATCGTGAATTTATTGAATGTAACTAAAATTGAAAAATGGACCAATGATACAGGAAGATTATTCCTGAAAGGAATTGAAAAACCATTTGAAATTAGCAGAAGTTACTTCTTCCAAATCAAAAAGAAATACAAAGTTTAAAACATAAAAAAAGGAGTCAATCGACTCCTTTTTTGTTTATAATCCGTGTGAATAGCGGGCTAAAATTCCCAATGGTAATTTTATACCTGATTGCGCTTGCAAATACAATTCTCCGTTTTCAAGCTCCTTGCTTTGTGGGAAATTGGTTTTTACCAGTCCTTCCACCAATAATGCACTTAAACCCAGCGAATAGACATTAAGGATTAGAAAATGTTGTTTTTTATCCAAAATCTGTTCCACATCACCTAACATTTCATTGATTTGTTGCTCCAATTGCCATCTTTCACCATTTGCTCCAATTCCGTATGCCGGTGGATCTAAAATAATACCATGATAGGTTTTACCTCTTTTAACTTCGCGTTTTACGAACTTTAAGGCATCTTCAACAACCCATCTGATATCTGTTAAGCCGGAACTTTCCATATTCTGTCTGCTCCAGCTAACAACTTGTTTAACACTATCAACATGTGTAACATCAGCACCGGCGGCTTTAGCTGCCAATGAAGCTCCGCCTGTATATGCAAATAAATTTAAGAAACGAGGCTGTTCTCCCTTAACCTTTTTGATATTTTCAATGATATAATCCCAATTCGCGGCTTGTTCAGGAAAAATACCCACATGTTTAAATGAGGTTAATGATAAATTGAAAAGTATTTTGGCTTGTTTGTGTTTGTATTCAATTTGCCATTTCGATGGGTTATTCTTAGGATTAATCCATTCGCCATTATGACTTCCTCTTTGTTTAAAGGTAATATCAGCCAATTGACGCCATTTGCTTTCAGGATAAATTTTATTCCATAAAGCCTGAGGCTCCGGTCTTCTTAAAACTAATTTTCCGAATCTTTCGAGTTTTTCAAAATCTCCACAATCCAATAACTCATAATCCTTCCAGTTTTCTGGACTAAATGTTTGCATCTTATTCTAAAATAAATGTTTTGCCTTCTTCAGCAATTTCAGTATTAGGAAACTCAGCTTGAGCTTCTTTTAAAATGGGTTCCAAATCATCATATCGTGATGAAAAATGCCCAATAATCAATTTTTTAACATCAGCAGTTTTAGCAACAATACCCGCTTGTTTGGCAGTTGTATGCATGGTATAAACTGCTCTGTCAAGTTTATCATGCATAAATGTGGCTTCATGATAAAGAATATCTGCATCTCTTACCGACTCCACTACCCTATCATCGAACATTGTATCAGAGCAATAGGCATAACTTATGGGCAATGCAGCAGGATAAGTCAGTTGGTCATTTGCAATCCATTTACCTTCCGGAGTACAAAAATCCTTTCCCATTTTTATATCATTATAATAGGTAAAAGGAATCTTTAAACGTTCACAAACTTCCAGATTTAACTTGCGTAATTTGGTACGCTCTTCAATCATATAACCACTTGTAGGAACTCTGTGAAAAAGTGGAAATGAATAAACACGAAAATAGATATTTTCAAAAATCAATCCCGTTGTATTTGGATTAACTATATGATAATGTAATTCAAAAGTAAATTGAGTTTCTGTATACTTAAAAAATACATCCAAAATTTTAAACAACTCAGGTGGTCCATAAATATGGATTGGCAATTCCCTTTTCATTAGGTTCATTGATAACAATAAACCGGGCAAACCAAGGATATGATCTCCATGAACATGGCTAATGAAAATTTGCGAAATTTTAGACTTTTTAATCTTGTACTTCGCTAATTGCATTTGGGTTCCTTCACCACAATCAATTAAAATATGGTGGTCACAAATATTTACATACTGTGCAGAAGGATGCCTGTCGTGGGTTGGAGATGCCGAACTATTTCCTAAAATTGTAACTTCGAATGACATAGGCAATAACTATTCTATGTCTCCTTCTTCACTCAAAAATTGTTTTTCAATCTGATCCATAAAAACATAATCTATGGCCTCAATATCACTTGGTACAAAAACAATTTCAGCCTTATCAAAAAGACGCGTAAACTGATCGTGAGGATTGCTGATGATTAACATACCATTATTTTCGGCGAGGAAATTCCCCATAGCAATCATTTCTCTTACAGCTCCGGCATTGCAGCTCTCTACTGATTCAAAATTCAAAATCAGGTAAGGACAAATATTTTCAGCAACATGCGTCTGAACCATCTTTGTCAATTCTTCTGCCTGAGGCTGATCAATTGTTGTCAATGCTGTTTTAAGCAATGAATAATGTTCGGTTTTCTCCAATGAAAAATTCATATTTGTCCAATTAGCAGGTTTTCGAAAATACAAAAAAATATGCCCAATAAAATCGCTTTTATTACAGGAGCTTCTTCCGGAATAGGAATGGCCATTGCAAAAAGGTTTGCAAGTGAAGGTATCAACCTGATTTTAAACGCCAGAAGGCTTGATAGACTTGAAAAACTCAAGTTAGAATTAGAATCAGAAAATCAAATAAAAATTCTTCTTTGCCCGTTTGATATTCGACATAAATCCGAAATTGAAAAAGCAATTTCCGAAATTCCTGATGATTGGAAAGACATTTATTATTTAATAAACAATGCCGGCCTAGCAAGTGGATTAGGAAATTTACATGAAGGAGATGTGGAAGATTGGGAAAAAATGATTGATACCAATGTAAAGGGTTTACTTTATATCAGTAGAATTATTTTACCCGGAATGGTAGAAAGAAAAATGGGTCATGTAGTGAACATTTCAAGCATTGCTGGCAAAGAAGTTTATGCAAATGGAAACGTTTATTGTGCCAGCAAATTTGCAGTTGATGCATTAAGCAGAGGGATGCGAATTGAACTTTCTCCGCATAATGTAAAAGTAACTAGCATTAATCCTGGTGCTGTAGAAACTGAGTTTTCAATAGTAAGATTTCATGGTGACAAAGAACGTGCTGATAAAGTTTATGACGGCTTTGATAATTTGCTGGCTGAAGACATAGCTGATGCAGCCTATTATGCCATTTCAAGACCACAAAGAATGAATATCAACGAAATGATTGTAATGCCAACTGCACAGCCGGTTGCGACGATTATTAATCGAAAATAATTGACCACCGCGATTTATCGCGGTGTCGTTGAACACCGCGATAAATCGCGGTGCTACATGCGTTGTTACTAGTTGTATTCCATTAGGTACGATTTAATAAAATCATCCAGATTTCCATCCATCACACCTTGTACATCTGAGGTTTCAACGCCGGTCCTTAGATCTTTCACCAATTTGTATGGATGAAAAACATAGTTCCTAATTTGTGAACCCCATTCAATGCGTTTTTTTCCTGCTTCAATTTTATCTCTCGCTTCGTTTTTCTTCCTCAATTCCAATTCATACAACTGAGATTTCAGCATTTTCATAGCACGTTCTCTGTTGGCACTTTGTGAGCGTTCAACCTGACAAACAATTACAATTCCGGTTGGTTTATGTGTCATTTGAACCTTGGTTTCAACCTTATTTACATTCTGTCCGCCTGCCCCACCCGAACGTGAAGTTTGTACTTCAATATCAGCATCTTTTACTTCTATCTCAATCGAATCATCAACAATAGGATAACAATAAACCGAAGCAAATGAAGTATGTCGACGTGCATTGGAATCAAATGGAGAAATTCTCACCAAACGATGTACGCCATTTTCGCCCTTTAAATAACCATAAGCAAAATTGCCTTCAACCTCAATTGAACAAGATTTTATGCCGGCTCCATCACCTGCTTGTTCATCAACAACAGCAGCTTTTAAACCATGTTTATCTGCATACATAATATACATACGCATCAGCATTTCAGCCCAATCCTGACTTTCAGTTCCACCTGCTCCTGAATTGATTTGTAAAACACAATTCATTTGGTCTTCTTCACTGCTAAGCATGTTTTTGAATTCAAGCTCTTCAACCACTTGTGAAGCATGTTTGTATTGAGCATCAACATCTTCTTCTGTACCTTCTCCAGCTTGATAAAACTCAAGTAAAACGCTTAAATCATCAACCTGTGCCACCGCATTTGCATAGGCATCAGTCCAGATTTTTTTTTGTTTGGTGGATTTTAAAACCTGTTCCGCTTTTTTAGGATCATCCCAAAAAGTACTGGTTCTGCTTAAAGCTTCTTCTTCCTGAATATCAAGTAATTTTGTCTCGATGTCAAAGATACCTCCTCAGGGCATCAACCCTATACTTCAACTCTTTTAGTTGTTCAATTGTCATTCCGCAAAAGTAATCATTCTAAATTATTATCAAATTCGGGCTACAAATCATTTTATTTACTTAAAAAACAAGCTTATCAAGCAATTTGGCTAAATTTTTGCCATTTTTACGCATTATTGGATGATTGAAAACCAATCATTCCTATCATTGCAAATCGAATCAAAACAAAATATAAAATGAAGTATCTACAAAACGTGAATCAATTTAAACTTGTAATTACCTTGATTTTGGGCCTTTTCTGTAACAATATTTTCGCCCAGCAAAACGTCGATATTTTCACGCCCAACAACCAAGAAAAAATGTATCAGAACAATGTTTTGATAGAATTATTTTCTTCTGAAGGATGTAGTTCTTGTCCGATTGCCGATGCTTTTATGCAAGAAGTAATTCATTTAAGTGATAGCACTACATCACCTGTATATGTAATTGATTACCATGTTGATTATTGGAACAAATCGGGCTGGGTTGATCCTTTTAGCGATTCATTATACACTAAAAAACAAATGAATTATGCATTAAAAAAAGGTGAGAAAAACTTATATACTCCAATGGCTTTTGTTAACGGAGGAAATGCTCATGCAGGTGCCGATAAAAAAGGAATTTCAGTTGAAATCACACAAAACTTATCTAAACCAAATCCTAATTTCTTAAAACTTGGTGTTGCTGCAGAAGAAGGCGAAGACAGTTTAATTGTAGCATACAGATTTTGGGGACCAATGGATTCATTGGAATTAAACATTGCTTTTATTCAAAGAGAAATTAACTCAGCAGTAAAAGGTGGAGAAAATGCCAATCAAATTCTTCATCACCACAATATTTGCAGGAAGTTAATTACTGCTCCATTGGTTAAATCAGAAGGAAAAACAAAAATTTATGTAAGTCCTTCAATCAATCTCGATAATTTTAGAATCATTGGTTTTGTACAAAATCCAAGAACCTTAAAAATTCATGGTGTTGACCAATTAAGTTTTCGACCTTAATTTTAGTTTTTTATCGATATTGTTTAACTGCTCTAAAAGTTTGTTGTAAAACTCTTGTTGATTTTCAGGAGCAGCTTTCATTTCAGTTACAAGCTGTTTTCTAATTTTTGAATTCATGCGAATCACGCGTTTATCTAAATCTGTATCGCTTGATATGGTTATGTATTCATCTAAAATTTGCAAACATAATTCTCCTTCTTTTAAGATAGATTTGGTAATATAATCAAAAAAATACCTTAGGATTGGCGATCTATATAATCCATATTTCCCTAACTGCGATTTGAAATAAGCACCTGCATTTATATTTCCTTTTTTAGCATATAATTCTGCAATCGATTCATGAATTTCTCCTGAATAAACAGGCACTTGTTGATTAGCAAAATAGATGGCTGTGTCTAAATCAATCTGACCCATTAAACCCAAAGAAGTTGAAACAACCATATAGGATGAATCACCTAAACTTTTGATTAAATAAGGCAAAGATTCCTTACCCAATGAACTCAATGTTACTAAAGCTTCTGTTCTAACTTTTGAAACAGGATGGTTGAAACTTAAATTGATAATAGTGTTTTTAAAACTATCAATTAATGCAGGTTGTGTATTCAATAAATTAAGCGCATCAATTTGTTTATACCAGGTTTCATTGGTGATTCCGGCACGAATTGCTTTTTCAAATAATGGCATATCCGAAGGCAAATTCCATTTCTTTATAACATCATTTGCCCTATAATAAGTTCCATAATTTTTAGTAGTTAAAAACTGATTCAACCAACGTTCGTTGGATTTCGTTTCTGCAATCTGACCAAGTAAAACACCATCCTCATCAAAACTTATATAATCAGGAATTTGATTGTATGGAATCTCAAATTCTTCATATTTTTTGCTGATGATAATTGATTCGGTTTTTACCAATCCACTTGAATCTCCGATACCAATTTTTATAGGAAAACTGAATACACTTTGCGAAGAATTAAATACCGATTGCGAAGAATCTTTTACTTGCATCACCTTAACAATAACTGATTTTCTATCTACATTATAATCGTATTTTACTTGAACAATAGGATGTCCGCTTCCCAAAAACCATTGATTAAAAAATAGATTCAAATCTTCACCAGAAGCTTGTTCAAAAGCCTTTCTTAAATCGTGAATATCTGCAATTCCAAAAGCATTTTTTGTGAGATAAAGATTAATTCCTTTGAAGAAAACTTCATCACCCAATTGATTCCTGAGCATGTGTAAAATACGTCCGCCTTTTTGATAACTAAGAACATCAAACAACTCATCTGGATCAGTATAAAAATACCTGATTGTTGGTTGTGTATGTTTATTTTTTGAACGGAAATAAGCATTCCTGGCTCTTTCAAATTGATAATCTGCAAAATCTTTTCCATATTCTGCTTCATTCCATAAATATTCGCCATAAGTAGCAAAACTTTCATTCAATGGCAATTGACTCCAGGTTCTTGCTGTTACATAATCACCAAACCATTGATGAAACAATTCGTGAGCAATAATGTCTTCGTGATTATTATCGAGGTGTTGTCTCACATCATGTTGAACACCTTCATAATGTAAAACTGCACCTGTATTTTCCATGGCACCACTCACAAAATCGCGTGCTACAACCTGAGAAAATTTTTCCCATGGATAATCTACACCTGTCAGTTTTGAATATACTTCTATCATCTTAGGAGTTTTCCCAAAAATCATCTTTGCATGTTTTTGATAAGCCGGTTCCAGGTAATAATTCACTTCTTTATCACGCCATTTATCTTTGGTAACAGTAAAATTACCAATAGCCAACATTGCCAAATAAGGAGCATGAGGTAATTTTTGCGACCAATGTTCAATTTTCAAACCATTCCCGATTTTTTTAGAACTCATCAATAATCCATTACTCAATGAGGTTTCGTTTTCGGCAATTGTAATATAGATTTCCTGTGTATGTTTCTCTCCCGGAACATCAATAGTTGGAAACCAGGCTGAACTGTTTTCAGCTTCTCCTTGTGTCCAGATTTGTTTAGGTTTATAAGGGTCGGTTTCTTTTGGGTTGATGAAATACAAACCTTTATTATCGGTAATGGCTGAACCACCTTTATTTTTTAGCTCTGAAGGTTTGGCTATATAATTTAGGATGACCTGAAAAGTATCAGTTCGTTTTAATTCTTTGGGTAATTGAATATCAATTTTAAATGTATCATACTGATAGGTAACAGCTAAAGTATCTTTTCCTAATACAGCTTTTATTTGTTGAATTTCAAAACCTTTTGCATCCAAAGTAAAATTTTGAACAGGCAAAAAATAGGGTTTAATAGTTAAATAAGCCTTTCCAATCACCCATTGTTTATCGTAATCGAAGGCCAGTTCGAGCTTGGTATGCAGCAAATCAACCACCCTTTTGGGCATAGGTTGGTATGGAACTGTTTTCACTTTTGCCTGAGGACGAATGACCACATCATCAAGCATGATTTTTTCCATATTTTTAGCTGAATTCGAATCAAAACTTTTATTTACCTTGCATCCCATTGAAAGGATGAGGTAGGACAAGAGGAAATAACTAACAACTTTTCTCATAACTTACTTTACAGCCGCAAGAAAATAAAATTATTGAATACATATGCTTAATATCCAAGTTAATTCACAGAATTTGCAATTCGACCTTCACAAAGGCAATGTTTTATTAGATGGAAAACCGGTTTCTGCCGATATAGTTAAACTTGATACCAACAAATACCACATGATTTTGGAGAATCAATCATTGAATATTGAATTGTTGGACAAGGAAGAAAATGGTAAAACGATGAATATCCTCATCAATGGCAAAAAACATGCGGTACAAATTAAAGACCAGTATGATGCATTATTGAGTCAGTTAGGATTAGACAAAATGATGGTAGCAAAAGCCAACAATGTAAAAGCACCAATGCCAGGATTGGTGCTGAGGATTCAAACACAAGTAGGTGATACCATTAAAAAAGGTGATGCATTATTGGTATTGGAAGCCATGAAAATGGAGAATGTAATTAAGGCAGATGGTGAAGGGAAAGTGAAGAAAATATGTGTGGAACCAAAACAGGCGGTAGAAAAGAACACAATTCTGATAGAATTGGAATAAAGGGAAAGAAGAAAAATTATTGTATATTTGTAAGCCTGATTGGGAGAAAAACCAATCAGGCTTTTTGTTCTTTAAAATATGGGGCTGACCGGTATTGACGGGATGAGCAAAGGCGTGTAAGCATGCAGTGCATTGGGTGTGTTGGCACTTTAATATCAATCCCTAAAACTTTAATTGGCGAGTCTAACTTCGCTATGGCTGCTTAATCAGGAAGATTAAGCCGGCCTTCAGTACGGTAGTGTTTGTCTTGTTGCGCTACCACTAGTACTGTCATCTAACAGGGTCTGTTAAGTGTGGGTTACCGGCATTTAACAGTAAAAAGGTATCTTAGGTTGGTGTTGGTAAGAAAAGCAGCCTGCATCAACTGAAATCAATGCTTTACTCAGCATGAAGAAAGCACGACCAATCCATTTCCGGACCAGGGTTCGAATCCCTGCAGCTCCACTGATTTCATCACTGAAATTGAGTTAATGTTCTGATTATCATTGATGAGTGGCTATTTTTTGAGCATTTTTAGGCTGTTTTATACGTCATAAAACGCCTAAAAACGCCAAGAATATTTTGCAGAATGTGACGTTTTTTGCTTTTTCACAAATTACGTCACGACTTTGCGCTGAAAGTCGCGTTAATGCTCGATTTGTCGCTTGCCAACTTGGCTAAAAAACGTCAGAATTGTACCTAAAATGGGGGGCCATTTTAAACCAATTTAAAGATGTCGTCAAGAACAACTTTCAGATTGATGTTTTACATCAATCGCACTCGCCCAACTAGAAATGGCGAATGCCCAATTAACATGCGTATTACCATCAATGGTAAATCGCTCACAATCTTCACCAAACGTAATGTAGTGCCCGAACTCTGGGAGGCCAAACAAGGTCTTTGCCGGGGTAAAACCAATGCAGCGGTTGAAGTAAACCGCTACCTGGAAGATTTTAAAGCCCATACTTACCACAAGTATGCCGAGCTTAACACCATGTACGACCATTGCACGCCCGAACTTTTGCGCGATGCCATTCTCTCCATTAACACTTCTAAGGCCAGAACCCTTTGCATTATTTGGGATGAACATGTGGAAGATTTGAGGCTAATGATTGGAAAAGAAACATCCTATGGCAATTACCACAAATACAGAACGGCCCTCAAATACATGCGCCAGTTTTTAATAGAAGAACTCAAGGTGCCAGATGTTCCCATTAAAGTAGTGAATAGACAAATGGTATCTAAGTTTGAAATGTTTTTGCGCACCAAAAAGAACTGCTGCCACAATACCACCATGAAGTACTTGCAAAACTTTAAACGCATTGTGCGCATTGGAATTCAAAACGGCTGGCTAAGAAATAATCCCTTTGTAGATTTTAAACTTTCGCTTCGTGAAGTGGACAGACCTTACCTAAACGAATCAGAATTACAATCTATCATGGATTTGGAAGTCTTGATGCCACGCTTAGAATTGGTAAGAGACTTGTTTGTATTTGCATGTTTTAGCGGCTTGTCTTATGCCGACTTGTTCAAGTTAAAGAAAGCAGAGTTAGAAGAAGACCATCATGGCGTGCTTTGGATAAAGACCAGAAGGCAAAAAACAAAAGCCAGGTCGCAGGTGCCCTTGTTGCATGTGCCCAAATTTATTATTGAAAAATACAGCGACTTAAGCATTCTTAAGGCAGAAGACAAAGTGCTACCTGTATTGAGCAATCAAAAACTCAATGCTTATCTAAAAGAAATTCAAACCTTAGCAAGAATTGAAAAACTGCTTACCTTCCATGTGGCCCGCCACACCTTTGCTACCACAGTAACCATGTTGAATGGAGTTCCAATTGAATCCATTGCTAAAATGCTAGGCCATAAAAACATTAGAACCACCCAGCATTATGCGCGAATAGTGGATGCTAAGATTGGTAATGATATGAATGAACTGGCCAGCAAAATTGGCTCCCGCTTAAACACTGCCAACGTCATGCGAACCCAAGCAGTTTAATTTTAAAGGCCTGGTCGCCTAAAATGAGCAAAAAGATACATATAGTAACCGATTTCAAAAATGGGGGTGTTAAAATCAAAAAAAACACCATGAATGAAGAAACTTTTAAAGTGCGAGCTTACGGATTTGGTGAGCTCGCACAACTTTACTTTCCTTATCTTTCTAAACAATGCGCAGCAAATCAATTAAGAAGATGGATTGTAGGAAATATTGAACTAAAAACTAAACTGATAAAAACTGGTTATAAACCAAGAAAAAAAATACTAACACCCGCAATGGTAGATAAAATTATTTCAGAATTTGGAACACCTTATTAAATGAGGAATATAAGATGTTTCTAGTTTAATTTCTACTTACTTCTGATTAATATGAAACTAATCATGTACAACTTTAGTATTATCTCTCAATGGTTTGTCTAAACCAGTAAGGTTTAAAACTGGTAAAATAAGAGGCTTTATATTAGCTTGAAGTGTTAAGCTACTAATAAATGCTCTCAAATACGGGAAAACAATTGCAATACTATTTAAATAAAAGAAAGCAGGAATTTCTTCATAATTCACTGGTGTGGGAAATGTAAATTTTGCTTTTAAAATTGCCTTTACTGCTGGAGTTGATTCATCGACTTTTTCTGATGCAGAAAAATCAATCGTTACCTCAAAAACCCCCTCCTTTTCAAAATATATACCACTTGGTGATATGTTGATACTTAACTCATCATTTTCTGGATTCAATTCATTTAATGAAAAGCTAACAATTCTAAAATTATCAAATCCAAATGCGGCTTTTGAAGGTTCATTCATATCACAAGTTTAAACAAAAAAAAGACTCCGAGAAACTCGGAGTCATATTTTTTTGAAAATTATTTTCACTAATGGGTTCAGGTGGCGGTTCAAAGTATTGCTCGGAGATAATCGCTTCTCCATTTTGGAGATAAGTAATTCCTTTGAACCCTAATATCAAATCTGGATGTATTAAGGCATTTACTTGTGGAGCATTTCTTGAGTAGCTCTCCAATGCACCTTCCCAATTAAAGGAACTTATGTGAAAGGGTTTGATAGAAGAGAACAATTCTCTGGTTCTAACAGACAACAACCAATTGGTCAATGACTCCTCAGTTTCACAATTCAAAGCTAAATCTAGCTTTTTTCTCAATTTCTCTAAGTCTAACATAATCAGTGTATTATTTTACAGAAGCGCTGTAAACGAGCGCAAATGTATTAATTATTTTGGTATTGTAAATAGCTAATTGAATTCTTTTACGATAATAAAACTCTCTTATTAACGATTTTGAATCTGATTTTGGTATGTCTTGAAACATTATCCCATCAACTTCATCCCATACTGCACGTTCTTTAAAATATTGATTTATTTCTTTTAATGTAGGTTTACTCTTGGTCTTTTGTGTTAAAACTTTCCCTACCTTTTCTATTTCGCCTAGCCAAAATAAGTAATGCTCCTCATTAAAAACCGTATCCAATATATTTTCACTTTCTATTTCTGATTTATATATATCGAACACGCCAGTTTTTCTTTTACTATTATGTCCCCACTCAATTGCATCAATCTTGTCATGCCAAAAATAATATGCCTCCCCTAGCCAAGCATCTGACCGAACACAAATAATAGGTGCCTTTAGAATTACCTCTCTTTTCTCCTGAGTATGGAACATTTCTTTTTTCAATTCATTCCTTCTTTCTACAAGTATAATTAAAGCTATATTAATTAAAAAATTAATGAATGTATTTTAATTTATAAAAGAATTGCAGATCACACAAAGTGATTTGCAAAAATTTCATAAAAGAAAATCAGTACCTAAAAGCTCTCGATAGGCCATATGTTTAAAATTTGATTACCAGCAATCTGAACAATTTTACACCATTTACTTTCAAATACAATCAATAGCGATTTCGAAATTTATTGTTAGAATAATTTTGACCTCACAAAGTCATACTTCGCATGTCACAAGAAGCCCATACTGCTACTGCTATTTTTACTACTTTCTCTGGAGTTATTGGTGGTGTTACCAAAGCTGTTAGCGCTAAGCCTGTTTTACTTTATATTTCTTTTGGTGCCTTAGGCACTGTGGTACTTTATGCCTCGGTTTCGGCTGCTGCTGGTTACTTGGTAAAAAAGGTACTCGATAAGTTTTTTGAAAATCTTGCTGCCTGCAAAGAAAAACGCAAAACCAATGGCCATGAATAAATTGCTAGGTATAGGTTTGTTTGGCTTTGCTGGATTATTTATCCTGCGCATGGCTAGGGCACAAAATGTGTCCGAGAATGCTTTGTTTACCTTGGTGAATCCGCGTATTCATTTGGTTAACTTGGGTGGTATTTCTTTTAAAACAGAAATTTCAGTTAACAACCCAACAAGAGATAGTCTTAACCTTACCAAGCCTGTGGTTTCTATTTGGTTAAATGGAAAGGTGCTGGGCCAATCGGTTGCAGAAAACAAACAAATTCAAATTAACCCCCTTTCGGTTTCAAAGGTAGATACCATTGAATTGGTATTGCCTTGGACTGCCCTTTCTAAAGTGGTGAGTAGCATTATCACTCAGGTTCCCACACTTATCAATGCCTTTAAAAATAAGAAGCTCAACCAAGCCCTTTCATCACTAAACCTGCCTTTAGAAATGTCTTTTTCTACTTATGTAAACGGCATCTTTTTTCAATCTCAACCAGAAAAGTTACAAGGATGAAAGAGCGCTGTTATAAACCTACTATACCCGTTTCAAGTGGCTACCGTGCTATCCAGGATGGCAGTCGCTTTAACGCGTATTTTCCTCCGCCAGAGGAACGCGATCGCATCATCATTGAAGATGGTGAGGTGACCGATACCGTAGAGCTAATGGAGAAAGTTGTTTGGAAATACCTTGACGACACCAAGCGACTGGCTCCATTGCTCAAGCGGGCATCTTTGGTAGAAACATGCCAAGCTATTTGGGAGTTTGTTTATTCTTTTATCCAATATAAGCTAGACCAAAAAGGCTTAGAACAGTTGCGCCGCCCTGCTCGCTCTTGGGCTGAACGCAATACAGGAGTGGATTGTGACTGCATGAGCATTTTTGTTTCTTCCATTCTTACCAATCTTCAAATCCCTCACAAGTTTCGCATTACCCGCTATTCTGCTGATACCTGGCAACATGTTTACGTGATTGTGCCTATGCCGGATAGCAAAAAGTACTGTGTGATTGATGGGGTTGTTTCACAATTCAATTACGAAAAATCTTTCTCAGACAAATTTGATTACACCATGAACCTAAAAGGAATAAATGTAGCTGTGCTTAGTGGCATTAGCGGAAACGATTTTCACGATGCTGTAATGGCAACCTCACTCACTGGTCATGGCCTAGGCGATTCTTCTGAACAGCCAAGCTTAGATAAGCTTTATCAAAACCTAGTGGCTACACGCAATGCAGTGGCACAAAATCCTAACCTGGTTTCAACTGTAGATGACCCTCAAGCTTTGCTTAGAATGCTCGACTATGCCATTCAGTATTGGTACACAGATAAGCGTATGGAAGCCTTGGATATTCTGGCCAAAAATGAGCAACAGCTTAACCTTAAAAACGGCCTGCAAACGGTAAATGGTATTGAGCTCGATCCTGATGATTTAGCCTTAAGTGGTTTAAACATCAAAGGCTTTTTTACCAATGTAAAAACTGCTGTAAAAACCACCACCCAAAAGGTAGGTAACAAAGTGGCAGAGGTAGCCAAAGCAGCGGTGAAGGCAGTAGTAAAATTCAACCCCCTATCACTTGCAGCTCGTGGAGGTTTTTTGTTGGCGCTTAAACTTAACCTGGGACAAATTGGATCAAAACTAAAATGGGCTTATGGTTCAAAAGAACAGGCAGCAGCAAAAGGAGTAAATGCAGATACCTGGCAAAAGAGTAAAAATGCTTTAGCCAAAGTAGAGGCCTTATTTGCCGACAAGCTTCAAGGAGATAGAACCGCGCTAAAAAATGCCATCTTAAATGGAAAGGCTGGAAACCTATCTGGTCAGCTTAATGGCCAAGCCATTGGAGAGTTGGGCGACTTAGGTGAAGTTGCTACAGCAACGGCCATTGCTGCGGCAACGCCAGTAATCATTGCCACCATAAACATCTTAAAAGAAACTGGCTTGATGGGCAAAAATGAAAAGGTAGATATAAACGCCTTGCAAGCCCAAGCTTCTGCCGATCCTACTGCTAGTGCTGTAGCGGCGCAAATTATGGCCAATGAAAATAGTAGTGCTTTGGTTCAAACAAACAGCATACCTAACTCTGGCAGTTCGTCTTTGCCATCTGAGGCATATCAATCAGACATACAAACAGCAACTAGTGGTTCTCAGTCAGGAGGTATTTTAAGTTTCATCAAACAAAATCCCTTACCTGCTGCCCTTGGTGGAGGCCTGCTTGCCTTTGGCATTTACCAAATGGTGAAGCCCAAACAAAAGGCCAAAGGATTGTCTGGATATAAAACCAAATCTAAGTCGCCAATTAAAAAATACAAAGCCTACAAAACCAAGCAGAGCGGCAAAAAGAGCATCAAAACAGTCAAATTATTTTAAACATAAATACCCAAAAAAATGGCAACCAAAACCAAATCAAAAGCCAAAATCAGTAGCCAAGCTGTAATGGATGAACTCAAAACCTTGGCACTGCTTACTGGCGGAGTTGTAATTGGCTCAGCCGGTGGCAAAATAATCGACAAAATGTTAAAGGTTGATCCAAATGCATCTGGCTTTAATGCCAAAGCATTTGCCCGACCAATTTTATTGGTAAGTGCGGGAACAGCAGCAAACTTGCTCATGAAAAATCCACACATCAAAATGCTAGGTGTTGGCGTTGGCGCAGCTGGTGTACTTTCTGGTGTAAAACTAGTAATGAAAAAGGATCTTCTTGCTGGTTTAGCAGATTTTAGCTTTAATGGCATGGAAGGCTTATTGGGAAATCCTACCGTTTACCGCGACCCGATTAACCTAAGTGTTGACCGCTACAATCCAGATTTACCAGCACTTGCCGCAAGTGAGGAATATTCCAATTCGGGAGACCTGGAAGGCTCACCCGCAGTTTTTGAAATTATTTAATTCTTAACCCATAATCAACATTATACTATGCCAACCTTAGGACAAATTGAAGCCAGCGAATACAACTTGCTTGGCGCTATGTCGGAAGATGACTTCTTGGAAGCACTCAGCTTAAGTGGTCCAGCCGACAAGAAAAAACTGTTTCGCAAGATTCAAAACCAAACCAAGGCTACAACGGCAGCCACCAGCTCACGCTCGCGCGCTGAGTTTGAAAAGCGCATTGCAATGCTGCCAAAAGAAATTCAGCAAGGCCTTGCAAACCAAAGCTTGCAAGCTGTAGATACTGCCTATTATGTAGCGCGTGCCATTGGTGGTTCCAAAGTAATAAAGATGTTTAAAGACGACGATAACAAGGTAGTTGGCCAATCTAACATCTCGAGTGGTAAGCTCGAAAAAGGCAATTACTTCTTGCTTTATGGCATCACCTTGTTAGGAGCTGTAGGAGAAGCCGCAGACAATCCTGGAACGGTTAACTACGACATTATTCCTGATTATGTACGCAATGGAGAATTTGAGTTCAAAGCTAACGGAACCGTGCTAGTGCCAAATACTTCATGCGAAGTGTTTCAAACCGAAGGAAAAGACAACTTCAAAGGCCTGTTTGTATTGGATAATCCTAAGATTATTCGCGATCAGCAATCCATAGAATTTAACTTGGAGTGGGCAGCCAATGCCCCAGAGAATTCATTTCTAAAAGTAATCTTAAGAGGTACCGCAGTTATCAAGGCTTAACCCATTTACCATAGCAACCCATGAAAAAGCACAAGTTTCAGCAAATCAGAGTAACCGTGAACAGTCCAGGAGAAGCGCTAAGAATCACCGCACAAACAGATAAGCAATATGCCCGTATTAGAGGCATTTATGTGTCGCTGCCACAGGAAAGTCTGATTGCTGGAACCATGCTTGGCTTGAAGGTAAACAACCAAGAGATATTTGAAGACTTACATGAGGTTAAACTGCTTACCAGTGGAAACCAGGTTGCCCCCAACCAGAAGTTTTTCTTGTTTGAAGAACACTTGGATGCAGCTGGCAGTGCCATAGAAGGCAGGTTAACCGATGGTACCGCGCTTGAAACGGTCCCTGGCGATTTAACTCCAGAGGGCTATCCCTACGAGGCGAAAATTTATTTGTGGCTTAGCAACGAGAATTGAGATAATGGCATTTATAAGCTATCATATCTTGCAACTAAAGGTTGAGTCTAGTGGTCAAACCATACACATCAATCACAAAATACCTGCTTACCTTAAAAGGTGTACAGGCTTTATAGTAAAGCATTCCAAGGGACTAAAGCCCAATGCGTATCTTCCAGAAATTGGTTGGTTAAACCTGCAATTTAATAACCTAAACGAAAATGCCATTGCCGCTGTAGTTGCTTGTCCTGCTCACTTAGAAGTGAATGATCGTTATGATTTCCAAACCTTAGATATACAATTAAAACCAGGTGCACTGCTCTGTGGTATTTATACAGATACCACACCTATAAGCAGTTTTTCTCGCTATCATATTAGTGTCTATCTCAGGTGCACTTCACTTGAAAAAGATGCCTACAACACTAATCCTAATGCCGATAAAGAACAGCCTTATACAGATAGTTTTTATCAGGAGGATAAGCTATGCTAGAAGCCATTTCTTATATAAAAGAGCAATTGGCTCAAAGAGGAATTCCCATTGGCTTACATCGCTTTAAAAAGGTTGTTACGCTAAGTGGGCAAAACAGGTACGAAGTGACTGCCTATAATGAGCTGCTTTTCCTTACCAATGCTCCAGAATTACCACTTAGAACCAAAATTATCTCTGATACCAATATCATAGAAATTGGCCCGGAACATGCCTACTCAGAAAGTCTCGAAGAATTTAGTGGACTTGTTGCCATTGTGTTACCAAACAACCTAACAGATTATCCAGTACTAGAATTTATTCAAATCATACTCTAACGTGAACAAGCGAAAAATATACAATGTAACATCTGCCTGCGCAAAGTTGATTAAGACTTTTGCCAAGCAAGGACATACTCATGTAGTATTTAATGCCTTGTTTTATAGAAATGGCAAAAAGCTCAATAGCATTGAAAATGCTGCCATTGCCAATTTCTCACCCTTGGTAATTAGTTATGATAAATCAGAAAATCCAGATAAGGTAAAAATTGAATTTAAGTCCGCAGACGACAATATTCTTATTTGGTCTAAGGTGTTCGAATTTCATGATGCCGATGCAGAGCTACCAAAAAGCCTTGCAGGATTTAACGGCCTAGGAGAAGCCGAAGTAAACGATTTGGTTCAACGCAAATTCTCAGAAATGGAGCGCAGCAAAGAGCTGGAACGCCTAAGTGCTGAGCTAACCAAATCCCAAGCACTAAATGAGGAATTGCAATACCAGGTATCAGATATGCAAGCCAGTCTTGATGCCAAAAAGCAAATAGAATACTACTCTTCAGTAATTGGAATGGCACTACCAGGGCTTGCTAAATTCTTTACCGGAACACCTGTAGGCAGTGCTATCAACTTCTTATCTGGAGTTGAGGAAGCAGCCCAGTTAGATGCCGGAAAAGAGAAAGACCCGAACCAAAGAGAAGCCATTTTAGAGCTCATTCAATCCTTTTGCAAAAGCCTATCCAATCAAGAATTGGGCACCATGTATTTGTTGCTTAGCGAAATTGAAAAAGATAAAGCTGTACTCAAAACCATTCTCGATCTCATCACTCAAAACAATCCTTCACCTCAATCTTAAACCTTTATGTTTCCATCCATACGCCCAGGAAAAAAGGCCGAAGCAAAATCGGTTCAAATAAAAATACACCCTCATGATGCCTTAGAAGAGCGCATCATTAGCGAATCTCTGCAAAAAATAGCAGATGAATTTAACGCCAAAGAACTTCAAATCATGATGAAGAAACTGGAGTCATTTGATAACAGACTGAAGCTTCGCGCCTACTTAACCATCAGATAAAAAAATCATGCCTAATAATACTTCCACCTTTGAACAACATGTAGGTCTCAATCCCGCTAAGATTGTTAACGGCATTCTTGTGATTGGAGGGGTAATTATAACCTATAGTTTGGCTAAAAAACTTTTGCTTGATTTTAAAAAAAACAGCACCCAAAACCAAGTAGATGACAGTCCAACTGCGCGCCAGGCTATTGGTCTGCGCTCTGCCATCAACCCTTCTGGCATTTCATGGCTAAAGAGTATTGATACCACATCTGTTTCTGTAGTTTATGAAACTGCAAAATCTATCACCAACCTCGACCAGGTGGCTAAGGATTATGCCAACCTTTTTGAAGATAATTTGCTTGATGACCTTCAAAGCGAATTAAGCGCCTCAGAATATCAAACCTTCTTATCCATTATTGCTGCAAATCCTAAAAAGCAAACAGATAAAGGCAATAGTCCGGCAGTTGAATATGCCAAAGCAAGCAGTTTAGTAGTTGCTAAAAAGCCTGTTACACTCAGAAGTACGCCTGATGCCTCTAACCATGGAGCTTTCTATGAGCAGTTCTCAGAAAAAAATAGCATAAGAATTGCCAAAGCTGGTGAGTTTTTAGGGTATGCAACAGGCAGGCAGCAATACGACCAAAAGAACAATGTGAAGTTTATTGAAGTGGCCTATGTTATTAATGCTGCTAAGGCTCCTAGTGCTTATAAAGACAAGAACAAAGTTAGGGTAAGCTTTTGGGTTTCCAGCTCCATTGATTATGTGGACATTTTCCCCTTCTACAAAAACATGTACGATGCCTATCCTGCCACCATTCCCTTTACTTCATGGATGAAACCTCAAGACTTTTTTACCCTTAAAGGTTTGCCAACACCCATGCTATTAACCATTCGTAAAGCACCCATTCTAAATGAGCAGCTAACCATGATAGACATAGCAAATGTCAATTCCTTACTAGGTGAACCCGTATTGAGTTTAACCACTAATAAAGGAGAGTTTACCCAATTTAAAACCATTGACAATACCCTGCTTTGGGTAGAAAAAAAACACACTACAATTCTTTTAAACGCATGAGCACAAAAACAGAACTATACGTAACAACTTATTACGAGCTTGCCAAAAAAGCTGGCGAAAAGTTTGGGATCGACCCATTAATCATTTTATCACAAGGCGCATTTGAAAGTGCTTGGGGGACCTCAACCTTGGCCAAAAAGCACAACAACTTTTTTGGTATTACTGCGGCTGGAAAGGTAAATGACTTTTGGAAGGGAGCCTCTGTAAAAGCCAATCCAAAATACAATTTAGTATTCAGGGTTTATGCCAGTGCCCAAGATAGTTTCTATGATTTTGCCAGGCTCATTGCAACTAGTTATAAGTCAGCCAAAGCAGCCGGAACAGATTACAAACTTTATGCACAGCGCATATCACAAAGTCCCTATATATCTGAGAAAAATGGAGACGATAGGAACGCGTACATGAAAGGAATCATTTCCATTTATGAAAACATCCTATCCATCGCTAAAAAAAAAGTATTACTACCAAATCCTCCCTTGGCTTAGGCGGTGCCCTGCTGTTGCTTTGGGGAGGCAGGTACTTGTATCTCAAACTTTTTAAACAAAACTAAATGCTATTTAAACTTACCAATATCCGCACTAGGGTTCAAAAAACCTTTTCACTAAAAGACCTTCTTAGTCTTTTAGGTGATAGGATTAATGATGAAATACGTTTTGGCAAAGAGCGCTACAAAATAAGCACCATTCAAGAAATCAATGGCAGCCAAAACGACACTACCAGCCTGATTTGGAAACCTGAATGGATAAAGATAAACCTCATCGTTAGCGCCAGTGGCCAAGCTCAGTTTTCATTTGAACCAAACGCAGATGATCCAGAAGGATTATTCCTGGTAGTTAACGGCGCCTTATTCGACCACGGTTCTCACAGTGCCTTTCATGTGGACGATGGTGTGCTTTACTGGCATGGTAGATTTCAGCTTGAACCCACCGACGTGGTATATGTAAAATACTTAACACTAACCCATAATTAAATTATATGAGTGAACTTTTAAAAATCAAACAGGTTGACCAGTTAACACAAACACTGGCACAAAAAGCCTTAGACTCAGAAGTAGTTAAAAAGGCCAACAATTTATCAGATGTAAATGCTATCACAGCAAGAGCAAACCTCAATTTGTATTCAAAAACAGAGGTAGACAATTTGGTGATAGGCGCCAGGAATGCCTTTAATGTTGCGGACATTGCTGCAAGAGCTGCTTTAACAGGCTTAAAGGTTACAGACCGCGTGTTTGTAAATGACGATGGCGACACCAAATGGGCCTTGTACATTGTAACCGCTGTTACTACTGGTACTGGTGCAACTTCTACCTTTAAAAAGATTGCCGATGAAGATTTGTTTACCAATGCCCTTAGTGCAGCGGCTGTTAAAGCTGCGTATGAAAGCAATGCCGACACATTTGCCTTCAATGGTGTTTACAAGGGTAAGCTAGACAAGATCACCATTGCCAACAACATTGACTTAGATCTTGTAAGGACAAATGCAAGTAATGCCTTAACAAATGCAGCAGCCGCTCAATCTACTGCTAATACGGCAAACACCGCAGCAGGCGCAGCGCAAACTTCGGCAAACAATGCCAACACAGCCGCTGCTGCCGCTCAAACAACGGCAAACAATGCAGCTTCAGCTGCCGCTGCTGCCCAAGCAACAGCCAATGCCAAAGAAGATGCCTTTATTCAGGTAACAGAAAACTTTACTGGTTTAACAGGCGCTGCAAACGTAGATATTCCAATTACCTTAGGTCAAACCCTTAAAGGAGGTTTTGCAACCATGGTTTATGTAAATGGACTGCGTGTTAAAACCATTAATGCCACCCAAGGAGCCAATGCCATTACCTTTAAGGTACCTTATGCCATTGAGACTTCTGATGACATTATGGTAAGCTATACTTACTAATACTTGTAAATGGAAACCATTTCAGCTAAACAAGTAGAAGGGGCAGTTGATACCTCAACTGAACAAAATATTGGAGGGGTGAAGTCATTCACCTCTCCAGTAAATTTCATCTCCGAAAACGCAGAAGGATATGCATGTATGCGTGCTGAGGGTCTTTATCTTTATTGGTTAAAAGACCAGTCACACTTCTATTCTGATGGTGACTTGAGACTAGGCCCAGGGCTCGCAACTGAAGGATTAAGCTTTCAAAAATTCAGGGAAGGAGAATGGCGGGAGTCTGCAACCAACAAAATCTAAAACTATCACTATGACACCAAACACACGCTACCGATTTACGCTTGCAGCTGCTTTGTTTCTGGCCATTGTAACACTACTATCCATTTTTTTAAATATGGAAACAGTTGCCACCGCAGGCATCGCAGGCATTATGACTGTATTGTCAACATATATATGGTCTCAAACTACACGTCCAACTTATTACCCAAATGAAAAACCTAAACACTCGACTAAATCTGATAAAAATGTTCCTCCTGGCTATGCTTACCCTGGCCCTCTGGATATTCTGGAAAAGCAATAAATACCTATTTGCAGAAAAGCAACGATTGGCGCATACCATTGAATCGCTTGGTAACAATATTCAATACCTAGAATCCGAAAATGGAAAGCTTGCAGCCCAAAGCGATGTATTAACGCTTCAACTTAATGAGCTTAAAGATTTGTTTCCAAAAACCATTGCAGACATCAAGGCTATTGGTGTAAAGCCATCACGCATTAATCAGGTTTCTAGCATTGGCTTTACTCATCAAAGAAACATTGTTACCCATATTTATGATAGCATACTTTATGATACTATTCCGGTAAAGGCATTTAGGTATAGCGACCCATGGCTTAACCTAAATGGAATAGCCATTGGAGATTCTCAAAAGGTACAGTTGAGTTTAACAGATACGCTTATCCAAGTGGTTTATAAAGGAGAAAGATATCGGTCATGGTTATGGTTTTTCTCGAAAAGAAAACTACAACAACGCGCGCAATTAGCTAACCCCTACTCAACTATAAGCTACCAAAAAACCATAACCATTCAAGCCAAGTAAAACCTTGAACCAGCTTAAAGTAAATAAGGAAATTGAAACACTTATTCTCCAAAAGGATAAGGCAGGCAAGCCATTTTCGGATGAAGAAAAACGCTTTATTGCCTTATACGAAGGTGCAGGTGGACTTGGAGCTAAAGGTGCAACAGGAGAAGGTGTGCTTTATGAATTTTATACGCCAGATTATATCTGCGAGTTGATGTGGAAACTTGCGTATCGGTATGGGTTCAAACCAAATGGAACGGTATTGGAGCCCGCCATGGGAACGGGTAAAATGCTAGCTTATGCGCCAGACAAAAGCAAGTGTACAGGGTTTGAGATTAGCCCAATTGCCAAAAGAATAGCACAAATTCTTTACCCAGAAGCAAATCTTTATGACGACTACTTTGAAACAGCCTTTTTAGAGCCACCTAGGTTCAGCACAAAGTTGAAAAATAAGATTACCTGGTTACCTGGCTTTCCTTTTTCATTGGTTATTGGAAATCCACCTTACGGAAAGTACAAGAACAAATACTCAAGTTACTTTACTAAACCTAAAATGCATCAAATAGAACTATTCTTTATGTATCAAGGTTTGCAAATGCTGCAATCGGGTGGCTTATTGGTTTACATTACAGGCTCCAACTTTATGCGCAATGGCATTTCATACCAAAGCGAAAAGTTAGAACTAGAAAAGCTTTGCACCTTTTTAGATGCCTATCGTTTGCCACCAGTTTTTAAATCCACTTCTGTACCCACCGACATTCTAATTTTTAAAAGAAACTAAGCATGAATTATCCTCAAAACACTATAAGTCCGGTATTAGTATTCGACAAGCACGATTTCTCCGACCTAGAAGCTAAAATAGATGCCTTAGATGCTGAATTTAAGGTACGTGAAATAGAAGTAACCTTTAACCAAGAAGCTTATTTCTTTGGCCAAGTCAACAGTTCAGAAGATGTGTATCAATTCATCAAAGAGCGCATTTTAGGGGGCATTGAGGTGCAAGAACATTTCATTGCTATATATCTAAACCAATCCAATAAAATCATTGGGTATTATCATCACTCCACTGGATCAATTAATGCCACCTTGGTAGATATTGAAATTGTTTCTGCGGTGGCACTAAAAACCCTTGCAAAATCAGTGATTATTTCTCATAATCATCCCAGTGGAAACTTAAAACCATCGGATGCCGACCGCAATTTAACAAGGAACATAAAAGCAGCCCTTAAGCTATTTGGAATTGCCCTGGTTGACCATTTAATCATTACGCGAAACGGCTTTTACTCTTTTGCAGAAAAAATGGAAGGATCATTGGGTTCGGTTCAAACCGAAAACGACGATTTAGTGAATGCACTTAGAGCAGAAATTTTACTTCAGCTAAAAAAGGTAACACCTGCCAACTCTCCAAACCTCTACAATATGCTAAACACTGAAGAAGGCTATAGAGCAGTTGAAAAAATGGTAATAGACAGAGTGCTCAAAACACAACTAGTGCCAGCTGCCATAATTCCCATGATAGAGTCTGACTTAGACATGATTTGATGGATATGCTTAGCCCGAAATATCAACGCGCCCGTGTGTTTATGCTAAGGGATATACTTTCTAAGGTTGACCCAAAAGCACAGCACGCGGCATTGATGCGCAATGGAGTATTTCCGCCGGATAGGGATGAGCAAAACATGGTTCAGGTTTACCAAAAAGAAAGAGATTTTTCTAATGAACCGCTTTCTTTTACTGAGTTATGCACTTTTAACACATGGTTTTCTATGCATCCTGAAAAGGTTTGCGGCAATGAGAAAATTTCGAGCTCTAGAGAGTTTCCATTAACCATTGAAGGCGATAGAAAATGGATAGAAAGCACCATTGGTAATGCCCTTGGTGAAGGTAGATTAATTTTAGATTTACCTGGCCAGTGGTATATTGATTACTTTGATCCAAGCGATGAAGAATTTTTGGCAATCTACCGTTATCAAGACTTTCATATAATTCTATACTCACAAGGGGTAGATTTTAACCTGCAAATCCACAAGGGTGATTTTATTCTCGACAACATTAATTACATGCTAATTGAAGATGCCAATAAGCATATCATAAACTTTATGCAAGCGCATCTTAAACCTCATAACCCTGAATCCATTTTAGAAATGGAAGCACTCGCATTAGAAATTGAATTTGAACTGAAAAAACTATGAGTTATTTACAAGGACTAAACAATAGTAAGAGTTTAGGTGAACTCAATACATACACCATCAATCACCTTACTGCACAAGCAGATATTCTAAAAAGGGTATTGTCACAAGCCAAACAACTTAATGGATTAGGCAATTCAGAAAACAAAACCTTGTCATTTGCAGAAGTGGTAGGCAAATACAATAAGGGAATCACTCCAGATGAAATAAAAGCCTGGGTATGGTACAAACGCAGAATGGGTGTACCCATGAGTGGTTGGCAAAGCTTTTACATCAAAGCCACAGGAAAGCAATTAGAGGAGGAACTTTTCGCATTGATTAGAGTTGGAGCCTTATTCTACCATGGTTCAGAGTTGCTGCCTTTCCCAATGTACACCTATGGTAATATTTATGATAGGCTGAACCAATTAGACCAAGATAAGCCTGAGATTGAGCGATTGTTTGGGGCTGAGGTTTTTGAACTTCATAAATTGGCGCTTGAAAAGGCTAAGCCAGAACTGTTATCAGTTTTAAATCCTGACCCGAAAGAAAGGCCTATAATTACTGCCATTTCTGATTTTGCTATAGATGTGAAACTGTTTTATGTTACAGCAGTTCGCGAAGAGTTTATGGACCTTGAGAATGCCGAAGAACTAAAAAAGGTAAACGGCAAAATAGAGCGCAAAAAAGAAAAGGAGAAGATAAAGATTCGCTTTGATGCCGAAACTCAGTTCACCTTACAACAGGTTTTTATCAAATGGCTTTATACCTTAAATGCAGATACCGACTTTGTAAAAAGCTCTGCCATTGATATTGCAGATTATTATTTGGCTAACCGACCCTTGCGAGATGACAAGCTTACAAAGGAAGAAAAAGCAGAGTTGCGAGCCAATGCCAGGATAGAAGGTGAAAGCCTGTTTTCTCGCTTTTTGCATGAGGTGCCAACCTATGAAGACCAACAAAAACTAGACATTTCTTGGAACAGAATGTATAATGGCCAATCGGATATTAATTACTCCAAAGTGCCAATTGGTTTTGAATGTTCTACCAGGTTTAAATCTGGTATCCTTCAAATTACCGACATTCAACGTGAAGGAGTGGCTTTTATGGAGGCTATGGGATCGGGTATCAATGCATTTGATGTTGGCGTGGGTAAAACCATGACCGCCATTGTGAACCTAGCTCATAACCTGTATTCCGGCAAATGTAAAAGACCATTGATTGTAGTACCCAAACCTACCTACAAAAAGTGGATGGGCGAAATCATGGGCTTTACCGATAAGAAAACCGGAGAGTTTGTCTCTGGAGTGTTATCGCATACTGGAATTACCTTGAATGATTGGTATAACCTAGGAACGGATATAGTTGGTAAAATTCGTTTGGATCAAGCCGTACCAGAACGCTCTATCACCATGGTAACCTATGAGGGCTTTAAACGTCTGGGTTTTGGGGAATCTGTATCGGACGAACTCTTTACCGAGTTGGTAAATATACTTGGACAGAGCCGCGAGAAATCTTCGCGTGATAAAGAAATAGAGTACCAGAAATTCAGAGAAATGATTGGCGTAGGGCAGAAAAATTCTATTGCCGATATTGATATCTTAGGTTTTGATTATGTGGTGGTAGATGAAGCGCACCGCTGTAAAAATGTATTTAGCCAGGTAAAGAGCGATGAAGATGGAAACAAGCGCTACAACATTCAATCGGCAGTTTCTGAGACTGGGCAAAAGGCCTTTTTGATCCTAAGTTTTATACAACGAAAATTTGGTAGAAATACCATGTTGCTTACTGCTACGCCATTTACCAATTCACCTTTGGAAATTTATTCTATGCTTTCATTGGTTGCTTATGATTCATTGCGAGATAATGGTATTGTGAGTTTAGATACCTTTTTTGATTTGTTTGTGCTGCCAACCGTAGAGTGGACAGCCAATTACAAAGAAGAAATTGTAGAAAAGGAAGTGATAAAATCTTTTACCAACCGCAGGATTTTACAAAAGCTTATTTACAATCATATCCTTTACAAAACAGGTGAAGAAGCTGGGGTGGTTCGACCAAAAAAAATTAACCTGCCGCTAATTTACAATTTTGAAAATACCAAGGAGCGCCTGCCACAAGACAAGCAGGTGCTTACTTATATCAATATGACTCCGCGACAGCGCGAGAACCAAAATGGTATTGTGGCAATGGCAAAAAACTCTACTAAGGGAAAGTTGGACATGGGCAATTTGTTTAGGGCTTTGGCTTACAGCTTGGATAATGCGCTTTCGCCTTTCCTATTAAAAGGAACGCCTGAAAATGCCAAAGACTTTATAGAACAATCGCCTAAGATTGCATATGTGATGGAGTGCATTCGCTCTGTAAAAGAATGGCATGAAACACATGGAGAAACAGCCAGTGGCCAAGTGGTTTACATGAATCGTGGTAAGCTGTTTTTTCCTTTGATTAAAGAGTACCTCGAAAACGAAATCGGCTACCAACGGGGTGTAATGTATGACCGCGTAAAGGTGGATGAAGTAGAAATTATCTCTTCTGAGATTAACGATACCCGCAAAGAAACCATCAAAGAAGCTTTCCTGGATGGGGTGGTTAAAATCATTATTGGCACGGCAACTATACGCGAAGGAATTGACCTGCAAAAGCGCGGGACCGTGATTTATAATTGTTATCCTGAGTGGAACCCAACAGATATTCGTCAGCTTGAGGGCCGCATTTGGCGACAAGGAAACCAGTTTTCTTATGTGCGCATTGTGATGCCTTTGGTTCAGGATTCTATGGATGTGTTTGTGTTTCAAAAGCTCGAAGAAAAGACCTCACGCATCAATGACATTTGGTTTAGAGGAGACAGAGGCAATGTATTGGATTTAGAAAGTATGGATCCGGAGGAAATTAAACTAGCTCTCATTACCGATGTGGACCGCTTGGTGAAAATGTTCTTTGACCAGGCTAAGGAAGAATTGAACCGGGAGTTTAGGAAAGTGAGTTCGGCCATTGAAACCTTAGCTGTAGTAAAACGCGATATTGAAGATTACAAGAATTATAGAGAGCGTTCGCTTGATACCATCCGAAGCTTTTATACAAGCTTATTGGGTTCTAAGTATTTGGAGCAGGTTAACCAGGTAAATGATGAGGCAGACAGCAGCACCAAACAATTTAAAAAGGCCAAAGAGCTGAAAGAAGAAATTGAAGCCGTGCTTAACAGCTCGGGTCAAGAAGACAAGGACATACTGGCTATTGGAAGAAAAATTGAGAGCTCTTATGCTGTCCTAGGCATCTTCTTTTCTAACCGTTATTACCTTAACTATTTTAAAGAGTATGTAAGTAAAGTTCGCAAAACAGAGCGCACCTTGCTTAAACCCAAAGGTTATTCCATAAGCAGTGACTTAGCTCCAGTGATTGCACAATATGAAGCAGAAAAGGTCTTTATCATAGAACAAGCAGAGCTTTTTAAAGGTGAATCAAACTCACCAAAATGGGCAGAGCTGAGGGCCATGATAGTGCAAAAGAAATCTGCTTTGCAGGTAGAAGGGCGCTCTGCCGAAAGCAGAGCCGAAGAATTTAACCGTTTGAATTATTTATTGGAGTATCGAGCCGCTACTGGAGTGGTTACTCCTTTGCCCGACCAAAATATAAATGAGCTGGAGCTAGAAGCACTGGCCTTAGAACTTGAATTAGAACTATTATCCTTTTAAGAAATGATTAGCATAAACAACTACCAATCGGAAGCAGCTTCTATTAACTGGAGCTCCATGCCTGAGGCACTTGCCAAAGGCCATAATTTAATGTCGGGGGCCTCGCAAAACAACTTTGCCATGTATCACTCCAATGAAAACATCAAGCGCGTTGTAGATGCGTATTTGGAAAAGCTCAATGGATATTTGGCAGCAAATACTACCACAGCTAAATCAAAGCCTACAAAAGAAAAGGCAATATCAAAGCCAAAGGCAGCTCCAAATCCTAAAGCATCAAAGGATAAGACGCTAAATTACAAAGGGCTTCGCGTTGAAATTCGCAAGGCTTCGGCTGGCTCCAAAAAGTTTATTGTTTGGGATGTAACCAAAGACCAAATTTTCGCAAATGAAAAGTTTGATAGCGTTTCTCAGGCAAAGCGCTTTATTGAAGAAAACGAAATGATCCTGGTTAACGTCCAAACAAGTGAAGAGGTAGAATCCATAGATGCCGAGCAAGTTGAATTAATTGATTCGGATGTAACCTTTATTAAGCGTTATGCGGCTATGCATGGCAAGGTTAAATCGCAATCGCAAATATTAACCCTCATTCACAGTTTACAAAAGGCCATTTTGGAAAAACGAATTGGAAAAGACTCACCTTATGCCACAGAAATAGAGTTAATGCAAAAGCAGCTCATTACCTGTTATGAGAAAATGGGTGATATGGCTGAAATTAAAATTGATTCTAAAAACCTGAAACGCTATATGGAGATTGCCAACTCGCAAGAAGGAATGCTTTCTATTGCTTTGCTCAAAGCCTTTGTGGCCCTGAATGGCAAATCGGATATTAAAGACAAAGCCGAAAAGTTGTTTGCCCGCATAAAAAAATCTGTTGACCAAGGCAAAATAACACGCCAAGACAAATACGCTGATAAACTCAACGAGGCTTTTATTACCATTAAATCTTATTTGGATGGAGAAAGCAAAACCCTATCCATTAGCAAAGCCCAGCTCAATGGACTCATGGGCATTGTAGGAGAAGATTTATTTGCTCAAAAAAAAAGTCTAGCCGGCACCGATGACGAAACTGGTATTGTGGTAAACTCCGAGGACTTACTTAAAATGGAGTTTGAGACTATTGGTCTTCAGGGAAAATACCGCCAGCTCATTGGCGACCCTAGTGTTGGTTTCACCGCCATGGTTTATGGCCTACCAAAAAGCGGCAAATCAACCCTGTGTTTAGACTTTGCCAATTACTTAGCAGCTTACCATGGCAAAGTGCTGTTTTGCGCCATAGAAGAAGGATTTGGCTATACGCTTAAAGAAAAAATAGAGCGCCTTAAAGCCGATCACCCCAACTTATTCCTAACCGACCGCGTTCCAGAAAACTTAGGAGACTACCAATTTGTATTTATAGATTCCGTTTCCAAAGCAGGCATGGACATCTCCGAAATAGACCGACTCCACAAATCCTTCCCCCAAGTATCCTTTATCTTCATTTACCACACCACCAAAGAAGGCAAATTCAAAGGCGTAAACTCACATGCCCATGAAGTGGATGTGATTATTCAGGTGGAAAAAGGAGTGGCCAGTTCTACTGGAAGGTTTAGCGCTGGTGGGAGGTTGGAGATGTGAGGGGGTAAAACAAATTACCCTTTATTCAAATTTAAACTCAAGATTAACCAAGATTTAATTTATTAATCATGAGACAAAAGCAAGCAATAAGTTGCTTTTTATTAACGATTTGTAAAAATTTCGATTAGACCCAGGAATAAACTAATACCATTTGGTAAAATAAAAATTCAATACAAACAATTACAATTAAGGAAACCATTTTCATTATTTTGCCCTCATTATAGAAATGCACATTTTTTTTATTTGATTTTTTGAAATTTAATTTCAATTCATGACCAATCCTATAGTTATCATAATAAGTTTCCTTAAATAAAAGAAAAAAGTAAAGTAGTTTTGAAGTAATCGAACTTTAAGTTTATTAAATGAAAAAAAATGAAAAGACAATCTATTTAGATAACAATTCTACAACGAAGATTGACCCCTACGTATTAGACGAAATGTTACCATATTATACAACTGAATATGCCAACCCTGCAAGTAATCACCCTTTTGGGGTTTTTGTTAATCAAAAAATTAAGGATTCTCGATTCAAAATTGCTGAATTAATTGGAAGTGATCAATCAGAAATTATTTTCACATCAGGAGCTACGGAGGCAATAAATCTGGCTATCAAAGGACTTATAGTAAAAAACAAGGGCAAACATATTGTCACTGTTTGTACTGAACATCCGGCCATGCTTGATACATGCAGGTATATGGAAAATATCGGATATGAAGTTAGTTATTTAACCGTAAAAGAGGATGGAATTATTGACCTAAAAATTTTAGAAAATAAAATAAGGGAAGATACTGTTTTAGTAAGTGTTATGTTTGTTAATAACGAAACAGGAGTTATACAGCCAATTAAAGAAATAGCCTCAATAACGCATGCAAAAGGGGCAATATTTATGTGTGATGCCACTCAAGCTGTAGGTAAAATCCCAATTAAAGTTTATGAATTAGGAATAGATTTAATGAGTTTTTCTGCACACAAATTTTATGGACCGAAAGGAGTAGGAGCTTTGTTTGTTAAAGGAAAAAGACCAAGTAAATTTAAAATTGAACCACAAATGCATGGTGGCGGACATGAAAAAGGGCTAAGAAGTGGCACGTTGAATGTCCCTGCAATAATAGGATTTGGGAAAGCCGCAGAAATTGCAAATTCTATTATGCAAATTGAAAAGAATAGAATAGAAAAACTTAGAAACCATTTGGAAAGAGAGTTATTGAAGGTAAATAACTCAAAATTAAATGGAAATCCTTTAAATAGAATGTATAATATCACGAACATTTGTTTTGAGGGTGTAGATGCGGACGCCTTGTTAGTAGGGTTAACCAATATTACTATTTCAAATGGGTCTGCTTGTTCTTCAAACTCAATCGAACCTTCCCATGTCCTAAAGGCAATGGGAAAAACTGATCTTCAAGCCTTTTCATCTGTAAGAATAAGCCTTGGACGATTTACTTCACAAGATGATATTATTTTTGCAATTTCTGAAATCCCAAAGGTTATTGATCAATTAAGAGAATTGACAAACTAATGAAAAAGTATACCCCTGATTCAAGTTTAAAAGATTTACTGGAAAATTATGATATTTCGGTAAGGGCTTTTAATGTATGCGAGGAGATTGGCCTAAAAACAATTAGAGATGTACACATCTACTTTTCAAAAAGAAATGACTTTTTGGAAATTAGAAACTGTGGAATTAAAACTAAAAAAGAATTACATGAATTAAACCAAACATTTTTTAGTGAATTTCAAATAGTTAAACAACCATCATTATTTGAAGAATATAATTTAGAAACAAATATTGATTGGAACATTTTTATTTTTTTAATTGAAACAGAATTTGATAAATTATCTACAAGAGGGAAAAATGCTCTATTGGAATATTTTAAAGGGAAATTTCCAACTAAGGAAAAAATCGAAAAGGAGATAATTTTAAAAAGGTTGCAACCCAAAAAACTTCGAAATATTGGAGACAACACAATTATAGAATTAGACTATTTTATTGAATTTATAATCAATACCTATTACAAGTATTTAAATAATTCTTTTTCACTGGTGGAGATAGAACTAATGAAAATATCCTCAGAATTAAGAATCAATATTTTCGAATCCTCTTTTTTGGATGATTTTAAAAAAGGAAACTTTCCAATACTAACTTTTGCATTAAAAAACTTAAAAGAAATTCTGGAGTTAAATGATTGTGAGGAGTTTATTTTGAAAAATTATTTTTTTCAGCTTGATAAAAAATACAATTTTAAAGAAATAGGATTCTTGTTCAATTTATCAGGAGAAAGAATTAGGCAAATAAAGGAAAAAGCTTTAAGCAAAATAACAAAATTTAAAAAGCTAAAGCCTTTTATTAAGTATTCTAAATATAGTGAAGAAATAATTCAAAATTCAATGATTTGTATTCCTGAAAATATAAAATCAATATCCATTAAAAAAGAAATTGACAAAATTGGTCCGGTATTGTCAACCATAATTTTAGGTCAAGTTTTTGATGAACATTATTGGTCGTTTACATCCATAAATAAAATAAAAAAACCAAGCTTTGTTTATAATCTTAATAAATACAATGCGCATAAAGAGCCTAAAGGAGCCTACCTTATAAAAACTAAAATATTATCAAAAATTAAAGCAATTAAAATTTTTACTACAGTTTTAAGAGAAATTTGCCAAAGACAAAATAATGAAAAGCTTATCCCTTTAACCCTGTTTTTTAAGAATGATCTTCATCAAGAGGTGCTACAATTAATTGAACAATTGGTTAAACTTGAATATGGAATTAATTTAATTGAGTATAATATTATAATTCCTAGGAATACAAATTTCAAGGTTTTCGAACTTGTTTTGGAAGCTCTAGAAAAGATTGGCAGACCAGCACACATTTCAGAAATCGCTGAACTAATTAATTCAAAACACTCTGAGGCTAGTCCTACAGAAAGCTCGATAAAAGCATCGATTGGTAAACAGAAGGATATTTTCATTTATTTTGGGAGATCCAGTACTTATGGATTAAAAAGGTGGGAAAGTCAACATAAAAATATTAGGGGAGGTACCATTCGAGATATTGTGGAGGAGTTCCTAAACTTTAATGATGAACCATGTCATTTGTCAGCCATAGCTGATTATGTAAATAAATTTCGAAAAACAGAAGGAAACCATATAATAACAAATCTAAAAATGTCAGCTAATCGGTTTATTTTTTTGGAAGGCAGTTATATAGGTTTGGCTTCAAAAAAGTATGAAACATCAGTTGGACTATGGAAAAAGCATGAAGTACAAGATGTTTCTATTGACCAATTATTTAATAGCATTTTTTCCAAATAAATGGTGAAAATAAAGTTAATAGAAAAAATAAATTACATATTGCACAAATGAGAGTAATTATATAAGGATTCTAAAATTAGATTTCATAAACAAAATTCTAAAATAAATGATTTTAATATTTAAATATTAAACAACTTTTGGGGGAAGTTTATCCGAATCTTGTTTAGTTATTTCCATATATTTTTGTTTTAAATCTGGTAATTTATCGGAGGGGTATTTACCTAATAAATAAAGAACTAAATTAAAGGCTAATGTTTGGTTTACGCTTGCAGCTGACATCTTTCCCCTGGTCCATACCACTTTATTTAATGGGCTCTCTGGCATAACAAAATTAATTTTAGGTAAATTTATCTTTAGAAAATCTAGGTCCTCGTGTAGACTTACATATAACATCGCTAACATCTTAATTCCTATTGGTCTAAACAAATAATATTTATTCTCTTTTCTTACATTTTGTAAGGATATACTTTTTGAAATAAAAAAGGCTTTGTATTCGGGAATATTTTCAATGATAAAATCATAAAAATCTTTTACCACAACATAAAACTTTTCAACATTTCTCTCATCCCAATCTGGTAAACCTTTTTCCTTTTTATACAATTTCTTTAATTTCTTACAAACCGAATCAAGCGTAGCCAAATTGGCAAAGTGCTCAATATCATTTTTTTCCAGATTTGAAGTTTCACTTAGTGCAATTAAACCGCTATCCTTAAAATATTTGTATTCTGCAAATATTCTCCTTGAAACAATTGCATTAATATCCTCTTCATCAATTTTTATTTTATCAACTCTTCCTACAGGTTTTGCATTTTTATTTATATCAGAAAACAATTTTCTTGATCTTTTTTTACCAGAAACATCATCAATATGCCCAACAAATATTACTGAAAATTGATCGTCTGCAATATTTTTTTGATTTTCCTTTCCTTTACTTTCTTGAAGTGCCAACTTTATCCCTTCAACCCTATGCTGTCCGTCTAGAGCAAACATCTGCTCCTCTCCATTGAAAACCATCAAACCACTTGATTCTGAAGCATACTTTAGGTCAGATTCACTCATTATGGCTTTACCTTTATATTTTGCATTATTAAAATCCAATTCTACCCAATCTGGTACATTTCCAAAAATTCCTATAATGATAGAATTAAAAAAATGTTGCTTATCATTCAATAAGTATTTCGATATTTTCTTTTTTTTATCATCCTTCAAATCTCGTTGCAGATACTCATCTAATCGCTGAGATTCGCGAATTTCTTTGACAGGCATTACCCAATCAAATATTTGTTTAGGCGTCATTACTGATGAGTAATAAACCCAATCGCCAACTACCGCTCGTAAGCATGGCAATACTAATTTTTCCTTTTTCATCTTGTGAATTGTGCCTTAATAATATTCTTAATTAATACTGGAAAATCTCTTTCTGCAAATGGAGGTAGAAAAAAACCATGGAAATCTTCTTCCAATTGTTCTAATTCAGTTGCAGAAATATGCTCAATTAGTGAATATATTATCCATGTATTATGATAGTATTTTTGTAGCATACTATGAAGCTTTTTACGCTTTTTTATATTAGAAATGTTGAAGTAATCATTCAGACGTTCTCTTAGTGGTCTCTTTGACCCGCCTTCACCTGAAATACCCACATACATCACAAATTCAGGTTTCGAATAAATTTGAAATTCTGGACGAACAACAAATAAATAAATGCCAATATCCTTGGTTTTTATCACCTTATTTAAGTTATGGTGTTCCGAATATTTCAATTCATGCCAATTCAGTTTTCGCAAATATGGAGAGATTTTACTATAATAATCTGTCCAATAATTTGGATCCAAATGAAAAGTTACTGCGGTATTTGTCCAGCGATATTGATCTGAAATGGAAGTAAATTCTAAAACATCCCTAGATAACTCTTTATCAAGCACGTCAAATGTAGCTAATTTAGACATTTCATTTAATACGTTTTTGAATCTCTGAAATAAGGCTTTCTGCATTTTGATATGCCAAAGGGTCAAATGCCATTGCCTCTTGGATTTCGAACAAACCTCCATTAGAATGATTCTCAATCATTTTCTTCAGGTCTTCAGGATGTTTTAATATATCAAATGAACCTGTTGATTCTACTGCCATAAGTAATAAGAGCTTTTCATGTGGGTCTTTTATATTCTGCCACTTAAATGGAGATGTGTGATAGGCCTTTTCAATATCTTTGGAGCATTTCTTCTGAAAGCCAATTATGGCACCCCAAACAAACAATTCCCACATTGTAGGAAATGCTAACTCCCTTTTGCTTTTCCCTGTGTCAGATTGACACAAACGTTTATACGTATTCTCATAATGAAACGTATCAATTCTAATAGACACTGTAGGTTCAATCATTATTTTAAAATTTCAATTTTTGTTCGCTGCTCTTCCACTGTAGTCCCTTCCATTTTAAGTTCATATGCATGTTGAATAGTTGCCTTTTTACTAATAAGATTTCTTATCAAATCGTTTCTTACACTTTCTGGGTCTGTTGTAACTGCATCATCTTTTAAGATAATAATAGATTGATTAAAAATATCAGTCATTGTTTCAATTGTAGTAACCTTATTATTACCTCCTAAAGCTGAAATGGGTGCATCCGCAATAAACGGGAAATATGTATTCCAAAACTTATTCGAAACCGATAATACTGCTGCTACAAATGATATTTGAAGAGATACTTTATTGGCCTGATTGATATTAAACAACCTAATGCCTGCTTCGTCAACAGTATATACCTCCTTCTGCAAATAATCAACCTTAACATGACCAGATAGTGCATCATTCTTTTCTGTCATTTTAGAAAAATAGGCATTTGCTTCAGTCTCAATATCTGTAATTAGCCTATTCAAAAAGCTATCATAAAATTTCGCAATTGTATCATTAATTTTTTCAGCTAACTGCAGCCTTTCTTTTTCTTTTATATTTGATGAATTCGCAACAAGAGAATCATATTCCTTTTGCTTTTCATTTATCTGCTTAATTATATACTCCTTTTTTGAGGCAGCCCCTTCAATCTTTCTTTCAAATTTATCAAAGTCCTGTTTTGCAACATCCCTATCTTTTTGAATAAGATTAAAGTTCTTAAGCTTTATTTCATCCTCTGTTACGTTAGAAGGCTTAACGATGCGCAATTCATCTTCTTTAGTTTTGATGCGTGAATTGAAATTTTTTATTTGCTCATCTACTGTACCAATCCTATTGTAGAAGTCACGCATATCATTTTTTATTTCTTCATTCCTAATCAATGTTGTGTCAGCTACAAAACTCAATTTATTTATTAGCTCTGTTTCCTTATCTAGTGCCTTTTCATTTAATAGGGATTTGATATGTAAATGAGATTTAGAACCTTCAGGAGCTTCAGCACCGCATACCATACATTGCTCTTTATCTAGCATTTCCTTTAAAAACTCCTGTCGTATGGGCTCGGGAATCTTACGATCTATTTTGTTTTTATCATAAATTAAAAGAAATCCTTTAATAATTTCATCGGTACCTGCATACATCCATTTTTCAAAAATCTCTTTTTTCTGACTATCAACAAGTTCCCTACGAACCTCAATTTTATCGCGTTTCTGTTTTTCCAAATAAGTAATATCTTGAATTATTTTGGCGCATTCTTCGAACTTTTTAAGTTCCTCATTCTTTTTTTCAAAAACTTCTTTAGCTGTATCCCTTTCTTTTACATAATTATCAAATTGTTCTTCCTCTATTTGTAAGTCGGATTTAAGTTGCTCAAGGTGCTTTGAAATTTGAAGTTTACTTTCCTGTAATTGCTTATCTGAATCTTCCTTTGACTCGAATTCTTTTTTTAATTGCCTGTAAACCTTCTCTGTATAGTTTTTGGCTTTCTCAAACACCTCTATTCTAGATAGATCACTAAGAGCCTTACTAAATGCGGACTTGTTGTTAAGGCTCATGATTTGACTTATGTTTTCTCCTTGAAAAAGAAAATATTTTGAAAGGTTTTCAGGGAAAATGGCTTTCACTAACTCCTCTGCTTCTAAATCAAAGGTATCTGTTGCATTATTTGTAAGCCTATCCTTTTTATTCAAATGGACTGTTGTATCCCTTGGAGCATCCCATTCATTACCAATGCGCTTTTTAATCTTATATTCCCTAGTTAAAATATATTGATTTTCTTCCTCATCTTGGAAAGTAATAATGACAGCTGCTTTTAGCAAAGTTCCCTCCTTACATCTGGCTTTTGCAAGATTATTGACGAGATGTTCTTTCCAATCTTTTGTATAATCCCATCGTTCAAAGTCGGTATTGTATGCTTTATTATAGAAAGCCCAATTTATTGCATCAAACAGCTTTGATTTTCCGGTTCGATTTTGCCCGATAATCAGCGTAGGGCCATCTCCAAAATTAAATGTGGACGATTTATAGTAGGAAAGGAAATTTTCTATTTCAATAGATTTAATCAACATAGCTATTTACCCCTTTTCTTAGTTTCAAAAGTTTCTCCATCTATCATATCATATAACTTTCGCTCTATTCCCATTGATCGACCAGAATTATACTCTTTAACTACTTCCTGAAGCAAATTCAAAATTATTTTTACTTGTTTGGGATCTTCCTCTTGAAGTGATTCAAGCATACTTTTAATTTGATGCATTACATCTTTATTCTTTACTTCTGCCATAGGTTATGAAATTTCAGTTGAGAAAATATCTATATTAAATTGTTCTGCGATATCCTCTAGGGTTTTCAATGATTGGTATTTATTTCGAGAAAGTGAAGCAAATTCGTAAACTCTTTTAAGTTCAGCTTTGAGAATTGATTTTTCCATACTCAGGTTATCATCTTCATTTAACTGAGATAAATCAGGTACAACTACCATATCATATATTGTTGCATATTTTTTATCATCATGTAATCGTAGAATTCTACCTCGCCTTTGAATAAACTGACGTGGATTCCCTGTACTTGAACAAAAAATTGCGGTCTCTGTCCGTTTTACATCCACTCCTTCATCTAAACATTTCATAGCAGTTAAAACTTGAAGTCTTCCTTGTGCAAATCTCGAAATCACATCCCCACGATTATCAGTTTCTCCAATAAATTGGTGTTGAGTTAAATGAAATTCATTAGAAATAATTGCAGAATATTCATCAATAAGTCTTTTATCAAAATCATCAATAATTTCATTTGACTCAATCCCTTCAGGTACATAAACTAAAGTATACTTAATTTCCTCTTTAGTTTTTTTAATGTCAATCAGACACTCTCGTAAACAATTTTTCTTTAATTCTGCTTTATGTATGATACTTTTTCGTTTTTGTAAGAGGATATTTACAATAGGATTATCAGCAAAACGCCCTGTAGCTTGATTAAAATATCTTAACAATTTCAATGAAATAATCTTATACTCTTCTAATTCATTGGATGTTAGAGAAACAATTTTGGGAAAATAATAATACTCGCAAAGAAAACCTGCCTCTATAGCTTCTTCCATATTTAGACGATATGTAGGTTCTTTTATAGCATTAAAAAATGACAGAATTGACTTTGTTCCCTGTTCATCAAAATGACGTTTTGGAGTCGCTGACAAACCAATTCTGCGTTTAAACTTATTTGGATATAGCTCAATTAACCGTTCTGTACCAAAATTGTGAGCTTCATCAGCTATAAAGAGTACATCAGAATCTAATTTAGCAATAACAGCCTGAAAACGATCCATTGCGAATGTGGCATATGTAGTGATAATTACAAAAGAATTATCCATAAGTAGGGATTTATTAATTTCACTAATTATTTCTTGAGCCCATCGTTGATTCTTACTATTAGCAATTATGATATTTTTAAAATTAAAAGCAGAAGTTTCTTCAGCCCACTGGTCAGCAAGGGAAAGAGAAGGTACTAATATGAGCATTCTTAAACGACCCTCCTCTTGATACAAATGAAGTGCACAGTTTAGAGATGTAATGGTTTTACCTGTACCTGTTGCCATTTCGAAAAAACCATTACAATTTGAAAGTAGCCAAAAGTCCTTTGCTTGCATTTGATAGGGACGTGGAGTATTTCCATGTGGAAATTTTGGTTCATTATTTTCACCACGAATTTGATTTTCAATTTCAGCTAATTTGTAATTAAGTTCTGGAGAAATGTTGGATGATTTTTTCTGGTCAATAATTAATTCCATTTCTTCTTGTAATAATTCATTCAAGGAATTAACTGGGAATTTATCTTGTATTATAGTTTTAATATTTTCTAATGGAATAATTCTAACCTTTTCAGACCGTCCATGCCATAATTTATCAAATAAATTTACGAAATAGGAAACACGCTCAGATTCACTATTCTCTCCAGTCCAGGACTTATAACAACTTAAAGTTTCGATATTATTGAAAAGTGCATTGTTAGAAAAATTAGCAGAACCACTAAACGCAACTAAATTTTTAGCATTATCTACAAAAATTCCAAATTTTTGATGCGCTATCCCTAAGTTATTATCTATAGGTATTATAGCCTTAAACTCAATTCTATTTGAAGCAATTAGCCAAGAAATACAATTAAAAAAATGCTTATCATAACTTGATAATAAAGTATATAAATTAAGTAAATCTTCAGATATTTTTTTTTCAATTAATTCTTCAGGTTTCAAATTATATCCATTTAAAATTGCTAACTTATCTTCAGGAGATAAAATATTGTTAATTATTATTCGCATTTTGCCTCCTTTATTTATAAAATAAGCAAAACCTAAAGATAAGGCACGAAACCCACTTGAACTAAAAAAACCTAAACCAAGATCAAAAGAAGTACTTTCCATTAATGAATCGATATAAAATTCAACTGGCTCGTCTTCACCTGAACTATATACTACTTTAAAATCTGCGTCCTTTAACATGCTCTAATTTATAAAACTTAAACCTCTATCTATTTTTTCCAAAAGGTAATCAAATCCATTCAAACTGGGATTTTTTGTTAATTCATTATTTATTAACTCTAACCCATGATCTATATGAATTTTAATGTATTTCGGAATATCCTTGTCAGTCTTATAAATATTATAATGAATACAAATTAATCCTACATAAAAAGCCAAATTATTTCCAAAAAGGACATTCTTACTATACTCCTTTCCTTTGGAATCCTTAATATCAGTTAATTGAAATTTTAGATTTGAAGACAACGAAATTGAGAAGGCCAGTCTAGCAATAATATTTTCTGGTCCTAAATTCAATTTTCGTGTTAAATCTGTAACAATTAGTTTATTATCCGATGAAGTCCTAATAGTATTAAATTGCATATGTTAGTTCATTTTTATTAAGGGTAAACAAGTCTTTTGGTTGCACTTCTTCAAATATTGAATGATCTTCATTTATGTTTCTAATCAAAAAGGATTTATTTACTTTAGGAAGGAGAGTTTCAAATTCAATTTCACTTAACTCCTTTTCCAGTAAAGGAAACAATACAACCTGGTTTGAAATATTTGGATAAAAATCTTTAATAATATTAATGGAGTGTTTTTTGTCAAATTTTTGTAATGGACTATCAATAAAAACAGGAAAACTAATATTTGACTCATCAACTAAAGACTTTAATAATGATGTTGCATAAAGTTGTTGTTCACCTTTTGACAAAAGCTCCTTATTTATAATTTGTCCGCGTTTGTCGAATAAATTAATATCAATAATATCTCCATCTATTTTAACTTCAACACTTTGTATAAAATTTTTCTTATGCATTAATAAATTAAGCTCAAATTTAATTCGCTGTTCTAAAGAATATTTTTTTTCTAATTTAAATTTAAGAATAAAATCATCAAGTTCTTCAATCAGCCTCATTGCTGTTATATCTTTATGTTTATCTCCCTCTTCCAAATCAACCTTTTTAGCCAACTCCGATATTAGCTTTGCTTTCAACGTAATTTCTTTTTGAAATCCTCCAATTTCCTGGTTTATTTCATTAATTCTTAACTCAATCTCAAGCAACTTTTCATCAACTTCTCCTTTTGAGGATCTTATTTCTTTAATGAGAAGGTCATTCTCTTTTGTTTCCGCCATAGTAATTTTTCTAATTACTTTATTAAAGAAAATGCGATTGTTTTTATAGTCTTTAATTAAATTTTGAAAAATGTGGCTGAATGAATATTTTAAATTATTATATATTGTATCAAATTCATTGGCTTCTTTTTCTTCAAATGCAAGTAATACCTTAAATATTGAAGAGTCGTTTTCTACTCCTATCAAATGCCTATTATATGAATTTTCAAATGAGTTTAAAATTTGATTGGTTGTGTTTAATTTTAAATTTTCAGATTTCAATATTTTAAATAAATCTTCACTGATTTTTTTAAACTTTTTTTTGAATAATTCTGGATTTAATGATTTATTACCGATTTCCTGCTCATGCTGTATTTTAGTTTTCATAAACAATTCACCGGAAATTGCAAATGGCGCAATATCAAGCAACTCTCTAATTTTGTTTCTAATAATATTTGATTCATTGGTAAGTTTTTCCCGAATTCTTTTCAAATCTGATAATTCATTAATTGACAAAGAATTGCCTTCTCTAATCAATTTTTCTTGTAATTGTTCGGATTGTTGACGATTTATTTCTCTTTCTCCCTCCCAATGCTTTAACTGACTAAAATTATGTTCAACCAATTTTTTAAGCTGTTCTGATTCTTTTATCAAGTTTTTCAATCGCTCCTTATCCTTATCTGAGGCAGAATTCCTTCTAAATCTTATTCTCAAATCTTCTAAATTAGATTTTAGGTCCTCGTATTTTTTTATGCCAAGGACTTCTGCATAGGCTTTGCTTAAACTTCTTTTATCCTCTATTGACTTAATTTCTGCAAGGGCCACTATCTTTTCTGCATCGAAAAAGAAAAATTTAGCAATTTCTTTAGGTAATAGAAAATCATTAATAAATATCTCATCTCCAACCTCTTTAGTTAATTCATTTTCATTCCCATCTATTAATATTTTTACTGTTTCATCACACTTTTCTATGTCGAAGGTTCGAATAATTTCAATATTATTACATGGCAATGCTGGAATATTTAAATCAGTAATTAAAATTGATACTGAATAAGTTTTAAGATTAATTAATTCATTCATTAGTTTACCATATTGACTAATGTTTTTTGATTTAATTTCATTTAACCGTGCATCTGTAAATTCGTTTGAAAAAGATTCATATTTTGAAAAGGTGAGCCTATTAAAGTTATTTGAAGCATATTTTTTATAACCTCCTGAATCATATATTTCACGTTTGAATTTCTCATCAACATCAACCATTAGCTTTCCATAAAGACACCAAATTAATGATGTTAGAAAAGAAGTTTTGCCATAACCATTATTACCAGAAACAATAAATACATTTTTATCTCCTCTTTTTGGAAATTCTAACATATTTTCTCCATGGTAAATTTTATAATTTCTGAGTCCTACTTTTTGAATATACATAGTTTACTCTCCTTGTTTTATAAATTGATCAATGCGATTCTCGAGGTCGTTTTGTAGTCCTCTATTATTCATTAAAATTGTTTTTGTCTTTTGTAATGTTAACAAATCTCGTAATAATGTATAATCCTTTGGGGTGTCAACACAAACTTTCTTTAATAACTCTATTTCTTTTAGGGATTTTCCATCTTCCTGTTCAAAAGAAAATGTAGTTCCATAAGTAGAGTTATAAATATCAGCTACCTTTTCATTGAAAATACTATCTCTATACCAAATTACTTGAATGGCAACCAATTCTTGATAATTAATTAAGGACAACTCTGGTTGTGTTTTTTGAATTTCAAATTGCGCCTTTAATAATTTTTCAAGAAATAATGCCCTAATTTCAGGGGTATAAGGACCTGGCCCTTCATTATTATTCCTTCTTCTAGATTCGCGCCAACCCAATTTATCCCTTGATTCAACAAGTAAATCTCGAAATTCCATTAAAGGCTCCATCCATTCATCACCACTTCCTATTAAACCCTCCATAGATTTATCTTTTTTTACAACTGTACAGACCCAACATCCAAATCGACTATTTCCACATGATGGAGTTGTAGTATCAATTATTAGCGGACAATCACCACTATTGGCATGTTTATAAAGAGTAACTAATTCTTTATTATTTGACCCCCATGGTGAAGGAACCTGCATTAAATATTGCCATAACTCATCAATAGTTATATGTTTGATTGGAGTATAAACAAATGTTTTAGGCAATACATGTTTATTTAATCTTTGGCCCAAATTTGTGTGTTTCTTTATGCTTTTTGCCCTTGTTGCGCTCTCATCAGTCCGAGTTCCTAATAATAAAATTGCCTCGCCTTCTTCACTTGTTTTATTTAATATAAATTGCGTTGTTGGATTTATTTTTAACCTTTCAGTGCACCACCTAAATAAATTATTTGGCGTAGGATAACCTTTCCCGATTAGGTTTACCCAAAAAGTATCTTCAAGTTTGGGAACCGTTCTATTTACATAAACGGGCATTGATTGTTCTGTTGCTGATTTTTGAATTTTATTAAGTACTCTTTCACTATATTCCAAGATTTTGGGATTCTCAACAAGGGTATTATTGCATACAACAAATATTTTACGAGTCCTTAGTTCTGAAGGAATTTTTTTAATTGCTATCCAAACAAGTTGTAGTAGTAAGGTTGAATCCTTCCCCCCACTGAAACCAATTATCCATGGACGCGGATTATTATCAGTAATATATTGATCAGAAATTTCCTCTATTACTTCTTTGATTTTCGAGTTCATAATTCGCTTGATTTTCTATTTTGGGTAAATATATTTATTTTGTAACGATTGATTTATTAAACTTTTCCAATAAATGTTTGGAAACAAAAATATTTATTTACAATATTTCTTAGAGATGTTTTTGGGGAAATTTTTATTTTTCTGCTCAAACAAAGCCCCACGAACTACTCCGCGGGGCTATTACCAGAAAAATGGGGGTTGAAACTGGTAAATTCTTTGAATATGGATGAATAACTCAGAAAGGGGCGGAAATACGCCGAAATTCAGTGGAATTAGGGCCAGATTTCTCAATGATTCCGTGATCTTTCATGAGTTTTATATAGTTTTTGGCTTGTCGGTCTTTCACATACAACATCTCCATGATGGCATAGGTGAGCTCTTGATAAGTATAACTGCCTTTGGAGGAGAATAAATCCCTTGCCAAGGTGTCAAGGTCTTCTAATTTGCGGGTTTCCTTTTCTTCTTTGCTTTTTTCGCCCAAGTAAATGTGTCGGTTCAACTCTTTATCCCAACCAAATTGTATCAATGGCACATCTAATGGGCTGCCATCTCTTACCTTAAGTGCTTTTACCACACTTACATTGTTGTTCTCGTCTTTTTCAACCGAGAGTATTCCAGCAGCTTTTCGTTGTATCTCAGAGCCTAAATGGCCCCTAAGCTTCATACCGCTAGGACTTAAGTGCAATACGCAAACGGCAACGGTTTTATAAATACCTGCCAGCCTAAACAATTCATCCACCAGCTCTACAGATTGTCCTTCGTCATTAACGGCTGAGATTAAATCGGCAATACCATCAATTACCATCATGTGTATGCCGTTGTGCTCGTAATAAAAACGGTCCATGCTTTGGAAAATAACCTGCATACGCTCCTTTCTTGACATGCCCACTAAACAATAGGCTTTAAACCATTTGGGTGGATGTTCCAGGTTTGCGCGTTTTAAAATGAAACTTAGGTTTTTGTAAAGTTGATCCTCCGATTGCTCAGTATCATACACAATTACAGCCTTGCCTTGTGGGTTGTTCTTTACTTCTGTACCTAGCGTATCTATCATGTCGCCAGTGGCTCGCAACACACCAGAGATTAAACCTCCTAAATAATTGGTTTTGCCGCTACCCTCCATGCCGGTAATGCAAAGTATATTACCAGGAGCACCCACCGTAACATTGTTAATACGAATGAGTGCATCCGGCTTAACTGGAGGGTTCTTGAAATCAATTTCACATGATTTCAAAATCGACATGGTTTCTTCGTAGACTATATCCAAAAGGTTGCAAAACAAATTCTTAAGTTGATCTCGGGTATGGCCTAGTTTGAAGTAGTCTGAAATATCTTTTTCTGTTTTGGTACCTGCCAATGGAAGGCTTATAACCTGCACATCAAAATCCTTTAAAGCTTTCTGGTGCCTATCTGCCGCCTCTTTTCCGGTTTTATCTGCATCGTACAATAGGGTAATATGTTTGAACCTAAAGTTGAGTCGCTTAATAATCTTCTTTGGAATATTGGCCGTTTCGCTGTTAAAGCAAATAGCATTGAAACCTTTTGCAGCGAGGCTCATTACATCTTTTTCGCCACCTGTAATAAACAAAATATCACCGCGCGCTGGCAACTGCTCCAAACCAAAAACATAACTATCCGACAGCTCACCTGCATACAGAAACCTTAGTTTTGAGTTGGGTCGATACAACTTAATAAATCGCTTACCAGGATAAGCAAACATGGGTTCTTGGGCGCTAGAAACTAATTGGTAGGCATGGCCTTCTTTATTGGTTCCTTCAAACCTTGCCACACTGGCCACTCCGTATTGAAGCAAGATTTCTTTACTAATGCCATATTGCTGCCAATAACTAATATCAGCCTCAGTGAACGCCTGAAAAGTCGGAGCCTTAAATGTATTGCTCACATTTTCTTGGGTCTCCACAAGAGCTGACACTGGCTTGTTAGGTTTATCCTGAAAGTTATGCGCTTTAGGCAAAGGCCTTGGAGCAGAATATTCATTCAAACCTAGCCTAAGGTCGGCATCAATTATTTTTAATACCTCCATAAAATCAGACTTATTTGAGCAATCCTTATTGTGAAGAAAAGCTACCAAAAAGAAGCAATCTCCTGCAAAGTCTGCTTCTCCAAAATCTTTGATTTTATAGGTATTTGAAGCTCTATCCAAATATACATGACAAGCTGCTTTGGTATCTTGGTAGAAGGGGTTCAAAAACGACTTCCCCAAACGCCAATCACCTGGCATGTAATGTCTGAAAACAGACAGTCCGTTATTGGTTGCGTTCAAAATATCTTGTTTGCTTAGTGGCATCCCTTTTCTACAAATCGCTAATGATAGAATCTGGAATGCGGTTGCTTTGCTGGAATAGGAAATGCTCCAAATCGCTCAACCTAAAAAACACCTTACGATTAATTTTATAGGCAGGGATGCGTTTGTCGTTCCTATATCTTTCCAGAGTTCGCTTGCTAATCTTAAGAATCCGGCAAGCTTCCCAACTATCAATGTATTCCTCTGCCAGCAACTTCTTACGGTCGGTAAGTTTAGCAACAGTCTCTTGTAAGTTTTGGATGGAAACAATCAATTGATTGTAGGCATCATTGTTAAGTGTAATGTTTTCCATGCACCATAATTTTGAATGAGGCAAGGTTAAACAAGTAGGAAATAAAGAGTGGTTAAGTTAACAGTTAACTTAACTCATTTTTTTACCTATTTCGCTCTTTTTCATTCTCTAATCTATCTTTTCTAATTTGCAGGGTATTGTCGAGCCGAAGCATAAACCGCGAATCATCCTTAATTCGGTCAGATAACTTGCTAATCTTGATGTGCGGCGATTTGATTGGGTGATTAAATAGAAGTTCGCAAAACTTGATAGCTACGTTTTGTTTAATCTTACCACCGTCAATTCTAATAGAATCGCTTTCTACCAATGCCACAATCAGCTCTAGTAAATCGTTATCGGTTTTATTCCAATATAGTTTTGGGAAGTTGCCATTAAGCCCTGCGAAAAGAGTTTCTTGTTTTGGCAATGCCAGTGCTTGCTTAACGGGGTTAATACCTGGGGGAAGCTCATAGGGGAGAATTAGCTTTTTATAAATTTTAATTTTATGTCTAATAAATTCAACTAGGCTGTGAATAAGTTGTCTGAGTTCATCAACAAATATTTTTACTTTTTGCCGCAATATAGAATCATCCAAACCCCTATTATTTACTGGTGTTTTCAGCTTAACATTGCCCATAATTAGGCCTAAATTATCAGGTAAGTAATGTTTTTGTTTTTCAAGAAGGGCAAATTTGTATTCCTCGAGCTTAATAATGGATATTTTAGTATCCATAATTTGCGCAATTTCTTTCTCAATTTCACACTTTGTGTAACGGTAAAATTTTTCCAAATATTTACGGTATTGACACACAGAAGAATAGGAATTGATCTTCAAACCAGGGTCAGGATCATCTTCAAATAAATTTAGCGTTGTTTTTTCTGAAGGTGTCCATTCAATTTTTAGTACGGATATTTCATTAGTTATTGATTTAAAGGTAGGTAACATGAAAATTTAATTTGCTAAAAAACAAATTTATTTGATTAGCCCTACTCAATAACGTCAAAAAAAATACGACCTTTTAAGTTATAAACATTTGATAGGTAGGCTAAAACCGGACACAAATTGAATATGATTTTTCCTCATAAGGATGTTGGCTACAAAACCCTTTTCATTCGAAGGCATTGCAGGTCCCAATATTAGTTCTGCTCATATTTTTTTTCCGGAAACAAAATCACCAGTGCAATAGTGCAATCACATATATATGTGGATTGCACTATTGCACTAGGGATATGATTTTGGGGGAGTGCATTGGGAAATAATCTGATTATTTAAACAAAATAAATCGAATCATTTGATAATAAGGACATCATTAAAGACTAAACATAATTAAGCAATTGCGAAATCTTAGAAATTAAACTACTTAATTTCATAATTTATGGACTTAAAACAATTTTTCTTATTTTACATCTAAAATTATTGAATTGTCATGAGTAATTGCAAACTATGTAAATCAAGGGCAGCTAATCAAACAGGATCTCATATTATTCCCTATGGAATTATTAAAAAGATTGATTCAGATGATGAGAAAATCAGTCGAGAAAAGTATTTGGGCTTTGTAATTTCATCAATTGAAATTGATTACTACTTCGGAAGAGGAATTAAACCAGAACGCATTGAAGAATTATTTGGTGAGTTAAATGAAAAAGAAATTTCAGAGAAAGCAAGGAGTCCATTTGTAATTGATAACATATTATGTACCATTTGTGAAAAGAAACTTGGTGAAGTGGAATCGATTTACTTTCAATACCAGCAAAAGAACCAGGAGAAAAAACATTTTAAAGGGGTTATTCCAATTTTATTCTGGACATCAATTCTCTGGAGAATTTCAATTTCAAAAATGACATCTATTGGTATTACAAAGCGGCAAAAGAAAAGATTAAGAAAATTTATTTGTAACTATCTAAACTCCGACACAATTGCAAAAAATTACAATCCCTTGAAATATTCAAGTGACTTCAAATATTTTGTATTTAGATGCCCGAATTATGAAGGGCCACAAATAAGTGTAATTAATCCCAACCTAAACCAACCAAACACAATTTTAGTTGGAGAATATGCTTTAGTATTTTATTTCCATGGCAAAAGGGGAAAAGGAAACCCGACATTCTTTGGTTTAGAAAAATCACTAACTCAAGCAAGTTATTCAAACCAATTTTCAGAAAAAACCAACATAATTAAAAAAGATGACTTATTGAAAATAAATCAAAATATTATGAACTTTACTGTAAAGCAGAAAATTAAAGGTTTTGAAAAATTAATTGATATAGTTGCCTTAAAGCTATTCAGATGTCGATTTGACGATAAATTAAAATCTGAAGTATTTTTTGAAATGAGTAAAATTGAAAGCAGTTCAGGCCAAAGATTTAGCTCAAGCCATTTTTCAGAAGCATTCTGCAGGGTATTAATTAAATACGGAATTATTTTACCAGGATAGAATTTGAATTAATCTTTTGTTATTTTCGGGGTGTCCCTATAGACCCATAATAATGAGCTCTTTATTACCAGCTTTTGTGCCAAAAAGCATCAAACATGTAATTTCCAGTTAGCCCTTTATCATCAATCTCTTCAATAATCTCTTCCAAATTTTTATGTAAGTAGCCTTGCTTTTTAACAAATTCACATTCATTTTTTCGTTCTATTTCATCATTGCCGTAATCTGGTCTAATAAATACAAAATGGAGCTGAAATTTTCTATCTTGATTTCCGTAATAATCTTCTGCAATTTTCTTATAATTTTCTAATTGATTTTGACGAATACTAGAATACATTTTAGTTTCTATAATAATTGCATGGAGCTCATCATCAATTTTTAATTCAACCCATAGGTCTACGCGATTTTTTTGCTTCCAAACTTTAATCTCAGAAACAATTCGGTTGTTCAATTCATTAGAATTTTCAAACAATAAAATTGATAGAATTTTCAAGGCTTTTCTTTGAATAGATTTATGTTCTATAGAATATCTATAATCTGCACAACGTAAAGTCCAAGAAAGAAAAAAGTCAATTATCTCTTCAAATTTATCTGAATTAGAATTGTCTTTAAAAAAGCTAGGTAAATCCATAGATCAATTATATTAAGTACAAAAAATAGTTCAATTTAAATTCCTATTGCATTTAAGCGTGCAAGCTTTTGTTTAATTTTTTAACATAAGTTTACATAGAATTATGTATGAATCAAAATTAAAAAAATCAACTAATTAATCGCATTGAACTTTCTACCTTTTCTAGCAATTGTTCATCTACCACTCTAAAAAAATTACCAAATGTTTGATCTCCAAACTTTTCCATAAAATCATTTTTCTTAATGACATGGAAATGCGCATTATTTTTGTTTTCATAGAATAGTCTATTTATTTCTTTTTTAAAGAAAGCAGATTCAAATGCGAATGGAGTAGAAGTTGCCACTATAAATTTCTTATTTATGCTTTTAAGATAATTAATAGATGCTTTTAATAGGCTTGTTCCTGTTTGGCCACCCACGCCACAGCATAGCACAGGAATCTCATTACTGTTTAAAAATTGAACCAATTGTGGAGGCAATTCAAAGGATGGAATAATGGCCTTTCTGAAGGATTCATAATATTGAGTTTGATCCAGAATTTCAAAAGGTCTTTCATATAAAACAAAATCAATTTCAGGAGCAATATTTGAACGAATAGGGCTGCTAAAACAGGTAAACTTTGAATTTAGGCCTTTCGCATGAGCAAATTCCACAAAGTTGGAACCAGCGCCACCAAAGCCAATGAAGTGAAATTCTTTTTTATGTTGGAATAGGGATAAGAATGCACCTGGAATGATACCACTAACACCTAATATACCTAAAGATTTAATAAGGTCGCGACGTTTCATACTTTCTAAATTGATATTTCAACTACAAAGCTAAAAGGCGAGTATGCCAAAGTGTGTCGTACCTGTTTATTACTTATACTTTTTCATGGCCTTATTTAACAAATTCTTTATTTGATTTTTTAGCTCTTTGGGCTCCAATACCTGAACTTGGTCTGCCATCATCAAGATTTTTTGAATTAGTTCAAAGTTTGGAATGAGTTGGTAGTTGAAAATTACCTCCTTCTTATTTTCGGATTCAATGTTTTGCGACTGATGCAGTGGAACTGATTTTAAATAATTAGCTTGAAATGGCGTTGAGGCAATCTTAATGTTTAAGGGTGTTTCGTTAGAGAAATCCAGTCCAATCACTTGGTCGAATTTTTGTCGTATAGTCTTATTGCTTATCACAGGAAAGGTCTTGTTGAGCACCATGAACTTTTGCAAACGATCTAAACCAAAAGTTCTAATTTCGCCAAAGGCTATTTCACCAATCACATACCAACGGTATTGGTATTGCTTTAATAGCAATGGTTTAATGCTGTAGACGGTGACCTTTTGTGTATAAAAGTTAAGGTGATCAAATTGAATGAATTTTCGTTTTAAAATGGCAGAAGTTATTTCGTTAATGTGCTCCAAACCTTTGGGTTGTTGAATTTGGTCAAATTGAATGACGTTTTGAATTTCTTGCCACTTTTTGGGATTACCAAGGTCTATGGTTGTCATTTGGCTTAAAGTTAATAAGTTTAGAAAGTTTTCTATCTCAAAATCGCCATCCTTTTTTATTAAGTAATTTCTTTTCAAACTATCATAAATAATATCTAAACCAAATTCATTGCGCAGCTGTTCAATATATCGTGAAATTGTTCTTTCTGATTTCGGAAGATCATGCTCCTCTAAATGTACTTTCAAATCCTTTAAAGAGGCTCCTTGGCCTCTCCCAATTCTATCTAGCATTAGAGAGTAAACGTGAACGGTTGAGTGGGCTGGCATAATTGTTTATCTTAGGATTTAATAAGTGAATAATACATTTTTAGTTTTTCAATCACACTTAATAACTCCATTTGTTGATATATTTATACTTCAATTATTTTCTTCCCTTTCTCGTCAATAATTAGTTTGTCGTTGTTAAGATTGGTCGCCAAAGCAAAGCCGTTGTAAAATGGTTCAACAGTCAAATAGCGTTCATTGTAAAGTTCATTTCCTTGTCTGTCTATGTGAAACCAACCGTTTTTGTCTTTTGCTGTAGCAAAGTTTTTGTGGAAAATTCCCAAATCAAGAAACGATTTGTGGGTGATGAACTTTCCTTTGTTGTCAATGTGTCTGTAAAAACCGTCTAACGATTTTACGCAAGCAATTCCATCTTTGTAGTCGCCTGCATAAACAAAATTGTCGGCATAAATGCGGTTTCCTTGCAAGTCAATATGAAAATATTGGTTGCCTGCATTGCGAACGGTGCAAACGTTTTCTTGAAAATTCCCTGTCCACGAAAACGAAACTTGATAAACTTTTTCACCTTTTTCGTTGATGTGAAACCAACTGTTTCCGTCAATTACAGAAGCACGATTACAATAAAAACCAAATGTCCGTGAATAGCGATTTTTGTAAAGTGCGTGTCCGTTTATGTCAATGTGATACGCACCCGAATTATCTAAAACAGGCGCAAGTGCTGGTGAATGAAATTTTAAAACTTCAATAAATGTTTTTCCGAAAATTGGTTTTCCGTCAAACAAAAAATGCGTATTGTCTTCTGATACTTTAATTTCTTGCCAGTTCATTGTTTCTAAATATCAGTCCTGTTAAATAGTGTATCCAATTATCTTTTGAGTAAACTTTCTTGTTTATGCTGAAATGATAAAAAGCAATCAACATATCGTGAGTAATGAAAATTGTTGTTCCGTTTTGTGTTGAGTTTTCGTTTATGAAATTTGCAATTCTATGATTTAACTCGTTAATGTTCGGAATGCCTGGAATTTTTTCGCCTTGAATAAACCTTTTATACATTTCGTCAAAACCGTGTTGAAGAAAAAATTCTCCTGCTATTTTTTCGTCTGAAATATGCAGTCCGGGCGCACCCAAAGAAGTTGTTTCAATTATTTCTATTAAACTTCCATAACCTTTGGTTATAAATTCAGCCGTCTGAACACAACGCCCAATAGGACTTGTATAAATTCTATTGATTTTTCTCTCTGCTAATTTTTCACCAAAACTTTGTGCGTTTTGTTTTCCTTTTTCGTTTAATAAGATTTCATTTCCAAATGAACCCTGTGGAATTTCATCTCTGTCAGCGTGGCGAAGCAAAAGCGATATTTTTTCGTTTACATTCATTTAGTTCGGTTTACGCATATTGCAGGTTTTGCACAATTCGATTTTCTTGTAGTTCTTCACTATGTATTGATAATTTTTGCTTTGCAACACTTCTTCAATACTTGTATTTTCTATGTTGCCAAAATCACCAAGTGTATTTCGCTGTTCGTCTGGAGCGCAACAAGGCGAAATTTTGCCTGTGGCAGAAACCCAAAGTTCTTTTTCTAAAAACGGACACTCGTAGCTTTCGGGGATTTCTTTGTTTTCGTTTTTCTGCAATGGAATAAAGTTTTCCAAAATCACTTTTTCGCCATTGGATTTGCGGAAATTTTCCTGTGTTTCATTCGACTGTTTTACATATTCGTTCCATTGCAAAATACTTTCTGGCGTTGCTTTCATTGATAAATGTTTGATTTCATCAAAATGCGCCCAAAGCTGATGCCCTTTTACTCTGTCAACTCCAAGTTGTGCAGCCAATTTCACTATGTCTGCCAATTCGTGCATATTGTTTTGCATAAACGTAAGTTGAAACGTTAAACGGCAGTAATAACCAGTGTTTGCAAAGTGTTCATCACGAATGCGAATAAACTCTTTCACGTTTGCAACGGTTTGCTCAAAGTCAATTCCTTTCATCACTTTTTGCGAAGTTTCGGCTGTTGCTCCGTTCCAACTTATTTTTACATCCGTTGTAATTGGAATAATTAGTTTCGCCCATTCTGTAACGGTTTTCTCGGTTGTTCTTGGAAATGTCCCGTTTGTTGTCAAATTCATTTTGATGTTGTATTTGTAACACAACTCAATAAAGTGAGCAAAATGCTTGTAAATTAAAGGTTCGCCCATTGTGGACGGTATCATTTCCCTAACACCGATTTTTTTCGCGTGCTCGAAAATGGGTTCTAACCATTCTTTAGGCATCCTGCGATGTTTACCGCCTAATTTTTCTTTTATGTAAGTTGAAAATGGACTATGTTCTTCGCACATTGTGCAACTCAAATTACAATCTTCGGGATTTGTGTCAAGTGTAACACGCCATAGTTTGTAAATGTATTTGCTGTATAGGTTTACTAATTCTTTACAATGGTCTTGAATATTTGGAACGGTTCCGTCTGCGGAATACAAATAACCTTTTTGGCCTAAAGCTTTAATTTTGTCAGGATTTGAAACAGCAAATTTCATTTGCTCTGCCAATGAATTTGCATTGCGATGTTCAAACAAAAGTCCGTTTACATTATGCTGAACATATTCTTTCATTCCACCAAATTCGGCCGTGATTACAGGAACTTTACACGATTGTGCTTCGTGAATTACAAGAGGCGAATTTTCGCCCCAAATACTTGGAACTACTATACAATCAACATTTGAAAAAACATCATTAGCCAAATTGTGATTGATGTATTCGCCTGAAAATTCAATTCTGTTTTTTGAAGTTTCGGCTAATGCTTTCATAGCATTTGTGCTTTGTCCGTTTACTCTGCCAAAAATTTTAAGCGTTGCAGGTTCTTCAATCTGCTTAAATGCTTCAATCAGAATGTTTACTCCTTTTGCTGGGATATGAGTTCCGATATAACCAAAAGTGTAATTCGTTTTCTCTTTCGATTTTTCGGTTTGTGTTAAATATTCAGTAGGAAACCCATAATCTAAGTAAATGATTTTGTTTTCGGGAACACCAAAGTTATTGATAAATCTATCACGCAAATAGTTTGAAGGTGCGATAAACAAATCAACTTTTTTGATGATTGCTTTTGTTTCAATCATTCGTTCATGAGTCCAACTGCTCCAATTTTCAATTTCTGATGTTTCGTTTTCTTCTCGTCCACTGAAATACACTTTGTAGCAATCAGTCGCACATTTTTTGTCGTCTTGTTTTTCACACAACTGAAAGTTGTTTTCGTTTCCTATGCTTCGTGTCAAAAATTGTCCTCGAGGACACATTAGCCAAAAATCGTGAAGCGTGTAAACAATAGGAATTTTGAGTTTGTTTAGTTCGTCGATCAAACCAGTTGAAAGGTGATTAACGTGTCCGGTGTGAGCAATGTCGGGTTTGATTTGTTTTACTAATTGCGAAAAGTTGTCATCTATTTGTTTGTGGCGATAACCGTCCTTGCCCTGCGGATTGTTTAAGAAATAAAGCGTTAAATTGTCGCTTACTTTTTGCTCACGAATACTGAAACAACTTGCATACGGATTTTCTTCCCGCGTAAAAACGGAAACTTTGTGATGTTTTGAAAGTTCGTTACAAATTGATTGACTGTAAACTTCTGAACCTGCATTATAGTTTGGCGGATAACCGTGTATTATTTTTAGAATGTGCATTTTTAGTAGGATTAAAAATATAAAAGCAAGCGGGCTTCGCCCGCTTGCTTAATGCACAACTTATCTTTTACCTTTTTGCTGGTTCGGATTAAGCTGTTTTCCACGATTACCTTGATTTTTGTCAAAGGTCGTGTTGCTTCCATTAGTTCCCTTGTTTGGGTTCTTAATGTCTGCCTGATGATTAGATGATTTGTTTTTCATAAATCACAACAGTTTAGAAGTTACGCCTACTCTTGATATGCTTTTCGGCTTCCGCACCTTTCGTTTTGAATGGACGTTAGAATAACCATTTATCAAAGATATTAAAATTAAAGTTCTTTTTTATCAAGACGGGATGTCGGTGAATTGTGGGTCGTCCTGCAATTGCAATTTTCTTATTTATTCGCGCAATTGTTCACCCGTAAGCTACCAATAATTAATATTATTTCTAAACTAAATCAACCCTAAAAAGTGGATGATTTTTGCTCTAAAAATGCCGTTATTTTCTTCCAAAATAATTTTCATGGAAAATTGCGGGTTTTCACCGATTATTGGACCAGGGTTCGAGTCCTATTTTTCGTAACGGTCCCCACGAAAAATATTTTTTGTAACCCGTGACGTCGACACGACATCCACGAGATAAGAAACGGATATTCAGGATATTAACAGAGCTGTTTTAAGTCCCTGCAGCTCCACAATCAAGACTTAAAAAAAAATAAGTCCGATTAAATCAAGCTTGCTTGAAATTTAATCGGGCTTATTTTTTTGCCCGGACGCTAGGACGGAAGGCTTGATTGTTTATCCCCTCATTTTTGGATATTGTAATAATTACTGTCTTCTTTTTACACAAAATTCTTTACCTGCATTTTGAATAAAAGCACTTTATGAATCCTACTGAATAAAAATCTTATGATAAGTTGATGATTTCGAATTAGTAATTTTCAAGAAGTAAATTCCGCTTTTTTCATTGAGCTCAAGTTGAATTGATTGATGTCCTGCCGCTAGTTCCTGATTAAACAATTCTTTATGTAATCTGCCATCTAATCCAATTAAACTGATTTCAACCTGCGCATTTTCTTTGTTATAAAAACTCACTTGAGCCTGGTCTTTCAATGGATTTGGATAAACATTAACTCCACTGATTGAAGTATTCTCCTTTAAACTTGTAAATCCTTTTTTGAAAACCTTCAGTTGAGATAAATAGGTTTTATCACCATCTTTATGTCCTTCAAAGTTTGAGTTAAATGCTCCATAAAATACCACTTCATTTACACTATCCGGAGCTATCCAATCAAATGTCCATGTTTTGCTATTTACTCCTTCAACTCCGGCCGCGCGATAGGTTACATATTTTTCATTACCAACTAATTTGGTTGTTACAGTATCAGAAATAACAAGCGTACCTAACAAATCACCGGTGATAGATTGAGGAGAAATGGAGAAACCAAAACGGGTTCCACCAACTTCGGTATTTGTAGCTGTAATTGTATACTTCGTGTTGGCTTCGAATCCGGCAGGTGGTATTGTTGATGTAATCCAACCATCAATATTCGTTGCCAATCCTCCATGACAAACCGTACAATTTTTTAATGAATCACCCGGCGAACCTGTATATCCTGGCTCAGTACCATCACGTTTACCTAGTGCAGTTGGACCAAATGATTGAATTAATAACAGAATTGGAATTAACAATAAACTCTTTAGTATAATTTTTTTCATGTCTTGATTTTTATTTTTCGATTGATTTAGGCTTACACAAACTTTAATAAATTGCAATGTAAATTAAATAATATTCAGGAATCCACCTCGATTGTAAAATAACATGAATTAACAATTTTTTAGATTTTCAATGCTAAATAAAATTGAATATCTAAAGCATAAAAAACATTCTTGAAATTAAAATAAACAATATGATTTCATGAAAAATTTGCCAACTAGTTTCCTTAAACAAAATACAATTTACTTTAATCAAGCTTCCTTCAATATATTTGCCACATGGATTTAAAAAACAAAGTGGCGGTTATTACCGGTATCAGCAAAGGAATTGGATTTGAACTAGCTAAACAGTTGATTCAAAAAGAATGTAAGGTTTATGGTTTGGGAAGAAACTCAAATGATGCTTTGTTATCGGATTTGTTCCATTTTATTCCTTGTGATATCAGAAATAAAAATGAGGTTGAAGCTGCTTTTGCCAACATTTTGAGTCATGAAAACCAAATTCATGTTTTAGTAAACAATGCCGGTTTAGGATACTTTGGTTTTCTTGAAGATATATCATACGAAATTTGGGATGAGATGTTTGATACCAATGTTACAGGCATGTTTTATTGCTGCAAACAGGTGATTCCTCAAATGAAAAAAGCGCAATACGGACATATCATTAATATTGCTTCAACTGCTGCTTTAGAAGGTATGCCACAAGTAAGTGCTTATTGTGCAACCAAGTGGGCGGTAAAGGGTTTAAGTGAAAGTCTTTTTAGAGAATTAAGAGACCATAGAATTAAGGTTACTTGTGTATATCCTGGTTCAACCAAAACAGATTTTTTCAGAAATAGTCCGGGTATTAAACCACACGATTTTATGTTGATGCCTGAAGATGTTGCTTACAATTTAGTTGTTGCTTTAGAAATGCCTGATAATTTCCATACAGTGAATTTAGAAATCAGACCGCTTCAACCTAAAGGACCAAAACCTACCAACTAACAATGCTGGCTTTGTTTACATCATAGGTATTATCTCCGGGTTTGAAACCTGTGCCTGATGGTTCACAAACCAAATAACGTTTGTTTTTAAAACTGAAATTGTAATCTTCCTTACCTTCTGATTCAATAGCTACATTTAAATGATGTTGCTGAAAATAAACCAAGGCCAATGAGGTTTTATTGAGTAATTCTTTTGCTAAATAAGCAAACAAAATTGATTTGTCTTCGCAATCACCATAAGGGTTAGCCAATGATTCTTCTGGGAAAGAAAATTTTTCTTTTCCTTGAGAAATCATATCATCCTGATAAGGTATTGCATCCTGAGAAAATTTTAGTAAAAAGGCCAATTTTTTCTCATCACTCATTCCGGAAATTGCAGCAGAAAGCTCTTTTAATAATGATGATTTAACAGTTTCAGATACTTGGTAATTCAAATAAATATCAGAAAACATAATATCAGGTAATTCATTGTAATAGGCTACCAAAGACTCATTTAATTTACCTGTGAAATAATAAGGAAACTGCTCGAATTCGAAATACAATTTGTATTTTTTTGATTTTGCATTGAATAAAGGAGGACGACTTTCATTAATTAATATAGCTCTTGCAACTTTCTCTTGTTCTTCAAATATCTCTTCAGTTTGAGGATTTCTTTTTTGAGAAAATGATAAGTCAGTGAATGTTTTGTTTTCTATTTGAACATCTATTACATTAAAAACTTTAAAACCCAACTGACCATAAACTGTAGTTTGATTAGTTGAAAATCCTAAGATTACATCATAATGTTTTAGTTTTAACAAATGATATAAAAACACATTTCTTTGGTATTCTGTTTGATAAACTCCTGCTGCCAATTTCCTCGACATCATCAAAAAAGCCATATCATCCATTCCAAATTCTTCTGAATATCTGTTTAAATCAAGTAACAAATTCACATCAAACTCCTGAGTAAATTTCTCTAAATCAGTCCTAATTTCTTCTTTGTTTATGATGTTTGAATTTGAAATAGCAGGAAAATCAGCCGATATAAATAGTTTATGTCCATACAAATCTAAGCCCACTCTATTCACATCAGCCCTTGCTTGCTGTGTGAAAGCAAGGAATGATAATAGAGTGAAAAGCATAAATTCTATTTTTTTAGACATTAGTATTTGTTTGAACTTTAATTACTTAACATCAAAGGTAATAATTAAAATGCAATTATTTAACTATTTGGTAACATTGACCAAAATCAGATAAATTTTACAAATCATGTCAAATTCAAAGGAAAAACTTTGATATACTGATTGAGAATGTATTTTTGCAATTCTTTAAAAAACTATGAGATCTATTCAATTTCGCGAAGCCCTCAGAGAGGCACTATCAGAAGAAATGCGCAGAGATGCCGATGTATTCCTGATGGGTGAAGAAGTAGCTGAGTACAATGGTGCTTATAAAGTAAGCCAAGGCATGTTAGAAGAATTCGGTGCTAAAAGGATAATTGATACGCCTATTGCCGAATTAGGTTTTGCCGGAATTGGCGTTGGTGCTGCCATGAATGGTTTACGTCCTGTTATTGAATTCATGACTTTTAACTTTTCATTGGTTGCAATCGACCAGGTAATAAACGCTGCCGCTAAAATGTATTCTATGAGTGGCGGACAGTTTCATATTCCTATGGTATTCCGTGGACCTACAGGTAGCGCCGGACAATTAGGAGCTCAACATTCACAAGCTTTTGAAAACTGGTACGCAAACTGTCCGGGTTTAAAAGTTGTAGTTCCTTCTAATCCTTATGATGCAAAAGGTTTGTTAAAAACTGCTATTCGTGACAACGATCCTGTTATTTTCATGGAAAGCGAGCAGATGTATGGCGATAAAGGAGAAGTTCCTGAAGAAGAATATTTAATTCCTATTGGTGTTGCTGATATTAAAAGAGCCGGAACAGATGTAACATTAGTTTCATTTGGAAAAATCATGAAAGTGGTTTTACAAGCTGCTGAAGAATTAGCAAAAGAAGGAATTAGCTGTGAAGTAATTGATTTAAGAACAGTTAGACCAATTGATTACGATACTGTTATTGAGTCTGTAAAGAAAACAAACAGATTGGTTATAATTGAAGAAGCTTGGCCATTAGCCAGTATTTCTACTGAAATTACTTATATGGTTCAGAAAAATGCATTCGATTATTTAGATGCTCCTATCAGAAGAATCAATACACAAGATGTTCCATTAGGATATGCACCAACATTTGTTCAAGCATTTCTTCCAAGTGTAGAAAAAACAGTTAAAACTGTAAAAGAAGTATTATATAGATAATCATACCTATTATAACAAAAAAGGCGCTTCAATTGAGGCGCCTTTTTTATTTTAAAACTTTACATTTTGAAATAAGTTAAAACAATATCTTAACTACTTTCTGCGAGTTATTATAACGTATTAAATACATTCCCTTCTGCACTCCATCCATATGAAAAGAATTACCGGAATGTTCATGAAACTGTTTTTCAATTTCACCATTTAATCGATAAAGAATTAAGTCTTTTACTTCTGTGCCTTTAACAAACAATGTTTTAGTCTCATCATTATAAGAGAATTCCGGATTAGAATCGAATTCTGAATCTACAGATTTAAATATTTTCGAATAAGAGAATTTACCATCTTTATCTACTTGTTTGATTCTATAATAAGCCTCAACATATTCGATATTATCATCAGAAAATGAATAATATCGAACCCCGTTAGAATTTCCTGCAGCATTTACTTTTGCAATACTTTCAAAATTTTCAAGATTATGTCCTCTTTCTACCTCAAAAAAGGCTGTATTTATTTCCATAGAGGTAGACCATTTAATTAAATTTCTATTATTCTGGTTTTCTGCACTCATATCCAACCACCTAAGAGGCAATACATTCACAGAAAAAGCTTTTGCGAAAACATCATCACCACTGGTACTGCTATTTCCATTTGTGGCATTTACACAAACATAAAATGTAACTCCTCCATTAAAATTGTTTGGCGTAGTATAATTGAATGTCCATGATTTAAAACCTGTAGCTGTAGAAGTGCCATTTGCTGTATGTTGAATATAATTTCGATTACCACTTACTGTTGATTGAGTTTGGACTGAATTTGTAATTCCGATTGACCCCAAACTTCCTGTTGAAATTATAGCTGAACTAGGCAAAGCACATAACAAAAAACCAATTTTATTACTTGTACTACTCGTAAAACTTAATGTCATTGGATAAGTTGTATTTGGCTGTAAGGAAGCCAATGAAGTTGTTGTTGTTAAACTCATCCCATTCCATTGGGTTCCAGAAGTAATTGCTGGTCCATGACAGCCACCACAAGGAGTTTCACCGGGAGCATTAGTGCTTCCACCTCCAGGACCAGAGGTATAAGTAAAAACATCAAAAGTTAAAAGTAATAAAGAAATGAAAAATACAAGCTTGAAATTTTTCATATGAATTCAAATTTTAATTTTTCAGTGAATTTAAAATGAAAAACAACATCCTGAAATTAATAAATCATTCATAAATTATAAACTACATGTACAACTAAATGTTTTGGAAATTGCCTAAAAACATTATGATTAGAAATAGAAAAAATCCAATAAATTAAGAATATTTGTGTCTCACATAAATCAAAAAATGAACAAAATCAAACTTATAACAATCCTATTTAGTCTTAGCATACTTTATAGTTCTTGTGAAAACAGACCATCAACAAAATCAGAAAAAGGCCAACAAAATTTATTTGATTCGGTAAATTACGCTTTCGAAGATGAAAGAAAAGATTCAAATTCATATTTTAAAATGAATTATGCCTTGTTAGATGTTGTTGGTTTCGATAAGATAATCAACGACTCAATTAATACCGATTTAAGAAGTTTTGTTTTTGAGGTTGAGCCAAATCTATCAATCCCATTAAAGCAATTGGTGATGGAATCTAAAACAAGTTTACTGAATGAATACCAAACTCAATTAAAAGATTTTCCTGAAAACTATAATGGCTATGACCATGATATTAAACAAAGATTCATTTTAAAAAATGAGAGCTTTATAAGTTTCGAAGTAGAAAGATATTCATTCTCTGCGGGTGCTCACGGTATGGGTTGGACCGATTTTATTCATCACGATTTAAAGACTGGAAAAAGACTTTATCTCAATGATTTCTTTAAATCAACAGATAAGCTAATGAAACGAGCAGAATCTTTGTTTAGAAAACAAATGGAGTTAAAAGAAAATGATGATTTAGAAAAAAGCGGCTTTTGGTTTACAAATAATAAATTTCATATCAACGAAAACTTTTGCTTTAGAAACGATAGCATCGAATTCATTTACAATCAGTATGAAATTGCACCTTTTTCAATGGGACCAATTCTAATAAAAGTTCCTACAAAAGAAGTAAAAAGCGATTTAGTAGAAACTAAATTCAACTAATTCAATGGTAATTTTCTAATCCTTTTTAAAGGACCGCTACAATAACTTTCATGACATTTCATGCAACGATTTATCATTAAATTATAATATTTTTTTTGTTCTGTTTGATGTGCAAAAATAGCTTTGTACGATTCCTGAAATAATCTTGCTTTTTCGAAGAATTCAGGCTCCAAAACATTAGGATCGGTTGGTTCAGTTAAGTAAAATCTTAAAAAAGGAAAATCAGCAGAATCCAACTTTTCTCCTTTTTCTAATTTTGATTTCATTTTATCCGCATTCTTAACCATTTCACGCATCATTAATGCCATTGGTTTTGGATTATTAGGATCCATAATAGTTTCATTTGAACACGAAGCTGAATCCGTTTCGCTAATAACAGAGGTTGAGTCGGAACTAGCTTCTTTTTTAGTTTCTGAACCATTACAAGCAGCAAAAAACAAAAAGCTACCAAATAGCAAACTTGCTAAAACTATTAATTTTTTCATTGGAGTAAAAAAACAAAAAAGGCATGAAAAAACCTCATGCCTTTAATTATATATTGAAATTATTATCTTAGAATAACACCGTTTGCTTCAAAAGCCAATTCTTTCTTTGGCTCTTTTATAGCAGCAATTTCTTCTTTGGTTTTACCTGCATCTTTGGCATACTCTTGTAAATCTGCAACACTAGTTTCTTCAATTTTTGCAATTCCTTCAATGATAGCAGTTTTACCTGAAGCATCTTTAGGCATAAAAAAAGCATAATCTTTAAAAGTAACTCTTAAAGGTTCTGAACCTTCATTAGTTAATTCCATCCAACATCCTTTTTTCTGACAAACAGCTTCAATACTTCCTGTTAATTTTACATTCATTTCTTTTTTATCACCCATTTGAGTTTTCAAATCTGTAATAGAAATAGCACCTTCTTCTGTAATTTTATCGCCAAAATACAAAGCAGTTGCACTTGAAGTATCGCCATTTGGAGCAACTTGTAATGAATCGGTTGATGGAGCAGTTTTATTTCCCGCACCACCGCAAGAAGCCAAAAACAAAGCTACTGAAGCAGCTAATAACATTTTTTTCATGTATATTTTATTTAGTTGAACAAATTTAAAACTATTTCCTTCAAAATGATATTTCATTCATGTTTTAATTTATAAGAAAAATCTCAACCAAATTTTGTAGATATTTGAATAACAAGCATGAAATCAATAAAGACATTCATATTACTAATTGGAATTTTGCTCCTAACAAAACAGTCGTTTTCGGCTCAATACATTGTTAGTTTTAAATCCAAAGGAATGTCTTTCCATGAAAGCTCCTATTATTTCAGTCAAAACAGTATCAACAAAAAAAATAAAAGAAATATTGTTTATGATGAACTAGACTTACCTGTAAATGAAGATTATATAAACTCAATTAAATCATTAAACATTCAAATTTTAGCAAAAAGCAAATGGCTAAATTGTGTTTTGATTGATGCCGAAATAAACCAAATTGAACAACTAAGAAGTTTAAATTTCATACTAAATATAAAACCAACGTATCAGTCAAAATCGATACTTGCAGAAACAAAACAAGTTTTACCTCCACAAGCTGCCTCATACTGGCAATCGAAAATGCTGAAACTCGATGAACTGCACAACAATGGTTATAATGGAAAAGGAATTACCATTGCGGTTTTTGATAATGGATTTTCTAATGTCGATAAGAACTCTGCTTTCAGCCATATTTTTAAAAACAAACAATTATTAGCCAGTAGAAATTTTGTAAATCCATCATTAGGTGTTTTTAGAACCGGCTCTGATGGTGAACATGGAGCAAGAGTATTTTCAATAATTGCTGCAGTTTACCCTCCTCAAATGATTGGAACTGCTTATGGTGCCAATTTCATTTTAGCTGCTACTGAAGATATGGGCAGAGAGGGAGTTTTGGAAGAATTTAATTGGTTAAATGCGGCTGAATGGGCCGATAGTATTGGCGTTGATATCATTAGCTCATCATTGGGTTATGCTACCGGATTTACCTATGGTGAAGACTATAAATACGAACAATTAGATGGCAAAACAACTATTATTTCACAAGCAGCAGCAATCGCAGCACGAAAAGGAATTCTTGTTGTAAACAGTGCAGGAAATGAAGGTAATTCCAAATGGAAACACTTTATTTCACCTGCCGATGCAGATAGCATTCTTGCAGTTGGAGCTGTAGATAGGTACGAAAAATACAGCAGTTATAGCTCCCAGGGACCAAGAATAGATGGCTTAATCAGACCCGATATTTCTGCCATGGGAACTCAGGCACTAACCATCATGACAGATGGTAGCTTAAAAACAGGAGATGGAACCTCATTTGCTTGTCCGATGATTAGCGGAATGAGCGCTTGTATTTGGCAAGCCAATGAAAATGCTAAAAATATGGAGCTGATTTCTTCCATAAAAAAATATGGTTCACTGGCTCAATTTCCCAATAATTATGTGGGTTGGGGCATTCCAAATGCAATTAAAACTTTGGAAGAAATTTCAGGAAGACAAATTTTAATTCTACCTAAACATCAAAACAAGTTGAGTATAATTCCCAATCCGGTTTTCGAAGACTTTAAGGTAGTTTACATGAATTATAATGATTTAAGAACATTTCAATTAAACATTTATTCTTCTGATGGAGCTATTTTACAGAAAATAGATTTTGAAATGGAAAATGGTTATAATGAATTCAGTTTCAACTCAAAAACACTCGGATTAAAACCAGGATTCTACTATTTAAGGCTCAGTGAACCAAGAGTTGGAATGTTGGAAGAAAAAAAATTATTGGTGATACCCTAAAATTTTCTTTTCTTTGCACTCCCAAATGGTACCGTGGCCGAGAGGCTAGGCAAGGCTCTGCAAAAGCTTCCACAGCAGTTCGAATCTGCTCGGTACCTCAAAAGCTCCTCAAAAGGGAGCTTTTTTTATTTTATTGATTTCCTCAAATTGACATAAAATCACTTCTATTAATTCAATTCCTAAAGAATTAAACAAAACCTTAACTTTAACATTTTATAATTCATATGAGTTTTGAAATCAACCAATTTGAAATCAGGTTAATCATTGCGCTTTTTCTTGGCGCCGTAATTGGTCTAGAAAGACAATGGCAGCATAAAACAGCAGGGATTAAAACAAACGCTTTGGTGTCATTAGGCTCAGCTTTGTTTGTATTATTGGCCCATGATATAAATGGGGATAGTAGCAGCGAATCTCGAATTATTGCTCAAATAGTTTCAGGTATTGGCTTTCTGGGAGCGGGGGCCATCATGAAAGAAGGTTTGAATATTTCAGGATTAAATACTGCCGCAACCATTTGGTGTGCAGGTGCAATTGGTAGTTTAAGTGGCTTAGGTATGACTTATGAGGCCGTCATAGGTACTATTATTCTCATTATTGCAAACATCTCCTTAAGAAGTATTTCCCACAAACTTGAAAACAAATTGAATCTTGCTTCATACCATTATAAAATTGAGATTGAAACCAATGATTCTTTGCTTTTTGATCCTGAAGAATTGATTAAAACTCATCCTGATAATTTATTCATTTCCTCCAGCGAAACTCAATTTTTAAGCAATGGAAATAAAATCTTTACAATTGAAATGAAATCAATAAAACAGATTGAAAATGGCATTGAAAAGCTTTTAGAACCCATAAAAAATAAGGATGGAGTGATAAAAGTAAAGTGGAGTATCAGCCAATCTAAAATTTAAAACAGTAGAAAAGTTTTTGTCGGAACTCAATTTTTCTATTTTCGCAGTATGAGTAAGGAAATCAAACCCTGGATGGGGAGAACAGAATTATTACTTGGAGAAGAAAAACTCCTGAAATTAGTTAATTCAAATGTATTGGTTGTTGGTTTAGGTGGTGTGGGTGGTATTGCAGCAGAAATGATTGCACGAAGTGGCGTTGGAAAAATGACCATTGTAGATGCTGATACTGTTGATCCAACAAATAGAAACCGTCAAATACCTGCTTTAAAAAGTACTGAGCATAAAATCAAAGCTGATGTTTTGGCGGAAAGACTTTTAGATATCAATCCTGAATTAGACTTAACTGTAATTCCAGAATACTTTAGAGACCAATTAACTCATGATGTTTTAGACAATGGCAATTTTGATTATGCATTGGATTGTATTGATACATTATCACCAAAAGTATATTTCATAAAAGCTTGTATTGATAGAAAAATTCCGATTGTTAGCAGCATGGGAGCTGGTTCAAAAGTAGATCCAACCAGAGTTAGAGTAGCTGATATTTCTGAAACCTATAATTGTAAACTTGCTAGATATACAAGAAAATATTTACACCGACTTGGAGTTTATAAAGGCGTAAAAGCCGTGTTTTCTGATGAACAAAAATTCATTGGAGCACAGGTTGTAGAAACTACAGCAGCAAGAAATAAGCGCTCATTTGTTGGGACCATCAGTTATATCCCTGCAGTATTTGGCTGTACAGTTGCATCGGTTGCTATTCGTGATTTATACGAAAGAGATTAATCCTAAAAAAACAAAAGGATGTCTACAAAAAGTAAACATCCTTCAACAACAAACAATTTAAAGGGTCAGTTATACAAATCAAATTCAGTTCTGTATATCTTACCTTTTTTATATTTTTACCTGATAGCTTCAGCACCGAACTGAATCCATTCTACAACAGTAGGGTCAATTAAGGTAGAAGTATCACCTAAATTAGAGATATCACCTTCAGCAATTTTGCGCAAGATTCTTCTCATAATTTTACCTGAACGGGTTTTTGGAAGTGCCTTTACAATCTGAATTCTATCAGGGCGGGCAAAAGGACCAATTACAGTTGTAACATGTGCTTTTACCTCATTACATAATTCTTCATATGAATGGTGTTCTCTATCACAAATAACGAAAGCCCAGATTCCTTGTCCTTTAATATCATGCGGATATCCAACAACAGCACTTTCAATTACATATCCATGTTCGTTGATTGCATCCTCAACTTCTCCTGTACCAATTCTATGTCCAGAAACATTGATTACATCATCTACACGTCCGGTGATTCTGATATATCCATCCTCATCTCTTTTGCAACCATCACCTGTAAAATATTTACCTGGATAAGTGCTAAAATAGTTCAATTTAAAACGTTCATGATCCCCATAAACAGAACGTGCCATTCCTGGCCAAGGGAAGCTAATACATAAATTTCCTTCTACCCCATTCCCATCTATAACTGTACCTTTTTCATCAACAATTTGTAATTGCACACCGGGCAATGGTAAAGTTGCAAAAGCTGGTTTTAATTTTGTAATTCCGGCTAAAGGAGATATCATAATACCACCAGTTTCTGTTTGCCACCAGGTATCAACTATCGGGCATTCTCCCCTACCGGCATTTTCGTGGTACCAATGCCAAGCTTCTTCATTAATTGGCTCTCCAACCGAACCTAATACTTTTAAAGAAGATAAATCTTTTCCTTTAAATGGGTCTGTTCCAAAAACTTCTAATGAACGAATAGCAGTTGGTGCTGTATAAAATGTGTTAACCTTATGTTTTTCAATTAAACTCCAGAATCTACCTGCATCAGGAAAAGTTGGAATACCTTCGAACATTACTGTTGTAGCGCCATTTAATAAAGGACCATATACTATATAACTATGTCCGGTAACCCAACCAATATCAGCAGTACAACAGAATACATCTCCATCTTGGTATTGAAATACATTTTTGAAAGTATAAGCAGAATAAACCATATAACCGGCTGTAGTATGTAAAACTCCTTTTGGTTTTCCTGTTGAACCAGATGTATATAAAATAAACAATGGATCTTCACTTCCAACTGATTCTGCAACATGTTCATCTGAAGCCAAAGCCATTAAAGTAGACCAATCTAAATCACGGCCTTCTTTCATTTCTTTATGAAAGTTTTTGTGGTTATAAACGATACATGTTTTAATACTTGGTGATTTTTCCATTGCTTCATTAGCAATTTCTTTTAAATCAATTTTCTTTTCACCACGATGCATTCCATCAGCAGTAATTAAAAAAGAACAATCGGCATCCACAATTCTATCAGAAAGAGATTGGGATGAAAAACCTGCAAAAACAACTGAATGCACAGCACCAATTCTCGCACAAGCAAGCATAGCAACTGCAGCCTCAGGAATCATAGGCATATATATACAAACTCTATCACCTTTTTTTACTCCTAAAGAAATGAGTGAATTCGAAAATTTGTTTACAAGAACAGATAGTTCCTTATATGTTAATTTTCTATACTTATCATGTGGATTATTAGGCTCCCAGATGATTGCAGTTTGATCACCTCTGCTTTCTAAATGTCTATCAATACAATTTTCAGTAATATTTAAAACACCACCATCAAACCATTTGATTTCAGGTGTATTGAAGTTCCAATCTAAAACTGAACTCCATTTCTGCTTCCAGCTAAATGTATCAGCTACAGCCGACCAGAAAGACTCGGGATTTGTAATGCTTTCCTGATAAGCAGCCTGGTACTCATCGAAGGTTTTTATTTGTGGTATCATTGGTTCTTTTTATTAAAATCAAATTTGGTATTGTAGTATCAAAGTAAACACGACAAAAATCAAATTCCACCTGTTTTTATGCTAAATAAATATAGCACAAAGAATCAATTAGTTTTTTCCTACTGAATTAAAGAATTGAAGCAATGTATCTTCTTGTTTCTTTTTACGAATTGTTTCTTCTAAATCATAAGGTTTTGCGGCTCTATCCTTACAATTTGTTAGCGCACATGTTTCACAAATATGGTTAACCTCAGAACGAATAATTGAAGCATCATCGGCAAACTTTACCTTTTCCAATAAATCCTTATTAACTAAAAAACCAATACTAATGCTACTGTTTAAGTTTTCATCGATTTGATGAGGTCTGGCAATACTTATAAGCAAATACTCATAATCAGTATCAATGTATTTCGACCTTTGAACATGTATTAAAGGCTTATTAGCAATACCACGCTTTTTCTCCCTTTGTTTGGTTAATTCAGCCAAACTTCTGATGGCAGCCCATCTTCTGCAATAATGTTTACCCAATCCACTTGCATGCGGACTGTGTAATTGTCCGAGATGAAGTTCCTTATCCAATTCATAAGAGAACTTCATTTTTGTATTATAAAAACGAAGGAAAAACAAGTTATTAATGCCAAATTCATGTGGAATAATAGAGCACAATCTATACAAAAATGTTTCCGCACTAACCTTGTACTTTTCTATGAGTTTGATTAAAAATTCTTCGTTCCAGGTAGTTTGTGAAAACCACTTATTCAAATCCTCTACAATCTCATCGTAAGGCATTAAAACTGCATTGGCAAAATAGGAAGCTTTAAAGTTATTTAAGGCCTCTTCAAAACTCTTAACCCTAACTATTGTAGAAGTATGAGGTCTTTCTTTTAATCCCAGCACACAGTAACCCAATTCCCTGGTAATTTGAAAGCATTTTTGTGATTCCTTTAAAGTTGGATTGAGGTAATAAATACTCTGTTTTCCATTAACTGTTAAGGAGCGAAATTCACTTAAACCTTTGTCTTTAAAAGACTCATCAACTATAACTTTATAATTATACTTTTCTTCTAAAATCTGAATTAAACTAGCAGATTGAGAAAGTTTTGCTCTGGTTAAACCAGTTTGTTTAATGAATGAAACTACTGCTACTTCAAGTTCTTCAAAATAATTCATGTGAAGCTCCTGATAGGCCCTGAGCGCTCTAAAATAAAACTGCTCACTGGTTAGCTGATAACTTCTGGCAATTTCGATTAAAGTTGTGATGAAAGCATTCACCTTTGCCGGAGCAGCTGCAATCATCTCAATTAACTTATTAGCTTCAATGCCAAATAAACCTAATGGAAATTGACTCAATAAATCTGAATTGATTGCCTGCATGGCAGGTGCCAATGCTTTATTTACTTTAAGAGAAACTAACTGATCATAAGGAATAGATAAGGCTTCAGCTAAGGCAAGAATTTTATCAGATTTGGGATATTTCTTACCTTTTTCAATTTCGTTAATATATGATAAGCTAATTCCTGACTTTTTACTTAAATCGAGCAGAGAAAATCCCTTGGCATTTCTCAATTGCCTCAACTTTAAACCGAAAATAATCTGTACTTGATCGTTTTTTTTCACCTAACTATACCCTTTAGCAAAAATATTTCTATTCATCCAAAACTAAGGAAATTCAAGGGATGTACAAGAATCAAAATAAAAAAAGACAGATTTCGCGAAAATATTCTTTTAGCGAAATTTCGCTATTTCATTTTTTTTACTAATATTTGCAATGAAGAAAATTCTCAATGAGAATTCAACAATTGGATTACAATAAATTTTGATTGATATAATCCAATTCCTTGGAGGGTGGTTCTTTCAGGGCATTGGTTAGGTTTGGTAAAAGCCTGCTGAGCATATCAGCAGGTTTTTTTTATTCTGCAGCTAGCAAATCGTTCACCTTCAGCATTAAGGCTCTTGTTGAATAAGGTTTGGTCATATAAAAATCTGCACCAAAACTCATTCCCTTTTGAATATCACTTTCTTTTGATTTCGCTGATAAAAAGATGACTTTACATGCAGCTAATTCTGAGCTCTTTTTGATATAATCACAGATTTGATAGCCATCAATATCTGGCATCATGATGTCTAAAACTGCTAAATCAGGCTTCTGTGTTTTCACAATTTCCATTGCCTCAGTTCCGTTTCTGGCAATAAAAACTTCGTAACCACTTTTACGCATTAAAAACTCAAGCGATAATAAAATATTAGGTTCATCATCTGCTACGAGAATTCTTATTTTATCAACTTTAGTCATATCAGTAAAATTAGGCCTTTAACTTTGGAATTGTAAAAACAAAGGTAGCACCTTTTCCGCTTTCACTCAATACTCTTATTTCTCCGCCATGCAATTCAACAATTTTTTTGCAGATTGCCAATCCTAAACCACTTCCTTTTGGCTTTCTAACTGTTTGATTTCTTGCCTGAAAAAACTTTTCAAATATCAATTGCTGGTATTCATGAGATATTCCTTTTCCATTGTCATCAACAGAAATTTCCAAAAAATCACCTGTATTAATTACCCTCAATACAATTAATCCATTGGGTGGTTCTGTAAATTTAACAGCATTCGACAATAAATTAATCACTACCTGCATCACCTTGTCTTTATCAATTAAAAACTCGGTTTCATTTAAATCAATTTTAGTTTGTAAGTCAATTCCTTTGTCTTTCACCAATTGTAAAATAGAATCGGTGCATTCCTTCATGATTTCAACAATATTCTCTTTGTTTAAATTCAGTTTTTGTTTTCCTGAATCATACTTTTCTAAATCCAAAACCTGTGATATCAACCGGGAAAGTCTATCAGTTTCTTTGTTAATGATTTGAAGATATTGCTGACGTTCTTCTAATTCAATATCAGGATTATCATATAAAATCTCTGAAAATGCCCTTATTGATGTAATTGGTGTTCTTAATTCATGGGTAACTGTTGCTAGAAAATCATCTTTTAACTCATCTATTTCCTTCAAAATAAAATTTGCATCTTCAAGCTGTTCTTTTGCCTTTTTTAACTCTCTGTTCACCAACATTAATTGCTGCGATTCCCTGAGTATATCCATTAATTCAGCCAACTTTATTTCTTCTTCCTTAACAACCGAACCCAACATAATTCTGGCTGATGCAGAGCCAATAATTCCTGCTAAAACCCTTTCAACATAAGCAACCAATTTTGGATCTGCTTTATTCTGATTGAGGTCTAAATTATTTCTTGTTGCAAAATTTTGGATAGCTGTACTACTTCGTTGTTCTCCAAGAAAATTTGCCAATAATGATTGCATATCTGGGATACTGGCTATTCCTTTCCAAATTGCAGTAGTATCCATAATTTTTTCGTACTTAAAAATATCTACAAAAATTTCAGCCTGATTTTGCTCAGTAGCACTTTGTTTTGTCCATAAGGAAACGGTTACATACAAACCAAGATTTATTATCAAACTAAAAAACATAGAATGTACAATTGGACTAAACTCTGTCATGCCAAACAATGCATTTGGCTTTAACCATTCAATTCCAAAAGGACCATGTAAAACAAAATCCTGAGTCAAAATATTTGAGCCAGTTAATGAAGGTAAAACCAATGTATAAAACCAAATGACGAATCCGGCAATTAAGCCAGAAATTGCTCCTGTTTTATTTCCTTTTTTCCAATACAAACCTCCGAAAATTGAAGGGGCCAATTGTGCTACAGAAACAAATGAAATCAATCCAATAGAAACCAAAGAATAATATTTACTTATATAATGGTAGTAGCCATAAGCGGTACCTAAAATCAATACCATACCAATTCTTCTTGAATTCAATAAAATTCTGCTCAAACCCAATTGAGGATTTAGCTTTAAATATTCAGAACCCAATAAAGCAGGAATAACCAAATGATTACTAAACATGGTACTAAGCGCAACTGTTTCAACTATAATCATACTAGTTGCCGCAGCAAATCCTCCAATAAAAACAACCAAAGCCAGAAGCTTATTGTTTGCCAAAAGTGGAATATCCAAAACAAAATAATCGGCATTTACAGATAAACCTTCGAATAACATTTGGCCACTAAATGCAATTGGTAAAACAAAAATATTAATCAACAATAAATACAATGGAAACAACCAAATAGCTTTTTTCAAGTGATTTTCATCTGTATTCTCTACTACAGCAACTTGAAATTGGCGAGGTAATAAAGTTGCTGCAATACCTGATAAAACACTCACCCAAAACCAATCAGAATAACCAGAAACAGATTTTACAGTAAACAGCTTTTGGTAGGATACGAAATTTGATGCTCTAGTGAAAATATCACCAAAACCATCAAACATTACCCAAGTAACATAAATCCCAACAGATAAAAATGCGAGCAATTTAATAATGGATTCAAAAGCAACAGCAGCAACCATTCCGCTATGTTGTTCATTACTTTCAATCCGTCGTGTACCAAATAAAACTGTAAATGCAGCCATAAAAACAGCCACAATTAATGCAGTATCACTAAACAATAAATAAGAAGAAGACTTGTGTTTAAAATCAGCACTGATAATGATATCAAAGCTTTCTGCAATTGCTTTTAACTGCAAACTGATATAAGGTATAACACCTAGAAAACACAAAACAGTAATGATACTTGCCAATGAAATATTCTTACCATATCTCGAAGAAATAAAATCGGCAATAGTTGTAATACGCTGGGTTTTGCAAATTCGAATAATTTTCCTCAAAACGAATATCCATATTGGCGCAACCAATGTGGGACCAATATAAACTGCTAAAAAATCAAAGCCATCTTTACTTGCTTTTCCAACTGAACCGTAAAATGTCCAAGCAGTGCAATAAACAGCCAATGATAAAGCATAGATATAAGGATTATTAAAAATTCTTTTCCCTGCTATTTTTTTACCTTCTACATAGTAAGCAATAAAAAAAAGCAATACCAGGTAAACAATGGAAGCTAATATGACAATCCAACTACTCATTATTTATTTACAATTCTATAGATGATAAAAATGAATAGTACCCAACAAACAAATAAATAAACGAACAATACAGGTATTCCAAAAAGCATTTTAGGCTGATTGGCAATACTTAGAAACGGATAGTTTAACAGCAACAAAAACAGTAAAGAAATTACTGAAAGTTTTGCTGATCTATTCTTTGTGTTCATTAAAATATCATTTGAATTAGGGAAACAAGTTATAAAAAAACTAAAACAAAAAGGCGAGACAAATAAAATGCCTCGCCTTTGTTGTTTATCTGATTGGTTTAAACTTTAGTTTAACCATCAGACAAAAAATCAAATATTAATTTCTATCGTACTCACCTTTCATAGAGTACAAACCGAAAATAATTAAACCAAAAGCAATTGGAAGAAAGATACCAATGATAATTCCCCATTGTAATTGAACATTCAATTTTGCTGCCGATGCCAAAGCTTTGGTAGCTTCATCTGTTGCAGCCAAAACTTTTGTATTGGCAATAGCTATTTTTGCAAATGCCTGTGATAGCATAAATATTACGGCGGCAGGACCTAACAAAATCCAAACAACGCCTAAAAATCTTCTTAGATTATTCATTTTAAAAAATATTATTAATTGTGGATATACTCATTTTCATCGTCCATTACATCTTCATCAATTCTGTTTGAAAGATATAAAGTACCAATAATTAAACAAACTGCAGCAATACCTATTGGATACCACAATCCTGCTAATGGAGAGCCTGTAGGATTTTCAGCAGTTTTAGTGTATTCTATAATTAAGGTTGAAATAAATGGAACCAATCCACCAAATACACCATTACCTACGTGATATGGCAATGACATAGAAGTATAACGGATACGTGTTGGGAATAATTCAACAAGGAATGCCGCAATTGGACCATAAACCATAGTTACATATATAATCTGAATGAATACAAGGAAAATCATTGACCAGAATGTTCCTGAGCCAACTCTTTTCTCAACACCAATTGCAGCTTTAACACTAGCTCTTGCTACAGGTACCTGAATCGTATCATTACCAGATGCTGTTGCTCCAGCTTTTAAACTACTTTTTAATGCAATATAATTGGTTGTAATGCTGCTATCTGCACCTAAGGTATTACATGCAATCGTAACATTCATACTGGCATGTTTTTCGGAATCATAACCAATATGCTCAGCTAAATGTAAGGTATCAGTAATTGTATATTTGAATACTGCTCCATCTGAATAAACTGAATCTTTTTTGGTTACAACAAACAAACGCTGATTATCTTTTGGATCAATAGTTGCAACTGAAGGATAAACTTTACAATTTTCTGCAACAACATTACTTCTGGTTAAAGCAGGACTGGTATAATCAAGGAATTTTTGATAGATAGGTCGGTAAGATAAAATACCCAATAACATACCTAACATCATAATCCATTTTCTGCCATACTTGTCGCTTAAACTACCAAATACAATAAAGAATGGAGTAGCTAAAACAATTGCCCAAAGTATAATTGTTCTTGATTGTTCAAAATCAACTTTACAAGTATTTTCAATAAACGATTGCGCATAAAACTGACCGGTATACCAAACAACACCTTGACCCATTACAGCGCCAAACAAAGCAAGTAAAACCATTTTCAGATTTGCTTTATTACTAAAACTTTCTTTCAAAGGATTTTTAGAAATTTTACCTTCTTTTTTGATTTTAGCAAACAAAGGAGATTCATGCATTCTTAAACGAATGTATATAGAAACGATAACCAGGATAATAGAAACCCAGAACGGAACGCGCCATCCCCAATCATTAAACTGATCAACACCTAATGAATTACGAGTAAACAAAATAACACCTAATGATAGAAATAATCCTAATGTAGCAGTAGTTTGAATCCATGAAGTAAAATAACCTCTTCTGTTTGCAGGGGAATGTTCTGCTACATAAGTTGCAGCTCCACCATATTCACCTCCTAAAGCTAAACCTTGAACCAAACGTAACAACAATACAAGCAAAGGAGCAGCAACACCAATGGTTTTATATCCCGGTACCAAACCAATAGCAAAGGTTGAACCACCCATTAAAACCAAAGTTAATAAGAAGGTGAATTTTCTTCCTAATAAATCACCTAATCTACCAAATACAAGCGCACCAAAAGGGCGTACAATAAAACCAGCAGCAAAAATTGCTAAGGTTGATAAAAGAGCTGCTGTTCCTTGCTCTTCTGGAAAAAACTGTTTTGAAATGATGGTAGCCAAACTACCAAAAATATAAAAATCGTACCATTCGATGAGTGTACCTACAGAGGAGGCTCCAATCACCTGAAATATACTTGAACTTTCGCTTTTCTTAGACATAATATAGAGTTTAATTAATTATAAAAATATTTGAAATTGTACAATAAATTCACCTTTTCTTTCTCCTGTTAAGTTTCTTGTAACACTGTTATAGGTTGGACGTGAAGAATATTGAAGGGTAACTTTTGAATGATGACCATCCAAAAAGAAGTTAGCACCCACATCATAATAGTTTCCAGCTTCATTTAATGCTTCAAAATTCTTCATTGCATAAGCTGCAATTGGTTGAACTCTTACTTTTTTACTTAAAGTTTTTGGCAACAAAAATCCGGCTTGAGTATACCAGATGTTTCCGGTACCCAACATTGCTCTTGAATTACCTGCACCTTCCAAAACACGGTTAGCAGCAGCAACAGCAGTATTCGGAGTACCTTCATTCATGATACCGATATAGCGCATGTAATTAGGACCAAAATTATAATTATAGAAAACTGAATAAGCAGTAACTGCCATGTTCTTTTCTTTTGAACCCACAGGTATATCTGCAAATGCATCAACTGAAAGTAAAGTTATATCGTGTTTTTGTAAAGTTCCGGTAGCTGTTTTTGATTGAGTTCCTTCAGGTTGATGATAAAACCCAGCACCTAAATTAAATACACGTTTTGTACCAATATAGGTACCGACTCTAAAAGGCAATAAATCTGATTCCTTGTCTAAAAAGTTGTATTCGAAATAGCCACCTAAAGCCATTTTTGATGTTGCATTGTTATCAACAGCAACTTCCTTAACACCTCCAAGAGCAGCAATATTTCTGGCAGTGTCAGCAACTAAGGTTGTAGCAAATGGTTTATTTGCATGAAGTTGGTAACGTAACTTACCAAGATAACCTTTTGCAAAAAGTCCATACTGACGTGCAAACTGATCCGAATTTTCAATCAAAGGCCAGTTAAAAACCGGAGCATCAATCATAAGAAAATTCAAAGTACTTGCAGATGTCATTCTAGATAATCCATGAAAATAATGTAAACCTGCACCAAGAGATAAAGTGTATTTATTTTTTGTTTTGGTTTCAGGATTCATATCTGGAATAATTGCATATTCATTCCAAACATCATGAAAAAATATTTGTGGCTTTTTACCTTGACCATAACCACCTGTTCCTGTGGTACCCGATCCACCACCATTCACAAAGGTTTGGTTATTGATACCAACATGACTCATGATCATGTAACGAGGGGAGATTTGAGCATAGGCTAAAAAACGAATTCTTCTTGCACCAATATCGAAGGTATTGTCTTCAACATTGCCATTGACTAAAGTACCAGGATTGTTTTGGGTATAACGAGCCCAAATCTGGTTCCAGAAAATAAATCTGATGTATTTACTCTTGTCTTCATTAAGTCCGAGTTTTAATCCCGAACCATAATCTGCTGAACCCTGAGCTTTCAGGTTCAAATTCATGAGCAGCAGACATGCTGCAAAAATTAATTGAGGGTAATTCTTTCTCATAGCGTTGGTTTATTTTGGTAAGCCAAAGTTTGAGAATCTAAGGGCTGAAAAAAAACTTCGTGCAGTAGATTGTAAATTTAATGTACTTATCTAATAACTAAAGCTACTTTGAAGCTAATCCCTAAAGCGTTCCCACTTTATCATCATAAACTTATCACCTAATTCGGTAATCACTGAACCCGCTCCTTTCAAGTTGTCCTTATTCCGCATATACTCTACCAGTTCATTATGATTTAATATTTTATAGGTTGGATGGTATTGTGAATTCTCCGGTCGTTTTAATCCATACTGTTTTACCCAGTTCATTACCGACACATGACTTGTACCTAAAAGCCTTTCAATTTCTCTATAACTTAAGCCTTCAATATAAAGCTGCAATGCTTTGGTAACATAGTAATTATCGATTCTTTTCCCTAATTTGTTTACGGTAAAAAAGTAACTGCAATTCTTGCATTTATAACGCTGACGTTCTTTTAAAATTCCGCTTTTTATAATGCGAAAACTTTGACATTTTGGGCACTTAATATCTACTGACATACACTAATAATTAAAACGATATACTAAATAAGCATAAATATAATTAATTAGCAAGTTTATTGTATTTTTATTTTTGAAGGGCCACGAAGCCCCCATTAGAAAAGAAAATGTGGAATCAAAAGCCTATCAATCCCTTATTATTCAAGGCTTTCCTTATCAACTAACTCTTCTTCAATTGTCGAAATCGGATTCTGAAGCATGAAAATAAACTTCAATCCCACCGATAAAACATAATAACTGAGCCTGTTTTTCAATCTGATGAATATACTTTGTGACCTTTCATACTCTTCAGATTTTATGGCTCTGCATGCCTCATTTATCACCCCATCAATTATATCAATACAATTTTTATATAAAATTGGTGATTCTACAACTAGGTTACATTCGATTGAACCGTAATCACTTAAACTAATTAAATTGTAAGAACCAATTGTAACCGACTTTCCATCAAACATGGCAAGTTTCGCATGTAAGACAGATTTCTCCCATTCGTACAATTCAACTCCAGCCTTTAATAAATCCGAATAAAAAAAACGGATGGCATTTTGCATTAAACCAATGTCTGAGTTACCTCCAAGTATAATTTTTACTTTTACTCCTCTTCTTGCAGCTCGTTTTAATGCTCCTTTTAAAACCGGACCGGGTAAAAAATAACCGGCTACTATTATAATTTCTGTTTTGGCTTTTCTGATTTGATTTTTATAATAATTACTAATTGCCAATCGCGAGCGAAACCAATTGTTTTCAAGAACCTTCAACGGCATTTCTAAGTTTGTTTCGAAGGAAATGTTCTCTCCTTTAAAAGGAATGTTTTTCCAATATCTATCACAAATCTTTAGTAAATCTTTGACTATTTCACCTTCCACTTCAAAGGCAAAGTCAAGCCAGGTTTTATCATTTTCTAAAAAACAATAATGATCAGCTAAATTGATTCCTCCACAAGTAGCCCATTTTCTATCTATAACTATAATTTTATGATGAAGTCGTAATCCCATTTGCATGAAAAACGACTTCTTAAAAGGTGCATATTTCCTGATTTTTACACCTGCAGACTGTAATTCAGAAATTGCTTTAAAACTTAATTCCTGACTTCCATAATCATCCAGGAGAAGGTAGATTAAAACACCACGGTTTGCAGCAAGTATTAATTCATGAATGATTCTTTTTCCAATTTCATCATCATGAAAAATATAAACCTGAATTTGAATTTCGTACTTCGAATGTTGTATTTGATGAATTAATTTATGAAAATACTCATCCCCGCTTCTCAGAATATGAGCCGTATTAGACAATCTAATTGGAAAACTATTTTTCAGGGGATTGAGTTTCATAAATCAACCCCCTGCTTTTTTTGCTTTATAATTTTCCTTTGTTAACCAGGTAAGAATTTTCTCCCGAAAATCACCCTGAATTAAAATTTCACCATCTTTTGAACTTCCGCCAACACCACAAAACTTTTTCAATTTTGAGCCTAATTCCGCTAAATCATCTTCAGAGCCAAAAAAACCTGTAACTCTTGAAACCATTTTACCTCCACCTTTTCTATCCAGATATATTTTAAGATTCTGTTGTTGATTAGGTAAAGTTTCAGCAGAATCCTCAGTAAATTCAGCATATTTAAATGAATCATCTGTTGAGTAAACAACTCCGTCTCTTTTCTTATTCTTGTTGCTCATAAAAGAAATTTGAACAAAAATAAGTATTTTAAAACATGAAAGTTTAAAACTCAATTTTATAACTCAATACAGGAATCAATGGTGCCTGATACCAGGTTTTTATTGCTTGTGTTTCTACATCATAATAATTACCACCCACATTTTTATTATTAGAAACATTTTGAAAATCTAGGGACCAAATTGATGTTGATTTTGTTCGGTTCTTTTTGATTGAAACGCGTAAATCAGTTCTGAAGTAATTAGGATTTTGTTGAGTAAATGCTAAATCATCAACATAAACAGCCTCAGCTTTAAGTTTCGATCGTTCTAAATCTATAGGAGTGATTCTTTGTCCACCTGCCCATATGGTTTTAATATTCAATCCAAGAATTCTCTTTCCAAATCTTTCTGATAAATACCATTCCTTACCTGTAGTAAAGGTTAGGTTAAAATTGCCATTAAATCTGGTATTATACCAATTTCCATTGGCAGCTTTGTATTTTGAATCATAAAATGAAACCGATAATAAGTAATAAAAATTATGGTGCATATACTGTTCAAGACTTAGCTCTAACCCTTTATTTTCTCCAATTCCATTGTTAACCAAACTATCATTCATAAATCCATAAGTATTGTTAACAGTGCTAAAGGAACTATTTACATCAGGAGAAACAGGTAAATTATTCAAAAATTGATAATAGGTTTCAAGTTTTAATTTCAAATAATTACTTAACATTCTATCATAGGACAAAACAAAATGTTGGGATTGATTTAACTTTAAATTGCTATTCGGTTTTGAATAAGTTCCATCATTTAATTGTTTCTTAGCAAAATACAATCCAATAGGTTGAGTCTGCCCATGCATTCCATAACCAAATCCAATACTTTGTTTTTCTGTCAACTGGTATTTGATAGAACTTCTTGGCTCTATAGAATATGAATTGTTTAAGCTCAACATCAATGAATGAAAACCTAAATTAACACTAAGTCTTTCATTAAACTTATGTTGCCATTGAGAGAATGCCTGGTATATTAAAAACGAGCCATTCTGATTGATGTGTTCAATGAAATTTTCTTCATTCATTTCACGCATTTTTTGGAGTAAATCAAAACCTTGATGATTAATGATAAATCCACTCCTGAAATTATTCTTTGCATTCAGTTTAAAATTATAAGTTGTACTTAAACTTATCTTATTCTGGCTAAATGATTCTTTATAATTCTTAGGAATCAGACCTTCATAATTAAATTCCTCTGCATCGAATTTGTGAGTGGTTCCGCTAAAAACCAAAACTGATTTTAGATAGGATTTCTTTGATAAATGAAGGAGATGATTGAGTCCGATTGCACCGGTATTTGAAATAAAATTACGGTATTGTTTATCATAAGAACTCTCCCACTTCAATGAATCTTTAACAGCCAAATGCTCCTGATTACTCAATCCACCAAAAGCAAAAATACCGAAATTTCCATATTTCTCAGTGGGTAATGAAACATTAAAAGATAAGTCTTGAAAGGTAGTTACTGCATCACCAATATTCACTCCTAATTTTGAAATGACGCCCAAAGTAGAATAGCGGTAATTCACTAAATAAGAACCGGCATAACCCTTTTTAATTGGACCTTCTGATGCAAAATCAAATCCAAGAAAACCGGCTTGCAATGTGAATTCACGTTTTTCATTGTTACCTTTTCTCAGTTTTAAATCAAAAACACCTGATAATGCATTTCCATATTCTGCAGCAAAAGCACCTGTAATAAAATCTGAATTTCCCATTAACTGAGAACTGAGGATAGAGACTCCACCACCAACAGTTCCGGCATCTGAGAAGTGGTTTGGATTAGGAATCTCTACACCCTCCATTCTGTATAATAAACCTGATGGTGAATTACCACGAATTGATATTTGATTATTTCCATCGTCAGTAGATGTTACTCCGGCAAAGGAAACAGCCATTCTTGAAGGATCATTAATTGCAGCAGCAAACTTCTGTGTTTCTTCAACAGAAAAGGTACGGCTGCTGACTACAGACAATTCATTTAATGGTTTATCTTTTTGATGAGATGCCTTAATAACAACTTCTTTTTGATTCTGAAGATTCTCTTCCATAAAAACTTCTAAGACCAATTCCTTTCCTGAGTTTAATATGATATCATTATAATATCTGTCTTTATATCCTATATATGAAACTTTAATAGAATGTTTGCCAATTGGAACCTTCATTAATTTAAATTCTCCATTATTGTTGGTGATGCAGCCTTGAACAGGATTTAAATCTGTTATAACAACGGTAGCGCCAATTAATTCATTCTGATTTTGTTTATCAAATACCTTACCTCTTATAGTTTGTGTGAGATTCTGAGCAGCCAAACGACTACTAAAAAGAATAAACAATAGAAATAAATACAAATAGAATAATCTTCTATACCAAATAACTTTTTGTTCTTTTATCATTTTAATCTGTTTTGAATTAAGACAGACAAATAGTATTTCACCCCCATTGAAGAATTAAAAAAAGATTGGCATGCTATATTATAAACAATACACAACACAAAAACAAGCTCATTTCCAGTATTTTACAAAATTCACCTGCAAATAATTTTATACTCTTAGAACAATTAAAAAACTGACTTTTCACACCTTTTACTTTGATAATTATCACAGCAAACATTGAGGCTTGTCATACTTAAGACTTCTAGTGCCATATAATTTTGTCTACGAATTCAAACCCACAAAAAATGAAAACTAAATTCAATAACACAAAAACACTTTTAATAAAACCATTGGCATTGTTGCTTATGATAGTGGTTCTATTTATAAGTGCAAAAACATCTGCACAGGAAAAATTCAAATCAAGTGATGTTAAACTTACTGTAAATGGTACTTCAAATATTCACGATTGGAAAATGCAAGGTTCGAAAGGAACAACAAGTGCAACATTTGTAATCCAAAATAAAGTAATCAAATCACTAGGATTTTTATACTTCAGTTTTCCTGTAGAAAATTTAAAAAGCGAACATAAAGTAATGGACAAAAACTGTTACAAAGCTTTAAAATCTGATGTTCAATCAAGCATTAACTTTTTAGGAACATCAAGTACAATTAAACAAGTAAATGCAACAACATTCATTATCGTAACAAAAGGAAAATTACAAATATCAGAAGTAACAAAAGAAGTCGAACTAACTACAACCTGCACAGTAAATGCTGATAACACCATTACCTGCAAAGGTTCTACCAAAGTAAAAATGACAGATTACAAAGTTGAACCACCAAGTGTAATGATGGGCACAATTGTAACAGGTGACGATGTAACAATCGACTACACATTAACATTAACAAAATAACAAAATCAACAAATTAAAAAATTACAAACCCCTTTAGAATTAAAATTATGAAAACAATTAACTTTAGAAAAGTAGGTTTATTTTTAACTGCTTTAATTGGAATGCAACCAATGTTCTCAAATGCACAGGTTATTCAACAATCAACCATGGAAAACATGCGCTCTTATGGAAAATCAGGAGTAAATGTATTTGAACCTAAAAAAGAAGTAAATACAAAATTCGATGGTTTGAAAGTAAGATTTGGTGCAGGTTTTACCCAAAGTTTCCAAGCTCTTACACATGAAAATGGTCAACCATCTGCTGTTAGTAATATCAGCAAAAAGGATACTAATGCACTTTATAATATGTCTGCAGGTTTTAATACCGCTCAAGCAAACTGGTATGTTGATGTAATGCTTGCTGATGGTATCCGTTTGAATTTAACTTCATACCTTTCTGCTCGTCACCATAACGAAACTTGGGTAAAAGGTGGCTATATCCAATTCGATAAAATGCCGTTTAAATCAGGTGTTTTTGATAAAATTATGAAATATGCTACTATCAAAGTAGGTCATATGGAAATTAACTATGGTGACAATCACTACAGAAGATCAGATGGTGGACATACATTGTACAATCCTTTTGGTGAAAACTATATCATTGATGCATTTACTACAGAAATTGGTGGTGAATTATACGGTCAACACAAAGGATTCATGGGTATGATTGGTGTAAGTAATGGTGAAATCAAAGGTTCTGTTGATGCATTAACTGCAACAACAATCGACCCTACTGCTAAAAAAACACCTGCTATCTATGGCAAATTAGCTTACGACAAAACAATGGATAATGGTTTCCGTGTTCGTTTAGCTGCTTCTATGTACAATGATAATAGCTCACAAAGTAATACTTTGATGTGGGGTGACAGAACAGGTTCTAATTACTTCATGGTAATGGAAAGAGCTTTCTTAAATGGATTGGTTTCTACTCCTTCAGGATATACTGCTCAAGCTTGGTCTGGAAGATTAAATCCAAAATTATCTGATAAAATTGCTGCTCAACAATTCAACTTGTTATTAAAATACAAAGGTGCTGAAATCTTTGGTACTTATGATATGATGAAAGGTCGTACAAGCACTGAAACTTCAGAAAGAGAATTATCTCAAATGGCAGTTGATGCAATCTACCGTTTTGGAAAAACAGAAAATGTGTTTGTAGGTGCTCGTTACAATACTGCTAGTGGAAACATTGCTCCAACCGAACAAACTAATAAAATCACAATTAACAGAACTTCATTAGCTGCAGGTTGGTTTGTTACTGATAACATCTTATTAAAAGGTGAATATGTAATGCAAGAATACAAAGACTTTGCTCAAAGATTAACTACAACAGGTACTCCAATTGATGCTCGTTACAATGGTAAATTCAATGGTTTCTTAATTCAAGCTACTGTTGGTTTCTAATCAAGGGTTTGTTATTTAACTCATACAAAATGAACAAAAACGGATCTGTTGTATTTACTTCAGGTCCGTTTTTCCATAAAAACAAAAGATGAAAATGAAGTCATATATAAATATTGTTGCTACAGCATTCATTATGTTGGCAATTTTCAGCTTTAAACCAACTGAAAAAAACAATCACTACAATACAAAATGGGTGGTTCAACATTCAAGCAGTTTATGTGTAGAGGGAAAATCAAATGTAAATAAGTTCAGTTGCGAAATTACAGACTATTGTAAATTCGATACCATTTCGTTTTTTAAACCAAACCACAAAAAAGACGATAAGTATTACCAGATGAATGGTTGTATGAAATTAGACATTACCAGTTTTAATTGTCATGATGTTTTAATCACAAGAGATTTCAGAAAAACCTTGAAACACAAAGAAAATCCGGTAATGACTATTCATTTTGAACAAATTGAAAAGTTCGAACCATCACCCAATTCACAAGTAGTTAAAGGTATAATTAAGATTAAACTAGCCAATGTAGTCAAAGAATATGAAGTAGAATATGTTGTTTTACATTCACCCGGAAATAAGATTATTCATTTGATTGGAAATAAGAAAATGAATCTCTCTGATTTTGGACTCAAACCCGTTAGTAAAATGGGAGGATTAATAAAAGTAGATGATCAATTAAAAGTAAACTTCTTTCTGGTTTTAGGCTCTGCTTAAAAACAAAAAAGGCTGCAAAATTTTGCAGCCTTTTTTGTTTTTAAATTCTAATTCTACTCACCGCGTTTTTTAGCAGCATTTTTAGAACTATATAAAAAGTAGATTCCTAAACCTGCAATTAACCAAATTGCAGCACTTAATAAAGTTGTACCAGGCAATCCTACAATCATAGCAGAGCAAACAATTACTCCTAAAATTGGAACCAATGGCACCAAAGGAGTTTTGAAATTTCTCTTTAATTCAGGTTCTTTAACTCTTAAAATCCAAACAGCTATACAAACAAGTACAAACGCAAATAAAGTTCCAATACTTGTTAAATCACCGGCAACTGAACCCGGTACAAAAGCAGCAAAAGTTCCTACAAAAAAGAATAAAATAATATTCGATTTATATGGTGTTCTGAATTTCGGATGAACATCAGCAAATACTTTAGGTAACAGGCCATCTTTTGCCATTGAATAAAACACACGAGATTGTCCCATTAACATCACCAATATTACTGAAGAAAATCCTGCAAGAATGGCAATTGTAATTGAAAATGCCAACCAATCATAACCAGGCATGTATTTAGTAATTGCAAATGCTACAGAAGCCTCTTTTCCTTCTTTTACAAAATCTGTATAAGGTGCAACACCTGTTAAAACATGAGAGAATAAAATATAAAGAATTGTACAAACTACCAATGAACCCAAAATTCCAATTGGCATATCTCTTTCAGGTCGTTTGGCTTCTTGTGCAGCTGTTGATACAGCATCAAAACCAATAAAAGCAAAAAATACAATTCCGGCTCCGGTTATAACACCGCCCATTCCATGGTTCCAGAATTTAGAATAATCATAGAAAGTTCCATCAGGTAATAAAGCAGGTGCAGCATTATCAGGAATTAAATAAGGAGTATGATTTGCAGTATTGATGAATCCCCAACCTAATGCTATAAACAATATAATAATTGCAACTTTAACAAACACAATAACTGCATTTACTATTGCTGATTCCTGTGTTCCTTTTATTAATAACAATGAAATTAATAATAATATAATTAATGCCGGGAAATTCATGATTCCAGTTGTCATGGTTCCATCAGCATTTAAAATTGATTCAAAAGGAGAATGTGTCCATTCATAGGGGATTGCATTCCCCAAAAGTTTATTTAAATATTCACTCCATGCAATTGAAACAGTAGCGGCACCTAAAGCATACTCTAATACCAATGCCCATCCAATTGTCCAGGCAACAAGTTCACCCATTGTAGTGTATGCATATGTATAAGCACTACCAGCGGCAGGAATAATTGATGCAAATTCAGCATAACACAATCCGGCAAATGCACAACCAACTGCCGCAATAATAAATGAGATTGTAACTGCCGGACCAGCATGTTCGCCGGCAGCAGCAGCAGTTCTTACGAATAAACCAGCTCCAATAATAGCACCAATTCCAAGTGCGATTAAATTTGCAGCAGTTAAAGTTCGTTTTAGTTGATGTCCATCTGAGGAGACTTCAAGTAAATCTTTAAGTGATTTTTTATAGAAAATATTTGCCATAGTTTAAAATTTCAATTGCCAATATAGGAATTTAACCTAATAAACAATTTGAAAAATTAAATCATTGCTTGATTCTGCTAAATGTTAAGATTATTCCTCCATAAAATCAGGCTTTGCCTTTTGAGTTTGCTCCTCTTTGTACTTAGCACAATCCATTTCAATTGTAATCGGAGATTGAGGCGCTTCCCATTGGTTTACAACATTTATTAAACCTGGAGTTGCAACAACCTTTTTCATATAATTAGCCCAAATTGGCATAGCCATTGCAGAACCTGAACCTAAATCCATCGTTCTAAAATGTATGGCTCTGTCTTCCCATCCAACCCAACATCCAGTAACCAGTGTTGGTGTAATTCCAACAAACCAGCCATCTGAATAATTTTGAGTTGTACCAGTTTTTCCTCCAACTGCACCAGGAATTTGATACATGTATTTAACCTTTGCCGCTGTTCCATGCGTTGTAACGCGCTCTAACATTTTACACATTACATAAGCTGTTTGCTCACTTAATGCCTCTTGAGTTTGTGGAACATTTTCAAATATGGTATTTCCATTTTTATCCTGAATTCTCAATAAATAAACCGGTTTAATCCAAACTCCTTTATTAGCAAATGCACTGAAAGCACCAACCATTTCATAAATAGAAACATCTGATGTTCCTAAAGCAATACTTGGATAAGGTTCCAATTTTGAAGTTATTCCTAATTTTCTAGCTAATTCAACCACAGATTTTGGTCCGCCGGGAACACAATTCTTCATTAAATACAATACAATATTGTTAACTGAATGTTGCAATCCATGATACAAATCCATATCAGGAGTTGTGTATTTTTCATCAGCGTTTTGAGGCGCCCAATCATTATATTCTTCAAAAACTACAGGTTTATTAGGAACAACAGTGCATGGTGAATATCCATTATCAATTGCAAGTGTATAAACCAATGGCTTAAATATAGAACCTACCTGACGTTTTGCCGTTGAATTTACATGATCATATTTAAAGTATTTATAATTATGACCACCAACCCAGGCTTTAATTCTTCCACTCACCGGATCCATACTCATTAATCCACATTGTGCAAAATACTTATAATACTTTATGCTATCTAATGGCGACATAATAGTATCAATATCACCTCTGTTATAACTAAAAACCTTCATCTTAACAGGAGTATTAAACTCCTTTGTAATCTCTGCTTCTGATCTACCTAATTGTTTTAATATTCTATACCTATCACTTCTTTTCATACTTAAAGTAATAAGTTCTTTAAACTTACCCCAAGGCTCTCTTCCTTTCCAATGGGCGTAAAATTTCTTTTGTTGATCTTTTAATTGCTCTGCTACAACCTCCTCAGCTTGTTTCTGCATAGTTGGATTTATTGTTGTATAGATTTTCAATCCATCTTTATAAAGATTATATCCATTCTCTTCACACCATTCTAATAGTTCAATCCTAAGGGTTTCTCTGAAATAAGTTGCAAGTCCTTCATTGTGGTCTTCTTCCTGATAATTTAATTCAATTGGTTGAGCTTTTAATTTCGCACATTCAGCATTGGTTATGGCATCATTTTTTGCCATTTGGTTTAATACAGTATTCCTTCTTGCTAAAGCATTTGCAGGATTTAAAACAGGATTAAATCTGGTAATAGCTTTTAACATTCCTACCAGTAATGCAGCCTCACTTGCTGTTAAGGTCTTTGGAGATTTCCCGAAAAAAGTTTTAGAAGCCGAACGAATTCCAAATGAATTTCCACCAAATTCAACCGTATTAAAATACATGGTTAGAATTTCTTCTTTGGTATATCTCTGTTCAATTCTGATTGCTGTAATCCACTCCTGAAGCTTTGTAACAACTTTATCTTTTAAGCTTTTGAATCTTTTTCTTGGGAATAAATTTTTAGCCAATTGCTGAGTTATTGTACTTCCCCCTTGGCGTTTTCCAATTAGATTATAAGCAATAATAGTAAACAAACGATTATTGTCAATTCCTGCGTGATCATAAAACCTGATATCTTCTGTAGAAACCAATGCATTGATTAAGTTTGGACTCAAATCTTCAAAGTTGGCATTACTTCTATTTTGTAAATAGTATTTTCCTAACTGACTTCCATCTTCAGCATAAATTTCACTTGCTAAATATGTCTTTGGATTCTCCAATTCCTCTATTGGAGGAAGTTCTCCAAACCAGCCCTTACCAATAGCCGCAATTAATCCAACAAATAATAAAGCTCCCAAAAATGAAAAAATCCAAATCCATTTAAGCCATTTCCAATAAGGATTTTTAAATAACAATTCTTTAACTCCGCTTTTCATTACTGATTTTTAGTTTTTCTTTTTGTTCAAACTTGCTGCTAACTTTGGATAAAACTTCGAATAAGATTCTAACTTTTTATCTTTTAATGCATTCCTGAAATTTTTAATTGATATAACAGTTTGCAAATAAGGTTCTTTACACATGAGTTTAGTATCAGCAAATTTAATTGCACTCAGTGTTTCCAAATATAAATTGGCAGCTGCTAAATTTTTGAATTCTCTGATTAATATTAATTGATACCCCTCGTTACTCATCATTGAGTTAACTCTTAAATTATCATTTGAGTTATAAGCTTCATTGTGATTTCCAAATAAACTCAAGTAATCTGTTAAATCTGCTTTTTCATTCTTAACAGCAAATACATAGTAAAAAGGAGTTTCGGTTTCTAAATCAAATTCCACTTGATTTGATGAATCTCCTGAACCAACGATTGCGGCTTTCTTTTCTTCCTTGTTCATGGCTGCCAAAATTGCCTTTGCCGACTCCCCTACTTCTGTATTTGGATAAGCAGATAAAATCGTTGTCATAGAACTTTTCAATTGTTCTTTTCCCTTTAATTTACCAATACAAAGCGCATTTAAATATTCGTATTTAGGTTTTAAACTATTGCCGGGGAACTTTTTATCAAATTGCTCTTTTAATGCCATTGCTTCAGCATAAGATCCGGCCTTGTACAAATCGAGCATTTTTTCATACTCCTTATTTAATTCCTTATTACTTTCAGCCTCAGTATTTTTTAAAACCTTCTTTTGCAAAAACATTGTATAAGGATGGTCAGGATAATCTTTAATCAACAAGTTTTTAAATTCTTCAGCCTTTCCATTTTGTTCCAGATTAACATAAGACTTATGCAAATAATAATAAGCTTTAGGTTCATATTCATTTAAAGGAAATCTTTTCTCAAGCTCATTTAAATACTTAATTGCTTCCGCATTATTTTTTAGTTTTTCATAATAGATACTCCCTAAATTGTTAAGAGATTCCATAATTCTATTATTTGAACTTTCTAATTTCTCTTTTGTAAATGGAACATTTTTAACCCAGGCATCTTTTGAAGCATCACCAAAAGTTTTGTTTTCAACTACTTCCGCTATGGTCTTGGTTTGTTTTTCATCTATTTCCTTTTTGTTTAAAGTATCAGAAGGAGTATTTGGCTTATCAGCATCCTCATCATTCGATTTTGTTTTTTCTTTCGCTGCGATACGCCAAAAATCTTCATTTGCTCTCTTACCCCATTTTCTTGCACTAAAAAACTCAGATGCACCTTGAACCATCAAAGTACTATTATAAAAATACCAGGAAGCACTTCCTGCGCCGGGTAATGGTGCCGGACCAGTATTTATTTGGTTACTCGCATTGTTTTGCATGCTGGCAGCTATCTGCTCATTTTTTTTCTTTTGCTTAGCCTCTTGTTCTTGTCTTAACTTTTCGGCAGACATCCAACCACTAACCTTTTTTTCGAGTGCATCTTTACTTAATCTACTTAAAGCCTGCAATGAATCTTCAGTTTCATAAGCATTCAAATTACTTACCAAATCCTTTAAAACAATCTGAGTATTCTTCAATTGCTCATAATCCTTTTCTTTAGGATCAAGCGACTGTACAGTTGAGTCGTAATAAGCCTGAGCATTTACATAATCTTTTTTATCAAAAAAGATGACTGCTAATTCCTTGTATGATTTTGCTTTTTGAGCTTTATTCTTGGTGCTTTTTGCAACAGAAAGTTTAAAATCTTTAATAGCAGCTACTTCATTTTTTTGAGACCATTCAAGTTTTCCCAATTCGAAATAAATCTGGTCTAAATAATCTTCATTTTTATCGTCATTGGCCATTCTTTTCAAATTCCTTCTAACCTTAGCAACATTTTTCTTATTGCTCAAATCATAAACTTTGGTTAGGTTGATATTGGCATTAAATGCGAAATCATAAGCGGGAATTAGTTTCAAAACTTTATCAAAATGTGCAATCGCTTCAGGTTTTTTATCGGCCTCCATGCATAATTGACCCAAAATATAATGGTACCTGATTTTTTGTTCTTTATTTAAAGAGCCGGTTAGGGCCATTTTCAAATTTTCAATTGCCGATGAGTACTTACCAAGTTTGATATTGATATCAGCAGCAGTAGTAAAAATATGGGCAATCTCCTTTTTGGTGTAATTTTTCTCAGTTAACATGGAGCTAATAACTGCTTCGGCCTCACCCAATTTTTCTAATCCAACATAACATCTGGCAATCCAGCTATTACATAAATTATGGTAATCACCCTTTTTATATTTGTTACCTACGTATTGAAAAGCCTCAATTGCTGCAAAATAATCTCTTTTATAAAAGTGACACTGAGCTATTCCAAAATAGGCATCATCTGTATAACTTCCAATTTGGTGAAGCTGAATTGTTCCTGAAAACTTTTTTGAGGCTTCATCTAAAATGTTTGCAGCACCTTTTGCAGCTTCAGGAGTTCCTAAAGGAAAAACATCCAAAACCTGATTGAAATTATTTACATGACTTGCCTCAAGCTGAATTTCAGCATCAAGCACTTTCTGTTGGCCATTAAAATAAATATTGTAATGACCAGTTAAAGTATGCCATTTGCGGTTCATCCACTTATCTTTAGTAGGGCTACATGCCACTAAAAACAGGCTAAAACCTAGTATTGCGTATGTTATTCTATTTTGTTGATACAAGGGAGCGTCTGATTTAATACCTTTGAGTTCTATATAATGTACAATTTTAACCAATCTTTACAATAATAAGGAAAGACATGGAGCAGCAGAAAAAAAAACTGATTCACAAATTAAGGTATAAGTATCGTTTGATACTCATAAATGATGAAACTTTTGAAGAAAAATTTTCATTTAAGCTTACTCCCATGAATGTTTTCGTGGGTTTTAGCTCGTCTTTAGTTTCACTGACAATCCTCATTATTTTGTTGATTTTTTTTACACCTTTAAAAGAATATGTTCCCGGATATACCGATACCCAAACCAAACGGAATATTCAACAATTATTGTTTAAAGCCGATTCTTTGGAAGAAAGTTTAAAAGCCAAAGAAACTTATTACAAAAACCTATTGGATATAATGAATGGCGGTAATGGACTGACAGACAGCATATCTACAAATAAAAAAGCAAGTTCTAAAGTCACCAAATCAAATGCAGGAGAAAAAGAATTAGCATTTAGAAATGAGTTTGAAAAAAATTCTAGCAGTAAAAAATCTGATTCAAAGCCAGAAATCGCTGCTGATTACAAAAATTTATTTTTAATGACTCCTACAAAAGGACTCATTAGTAAACCATTTAATCCCGGAGAAAATCATTTTGCAATTGATATCGCCTCAATACCTGAAGCACCTATAAAAGCTGTACAAGAGGGAACTGTAATTTTTGCAGACTGGACTCCTGAAGCTGGTAAAACCATTGTAATTCAGCACACTAACAACCTAATTAGTATTTACAAGCACAATTCGGCATTATTAAAAAAAGTTGGTATGTTTGTAGGAACAGGTGAAGTTGTGGCAATTGTGGGAAATACCGGTGAGTATACAACTGGCACACATTTACATTTAGAACTTTGGGAAAACGGAAAAGCCTTAAACCCTGAGGAATTATTAACTTTTTAAAATTAAAACATGGCTATTTTTAACTCTAATAAAAACACAACTTTCAATCCTCAGGAGATAAATATCCTTAATGCAGGAACAACCATTCATGGAGATTTAAACTCTGAAGGAGATATTAGAATTGATGGAGCTGTGAAAGGAAATGTTACTGTTAAAGCAAAATTAGTTTTAGGGCCATCTTCTCAAATTACAGGAAATGTAAATGCATTAAATTGTGATATTTTCGGAAATGTGACCGGAAATATTCAAATAAGTGAGCTTTTAGCAATTAAAGCAAGTGCACAAATTAGCGGAGATATTAGTTGTAGTAAATTAATTATAGAAGCAGGAGCCAGCTTTAATGGAAAAAGCGAAATGAAACCTGCAGGTTATTCTTCAGAATATTCAAAACCAAAATCAACAAAACCAGTTGAAGAAAAAGGTTTGCAAAATGGAGAAAAAGCAAGCGAAAAAACCGGAGCCTAATTCTATTTTAAAATATAGCGGGCTAGCATTCAATATGATAGCCATCATTGCCAGTATTAGTTTAGGAGGCAAATACCTAGATCAATACATGGAAAATTCATTTCCATATTTCACCTTAATTGGTGTTTTATTTTCAGTTTTTTCAGCTGTTTATTTATCAATTAGAGAATTATTAAAGTAATGCCTTAGGTTTGCAAAATGTTTAAAGACAGATTCAGCAAATCTATCAATGCGCTAACTTTACTTCTAGCAGGCGCCATTTTAATTTTTAAAGGAGTTCAGGATAAAATTGTACTCAATAATTTAGTTTGGGTTGCACTTTTCTACTTCTATTTTTTGAGCATTGCAATCTATTTTATCTCAAAATCGGGTCTAAAAAAGGACAATAAAACATTTATTACAAGAATTTATTCATCAATTGGAATAAGATTTATTTTCAGCCTTAGCCCTTTACTAATCTACCTATTCTTCATTCCAAACAAAGAATTAAGCTTCATAATTAGCTATCTTTTATTGTATTTCTTTTACACTGCTTTTGAAATTTATTTCCTTGTGGTTAACTTGCGCCCCGATTTAAACAAATAAGTCAATTGATGCAGCTCTCCAATAAAAAGATTTTCAGATACTTAATACCAACTTTTTTGGTTATTTTGTATGTAGGTTACGCAAGTCTAAAAGTTTACGGACACGAAGGACACGCAGACTCCACTCAAATTCAAGGCGTTGAGGCTAGCCATGATGCTAATGCTGACCATAATCATGAAGCCGAAGCACATGCCGATGCAACTCATGCAGAAGCAAATCATGGTGATGCAGCTCATGAAGAAGGAAAAGTTGATGCAGGTAAATTAATCATGGAACATATTGCCGATGCACACGATTGGCATATTGCTACAATTGGAGAATCACACATCTCAATTCCACTTCCTGTAATTATTAAAGATGATTCAGGTTTAAAAATATTTTCATCAAGCAAATTTGGTCATGGTCACGAAGTTTACGAAGGTTACAAATTACATGAAGGTAAAATAGTAGCAGTAAACGCTGATGGTTCAGAAAATCATGAAGCTTCATTTATTGATTTTTCTATCACTAAAAATGTTGCAGCTATGTTCATCGCAGTATTTTTATTGTTATGGATTATGCTAAGTGTTGCCAAACACTACACAGTTAATAAAAATAAAGCTCCAAAAGGTTTAAACAATCTAATTGAATCATTAATCATATTTATTCGTGATGAAGTTGCAAAACCATCAATTGGACCAAAATATGAGAAGTTCTTACCTTATTTATTAACGATATTCTTTTTCATATTTTTCAATAATATTTTAGGATTGGTTCCATTTTTCCCAGGAGGAGCAAACGTAACCGGTAACATTGCAATTACTTTGGTATTAGCATTGTTTACTTTCTTTATCACTTCATTTAATGGAAACAAAAGCTACTGGGGTCATATTTTCATGCCTCCGGGAGTACCAAAAGGATTGTGGATATTATTAGTTCCAATTGAAATTATTGGAATGCTAAATAAACCAATTGTATTAATGATTCGTTTATTTGCGAACATTACTGCAGGTCATATTATAATCTTAGGATTCTTCAGTTTGATATTTATCTTCGGAGCCATGAATGTATATTTAGGATTCGGAGTTTCAATATTATCTGTAGCATTTACAACATTCATGAGCTTTTTGGAATTGTTAGTAGCATTCTTACAAGCTTATGTATTTACTTTATTGTCGTCATTATATTTTGGCTCGGCAGTAGAAGAACATCACCACGAAGAACATCATTAATTAACATACAAATCATCAATTAACCAACACAATTATGACTTTATTAAACATCATCTTACAAGCAGTTGCAGATCCAGGTTTTGCTAAAATGGGTGCAGGTATCGGAGCAGGTTTAGCTGCAATCGGTGCAGGTATGGGTATCGGACGTATTGGCGGAAGCGCTCTTGAGTCTATCGCTCGTCAACCAGAAGTATCAGGAGATATTCGTGCAAACATGATCGTAGCTGCTGCTCTGATTGAAGGTGCTGCCTTCTTCGGTATCGTAGTTTGTCTTTTGATCGTATTGCTGTAATACTAATAAGATTAAGAAACACGGTATACGATTGTATACCGTGCTTTCTGATTACTAGTACAGCTTTAAATCAAAAACAATAAAATTAAAAGAACATGGAATTAGTAAAACCAGGTTTAGGATTGATATTTTGGATGACACTTACCTTTAGTTTGGTATTGTTCATCCTTTCCAAATTTGCATGGAAGCCAATCCTGAATTCAATCAGGGAAAGAGAAGACTCTATTAACAATGCCCTGAACGCAGCAGAAGATGCTCGCAAACAAATGGATGCTTTAAAAAGTGACAATGAAAAATTGTTACAACAAGCCCGTTTAGAGCGAGATGCTATGCTAAAAGAAGCAAAAGAAATGAAAGAAGATATCATTTCTACAGCAAAAAAATCGGCAGACGATGAAGCTCGCCGTATTGTTGCATCTGCAAACGAATCAATCGAATCTGCTAAACTAAAAGCATTGAATGAATTGAAAACTCAGGTAGCTGAGTTATCTGTTGATTTAGCTGAAAAAGTATTACGTAGAAAAATGAATGATCGTGCAGAGCAAGAAGCTTTTGTAAACGAAAATCTGAAATCAATTACATTGAACTAAGATGTCTGAAACCAGGGTATCCAACCGTTATGCAAAGTCATTAATTGACTTATCAAAAGAAAGAAATTCTATTGATAAGGTTTTTGGTGATATACAGGCATTTAAATCTGCATTAGATGCAAATCTTTCTCTTTTCAATTTAATGAAAAGCCCTATTATCGATGGGGATAAGAAAAATAAAATCATCAGTCAGATATTTTCAGCCTCCTTTGATACGCTAACGATAACGTTTTTTGAAACGATTATCAGGAAAAAAAGGGAGTATTATTTGTATGATATCGCCCAAGCGTTCATTGGCCAATATTATGCAATGAATCAAATTACTACTGCGAAAGTAACTACAGCTCAAGAATTGACTGAAGCCAACACGCAGGAAATAAAAAGCCTTATTGAAAAAGGAACAGGTAAAACTGTTATTTTGGATAGCAAGGTTGACCCGAGCCTGATCGGAGGATTAGTTGTGCAAATTGAAGATAAACTTTATGATGCCAGCATTTCCGGAAAACTCAGGAAAGCAAAACAGGAATTATTAAATACGTACATTTCAAAATAACAATGTCATTATGGTAGAGATTAGACCAGACGAGGTATCAGCCATCATACGCGAGCAGCTCAGTAACTTTAAATCTGATGCAGAACTCGAAGAAGTAGGTACAGTGCTTCAGGTGGGCGATGGTATCGCGCGCATCTATGGATTAACCAAAGTACAATCAGGCGAATTAATTCAATTTGCTAACGGTGTTGAAGGGATCGTTTTGAACCTTGAAGAAGACAACGTTGGAGCTGTATTATTAGGTTCTTCTGAAGAAATTAAAGAAGGTGATACCGTAAAACGTACTGGCCGTATCGCATCTATTAAAGTAGGTGAAGGTATGACTGGTCGCGTAATCAATACTTTAGGTCGTCCAATTGATGGAAAAGGACCAATAGCTGGTGATTTATATGAAATGCCACTTGAGCGTAAAGCACCAGGTGTAATTTTCCGTGAACCAGTTAAAGAACCATTACAAACAGGTATCAAAGCTATTGATGCGATGATTCCGGTTGGTCGTGGTCAACGTGAGTTAGTTATTGGTGACCGTCAGACAGGTAAAACTGCTGTATGTATCGATACTATCATCAACCAAAAAGAATTCTACGAAGCAGGTCAACCTGTATATTGTATTTATGTTGCTTGTGGTCAAAAAGCATCTACCATTGCTCAGGTTGTAAAAACACTTGAAGAGCGTGGTGCCATGCCTTACACAATCATCGTAGCTGCAACATCTTCAGATCCGGCTCCAATGCAATTCTTTGCTCCAATGGCTGGTGCTGCAATCGGTGAATTCTTCCGTGATACAGGTCGCCCTGCTTTGGTAATCTATGATGATTTATCAAAACAAGCGGTTGCTTACCGTGAAGTTTCATTGTTATTACGTCGTCCTCCGGGCCGTGAGGCTTATCCAGGTGACGTATTCTACTTGCATAGTCGTTTATTAGAAAGAGCTGCTAAAATCAACTCAACTGATGCGATTGCAAAAGATATGAATGACCTTCCAGATTCAATCAAACACTTGGTTAAAGGTGGTGGTTCATTAACAGCTCTTCCAATTATTGAAACTCAAGCAGGTGACGTTTCTGCTTATATTCCAACCAATGTAATCTCAATTACAGATGGTCAGATATTCTTAGAAGCAAACTTGTTTAACTCAGGTATTCGTCCGGCGATTAACGTAGGTATCTCGGTATCTCGTGTGGGTGGTAACGCTCAAATCAAATCGATGAAAAAAGTTGCTGGTACTTTGAAATTAGACCAGGCTCAATACCGTGAGTTAGAGGCTTTCTCAAAATTTGGTTCTGATTTAGATCCTGCTACTAAAGCTGTACTTTCAAAAGGTGCACGTAACGTAGAAATTTTGAAACAAGGTCAGTTCGCACCTTTACGTGTAGAACAACAAATTGCAATCATCTATTTAGGAACTAAAGGTTTATTATCAAACGTACCTTTAAATAAAGTACGTGAGTTCGAATCTGAATTCCACCAATACATGGAAAGCAAACACAAAGACACTTTGAATGAATTGAAAAAAGGTAATTTCAATGATGATATTACCAAAGTAATCGAAAGTGTTGGAAAAGAACTTTCAGCAAAGTATAACGCTTAATTCTAAGAAACCTTGGCTAACTTAAAAGAAGTCCGCATCAGAATCGCATCTGTTAACTCAACTCAACAGATAACCAAAGCTATGAAGCTGGTTTCTGCTACAAAGTTGAGAAGAGCTCAAAATGCTATCATTCAAATGAGACCTTATTCTCAAAAACTGAATGGCATTTTGTCGAACTTGAGCGATTCCATTGATGTCGATTCATTAAAAGTATATTTTAACCAAAAAGAAGTTAAAAACACTTTATTAGTTGTTATTACTTCAGATAGAGGTTTGTGTGGTTCATTCAACGCAAACGTTATCAAACAAGCAAATTCTCTTATTAAAGAGCAATATGCCGGTAAAAATATCACTATCCTTCCTATAGGAAAAAAAGCTTTTGAATTCTACGGTAAACAAGGTTATCAAATGATTACTGATTATAAAGATACTTTCTTGCATTTAAACGCAGAAAATAGCTTTGCAATTGGTGAATATATCCTGCAACAATTCAAAACCGGTAAATTTGATAAGGTTGAAATTATTTACAACCAATTCAAAAATGCTGCAACTCAGATTTTAACTGCTGAACCATTTTTACCAATTGTTAAACAAGCTGGTACTGGTGCAGTTCAATCTAAAAATGATTATATTTTTGAACCTTCTAAGGAAGAAATTTTGGAAGAATTAATTCCAAGAATCCTTAAAACTCAATTATACAAAGCATTATTAGATTCTCAAGCTTCTGAGCATGGTGCACGAATGGTTGCAATGGATAAAGCAACTGAAAACGCCGGAGATATCATTAAAGGCTTAAAATTAGAATACAATAGAGCTCGTCAGGCTGCTATTACCAAAGAAATCTCAGAAATCGTTGGTGGTGCAGCTGCATTAAGTAGCTAAAATAATTCTCAAATTATTAAATCCCTGTCTACCTTGTAGATGGGGATTTTTTTTGCTCTCCAAAAAATAATTTATTTTGCAAGTGGGGGTAAACATAAACATAACTGTCTTAACTCAATAAGAATAAAATGATTGTTTATGTTTGCCGGATTCAACCATGATCATTCATTCTGATTCTTACTCCTGGACTGATATAAAAAATGGCAGCGAGCCGGCGTTTGAGCATTTCTTCAAACTCCACTATGAAGAGCTCTGCCGTTTTGCATACAGTTTTGTTGGAGATAAAGATGAAGCAGAAGAAATGGTACAACAAGTTTTTTTTAACCTATGGGCCAAGCGAGATGTTATGCAACTCAGCTCCTCCCTCCGCTCCTATTTGTTTGGTGCTGTAAGAAATACAAGCCTGAACAGAATTGAACATGCTCAAGTAAAAATGAAGTATGAATCAAATTATTCAGGAGAAATTTTAAGTTCAGAGAATCACACTGCTGAGAGAATCCTAAATAAGGAATTAGACACCTTAATTAAGGAAAGTATTGAGGCACTTCCAAGTCAATGCCGATTGGTTTTTGGTATGAGTAGATTCGAAAATCTTAAATATGCTGAAATTGCTGAACAACTGGGTATTTCTGTTAAAACAGTTGAAAAACATATGGGCAGAGCTTTAAAAGAACTTAGAGAAAAGCTCAAAGACTATTTGGAACTGATTATACTTTTACTACTAATCAATTAATAATGAACAAAGAAGAACAAGACATATTAATTGCGAAAGTAATTTGTGGTGAAGCCAGTTTGCAGGAAATTAACCAATTCAACAAACTATTGGAATCTGATGCCAGCCTAAAAAGTGAATTTGAAAAAAGTAAAATCGCACTTAATAAGTTCAAGGAACTACCGAATTTTGATACTGATGCTGCTTGGATAAAAATGAAAGGTAGAATCAATACTAAACAAGAAAAAAGATTCCAGCTTAATCCTTTAATCAGAAACATTGCCGCTAGTTTAATTATTGTTGGTATTGGAAGTATACTTTTGGTTAAAATCAAACAAAGCCAAAATAAAATAGATGTTGCTACTCAAAATCAAACAACAAAAGAAAAACTACCTGATGGAAGTCAAATCAGTTTAAACAAAGAATCAAGTATTGAATATGACTTTTCTAAAAACGAAAAACGTATAATTAAACTAAAAGGTGAAGCATTTTTTGAAGTAGTTCATGACGAGAAAAAACCTTTCATTGTAGAAGTTGAAGATTTAAAAATAACTGATATTGGAACCTCATTTTTGGTTAGTGAAAATGACAAACAAAATGAAGTAACTGTTAGTGTAGAAGAAGGAATAGTTTTACTTGAACAAAACAATTCAAAAATTGAATTGCGTGCAGGCGAACAAGCCACTTATTATGCAGAAACAGGAAAAATTGATAAGTTAAAAATCAACAACAAAATCAGGCCTTCGTATGCATCTAAAATTCTTAAATTTAATAGAACAACATTGAATGATGCGATTGAAAATATCAATTCAATGTATGGTACAAACATTATTCTAAGTACAAAACAAATCCAAAATTGTGAGATAACCGCTAGTTTTACTGATGAAAATCCGGACATCATATTACAGGTTATTTGCGAAACCCTTCATTTAGATATGAAAAAGAATAACAACCAGATTATTCTTAGTGGAATTGGATGTAATCAACCATAATTAAAATGAAAATTAAACATTTAATCATTAGCATATTATTGATATGCTCCGGAATAAGTCGCGCCCAAACTGTAAAACCCTTTCTAGAAAAAGAGGTAAGTTTGAATCTTTCAAATGAAAAAACCGGAAAGGTTTTAGAAAAACTGGAACAAGCGGGGGGCTTCCATTTCTCCTACTCATCGAATTTAATTAATACATCAAAAGAGATTTCTTTAAATGTAAAAAATAAAACCATTAGAGAGTGTTTAATGGTAATTTTCAAAAAGGAAATTGATTTCAAACAAAAAGGAAATTATATCATTCTTCAAAAAGCAAAACCTGCTAAAGCTGATAAAATAATCATTAAAGGTTATGTAAGTGACTCACAAAATGGAAGAAAAATTGCAAGAGCTTCAGTTTACGACAAACAAACATTGGCATCAACAACAAGTAATGATTATGGTTATTATGAAATTGAAATACCAGGAAATAAAACACCTGAAATTACAGTAAATAAATTATCCTATCAGGACACAATTATTAAACTAAACATTGTTGATGAAATTCAAAATTTATCAATCAATCCTACTGATTCAGTTTTATACAATTCAGATTCTGCCAGACTAAACAGAGCTTTATTAGAGGTGAAGGAACTGGGAAAAGAAATTTGGTCAGAAACAAAATCATTGATTCATTCTATCAATATTAAAGATACACTATTTAGAAAAAGCCAGGTGAGTTTTATTCCTTTTATCGGTACCAATGGTGCTCTTTCTGCTAATGTGGTAAATGATTATTCATTCAATATAATTGGCGGTGTTTCAAAAGGTGTAAATGAATTAGAAATTGGTTCTGTACTAAATTTAGTAAATGGTAATGTAAAAGGTTTGCAGATTAGTGGAATAAGCAATTTGGTTAATGGAAATGTAAATGGCATTCAGATTTCGGGTATCAACAATACAAACAGAGGTATAACTACCGGATTACAATTTTCTGGAATAACGAATTTGAACTTTGATTCAATTAAAGGAATGCAATTTGCCGGTATTAATAATATCAGTTTAAAACATACAGAAGGTTCTCAATTTGCCGGGTTATTTAATTTGAATAAAACACATACAAAAGGACCAGAATTTGCCGGGTTATTTAATGTAAGTGAGGAATACCAAGGCAAATTAAGAATGGCAGGTTTGTTTAATTTTTCAAGAAAAGAAAGTCAATCAAATGATTTTGCAGGATTATTCAATATCAATGAAAGTTCAAAAGGACAAGTTTTGGCAGCAGGATTATTCAATATAACAAAAGATAGCACAAACGCCATATGTTTTGCAGGACTATTCAATAATACCAGAATATATAATGGTCATTTTAGAGCAGCAGGCTTATTTAATAATGGTGAAACAAATTATAGAACTACTGATTTAGCCGGATTATTTAATGTAAATAAAAGAGTAAACAAAGGAGTTCAAATTGCAGGATTAGCAAATATCTGTAAAGAAAATGATGGTATCCAAATTGCACCATTTAACTTCTGCAAAGATTCTTATGGTATTCCCATTGGCGTTTTAAGTTTTGTTAGAAATGGTATTCATCAAATTGAATACTCAAGAAATGAGAACAACATGAATGAAATAAGATTAAGAACAGGAGTTAAAAAATTTACGAATGAATTGATAGCCGGATTTGAAAACTTTAATACCCAGCAACAAAAATGGTATGTTGGATATGGTATTACTAGCAGCTTTAAACTGAGTAATAAATTCAACTTTGAAACAGGAATATCAACTTATCAAATAAATAATATAGATTGGAATACTCATGTTTCATTACTGAACAAATTAAACATTGCTTTAGAACTAAGACCGGCAAGTAGTTTGGGAATTTTTATTGGACCAACAATGAACTTATTTGTATTGAATGATAATTCTCTCCAATATGAAGATCTAAAAAGTTTAGTACCAACAAATACCTGGATAAACAATGAGAACAATAAAGGAGTTCATGCCATTGGTTGGTTTGGCTGGCGTGCGGGCATCAGAATATTTTAATTTCATTTATTCAAGTAGCATTAATTCATAAAATTTGGTAATTTGAATGATGGAATTCAATCAAAGAAAAATTACCAAATCATACATATTTAATGAAAACAATGAAACATTATGGTGGCGATGGACCAGTCATGTAGGTTTAAAAACATTCTTTGGAAAAGACAATAAAATTGAATTAAAAGCCGGAGGTGCTTTTGAGATTTACTTCCTTTTAGAAAATCCTGAAGGCCAACGAGGATCTGAAACTTGCAAAATAATTTCATTTATAGAATATAAAGAACTGGTATTTACCTGGAATGCACCACCTCACCTTGAAGAAGCAAGAAATTCAGCACACCGAACTATAGTAAAAATAGAGTTTGATGAAATTAATCCCAATGAAACCCAACTTCGATTGACACATTCAAATTGGCCTGAGGGTGAAATTTGGGACCAGGTATTTGATTATTTCAATAATGCATGGGATATTGTGCTAATTAATTTAAGTAATAACAGTAAAAATCTTTCTATTTAATATGAATAATAAACTACTGTATTTTTTCGGAACTGTTCTAACTGCATTATTGGGTTTAAATATTTATTCATTCTTTTCCGGTGGAAGTAATGAACTAAACTCAGCAATTAAAGACTTAAAAAACGCCAGAGAAGAAATCGCTAAAACACAACAAAATCTAGATAGCATTTTAGTTCATTCACAAGCTGTATTAGATAGAAACGCCGGCTTTAAAAACTATATTCATGCAGTTGATAGTATCGTAAAAGCATCAGATGCAATTAGCAGAAGCAGAGAAACAAAATACCTTCAATCCTTGAATAAATTAGAAAAAAGCATTAATCATCTAAAGAGTGATTTAGCTAAATTCAATGATAAATTACCAGAGCCTGAAAATGGTGAAATGGAAACAAAATAAAATTTTCTATGAAATTCAAACTACCACTATTTCTAATTTTTGTTGGGATTACAATTCTTAGTAAAGCACAAACCGGCTCTAAAAAATATTATAGAGATTGTACCAATATCAAAAACTATTATGCCCATAAAGGTGATACCGTAGTTTTTAATTGTGATAGCATACGCTTATACAATCCGCCAACTTTTGCAAACATGCAAAATGCTTATACACGTTTATATAATACCAGTAATGAATTAATTCTTAAAACTGATTCTGCAAGTTTAATTTTCAAGAATTTGTATGAAGAAAAATCGAGAGCTTATGATGCGCTGCAGCAATCCTACTCTCAGTTTAGACAAAATACTGAAAACCATATTCTGGCAACAGATTCAAACATGTTAGTAATAAAAAACAATACTTTGAATGCAAAAATTCAGTTAGAAAAAGCTGATAGCTTCATTGTTTCAGGCATGCAAAAGATTGAAAAATTCAATAATAGCCTATGGAAAATGAAGTTAAAATATGCTGGAATTGGATTTTTAGGAGGTTTAATTACAGGTGCTTTTTTAGTTGTTATGTTTTAACTTATAAAACTAATCTTCAGCTTAATTTTGTAGCTTTCCAATTTTGGAAAAACAACATAAATTCTGACTTTAAATCCTCTGTAAGTCTTGAAAAACCAAGCATATTCGCTGCTAAAGCAATTGCTTCATCATCCTGAATTTGATAAGCTTCTGATACAACTTTCATAAAGGCTTTAGAAACCTCATCTTGAGAAATATAATCAGTTTTTCTGGAATTTGAAGCCAATGCAGAACGATCTCTCACCTGAATTTCACGCTTATCAAAATGAAATAGAAAATCTCCATTCTTAATGAACATATTGTTTCTATGAGCAAAAATTGCTGCATCTTCTAAATGGGTTCGGATTCTGCTTCCTAAACGTGTTACACCAAGAGCCTCAATGATACGTCTTCCTGCTTCTTCAATGTGAACCGGAGCTTCAATCTCAACAACTTTGAGCAACCATTCAGCTACCACTGAAAGTGGCAATTGATGAATCTCTTTACCATTTGTTTGAATATCCAATTTTGCTAACTCGTATTCTATAATTAAATGCTTCTCATTTTTTACAGCTTCTCTTATAATCAAAGGTTCTTTACTTTTACTTTCTAAAGCTGCCTGAGGTTTATTTCTATCAAGCATTGCCCTTTCAATAGCCACAACAGTTCTTTTTGTTTCACGATCAGCATTTGCAAACCAATCGGTACTCCAGATTCTATGGATTGTCCAACCCATACCTTCTAAAACCTGTTGTCTTAACCTATCTCTATCTCTTGCTGAACGTGCAGAATGATACATTCTTCCATCACATTCAATACCCAAAATATAATTTCCGTTTTTATCTCTTACAGCCAAATCAATAAAAAAGCCATTGGCTCCAACTTGATGAGCGATATCATATCCCAAGGAACGTAATTGTTCAGCAACATGAATTTCAAAGAAACTATCTGCTTCACGACCCGTTTCTTTTGACATATTAAGATTGCCATTTTCAGCATAAAAAAGAAAATTCTTTAATGCCTTTACACCCAATGATTGAGTTTTAGTAACATCAATATCTTCTGCCTTTATATTGGTAAATACTTCACAACATTGACGCGCACGTGTAATTAAAACATTTAATCTTCTCTCCCCTCCTACACCATTTAATGGACCAAAACTCATGGCTAAATAACCTTCCTTGGTTTTGCCATAACCAATTGAAATAAAAATTACATCTCTTTCATCTCCCTGAACATTTTCCAAATTCTTAATGAATAAAGGTTCATCAATATGTGATTGAATATAATTTTCAAGTTCAGGATAATCTTTTCTAGCCTGTTCAAAGAGATTCTCAAGCACTTCTTTTTGTGCATTACTAAAGGATACTATGCCCAAACTTAGTTTAGGAAAATTTCTAATATGAGTTAATATAGCTTCAATTACAATTGCAGCCTCCATCTTATTACTGCGAGTTTGACCTCTATCATAAAATGTATCCGGATGATGACGGAGTTTTAAACCCAGTTTTTCATGATTAGCAGCACTTGGAAATACGATTAATCGGTTATCATAAAACTCAAAATTTGAGACCTTAATTAAAGATTCATGTTTACTTCTATAATGCCATCTAAGCATTCCACCACCAATTCCTTTTGCATCTGCCAAACCTAAAATACTCTCAATATCCTGAGTTAAACTTTCTTCTTCATCAATATCTTCTGAAATAGTTTCAAAGAAATTTGTTGGTGGTAATTGTTTTGAATCACCAACTACAACTAATTGCTTACCTCTTAAAATAGCTCCCAAAGCTTCAACAGGTTTTACTTGTGAGGCTTCATCAAAAATAACCAAATCAAAATTCAATAATCCGGGAGGTATATAAGTAGCAATCGACATTGGACTCATCATAAAAACCGGCTTTATATCTTGAATAGCTAAACCAGCTTGTTCAATTAATTTTCGAAGTGGTAGGTGTCGGATTTTTTTATTCATCTCGGTTCTTAAAACCATCATTTGTCCACCCGCCATTACATTCGGTAGTGCATTAAAATGAGTTAAAGAAGCCCTAGCCCGATTGAGTTGAAAGTTTAGTTTATCTTCTTCTTTAAACTTAGAAATCAATTCTTCATGTCGGTTTCTATCAAATCGTTTTAAAATTTCATTTGAATTTAAAGCCTTTTCAAACATCGTTTCCAACCAGGCATTTTTAAAACTTAACCTTAAGTATTCAGAAGCCAAATCCCAATCCAAACAAATTGGAATGATATAATTTAAATTCCTTTCCTCAATTAATTCCAATGTAATATTCCAACTACAAACCAATGAAAATTCCTGAGAATGAGGAGCTAGATTTCTAAACCATAATTCGATATCAGAGGTTTTCATTTCACCAATCAAACCTTTTATTGATTCATCAAATGCCGTTAGGTTCTTCCAATTTTCAAGTGCTTGTTTAAACTCAAAATGCAGTTGTTCATATTCAGTTTTTAATTGATTGGCAACCGCTTTATCCGAATGAATTACATTAAAAACATCCGGTTGAAAATTGAGTTGATACAAATTAAACATTGCTAAATTGAGCAATTTTAACTCATTAAAACTTCTTGTATTTGATTTCCATTTAGCTTGAAATAATTCAGCTGCCAAAGAATCAAAATTCTTAATAATTTGATTGTTCTTTTGAGCTAAAATTATTTCATCAATTATACCCGGAATCTCTGCATGTTCAGGCTTTTGAATCGTTTTAGAATAAGATAAAAAGAGTTTCCTGGCATTTCTAAAATCGCTGATTAAAAACTTGTACCACTTTTCACCATGTGCTTCATAAATTTGTTTTACCTCTGTCCAATCCTGAGTTAAAACTTCTTCTTTAAACTTAACTAAAACAGTTTCGGTAAATGATTCAAACTTTAAACCGGCTTCAATTAATTCAACTAAATTTTGGTTTTCATTCAACCATTTTTTGTTGCTGATATTTAACTCAGATAAATCAGGTGAATTGGCTATAAAATCAAGAAGTTTACAAAGGTGTAAAGCATCTTTAAAAATTTCTGGTTTAGTTAAATTATAAAACTCAAAAATGGAATGCTGTTTTTTGACTAATTGATTAAATGAATTGAATAATATCTCTGACGCTTCTTTAATTTGTGTGATTTGTTTTGGCAGAACAGATTTATGCGTGGAGCCATAAAATGTTAAATTTTTAGGTGATCCTATTTCTTTGAGTTTACTTTCAATCCCATCAAGCAAATCGGAAGCTTCTCTATACAAATCAGCATCTAATTTAGCTAATTCTGCATGAGGTAATTCGGGCAATTTTATATTTTTGGTTGATTCTCTTATCGAAAGAAGCATTCCTATAATTTGATGAAAACTCAAACGACTTCCGGCCACTTCAGAATTTACTGCATCACTATATGCGTTGAGTTCATCCTTTCTTTTGTTTAATAAAGAGAGTTCAGCTTCCAGATGAGATGTTTTAGGTTTCCCAATTTCTAAAACCCGTTTAAGTTCGGATAATAAATCTTTTTTATTGGCTTTATGACTGTGCAATTCAAGGCAAGCTTCACCAAGACCACACATATCCATCCTTCTTTTAACCACTTCAAGAGCAGCCATTTTTTCAGCAACAAACAAAACCTTCTTTCCTTGTCCAATTGCATTTCCAATGATGTTGGTTATAGTTTGTGATTTACCTGTTCCCGGAGGACCTTGAATTACGAGATGTTTTCCGGAGTGAACTTCCAATAAATTAAGAACCTGACTACTATCAGCATCAACAACCTGAAAAAGCTCGTCAACTTTAGAATGTTTATCTATAAAAGTATCATCAGAAGGGAAAGCTGAAAGATTAAATCCTTCTCCAAATAATCCTTTAATTACATCATGGTTGAAAGGTTTTTTATCATCCGGCCAAAGTGATGAATCTAAATCATTATAAATTAAAAATTTACCAAATGAGAAGAAGCCCAATTCTGTTTTATAAGCCTCCAATCTCCAGCGGTCTTTGTGCTGAATCAGTTTATTTATTTCATTAAAATAGTTGACAAATGGTAAATTAATTTCATCATCAAATTCCGGTAATTCAATTCCAAAATCTGATTTTAATTTTGCTTTCAAAGAAACATTAACCCCATAATCTGCTTCAGAATAAGACACTTGAAATTGATCTTTAGCATCCTTCCTTACAATTTTAACGGGAAGTAAAATTAAAGGAGCATTTCTAAATTCCTGGCTCGACTCATCTTCAAGCCAACTTAACATTCCAAAAGAAATAAAAAGTATATTAACTCCTTGTTCCTCTATTATTGATTGAGCGGTATTGTAGGTTGAAAGTAAACGCTTATGAAGATAAATTTCTGATTCAGTTGTTTCAAATTTAAACTGAGCACTCCTAGATGTTTTGACTTCTGAATTTTCGGAAAGAACAGGAATTTCAGTTTGAAGGTTTGTTGCACTTTTTTGTTTAAAACCAATGGAGCGTTTTTCATTAACCAAAATATTAAAAACCAAATCCGGTTGATTACAAATCAAACTAAGCCCTTTTGATTTTGGCAATCTATTGTTCAACAAAGGATTTCTCATGCTAAAATCAAGCAATTCCTTCCTTGAATTATCTATTAATTTCTGAATTGAATTATCCATTTTATTTTAATACTGCAATTAAACATGAAAAAACGAGATTAATGTGTAGGTATTGATAATTTGATTTTACATAAAAAATTAAGAAACAATAAGGCTAAAAAAGTCCTAAATTGAATAAAACTCTCAGACAATCAACAAATAAGAAAAAAAGGAGTTTCCACAACAAAATGGGCAAAAACTAAGAATTATTGAAGGAATAATAGTTTAAATTAGTAGCGTCTAATAAACTGCAAGTCAAGTTGATAAATAATTACTCATGAAAAAAATAATACTCGCTTTTTTACTTCCACTTTTTTCACTTTTAAGTTCAGAAGTTAAGGCAATTACAACATTGGATTTAGGTGCAGATTCCATTCTGGTATGCAACAATTCCTTTACCAATATTGTAGCACCCATGACCTATCCCCAATATTTATGGAGTACAGGTGATACACTGTTTTTTACTAGGGTTACAAAAAATGGTTGGGTAAAATGTACGGTAACTGATTTTACGGGATCCAGCAGTGACTCTGTTTATGTTCAATTTGGCAGTGCAAATATTCTAGAATCAGACACAACTATTTGTTCTGGAAAAACAGTTCAGTTGAATGCGTTTCCAAGATTTGATTGCGGGCCATTTGGGACTCCTGCCAGACACAAGATAAATGGACAAAGTTTAGGAAGTAATTTTCTTTTTATCGGTTCATATAATGGCCATTATTATTATAAAATCACAAATGCAGGAACTTGGCTTGCTGCGGCACAATTAGCACAAAGTACGGGCGGATACCTTGCCACCATTAATGATAGCTCTGAAATGAATTTCATTAAATCGAGTGGAGCTTTAGCCAACACAAACTTATGGTTAGGCCTATACCGTCCGGCTGACAATCAATCGTTCCGTTGGTCGAATTGTGATAATTTTACCTATACAAACTGGTCTACCGTTGCAGCTTCTCCATCAACAACAAGTGGCGAAAACTATGTATTTATGAGAGGAAGTTCTTGTACCGATGGCTATAAATGGGAAAATATTGTAAATGATAATTTAAACAATCCTGACCCTTGTTTTCAAAGCATATTTGGTTTAGTTGAATTTGATGAAGAAAGTAATGTAGGATATACCTGGAGCACTGGAGATACTATTCCAACCATTACTATATCACCAAATACATCACAATCTATCATGTTGTTTGTTCAACAATTTGGAAAAACTTGTACTGACGTTGTGAATGTGAACATCTGGGATTTAACAAACTTAATTAGTTCAGATAGTATTAAAGTTTGTGATGCTGATGAAATTTCTATCAATGCTTTAAGTGGATTAAGCAGTTATGCTTGGAGTACAGGTGCCAGCAGTTCATCTATACAAGTAAATAGTTCAGGAAATCCCGGATGGTATTATGTTTCTGGAATTGCACCGGGTAGTTGTTCCGGAATGGATAGTGTTTATGTTAGCTTAGCAAATGCACAAATTAAAAATGAAGACACAACTGTTTGTTTAGGTTCGAGTGTAACTTTAAGAGGTCCTGTTGCTCCTTTGGCTTATCAAAATCAAAGTGAACAAAATTTCGAAACCTCTCCTTTTTCAGGTTGGAATCAACAAATTTCATTCAACTTTAATTCAACAAATGTTCTAGGTCCATTTTATAATGATTCATTAGTTTATTTAGCTACATCATTGCCAAACCATGATTCGGCACGAGTAACTTTCGACCTATACATACACGATACTTGGGAAGGCGAATGTTCATCAGGAGGAAAAGACATCTTTAAATTTTATGGCGGCAATAAAATTGCCATGGAAGCAAGTTTTTCAAATACACCAAGTTGTCAGCAAACTTATTCTAACTCAGGAATACCGGGTTTATATCCTGCTGAAAATGATGCTTCGAAAAATAACTTATCAAGACGTTGTACCAATACCTCAAAAACAACCAGATACACTATAACAAAAACCTTTGCTCACTCAAGTGGTAAACTTGATTTATCATGGGTTGGAGGTTTAAACGACTTACCTGGCAATCAAACAATTTGTGATGAAAGCTGGTCGGTAGATAATATCCAGATTGAATTAAGAAAAGCATCAAAATTAATCTGGTCAAATGGAGATAGTGCTCAAAACATCACTGTTACTCCTGCTCTTGGAGTTAATTCTTACTGGATTCAAGTGCCGGTTGGCAATGACTTTTGCTATGACACGGTGCAAGTAACTGCTTATACAGGTCAAACTCCAATGGAGATTTTTACAGAAGATACTTTTTATAATTGTAAAAAATATTCAACTTTATTAAACTTACCTCCGGGATACAATTCATATGTATGGAGCACAGGAGCAACTACACAGCAAGCGGAGATTTATAATCCGGGCTGGCATTATGGAGCTGTAGAACTGGCATTAGGAACTTGTTTTGGAGTTGATAGTTTTTACCACGATAAAGCAGGATTTACATTTGAAGTTAATGATACAAATATTTGTCCGGGAGCAAGTATTGAACTAATTCCTTTCAGAGAAACTTATTGTAATCCATTTGGTGCTCCGGCAATAACCAATTATTCGGCAGGACAATCAATCATAGGTTATACTTACTTAGGAGAATATAGAGGTCATCATTATTACCAATCAGATGTTAGCAGCGACTGGAGTTCAGCTGCTATCAATGCCTTACAAAATGGTGGTCACCTTGCTTGCATTAATGATGTAAATGAGCAGAATTTCATCAAAAATATAATCCCTCAAAATTCATGGTTAGGCTTATTTAGAAATACAGATGGTTATCATAACTGGATGAACTGTGATACCTTATTATACAGTAACTGGGATATCAATGAGCCAATGAGTTCACCAAAAGACAATGTATTTATGTTTGGAAACAACTGCGCCTCTTCTGGTAAATGGAAAAGTTTTGATGATAAAGATACAAATTCTGTTAATCCTTGTTTTGATGGTATTTATGGAATATTAGAAATTGAAGAACAAAATTTCTTTTATAATTGGTCAACAGGTGAATCTACAAGTTCTATCAATATTCAAACTGCTAAAGATACTAGTGTAAGCTTAAGTGTCAGAAGATATGCAAATACCAATCTTGGAGAATGCAGTGCTGGAACCGTGAATGTTCATATTACCAATAATTCAAATTTGAATATCGACTTTATAAAAGGAGATACTATTCAATGTATAAGTAATAATGTTTTCCAGTTTACAGATATCTCTTCAAATCCGGGTGAAACATTATTCCGTCGTTGGGATTTTGGTGATGGAACAATTGCAATTGATTCTATAGCAACAAAAACTTACTCTACACCTGGAACCTATAAAGTAACATTAATTTTAGAAAAAGCTGGAGGTTGTGGAACTTCAAAAGAATTTACTGTTGAAGTATTATCAAATCCAATTCCTATAATAGTTAATGAAACCAATCCAGTTTGCGCTACAACCACAGGTACTTATTTAGCCTTAACTAGTGCAAACGAAATACATTCATGGTCAGTTATTGGAGGAAATATTACCACAATTTCAGGCACAAATAATGAAGAGTTATTGGTAACTTGGGGAAGTGCATCTTCCGGAACTGTAATTTTAAGAGACTCAAATACCATAACCGGATGTGCTGCAAATTCAATTCCTTTAACTGTTGGGATTAAGGCATTGCCAAAGATTGGATTTACAGTGAATGATTCAACACAATGTTTCAATGGTAACTCATTTACCTTTACCGATACAACTAGACAAATTACTCCGGTATTACAAAGAATCTGGACTTATAGTGATTTATTCCAAAGTACAGATTCAATTGCCAGCAAAAGCTTTAATAATGCCGGTATTCAAACAGTAAAATTAGACATCCAAAATACGGATGGCTGTGTAAGTTCATTAACTAAAAACCTGTACGTATTGATTAATAATACACCGGAGATTAATGGACCAAAAACTACTTGTGATAATAGTTTTGCTACCTATACAGTTTCAGGAGATACAAGTGTTTCGAGATTTACATGGACAATTTCAGGTGGAACGATAATTTCTGGTCAAGGAACTGATAGTATTCGAGTTACTTGGGGATCTTTAGGTAAAGGCTTAATTCAAGTTAAAGATTCAGTTAAACTGACTGGTTGTTTTGCTACAAGCACTCTTGATACTGTTTATATCAATCCATATACCCCACTTAGTATTACTGGCACTAATCCAATTTGTAAAAACGTTGCCGGATTTTATAGTGTTCCTTATGATGAAAATAAAATCTATACCTGGTCTGTTACCAATGGTACAATTATTTCTGGGCAAGGTGGTTCATCAATTGGTGTTTTATGGAACAATACAGGCTTAGGAACATTAAGAGTAAAAGATTCATTGGTTACAACAGGTTGTAATGGCACTTCAAGCGTATTTGAAGTAACAATTAATGGTTCACCTGATCCTGTTTTAAGCGGAGACCAAATGGTTTGTTCGGAGTCTATAACTACATATACCACTTTAGAAACAGCTGGACATTATTACAAATGGACAGTTGTTGCTGGAGAAATAATAAGTGGTCAAGGAACAGGTAACCTTAGCATCAAATGGGATACAACAAGTGCCGGACCAAAAAATGGAAGTATAATTGTGATGGACTCAATTATTTCAACAGGGTGTAAACAATCAACCACTCCATATTTGGTTCAAATCAATAAAACACCAAATCCAATTATAGTCGGAAGAACATCTGTTTGTGGTTTAGATGAATTTAATTATTCAATTGAATTCAACAATTCAAGAGTATATAATTGGGAAATAACAGGAGGTACTATTGTAAACGGACAAGGAACAGCTATTTTAACTGTTAGATGGGACAATACAACTACTAATGGAACACTTACTGTGTTAGATTCCGTAGTTGGCAGTTCTTGTAAAGCGATTTCTTCATTATTTAATGTTTCAATAAGCCCGGTAATTAAACCAAGTATTTCTGGCCTAACAAATTTGTGCGAAAATGAATATGGTACATATACAATAATAAACAAACCAGGACATACCTTTACTTGGGCAATTAGTGGCGGAAGTTTCTTTAGTAATAAGGGAGACACTGAAGTTGTTATTCATTGGAATGGAGGCTCACCTACAGGTGCAATTACAGTTAGAGATTCTAACAATACCTCAGGATGTGCAATAAATTCAGATATTCTAAACATCAATTTAAACAAAATAAATATTCCAAAAATTACTGGGAATGATACTTTATGTGAAGGCTCAACAGAAGTTTACAGCATCTTACCTGAAACAGATCATTTTTATACATGGAATGTTAGTAATGGAAGTATTTTATCAGGACAAAACACAGCAAATATTTCTGTAAGCTGGACTACACCGGGAACAGGTAGTATTTTACTAACAGATTCAGTTAGCAATACTGGTTGTAAGGCAAATTCAACTCCAATAGATATTGTTATAGCTGCAAAACCAAATCCTGTAATTTCAGGACCGGCAACTGTTTGTAGTAATTCAAGTTCAGTATACTTTACAACATTTGTTCCTCGTCATTATTATAATTGGACTGTTGTTGGTGGAAGTATATTAGCTGGTCAGGGTTCAAATGGATTAACTGTATTTTGGACAGGTACAGGTATTGGAAGTGTTACACTGGAAGAAATAGATTCAATTGCTGGATGCAGCACCACTACTGTTGGATATCCGGTATTGAAAAATCTTAATACAGCTCCTGGTATTAGTGGACCAGCTTCAGTATGTTTAAATACAGAAGGACTTTATACAACCTTAAGTAATGCTGACAAAGTATTTATCTGGGAAATCGATGGTGGAAACATCCTTACAGGCCAAGGTACAAATGAGGTTAATATTTTATGGAATGTGAAAGGCAAAGGCTCAATTAGTTTAAGAGACAGTTCGATTTCTACCGGTTGTACATCTGAAAGTACTTTGTATGAAGTTGATGTAATCAATGCACCTAAATCATTAATTGGAGGTGCTACATTAAGATGTGTAGGAGATACCGGCTTTTATGGAACGATTCCAAGTACAAACAGAACTTATGATTGGGTAGTTACCGGTGGAACTATTATTAGTGGCGCGGGTACTGAAAGAATAACAGTTATCTGGAACCAGGAAGGTGATGGATATGTTACGGTAACTGAAACTGTATTAAGCACAAGTTGCAGCAGTACTTCATTTAGAAAAGTAACTGTAATTGGTAGACCAAGTGCTTACTTTACAACCAGAACAATTGGTGGAACTGTTGATTTTTATGCAGCAGCAGCAACACAAAATTACTATTGGGATTTTGGTGATGGCGAAGCATCATTCTTGAAAAATGCGACTCATTCATATGCCGCAAATGGTACATTCAAAGTTGTTTTATATACCAGTACAAACGAAGGTTGCAAAAACGATAGCAGTTTAATGTTAACCATTAACTCTGTTGGTTTAGAAGATTTCGGTATGATGAAAAATGGATTGGCTGCTTATCCAAATCCATTCTCTGGAAAAACAAATATTGTGTTCAAATTACAAAATTCAGAAGAAGTTGATTTAGAAGTTTACGACATGATGGGCAACCTGATAAGCAAACTAATAAGTAATGAAAAATTGAACGCAGGTGAATATGAACAGGAATTCAATTTAGAAAATCATCATTCTAGCCATGGTGCTTATTTTGTAAGATTAAGAATTGGAGAACAATTTAAAACCTTGAGGATTATTGCTCAATAAAGTTTCATTTTAAAAGGTAAAAAGAGCTGCTTCAAAATTTGAAGCAGCTCTTTTTTTTTATAATTTACAGAAAACCAAAAGGATTTTTCTTCACTAATTATTTTTAATTTTCCCCTCAATAAAATTAAAAACAATTGAATCTAAAGAATCTGTTTCAGTTCTTTCATTTAAACTACTCCAGCTAGTTTTATTTTGAAAATAGATAATAGTTAACAACATCTCCGTTTGGTGCTATAAATTGAGTCCTCTTTTCCATTTTTTCAATCTCATTAAACCTGTATTCATTTGATTCAACTGAAAACAATGGTCTTATAACCAGTTTATCATGATAAACATAAAAACCATAATGTACATAGAAATAAAAACCCAACCAGGAAAGCAATAACAAGACTGGAGTAATGATGGAGAGCACCCTAATTGCATTCATTTTATAAAGTAAATTGTAATAATGAAGGTATAGCTTATAATCATCTCCTAAAACCAGTTTGATAAGCCAAAAAATTAGAATGATAGAAAATGAAATAGAAAACATCATTGAAAGGATATACAATAAATCTTTTGATTTTATAATATAAACTGAACCCTGCAATTGATAGTGATTATTGATAAGTTCACAAATTTCAATAAATCCGAGAGCAAGTAAAAACATCATGCCAAAAGAAAAAATCAAGGCAAAAAAGTGAAACTTTGCAAATTTCTTTTTTAATTCAGCAAAACTATTACCTGACACCTGATCATTCAACTTAATGGGAAACAAAATTGAAAGCACCAGGAATACAAGAATAAACAAATCTGTAAATGACCAAATAGGTTCCTTATCAAGAAAAAAATCTAAATATTTCATTGTATAAAATTAAAACTTACAGACTACTAAAAGATTAGTTTTAGTACATTGCAATATGAAAAATCCTTTAATATTTATTGCAATTTTAAGTATGCTTATATCCTGCCAAACAAAGAAAAAAATCGCATGTGTAGGAGATAGTATCACAGAAGGTGCAGGAATTCCGATACAAAGTAAAGATGCTTATCCTGCTGTTTTACAAAATCTTTTAGGGGGAAAATATATCGTATTTAATGCAGGAAGAAGTGGCGCAACTATGTTAAAAAAATCTGATCTACCCTATTGGAATTGTAATGAGTTTGCAAATGTTTTTGCTTTTCAACCACATGAAATCATTATCAAATTAGGCACAAATGATTCTAAAGTCCACAACTGGAATGCAGAAAATTATGAGAAAGATTTTCAATCAATGATTGATACGTTTAACCATATTTTACACAAACCAAAAATATATGTTTGTTTACCAGTTCCGGCATTTAAAATGCAATGGGCAATTGATGATTCGGTTATTTCCAATCAAATCATTCCTATCATAAGAAGATTAGAAACTAAAAATCACTTCAAAATAATTGATTTAAATACACCATTCAAAAACGACCATATCATGTTTCCTGACGGTATTCATCCAAATGAAGCAGGTGCAGCTAAAATGGCGGAAGAAATCTTTAAGCAGATAAAAAATTAATTCCCCATTTATCTTATTTATAAAGAAACAAAAAATGTTTCTCTTAATTAAATTTCTAAGAATAAACCAAATATTGCATCCCCCAAAAAAACAGAAAACTTCCTATCAAACTCATAAAACTTCCCGATAAAAACAAGATAATTTCCTCTTTGTTCAATTGCATTCTTTTTATCAAAAGGTATGAAAAAAGTAAGGGCAGCAAAAACAAAATATAATCAATTGAAAAAACGAAATGAGATAATATTTGAATAAATTGGGTATTTAAAAATAGTGCTCGAAGTAAAAAAATTGCTCCATCATTTGGTAAAGGAATAATGAACAATCCAAATGAAATAAAGACTAAATAGGAGCAAAAAAAGTACCTGAAATTTTTGTTTTTAATGAGATAGGGCAAAGCAAAAATTAAAGGAAGAAGTAATGATGATAAAATTAAATGAGGCAAAAGTCCATCATAATATTCGCCATACTTACAAATAGTACCCAACAATTTAAATTTCCATTTTAAATCTTTTAAAAACACGATATAATTCAAAAAATCAAACACATTACCTATCAGCACTTGAATTGGAAATCCAAACAAACCAAATAAAAACGGATAGTATTTTGAAAGTTTCATTCCTCAATTTATCATTTTTTGATACTTTCGCAAAGTGGGTGAATTGCAAAAAATAAATGATTTGATTTTAGACAGCTGTCTGGCAAAAGGTTTTTACCGGATGCAACAGAATGTCTTTACTACAAATATTATTTTTCAGGAAGAGGAAATAATGCCTGTATTTTGGCTTAGAACCCCATTACATAAAATTAGAATCAGTTCAAGTATAAAAGAGATTCTTAGAAAAAACAGAAACTTCGACATCAGTATTGAAACCTTTGAAAATAACGAAGAAATAGAAGAATTATTTGCTTTATATAAATCCGGTATTGATTTTGAAACTTCTACAACAGTTGATGCCTATTTATTCGATCAAACCGATTCAAATATATTTGAAAGTGTTGCAATTAAAATTAGAGATAAGGGTGTTTTAATTGCGATAGGAATTTTTGATAAAGGCAGACACAGTTTAGCCGGAATCATGAATTTTTATCATCCTGATTATAAAAAATACAGTTTAGGAAAGTACTTGATGATTCAAAAGATGATTTATGGTTTAGAGAACAATTTTGAATTCTATTATACAGGTTATATCAGCACCGGAACTCGTAAATTTGACTATAAAATATTCCCTAATGAGGAAGCTATGGAAATCTGGCATCCATTTGAAATGAAATGGTATCCTTATCAACTTTTAACAAAAGAGGTTTTAGCAGAAATATTTGAGTTACAAATCAATAATTCAATATTGGAAAAAATAAGTAAAAACCTGACAAAGGAGGCTGAAACAGAATAAACTATAGAATAAGAAAGCTAAGTCTTATTTCATGTGCAAGAATAAAACCAATTTCATCCTAAAATTTGCCAATAACTTTAATTATTTCTTCAATTTTAAATAATTTCTATCTAAAATCGAATAAAACCATGAATTTGCATATTCATGAGTTTTAACCAAATCGAAAATCCGAAGAAAATAATCAAAATCATCTATGTTGAAGATGATTTAACGGATTTTATTGCATTTGAAAGGATGCTAAAAAAAACCTCATTGAATTTTGAATTAAAGCATATTTCTGAGGCTAAAGATTTATTAGATTATAAAATTGAAGACTATGATATCTTATTTGTTGATCATTTTCTAAATGGATATAATTCTTTTGAAATCTTAAAAGAGCTCAAGAAAAGGGATATTAAAATTCCTACAGTTGTTGTTAGTTCGTTATACGATAAACAATTTCTTGAACAGACAATTAAAAATGGTGCTGGCTTTTATTTAAACAAAAATAACTTATACCATGCCTTAGATATTCTAAAAGAAACATTTGGTTTGCTTCCAAATATTGAGCAGAAAAATAAAATCACCTATTTCTCCTCTATTTTACTAGAACTGGCCAGAGAAAAGGAAACTGGCTTATTGGCTATAGATAAATTTGGAAACATCAAAGATTTTAACTCAGTTAGCAGTATTCTCTTTAATAAAGGAAGAGAAAGTATAGGAAGCATATTTCCTGAATTGTTTGCCGATAACTACCAAAACATAGCCATTGAGTATTTAAAAGATATCAATGAACTAAAAGAAAACCCACATTTTAAAATTCAATCAAAACAAAATAAAAAATTAATACGTATAAAAAATCTGGGATTTCAAAATGATACACAGGTTTTTATTTTAATGATTGAAGCCGTATATGAAGGCAATGAAAAGGCAAATTTGAATTTATTACTAAAGGATCATATCAATAAAAATACAAATGATACCTTTTTAATTACTGATAAAGCAGGTCAGATATTACTATCAAATCATGGTGTCCGACAAGTATTTGGAGTAAAATCCGGTGCAATTATAGGTTCATATATTTCAGAATATTTTCCGGATGATGCTGAATTTATAATGGCATCAATAACTGAATTAAAACCAAATCAACGAATAGATTTTAAATCCATACTAAGTAATTTTAGCAGAAAAAAACTTGTATTACAAGTAAACATTCAATTTATAAACTTAGAATCCGGTTACTATATCTATACCATTAGAGATAAATCTTCAACCGAACTTGCACTTGAAGAAAATGAAATCAAAACAAATCTGATTAACCAGGTTTTGCGTCAAACTCAAATTTGTCTTTTTACTTTAGATGAAGATTTAAACATAAAATTTCTTAGTGAAGGAATTGAAAAGATTCTTGGATTTAGCTCTTATGATTTAATTGGAAAAAGCTTCTATGACTTACAAAAACTACCTGAACAAACAGAAGAGTTAAATGAGATAAAGTCAAATTTGTTGTCTAAAGATGGAATGGAAAACAGCTTCAGTATTGAGTTAAAAAACAAATCTGAAGAAAAGATAAAAGTCTATATCAATCTTAGAAGTTTAAAGAAACAAAATTCTCAGCAATATGAAATTTTAGGAACCATCCAATCAATTAATCAGATTGAAAGAATCATTAGTTCACAAGCACAATCGGGTTCATTAAATACACTGTTTGACAATTTAAAACTCATATTCTATAGTGTAGACCGAAATTTCCAATTGGTTGTTAAATCAGGATTTACATCACAAGGAGAAAAAAATATAAATTTCAAACAAGGTGAAATTATGTTCTCTCCATTTGGTAAAGAGGAAACAGACATTGAATTTAAAGAAATATTTGTTGAAGTATTAAAAGGGATAACCAAAGAAAAAATCATCCAAAATGAAAAACAATTCTATTTGTTTCAATTCTCGCCTTTAGAAATAAACGGTAAAATAGAAGGAATTGTAATTATTGGAATTGACCGAACAGAAGAAATCAGACTAACCAAAGATTTAGAGGAAAGTAAAAAGAATTTAGAAACAACAATCAACTCATTTGATGAATTAATTTGGAGTATAAACAAAGAAGGTAAATTAATATCATTCAACAAATCATTTGCTTACCATTATCGCCGAAATTCAAGAAGCAATCCCGTTCCAGGTGCAATCGTTGAATCATTTAAAATTCCAAGCAATGAGGATGAACGAATAAAAGAATTATATGATGAGGCTTTGAAAGGTAAATCTGTAATGAAAACTTACAGAATATGGGATGAAAAAATTGAATTCAAAGTTAATCCAATTACCATAAATGATTCAGAGGTAATTGGAGTTGCTTTATTGGCAAGAAACATTACAAATCAAGATAAGCTTAAAAAACATTTTGAAGTATTATCTGAAAACATTCAGGACCTCGTTTGTATTCATGATTCTGAAGGAAATTACATTTACGTTTCACCTTCCATTAAAGGAATCACCGGCCATGAACCGGAAGAAATAATCGGAGCAAATCCAATAGATTTTATTCATCCTGATGATAAAAAAATTGCCTTAAAAGCCTATAAACAGGCTATAAACGACGACAAACAACCGTCAATGGCAATATATCGTTATAAAACTAAAGACGATAAATATACCTGGCTTGAAACAAAAGTGAAACAAATTAAAAACCCGGAAAACAACTATTCACTTATCACTTCAACAAGAACAATTGATGAAAGAATTGCCAATGAAATGATGATTAAGGAAAAGAATAAAATCCTTACAAGTATCTCGAGAGGACAAGAAGCATTTATTCAATCATCATCAACTAAAAATGGCTTTGAATTGATTCTAAATCAATTAATGGAAATAACCAACAGTGAAATTGGTTTTATTGCAGAGGTTAAATATGATACAAGCGAAAAGCCATTTTTAATTAATCATGCTTATTCAGACATTCATAAAAACAAAGAAATTCTAAATAAAACAGAGTCTGCACTTAAAAACCTTGAATTCCTTTATGAACCTGTTTTAAAAACAGGAAAAATATTTACAAGTACCAGAACAGATGAAAATCAAAAGAATAAAACTTTTAAAACTTTAGAAATAAAAAACTTTATAGGAATTCCGGTTTCTTATGGAGATAATATGGTTGGAGTGATTGGTTTAGCAAATAGTGTTGAAGTTAATATAAAATCTAACTTAGAAACTTTAGAACCATTGCTTATCACTTGTTCTTCAATTTTAGCCTCATTCAAAAACCAACAACAAAAAATTGTAACCCAAGCAGAATTAGAAAAATCTAGAGCAGATTTATTAGCAATTCTAACTTCATTAGAGGATTTAGTTTTTGAAATAAATGAGCAGTTAATCGTAGAAAATGTTTGGAGTGCCGACAATAGTATATTGTTGTTACCTCATGAAGATATATTAGGGAAAAACATAAAAGAATTTTTAGAATTCAAAGAATTACCTTTATTCATTTCAAAAATTCAACATGTTCTAGAATTTGGAATTCCAGACAATATAGAATATCCGGGAACTATAAATGGTTCTAAAAAGTGGTTCAATGCTAAAATTAGTCTAATTAAAAACTTCAGAAAGCAAAAGAGAATTTCTTTACTTATTCAGGATATCAGTGAAAGAAAAGAATCTGAAATAGAAATTAAAAGAGCCTTAGAAAAAGAGAAACAATTAAATGAATTGAAATCGAGGTTTGTAAGTATGACCTCACATGAATTTAAAACACCTCTTTCCTGTATAAAATCAAGTGCGGAAATTATGGACATGTACTTGATTAATATTCCCAAAAACGAATCAAAATTTAAAAAACATCTAGAAAGTATTAATCATGAAATAAATAGGCTAACCAGTTTAATGAATGATGTTTTAGTTCTTGGGAAAATTGAGTCGGATAAAATGGGTTGTAAGATAGAGAAATTCGACTTGGTAAGCATTGTAAACCTTGTTTTTGAAAGACAACAGCTCAAGTTCAAAATGGAGAAAAAAATCCAATTGAAAATAATGGGCAAAGAGCGAGAAGTAAATGCCGATAAAATGCAGATAGAGCATATTATTGACAACCTTTTATCTAATGCAATCAAATATTCAGAAGGAAAAGAAGCGCCTATTGTTTCAATTGAATTTTCAGCCTTGGAGTTTAAAATCCATGTTCAGGATTTTGGTTTGGGCATTCCGGAATATGAAAAGACACAACTATTCCAATCATTTTTCAGAGCTAAAAATGTCGAAAAAATTGAAGGAACAGGCTTAGGTCTAGTGATAATTAAAAACTTTGTAAACCTGCATGGTGGTGAAATTAGCTTTGAAACCAAAGAAAATATTGGTACCACATTTCATATTAATATCCCAGGCTAAAATTGAATGTTTATCTAATAAACTTCACCCAAATTCTTTGTCCATTTCTGTAGGTATGTACCTCAACTAATTTACCTGTAGTATCAAACTTTTCCCATTGACCTATCCATTGATAAATTGAAGTATCGGGATTAAGAATAATTTGAGCAGTACCTTTCATATCAACCTTACCATTGCGATGAAAATAAGTAGTTTGAATGGTTTTATTAGACTTATATTTTTCTCTCAATTGAATTTGACCAGTGCTATAAAAATATTTAAAGGTACCTCTTGGAGCATTGTTTTTATATCTTCCGGAATAATATAATTTGGTTTCTTTGTCATCGTACCAAACCTTCCACTTTCCTTGCTTTTGCCCAATTTTATCTCTTTGGTTGATGGCAAATGGTTTGTACTGACAAGAAAAAACGAACATAATGATTCCTGCTAAAATAAAAGCAATATTTTTCAATATGGTTTTCATGGTGGTTTAAATCTACATGAAACCAAATGTAATAAATAAGTAATGGATTGTTAAAACCGAATTCAATTATTAAGATTATTCCGTTTCTTAAACAATAAATTTAATAACATCTCCAAACTCACAGTAGCCGCGGACCAAAGGTCCGCGGC
>CALRIT020000012.1:0-130825 GCA_943361925.1 Vulcanococcus limneticus LL | reverse complement strand
GTTTTAGAGGTATTTTTTACAGTACATGACCCAACGACATTAAACAGACAAGGTAATGATATTGGAACACAATATAGGTCGGTTATATTTTATAAGGATTTAAATCAAAAGCAAATTGCAACCAAAATCATCAATGATTTAAACAAAGCAAACGCCTATCCTTCAAAAGTAGTTACTGCTGTTGAACCATTCAATTTCTTTATCAGAGCAGAAGAATACCACCAGGATTATTATGCTCAGAATAAACAAAAAGGATATTGCAGATTGGTTATTCAGCCTAAAATAGAAAAGTTCGAAAAGGTATTTGCCAATAAAAAGAAGAAGAATTAAGTCTGAAAAATCCGGTTCCAAATCAATTTTTTATTTTGGAACCGGATTTTTTTATTTCTTGAATTTCTTCATGATTTCTTCTGTACCTAAGCAATTTAAACAAGCTTCTTTTGTTAATCCGCCTTTACGGGCAACCAATGTTCCAAAGTACATATCCAGGAAGCCATCTAATTCATGCGCATCGGGGTTGATACTTAACATCACGCCTTTTTCCATTGCATAATCAATGTATCTCCAATCTAAATCCAACCTGTAGGGATTAGCATTTATTTCAATATGAACGCCATTTGCAGCACAAGCATCTATTATTTTTTTATGGTTGATAGGATATCCTTCTCTCATCAATAATAGTCTTCCTGTAGGGTGTCCTAGTATGGTTGTATATGGATTTTCAATTGCATTTAATAACCTCATCATGGCCTTTTCTTCTGCCATTTTAAGATTACTATGAACTGAAGCTACAACATAATCAAAGGTCTTTAGTACATCATTATCATAATCAAGGCTACCATCATTTAAGATGTCACATTCAATTCCTTTAAATATTTTAAAGTTTGGGTATTTAAGATTTAGTGCATCAATTTCTTTTTGTTGTGCATATACCTTTTCTTCAGAAAGTCCTTGAGCATAAAATGCTGCTTTGCTATGGTCTGCCATACCTAAATAAGAATAGCCTTTATTTATGCACCAAAGCGCCATTTCTTCAATGGTATTTTGTCCATCGCTCCATTGACTATGATTATGCAATGGACCTTTTAAATCTTCGTATTCTATTAATTCAGGTAATTGGTTTGATTTTGCAAGTATAATTTCATTACGACCTTCTCTTAATTCAGGTTCGATATAAGTTAAACCAATGCTTTCATAAACTTCTTCTTCGGAATTGTATTCTATGTTTTCATCGGGCAGAGCATCTAATTGTTTTAAATGCTCTTTAGAAGCAGATTCAACAAATAAATGATAATAGAAATTTTCTTCAGGAACTAATTTTATTGAAACAGGGTAGGAGCTAAGTTTAGCTTCAATTAAATCATCAAAAATTTCGATTTCACTTAAAAAAGGAATATTGGTAATTGCTGAAATTGATGATTCTAAATCAGTATAAGGAACAATAAACTCAATACATTCCAGGATTTCACAACAACGTCTGATAGCACCCGAAAACGAGGCAAGTTCGTGCACTTGTTCTTGTAGGTCTTTTAATAATTCAATGGCAGGTTCTTCTGCTTTAGCGTAATGGAACTTATGTGCATTGGCAAACATAAATTCTATTTGTTTTTTGATGCTTTCCTGGGTTTTGAGTCCAAACCCTTTTACCTGAGAAAGACGATTTTCTTTACAAGCATATAGCAATTCTCCAACCGATTCTATGCCCATTTCTTTCCAGATAAGTGCCACTTTTTTAGGGCCAATTCCCTTTACCTTCATGATTTGCAAAACACCTTCAGGAGTTTCTTCCAATAGTTTTTGAAGCTCAGGAAAGGTTTCTGTTTTATTTAATGAATCAATTACCACGGCGATGGTTTTGCCAATACCCGGAACTTTTTCCAAAGCTGCCAAATCTAGTAGATTTAATGCATGAGGCATCTTATCTATATTAAAAGAAGCAGAAGCAAATGATTTAATTTTAAACGGATTTCCTCCATGTAATTCAGAAAGATCAGCGTAGAGTTTTAGTATGTCTGCAATATCAGAATTCGTCATGGCGTGAAAATAAAAAAACTATTGAACAAAGTCGTTCAATAGTTTTTAACAATAGATTTTTGAAAGATTATTAAGCCTTGTTTGATTCCTTGGTTTTAACAAAAAATCCTACAATTGCGGTAGTAATGATGCCCATAATTATTGCACCATAAAGTCCTTGAATGATATAATTATTCAAGTTAAAAAATGCATCAGCTTCTGCTTGTGCCATCAGTTTATTATCAACGGCATATTTAATTGCATTTTTGAAATAATCAGGAGTGATACCAAGAGAAGTGATGGTTTGTACCAATGGACTTAATACAGCAACAATTACAGAAATAATAGTACCTGAAACAAAAGCTTGTCCGAAATTCATGTTTCCATTATAGAATTTCTTTTTCTTTTCCAGCAAAGCAAAAACATAAATAAGAATAGCTGGGATAGCGATTAAATTGGTATAGTACATGTGTTTATCAATGTACACATCATGTAGTCCAATCATTTTTTCTAGGAACATCCAAGTAAGTGACATTACAGAAAAAAGAGCAGCCCATTTAATTTCGATAGAGTATTTTTTCATCATCATGGTTTTGAAAATTTAAACTAAAATACTGATTTTGATGAATAATTAATTTTTTGAAAACTAATTTAAAATGATTTACTTTTTAACATAAGCATTTTCATAGGTCTCAATCCATTCTTTGGTTGATATTTTGCTTGCTAGTTCCCCAATTAAATCAAAAGGTATATTTTCCGGTTTTTTGAATCTGATGCAGCTTTTACCCATATCTAATTTGCCTTTAACTCTTTGAGCATATTCAGTGGTAAACCAGTTTAAAAGTTCAGGTTTAGCATATATTCCCATATGATAAATAGCTATAAAATTCTTTTGGGAAGCAATATTTAAGAATGGTAAAGGTAATTCAGGAGTGCAATGGTAACCTTTGGGATACAAACTATGTGGTACAACATAACCAATCATACCATATGACATTTCTTCATTAAAACCTTTGGGAATTGATTTTTGAATGATGTCTCTAAGTTTCATCATTGCGAGTTTTCTATCTTCGGGTAGCGAATTTAAATAGGCTTCTACAGTAAGTTCTTTTGATTGCATGGAACTAAAATATGTAATTCAAACCTAATTTAAAATATGCAAGATTTCTTCTTCCATAAATGGATTTATTTATTGTAATGGACTGATAAATAAAATCACTTTGTCTAATATTCGTATTGTTATTTTCGTCATGAGCAGCAAAATAAAAGGTCCCTTCAAGGCCTATATCCAATAATAAATTATAACCAACGTGTCTTCTTGTTCCAACCTCATAACAAATTCCAATATCAGATTCTTTACTTATCTTTTCAAAGTTCCCAAATTGGTCTACTTTTTCCAATTTTTGTAAATTTCTTCCAAGTCCTAATCCAAAATATCTTCCTAAAGGCGATTTATAGTCGGTGCTTACTCTAGCAATTAATTTATAAGTCATTCCAGAAGTTCTAGAGTATGCCGATAAATTACCATTACTCAACAATTGATTGTACATAGTTGACGGATCAAAACCAATAAGACCATACCGATGATAGCCTACCTGAAGTGATAAATCGACTTTGCCACTAATTACTCTAGAAACTTGAAAATTAGTTAAAAATGTTGGTGCAAGTCTTGACCTTTGATTGAATTCAAAATCTCTGGGAGTCTCATTAGAGGGTGAATAGTAATCTGGCATATAGCAATAGTAAGCACCAATTAGCGTTTTTTTACCTAAATAACCAGGGGGTTTTGCTCCAAATAATAGGGTTGGAACAAAATATAGAATGAATAAATATGGCTTTTTAATTTTCATTGCTTTTTAAAATAAGGAAGAAGTTATAAAATTCAGAGCGTGTTAAATCAATTCTATTTAAATCCTTAAAATATTTTTCATGAGTATAAATAAGTTCTCCATTATTTAAGTTATAAACAGGGATAAACAACTTACTTCCTTTTAATGGTGAAAATATTTTATAACCAATGTAAATAGGTAAAGGAGGAACTGCAAAGCTTATACAGAAGATGAAAGCATCATTTATTGAGCCAAGATTTTTATCGATTACCGCAATGCTATTGATAAAACAAATATGTTTAGCATGGTATTTTTTTTGAATCAACAGAATTGCATTTTTTTCTTTTGAATCAGCATAAACAAAATCATTATTATTTCGATTTTTTATCCAATTCTTCAAAATTACTCTTTCTGCAAAAATTGCACTATCTTCTGAATTCATTTCCATTGGATTAAAAACTGTTACTTTAATTCCATTTAATTTACCTGTTTCTTTAATTAGGTTCATTAATTGAAACTGTTTTGATTTTACGGTCTGGTACCTTAATGGGTCATTTTTTCTTAAATCGTAATATAAATTATTGATATCGATTACTAGTAAATCTGTAACTGTTTCTAGAACTTGAGGCTTTTCATTTGATAAAGATAATAATTTCGACTTTTTAAGTAATTCTGCATCTTTTTCTTCTTCCGACACCTCGATAGTTTCATTATCATCAATTGATTTTAGAACAACTGGATTCGTCACTTCTTCAAACGTTTTCCTAAAAAAAGTATCCGCAAGAAAATCAGACATAGCAAAGTGTGAAATACTGTAATGAGGGTTATCGGATTTCTTTCTTAGAGATTTTAATCCTGTACCTGTTGATTTAATGTTGTTTGATTTGCTAGTCTTTTTTTCATAATTATGAACAAACAATGTATCATTGAATTCGGATATTGGTCTAAAATGTTCTATACTATTACTTACATAAGTTCCAAATTCTTTGATACATGAATTAGAAAAATAAACACCATCTATGTCATTTCCCAACTGAGACCTTAATTTCCATGATAATCTCAAAATGAAGGCGTTCATGTCGGCCTTATTTGACATTTTAAAAAACGCATGTAGTTTTTGAATTTCACCTTTTATTTTTTTAGGTGAAACTGTGATTTTAGCTTTAAGATTTTGATTTAAATAATATTGGATATAAAACAGAGCTTTTAATTCTGCTAAAATTAATTCTTTGTTATTAGGCTCCTCCTCTAAAAGAATAAATGAATTGTAAAATGCATTTATATAATTTCTTTCTAATAAATAAATATTTGATAATTCAATCCTTGCAGCTTTTTTTATTCTATTAAATTGATTCTCGCTAACCAAATAATTAGAACCTTTTTCATTAATATTTTTAAGTTCTTTTTTTAGGTTAGTAATCCTGTTTAGAATATTTGGATGTGTTAATAAACTATCATTTTCGTCTTCTTTTTCATCAATTATAGAGGATGTATCAGGAAAAATGATTTGAGAAATTTTAAAGAAAGGTGTTTCAAAACTCTCTCTTAAAATCAGCTTATTTTCAATTGGATAGTCAGCAAATTTTAAAACATCAAAAACTCCTAAACTAGCTGAACTTGCATAATCAGATTGCAAATATAATTTTAATCCATTTTCATCTGCTTCTATTTCTTTTTCTCTGCTGTATTTCAATATATCCAAAAAAGCATCAGCACTGCTTCCATTTATTCTAGCTATTTTTTTTTGTTGAATTTTTGATTGTTTGTATTTTTCAAAAGAGTGATTAAGTTGATAGTGTGAAATTTCATGTGCCAAAATAAATGCCAATTGGGCTTCTGATTTCACGTTGGCAAGTAAACCAATATGAACAAATACCATTCCGTTGTTATAAGTAAATGCATTTACGTCTGTAGAGTTTACTATATAAAAACTAATATCTTGTCTAAGAATTGGGTTGTTTTTTAAAAGTTTATCTGCAACTTTTTCAATGTACTCAGAAGCCTCACAATTGTAAATTATTTTACCGGAATTCAACAAATTACGCATATTAAAATCTACCTCTATGGTAAACTTCTTCTCTTTTCTACTGCTGTATTTGCTTTTGTCAACATCCTTGTAATTAATTATTTCAAGAAATGGTTTGCCTATTTTTCCTTTTGTTTGAAATTCTTGTGCTTTTGTAATTTGAAAGACAAAAAACTGTAGTAAAATTCCCAGTATATACTTATTCATAATCAAATTTTATCTTATTAATTTTTAGAAATAAATCAAATTTATTGCCCTTATTTTTGCCATTTTGTTCGTTTTTAAACTCGTAAGAAAGTTTATAATCATCAAACCATTCCATTTCATTAGGTAATTGTTCTTGAGGTTTCCTATTATCATTCTTTTCCTCAATCTGTTCGTCAGAAATATTTGTATAATCTATATTTGAACCTTTTCCATCTTTATCTATTGATTTTGTTAGAATTTTAAAAGAATGATCATATTGAATTTCAATTACTCCATTTTCTTTTTCTACAAAATTTATTCTTGAATCATTATTAGAAACAAGATGTTCTTCTTTTAGATTTAATCCATTTTCCCAAAGGAATTTACCTTCATTATCCAGACAAATAATAAATCCGCCAATCCAAGTCCAACCTTCCATATTATATGCTTCTCTAATGATATTAAATCCTTCAATTGACTTGTATTTTGAAACTTCAAATTTAATTTTTGGATAAAACAACTCACCCATTACATAGGTTTTGCCATCTTTTACTATAATGTTTTTAATTTTAGTGTTTAAAAACTCTTTTTCAATTGGAGCATCCTGATGAATATTAAAATTTTTGAAATCATCAAACTTTAAAGTTGTCAGGTAATTCATATTTCCATTTTCAGTTTTTGAAACATAAATTCCGGAATAACCATTTTTCGAATTGTTTGATTTGAAATCATATACACCTGCTATAAAATCAGTTGATTCTCCATAATTAAATATTTTCCCATCTTTTGCCTTCATTTTTGATGGGAATTTAATTTCTACCTCGTTTTGAATAGTTTGGTTTTTAATTTTTTGCATAAAGAACCTGTTTTTACTGCCTTTAATAGAACTTAGTATGAGGTTCATATTATCGCTTGAATCCTGGAATTCTAATGATAAATAATCAGAAAGTGAATATTTAAAATTGCTTAAATAATATTCTTTTTTATTGTTGTTTTTGAAGTTGGCTTCATAAACAAAAGGGTAAGAGAATTTTTGATGAAATATCCAAGGAATGAAACAGGTGACAAGAGAAATTTTCAAACGATTTTCTATATCTATTACACTCTCTTTTAATATACCATGAATAAACAGTTTTTCATTTCTAAATTCCATGTCTCGAATATGAACTGCTGTTTTTGAGCTAAAATTCATTGACTTAATTTCCATTCGGTCTAAGTCGAGTTGATATAGAGTAAATTTTTTAAATGCCGGATTAAAGCCACTAGAACCGGTGAGATTTAAATCTCTACCAACGAAAAAATAAAAAAAGTTATCGCCAAAGTATTTAGTAAATCCTACGCTTTCTTTATTTCCTAATTGTAGTTTGAAGCTTTTTTGCTCTTCTAAATTTTGGTTATATCTGGTATACCTTAGTTCATATCCTGCATTATGTATTTTGGGATAATTAGCTACTAAAATACCATTATCATTTAGATTGAAAATTTTGTAATCTTCTTCTAGTCCTTCAAGTTTTAATTTTATTGATTTTTCTATTTCCTGTGCATGTATAGTAATTACTATTAAATTAGCTAATAGAGCTAAGAGTAAATTTTTGATTTTCATAGGTTTTTATGTTTTTCAAGCAAGAATATTGAAATCCAATCTAGATTTCAAATTTTCTTAAATTATTTTACTGTTAGGATGTATTTTGCAATTCTTTTAAAATTTTAAATTGATTTGAAACAAGTTTTATTGCTTATTTTTATTTGTTTTAACCTCTCCTTGGCTGCCCAAAATTCTATCTGGACAGATGTAGTTCCAAATAAACCGAATTTGGTAAAAAAAGAATACAAGGGTTTACATAAAGTATATAAGGTTTTACTTTCCTCACAGGATGGAGATGTTTGTGAATTCGAACTTTCTTGTTCGTCCTACTCTCGCGATTGTTTTAAAAAATATTCTTTCTTTAAAGCGCTTTTTTTAACTTTTGATAGACTTAGCAGGTGCAATGGTGGTGGGCATAATAGGGGATATTTGATAAATGATAAGGGTAAATTAATCGATCATCCATGATTAAAAATATACTTATTGTTTTTTGTTGTTTTGTTCATTCTTTAGCTTTTGGTCAGAATTATTTTTCAGATACAGCTAGTTTGAAATATGCCCGTGCTTTATATGAAGAAAGAGATTTTGAAGCATGTGAGATGGTCTTAAATCCACATCTTTCAAAAAGTCAGAATGATTCAATTTATGTTTTATACCTTAAGAGTCTTAGTTCTCAAAAAAAATATTCTAGTGCTTTAAATCTTAATTTACCTGCTCATTTTAACTTAAAGAATGCTGAGTTGTTTAAGATTGCCTTGTCAATATATCTCGATTCTTTTCAAATGATTAACAACCTCGTTTTACTTCCTCCAGATTTAAAAGCCTATTTGTTTTTAAAGGAATTAGATACTACTGGAGTTCGTTTGTTATTAAATACAAATCATTTGGATGATAGCGTTTTTTTTGCTGATGAATTAACTCTGATTGCAAACTTTAAATCATTTAATAATTGGCCACTTTATAGTTCTATACTTTTACCTGGTTCAGGCAAAATGCTTTTGGGAAATAACAGAGATGGTTTAATCACCATGTTTTCTTTTGGCTCTTATGCATTTTTGGCAGGAAGAGCTTTTGATCGTTATGGTATAAATTCGGTTTTCGCTTGGGTAAATTCAGCTTTGGCTTTGGGATTTTACGGTGCCAACTTGCTGGGTACTAAAAATGAAATAAAGCGACAAAAAACTTTTAGACAACAACAAATTAATGAACTTGTAAATGAAAAAATTGAAGGTTTTATGTTTGCTATTCCTCATTAATTTATTTCAAATCAGTTATGCCCAAGGTATAAATGAACTGCTGGATTCAGCAAATTTTGAACTAAAACGAGAAAATTATAAAACAGCATTTTATCTCTATAAAAGAATTGACTTTTTTAGTGATAGAAACGATTTTAAATGGAATATGTTAAAGGCTTCTTATCTATCAAAGAATTTTGACGATTCATACTTGCTTTCTAAAAATATGCTTGATGATAATTTGTATCCTGATAGTTTGATTTTGCTTGATTATTTCGCGGTTTCTGCTTTAAATACCGAAAACTATGATGTTTTATTAAGTGAAGATAATTATGGTTTTGCTGATTATGAATGGTTTTATCCAAAGTATAAACAGTATTGTTTACTGGCTTATTTCAGACAAAAAAAATGGAAAGAGGCTATTGATTTAGTTCAATCTTTGAAAACAACAAAGTTATTAAATGAATCAAAAGCAGATTCACTAAGTTTTATTATTAACGAAATACTAAAATTAAATCCAAACAAAATAGCAACTAAAAGTTTGATATTACCCGGTTTAGGTCAGCTGTATTTAAAGGATTATAAAAATGCAAGTCATGCGTTTTTATTAAATGCCGGCTTGGTTGGAGGATTAGTAACAACTTCAATTTTGCATGCACCTCTAGATGCTTTTATATTTTGGTTTACCCCAATCTCACATTATTATTTGGGTAACGCCAATGCAGCTTCCGAATTAACAAAAGCTAAAATTGATAGATTATGTTATGAGTTTGAATTTATTTTAATGAATTAATAAATTGAAGAATCCAAGATTGTAATTCTGCTCTCCAAACTAAAATTAACACGCCAATTATAGATACTAAAACGGCTAAATAAGATTTAAATTGAACCTTTTCATTAAAGAATAAAACTGCTGCAAATGTTACAGAAACAGGTAACAAAGAAAGAATGGTTTGAGTAATACTTACTTCAATTTTATTAGCAGAAAATAAGGAAAGAGAAACCCCAATTACTGGTCCAAACAATGTTCCAAGTAATACAGGTTTAAGTTTATTGATATTAAAAGTGATGGCTTTAAATTCTTGAATGATATTGGTTTTAAAAATTCCAATTAGATAAACTGATATTGTAGCAATAAACATCCTAATCCAGGTAGCATGAATGGCACTTATCTCTTCAGTGCTGCTCATAAATCCCTTTTTGGCTAATACCAAACCAAGACCTTGGCAAATAGCACCCAAACTTGCAAATAAAATTCCTTGTGTAAAATTACCTCTTCCTTCAGCCTCTACAGCTGCTTGTTCGTTTTTTGATAAGCTTAATAATAGAACACCAATAATAGAAATAAACATACCTATTATACCTAAAAACGACAATTGTTCATCTACAAAAAACATTCCAGCAAATAATGCTGCACCTGGAGCAAAGCTGCTAAATAATGATGTCCTGCGACTGCCTAAAATATGATAAGCTGTAAAGGCAAAATAATCACCCAGAGTTAAACCTATAATGCCTGACAATCCAAACCAAAGGTAATGTGATACTTCAGGTAAACTAAATAATTGCATTGGACTTATGGCGGAAATGATACAAGTCATTATGCCTAAAACAACAAATGCATATAATAATCGCACTCTGTTTACCGAAGCAGGATTGGCAATTCTTGATGCATGGGCAAAAGAAAATGTGCCGATTGTCCAGCTAAAAACGGTTAATATGGCTGCAAGTAGTCCTAAACTTGTATTACTCATTTTTCAATAATACTCGAATTTGATTTAAAATTTGGCTTTTATATCATTTGAAAAATAATGCCTTTAATAATTAAGCTAATTACAAAATCCCCAATCCCCAATCCCCAATCGTAAATCCTAATTCAAAAATCGTAAATCTCAAATCCCCAATCGTAAATCGTAAATCAAAAATCGTAAATCAAAAATCCCAAATCCAATTGTAATTATTGAATGATGTCAGAATTATTTAGCAATAAAACATCAAATTGACATAAAACTCAGAAAATGAGGTGAAAATAATTGCGAACTATTTGTTTTTTGAAATTAATTCTACAAATTGCTTCATTAAAACAAGCTTAAAGCGAACAAAATTTACCAAATTAAACAGGGGCTCCTGCTTAAAACCCCTGTTTTGTTAAAGTGTATTAAAGCCTGCCCGTAAGGGTGGGCTTTATTTATGATAATACTTTGGATTACAAGTTTTATACGAAAGAAATCGATTAAAATTGTTGAATTGCTTTTGTAATTATATAAACTCATTAAAAAAAATGAAATTTCCGGCAGCCAATGTTTCTATTACAAATTGGGATAAAAACGAAGATTACTTGATTTACATTCTTGAAGATGAATTCATTTATACAAACGACTATCAGTTATACAAAGAATACTTTTTAGATCAGTTGTTTGTTGATTCTAATGGTAAAGTTTATCAATTAATAGATAGAAAATTACCTGGTTTATTTCGACAGATATTAAGTTTCATTCCTAATTTTTGTAAGGTTGAGCTAATTTTCAAACCTACCAATAACAAAATGACAATTGAAGAAGTTCGTTTACATCTGCTGAATCAAATCAATAAATTAGATGATTACCCAAACAAATTTGAATGGATTGAAAAGCTAAAAAAAGCTAAAACCTTTGAAGAAGTTATTTTTGGGTGAAATCAAAACATATTGAAATTTATTATCAGAAAATTGATTTTGAAATTATTAATTAGAATGTTTTAATATTGTTATAAATGCACTTACCAATGAAACTATTCATATTTTTCTTATTTATAAGTTTCATTTTTCTATTGCAATCGTGTATGACATTTAGAAAAAGTGATGAGGCTACAATAAAGGAAGCTAAAAAGTATGTATCCGATTTAAAGGTTTTTTATTTTAAACAGGATAACTTTACAATACGTTATTTTCATTATGAAAATCCCAATAAAGATTTACCATTACTAGTTCTTATTCATGGAGCACCGGGCTCATCATCTGCACTTTTAAATTTTCTGGAAAACAAATTGATAACAGAGAATTATTCGGTTCTGATATTAGACCGAATGGGTTATGGTTACTCTAATTATGGTGAATTTGCAAGCATTCAAAAACAGTCGGAACTGATAATTTCTTTAATAAATAATTTGATTAAAAAAAATCAAGCTGTTTTCATTGCTGGCCATTCTTATGGTGGAACTGTTGCTGCTTGTATAAGTGCTAGTCAGCCTTCGTTTTTAAAAGCCACTGCCCTTATGGCGCCGGCATTAGATCCAAATAATGAGAAGTACTTTTGGTTTGGTAAAATTGCCTATTGGAAAGCAACTAGGTGGATGGTTTCTGCTGCATTGCGGGTTTCTGCAGATGAAAAATACACACATGCAGAAGAATTAAAACAAATAGAACCCAACTGGGAAAAGATTAATAGTCCAATTCTACATATTCATGGCGATAAAGACAATATCGTTCCTTTTATAAACTTGAATTATACCCAGTCAAAATTCCCTAAAGCTTTTTATAATCAATATGTTTGGAAAGATATGAATCACTTTTTTCCATTTACTTCTACTCAACAAACCAGTGAAATATTACATCAGTTTTTTTATCATTTTAAGGATGATAAAAAATGATGAATTTAAATTAATTTCGAAAATCCGCATCTGTACCAATCTTCTATTTTAGTAAAAGTAATTGGCATAAGCTTTGTTTCTCAAAACAATTCGTTCAAATTATTCTTTTTATTAGTATTAAACAAAATCAAAATGAATAAAATTTATCTTTCTATCTTATTTGTATTTAGTGTGGTTATCAGCTTTGGGCAAAATACAAAAAGTCCTAAAATGAGCGCCGAAACAAAAAATGTAAAAGTAACCTACGGTCAACCATCTAAAAAAGGGCGTGTAATATTTGGAGACTTGGTTCCTTATGGAGAAGTTTGGAGAACAGGTGCCAATGAAGCAACAGAAATTACTTTTACTAGTGATGTTGTTATATCAGGTAAAACAATAAAAGCAGGTACTTATACCTTGTTTACCATTCCTCAAAAAAATTCATGGACCATTATTCTAAACTCAGAACTAAAACAATGGGGTTCATATGGGTATTCAAAAATTAAAGCAAAAAATGTATTGAGTGTGGAAGTAAATGTAGAAACCATTAAAGAACAAGAGAAATTGAGCTTTAGCTTTACCGACAATTCAAAAGGAACTGCATTAAACATTATGTGGGACAATGTAAAAGTTAGTTTGCCTATCCAGTTCTAAAGAAATTAGAAACTATAGGAGTTATCAAAACTCTTTTAAAGTATCAAAGCCATTATTTAAAGTTTAAACTTTTTAGACTTTAAATAATGGCTTTTAATTTTGTTTTGATTCATGATTTGGTTGATTAAATAAGTCCTAATAAAGATTTTCAGCAGGCCCTAAATAATTCACTAGCTTATTATAAACAACTCATATATATTTAATAATTTACAACTTTAATTTCCAAAAAGAAGATGAGTTATTTTATGGTTGATATTGAATCAGACGGACCTATACCCGGTGATTATTCAATGATTTCGTTTGGTGCTGTTTTGGTTGATGAACATTTGGATAAAACATTTTATGCTTGTTTAAAACCCATTTCCCCAAAATGGATTCCGGAAGCTTTGGCTGTTTCTGGTTTTAACAGAGAAGAAACTTTGTTATTTGAAGAGCCTATAAAAGTAATGATAGATTTTGCAGATTGGATAAAGCAACATTCAACCGGACAAGCTGTATTTATAAGCGATAATAATGGATTTGATTGGATGTTTATTTGTTGGTATTTTCATCATTTTATCGAAAGAAATCCATTTGGACATAGTTCTCAAAACTTGGGTAGTTTGTACAAAGGAATGGTTAAAGACATGTTTCAAAACTTTAAACATTTGCGTAAAACAAAACATACACACAACCCAGTTGATGATGCAAAAGGCAATGCAGAAGCCTTACTCACACTTAAAAAGGAGTTTGATTTAAAGATAAGTTTGAAATAAAATGAAAGGTTTAATGCACATTAGTATTTATTATTATTATTATTATTATTCATTTCATTTAGTCCGAGTTTAGTTTTTGAATAATTAGTTTCCATAAGTTACATTTGAGTAAAAAAACTTTCTCCATTTAATTTTATGAAATGAATGAAACATTAATGTCGCCAATTTTAAATTATCTACATAAGAGAAAATATGAGTTGTTGCTTTTAGCATTGATTCAACACCTTTTTATTGGAATATTTTTAAGTGATTTGCCATTTTACACTAAATTAATTTGGCCAATGAATATGTTAATTTTGGGCACTGCCAGTTTAGGTGTTTTTATTGAAAAAGGATATTGGAAAAACTTAATTCAAAAACTACTTTTTTTACTTGTTTTGGCTTTACCTATAGGTTTAACATTTTGGGGCAACATCCCTTATTACTTTATTTTTCTGAACATATCCTATGTCGTTTTTTTTCTTTTTATCTTTTATGAGGTACTTAAGTATTTAATCAAACCCAGTTATATCAATACTGATATTATCTTTGCTTCAGCGTGTGGGTATTTTTTATTAATTGAAATCAGCACATTCTTATTACAGTTTTTTGTTTATTATAATCCTCTATCATTTAAAGGGATTGATTTGACAAATCCAGCATCAACTTATATGGATTTGGTTTATTTCAGTTCTATAACACTTACAAGCATTGGTTTTGGTGATATAATTCCCAATAATCATTTTACAAAATTAATCACCTCGTTTTTCGGAATTGCTGGTCAATTTTATTCGGTGGTTCTTGTTGGTATATTAATAAGTAAATTCACCTCAAAAAAATCAAATTAATGCATTCCGGAAAAGCTTATAAATTTTCTGAATTTCTACTATGGACTAGAAGAAATATCTATAAAACACTAATTATTAGTATCATTCCTGTTGTGCTTTATCAAATTGCAGGATTAAAATGGCTGGCAATTCCTTGGTCGGTTGTTGCACTTTTAGGCACAGCAACTGCATTTCTTGTAGGGTTTAAAAATACACAAACTTATAATCGAACATGGGAAGCAAGACAAATATGGGGAGCTATTATTAATAGTAGTCGTGCTTTTGGAACCATGAGCAGGGATTTTTTGAACAATTCAGAAAAATCAAAAGAATTGATATATCGACATTTTGCCTGGCTAACTGCCTTACGGTATGCTATGAGAGACAGCAGAGCATGGGAAACCACAAACAAAGCTTACAATACTGAATACAAAGCTTTTTATGATATTCCAGAAAGAGAAACTTCTTTAGAGGACGAATTAGTTAAATACATTTCTTTAGATGAATTAAAATACCTCTTAACAACAAAAAATAAAGCAACTCAAATAATGAGTTTGCAATCTAAAACCATCAAAGGACTTTTTAAGAATAAGGAAATAGATAGTTTTCAATTTGTAGAAATGCAAAAAATGGTGAAGGATTTTTATGACCAGCAAGGTAAAAGTGAAAGAATTAAAAACTTTCCTTATCCAAGACAATTTGCTACAATTAATTCATTTTTCATCAAACTTTTTTGCATTTTTTTGCCCTTTAGTATGCTTAGAGAATTTGATAAACTTAATGAAAATATAGATGGCTTTATGAAAGGTAATATGGTTTGGTTGGTTATTCCTTTTAGTGTTTTGATTTCTTGGGTTTATACTTCATTGGAACAAGTTGGAGAAAGTACCGAAAATCCATTTGAAGGTTCTGCTAACGATGTTCCAATTTCACAAATTAGTAGAAATATCGAAATAGATATGAGAGAAATGTTAGGCGAAACCGATTTACCTCCAGCTTTACAAGCAAAAAACAATATCATTCTATAAATGAAAAAAAGAGAAAAATTAGATATTATCCATCAGTGGTATCCTAAAGCAATAACTACGATAGATAGCGTAAATAAAATCATTGATTTTGTTGAGTATGAATTGGATTTAGAACCCAAACAAATAATGCTTGCAGACAGTATATGCAGTGATGATGTAAACAGCATCCAATATCCTGCAAGAACACAAGAGTTCTTGGGTCCATTTAAAATGGGTGGTTTAGATGGATTTCCTTTTACAGGACTTACTGGTATGGGTGCCTTTGCTAGTCATGTACCTGATGAAGGAGCTGTTTTTATTTACTATGGACCTCATATTGGAATTACCAAAGAAGGAACAATTGGTGAAATACATAGAATTGGTCAAAATAAAAATAGTGGTTGTTGTGGTGCTGCAAAGGGGGCATTGAATAAGATTTCAAATAATCAGGTTATAAAAGGAAATATTACTGAATTAGATTATCAAATGAACACTATAGAACAAATTCTTCTTAATGAAAAAGAAAGAGTTCTAAGCGCAAAATCTCCTTTATTTGAGGCAACAGAAGTTATGTATGAAGCAATTGATAAACGAATAAATGAATTAGTTGATTTAACAAGTTACAGTTGTAAATATGTTATTCTTGTTGGTGCAATTCTAATTAATAGTGACAGCGATATGGGTAGTTTTACGCAAATAAAGCGATTTGATATTATTGACTTAAAATCAAAAGTAAGGCTGAATAAAATGGATTATTTGGGACTTAACTAAATACTAATTTTGATAGTTTGTTTATTTGAATTATATATTTTTAAATAAATACTAGTCTTTGCTTTAGCTTTATAAAAACAATTTGTTTAGTTTCAGAACTAGGATAAATCCTTCTATAACTTTGTAATTTCAAACAAAATTGAGATGAAAGTTCAGCCACTCTATTTTATTTAAGTTATAAAAAATTCTTTGTAAATCAACATTAAACATAAGGTTTTTCAAACTACATTTATTATAAATCTTAGACAGTGAAAAAAGCTTGGAAATATTTTAAAAAGTTTATTTCGAAACCCAATAATGCGGCTTCAATACAGGATGGGCTATTGAAACTAAATTCAAAGTTGGAAGTAAATGAAAATTTGTTTGTAAAAGATAAAAACAGAATGTCTCAGTTTACTAATTTAATAGATGACGGTTCTATACATATTGATTTTTGGGAGAACGGAATTTGCTGGCATTCGCAAACATTAGCTAGTTCAGAAAAAGTAAGTTTGGTAGCATACCTGTGGAATGATTTAAGGTTAAATAGTGATGAAATTGAAAGACAAGTCCCGGAAATAGAATTTCCTTTAAAGCGCAAGAAAATTGAGATAAGTAATAGAGAATTTATCAAATGGCATTGGCAAAATTTACTTGATAATACAAAATACAAAACCCAAAATGAAATTGAACTTCTTATACTACTTAGTAAGCACCATTCAGCAAGTAAACTTATGACATTCTACCAACTTTGGGATTTTGGTTTAAGCAGGTTTATTGGAGAACAAGGCGAAGAATTAAACAACGACTTATTGCGAGCAACAATAAGCGACGAAAATATATTTGTGCGAACAGAAGAACAAGCCAACCAACACAATTTGAAAGGTACACAAGATTGCATTGGACAAGGGAATCCCAAAGAAGCCTATAAGCTAATCGTTGATAATTTACCTTCAGATATAGATTGGGCTGAATACCAAACATTGGATCAATATGAAAAGCAGATGGAACAAAGGAGACTTAATTAGCTTATAAAAAATAGGAGTACTTTGTTCTTTAAATTTTAAGTTTTAAGTTAATGAATAATTCGTTTTCCTCGATTATATTTGAGTTGATGGGTTTGGAAATTCTGTTGTAACAAACTCTATTCAAACCTTTAATCAGATATGGAGCAGATTATCAATTTAATTAAAAATAAAAACTTTGAAGAAATTTTGAATTTCTCAAAATTACTTTCAGATGAAGAGCGTTTTTCTACAATTACATTATTAAAAGGAATAGATATTGACGCGGATATTTTAAAAAAAGTTGGAATAGATTTAAAGGGAAAAGAAAGAGATGACTTTTACGAAAACAGACAAGAATTAGATATTTGTTTAGATTACTTTTTAATCACCTGTGTGCGACGTTATGATGATTTAAAACTGTTAGAGACTAAACATGAATTCTTTACTTCAAATCCCTATTACAAGTTTATAGCAACAGGTTATTTTAAGCCAATTGTTGACTTTTATAAAATAATTCCACCAGATTATTTAAATAAAGTTCTTAAAGATCTTTCAAAGGAAAGATTTAGAAATATCAATTTTAAAGTGCTTTGGAAATTGTATGAAAACAATTGGGTAGAATTTGATGAAGAATTTTTTGTTAGAAGTTTATTTAATCTTCAAGGTTTCGATAATAATCATATTGATGATGCTCAGTTTTTAATGCATAATCCAGAATCGATAGATAAAGTGTTTTGTCAGTTTTACAAATATGAAATTCCAATTCTCGATTCAATAAAAGCTAATTCTATTGATTATTCTAATGGCTTAAGTGCAAAAGCTAGTGTTTATTGGACCGAGGTTTTGAAAATATTGATTCAAAACAATGTGTTTAAAAATAGAAACCTAATTAGCCAATTATTGGAATCTTTACTTAACAATTGGAAGAAGCCACATTTAGATTGGCATGTAAGATTATTGGAATTGTTTCAACCTACAAAAGAGGAATTAATTGTTAATCAGTCTACCTTATTTTCAATATTGGGAACGGGTCAAACTAGTTTAATAAACTATGTAGTTATAACTATAAAAGGGATTTATTCAGACCCCAAATTTGACTATTTATCTTTTTTAGAAAATGTTTCTATTGTATTTTCCAATGATAAAATCTCTAAGTCTCTGTTAACAGTATTAGATATGATTGAGACCTATTTAGTAAAATCGTATAAAATACCTCTGGAATATAGAAATCAATTCTGTTTACTTTTCATGCAAACGGATGCCAAGATTCAGGAAAAAACAGCTAAAATTTTGATTCGATATTTTAACGATAATGAGCTAGGGCTTTTAGTATCACCATTTTTACCAAACCTAAAACAGGCAGCCAAGGACATTTTACAAGTAGAAGATGCTGATTCTTTAAATGTAACTGAAACCATTTCTGAAACAAAAACTGATAAGCAAATTACTCAAATCTCTAATTGGGATGAGCTATTAATGCATATTGGAAAATGTATCAGAACTAAATCCATTTGCGATATAGAATTGTTTTTTGAAGGAATCATTCAGCTTCAATCTGAAATCCCGGAAGATTATGTAAAACAAATAAAGCCATTTACGAAACCTCTTTTTGCTAAGTTTTATGAAAATGATACACTAACTGCATTTACATTATTTCTCGAAGCTTGGACAACCCAAAGCAAGGATAGTATTGGAAAAATGGATTTCAAATACATTCCATTTTTAGGGAAAAAGGCTAAAATGACGTTTTTGAAATTACAAGCTAAAGATAAATTACCATTTCTTTCAACACCAACACATGAGCCATTTTATGTGCATCCCGGAATTTTATTGGAGAGAATAAAAACTTATGAAATTAGCAAATCTAATATTGATTTGGAAGATCTCATTGTAGCATGTAATCGAATTATTATTAAGGAATTAGATAATGATTATTCGGAACTTTTAAAAAGTTTAAATGGTTATTATGCAGATGCTATTCGTTATTTATTTGGCCAATCCACTCAAGTTAATTATTCAAATGATACTTTGGCGCTTTGGACTCAAATAACAAGAATTAAATATCCAAATGGAGTTTTTAAAGAATTTGAAAAATCAAAAGTTTCAAATTATCCGGCAATTATCAATCCATTTAATATAGGATTTACTATTGAAAAAGATGAAAGAAACTATGGAACCTGGTATAGATTAATTTTGGACTACAATTGGAATTATAGCTGGTATCTTAAAGAAAAAATAGTAAGGCCGGAACCAATATTTTACAATACAGCCTCCATGCAAAAAGCAAGTAGAGTTGATATTTATAGTCAGCTTACTTTAAATCCCAACTATATTGATTCGATGTTATGTAGATATATTCCTGATACATCTACAGGTAATGAAGTAGGAGGGTTTGAAGAATGCTTATACCCGATGCAATTTATTCTTGAACATCAAATTAGAATTTTTCATAGTGGTTGGATTTACGTTGCAGTTTGTTTGTTGTTTGAAAAGAAAATCTCTAGAGACCTAGCATCAGAGTATATTCAATTGGCTATTTCTAGAAATGAAGATTTAACTAAATTGGCTGAAATAATTAGCAAACTTATAAATGATAAATTTGCTCCGGTAAACAGATTTATTGAATTTTTAGATAAACCAAATCAAACAAAAGAAATAAGGCTTTTTCAGTTTACAGTTTTGGCATGTATTATTCAAAATTTTGATAAATTAAACCTACCGGTTAACAGCAAAAAAATTGTTCAATATTATAAAGAGTTACAGAATTCTTTAAAATTGAATATGGACAAAGATGTAGAAGAAAAAATAGTAGAAATAAAAAAATAATGGAAACAGAATTTGTCTATCAATACAAGAATCCATCATTGATGTTTCAGGAAGAGAATTCTAAAATATTTTCATTTTCTCACCATTCCGAAATCGAATTAGATAATGAAAAGCCTTGTTTTTTCTATGGAAATATAAACAATGCATATTTGGCATCAAGATGTTTTAGTGTTTTGGCACAAACTGTAAGCTCGCACTTTGCATTAACACCCGGACAAATAGCCAAATTAAAAGACCCAATTGTATCAGTGGGAGCAGGTGAGTTGCATTTTGAGGGTTTTTCTTCTTGTAACAGTGTATATGCCAAAATAACTATTTTAAAGAATGGGATTGATGGCGAATTTTTACATTCAGGAACAACAAATATTGATTTTAACAACCAAACTATTAGAGCATTTAATCAAGTACAACAATCAGAAAAATTGCTTATTGGAGTAGGTTCAAAAGAAGTTCATATTGTAACAGATAAACACCAAACAGTAGAGAAAAAGGTAAACTTACCTAATAGATGGATAAAAGGATTAGGTAATGTTCAAGTATTTTTAGCTGAAATGGAATTGGCTTTTCAGTTAAACAAATTTGAAGCTTTACAACTATTTAAAACGCTTCCTAATGCTCCAACTAAATCAGATTATTTCTTAATAAAATCTGGTTTGAATTATTCGTTTTCACCACTTGAAAAACCTAATAGTATTAAAGTTGGAGGCGTCCACAGACTCAATTTGGTGCAAAAACTAATTTCGAGTGTTGAGAGTATTTTTATTTATAAACATCAATCACAACAAAGTTTTGCTTTCATTTTAAACTTTAATGATATTCAAATGACCTATTTGTTTTCCAATAGTGTTTATAGAGGTTTTTCGGGAGAAGGAAGATTATTGGAAGATTTAACAAATGTTGTTTCAGATAAACTAATTCTTGGAATTAATAATTACTTTAAAACAAATGAAGTATTCAATCCTACACTAATTTCTGTTGAAAATGGTATTGATTTAAAGTTAATGAACACTTTGCAATCAAGTTTATCGGGAATTGGACTTCTTGGTTATAATTTATTTGATAACAATTATTTCTATAGAAGAATTCCATTTAAACTAGAAAGGCTGCTTAGTTTCAACCCCAGATTGAAAAATGCTAAGAAAATAGTTAACAATGATGAAATAGAAATTGTAGAAAACACCGAAACTTATTTGAAAGCAATTGTAAAAGGTTCGGCTGATGTTTATCATACGGTTTTAAAGAAGAATGAAATTTATCAATGTACTTGCACTTGGTTTACCAATAATGAGCTAAATCGAGGCCATTGCAAGCATATTTTAGCTGTAAAAATAGCATTGGAAGAGGGTGTATAAAATTTAAAGTTGAAATGATTAAACTCTTTTATTTGATATCTTACAATCGTAAACAACTATGACAACTGAAGAAATAAAAATTAAACTACACTCTTCTAAATCTGCAGACCGCAGGCGTGCAGCCAAAGAAATTGGGAAATTAAATCTGAGTGAATTTGCCGAGGAACTCTACCAGGCTTATTTAAAGGAAGCTAAAGATAAAAGAACCTGGGAGACTCAATATGAAATGATTTTGACTTTAGGATTATTGAATTACAAAAAATTACTTTCAGTGGTTGAACTAATTGTAGAAGCCAATAATCCACATGATATGATAACAAATGCAGCGGCACAATCTTATGTAAGACTTAAAAGATACTCATTAAACGATGCTTTACCAGTATTAGAACTTTTGAGGTTTGGTGGCCTTTCAATTGTAAGTGGTTGCCTCATGCCACTGGCTTATGACAGAATGCAACCTGACACAAATCAAATTAAAGAATTGATTCAATTATCATGGAATTTACATCAGCATAAAGATTTTGAACTAGGTTATGGTGACCCTCGTTATGGAATAGCAGCTGCTTGTGCCGGTTGGGACAAAGAATTAACAAAGAAGTTTTTAGAAAATTGTATCACCACAGCCAATAATTATACACCTTTGATTTATGTTGCTGAGAATTCACTCAAAGGAAAGTATGTTAAACTCGCCTGAGAGATTAGAGTTAATGATTTAATTGAAGTAACTTCATGAAATTATTTAGATGGGCTTTAGCGTTTATTTAGTACATATTTATTGCTTTTACAAAATTCTAATATTTTAAAATTTAAATTGTTTAGATTCTCTATCATGAAGATGTAAACATTATTAACCACAGCCAGGAATTCATTAAAAATAGCCTTTAATCAACCAATCTTGTAATAGCTATTGTTCATAATTTTTGCTGCAAAAAAAATCAAGGAATACCAAAAATTCATATTAGTGCGAATGTTTTTTTCTAGGTTATAGTAAATCAATATTCATTAGTTTTTATATTTGAATAAGCACAAAATCACTTGTTTAACTTTTAAATTGATGAGCATGAAATTTTTTAAAATCATTGCCTTGTTAAGTATAATGAGCTTAACACTTTCCTTCGATTATCCAACAGATTGGGAAATTTCGGGATGGAGGAATAAAAGATATGAAATTGGAATTGATAAAGAGATGTTTGTTGATGGCCAAAGTGTGATGACAATTAAATCAAAAAGTAAAAAGGTTTTAGGTTATGGGTTAGTTTCTAAAAGTTTAATGCCTAACATTTATTTAAATAAACGAATTAGGCTAACAGGTTATTTAAAAACAAAAGATGTAATAGGATGGTCAGGTTTCCTTTTACAAATTGACGATGAAATAAAAAAAGAGCGTTTGGTGTATGATAATATGTCGGAAAGAAATATTGAAGGAACCAATGATTGGAAAAAATATGAAGTAGTTTTAGACGTACCGTCAAATGCTACTGTAATTAATTATGGAACTATGCTTGCAGGAGGTGGACAAGTATGGTCTTATGGTATCAATATTGAAATTGTTGATACAACAGTTGCTGTAACCGGAATAGACAATCAGAAGAAGAATTAGTTGGAATTTATAAAATGGTTTATTCGAACCATCTAAAATTTGAGATTCTGATTAAACCAACTCAAAAAAGTAGTTTAGCTATTTAATTTTTATAAGAAATAAGACATCTAAACTTGACTTTCTACATGTTTAATTTGAAATAGAATCTTATTTAAAAAATGTAAGATTTCTTATTTAAGAGATTCTATCTACAAACTAAAACTCTCTCCCAGCGCAGGCGTATAAACCTCCTGAATCCCCAATTGTTGAACCGATTTTTTCATGGCTTCTAATTGGGGTAATTCACCATGAATAAGAAATACTTTTTTAATGTTTTCTGGTTCTGATGAGCTAATAAAATCCATGATTTCGCTATGGTCGGGGTGAGAGCTAAATACATCGGTACGGGCAATTTTTGCAAATATTCTTTTGTCTTTGTTTTTAATCTTTATAGTAGATAGTCCTTGTAGAAGTCGGTGGCCTAAAGTGCCTTCTGCACAAAAGCCTGCAATTAAAATGGTAGAATAAGGGTTTTCTATATTGTTACTTACATGTTCTTGTATACGTCCGCCTTCAACCATACCGGCTGCAGAAATGATAATACATGGGTCGAAATAATAAGTTAGTTCCTCATGTTCATCTTTGTTTTCGAGGTAATCTATGTTTTCAAATACAAACAAATCGCCATATTCTTTTCTAAAAGCCAGGGCTTCTTCATTCATTAATTCCGGATGGCGTTCGTAAACCGGAGTTGATTTAATAGCCAATGGACTATCTACAAATACTTTTAAATGAAAAGGAATTAAACCTTTTCTTTTTAACTGGTGTATGGTAAAAACTATGGCCTGGGTTCTGCCAACAGAAAAAGCAGGAATAATTAATCGGCCTCTTTGTGCCACACAGGTATCGTGAATAAAGCCTAATAATTCATCCTCCGGAGTTTTTTCAGCTACATGTTTTCTTCCTCCATAAGTGCTTTCAGAAACCAAATAATCTATGCCGCTAAAAGGTTCACCATCTCTAACTAACTTGCTGTTTTTACGTCCTAAATCACCTGTAAATCCAATGACTTTGGTTTTACCATTCTCAGTAACACTAATTTTAATTCCTGCTGCTCCTAATAAATGTCCTGCTTCTTGAAAAACTATTTCAATTTCAGGTTTAGGATGAAAAGGCTTGTTGAGTTTTACAGTATTAAATTGGTTGACGGTATCCTTTACATCTTTTTCAGAATACAAAGGTTTTGGTACCAGGTGACGTTTGGTTTTACGCGCATTACCAAGACTTTTGCGGTAATTTTGTTGTTGAATATTACATGAATCATACAACAAATAAGAAGTAAGTTCAGCAGTAGCAGAAGTACAAACAATAGGACCTTTATACCCATCTTTAATTAAAACAGGTAAGTTCCCGGAATGGTCAACATGGGCATGTGTTAGTAAAACCAAATCTATATCAACCGCCCTAAATGGAAAAATATTTGTTTGTTCAACCGGGTTTCTTTTGAGTTCGTAATCCATACCACAGTCAATAAGAATGCGGTATCCATTGTCGAGTTGAAGCATATACATACTGCCCGTAACTTGCTGAGCAGCGCCTAAGAATTGTAATTTCATGAAATAAAATTGCCTTATAAAAGCCAACAAAGTAACCAAATATTGAGCTAAATTTGTTTTAATATGTTAACACAATAAAATGATAAGGGTTTTAAATACAGAAAATTCGATACTAAATACCTATTTAGAAGCATTAAGAAATGTTGAAAAACAAGGCGATATGGCCCGTTTTAGAAAGAATGTGGAGAGAATAGGAGAGATCTTGGCTTATGAAATAAGTAAAGATTTGGCTTATAAAGCGGTAGAAATACAAACACCATTGGCTAAACATGAAAGTTTGGTATTGGCAGAGCAACCGGTTTTAGCAACCATATTAAGAGCAGGACTGGCTTTACATCAGGGTTTTTTAAATATGTTTGATGAAGCAGATAATGCGTATATATCAGCCTTTAGAAAACATACACATGGTTTAGATTTTGAAGTGATTGTAGAATACATGGCTAGTCCAGATTTAAATAACAGAGTTTTGATATTAATAGATCCCATGTTGGCAACAGGTAAAAGTATGGTATTAAGTTATGAAGCACTGTTGAAAAAAGGTAAACCATCAAGAGTAATTGTAGCAGGATTAATAGCAGCACAAGAAGGATTGGATTTTATAAAAAAAGAAATGCCTGAAGCTGATATTTATATAGCTGCATTAGACGCAGAATTAAACGAACACAAATATATAGTACCGGGCTTAGGTGATGCTGGAGATTTATGTTTTGGAGTAAAAAGTGATGACTAAAATTATTGAATTTCAAGAAGAAAAAGAACCATTGGTGGTTTCAGAATTCAGAACGGAATTTCATTTTATGAATGTGTTTTTCTTCCTGATTTATTTGGTATTGGCAGTAGTTGGATTTTATTGTTATTTAAATTCTGATGACCCTTCAGTCATTTCTTATGAATTTGGATTGGGTATTGTGGGAACTATCCAAATGGTGCGATTTATAATGGGATTATTGCGAGACTCATTAGCAGTTTGGACGATTTACGAGGATGAAGTTTATATAAAGTCAATTTATATCAACAAGGAAATTAATTTCAAGAGTAGTCAGATTGTAAATTATGTATCGAATCATGTTAGGGCTCAGTTTGAGACTGGGCAATCTGACGGATATAAGCACTTTTCATTTTTAGTAAAGTTTGATGAAAATGCAGAACCGGAAGAATTCAGTATTGATCAATTTACCTTCACAAATTTTTTCGAAATGCGGCAGGCCATATTAGACATGGCAGATTATAGGGGGGAGGAAGACTAATTATTATTCTAATTTTGAATCTTTAGGAGGTTAAAAAGAGAAATCCGCTTATTCTATTTAAATAAATCTAATGGTTCATCAAAGTCCTTAGATAATTGAATTTTCCCTTTTGCATATCCAAATTCTCTTTGTTTAATGGAGGATTTTTTTTTGCTTTTCATTTTTAGGAAAGCAACAAAATCAGCTACTTCTTTTTTTAGAGAAAGTGGTAAAGAGTCGATATCTATTTTTAGTGAAGAGCTTGACATATTTCAAATTTAGGAAATTTACATTGTATATAAATATCAAATTCTAAATTAAATGGTAATTTTAAATATTAGAATTACTTGAGTGTTGCAATTTACTTGATTTAAAAATGTTTTATTAAGGAATATTAACCACTGCAAAAGTTAAATATCCTTTCGCAACCAATGTTTCGGAACCTTCATTGACACAAATAATTTCGGCTTCTGCAAAATGAAGTGTATTTCCGGCTTTTATCACCCAGCCTTTAGCTAATACTTTTTGTCCAATACCGGGGTTTAAATAAGAGATTTTTAAATCGGATGTAACTACGGTTTGATTGGAATTGACTAAGGTAAAAGAAGCAAAACCTGCAACCAAATCAGCTAGAGTTGCCGTAACACCACCATGCAGAAATTTACTTTGTTGTAAATGATGTTCTTCAAGAATTAATTCCCCGGAAATTTTGCCGGCTTCAATTTGAGTTGCCTTGAAACCAATGTATTGCATGAAATTATTTGCCAGCATTTTGTGCTGAATACGTTCTTTAAAATTCGGGTCTTTTGGTATAAACATTGGGCAAATATAGGTTTTACTTGTCCTTTGGAAAAAGCTTTAAATAGAAATAAGTCTATTTTAGTGTTCACAATCAGCATGTATGGTGAAAGTGGGTTTTTAAAATACAAATTCAATAATTACTTTGCGATATCAATTAAATTATGGCCGCAATCAGCATTCAATATCAAATCAAAACTTTTACCGACAATTTGTTTCAGGAGGTAGATGCATCGAAATATGCCCAGCATTTGGTATTTGCAGATAACCATATTGCCATTGTTATTTCAGATTCAAGCAAAAAACAAGTAATGCAACTGGCCTTATTGTTTCCGGTTGGCAAAGGCGTTTTTGAATTATCTTATGATGAATTAAAGTCTAGTGAACTTTTAATGAATGAAATTACTAAAAAATATGCTTCGAAAAAGGTATTTGTAAGTAATGAAGCTTGTACTTTGGTCCCTGAATCTTTATTAAACATCATTGAAACAGAAGCCTATTATTGTTTAACTCATAAAATGTTTGACAATTCGCAAGTATTGGATTGTAAAATGAATGTTCTAAAAACCGCAGCCTTGTTTAATGTTAAAAATGAATTGGTTAAACTAATTCGTTTTAACATGCCAATGGTTGATATGATTCATAGTTCATTATTATTCATTAAACTTATTCATCAACAACATTTCCCTAATCCGGCTTCAAAAATTCATGTACATGTACATGGCCATTTTATAGAAATTGCTGTTTTAGATGAACAACTTAAGTTCTATAATACATTTGCATTTGGCAACGAAAATGATATCACCTATTTTATTTTAGCTGTAGCAAAACAAATGGAATTGAATCAGGATGCAGAGGTGTTACTATATGGTGAAGCTTTGTTAATGAACGAATTACAGAACTTATTGAAGTCATATGTTAAATCGGTTTCATTCGGAATTAAATCAAAATCATTTACCTATCCGGTTTCATTTCATCAATTCGAAGAACATCAGTATTTAATAGAAAGTAGTACATTATTGTGCGAATTATAGGCGGAACCAAAAGTGGCATTATTATTCATGCCCCACAAAATTTACCTGTTAGACCCACCACAGATAGGTCGAAAGAAAGTTTGTTTAATATCCTCGAAAATAAATACAATTGGGAAGGATTAAAAACACTTGATTTATTTACTGGAACCGGTAATATAAGTTATGAACTGGCAAGTAGGGGAGTTGCCGAAATTACTAGTGTCGACAAAGATTTCGGTTGTGTAAAGTTTGTGAAAGAAACAGCACAGAAATTAGCTTTTAATCAAATACAAGTTCGTAAGCAAGATGTATTTATTTTTCTTAAAAACGATACAAATTCTTACGATTTAATTTTTGCTGATCCACCTTATGCTTTAGATAAAATTGTTGATTTATCGGTAATGGTTTTTGAAAAACAACTTTTGGCTAAAAACGGAATGTTAATTATTGAACATGGTTCTCATTTGGATTTAAGCTCACAAAAGGGTTTTTTTGAGGAAAGAAAATACGGACAATCAACCTTTTCATTTTTCAAGAATCCGGAATAAAACTTAATATTTATTTTTATGAAACGCATTGCATTATTTCCCGGAACCTTTGATCCCATTACTGTTGGGCATGTTAATATAGTTGAACGTGCATTACATTTATTTGATGAAATTGTCATTGGAATTGGTCATAATAGCAGTAAGAATACACTATTTCCATTAGAACAAAGATTGGATTGGATACGTGAAATATTCAAAGACGAACCCAAAGTAAGTGCTGCCATTTATGAAGGCTTAACTGTTAATTATTGCGAAAAAATTGAAGCAGGTTATATTCTAAGGGGTTTAAGAACGATGTCGGATTTTGATTATGAGAAGAATATTGCTCAAATGAATAAAATTGTTTTTCATAAAGTAGAAACCATTTTTATCATGTGTGATCCTGCTTATACTCCTGTCAGTTCATCTATTGTAAGGGATTTAATCAGAAACAATGGTGATGTTTCAGAATTCATTCCACCTCAGGTTACCTATCAACTTTAAGCCAAAGGGATTTCAATATTTACTGTTGTTCCTTTATTTGGAAAGGAATCGAAATCAACTTTACCATTGATATATTCAATTCTGGATTGAATGTTTTTTAATCCAATTCCTCCTTTATCAAAAGCTTCTGTTAAATTAAATCCAATTCCATTGTCTTCAATCAACAGGTTTAATTCATTTTCATGCCTGATGAATTGAATATTAACTTCATTGGCTTGCGAATGTTTTATAATATTATTTACAACTTCCTGAAGCACTCTGTACAAAACGTTTTCCTGAATTGGATCAAGTCTGTCTTCCAAACCAACAGTTTCAATATTAATTCTTAAACTATTGGTAGAATTAATTTGATTGATAAACTCTCTTACAGCAGAAACCAAACCCGATTTAATTAATCCATTTGCCAATAAATTATGTGAAATCGACCTCACATCTTTTACTGATTCATCAAGTAGTTGAATGGCATTTGTTAAAAACAATTCCTGCTTGTCATTATCGGTTTGAATGGTTTGGTGTAAGCCGGAAATATTAAGTTTGGCAGCACTTAAACGCTGACCTAATCCATCGTGTAGGTCGCGGGCTATCCTTAATCTTTCTTTTTCTTCAGCCTCTAAAACAGCCTTTGCTCTAATTTGCTCCTGAGCCAAAAGTGTTTCATTTAATTTTTGTTTCTGTTTGATTTTATAATTGGAGTAAATCAGGTAAAATATCAGACTTATAAATAAAATTCCAACAAAAAGAATCCATTGAATAGTTCTACTTCGGTTTAATTGAACCTGGTTAATTTCATTCTCTTTTTGAAGAATTTGGTTTTGATTTTCCTTCTCAGTTGTTTCATACTTTGTTTGCATTTCCGAAAACTGCTCTGCTAATTTCGAATTGAATAAACTATCTTTTAAATAAGTATAATTATCATAACTTTCTTTTGCTTTTTGTGCATTTCCTGTTTCTACATAATAATCACCAAGATGTTTATATACCGGAATTAAAGTACTTGGTAATTCTTGTGCAGTGGCAATTTCTTGAGCTTTTTTTAAGTGATAAATCGATTTAGTAAAATTCTTTTTATCGGTATACAATGCTCCCAGATTAGAATGAAATAAAGCCATACTGTTTCTATCATTGATGCGACTCGATAATTCTAAACCGGGTAAATAATAGGATTCTGCTTTATCATCCTGATTTAAATTTCGATAATAGTAACCAACATTATTCATCATACTGGCCATACTATTGCTATCTCCAACAACTTTAAAGATTTCAAGCGCCTTTAATTTGTATTTAATGGCTGACAGAAAATCGCGCTTTTCTTCAAAAGAACTTCCAATATTATTTAAAGCTACAGCTTTAGTATAATCATCGCCCAATTCATCAGCAATTGCAAATGATTGATTAGCCAATTCAATTACCTTATCCCAATTATATAATGCAGTGTATAAAAAGCAAATATTGTTTAAGGTATAAGCAGTTTTCCCTTTGTCATTTATTGATTTGTAGATTTCAAGTGCTTTAAGTTGGTTATTGAGTGCCAATCCCAAATAGTCCATTTCAGAATAACAGTAACCAATTTTAGAATATGATGAAGCAATATCAAGTTGATTCTTTAGTTCAAGTCTAATTTTTAATGCTTTTTGATGCCAGTTTAATCCTTTTTTGAACTCACTGTTTTTTATACAAACAATTCCGAAATCATTGTAAGCTTGAGCAATAAACTTCTTGTTATTTATTGCTTCAGCCAATTTTAATTCCTCTTTTGCATACCATTCTGCTTTGCTTAAATCAACTTGTAAGTATTCCCAGTTTAAGTCAGTATATAGCTGAAGTTTAATTGTATCAGCTAAATCTGTTTTGAGCAATTTTTCCAAACTATCAATTTGAGAATAGCCGTTAAAACTAAGCAGTAGGATAGAGCAAAGTATAAAAAGATATTTTTTAATATTCATGGTTAGTAAAACCAAATTAGTTAAAATGATTGTATTTTATTCAAATTATTCTAATTCTTTAATCATGTATTTTGAAATTTTTGAGGCACAACCGGCAATCATATTTTGATAAGCTTTTCTGTTAGCCATTTCGTTTAGTTGTGATTTCGCTTCATCTTTTATTTTTGGGTTGATTAACAATCCTTTCGAAAAATTCATTCTTACTCCACAATAGAATAATCCTTTGCTATAGGAGTTCCCATCGTTTTTACCTTCCTTTAATGGTAAGGGATTTGGGCCAAATAACTGCAAATTTACTGCACTTAACCAAAAGCGTGTTTTGCCCCAGGCTTCATCTGCCAATTGGGTATTATAAACAACTAAAACTGCATCAACTCCTAATGATTTACACAAATCGTATCCAATCGACTCAATCATTTGTCCATCCATACAAATACTTAGGTTTTGTGTTTCTACTGATTTTTTCTTAGGATCACTAGATTCTCTGTTATTAATTTTCACAAGAATAAAATTATCAGCAGCTTCATCAGTTTCAATAGTAGTAGAAGCTGTTCCAAGATTTTTCATCATTTTCTTTAAGCCATTGCCAATTTTGTTCATGGTAGTATGTTTAACCACAAAATTGTTGTAAGCTTCTTTTTGTTCATTTGTTTTAAGAAACTCATCCGGACTTAAAACATCAATTCCATTCGATTTAAAAGTGTTTTTTAATGTTTGAATAGATTGCTGGTAGAAATAATTGGCATAAATTTTAGCATTTTCTGAACCAGTATTTGTAGTATTCCAAGAACTTGTTGAAGGTGATTTTGTCACTTTTGTTAAGCCGGGGTCATCAACATAAAAACTAATCAAAGCCACTTTTTTAGGAAGTTTTCCTAAGGCTTTCATATCTACAGAAAAGCCTTTTCCATTTTTTCTGATTTTATTGGGATTGAAATCATATTTGGCTTTTGAAACTAAATCTGTTTTATCTGAATAACTTGATAGTTTAGGTGCTGAACATGAAATAATAAAGAGAGAGCTAATAATAAGTGCAGTAAATAAGGTTTTCATGAGTATTTTTTTATTCAACAAAATTGTAGTTGAAGCTTCAATACTGAAATACCCTGTTAATGGTAAATTCAATCCGTACTAGCACGGATATTCTATTGTTTACTCTGAAAAACCTATTCGAAGAGCTTAGATTATTTTAAACTCAATAGCGTATTTAATAAGTCCGGCAACACTTTTAGTTCCAGTTTTTCTGAAAATATTTTTACGGTGCGTTTCAACGGTTCTTTCACTAATAAAAAGTTTTTCACCTATTTCAGCATTATTTAATTCATCAGCAATTGATTTAACAATTTCAATTTCTCTGGGAGTTAATTTAGTTGATTCAGCAAGTGGATTTTTAGACTGAGTAATTGACTTCATCATTTCTACAGTGACTTCATTGCTGAAAAATACTTGTCCACTGCTTATTTTATCCAAGGCGTCAATTAATTCAACAGAACCCGTATTTTTTAGTATGTATCCATTTACACCTGCCTCAATCATTTCTGATATGGTTTCTTTATCACCAAACATTGAAAGAGCCAAAACTTTAATATTTGGAAAATTTTGTTTTACCAATTTACATAATTCAATGCCAGAAAGTTTTTCCATTGAAATATCTGTGATTAAAATATCAGCAAGATGTGTTTTGATAAGTTCAAGGGCTTCTAAAGGATTGGTACTTTTAGCAATAATTTCATAATCAGTACTTGAATTAAGTAAAGATGAGATTCCATCGAGCATTATTTGATGGTCATCAATAAGTACAATTTTGGCCTTCATGTTAAACGAATTTAAGGATTTGACTAAGATATACCCAATAGCACGGATATAAATTACCACACACAGGGTATTTCAAGGTAGGTCAGGTGTTTCTAGTTTTGAAACATCAAATCTTAATACAAATTATATGAAAACAAAAATCCTCAAATCAATTGGTAGAGCAGTAGTTTTACTTTTTGTAATTTTAAGTTCCTCAACTTTAAAAGCGCAACAAATCAATTATAAGGTTTTGGAAAATGACCCTGAAGTGAAAAATCTGTTTATTGGAATAAATGTGTTTGATGCAATTGCTTATTCACCAAATAATTCAATTGGTTACAATATCTATGGGAATTTTTTGTTGGGAAATAGACTTCAAATTGATGCAGAGTATAGAAGCACTTATTTAGATGATAATGCAACCGCAGTTTTTGCCCCAAAAGATTTAACCAAAACCTGGTCGTTTTCGGCGGGTGCTGAATTTAATTTGAGTCATAAGATAAGACAAGGCAAAGCTAAAGTGGTATTATCAAGCAGCAAAGTTGGCAGAACTACTTTTACCAGTTATGTTATGGTCCCAGCTATGTTTAGAAGGATTTGGAGTGTAAGAGGTGGCATTCAGCAGTTTCATAATAATTACCAGGTTGATATGGACTTAATTTCATCACCAAATAAAAGTGATATTCAGTATAAAGATGCAAGTGGGAATTTAAATTATCTTGTTGATAAGGTAAATTTTGAAACTCCAACTTATACAATGAACGCCTTTTGTTTTTATGCAGGATTGGATTTTAAATCAATTGTAAACGTTAAAATTAAACCAGACAATTACAGAGAAAAAAGTAAGACATCTAAGTTTAATATGTATGCTGATGTTTTATTGAGTCCCAGTATTACCTATACTTTGGTTCCTAATGAAAAACAAGCGCAATTTAAAGGCATTGATATTGATATTCCTGAAAACAAAAGAAATAATTTTGGATGGAGATTAGGCTGGAAATATGATTCTGGTAAATATGTTGGTTTATCTTTTAAAACTGAGTTGGGTCAATTACCTGGAAATCCTGAATCACCTTGGTTTATTAGTGTTGGTGGTGGAATGCACATTGGGGCAAAAATTGGCAAAAAGAAATAATTGATAATATAGTTAGAGAAAAAGGCGGCTTAAGGGTTGCCTTTTTTTATTTCAGCTGGACCTATTTCAATAATCAAATCGTTTTGTTGTGTTTTATACTTTTTATTTTAGATTATTGAAGTACAAATGAAAACCTACTTAATAGAAATTTGTGCAACATCCACAGAATCAGCAATAGCAGCAGAACTTGGTGGAGCAAACAGAATTGAATTGTGCGAAAATTTAATGGAGGGAGGTACAACGCCTTCTATTGGTATGATTGAAGTTTGCGCTTCCAAAGTTAAAATTCCAATTCATGTTTTAATCAGACCTCGACCTGGTGATTTTGTCTATTCAGATTTGGATGTTGAAATCATGATACGCGATATTCAAAGAATCAAAGAAATTGAAGGTGTAAATGGTTTTGTTATTGGAGCACTTAAACCCACTGGCGAAATTGATATAGAAACATGTAAAAGGTTAGTTGAAGTTTGTTTTCCGTTTCAATTAACTTTTCACAGAGCTTTTGATGTTTGTGCTCATCCTGAAAAAGCATTGGAACAGATTATTGAAATGGGTTTTCATGTTTTACTAAGTTCAGGACAAGAAAGTTCTGCTTTAAAAGGCATTGAGCTATTGAAAAAGCTAAATAATCAAGCTGAAAATAGAATTACTATAATGCCCGGTGCAGGTTTAAACGAAACAAATATTGCTGAATTGAAGCCTTATTTTAATTCTTTTCATATGTCGTTGCGAAGCCTAAAACAAAGCCCTATGCTATATAGAAAAAGTAATGTAAAAATGAGCAGTATTTCCGGTGATGATGATTGTGCTTATTTTGTTTGTGATAAGAATAAAGTGAAACTAGTTAGAGAAATTTTAAATCATGATTAAACATATCATCTTTAGCATCATATTTTTAATTGCGCTAAATTCAGGTTTCTCAAGAAATATAGATTTAGGCAATAACCAATGGTATTTTAAGCAAGCCAATCAAAAAACAAAATGGTTTCCGGCAAAGGTTCCGGGTAATATTCACACTGATTTGCTTTCCAATCAGCTAATTCTGGATCCTTTTTTGGGTAAAAATGAACAATTGGTTCAATGGATTGAAAATGAGGATTGGGTTTACCAATGTAAGTTTAAAGTGGATTCAAGTTTGTTTAAAGAAAATCATATTGATTTGATTTTTGAAGGTTTAGATACCTATGCCGATGTTTATTTGAATGAAAAAAAAATACTGACAGCAACAAACATGTTCAGGATTTGGAAGCTTAACATCAAAAAGCTTATCAAACATGGAAATAATACAATTAAGGTTGTTTTTAAATCGGATGTTAAAAGGGCAAAGGAATTATATCAATCTTTAAAAGCACAATTACCCAATGATGAAAGAGTAATGGTTCGTAAAGCCCAATATCAGTTTGGCTGGGATTGGGGACCTCGTTTAGTTACTTGCGGTATTTATAAAAAAGTTTTCATTGAAGCCTGGTCAGATATTAAAATTGAAAATACTCATTTTGTACAAAAGGAAATCAAGAATTCTACAGCTCAATTAGATTTAAATTTAGAGATAAATGCTAATAAATCCGGTGAATATTATATCAGTATTATCGATAAAGAAAATTCCATTAAGCTAAAGGATACTATGCTTCTTTTGAAAGCAGGTATATCTAATTTAAAAGTTCCTTTTGAAATCAATAAAGTACAGTTATGGTGGTGTAATGGCTTAGGAAAACCCTATTTATATGAATTGGAAACAAGCATCATCAGTTCAAATAAAAGGTTTTATAAAAGCTCAACTAAGATAGGGATTAAAAAGCTTGAACTTATGCAGAAAGACGATTCTTTAGGTAGAAGTTTTTATTTTAAATTGAATGATATTCCTGTTTATATGAAGGGGGCGAATTATATCCCTCAAGATAATTTTGTTAGTCGAACAGATAAAAATACATACAAACATCTCTTAGAGCAAGCCCAGAAATCAAATATGAATATGTTACGAGTGTGGGGTGGAGGAATTTATGAATATGATGAATTTTATAGTATTTGTGATGAGCTGGGTTTATTGGTTTGGCAGGATTTTATGTTTGCTTGTGCCATGTATCCGGGTGACTCAACATTTTTAAATAATGTAAAACAAGAAAGTATTGATCAGGTTAAACGACTTCGAAATCATGCATCTTTAGCTATTTGGTGTGGTAATAATGAAATAAGTGAGGGCTGGTTTAATTGGGGTTGGCAGAAACAGTTTAATCATACAGCAGCAGATTCAACAAGAATATGGGAGGATTATAGAAAGATTTTTCATGAGATTATACCTCAAACGATTTCTGATTTTGATGAAACGCATGTTTACTGGCCAAGTTCTCCTGAATTTGGTTGGGGAAGAAAAGAAAGTTTACTAAAGGGTGATGCACACTATTGGGGAGTTTGGTGGGGAGAAGAACCATTTGAAATGTATACAAAAAAAGTTGGTAGATTCATGAGTGAATATGGGTTTCAAGGATTTCCTTCAATTGAAACATTTTTAGAGTTTACTGATACAATTAATTTTCATATCGATTCAAGTGTAATTCGTTTACATAATAAACATCCCAAAGGAGTTCAAACCATCAAAAAATACATGGAAAGGGATTATATTATTCCAACAGATTTTAAAGATTTTGCTTATGTGAGTCAGTGTTTACAAGCAGATGGAATAAAAACTGCTATTGAAACACATCGAAGTAAAATGCCATACAATATGGGAACTTTATATTGGCAATTAAACGATTGTTGGCCTGTAATTTCATGGTCGGGAATGGATTATAAACATCGTTGGAAAGCAATGCAATACCAAGTAAAAAGAAGTTTTGAGCCATTGATTTTAAGTTTTCAGGAAGAAGGTGATAGTATAAAATTGTATGTGATTTCTGATTTGCTAAATACTGAGGAGGGTGAACTTGAAATTCAATTGGAAGACTTTAATGGAAAGTTATTCATGAACCAGGTCCTAGAAATTTCAATTCCTAAATTACAATCAACTTTACTAAAAACATTTTCCAAAAACGATTTAATTGGAGCAAAAAACAGTGCAGAATTACTATTGAATGTTAGATTAAAAACTACGAATAATAGAATTATAAGCTCTAACTATAACTTTGTTAAAGTGAAGAATATGAATCTTTCAAACAGAGAATTTGAAATGAAACTCATCCCCCAAAATGGCGGATTCGATTTAGAACTGAAAGCACGGAATTTTCAGAAAAATGTTTGGATAGATTGTGACGGTGAATTATCAGACAACTTTTTTGATATGCGAGCTAATGAATCTAAGACCATTCAAATCAAAACTCAAAAATCGATTGGAACATTTTCAATTGATTTAAAATCAGCCAATATGTTGAAGTAAAATGTAAAAAATGTGGAATGAAAGAAAATGTGCTTTTTTTGTCCCAAAAAATGTATAAATTTGGGACGAAAATTTGATGAGAAATGAGGATTGTCGTAGAAAATAGAATATTGAATAAAATTGAGTCTGGTAGGAAAGGGCGTATTTATTTCATAGAAGATTTTGAAAACTATGGAAATCCTGAATCTGTTAAAAAATCGCTCTTTAGGTTATGCCAAAAGGGAGTTTTGTATAGAGTGGGTCATGGTATTTATTGTTACCCTAAAGTTGATAAATTATTTGGAATTGTTCCTCCCGATCCAGATGAAATTGCATTTGCAATTGCAAAAAAAGATAAATTGAAATTAGCTATCCCAGGAGTAGTTGCTTTAAATCGTTTAGGCTTGTCAACCCAAGTACCCATGCGGATTGTGTACCTTACAGATGGTTCTTCACGTAAAATTAAATTAGGCAAACAAAGCATCGTTTTTAAAAGAACTAATCCTAAAAATTTGCTCGCTAAAGGTCCAATCAGTGGAATGTTAATTCAAGCCTTAAAAGTTATAGGTAAGGAATCAATTGATAAAAAAATTGAAAAAAAAATAAATGAAATTTTATTGAAAGAACGGAGAGAAAATATATTGCATGACTTAAAACTTGCACCGTCTTGGATAAAACAACTATTTATGAATCAGCTCAACCAGGAAAGTCTTGGTTGAGTTTATCAATTGAACAAAAGAAAAGTTTAATTGCTCAAGTATCAAAAGTTAACGGTTTACCTTTTGTAGCCATAGAAAAAGATTGGTGGGTTTGCCAATGTTTAAAAGCATTGTTTTCTTCATCCATTAAAGATTATTTGGTTTTTAAGGGTGGCACATCACTCAGTAAATCTTGGTCTGTAATTGAAAGATTTTCGGAGGATATTGATATTTCAATAGATAGAAGATTTTTTGATTTTGAAGGTGAACTAAGTAAATCTCAAATAAGGAGTTTAAGAAGGAAGTCATTTCAATATATTTCAACAAATTTATTAAATGAGCTAAACGAAATCTTTTATAAAATGGGTTTCTCACATCTAATTGATCTTAAAAGCGCGTTTGTTGTTGAGTCGGATAAAGATCCACATATTTTGGAATTGTATTACCAATCTATCTATGATTCAAATGAATATTTGCACCAGAAAGTTATTATTGAAATAGGCTCAAGGTCATTAAAGGAACCTTATGAAAATAGAATCATTTGCTCTGAGATTTCTAAGAAATTAAACCTATTTAATTCACATGAAGATTCGTTTCTTGTTCCAAGTGTGCACCCAATTAGAACTTTTTGGGAGAAGGTATTTTTATTACATGAAGAATTTTCACTTCCCTTAAATAAAATTAGGGTAGAGCGCTTGTCTCGTCATCTTTATGATTTAGATAAATTATCAAATTCAGATTTTTTTGAATTGGCTTTAGTTCAAAACGATTTATTTAAACATATAGCTAAACATCGTTCAATGTTTTACCGAATAAGTGGAGTTGATTATACTAAACATCTTCCTTCATTAATAACCATTTTGCCCCCAGAATCACTTAAATCAGAATATGAAAAAGATTATAATTTAATGCAAGAATTTATGATTTATGGTACAAGTTTAAGTTTTGTTAAACTATTAGAAAGTATAGAGAAAATACAAAATCGCATCAACCACATGGTTTTTTAGAATAAAAGTTTAATTTTCGGCTCGTATGACGAATTTAAACTTTTTGAGATTTTGCTCTTTATTCAGTTTCTTTTTTACTGTCTTATTATCAAATGCTCAGGTAAATATTATACCTAAACCACTTTCTGTAAAGCTTGAAAAAGGCACTTTTACACTTACACCCAATACTTATATTCAGATTCCTCCGAATAAACCTGAATTAATGGCTTCAGCCGTTTTCTTAAAAGAACAAATTCAGAATAGTTATGGTATTCGAATTGGGATTTTAAAATCTGATAAAAAGTCTTCCAATAGTATCTGTTTATTTTTGATTGAAAAGGTAGATTCTTTAGGTGATGAAGCTTATCTATTACATATAGGAAAATCCGGAATTGAAATTAAAGCATCACATCCTGCCGGAATTCTTTATGGAATCCAGAGTTTGAGGCAAATTTTTCCTGAACCCAAACAGATAGCAGATATTAATTGTCCTTTTCTTGATATTTATGATAAGCCGACATTTAATTGGAGAGGCTTGAATTTAGATTGCTGCAGACATTTCATGGATAAAAAGTTTATACTTCGTTACCTCGATTTATTGTCGTTCTATAAGCTAAATAAATTTCACTGGCATTTAACAGAAGATCAAGGTTGGAGAATTGAAATCAAAAGATATCCTGAGCTTACTTCGAAAGGAGCTTGGCGTGCGGAGAAAGATGGAAGTTCATACGGTGGCTATTATACTCAGGAGGATATAAAAGAAATTGTTGCTTATGCGAATAAACTTCACATTATGGTGATTCCTGAAATTGAAATGCCAGGACATTCTTTGGCTGCAATTGCTTCTTATCCTGAATTGTCGTGTACTCATGAGAAAGTAGAAGTAGCTAATAATTGGGGCGTTTTTAAAGATATTTATTGTGCCGGTGACGATTATACTTTTCAGTTTATTGAAGGTGTTTTAACTGAAGTAATGGACTTATTTCCTGCTCCTTATATCCATATTGGTGGCGATGAAGCTCCGAAGTACAGATGGGAAAAGTGTGATAAATGTAAGTTAAGAATGAAAACTGAAGGGCTTAAAGATGCTCATGAGTTGCAAAGTTATTTTATCAAAAGGGTAGAAAAGTTTGTTAATCAAAAAGGCAAAAAAATCATAGGTTGGGATGAAATTCTGGAAGGTGGTTTGGCTCCAAATGCTACTGTTCAATCGTGGAGAGGAGTTCAAGGTGCCATTGATGCAGTAAAAAATGGTAATGATGCTATTGTATCACCAACATCACATTTGTATTTTGATTATAGTTTAAAATCTATCGACCTAAAGAGAGTATATAGTTTTCAACCAATACCGGAAGGTTTAAGTTTAGAAGAATCTAAGCATATTCTGGGAAGTGAGTGTAATATGTGGACAGAACGTACGCCTCAAGAAATTGTTGATAGCCGTTTGTTTCCAAGAATTTTAGCTATGTCTGAAAACCTTTGGACACCCAAAAATCAGCAACAATACTCCGAATTCTGGAATCGCTTACAAACTCATTATCCATTATTAGATAAAATGGGTGTAAAATATGGTTATGAAGCACAGCCAGTAAATTTTGAAGTTAGTTACAATCAGGTGCAAAAGGGTTTTGAAATAAAAATGGTTTCAGGTCAAAAAGGCTTAAAAATGCAGTATACCCTAGATGGTACAAATCCTGACAGAAATTCTCCAAGTTATGAAAAACCATTTATTGTAAGGAATTCTTGTGAAATCAAAGCACGCGTTTTTAATAGTAGTGATCCAGAACCTGAATTGTTTTCAAGAAAGCTGATTTTTCATGAAGGCGTTGGCAAAAAGATTCAAATGAAATACCAACCAAGTCAGTTTTATTATGGTGATGGTGAAGTTTCAATTAGTGATGGACAAAAAGGTTCAATTGATTTTCATGATGGTTTATGGTTAGGATTACAAGAACATGATGTCGAAGCAATTATTGATTTAGGAGAGAGTAAATCGGTAAATGAAGTATCAGCTAATTTTTTAAGAGCTATGCCTTCATGGATATTGTATCCTGAATTTGTTGAAGTGCTAATAAGTGAAGATGGAATTAACTTTAAACAAGTTTCAAAAGTACTTAATTCTGAAACTCAAAAATCAGATGAAATTAAGGAGCAGTTGTTTACAATGAAATTAAACAATATTAAAACCCGATATGTAAAAGTAATAGGTAAAAAAGTTGATGTTTGCCCGGAATGGCATGAAGCTGCGGGTAGTAAAGCATGGATTTTTATAGATGAAATTATTATTAAATAAGATGAATAAGTTGATTTTTAAATATATACTGATTGTTTTTTTGTTAGTTGGTTTTGGACTTGAATCGTGTAATTCAAACAAACATTTTATTTCGGATAAAAAGTATCTTGAGAAAGTAGAATTACAATTTGAAAAGCAAAAACAACTGGCCATCAATAGAGAAGTACAATTGTTTGATGTATTTAAAAAAGATTTAAGTATTCAGGAAACTGAGGCTTTAAAATTTCTCTATGCATACATGCCACTTTCAGATTTGGCAGATTATGATGGAGATTTTTATTTGAAAAATATTCAATCAAGTTTCAAAGCAAAAGACTTTTTTTCATGGGGTGATGATGTTCCTGAAAATTTATTCAGACATTTTGTTTTGCCTGTAAGAGTTAATAATGAAACAATGGATACTGCCCGACTTTATTTTTTTGAAGAATTAAAAAATAGAGTAAAAGACCTAAGTATGAAGGAAGCCGTATTAGAAGTAAATCATTGGTGTCATGAAAAAGTGGTTTATAAATCTACCGACAGCAGAACTTCTGGTCCTTTAAATACAATAAAAACTGCTTATGGCAGATGCGGAGAAGAGTCCACGTTTACTACAGCAGCCCTAAGAGCAATAGGAATACCTGCCCGCCAATGTTACACCCCAAGATGGGCACATTCAGATGACAATCATGCCTGGGTTGAAGTTTGGGTTGATGGCAAATGGCATTTTATTGGAGCATGTGAACCAGAACCGGACTTGGATTTAGCCTGGTTTACAGGTCCTGCTAAAAGAGCAATGTTAGTGAATACCACTGTTTACGGTGATTATTCAGGTGATGAAGAAGTGCTTGAAAAAACACAATGGTTTACAAAAATCAATATACTTTCAAATTATACCGAAACTAAAACGGTTTTCGTGAAAGTTATTGATGAATCTGGTAAGCCAATTGAGGGTGCTCAAGTTGATTTTTGTTTGTATAATTATGCTGAGTTTTTCCCTTTATCAAAAAGAAAATCAGATAAAAACGGTATAGCATCTTTCCTTACTGGAAAAGGTGATTTAATGATTTATGTGAATTTTGAAAATAAAATAAAGTATGAAAAACTAGATGTTAGGTTGGTTGATACTTTATATATAACGCCTAATCAAAAAACAGAGGGGGAGAAAGTATTTCAAAACGATTTAATTGCTCCGGTTGAAGTTCCAATTGAGAACAAACCTAATGAAGAAATGGTAAAGAAGAATTCTACTTTATTACAATTAGAAGATAGCATTAGAAGGATTTATACCAATACATTTTTTGATTCCACTCGATCCGTTTCTGTTGCGGAAAAACTAAAAATGAATTTTGATTCAGTTCGTTATGTTCTTGAAAAAAGCTGTGGAAATCATCAAACAATTTTAAATTTTTTGAACCTTGAAAAAGGTCCTCAGCATTTAAAACTTTTATTTTTATATAACCTATCTGAAAAGGACTTAAGAGATATTTCAGAGGAGGTTTTATTAGACCATTTTCTTTTCTCCAAGAATTTAGATTATACAGAAATTGATTTTGTGAAATATGTAATGAATCCAAGGATAGGCATTGAAATGGCACGTCCTTTTAAAGAGGAATTTCAAAAATCATTTAGTAAAAATAGTACATCTTATTTTAGAACAAATCCTGAAAAAATTGTTGAATGGGTAAAAGAACAAATAACAATTGTCGACTCAATTAACTACTATAAAATAAGTATTTCTCCATTAGGTGTTCATCAATTAAGATTAGCTGATATTTCGTCTAGGAATGCCTATTTTGTTGCTATGAGCAGGAGTTTAGGTATTGCTGCAAGAATTGAAACATCAACTAAAAAACCTCAATATTTATTAAATGGAAAATGGATTGAAGTAAATTTCGATAAGTCGCTAAGTAATCCTGAAAACTCAAGTCAAGGCTCTATGATTACTTTGGTAAATTCATCAAAGCAAAAAGATTTTACGCCGGTTTATTCTATCCATTTTAGTTTAGCTGTTTTTGAAAATGGCAGATATAAGACCTTAGATTTTGAAGAGAATCCAATTATGAACAATTTTCCGGTTAGATTACCATTAAGCGAAGGAAATTATTTGTTAGTAACCGGAGCTCGTAAACCTGATGGCTCAGTTTTGAATTCAATGAAGTTTTTCAATATCACCAAAGGCAAAAACATAAGTTTAGATATTAGCCCAAGAGATTTGAGTTCGGTTCCAACTGTAATCGGGAAAATTAATATGGCAGAAAGTCTTTCAATTCTTGGGAAATCATCCATGAGTTTGAAAGGTATAGCTAAAGAAAAAGGAATAGTTCTAATTTGGTTAGGTCCTGAAAAAGAACCAACAAAGCATGTATTAGCAGAATTGTTACCAGTTAAATCTAAGTTCGAAAACTGGGGTGGGGGATTTGTTTTAGTAGCAGAATCAGAACAAAAAGCTCAATTGTTTAGTACAAAAAAATACAATGGAATTCCATTCCAAAATCTGTTGGCCTTTGATAATGAGGATAAATATTTAAGTAAGTTATTATCTACTTGTAAAAAACAACTTCCTTTAGAATTCCCGATTTTAGTTTATGTAAATTTGAAGGGAGAGGTTCAATATTTATCTAATGGATATCAGATTGGAAATGTTGAAATGATAGAAAAAGTTGTACAAAAAGATGTGGAATGCCAGAAAAGTTGTGTTGTTCCTCAGTAAAATCTAGTTTTTTACTGCTTTAAGGTCCAATAAAACTTCTCTAATTGATTGGTAAGTATCTAATTCCTCAGGATTTAGATTTTGCCAATCAAACCAGCGAGCGTCTGTAATATTTTCTTCTTCTTGAGGAACCAGACTTCCATTGAATTCTGTTTTCATTAAAAACCAATAAGTGATTTTTAAAAATCTATGGCCTTGTATTTTATAGGTATGAAAACTTTTTCCCAAGTCTTTTTGAATGCTTAATTTGTTGATGCCACACTCTTCTTCAACTTCTCTTTTTGCGCCTTGTTCCTGTGATTCTCCCGGATCAATTTTTCCTTTTGGAAGGTCCCATTTTCCTAGTCGTTTGATGAGTAAAATTTGGTCTTTGTCGTTAAATACTAGTCCACCACCTGCCTCAATAGCGATAAAATGAGTTCTAAATTCTTCGAAAATTATTTTAGGGTGTGCATCAACAACCCAACAACCTTTATGACTAAGACCTTCAATTTTTCTTACCCAATCCATGATTGAAACGGTATCTGGATGATTGATTTTCTCAAGCTCCTGAAAGCGAGCCGGAATTTCTTCACTTTTTGTAAGTATTAAAGGCTTATCGTTTATGAAAATTTTATACATTTGTGGTCATGAATAATAGCCCGGAAGCAGCTGCAAAGATAGCAGAATATTTATTGGAAATACAGGCAATTCGCCTTCAACCTGAAAATCCTTTTACTTGGGCTAGTGGTTGGAAAAGTCCAATTTACAGTGATAATAGATTGGCTCTATCATATCCTGAAGTGAGAACTTACATAAAACAGGAAATGGGCAAGTTTGTAAAATCACATTTTCCTGATGCAGAAGCAATTGTTGGAGTAGCTACAGCCGGAATTGCTCCTGGAGCTTTAATTGCCGATGAGCTGGAATTGCCTTTTGGTTATGTAAGATCAGAAGCAAAAAAACATGGAATGGGCAAACAAGTAGAAGGAAATGTCCCTGCAGGAACAAAAATAGTTGTTATTGAAGATTTGGTTTCAACCGGGAAAAGCAGTTTACAAGCAGTTGAAGCATTAAGAGCACACGGTGCTGAAGTTTTAGGTATGGCTAGTATTTTTACTTACGGTTTTGAAGCGGCTGTAAAGGCTTTTGAAGCAGCAAATTGTAAATATGTTTCTCTTTGTAATTACCATGTTTTAATTGAAGTTGCTGCAACTAAGGGTATCGTAAAAGAAGAGCAATTGGCTTTATTAGCTGATTGGCGTAAATCTCCGGAAACCTGGGGACAGTAGTAGCATGTATAGAATGCGATTACATCCAAATCCGCTGGTGACGCTATTTGCGCTCTGGTTTAGTTTTTGGGCTGTTTTCCTTTTTTTAGTTTTATATCCGTTGATGTTTATTTTTCTTGAACAGGAAAAGACATATAAACAGGCTCATTTTATTAGAAAAGTATGGTTGGATTCTTTACTACGAATTGGTTTTATTAGAGTTAATACCATAATTGAAGATGGATTCGATAAAAATCAAACCTATGTTATAACTCCGAATCATGGTTCTCGTTTAGATATTATTTGTTTAGTAGCCAGATTACCATTGTTTTTCAGCTTTTTGGCAATGGAGGAATTTAAAAAAGTGCCTTTGTATGGAAAATGGTTCCGTACATTAGATTTAGGTGTAAATAAAAAGAATCCTATTCAAGCAGCTAAATCTTATTTACAATCTAAAAAGGTTATTGAAAGTAATCGTAGTTTGGTGATGTTTCCTGAAGCTACCATATCTAAAATTGTTCCACAATTATCTGATTTTAAGGATGGTCCGTTTAGATTGGCTATTGAAAAGCAAGTGCCGATTTTACCCATCACATTTATTGGGAATTATAAATTAATTCCCGACCAGGGTGTTTTTGAAATAAGACCGGGAAAGGTTATTCAATATATTCATTCTCCAGTAGATACTGTTGGTTTAAGTCTTGAAGATGTTGAATTTCTGAAAAAAAAGGTGAAGTATATCATTGAAAATAAACTTCAAGAGTATAATTCGTATTAGTTTTTATTTGATTTAGGTTTAATCCGCAAATCAATCTAAAATGAACCATTTTTAATTATTCCATGCCGTTGAAATAATTAGTTTGATTAAGTCATTGTTATGGCCGTTTTTTGAATAACAAATTTTATCAGTTTGCCTAAAATTACTAAAAATCCGCTTAGAATAATCTACATTTTGTATTTGCTATTAACAGCAATGACAATATTCTTTATCATTTATCTTCCGGTAAGATGGGCACTGGCAAAACCGGAACGTTATCCAACAGCACATAAATTAAGAGTGTTTTGGGGTAAATTGTTGTTGTTTTTAGGATTTATTCGGGTTAAAAATGTATTTGAAGTAGAAATCAAAAATGATAGACCTTATATCATTGCTCCTAATCATACTTCTTATATCGACATAGCTACTGTTACAAGTGCCTTAGATATGTTGGATTTTAGTTTTATGGCAAAGGCAGAATTGTTAAAAGTTCCTTTGTTTGGCATTTGGTTTAGAACAATTGATATTGCAGTAGATAGAAAAAATGCCAGAAAATCGGCTGAAGCTTATATCAAAGCAATTAGATTTTTTGATTCAGGCAGAAGTTTAGTCATTTTCCCTGAAGGAACAATTTCTGCTCAGGTTCCTAAAATGATTAAATTTAAAGAAGGTCCTTTTAAAATGGCTATCGAAAAGCAGATTGATATTATTCCTGTAAGTATCATTGGAAATCATAAAATTTTTAATGATGCCGGCGAAATAACTGGTGGACCTGGAAAAGTTATTCAATACATCCATAAACCAGTTTCAACTAAAGGATTAACAATGGATGATTTAGAAGCTTTAAAAATGCAGGTTTTTGATACAATTAATAATAAATTACTAGCTCATGGATATTAATGATGAAACAATAGACAAGCTTTCAGACCTTGCAAAGCTTGAATTTAAAGGTGAAGAAAGAGAAGGTATTAAAAAAGATTTGAGTAGAATATTGAGCTATTTTGAAACACTTAACGAGCTGAATACAGATGATGTTGAACCATTAATTTTTATGTCGGATGAGGTTAATGTTTTAAGAGAGGATATTGCTCAAACTGATATTTCAAAAGAAGAAGCATTGAGAAATGCTCCTGCAAAAGATTCTGATTATTTCAGGGTTCCAAAAGTATTTGATAAATAAAATGACAAAACCAGTATTGGAGATTAATGGAATAGGTAAAACTTATACCATTGGAAATGTAGTTGTTGATGCATTACGCTCTGTTGATTTACATATTCAAAAGGGCGAATATGTTGCACTGATGGGTCCTTCTGGTTCTGGTAAATCTACCTTGATGAATATTCTTGGTTGCTTAGATACACCCAGCAGAGGAACCTATTTTTTAAATGGAACCGATGTTAGTCACATGACCGACAACTCACTGGCAGAAATTAGGAACAAGGAAATTGGTTTTATATTTCAGACCTTTAATTTATTGGCAAGGAATACTTCTCTTGATAATGTAGCACTTCCATTGGTTTATGCCGGAGTGAGCAAAAAGGAAAGATTAGATAGAGCTGAAAAAGCGCTTCAAAGTGTTGGATTAGGTGATAGAATTGACCATAAACCAAATGAACTTTCAGGAGGACAAAGACAACGTGTAGCAATTGCAAGAGCATTGGTAAATAGACCAGCAATTATTTTAGCAGATGAACCTACAGGTAATTTAGATACCAAAACTTCTCATGAAATTATGGATTTACTTGAAGAAATTCATAACCAAGGGAACACTGTAATTATTGTAACTCACGAAGAGGATATCGCTAAAAGAGCTAAAAGAATTGTAAGGTTACGTGATGGTTCTGTTGAAAGCGATACTGCTTCTGTTTAAAGCTCACATTCAAAGTAAAAGTGCTCTTTAAATTTGGATTTTAAATCCTGTTTTTTCTCGAAAATTCCAAAAACTGCTGAACCACTTCCGCTCATTGATGCATAAATTGCTCCTGAAGAATAAAGTTGGTTTTTAATTCCTTCAATAATTGGTGCATGAGGAAAAATACTTTTCTCGAAATCATTAAATAAAGAATTTTTCCATGCTGAAATAGGCTGTCTTAAAATACCTTTTAATTCTCCTTTAGCTTCTTCACCTCTTTTATTAACAGTAGAAAAGGCCATGGCAGTGCTAATATGAACTTCAGGTTTTACTATAACAATGTGATATCCTTTTAAGTTTAATTCGAAATTTTCAATGATTTCACCTCTTCCGCTTATAAAAGATGGTTTATTTTCTATAAAGAAAGGACAATCGCTTCCAAGTATAGCAGCGTAATCTAAAAGTTCATTTTTGCTTAATCCTAATTTGAAATAATCATTTAATAGTTTTAAGCAAAATGCTGCATCAGAAGAGCCTCCGCCCAATCCGGCTCCCATCGGTATCTTCTTGTAAAAAGCACAAGATATTGGTGATAAATCGTATTTGTTGGCCAACAATAACCAGGCTTTATAGATTAAGTTTTTTTCTAATTCGCCATCTACTGCAAGTCCAAAAGCTTTGTATTCAAACTTATTTATTGAATCTTTATTTATTGGTGCAATTTCTAAAACATCACAAAGTGGAACCGGAAGAAATAAAGATTCAAGATTATGAAACCCATCTTCTCTTTTGTTAATTACATGAAGACCAAGATTGATTTTTGCATTAGGAAAACAAATCATATTTCTACTTAAATTAATTTGGCCCTTTTCATCAAAAATGGAAATAAAATTTGGTTGAAATCATTACCAATGAATGCTTCAATTAACTCGATTTTATATTGTAAACATGTAATTTTAACCTCATGCTTAAAAGCCTCAAATTGTTCGAGGTATTCCTGCTGAATTGCTTGAGGATGAATTTTCAACTTTTCACCTGTTTCACTATCAATAAAAATGTGAGGACGATTACTAAATTCAAAATTTATTTCGGTGCTTTTATCTCCAACATGAAATATAATTACTTCATGTTTATTGAATTTTAAATGTTGAAGAGCTTGTTTTAAATCGGCATCTCCACTTTGAAATAAATCAGTGAAAATGATAACCAGAGAGCGTTTATGGATACTTTCAGCCAATAAATGAAGGTTCTCACTAATATTACTTCCAACAGATGGATTTTGATTGTTAAGCAACTGTTCCAATTCAAAAAACAATCTTTTTTGATGAATTGAATTTGATTTTGCCTGGGAGTTAAAGTTTAATCCATTACTAAATATACTTAAACCTGTAGCATCTCTTTGTTTCTTTAATAATTGTATGATGGAAGCTGCAGCAATTACCGAAAACCTTAATTTATTTAATCCATTTTCAGGGTAATACATTGAAGCAGAGGCGTCAATAACTAACTGGCACCTTAAATTGGTTTCTTCCTCATATCTTTTTACGAACAATTTGTCTGTTCTTCCAAATAATTTCCAGTCAATATGTCGTGTGCTTTCTCCCGTATTGTACTGCCTATGTTCTGCAAATTCAACAGAAAAACCATGGTATGGACTTTTATGCATACCCGTAATAAATCCCTCAACAACTTGATTGGCAAGAAACTCGAGGTTTGGTATTTGAAGTAAATCTTCCTGTTTTAGATGATACATAAGTAAAAAAAGCTGTATCAATTCCACTAATTGAAATATTTTAGGTATTTCAGCGGGATTGATACAGCCAATATAAGGATTTATTTACCTAGAAATTAAACCAATTGAGCGTTTAATTTATTCGCTAAAACATGTTTAGGAACAGCTCCAACTTGTTTGTCAACTACTTTACCATCTTTAAAGAACAATAAAGCAGGAATACTCATGATACCAAATTCTGTTGCAACTTTAGGGTTATGGTCAACATTTAATTTCCCAATAACTGCCGTATCACCATATTCTTTTGCTAATTCTTCTACTACAGGACCAACCATGCGGCAAGGACCACACCATTCTGCCCAAAAATCAACCAATACTGGTACATTTGATTTCAGCACTACTTCCTCGAAGTTGCTGTCTGTTATTTCTATTGCCATAATTATTTTTATTTAGTTTTAAGTTTGCAAGATATATGCCATTCAAAAAAATACAAATTTTGTCAGTTTAATTAAGTTTAAAATCCAATTTATATTCCAATCCCATTTCAGCAAGTTCGTCTAAAACTTCATTTATTGGGTTTACTTTGGTTTTAGTTGACATCATTTTTACACCTTGTGCATCTTTTGAGTCAATTAAATCGAAAAACAAAGAACAGTTTCCTGGATTTTTCTTGCCAATTTCAATTAAATAATTCAATAAATCTCTGTTTAACCTTTCTAGTTCTAAAGTCATTGTTATTTTATTGAAGTATTTTTCTCTTACTTCACTTAACATATCAATCGAAGATATTTTTACTTCAAAATCATCTTCTTTATTCCAACGATTTTGAACTCTTCCTTTAATAAAAAGAAAATATCCTACTTCCATGAATTTCCTGTTCTCCAGATAATCATTATTAAACAAAGCAAAATTGTATGTTCCTGAGAAATCCTCAATAGTTAACGAACCATAATTCTTATTTGTTTTTTGAGAAACTTTATGTTCTGCACTGATTACGATTCCGGAGATACGAATGTCCTTTCCTTTTAAAGCCGGAAGCTCTTTTAAATCTTTTAATGGATTTGTAACTAGTTTATCAATTTCAATTTTATAAGGATCTAAAGGATGACCTGAAAGATACATTCCAATCATTTCTTTTTCTTCCTTTAATTGATGCATTAAATTCCAGGGATCGCAAGCAGGAATAGGAGGTTCTGGTATTACAACACCACTTACCGCTCCGAATAAACTCATTAAATTACTCGATTCGTTTGATTGAACAGAGTTTCCATATCTAATAGCCTTTTCAATAATGTTAATTCCATCTTGACCAATATTAAAATACTGTGCTCTATGAACTCCTTCAAAACAATCTATTCCACCTGCAAGTGCTAAAGCCTCTAAAGTTTTTTTATTAACTGCCCTTAAATTTACTCGTTTTGTTAAATCAAAAATTGATAAAAATGGACCAGTTTTGGTACGTTCCTCAATAATTGATTCAACCGCAGCTTCACCAACTCCTTTAATAGCGCTCATCCCGAATCGTATTTGACCTTGTTTATTGACCGAGAAGTTCATGAGTGATTCATTCACATCTGGTCCAAGAACGACTAATCCCATTCTTTTACACTCTTCCATGAAAAAGGATACATCTTCAATATTGCCACTTGAATTCCCTAAAACCGCAGCCATATATTCTGCTGGATAATGGGTTTTTAAATAAGCTGTATGAAAAGCTACATAAGCATAACAAGTTGAATGGGATTTGTTAAAGGCATATTGGGCAAATGCTTCCCAATCGGTCCAGATTTTTTCTAGTTTATCAGCAGGATGTCCTTTTGCAATAGCACCTTCGATAAATTTACCCTTCATTTTATCAAGGGTATATCTATCTTTTTTACCCATTGCTTTTCTCAAAACGTCGGCATCACCTTTGGTGAAGTTTGATAGTTTTTGAGACAAAAGCATTACTTGCTCTTGGTAAACAGTTACACCATAAGTGTCTTTTAGATATTCCTCCATTTCAGGTAAATCATAAGAAATGGGTTCTTTTCCATGTTTACGATTAATGAAGGTAGGAATGTATGCCAATGGTCCCGGACGAAACAAGGCATTCATCGCAATTAAATCACTGAATTGATCGGGTTTTAAGTCTTTGAGGTATTTCTGCATACCCGCACTTTCAAACTGGAAAATACCATTGGTTTCTCCTTTTTGAAAGATTTCATAAGTTTTAGCATCATCCAATGGAATATCATCTAAAACTATTGTTACATCATGGTTTTGTTTAATGAAAATTAAAGCGTTTTTAAGAATAGTTAAATTCTTTAAACCCAAGAAGTCCATTTTAATTACACCGGCGTCCTCAATTACTTTTCCTTGATATTGAGTAACAACCAAATCAGAATCTTTGGCAACTGCAACCGGAACAATTTCCATCAAATCTTTAGGAGCAATGATCAATCCTGCAGCATGCACTCCGGTGCCTCTCACAGAACCTTCAAGTTTTTCTGCTTCTTTTAAAACTTTTGCTCTTAAATCTGTTCCATTATAGATTTCTCTGAGTTTATTAACCATTTCAATCTCAGATGAATCGAGTCCTTCTTTGTCTTTCAGACTTTTATCACCATCAATTGGTGCATGTAACATTCTCCCTAAAACAATTCCTGGTTTTGATGGAACCAAATTAGCCATTGCAATAGAGTCGGGTAGAGGTAAATCCATCACCCTCGCCACATCTTTTATGCTTGATTTGGCAGCCATTGTGCCATAGGTAACAATTTGTGCTACCTGATTTCTACCATATTTATTGATTACATAGTCGATTACCTTTTGACGACCTAAATCATCAAAATCGGTATCAATATCGGGCATTGACTTTCTATCCGGATTTAAAAAACGCTCAAATAGTAAGTCGTATTTAATTGGGTCGATATTGGTAATTCCAATACAATAGGCAACTGCAGAACCAGCTGCAGAACCCCTGCCCGGTCCAACAAATACACCAAGGTCTCTACCAGCTCGAATAAAATCAGCAACAATCAAAAAGTAACCGGCAAACCCCATGGTTCTTATGGTATGAAGTTCAAAATTTAATCTCTCTTCAACTTCAGGTGTAATTTCTTTATAGCGGTCTTTGGCTCCTTCGTAGGTTATGTGATGTAAGTAATCATCTTGTGAGGTGAAATTAAGTGGTATTTCATAATTTGGAAGTAGAATATCTCTCTTTAAATTCAGCGTTTCAATTTTACTTACAATCTCATTTGTATTGTCAATTGCCTGAGGAATATCACTAAACAAAGTGGTCATTTCCTGAGTTGTTTTGAAGTAAAATTGGTCGTTTGCAAAAGCAAATCTTTTACCTTTTACATTTACTTCATCATCAGAAAAATCTTTCATGATAGGAGTACTTTGCTTTTCATTTGTATTGATGCAAAGTAAAATATCATGTGCGTTTGCGTCTTGCTGATCTACATAATGTGAATCATTTGAAGCAATAACTTTAACATTGTATTTAGCGGCAAACTTTAATAGAACTTCATTTACTTTATCTTGTTCAGGAATGGCATGTCTTTGTAATTCTATGTAGTAATCTTCACCGAAAATATCAAACCACCATTTAAATTCTTCTTCTCCTTCTGACTCACCTTTTTTTAAGATTGCTCTAGGTACCGAAGCGCCAATACAACAGGTAGTAGCAATTAAACCTTTGTGATATTTTAAAATGAGTTCTTTATCAATTCGAGGGTATTTGCCATACATTCCCTCCATATAACCGAGTGAACATAATTTAATCAGGTTTTGGTAACCTTCAGCATCCTTGGCTAATAAAAGCTGATGAGCACGAACATCTTTATCGTCTTTTGTAAACTGACGTTTGGTTCTATCATTTACCACATAAAATTCACAACCTACAATTGGTTTTACCTTTAGTGTACCATCATCATTTTTATGTTTATAAGCTTCAGCAACAAATTCAAAAGCCCCAAACATGTTTCCATGATCGGTAATTGCCAAAGCCGGCATTTCATCTTTAATTGCTTTTTTATACAATTTGCCGATATCTGCAGCTCCGTCAAGGAGAGAAAATTGAGTGTGTACGTGTAAGTGTGAAAATTTCATTATAGGAGCCCTGAATTCGCTTTTAAGGATTACGAATTTAAGCTATTCAAACGGCTGCCTTTGATTTGTTGAAAAAAATAAATATTCCTTATTTTTCTAGCTCAGTGCTCTATCTATTTGGTGAAAAACTTCCTGTGAATTTATTTCAAACATACATTTGAAATGTGTATGAGGACATTTTTTGAATCCAATTTTAGAACAAGGTCTGCAATTTAAATTTTTCGTTTCGAATAGCTCTTGCTTCGTTTCTGAATTTCCATAATAAGGATACATTCCAAATTCAGGAATAGTATTTCCCCAAAATGAGAAAATTGGTTTTTGTAAAGCAGCTGCTATATGCATCAATCCGGTATCGTTAGTTAATACCAATTTTGATAGTTTTAGACAAGCTGCACTTTCATTCAAACTTAATTTCCCGCAAAAGTTTCTGATATTAGCTTTTGAATTAGCAACTATTTTATCTCCCAAATCCATATCTTCTTTTCCACCTAAAAGAATAATTGGAGTTTGGATGTTCTGACTAATTTCAATTATTTTTTCAAAAGGCAATTGCTTTGTAGCATGCTGTCCACCAATGGCCCACGCTATGAAACCATCGTTTAATTCTGAGGTTTGATTTTTTATTTTTTCTAAATCAATATCATTTATAAAATAATCCAAACCTTTGCCATCATTAAAAACATTTAGATTTTTTACAGTATCAAAATACCTGTCTACAATATGAATGGCAGGAAGTGTATTGGTTTTTAATTGTACAGTCTGAAATTTTTCTATGTTGAGTTTTGGAAATGAAAATGAAGTTACATCCAATACTGCTTTAATCATTGAGGTTCTTAGATTATTATGAAGATCGATAACAAAATCGAAACCATATTTTTTTAGTTCAAATGCTTTTAGAATAGGGTGTTTATCTAAAAAATGTAAGTGGTCAATATTGGGATTTGTTTCAAGAAAGTCTTTGTATGAAGGTTTGGTAAGAAAATGTAATTCACAATTTGGGATTTGCTGCTTCAGACAACGGATAACAGGTGTTGTTAAAACAATATCACCAATTGAACTGAAACGTAATACCAGAATTCTTTTCTTCATTTCTAAATAAAATAATTGCCAAATATATTTTAAAGTTTTCAGTGGTCAAGCAATTCAAATAACTTATACTCGCAACTAATGAAAACTTTAGAAAAAGTATCAATTGGGCATGGTATCGAAATTGCATATACCGACGAAGGTAAATCAGATAAAGTTTTGATTTTCATACATGGTTTAGCAAATTATCATGGAGTATGGATTAAAAATACTGAAGAATTAAAACAGCATTACCGTTGTATTTCAATTGATTTACCCGGAAATGGTTTATCATCAAAATCTACAGAAAGACCTTATTCATTATTCTTTTATGCTGAATGTATTCAGTTAATGATGAAAGAATTGCAAATTGAAAAAGCTGTTTTAGTTGGGCACAGTATGGGCGGACATATAGCCATGATTTTTGCATTAAGGTATCCGAATTTACTTGAAAAACTGATTTTGTTAGCACCTAGTGGATTTGAACAATTTAGTTCTCTGGAAAGAAATTGGATGAAACAATTGATGGATATGGGCTCGTTTTTAATAAGTGATGAATCGAGTTTGGTGAATGCCATTCAAAATAGTTTTTATAAAAATTCTCATCAGCAATCATCTAAAATTATTCATGATTTAAAATCTTATTTTCCTCAACACAAGGGATTACATTGGAGTAAAATGGTAAGAGCAAATATTCATGCCATGTTAGATGAGCAGATTGGAGCATTTTTAACAGAATTAATACTTCCAGTTTTGGTAATTTTTGGAAAAGAGGATGCAATGATTCCAAATAAAATGATTCATCCCATGGAAACCACAGAAAGTATTGCTAAGAAGGCGGTAGCTTTGATTCCTGATTCCGAATTACATTTTATACCACAAGCAGGGCATTTTGTGCAAATGGAAGCATCAAATACTTGTAATAAATTGATACTTGATTTTCTGAAAAAGTAATTGCTGGTTACGAATATCCTCTTGTGTACTTATAATTTGTTTTAGAAAAACACTAAACATTTTAAAATTGATTTAGGACTTTAATTCAAATCAAGATGAATTAAAAATAGAATCCAGTTTTTTATGAAAATTCCTAAAATCCCATCGGGATGACATTATAGTAGTAAATAAAAATGAATGAATGACACTCACGCCAAAACGGACGCGAACCGAAGGTTCGCGTCCGTTTTGGCGTGGTTTGATTACCGGTATAGAATCAGTTATATGTTTTGCTAATTAAGCTTTTTTGAAAATTAAAATTGGAATAGGACTCTGCATAGCCATTTTTCTTGAATTTGAACCAAGTAATAAATCATCCATCCAATTGTGTTTATTTTTGAATAGAGTAACTATTTGTGTATTTGATTCATCAAGATTTTTTCTCAATTGTTCATCAATACTTAATTCAAGATTTCCTTTTTTAACAGTTAGTTTTACATTCTGATAATTTGAACCTCTGATATATTGTTCAGCATCAAGCATAAGTTTTTCACTCTCAGTACCAGCATAATCAAAATAGAAAATATCAAGAACCGCATGAAAGATTTTAGCAAACGGAACCATAAAATCTAATTCAGAAGATAGATTTATTAAATCGGATGAATAGACAATATGGTAAATCGGTTTGAAATTGTAATTAGCAGGAATAGCTAAAACAGGAAAATTTGCTTCAGCTATCAAGCTTGAAGTATTTGTTCCTAAAATATATTTTCTCCAGCCACTTGCACCATGTGTTCCCATGATAACTATATCAGCTTTAAATTCTTCGAAAGCAGCTTGAATACCATCAGAAACTCTATTGCTAAAATTTACTAAAGTTTTAGGTGTTTTAACAGATGGCCAATTTTCTTCTTTAGCCATATTTAAAAATGATTCCATTAACAAATTTTCTTCATCAACTTCATCTGCATAGTAGTTTTCGTATGGAATTTCATTAATTGGCATCACTTCAGGAATTGCGTGATACAATATAATTTGGCTATTGGTTTGGGCTGCAAATTCAACAGCATACCTTAATGCATTTTTAGCTTCAGGGGAGTAGTCGTTAGGAACAAGTATGTTTAGCATACCACATAGGATTTAGTCTGATAAAATTAATCAAAAAAAACAAAATAAAAAGCTAATTTAAATTATAATTATAGTAGACTGTTTTCCTCCTTTTCATATTCAAAATCAATTAGATGTGAATTTCCATCTGCAGCCTGAGTTGCCAAAACATCACATCTTTCATTCATAGGATTACCTGCATGGCCCTTTACCCAATGGAATTTAACATGATGTTGTTTGTAGATTTTAAGAAATCGTATCCATAAATCAGGATTCTTTTTGTCTTTAAATCCTTTTTGAGCCCAACCAAATACCCATCTTTTTTCAACGGCTTCACAAACATATTTGCTATCAGTAAATATCTCAACTTGGGATTCAGGAACCTTTATTGCTTCTAATGCAATTATTACTGCTAATAGTTCCATTCTGTTATTTGTAGTATAGCGATAACCTGCACTTAGCTCTTTGTAATGTGGTCCCGCTTTTAATATCGCACCATATCCTCCTTTACCGGGATTTCCTCTTGCAGAGCCGTCTGTATAAATTGTAATTTTCAAGCTTTCGAAAATATAACATGATTCTCAAATTTTATCAGTAATTGAATTTTAAATTGGTTTTGAATATCAATTCTCGAAAAATTTTTTGGTCAGCAAATGAGAGTTAAACATAATAATAGATTTAATTGATTCTGTTCTAGTATAAAATAAATGATTATTTTCTTTTTTTGAAATTTGAATGGCAGTGAGTTTAAAGAGATTATGCTTAATTCTGTTTAATTCTTATTTGATTTAATTTACTCTGAAATTAAAGACTTATTTTGCGAGTCAAAATGTAGACTTCTAATAATATAAACATGATCCAGTACTTCAAAAGCACCTATAATAGGCTTGAGGAAATCGGGCAATACGAAAAAAATTGCTGGATCAATGTTGTAAGTCCTACAGGAAAAGAAGTTCAAATGTTGTCTACTTCTTTATTATTACCTCCAGAAGTTTTTAATGACCCGTTGGATCCAGATGAAAACGCGCGTGTTGAAAGTCATAAAAACTGCATGCTTATTGTTTCAAGGATTCCTGTTGAAAATACAAAAGGGGAGGATTTACCTTACACAACAATTGCTCTTGGTATTGTAATTAAACGTGATTTAATTATAACGATTTGTAGCAGACCAACAGAAGTAATTCAGGTTTTTAAAGAAAATAAAATCAAGAATTTCTATACACATTTAAAGGAAAGATTTGTGATGCAATTGTTTCTGAAATCGTCGGTGTTATATCTTAAATTTTTAAAGGATATTAATAACAAAGCCAATGATATTGAAACCATGTTGCATCGTTCAACCAGAAACAGAGAATTATTAGAACTACTTTACCTGGAAAAAAGTCTTGTATATTTTAGTACTTCATTAAAGGCCAATGAGCTGATGATGCAGCGTTTACAGCGCCTAAACTTGCCTGAAATCTCAAAAGAAAGAGAAAAGGAATTAATTGAAGATGCTAATATTGAAACCAGACAAGCCATTGAAATGTCGAATATCTACAGCAATATTTTAGGAAATATGATGGGAGCACATTCTTCTATTATTTCAAATAACCTCAATATTACAATTCGATATTTAACATCAGTAACGATTATCTTATCACTTCCAATTTTAGTTGCAAGTGTATATGGAATGAATGTTGATTTACCTTTTCAACACAATCCATATGCATTTTGGATTGTTGTTTTAATGGCAATTGTATTATCTGTTTTTGGAGTTTTCTTCTTTAGGAAGAAGAACTTATTTTAATTTAAAGAGCAATTTCTCCAGCTTCGAGTGCCTTGTCTAAGTCAATCCAAATGATAGTTAAATCGTAAGTTGTATAACAAATAACAACTCTTTTTATACCTTCTGGAGTGGGAAATTCCTGTAAGCTGGCAATTTTATATGAGTGACCGCCCATTACACATGGTAAACGTTTTGCATCTATGCTGGTATTTTTCTCGAAAAAAGCTTCTATTAAACCCTCACCTGTTTCCTTTTTTACTTTCTTTTTATCGTAAGCCTGATTTCTGGCATAAACATCAATTCCCTCAAATTCTTTTTTACCTTTTTTACAAGGATTAATCTTGATTAGTGAACCTACTTCAAGATTTACCTTTACCTCAATTTCTTTTTCTTGTGCCCAAGAATTCAATGCTGATAAAGCAAAGAAAATTAGAATGATATATTTAAAATATGTTTTCATCTGACCAATTGATTGTTTCTATAAAGTTCTACTTTTCTTAAAACACCATTTTCGTCATAATACCTCCAGGTACTATCTTTAGAATTGCGTTTATAATATCCACTACTTTCCAAAACGCCATTGATATAATAACTTGTATAGGGTCCATTTTTTATAATGACGGTTTTATTAATCAATTCTTCATCATTTTCTGGATTAATAACCATTTGGAATTCAAGAATATAATGAAAAATTTCCTTGAAATGTTTTTTAGCATCATCATAAAAAGTTTTTCCCATTCCATCATCACTTATATCTTGTGCTTTGCTATGAAAAGAATAACAAAGGAAAAACGAAAAAATGAATAGTAGTCTTAAACTTTTCTTTATCATATTAAAAACCGGTTTTGCCCCAGTTTTCTAATTCAGTTGGGGAATATAGTTCTGGAAAGAAAATTCTGAATTGAAATCTTGGAGGTAAATATTTCTGCCAATTTGTTCCACCTGTTGCTGCAATATCCGCAGGACTTTTCTGCAGGTATTTTACTGCTGATTTATAATGAGCCAAAGGCCAATGAACGTTTACAGCCATATCAAAATTCTTCATGGCTTCAATCAATTCCGGATTAGATTTTTCAGCCTCATTCAAATTTTTGTATTGATCTAATATTAGATTGTTATGGTTATCTAATGCAAATCTGAATAAATCATCAGAATACTTTTCTTCGAACTGAGTAAGCGTTAAAGTTTTTTTGCCACTACTTAATTCAGTTGCTCCATTTTTCCAATAAATATTAGCAAATTGGTTTTCTAAACTTTCATTTTTTAATTTCTCTCTATTACTAATTCCTACAAGGTTTATTAATGGAGTAGAAAGAATTTCTATCATTCTGTATTGTGCAGATTGAAAGCCACTTGCAGGCAATAAGCTCATTCTGAATTTCAGGAATTGTGCAGGCTCCATTCCTTCAATCATAATTTCAAATGAATGAGTTAGGTTCCTGAAATAGGCATTCATTCTTTTTAATCTTGCTATAAAAAATTCAGATGTTAAATCCTGTTTTTTAGCCTGAATTTGTTTGATTTCATGTAAGGTTAATTTGAAATACAATTCAGTAATTTGATGATACATAATGAAAATCATTTCATCAGGTATATCAGTTTTAGGCTTTTGAAGACTTAATAAAGTATCAACTTGTATATAATCCCAGTAACTAGTGTACTCTTGATAAACCAAACCTTCCAGATAAGCTTTAAAATCTTGTCCGTTTTGGTCGTATTTACTTTTTAATTTTGATATAAGTTCAACTACTTCAGGGTCGATGATGTTTTCAGACATGGTATAGGTTTGTAGGTTAGAATGGGCTGGTAAAATCCTTTATATGAGGTAAGATTAAATCTTTATCAGAAACAATAGGCTCTTTGGTTTTCCAATTGATTCCAATTTCAGGGTCATTAAATAACAATCCTCCTTCGCTGCTTTTGTCATAAAGTTTGGTGCATTTATATAGGAAAATTGTATTGTCAACCAATGTCTCAAATCCATGAGCAAATCCCGGTGGAATCCAAAACATGGTTTTATTTTCTTCATTTAATTCTATAGAAAAATGTTGACCATAAGTTGGTGAGTTCTTTCTGATATCCACAATAACATCAATTACAGCACCGGTAATTACTCTTACTAGTTTACCTTGTTCAAATGGAGGTGCTTGAAAATGTAATCCTCTTACAGCCCCTTTTTGTGACAAACTTTGATTGTCCTGAACAAAAAGCAAATTTATTCCTGCATTGATAAAAGCAGTTTCATTATAGCTTTCGTAAAAATAACCTCTTGAATCATTAAATATTCTTGGTTGTATTACCAAGGGACCATCTATAAAAATTGGACTAATATTCATTACTATAGCATTAAATTGATGTAAAGTTTGGCAATTATAAAGAATTCAATTTCATGTTTTGCATTGAATCCTAAAAAAAATGAAAGTGTAAACTGTTTTATTGGTCTTAAATTTAGGACCATGATTCAAATAAAAAATCTATTTAATCTAAAAAATCAAGCTCAACTCAAGTAATTATTTGCGATTTTCCTTTTTAATTTAATTGGAATCATGAGAATTCTATAAGTTATACTTATTAAATATAACAATGCTTTTATTGTTAATACTTTGATTTTTAAATATTTGTGAATGTGAATTAATATTCAGGAATTGGTATTCATTTCAAAATATTTCAATCTTAATATTAATATAAAATAGTAGTTTCTAAAACCATTGCTATTTAATATTTTTGCAGAATGGAACAAAACGAAAAGAATAAAAAATGTAGGTTAATTATCATCATATTATCTGCTACTAATATATTGACATTGTTGTTGTTAGGTTTTTTTCTTTTCAATTATTTTCAAACAGATAAGAAATTAGTGGTTACAGAAGAAAGATTATATTCTTCTGATTCAACCAGAATGGAATTAGATACTTTGTTAAAACAAACTGCTTTTGAATTGGATCAGTTTAAAGGACGTAATTCTGAATTAGATCAATTTTTAAGGGAGAAAAACGATTCGTTACAAGAGTTTGCAGAAAGAATAGAGGCTTTATTGCGTCAGGGTAAACTAACCAGAGAGCAGTTGCAAAAAGTTCAGGACGAAATAGATATGTTAAGGTATTACAAAAGAAAATACATTGGTCAAATAGATTCTTTGAATACAGTAATTGTAAGTTTGAATAACGAAAATGATAATCTCAAAACAGATATCACCAAACAAAAAAGAAAAAATGAAGATTTAACAATGGATAATGTTCGACTTAGCACCAAAGTTGCAATTGGAGCCAAGCTGAATGCCCAAAGTTTATTTGTAACAGGTATTAAATTCAGAAGTAACGGAAAAGAAAAAGAAACTATCAGAACAAGTCAAATTGAGCAAATTAAAGTCAGTTTCACTTTGGCCGAAAATTATGTTTCAGAAAAGGGTAATAAGGAGATTTATCTCAAAATTGTTGGACCAGATGGAGCTACCATTTACAATCAATTAGCAGGTTCCGGAACATTTGTTTACCAAAATGAGGAATCTTTATATAGTTCTAAAAAAACAATTGAATTCAATCAAACAGCTCAAAATGTTGCAATTTATTGGAATTCAGGTAGTCAGTTAATTGCCGGAAAATACAAGGCTGATTTGTATTGCGAAGGTTTCAAAATAGGTCAAACTGAATTTGAATTAAAATAGAGTAGTTACATTTATTAATATTATTATATTCGCACCGCATAAAATAAAATTCATGAAGAAGTTATTAGCCATTTTTATTATTTCTGCTAGCTTAACAGCTTGCCATTATGGAACTGAAGAAGCTCAAAAAACCTTAGATGCTAATGAGCAATACAAATCAGAAAATGCTGAATATTCAGTAAACAGAGCAAATGTTTCTGCTGCTGATGAAGCTGCTCCGGCTGATACCGTTACTGCTGCTCCGGCTGATACAGTAACTGCTAAGTAATATGCAGGAAATCCTGTTAAAATCAGGTTCAAAGGAAGAAATTTACAAGAGTCTTCTTCCTCAAATTGAGGCACTTGTTGCCCATGAAGAGGATACAATAGCCAATCTTGCCAACATTTGTGGTGCCCTTAAACAGGCATTCAATTGGTGGTGGATTGGCTTTTATTTTGTAAAAAATCAGGAATTGGTTTTAGGTCCGTTTCAAGGTCCTGTTGCCTGCACTCGCATTGCCTTAGGTAAAGGTGTTTGTGGAAGTTCCTGGAAAGAAAAAAGAACAATTATTGTACCCGATGTCAATTTGTTTCCGGGTCATATCGCCTGCAGCAGTGCATCATTGTCTGAAATCGTAATTCCTTGTTTTAAAAACGATGAAATTTGGGCTGTACTGGATGTTGATAGCGAATTCCTGAATACTTTTGATGAAATCGATGCAAACTATTTAGCCGAAATTTTGAAATTCATTCCATTAGTTTAGTTCTCATCTAAATAAGGTTTGTATTTTACAATTGCTTCCTTTTTCTTTACAAAAGCAGAAGCATTATGGATTTAAAAAATAAAACTCACTTATTAGTTGTAGTAGCAGCATTGGGCTACTTCGTAGATATTTACGACCTCATTGTTTTTAATGTGGTTAAAAATGCCAGTCTACAACACCTAGGCTTTTTTGGTGATGCTTTAAAAGAACAAGAAATCAAACTTTTTAATCTACAGATGTCCGGTATGTTATTAGGCGGAATTTTGTGGGGTATTTTAGGTGATAAAAAAGGCAGGGTATCTGTTTTATTTGGGTCTATCTTTCTTTATTCAATAGCTAATATTGCAAATGCATTTGTTACTGATATTACTCAATATGGTATCATCAGGTTTATTGCAGGTGTAGGTTTAGCAGGTGAATTAGGTGCTGGAATTACGCTTGTAGCCGAAAACATGGAAAAAGAAAAACGTGGTTATGGAACCATGATTATTGTAACATTTGGTGCATTGGGTGCAGTTGTTGCAGGTTTGGTTGGAAAGGAGTTTTCATGGCAAACTACTTATATAGTTGGAGGGTGTTTGGGTTTAGTTCTTTTACTATTAAGAGCAGGTGCTTATGAAAGTGGGATGTACAACAGTTTGAAAGAACATACGCATATTAAAAAGGGAAATTTCTTCTCATTGTTTACAAGAGCTGATATGTTTTTTAAATATTTGGCTTGTATTCTGATTGGCTTGCCTATTTGGTTTACGATTGGTGTATTGGTGAATCTTTCTGCACGATTTGGCGATTATTTTGGGATGATAGAAAAAGTAAATGTGGCTGATTCAGTAATGTTTGCTTATTTAGGTTTATCGGTTGGAGATTTAATTAGTGGCCTATTAAGCCAATACTTTAAAAGTAGAAAAAAGGTGGTATTAATTTACCTTGGATTTTCATTCATCCTGCTTTTGGTTTATCTAATGAATGGAAATGTAAGCATTACCTATTTTAAGTTGATGTCGTTTTTACTTGGATTTGCGACTGGTTACTGGGCATTGTTTGTTACAATTGCATCAGAGCAATTTGGAACAAATATTCGATCAACAGTAACGAATACAGTCCCAAATTTTGTAAGAGGTGCAGTGGTCCCAATTACCTTAAGTTTTGCAGCATTATCTAAATCAATGCCAATTGTAAATGCAGCATTAATCGTTGGAATGGTATGTATTGTTCTGGCTTTCTTATCAACTTTATTCATCAAAGAAAGTTTCAGCAAAGACCTGAACTACTATGAGATAGATTAAAGAATCTGAAAAGGTTTTATCTAATTGAATGAAATTCTACGATAATTATTTTATCAAAATTGAATAAATTTTATTCTTTATGATAAACCTTCAAATTACTAAACATACAATACAATAGGGCAATAAATGCTAATATTGGGAATACAATTATCATTCTTGGGAAATAAGGTTTTAATCGAACAATACCAGGTTTTGCAAGTTCAAAACTTCTATTGTATTGTTTAGCTGTCCTTACTTTTAAAAGTTGTTGCTGAAGCTCGTAACCCGATTGATAGACCTTTTGTGGATCTAATGGTTCACCATAAACAAAACCACCTCCGCCGTTTCTTGGAAGTACATTGGTTGTAACAACTCTTTTTAAACTATCATTATCTAAAATATCTTCGATTAATAGTTTTTCTAAATTTTCTAATTCTTGTTTTCTGATATTAATCGTTCTGTTATAAAATTCATTTTCCTCCAGGTAATTATTTAAAATGGCATTTTGAAATGTATCAACAAGCCTTGGATTCATTAATAAAAGAGTGATTTCAATCCCAATAATGGTGTCTTTTCTGAATTCATTTTTAAAAAATGCCTTATTTGAAAGTTTATAGAGATTTTCACAAACTTCTGCATCTAAATTAAGCTGCTTACCTATATCTACATAGTTATCATCCTTAATCATTGTGTTTAAGTCTTCTAACATCATAATACTTACGATATCAGTTACATTAAAAGGTTTGATGATAAACTTCGTTTCAAAAATAGGAGGGATAGTAAATCGCAAAATGATAGAAAGGGTGAATGCGATACCCATGCTGATGATTAACTTTTTGGGGTTTAGCCAAAGCAGTCTTACCGGATAAAATAACTTATATAAAGCCTTTTTATACAAACGCCATAATTTTGAGGCCAATAATTCCAAATCAAATTCATCATCTTTAAAAGATGTTTCCTGTTTATTTTCGCTCATTTTGAGTTAGTACAATTTTTACGAAAGTATCTAAAAAAATATATTTTAATAAAGTTCTGATATATTCGTTTTTATATTTTTCATAAAACCCAAATTGATTTCAATTTCTACATTTAAAAATATCACCTGGACCGCATTAGATTTAATCAGTTATCCTTTGATTATGATTTTGGCTACTCCTTTCTTTATCAGAGAATTGGGGCCTGAGCAATATGGTTTATGGATGTTGATTAATGTTGTGGTTCAGTTAATGAATGCTTTAAATTTCGGTGTTGGTGATAGTACCATAAAAGAAGTTTCTAAGTATAATGCTATTCAGTTTTCAGATCAAATTCAAGTTGCTTTTAATAGAAATATTACTTTAAGCATTCTTTTAATGTTCATGTGCATTTTATTGGGATTGGTTCTTAGCATTGCAATTCCTTATTGGCATCTCTTAAATATTCCGGACAATGATATGAGTAATGCAATGCTTGTACTTGTATTATTTTCAGCTTCTGCAGGATTAAAATTTATTGAACAGGTATTTGTTTCTGTATTTAAAGGGTTTCAGCGATTTGATATCTCTTCAAGATTAACAATGGTATCGAGATTATCTATTTTAATTGCAGCAATAATTGTTGTTTATTTTGGATATGGATTATTAGTTATAGTTAAAGTAACCTTGTTTATCAACTGCTTGAATTTAGTTTTACAAGCCTTTACTATTTATCAACTAACAAAACTCCGCTTCTCAGTTCGAAAATTAAACAAACCGGATTTTAGTTTGATTTTAAAAAGTAATGGATGGTTCTGGTTACAAAGTGTAATTGCTTTGATAGGATTTTTAAGTGATAGATTAATAATTGGCTCTCTAACCGATTTGAAAACAGTTGGTTATTATTCTATTGCGGCTTTAATAGGAAGCCAGATTCACAATGTTTTACTCACTTTTGGCTCCTTTGTATTTCCAAAAGTTTCAGAACTAACTGCTTTAAATAAAAGCCTTTCAACTATCTATTTAAATTCAAGAGTTTTTATTGCAGGTTTAGGTTGGTTCATCATTTCCTTTTTATTTATTTATGGTGATTTCATTTTTGAAAAATGGCTTGGCCCGGAAACCTACAAATTTTCTATTGAGTATATGAAGATATATTTGAGTTTTATTGCTTTAATGGTACTCAATATCATTCCATATCATTTTATAAATGGAAGTGAAAAATTAAAATTGAATTCAATATTTGAACTTATTCTAAGATCGAGTTTGATAGTTTCAATGCTTATTGGTTTTTACTTTAATGGAGTAATTGGTTTATTATGGGGATTGGTTCTAGCTACTTTAATTAATACACCCATTCAATATTATTTATTCCATAAATTGATTATTGGAATTAAGCAAATTCAGCATGCATTTTTGCCTTTATTGCCTGTAATTTTTATTATAATTATTGGGCAATTGGATACTATGATTTACAAACTGTTGTCTTTTGGATTATTTGTTGTTTCATTTTGGTTTATTTATTTTAAAATGAGCAATATTCAATTATCAGCATTATTAAAAAGGAGGTTGGATTTTGAAGATAAATAAGAGCCAATTCATGGCATATTTGTTTTTCTTTTTTAATAACGCTGGATTGCCGGGAGGTTTGTTATTTACCAACTTACTGAGTCCGTTTTTATATGTATGGTTAATTTATAAAAAGAAGCAGCCGGTTTTATGGCCATTGTTTGTTTTTTTATTGCCATTCGATTTAGTACATATAATTTTAGGTATTGAATGGAAGTCATTTATTGTTTCAAATATTCTTTTTGTCAGCACCTATATTTTTGCTTATAGCTTTCTTTATTTTATTCAAAATCACGAAAACATAGGCCAAATTTTTAAAAGGATTTTAGTTGCCAATTTTGCTTTTACCCTTTTTGCTTGTTTTGTTTATTTTACTCCTTATAAAGAAACACTTTGGTACATGAATAAATTTACCGAAAGTGTTGAAGGATTCTATAGACTTTCATTACTTACTTTCGAAGCTTCCTATTATTCATTTCTTTTTGCTCCTATAGCAATTTATTATGTATTGAAAGTCTTTTTGGGGATGAATAATAAATCATCAGCAGGTTTGTTGTTCTTAGCTTGTTTCCCTTTGTTTTTATCTTTGTCATTGGGTGTTTTAGGGGCATTGTTTATTTCATTTTTCATTTTATATCTCATTCATTTTCAAAAGATATTCTATAAAAAAGGATTCTTTTCCTGGTTAGTTTTGGGCTTATTTTTATTTGTAAACATTACAATAATTTTGGTAATCTTTTTTCCAAATAATCCTCTTTTTGTAAGATTAAACAATATTTATTATGGCATCGATACATCAACCAGAGGAAGAACTATTGAATCTTTCGGAATTGCATGGAAAGTTGCAAAAGAAAGAAGCCTTTGGTTTGGAAGCGGGCTAGGACAAGTTAAGATTTTAGCCTACGATGTTGTAAAGAAATATTACCAGTATTGGGGTAATTTAGAAGTAGTAAGAATCCCAAATTCTATTGCTGAAACCATTGCTATATTTGGAATTTTTGGTTTGATTATACGTTTTGTTTTGATTTTTTATTTCTTTTTCAAAACCAATGTTCTCAATAATTATTATCGAACTGTTTTATTCTTTTTTGTTTTTATCTACCAATTTACAGGCAGTTATATCACAAGTCATGTTGAATATGTTATTTGGATTCTTGTATTTTCTTCAGCCTTTGAACAATTCGATATAACTAAAAAGTTTAATCGATTCTCGATACAAAAGCCTTCTGAATAAAGTAATTTCTATCCTCACCATTTGCACTGAAATCATTTAACATTTCAAATCCGAATAAAATTGGTGAACCATCTGTTTCAAATGTAAAGTCAATCTGCTCAACTTGAGGTTTTGCAATGTATTCTACAAGTTTATTCTGGTTTAATAAGATATTAATTTTAGGATATTCTCCATTAACCGGAGTTCCTTTTGAGAATAGTTTCAATGAATATTTACCTTTTCTAAGCATTAAATATTCAGACGATACTTTACTATTATCCCATAAAACTACATAATCTTGTTTGTCTAAATTAAATACTAAAGATTTATGAAATTGGACTGCTGTATATTTTCCTGATAATGCATTAACTGAAACATACTGTTGTATCCAGGAATCAAAATAGTTTGAGTCAACAGTTAAAATGTAGTTTGATGAAACTGCTTTTTGTTGTTCCTCATTAAGTTTAGGAGGATTATTATGCGAACCTACAAGCCAGAATCCTTTTGTGTTTTTGGCTTGTATAAATGAATCAATTAAAAAACTAGTATTTTCTCCTAATAGCTGATTGCCAATTTTATTTCTATTGGCATAGTATTGAAAATGCCAAGCTGTACCGGGATTAATAATTGGTAATTTTAGTCCATTGTGATTGGCAATGAAGGCTGTTACTTCACGAAATTGAGTTTTGCTCGGAATTGAATAGTATTTCTTAACTCCAATAATATCAAGTAATGAAACGAAAATAAACATGCCAATTAATAGATTTCTAATAAGCTGGCTTTGCAGACTTTGAACACCAGATGCAAGTATCAATAAAATTGCAGGTAGAACCACAATCGTATATCTTGGAAATAGCATAGGTACAACATAAATCGACCTTAAATAAGGTATTAGGTAGGTGATAAATATCCATCCTGCGATGATAAAAAATCCAAATAGAAATGGTTGATCCTTGATGGTACCTTTTACAACAAAAAGTTGTACAAAGTATCCAATTAAAAACAAGAGTAAAAATGGTTTTAATAAATCAGAATTTCCAAAATATTCAAAAAAGTAATCTGTTGCAAAATTGGGCGATACATCAGTAATCCAGAATGAACGAATCAACTTCATGTCTAAAATAAATGGAGCCCAAATCGAATAAACCAATCCAATTAACAGAAAACTTCCTAAGATTGATTTAAATAAAATTGATTTCCTTTCTTTTTCCAATAACCAAAGTGTTCCTAAAATTACCGCTTCTGAAAATGCTACAAATAGCCCGTAATAATGGGAAAACATCATTAATAAAGTAAACAGACTGAATAATAATATTTCTTTTCTTGCCGGATTTTTAACCAATCGAACCAGGTATAAAAAAGATAAAATTGCAAATAAAAAGGCAAGTATATATCCTCTGGCTTCCTGAGAATAAAATATTCCAAAATAATTTACACTGGTAAAAGCTGCTGCAGTTAATCCGGTTTTAGTATTAAACAACTCTTTCCCCAATAAAAACATAGCCCAAACACTTACTGTACCTGCCACTGCTGTTAATCCTCTTGCAACCCATTCAGAATGGCCAAATATCATAAATAAGATTTTTTCCAATAAAAAGAAAAGTGGCGGATGTTGGTCGCAACAAGACAAATAATTAAAGAGGTCCTTAAAACTAAGTTTAGGATCAGCTTCAATCATGGTATGCAATTCATCCAACCATAAACTTTGAAATGTTAAATGGTAAAATCTTAATAAAAGTCCAACACTCAGGATTATATATAGAATTATTTTTTCAGATTTTGTCATTGTGTTTTATAGATTCGGTTTTCTGATAATTGTATAAATACTTTGAAGGTCCTTGTTTCTGTGATGTATTAAATTCAGCAATAATATTCCCATTACAAAAAATCCCAAACAAAGAATGGTTAGATTTAATAGTCCTAATGATAAGGTACTAAACCAACCTAAAATAGCAGTATGTGTAATAAACTTTTGATATAATAAATTAACTGAAGTTGCTACTAACAGAATGAGTACAAGTACAAAAATCCTTAAAAACCAAAGCAACAAATCATCACCAAACTCAATAAATGACTTAAATGAATGTAAAAGTAAATTCTTGTAACCCATTTTGGATTTACCATTTATTCGTTTTTTTCTATTGTAAACAATATTGGTTCTTTTGGCTTTTTGTTTGAGCAAATAAGCCGGTAAATGAATAAAAGAAGTAAGCTGTATCCTTTCGATTAACTTTTCATTTAACATACAGAAATTACCAAAATTCATCCTTTTACCTGTAACTGTTCTAAAAATGATTTTATAAAAATAATACAAGGTAGAAAAAATTACCCCTTCACTTCTTTGGCCTCTTTTTACTTCTACAATATCAAAATTAATTTGCTCTGCAAGCAATGGTATCGCATCCGGAGCATCTTCTCCGTCTGAATCCATGATGATAGCATAACTTTGTTTTAATTCTTTAAGAAATAAAATCCCCTGAAAGATTGCCTGTTGATGTCCTGCATTATATTTTAAATGTAGGATATAGAAATTTATGTTATCAGCATTAATTACAAAGCTTTTTAAAACCGATAAAGTATTGTCATACGAGCAATCATCAACAACTACAATATTAAAATCAATTGGTAAATCTTTAATTTTCTCAATCAACTCATCTAAAAAAGTAATGATAATTTCCTCCTCATTAAAACAAGGTGTAACTATACTGATACTAATTTTTTCATTCGTTGTTGTCATTTTAAAAATGGCAATAGTTTAAATTTTGGCCTCTAAATATATGTATTACTTTTTAAATTAGTCAATTCTAGGCAAATTGGATTGTTTGAAAGCAAATTGAACTTTTTATATTCTGATAGATTCCTAATAAAATTTTTGTTTTCTGTAATCAAGATTATTCTTAGAGTTTCAGTTTGGTTTTCAGGTAATTAATTCAGATTACTTATATCGATTTTTGTTTTCATTGATTAATCCTGCAAAAACTTATAAGTTCTTTGCATATTGCGACCAATAATCGATATGAAAATACTTTTTTTAGCCAGATCAACATTATTCTCAAATCCCGGAGGTGATAGTATTCAGGTGAAAAGTACTGCTTTGTTTTTAAATAAATTAGGTGTTGAAGTTGATATTGTTTTATCGAATGAGCGTGATATTGATTATTCAAAGTATGATTTATTACATCTGTTTAATTTAATAGATTGTAAAGACCATTTAGGACATGTTTTTGAGTCTAAGAAGCCTTTTGTAATTTCAACAATTTACGTTGATTACAGTGAATTCGATAGGTTCCACAGAAAGGATTTAATTGGATTATTGGCTAAAATTTTCTCTAAGCATTTTATTTCTTATGCAAAAAATGCAGCTAAATTTTTATTAAAAGGTGAAAAGGTAAGTTCATTTAAATATTTTATTTGGGGACATAAAAAATCAATAAAATATCTTTTAAAAAATGCTTCTTATTTGTTGCCTAATTCAAACAATGAATACCAAAGATTGGCCAAAGATTTTAAAATTGAAACTCCTTTTCATGTAGTTGTAAATGCTGTAAATACTGATTTATTTAATTTAGATTCTTTATCATATCAAAAAAGAAATGATGAAGTATTATGCGTAGCAAGAATTGAAGGACTTAAAAACCAGATTAATCTAATTAAGGCACTTTACGGTAAACCTTATCATTTAAATTTAATTGGCAAAGCATCTTCCAATCAGCAATCTTATTATAAGATGTGTGTTAGAAAAGCTTCATCTAATATCAGCTTTATTCCCTATATTAAACAGGAGGAATTGATTGAATATTATAGTAAAGCTAAAGTTCATATTTTACCTAGTTGGTTTGAAACTACAGGATTATCAAGTTTGGAAGCAGCAGCAATGGGTTGTAATGTAGTAGTAACTGATAAAGGTGATGTTCGGGAATATTTTGGAGATTTGGCTTATTATTGTAATCCTGAAAGTCCTGAATCTATTGCTCTTGCTCTTGAGAAAGCTCTTAATGAAGATGTTAAGACTGAATTAAGAGAACGAGTTATGAATAATTTTACCTGGGAAAAAGCAGCTGAACAAACATTATCTGCTTATAAAAAGGTATTAAAGATTCATTGATTCATAAAGACTGGAAGATTTTTTATCAAACAATTAAAAACTAAAACTACTGATTTGCATACACCAGATGATGATCCTTTGAAGAAGTTATTGACTATTTTATTTGACAGTATTGCAAAAATAAAAAGTAAATTATTTGGCAGTTCCAGCTCTAAGCATTATTTTAATTTTAAATTAGGTTGAAAATGCGAATTGGAATTGTTGGATCTAGAGGTATACCCAATCATTACGGGGGTTTTGAGCAGTTGGCTGAATTCTTATCTGTTGAATTGGTTAATCGTGGACATCAGGTTTGGGTTTATAATTCGTCTTTACATCCTTATAAAAAAACAAAATTTCACGGGGTTGAAATTATAACTTGTTACGACCCAGAATCAAAAATTGGAACGGCCGGTCAATTTATTTATGATTTTAACTGCATCGTCGATTCTCGATCAAGAAATTTTGATATTCTATTACAATTAGGTTATACCAGTAATTCAATTTGGAAAGTCATTTTGCCCGAAAATTCTATCATCATTACAAATATGGATGGTATGGAGTGGATGAGGTCAAAATACAGTCCAATGGTTCAAAGATTTTTAAAAATAGCTGAAAGATGGGCCGTTGAATCAAGTCATTTTTTAATTGCGGATTCAATGGCTATCAAAGATTATATTTTCAAAAAGTACCAGTTAAATGCTGATTATATTGCTTATGGTGCAACTTTATTTAATAATCCAAATGAGGAAATTCTTAGTAAATACAATCTTGTAAAGCAACAATATTATTTAGCAATTGCACGTTTTGAACCGGAAAATAATCTCGAAATTATCATTCAGGGTTATTTAAAATCCGCTTCGGATAAACCATTGATTTTAATCGGAAATTCTGAAAATAAATTTGGTCAGTACTTAATCAGTAAATACAAAAATCCAATGATTAAATTTTTGGGTCCGAATTATGATTTGGTTGAATTAAATAACCTTAGATATTATTGTTCTCTTTATTTTCATGGGCATTCAGTTGGTGGTACAAATCCATCTTTGCTTGAAGCTATGGCTTCTTATGCGCCTATATGTGCTCATAACAACGAGTTTAATAAATCAGTTTTGGGCGATGATGCTATATATTTTTCAGATGCTGATGAAATTGTAACTTGTATGAATCGTAATTATTCTTTTTCTGAAGCTATTCAACAAAATGCAAATAAAATTACGCAAAAGTACAACTGGACATTGATCATTGATGAGTATGAGTCACTCATGAAAAAATCATTGAAATTGTGACCCGATTAGAGTTTCATAAAAAAGCACATTATTTTTTGCTGATGCTATTGGCATTCTCGTTGCCATTTCCTCTTTTATTTAGCAATATTCTGATTTTTATAATTCTAGCTAATCACTTGGCAGAAGCTAAAGTTATTTCTCATTTTAAAGGTTTTTTGAAAAATGAATTAAACAAGTACTTTTTATTACTTTATTTGATAATTTTAATAAGTGCAATTTTTTCAGATAATACCAATGAAAACGCATCTATTTTAGAACGTAAACTTGCTTTTTTAGCTTTCCCGATTCTTCTATTTAAACCAATTGATTTTATTGTATTTCGGAGAATTTTGATAGCATTTATAATTGGAGTTTTTATTGCATTTAGTTATGCACTAATAGCATCAACTTACCAATATTTTTTGACAGGTAATTTGAATAGTTTTTTTTATCATTCTTTGGCCGGAAATATTCGTATGAATGCAGTTTATCTCTCTGCTTATATTGTGTTTATTTTATTTACTTTGATTTACTTTTACAAAAATTCTGATAGTAGATACCACATTTTAATCATCGTTTTGTTTCTTTTTTTCTTGTTAGGATTGATTTTACTTAGTTCAAAAATGATGTTGTTTATTTTGTGTTTTGGGTTGATTTACTTCGTTTTTGCTAATAAAGATTTCAGTGTAAATAAGAAATTTTATATCCTGATACCTTTGATTTTATTGACCATGACTGTGTTTTTTATACCTCAAGTTAAGAATCGATTTTTATTTGAAATTAGCTCCAATTTACAAGTTGTAAATTTAGAAAAGTACAGCTATGATACTCCGTTTACCGGTACAACGTTACGACTAACAATATGGAAACATTGTTATAATATTTTAGATAGAGGAAATGATTGGTTATTCGGTGTTGGTATAAGTGACTTTCAAAATTTATTAAATACTGAATACATTAATTCAGGAATGTATGTAGGTAATCCTACTCTTAAAGATACCGGTTATTTAGGATATGGTCCACATAATCAATATGTAGAAATGTTTTTTTCATTAGGATTGATTGGCCTTTTGCTTTTTATTCTAATGCTTATTCGACAATTAATTTTTGCATTCAGGTCCAACAATAACTTGTATATACTTTTTGTATTTCTAAATATGTTTTTCTTCTTGAGTGAATCTTCTTTGAGTACAAATAAGGGGATTGTGTTTTATATGTTTTTTGCAATGATTTTCAGTAGTTTGAGTTCTTCATTTAAATCAGAATATCAGGAATAAATTAGTCTTGTTTAATAATTTATTATCAATGTAAAATCAAAATGGATTTACTCAATTGATTTTTTTTTTAAAATGATTTTTGATAAATAAAATTGATGCTGTAATACTAGATATTGTTAAAATTCAAAATAAAAAACTGTTAAATTGATTGTTGATATTTATGTATGTTTAAATCAGGTTTAATTTGAAATATTTCAGTAAGTTTGATTTTATGCATAATTCTGAAGCAGATAAATTTACTCAAATACTTGTACCTAAAGAGAAATCTTATTCGCCTCAGCCTATTGTTTTAAGCCAGAGTATTCAATCAACAACATATCCTTTGGATATTACTTTTAATATCTTTTTTAAACGATTGATTGATATTGTTTTATCGTTAATTATAACTGTTTTTATTCTGATTTGGTTACTCCCTTTATTAGCTATTATTATCAAGTTAACTTCAAAAGGAAGTATCTTTTTTGTTCAAGCCCGAACAGGATATAATAATCAAACCTTTAATTGCTGGAAGTTAAGAAGTATGGTTAGGAATTCTGAAGCTAACAAAAAACAAGCGAGTTCAAATGATATGCGAATCACATTTGCTGGCAAATATTTAAGAAAATTTAGTTTAGATGAATTACCCCAATTCTATAATGTTTTAAAAGGAGATATGTCGATTGTTGGGCCCAGACCACATATGTTATTTCATACTTCTGAATTTTCAAAAGAAGTTTTATCCTATAATTCTCGTCATGCTGTAAAGCCTGGTATAACAGGTTTGGCTCAGGTTCTCGGTTATAGAGGTGAAATTGTTGAAAGAAGAAGCCTACACAATAGAGTCCGCTTGGATTTATTTTACATGAAAAAATGGTCCATATTTTTAGATTTTTTAATCATATTTAAAACAATAAAATTATTGCTCTTTGGTGATAAAAAGGCTGTTTAGTTTTTGATTTATTATGGTTCAGATTTTCAAAATACAATGGTTTAATTTCAAATTACTTCGTGAAAATATCATAAGTTTTAAATGAGGAAGATTCTAGGAATTTCTGCTTTTTACCATGATTCTGCAGCATCCCTCTTAATAGATGGTAAAGTTGTTGTTGCTGCTCAGGAAGAGCGTTTTACAAGAGTCAAACACACCGCAGATTTTCCTGTTAACGCAATTAAATATTGCCTTGAAGATTCTGGAATTTCTCTTTATGAATTGGATGCAATAGTATTTTATGATAAACCTTTTTTGAAGTTTGAAAGACTATTAGAAACATATTATGCTTTTGCTCCAAAGGGTCTGATGAGTTTTATAACATCTATTCCGGTTTGGTTAAATGAAAAACTATTTTTAAAACGCCGTATATTAAAAGAACTTGAATCAATTGAGTTTAACAAAAATCAAAAACTTAAATTGTTATTCAGTGAACATCATCTGTCACATGCTGCCAGTTGTTTTTATCCATCTAATTTTAAAAGTGCAGCAATCTTAACAATAGATGGAGTGGGGGAATGGTGCACCTCTTCAATTGGATTTGGTGAAAATGAAAAGATTCGAATTTTAAAGGAGTTATCCTTTCCGCATTCTGTTGGATTACTCTACAGTTCATTTACATATTTTCTTGGCTTTAAAGTTAATTCAGGTGAGTATAAATTAATGGGACTAGCACCTTATGGAAATGCTGATTCAGATGAAACCAAGGCTTTTATATCCATTATCAAAAATCAATTAATTGCAATTAAAGATGATGGTTCTATCTGGATGAATCAATCGTTTTTTAATTATGCTTATGGATTAAGAATGGTAAATGACAAAAAATGGAAACATTTATTTGGATTTGAAAGAAGAAATGAAACAAGTAAAATCGAACAAAAGCATTGTAATTTAGCTTTAGCTATCCAATTAATTTCAGAGGAGATAGTGATTAAAATGGCTAAAGAAGCAAAACGAATAACCGGTGCCGATTACTTGTGTTTAGCGGGTGGAGTTGCTTTAAATTGTGTTGCAAATGGTAAATTAGCTAAAGAAAATATATTCAAAGAAATATATATCCAACCTGCTTCAGGAGATGCAGGTGGAGCTCTTGGTGCTGCATTAGCGATTCATCATTTATACTTTTTAGAAAATAGAATCATTTCAGAAAAATATGATTCAATGAGTGGTGCTTATTTAGGTCCTGAATATGCCGATTTTGAAATATTAAAAATGAGTAAATCAGTTAAAGCAAAATATACTCATTATACTCAATTCAATGATTTAACTAAATTCATAGCACAGAAATTATCAGAGAAGTTCATTGTTGGTTGGTTCCAAGGTAAAATGGAATTTGGTCCAAGAGCCTTGGGAAACCGAAGTATTTTGGCTGATGCAACTGATGATGAAATGCAAAAGCGTTTGAATTTAAAAATTAAGTTTAGAGAAGGATTTAGGCCATTTGCTCCGGCAATATTATCAGAATTTGCTAATCAATATTTCGAATTGAATTCAGATTCTCCTTATATGTTATTTGTGTCTCCAATTCATGGTGATTTAAAAAAGCAAGTTCCATTGGATTATAATGATTTATCAATGTTCGATAAGTTATATCATAAAAGAAGTGCTGTTCAGGCTATTACACATGTAGATTTTACCGCTCGAATTCAAACTGTACATAAAGAAACCAATCCAGCCTTTCACCAATTGATTTCCGATTTTCATGAAATTACTTCTTGTCCAATTTTAATAAATACAAGTTTTAATGTACGCGGCGAACCTATTGTAAACACGCCTTTAGAAGCCTATTCATGTTTTATGGCTACAGATATGGATTACCTGGTTATTGGAAATTTTGTGTATTGTAAAACAGAGCAAATCAACTGGCAAAACAAAGAAATCTGGCAGAAGAATTTTCAAGCAGATTAATCCGTTTTAGTTCAATTTTATTCTGATAATTCTTCTTTTAAACTTAATTTGAGATATTCAGATAAAAGTAATTGACCTTTATAGTTGAGATGTAAATCATTTTCGTAATAGATTCTGTTTCCAAGTGAATCTGTTTTTTGAAAATAGGGTAGTGGATTTAGGACTTTATAAAATTGATTCTTAAATTCTTTTTCCAATTGAAGTTGAAATTGATATTCAGGGTTACTGGTATTCTTTTCATCAAACCTTGCTCCACATGTAATTAGGTTGTTTTTGTAAAAGTTTGAAATTTGACAACTGGCCGGAATTATTAATAGAACCAATGGAATATTCCGTTTTTTACAAGTTTCATTAATTTGGTTTAATTCATTTTTGAATGTTTCAAATCGTTGTATAAAATCAGAATTTAAGTTGATGGATTTTTCATAATAATTAGGATCAGCCTGAATTAAAATTTTCTCTCTTTTACTCATTTTGTTTTCAGAAAATGGAATATCCGATTTAAGAAAATCTGTTTCCACGGCCTTCCCTAAAAGGCTTTTTGCTTGACCTAGTTTATAATTTAGTAATCTTAAAATGAAAAGTTTACCAGATAAGAACCAATAAGTATTTCTCATAAAGGAATTGCTGTTCCAATTCAATGGTTTTTTAATATCCAATAAATCATTACCAACATATACCTGAACAATTACTAAATCAGGATTAACCATATTTATTCGCTTTGAAGCAATACAATTGATTTCTTGAGCACCTATTCCTGGAATTCCTGAATTAATAAAACAAGTTTGATTGAATGAATCATTTAGTATTTTAACATAACTATTGGTTGAAGCAGTAAAGGAATCTCCAAAAACAAGAATTTTCTTTTTGCATTCCTTGTTAAAAGTTGAAGAGTTTAAATAATTATATTCTGCTGAATAAAAGTCAATTAAATAGTAGCGATAAACTAATTCGAATAAGCCGGTTATTAATAAGAAAGTGGCGGTAATAACACCAATATTCACCAGTATATTCTTGATTTTATTTATGATAATGTTATTAGTTCTTGCCATTTAAAATCGAATGTTACATTAATCTTTCCAAAAGCTTTTTAATTTTCTAAAGTTATTTTTAGTTGAAATTGTAAAAGTACAAGAATTAAATATTTAATTAAGCTCAATAATTCTGAACAAGTTTGTGATTATTGAATTTCTTTTTTACCTTAATCTTTTATTTACTATGGAATTTATAAAAGATGTTTGGTTGTTTTTAAAAGAAAGAAAGAAATTTTGGTTGGCCCCAATCATAATAGTCTTGTTATTAATAGGATTTTTAATCGTTTTTAGCAGTGGAAGCGCCATTGCTCCATTTATTTATACATTATTTTAGAATGATAATTGATAAGAATTTCAATCCTTATAAGGTTAATTTAACTTTAGTAAGTGTATTCGGATTAATCTATTTTTTTCAACGTAATGAATTCTTTTTATATGCATCGATATCAATAGGTTTGATTTCCTTGATTTCATCTGTTGCGAATGATTTTATTGCAAAAAGCTGGATGAAACTTGGTTGGATAATGTCTTTAATTGTTCCTAAAATAGTACTTAGTTTATTTTATTTTTTAATTCTAACTCCAATTGCATTTACCTCTAAATTATTTGGTAACAAAAAGTATTTAAAGCTAAAAGACAAGTCTCAATCTCTTTTTGAAGATGTCAATAAGGAGTTTCAACCCAATAGTTTTGAAAAAATGTGGTGATATACTCATCAAAGAATTTAAATTTCATACGATTTAAACAGGAATAAATAGAGTCTTTCAAAAAGCTATATTTGGATAATTGATGAAAAACTAAACAGATGAAGTTTATCTTAAATTTGGGAAACAGGTTCTACTTTGTCCTGCCTTTGCTTTTCTTGTTGGTTTATTTAGTGATTAAATCCTTTGGTTTGCCAATTGGTGATTTTGGCAATTATTACTATGGCTCAAAATTTATGGTTGATGGAAACTGGGGTTTATGGATTTACGATCCGGCTTCATTTAACCTTAAAATATTTGAACTTGGTCAAAGTCATTTTTATTTAAACTATACTCCGGTTCCTCCATTTTCCTCTGTTTTTTATATTCCATTTGCTTACTTTACTCCTGATATATCCAAATTGCTTTGGAATGTTCTAAATGGATTATTCCTCATTTTTACCATTGTTCGATTTAAGAATGAATCGGATTTAAAACCCATATTTTGGGCAATTATTCCATTATTATTTTTCATTCCAAATAAGAATACCATAATTGAAGGCCAGTCTTATTTCCTGATTTTGTACTTATTAACTGAGGGTTTTTATCAATACCAAAATGGAAATACATGGATCATGTCCTTATTCTGGGCTTTAGCAATCCAACTAAAAGTTAGTCCGGCATTTGTTATTTTCTTTTTATTATTTAATAAGGATTTTAAAGCTCTTTTAGCTTTGATTGCTGTAAATATTGGATTGGTCTTGTTTTCTATACCCTTTGTAGGATTGAATGTTTGGACTCAATATGTTTTTGAGATATTACCAAGATTATTTGATGGCGAAATCAATCATACTTATGCCATCAATTATCAAAGTGTTCAAGTATTTTTAAAAACAATTTTTGTTCCCGATTTATTACACAATCCTGAAGCTTGGTTTAATAATCCTTCTTTGTATTTAAGAGTTTTACTCATCTTCAAAATATTTATTTTTAGTATATCTGTTTTAGCTTCATTTTCAAATATCTCAACTCAATTAAAATTTTCAATCTGGCTTCTATTTTCTATGCTGGTAAGTGGATATGGAAACAGTTTTAGTTTATTAATTTTAATCATTCCTGCTATTTATTTTTATCCATTGTTAAAAGATAAAAAACCTTTATTGGCTTTATTTTTTGTTTGCCTTTTGATATGTATAAACATTCCAATTTATAAGTTTACTGAGCTTTCAATCCCATTCAGATTTCCTCGATTGTATGGATTATTAGCTTTGTTTTTTTTAATGATATTTTCTTCAAAAGTAAAAATGAAATGGTATTTGGTTTTACCGATTTTATTGGGATTGTTTATGCCAATTAAAAACAAATCGTTTAACCAGAATTACCTTTTTAAAACTGAAAAGTCTTTATTAACCTATGATTTTTTAGTAAAGGATAATCATTTGGAATTATATAGTTTTGATTTTAATGGTCCATTTGTACATCAGGCTAAACTGGATTTTGAAATCAGAACCTCAAAGTTAATACAGGATACAATTCTGAATGAGTTTAAAAGAGAGAAGACTTATGTTATCAATGACAGTTTATTAATCTATCTATCTGATGAAAACAGAGGAGTTGGTTTTTATACCATCAAACAAATAAAACTAAAATAGTGCCTTCTTCTTAGTCTGGTTCATTTATAAATAACGCTATAGTATTTTATTGATTTTCAATTCTTTTGCCTTTTATTGATGTTTAATAAAATCAGTTCAGCCAATTTTTTATTCATTTGTTTTGAATAATGTGTTAAATCAACATAAGGATTACTACATAAATAATGTGCTTGTGATAAATCAATGGCTTTTGGTAGTTTTTTATTATTCACGAATTTCATGAGACTATGGTAGACTGGCTCTACATTCTTATAAAATCTAAAACTGCTTTTATATTCTACAGTGTCTTTTATGAAGGGGTTTTCATTATTAAATGAACCAATTGGCTGAAAGAAAATGTGATACTCGAAATGATATTGTTTACTTAAAGCTTCCAGAAGTTGAATATTTTCGTTGTAATAATGATACAGTTTAATCAAAGTTTCATTGGTGTTTTTGTATTGATGTAATTTAAGTTCATTTAAATAATAATGTAAAATTGGTTGTGTATTGTAAAAGGAATTTTGATTATAAATGTTCCCAAGATTTATGGTGGAGAAAATATCATTAGATACTAATTGAAAAGCATAATACTCGTAGAAACGTTTAACCACCGGGAGGCCATAAAATAGGCTTTTATTCTTTCCAATTGTGCCAAGGTTAAAGTCATGTGCATAGCTATTTATTGACCTATTTGCAGTTTCAAATGGATTAAAATTACTTTCAGATATTTTATATAAATCATTTAGGCCATCAAAGAAAATAACTCTTGAAGGACGATAGCCTTTTTGTAGCAATAGTATCAATTTTTCAATTTCCATTTTTTGGTGAAAACTGGGAGTTCCAAAATTGATATAGGTATTTGTTGAATCGTTTTGGTTTAGGAAATAAGCAATGGTTTCATTATCAGAAACTCCATTTCCAAAAGCAGTACTTCCTCCAAATAACCAAGTGCTTTTGTTTATTACTTGATTGAAATTGTTATCATTAACATATTCATTATATCTGCAACTTTCTTTGCCAACATGATAAAATTTATTTGAGGTGGGAATTGTCATAAATTCCATTGTTGGATGTGACTTCACATTTGGAGCTAACTTATAAATATTAGAAATCTCATCAATGTCTTTTCCTTCATGAATTTTTTGTAGGAGACTTGGATTTTGTTTTAAAAGTTCCAATGGACTCGAAATGATTTGTTCCTCATTATATTTTTTTAGTGGTGAGGGAATGAAATAAGCAATGATATTCAATACTAAAAACAGCAAAAGGGTATTTGTTACAATTAGTGCAAAGTTGAAATAGTGTTTTTTCATATTGATTAGAATGGGTCATAAGCAAAATACATTTTTTAATTAAAATTCAAATGTCGCTATCTGAATTATTTGTTTCTTTTGATTTCATTTAAATAAATATTTCGAAATGATTTTTCTCCTAATATCAAATGTTCTTAAGCAAAGCCAATGTTTTTAAATTTTAATGTTAAGCTTATCTTGCACTGAAATGATATTGAAATTTATTCAAAATAAAAATACCGAAAGATTGATTCATGTTTTCACAAATGCAGTGAGCATGTTTCTTCCGAATATCACAAACATTATCATTTCAACCATCATTATTAGATTTTATTTCCCTGAATGGTGGGCTCAAGTTACAGTTTTACAATTGTATATGTTTTTGGGTAATCATCTGTGTGCCTGGGGAAACAGAGAAATGTTAATTAGAGAATTTAGTAATCATCCGTCTAAAATTACCCAGCTGTGGATGGAATCATTTAGCGTAAGAATTCTATTTCTTATTCCTATTCTGATAGGTGCTTTTTTTGTTCCGGTTTCTATTGTTGAAAGTTTTTTGTTAGTGCTTTGGATTGTCTTAAAATATTTCACACAATCTTATGAAGCTCCAATAATTTATTTTAGGAATTTTGTTTTTAATATTATAACTGAATTAATTTCATTGCTTGTCACTTTGATAGGAATTTATTTCTTCAAACAAACACTTTCCTATATTGATGTTTTATTGGCAATAAGTTTAGGGTATTTTATAAAAGCACTTTTACTACTTTTAAAGTTTAAATTTCTTTTTAATTTCAGTTATTCAATAAGCTTTGACTTTAAGAATCTTTCAAGAACATTTCCATTTATGATGATTGGTTTTGCAGGAATTTTACAGCAAAAAATTGATATGGTAAGTGTAGTATGGTTGCTTCCAAAAATTGAAATAGTCCAATATCAAATATTCAACAGCTTATTGCTTTTTTTTCATGCCATACCTGGTTTCATACTTATTCCATTTATGAAAAGTGCTTATCGATTGCCAGATAGCTCACATAAAAAAATTCAAAGTTTTCTATCAGTCTTTGGTGTTTTTATTTCTATAGGAGGAATTTTATTGGTATATATTTTAGTTAAGTATTTATATCAATTTGACTTAAGTTTAGCCATGTATGTTTTGGGCTTTTTGTTTTTACTCACAACCTATTTTTATATTTTTAAAATATTTCTGTTTTTCAAAGAGAACAAACAAAAAAGTGCAATGATTATAAATTTTATAACAGTTCTTATAAATTTTATTTTGTGTTACTTTTTGATTTTAGTTTGGAATATTGAAGGTGCGGTTTTAGCAAATGTGATAACCCAATTGATAATTATATTTATTTACAGTAATCCAATTTCGAAATTTGTCAAAATAGCTTAAAGGATTTTTGTATTTGTTCAATTTGATAAAGATAAAAAATCGGATTCTATTATCTTTACAAGATGAATTTAGAGAATTAGTGTTTGTTGGATTTATATGAAATATATCAATCATTTAAGTAAAAGAGGAGCAGATTTCTTACATCCTGGCAGTAAAAAAAGCACTGATTTTTTTATTCAGGAGATATTAAAACGTAATCCCAATTCTGTTTTGGAAATAGGATGTGGAACCGGTGCAAGTTTAGTAAGTTTGGCTTCAAATAATATAAGCAATTTAATCGGAATAGATATAAATCCTTATCAGGTTGAAATGGCAAAAAAACGCATTCAATATTGTGGACTTCAAGATTCTATTCAAATATACCAAAGCTCGAATTCAGAAAAATTACCGTTTGAAGATAATTCAATAGATGTTGTATTTGCCGAATCAGTGCTTGGTATTTTAAAACATCATGATTTAATTTTTTTGATAAATGAGGTGAAAAGGGTTTTAAGTCCTAATGGACTTTTTTTTACCAATGATGCAATTTGGAAAGAAAATTTGTCTCAAATTGAGGTTGAAAAAATCAATAAAAGAACTTTGAAGAATTTTGGATTGATTCAAAGTTCCGGACAATTAATTGGATCAAATGAATGGATTAATTTTTTTAAATCTGCTGGTTTCAATTGTATGAATATGGTTAATATTGATAATCTTCCACCATCAGCTTTAAGTTCTTTAAATAGTTTAGAGCGTAAATCAAAAGAGTTTACATTTTTGAAAAAGCAAAATTCTTTATTTAATTTATCTCAGATTTTTAATGAATTAACCTATAGAATTAAACTAAACCTTTTTCACAAAAATGATGTTACGAGCCTTGAACATCAGATTTTTATCTTGTATAATTGAAATTATTTTTGATTAGAATTGTTAAGTTTAAAGAGATGATAAATTGGAATTATCGAAATATTGTTGGAACTATTGTCTCAGTAATTCTTGTGTTTTTATTTTTTAATTCATGTAAAAATAAAGATTCTAATGTAGCTAAGGATAATATTAATAACGAACAATATACCCTTGTTCTTCGTTGGAATAAAGCTTATCCGGATGATACAAAACTAAAAGCTGAAATTGGATTAAATTGGTTACTTATATTTTTAGGTGCTGAAATGCCCAAAGGAAGTTTTAAAGAGGCAATAGTCTGGAATAACAATTTACTAAAAGTTAACTTTCAAAAATTAGGATTTCACCAACAGGGATTATTAGCACTTTCAAAGTTGATTTATCAATTTAAGCAAAGTGAAGAATACAAACTAAAAGGTGCTATTGATTTAGGTAGATTTGTTACTTTATGTTTGAATTCATCGAATCATTATTATGCAATAACCGGTATCGCTTCCTCAATTAATGAGTTTAAACAGAATAAAGTGTTTGACCCTAAACAATTTGCCGCTACAAAGTCAACTGTATCGGCCCATGATAGAATTATCGATTTACCGGATAGCAATATTTTAAACTATAAAAATTGGTCTTATGTTTCAAATGAATGTGAAGGTAAAATAAGTGAGGGCAAAAGTCGCACAACTTCTTTTGAGGTGATGGAATTGATGGCTAATGGTCAATTTCGCTTTGCAATTTATGATACTATAGGCCGCTTGTTAACTGCTGCAAAAGGCGCTGCAGGAAAACCAGCCAAGTGTTTATGGTGTCATGAAACAACCATTCAGACCTTGTTTGATGTGCAAATTGATGAACCGAATTATTATGATGCTGCAACGTTCAAATACATTGTAAATCGAAATATTAATTTACTTTCTACATATAGAAATACTTTACAAACAGATATCGATTTTGGAAAGTGGCGTGACCACACTTATGTTGAATTATTATACATAAGTTTTATGGAGCCAAGTGCTGATAGGTTGGCCCAGGAGTGGGGATTATCTGTAAAGGAAGTCAATGAAAGATTAAAAGATATTCCTACACATTCACATGATGAGTTTGCTTATCTTGGCACTCTGTATTTTAGAGATGAAGTAGAGCCGTTTTCACCTTACAAAACAATAAAACCACCAAGTTCAGCAAGAGAGAAATCAGTATATGAGCCTGATTTAATTAGATAAGATATAGTGTATGTCAATAAAAAGTAAAGTTAAATCAATCAATGCAGCAGTTTACCCACAACACCTGTTTTATAATCCTGAATGGTTGGTGTTAGGGGTAAATAATATCTGTAACCTACATTGTAAAATGTGTGATGTTGGAGTAGGTTATAGTGAGAGTAATTTTTCAGCTAATTTAGTAGGAAGTAAACCACTTCATATGCCAATTGAGTTAATTAAACAAATAATGGACCAAGCGGCAACTTATTTTCCAAATGTAAAAATGGGTTATGCTTTTACTGAACCTTTGGTGTATATTCATTTGGAAGAATCTTTGCGGTATGCAAAAGAAAAAGGACTTTATACTTTTCTTACAACCAATGGACTAACCCTGCCACAAAAGGCCAATATGTTATGTGATTCAGGATTAAATGAAATTTCCATTTCATTAGATGGTACACAAGATATTCATAACGAAATTAGAGGAAACAATAAGTCATTTCAAAATGCAGTTAAAGGAATCGAAGCTTTGCTTGCTAATAAAAATCATCCTGCCATATCAGTATATTTTGCAATTACAGAATGGAATATCGCTTGCATGAAAGAGTTTGCAGATTACTTTAAAAATTATCCTTTAAAAAATTTGGGATTTATGCATACTAATTTTACGCCACAAAGTATAGCAGATTTTCATAATAAAACTTGGGGTAATACTTACCATGCCACACTTTCTAATACAATGGAAATCAATATTGATAAAATGGACTTAGAGCTGCTTTTTAATCAGATTAAAGAGATTAAAAGCGCCTCTTATCCTTATAAAATCGGGTTCTCTCCTAATATTGATTCGATTGAACAATTGCAAAAATTCTATTTACGACCTGAAGAGTTATTTGGTAAAAAGTGCAATGATGTTTCAAGAAATATCATGATAAAGTCAGATGGCTCTGTTATACCTGCTCAAGGGAGATGTTACAATATTAAAATTGGTAGTTTGTATGAACAGAATCTCAAAGAAATTTGGAATAGCAATATTATTTCAAAGTTGAGAATGGATTTGAATCAAGCTGGTGGATTATTACCTGCCTGCTCAAGGTGTTGTAGTGCTTTTTAACAGATATTTAGTTTTTATCAAGTATGTATTTGCCATCATTCATAAGAAAATTTCTTAAGCAAAGAGAGATGCTTAGGTTTTATAAAAAGTTTGTAAATAAAGATGACTTATGCTTTGATATAGGAGCAAATAGTGGTGAACGAACAAATATTTTATTGAAACTTGGTGCAAAGGTAGTTGCAGTTGAACCCCAGCAAAAATGTTTCAATATTCTCGAGTCGAAGTTTGCCGGAAATGATAATGTTAACTTATTGAAATTAGTTAGGGCTTGCTGAAAAAGACATAAACAGGTCAGATTTTAGACGCTGGCAAATTAGATGTATATATTATACTTCAATTTGGCAGCAACGACAAAGATGACCTTGTTTCTGTCTTTAAATAATTTGAAAACTAATTTTACTTGATGAAAAGATTTTTAAGCAATTGTTCTTAAAACCTTGCATTAAAATTATTAAAAAAAAGTTTAATTGATTGATAATAAGTTCAAATAAAGATTTTTAGCAGGCCCTAGCTATTGGTAGTGAAGAATAAGTAGCTGAACTTATGATTTGTGATGAAACTGATGAGTGCTCAACCCTTTCAGAAGAATTTGTTTCTATTTATAAAGACTTTGCTAATTTTAATTGGAAAACTAAAGAGAAAATAAATGTTAATACGCTTGATAATTTATGCAAACAATTTGGAGTGCCTAAATTATGTAAAATTGATGTAGAGGGTTATGAGTCAGAGGTTTTTCTGGGATTGAGTAGACCTATAAAGTACATCTGCTTTGAATTTAATCGGCCATTAATAACCGATACAACCAAATGCTTAGAAACCCTTAGTTTAATTGGAAATTATAAGTGTAATTTTATTAAGTATGAGCATATGAATCTTGTATTATCTGAATGGATGCCAATAAAGGATTTTCAAAATCACCTGACACAATTGATTACAAAAGATATATTAACAGGTGAAATAGTGGTAGCAATAATGGATTAATAGAAATGCCCCAAAAAACATTATAATTGCTATTACCAAGTCTAACAATGGCTTAATTAAATTAAATTGCATTTAAAAATTCAGGAAATTGAATAAAGAAATAAAAAACGAAGTCATCTTATTTAATCCCAAAAGTGCTGACAAAAAATACAGAATCCCCAATTCTGTTTTACAAGTAGCTGCTTCAATTGAAGGTAAATATGATTGGATAATTATTGATGGCAATAGAGAAATAGATCCTTTAAATAAGATAATTTCAAGTATTACTGAACATACAAAATTTGTAGGTTTTACAGTAATGCCTGGTCCTCAGCTTAAACAAGCAATTCCATTTGCGAAATTAATTAAACAAAAATACCCTCATATTGTAATGGTGTGGGGAGGATATTTTGCATCAAATCAATTTAAAACGGTATTGGAATCGGGTTATGTTGATTATATAATAAATGGTCCTGGGGATTATGCATTCCCTGCTTTACTGAATGCACTCGAGAACAACCAAAACATTGATGAAATTGAAAATTTAATCTTTGTAAAAAATGGAGAAATTATTAAAACCAAAAAGGCTGAATTGGTTAATTATGATGATTTAAAACCATTACCATATAATAAACTAAATGAAATTTATAACCTAGATAGTTATTTAGGCAAAACTTATTTAGGTGCTAAAACTATTGCTTATCATAGTAGTTTTGGTTGTCCTTTTACTTGTTCCTTTTGTGCAGTTGTTCCTATCTACAATGCTAAGTGGAAAGGAAAGTCAGCCGATGGGATATATCATGATATCAAATTAATTAAAGATAAATGGGGAGCCGATTCTATTGAGTTTCATGATAACAACTTTTTTGTTTCTGAAAAACGTGTTCTCGAGTTTTCTAAATTGATAAAAGATGAACAAATGGTTTGGTGGGGTGAAGGACGTATAGACACCATCAATAAATACAAAGACGAAACACTTGCATTGATGCGTGAAGCTGGATGTAAAATGATATTTTTTGGTGCAGAAACAGGAAATGATGCTGTATTAAAAAAGATGGACAAAGGAGGAACTCAAACCGGTAAACAAATTGTTGAATTTGCAGCTCGTATGAAAAAATTCGACATCATCCCTGAATATTCATTTGTTTTGGGAACACCTGCTGATACTGAAAAAGAGGTGATGCAACAAATTGATTTTGATATAGACTTCATCAAACAGATAAAAGCAGTAAATCCTGATACTGAAATTATAATTTATGTTTATAGTCCGGTGCCAACTGAAGGCTCTGATATGTATAATAAAGTGTTGGAAAGTGGATTTCGATTCCCTCAAAAATTGGAAGATTGGCTGAGTAACGATTGGGAGAATTTTGATTTACGAAAGAATCCTCTGACACCTTGGCTTACTCCTGAAATGATTGATAAAATAAAGAATTTTGAAACAGTATTAAATGGATATTATCCAACAGTTTCAGATATTCGAATGAAGCCATATCAAAGAAAACTAATCAAAGCGTGGTCTAGTTTAAGATATAAAAGCAATTTATTTCATTATCCATATGAAATTAAAGCGCTTCAAAAAATCTGGAAATACAGGCAACCCGAAATACAAGGTTTTTAGTATGTCGAAGGTACTTAAATGGTTTTTGACAAATGTTTCCGGACCTGTTATTATTTGGTATCTTAAAAAAGATAGAAGGTACAGATATCGCGGAATAAACTTACTGATTAAACAAGGAGTTTTTCATCCTGCGTTCTTTTTTAGCACGAAGTTTTTATTAAATACCATTGATAAGGAAGATGTTTCCGGATTAAAGTTTCTTGAATTAGGAGCAGGTAGCGGTTTGATTTCATTTTATTTTGCTAAAAAAGGAGCATTGGTTTTAGCAACAGATATCAATCAAAAAGCTATTGATGGATTAGAGTTCAATAAACTAAATTTAAAATCTAACATTCAGATTCTTCATTCAGATTTGTTCTCTCAAATTCCAAAACAAACATTTGATATCATCGTAGTTAATCCTCCTTTTTATCCTAAAAATCCCCAAAATCAAGAAGAAATGGCTTGGTTTTGTGGTGATGAATTTCAATATTTTTACCAATTATTTTCTCAAATTGGCGATTACTTAAATGCTGATTCCAAGGTCTTCATGTCATTATCAGTAGATTGTAATATTGAGAAAATTCAAGAAATTGGCTCGAAAAGTAAATTTAAATTTTCCTTGCTTGAAAAAAAGAGAATTCTTGGAGAGTTAAATTATATTTATCAAATTTTTAAAAGTTAAAATGGTCGAAAATGTCAATCGTAATAACCAACTAAATACACTTCAATCTAAAATTGTAGTGACCTTGGCTTATTTTGATTTGTTCAAATTTCCATTGACTTTTTCTGAAATTATTAAATTTAGTAAGATTTCTTCCGATCAAATTGAGTTAATTCAGCAAGAATTAAATAGCTTAACTGAGAAGAAAATTATATATAACCATCAGCAATATTATTCTCTAAGTAATTCGAAAGAGCTTGAAGTTAAAAGAGAAAATGGACAAAAATATGCTGAGCTTTTAATGAAGAAAGCGGTTAAATATTCCAATATTATTAACTCTTTTCCTTTTGTTAGAAGTGTTTGTATTTCTGGTTCTTTGTCAAAAGGTTGTGTTGATGAACAAGGTGATATTGATTATTTTATAGTAACTGAACCACAAAGGTTATGGATTACTAGAACTTTACTCATAGCGTTCAAAAAACTATTTTTATTAAATAGCCATAAATATTTTTGTGTAAACTATTTTGTAGATACCAAACACCTTGAAATCCCGGATAAAAATATTTTTACGGCTACAGAATTACTTACCTTGTTACCAATGAACGGTAAGAAAATTTATTACGATTTGATACAAAACAATGAATGGGCTTATACCTATTTACCAAATGTTAAAATAGAACAAAAAGAGGAATTACAAACTAAGAAATTGTATTTAAAATCATTCCTTGAAAAGATTCTATCCGGAAGTTTAGGTGATTTTTTCGATACATTTTTTATGAATTTAACCATTAAAAAGTGGAAGTCAAAATTCAAAAACTTTGATGAAGAATCGCTTGATACTGCTTTACGTTCAAGAAAATATGTATCAAAACATCATCCACAACAATTCCAAAAAGTTGTTTTAACCAGGTTGGAAAGCAGTATTTCTCAGTTACACAAACAATTCAATTTAAAGTTGCATGACTGATTTGTTACTTACACATTCGTATTTCCTCAAGTTTGATCCAAAGCAACTTAAATCGGGTACGCCATATGCACCTTTAGCTCCATTATTTGCAGCTTCATTGTTAAAGAAGAATAATTTCGATCTGAAGTTTTATGACAATATGTTCAGCTTGAATGCTGATGATATTCGAGCATATCTTAATGAATTAAAGCCAAAGGTATTTGTAATATATGATGATGGCTTTAACTATCTGACAAAAATGTGCCTTACCAATATGCGTGATGCAGCATTTGAAATGATTGGTATTGCTAAAGGATTGGGTTGTAAAATTGTGATTTCAAGTTCTGATTCTACAGATCATTCCTTAGAGTATTTACAAAAAGGTGCTGATTTTATCATAGCAGGAGAGGGTGAACAAACTTTACTTGAATTGAGTAAATATCTAATTAATCAGGATGGTGTTTTAGAAAATATTGATGGTTTAATCTGGTTAAAGGATGATGAATTAATCAAAAGTAAAAGTCGGAATAATTTAAAGAATTTAGATGAATTACCTTTACCAGCTTGGGATTTAATTGATTTGAATCCTTATCAGGAAATGTGGCTACAGCACAAAGGATATTTTTCAATTAACTTAGTAACTACAAGAGGTTGCCCTTTTAAATGTAACTGGTGTGCAAAGCCAATTTATGGTAATCGATATAATTCAAGAAGTCCACAAAATGTAATTGAAGAGATTTTATTGTTACATAAAAAGTTTGATGTTAAACATATTTGGTTTGCTGATGATATTTTCGGATTGAAGCCAGGCTGGGTCAATGAATTTGCTTCATTGGTTCAACAACACAACTTAAAGTTCAAGTTTAAAATTCAATCAAGAGTTGATTTATTATTGGAAGATGATGCTATCAAAGATTTAGCAAAGGCAGGCTGTGATGAAGTTTGGGTTGGAGCTGAAAGTGGTTCCCAAAAGATTTTAGACAATATGGATAAAGGCACCAAACTTGAACAAATAGAAGAAGCAACAAAATTGATGAAAGTTAATGGAGTAAAACCATGCTTTTTCCTTCAGTTTGGTTATCCAGGTGAAGATTTTCAGGACATACAAAGTACCATTCAAATGGTAAAACGATTGATGCCATATGATATCGGCATTTCAGTTTCATATCCTTTGCCCGGAACAAAGTTTTATGAGAATGTAAAATCTCAACTAAATCAAAAGCAAAACTGGACAGATTCTGATGAATTGTTGGTGATGTTTAATAGCACATATCCTGCAGGATTCTACAAACATTTACAGAGATTGGTTCATTATCAGTTTAGAAAGTGGAAGGCCAAGGAACAATTAGATAACAATTTTAGCTTGAAGCAAATTGGATTAATAACTTTAAGGCAAATACAAATTATACAATCTAAGTTTAAAATAAAAAAATATGCAGCAGGCCAATTTTAATACAATTGCTGCAAATTATGATGCTGATTTTTCCTCAAGTATAATTGGAATCCTGCAAAGAAATAGAGTTTGGCATCATTTGAAATCAGATTTAAATCAAACCAATATTCAATCGGTTTTAGAAATTAATTGTGGTACCGGAGTTGATGCTTTTTGGCTTGCAAAACAAGGATATTCGGTTGTAGCAACTGATATTTCTTCTGAAATGATTCATTATGCAAAACTAAAAGAAACATCCATTACTAATCCTGAATTTTTGACCTGTGGATTTAATGATTTAAAGAATGTATTTACAGGAAAAAAGTTTGATTTAGTATTCTCGAATTTCGCCGGATTAAATTGTATCAATGAAGAAGAATTAAAACAATTGAACCATGATTTTAATGCAATTCTAAATCCCAATGCATTGTTAATTATGGTTTTATTGGGTAAAAAATCTTGGATAGAGCGACTCTATTTTTTATTAAAAGGAAATTCGAAGAAAGCATTTAGAAGAGAAAATCCTGATTTGGCAAGTCTTGGAGATAATAGTTTTCAGATGACATATTGTTATACAGTTGAAGAAGTAAAAGATGTATTTAAGGACTTCAATTGTATAAATCACAAACCAATTGGATTACTTATTCCTCCGTCATATTTAGAGCCTTTAATAAAAAAACTTCCTTTTTTAAAATTTGTTCTTCAATTTGCTGAAAGTCTTGTAGGAGGTTTTTCCTTTTTAAGCGATTATGCAGACCATACCTATTTAGTGTTTAGAAAAAAATGAAAGTAGTTTTTACACATGGATATTTTATAAATGAAGATCCCAAAGAATTGGAGATCATGAGGCCTTATGTTCCTTTAGGCATTTTATATATATCTGCATGGTTGCAAAAAAATGGTTATGAGAATGAAGTATTCGATTCTACTTTTTCAAGTTTTGATTTACAAAAGCAATTTATCCTAGAAACTCAACCTGATGTTTTAGCCATCTATACCAATTTGATGACCAAATTAAATGTGCTTAGAACCATTCAATTTGTAAAGTCAGAGCCTAAGCTTAAACATACAAAAATTATTCTTGGAGGACCTGAAGTAACCAATCATATTGATAAGTTTTTAGAAAATGGTGCTGATTTTATCATTCAGGGAGAAGGTGAAGAAAGTATGCTTGAATTGGTTCAGTTTTTGGATGGTAAATCTGAAAATGGAATTGATAAAATAAGCGGAATTTCTTATAAAAATGAAATGGGAATAACGGTTTTTACTGGTGAAAGAACTAAGTTAAAGAACCTTGATGAACTTCCTTTACCTAATAGAACTAAAGTTAATCTACAATTATACTTTGATGCCTGGAAAGCCAAACATGGAACCAGCGCGATATCAATCAATACAATGAGAGGTTGCCCTTATAGCTGCAAATGGTGCAGCAGGGCTGTATATGGACAAAGTTATAGAAGAAGAAGTGCTAAACATGTTGTTGATGAATTAGAGTGGATACAAAATAATTATCAGGTTGATACCGTATGGTTTGTTGATGATGTATTTACCGTAAGTCACAAATGGTTAAAGGAATTTAGATTGGAGCTTGAATCGCGAAATTTATCAATAGCTTATGAATGTATTACCAGAGCAGATAGAATGAATGCTGAAGTAATTGATGAATTGAAGGCTAGTGGATGTTTCAGAGTTTGGATAGGTGCTGAAAGTGGTTCACAAAAAGTAATTGATTTAATGGATAGAAGGGTAGATGTGCTTCAGGTAAGAGACATGATCAGACAAGCACAGGCCAAAGGAATACAAGCCGGAACCTTTATTATGGTTGGATATCCGGGTGAAACCGAAGAAGATATTTTTGAAACCATTAAACATTTAAAAGATTCAGATCCTGATATTTTTACTATAACAGTTGCATATCCAATAAAAGGAACGCCATTATATCTTGAAGTGGAAAATGATTTTATCAAAGATTTACCTTGGGAAACTTCAACAGACAGAGATATTGATTTTAAAAGAACATATCCTCGTAAGTTTTATAATTATGCTGTTCGTCATATAGTAAACGAAGTGAATGCAGGTAAAGCTTATAAAAACAAACAATGGGTTAATTTGGCTAAGCTTAAATTAAAATCAATGGCTGCAAGAGGCATCATGACATATACCAAATACGCGGGGTAATATATTTTTAGATTATAAACTGTGGTTGTGAATAGGTCGCTATAATTTGAATAACTTCATAATTTCCTTTAGCTTACTGTATTTTAGCTTACCATTTTTAACAGCGAAAAATTCTTTTTAACCAATTAGAAATTTCATGTTTTGTTAAATTATTCATGGAAATACTTTTATAAAGTATAAGATAATCAATAATTAATATGATTTTTTGATGGAAAAGTCTATTTTAGATTTTGGAATAGAAATCTATACTATTCTAAAATTCATCACAACCTAAAAAATCAAGAACCTCAAAAAACAAAAACCATGAAAAAAAACTTAGCAGAATTTATTGGAACATTTTGGCTCGTATTGGGCGGATGTGGAAGTGCAATGTTAGCAGCAGGATTTGCTGATGTAGGAATTGGACTACTCGGTGTTTCATTTGCATTTGGTCTTACTGTATTAACAATTGCTTACTCATTGGGACATATTTCAGGAGCTCATTTGAACCCTGCCGTTACAATTGGACTTTGGGTTGGTGGAAGAATTGGGAAGAAAGAAGTATTACCTTATGTAGTATCACAAATTGCGGGTGGTATTTTTGGTGCAGCTGTTTTATACCTAATTGTAATTGGAAATGGAAGTTCAATTGGTGATTTCGCAGCTAATGGATATGGTGATCATTCGCCAGGTAAATACAATATGTTGTCTGCGATTCTAACTGAGTTTGTTATGACATTTATGTTTCTAATTGTAATTCTTGGCGCAACCGACGATAAGGCTCCTAAAGGATTTGCCGGAATTGCAATTGGTTTAGCATTAACCTTAATTCACTTAATAAGTATTCCTGTAACCAATACATCTGTAAACCCTGCAAGAAGTATCAGTCAGGCATTGTTCGTTGGTGACTGGGCATTGGCTCAGGTTTGGTTATTCATAGTAGTTCCAATTGCAGGAGCTGCTTTAGCAGGAGTAGTTTATAAATACTTAAGGTCGAAGTAAATTGGCTTTTCGGGAATATTAGAAAAACTCATTTGATGTTAAAGTTGAATGAGTTTTTTTTGTTTTTTGGTGTTGTTTACTTTCTAAGATTTTGCTTGCTTTATAGGACTCAAAGGACCAAATCGACACAAGATTTTGATGCTTATGTCAATTAGGTCGCTTTAGTCTTTTTTTCTGAAATCTTTTCTTGCTTGAAACATTCTTTCTTTGATGCCACCTTCCTTTAGAAATGCTTGTTCCTGAGCTCGAATTTGTTTAAAAAGCAAATAAGAAACTACTTTAATGAGGCCAATCATTACATTAGCACAGATCTCTGGGCTATCATTTTCTATTCCTCTTTTAAAAGTTTCATAATTTGCATTCGGCGTTCTATTAAGCTCTCTCAACCTTAAAGTTAGCCTATGTTCTTTATCCCAATAATTTAATTTATTGGTTCTCAAAAAATCCTCATAATCAATTTTAAGTTCTTCTAAGGAGGCTCTTGCTACATTGGTTAATTTAATTTCTGTTTCTTTTGAAGTGCCTGAAGCCATGCTTGCTTCAACAATGTTTTGTTTACCGCTTCGGGCGGCCTGCACCATTTGATCTACTGTGCGGTTGTATTTATGGAAGAAACGTTGGGTGAAATAAACTGTGCCATCATAGATGATTTCAGATTTCTGATAAGACATTAAATTCTTGTAGCCACCAAATGTGGGTATAAAGCCGGGTGTGTTCAAGTTATCATCATTCATGTTTCATTTGATTTCGTCCTTGAAAACTAATGAAAGATAGATTTTCATTCAAATGAAAATGGCTTGAATAAAGGTTTTTAATCTTCATTCAATAGCCATTTTACTTTTGTTTACAATGGTTTAGAATATGTTTGATAATATTCAGCTAAATTAAGTTCAAACTAAAAATGGACGTAATTTTCTTCCTAAATGAGGCTAATTAAGGAACTCCTTAAAAATGAACTTGTTTCTGACTTTAGGTTAATTAAAAACGAAATAGAAATGGTACAAAGAATTTAAATCAAATGTCCTATAACCTTAACTCTAAATTATAGGTATCAATTCAATTAGCTTATAATAAATGCAATATTAGATTTTAAGCAAGTCCTGGTTAATAGCTGTAAATCCTGATACTATTAATTAGCTTTATCCTGCAATTTACGCGTGATTTTTACCACAAGTGCTCTAGGTGTAAAGCGAACAGAATTGGCTAAAATCCAGTTCATGAAACCATGAATAGCCACTGTTTTTCCTTTCATCATGGCTTTGTAACCATATTCAGCAACTTCTTTTGATGTAGGTAATTTTTTGCCTTTAACCAGGTTGCTTTCTTCCATTGCCGCAGCTGCCTGAAATCCACTTTCTGTAGCACCCGGACATAATATTGTTACCGTTACACCTTTGTCTCTAACTTCATTGTCAATAGCTTCTGAGAAGCTTAAAACATAGGCTTTAGTTGCATAGTAAACAGACATCGTCGGACCCGATTGAAAGGCCGCTGTAGAAGCAACATTCATGATTTTTCCATTTCCACGATTCACCATATCCTGAAGGTAAAGTTTAGTGAATTGGGTTAAAGTAGTCATGTTTAGGTTAATCATTTTTAACTCTTTGTTCCAATCAGTTTCTACAAAGAAGCCAAATTCTCCAAAACCGGCATTGTTAATCAGATAATCGATTTGAATGTTTTGTTGATGAGTTTCCTGATAAACATGAAGAGCTGCATTTTCTTCCGAAAGATCTTTGCCTATAGTATAAACTGATACCTTATATGACTTTTCTAATTCCGATTTTAATTCATCGAGTTTTGATTTATTTCTTGCTACCAAAACTAAATTGTCACCTTTAGATGCATGAATTTTTGCTAATTCTAATCCGATGCCATTTGATGCACCTGTGATTAATGCTGTTGCCATTTATTCTTAAATTTTATGCAAACCTAATGAGTCTTTTTAAAACATGCAACATTAGAGTATAGTCTATACTTGTAATTTATTTTTAAACAACTTTAATTTGTACCATGTTAATAAACGAATTATCAAAAAGAACAGGCTTAAGCTCTCATACAATCAGGTTTTATGAAAAATCTGGTTTAATAAAAGGCAAACGTGATGAAAACGTAAAAACCAATAAGTACTTTCATTATGATGAAGAAACTGTCGAGAAATTAGAATTGATAAGGGATGCGAAATCGGTTGGTTTTACAATTTCAGAAATTGAACAATTGATGGATGCTTGGTACAATAACAAACTAACTATCCCTGAAAAGTTGGCTGTTTTAGATGAGAAACTTTTATCGATTGATGAAAGAATCAAACAACTTAAAGGAATGAAAAAAATGATCAGCCAATTTAAGGAAGATGTAATAAAGGATGATTGTTGATTGGGAATGTTGGTTTTTTAAAAATTAATTTTTAAAAGGACATTTAGTACCAATGTGACAAAAAACAACTTTATGAATTTATTTTACCAAAAGAAGTTTTCAAGCTTATTTCATTTTGCATATTTAATTAATGATTGATTTAGATATTCCTTTTTCGATAATCCAAACATTATTATGTTTCCTTAAAATATGTCCTGTTCCAGTAGACAACAATCTTCCAAATGATGAATGTATTACTTCAACATAGGCAACTGTTTTTGAATGATTGAAAACCGGACGAGTAAAAGTCAAAATAATATAAGGTGATATATCTTTAATAAATCCTAAAGTATCTGTAAAATAATATTCATTCACAACTGAAGCTGAGTCTGAATTAAGATAGGATTTCCTGAATTCTTCATTTTTATTTATTAAATACTCAACTTTTGATTTATTAATGAAAATTTCTTTAGGTTCTTTAAATGTTTTTGATTGTTGTGGTTTATTTGAAATCATTTCATTAACAGTTGAAGTATCAATGAAATGATATATAGTTTTAATAGCTTGTCTTTTTGGATTCAGCATCCATATGTTTGGAGAGCAATTTTGCTGAATGAAAATAGAATCATTATTGAGTATCTTCTTTAATGAATTAACATAATCCTTCATTAATTTGATTTCTTCATTTTGTCCAAATGCTGTTAAGATGGAAAATGTGTAAACTAAAATCGCAATTATTATTCTGTGACTCATAAAAAAATTAACTATTGCTAAAACTTCTTTATATCAATTTAAGTAAATTATTCTCACCCCACCAATTTCCCAATAGCCTCTTCATCTAATCTGTAGACTGTCCAACCCGACATTGGAACAGCACCTAGGCTTTCATAGAAATCTATGGCTGGTTTGTTCCAGTTTAATACGCTCCATTCAACTCTTCCACAATTGCGTGATTTGGCAATTTTAACAAGTTCAAGTAACAGATTTTTGCCATAGGATTTTCCTCTGAATTCTGGTTCTATGTACAAGTCTTCAAGATAAATACCTGGTCTCGAAACAAAGGTAGAATAGTTATGAAAGAAGAGTGCAAAACCTACAGGTGTTTCGTTTTCATAAGCAAGTAAGCATTCTGCGAAGCTCTTTTCTTCAAACAAATATTTGATGATACTTTCTTCTGTTGCTTGAACTTGATCACTTAATTCTTCATAATGAGCAATGCCTTTAATGAAATGTAAGATGAGGCCTGCATCTTCTTTTTGGGCAAATCTGATGTTTAACATACTATTCATTTTCCAATGAGCCAATTGTATAAATTCCTTTGAACTTTTTTTCACTTGGAGCACCTTTGCCATCTCTTTGTGGAACCATTAAAGTGAATTCTACTTCCCACTTGTTTTGTGCGATTTTTCTTCCCTTCATAAAGCCGCTTTTAACTTCTCTGGCTCCATTGTCTCTGCAAAAGCAATTCGGACTAAATACAATTTTATATTTTCTTAAATCACCGCTTACTCTGAATGAATTTCCTCTTTGTGGTGGTATTTCAAAAGTGAGTGTTTCAGAATATTCATCATCGGCAATCATTTTATAATCCTTTGATTTGAAATGGTATTTAAAAACCCAATTTTTTCCTTTTTCATAAGAAAAGGGTAGGTAACCATTGTCCCAGTGACCTACTTTTAAACTGCTATTTTGAGCGTAAACAAATGTTTTTACTTCAGGAGTAAACTCCATTTCAGCTTTGGGATTGTCTTGTGAAATCGCCACATTCACGGTGTTCATCATTGCCAATAGGCAAACAAGCATCAACTTTTTCATAATTGAAAGATATTCTTAACTGAAACAAAAACCATGCAATTTTTTTTAATGATGCTGTTAACTAATTTGCAAAACATGAAAAAACAGGAGCGTTTCGATAAAATTATCAGTTATTTCCTTGAACATAAGCCAATAGCAGAAACCGAATTACATTATGAAAATCCTTTTCAGTTAATAATGGCTGTGGTATTGTCGGCGCAATGCACAGATAAACGCGTAAATATTGTAACACAGGATTTATTCAGAGATTTTCCAACTCCTCAAAAACTGGCGGAAACAGATTTTGATACTTTGTTTCCCTATATCAGAAGTATTAGTTATCCCAATAATAAAACCAAACATCTGATTGGATTGGCTCAAATGTTACTTTCTGATTTTAATGGTAAGGTTCCTGAGAAAATAGAAGACCTCGTAAAATTACCCGGTGTTGGAAGAAAAACGGCAAATGTAATTGCTAGTGTTGTTTACAATCAGCCTGCTATGGCAGTTGATACGCATGTTTTCAGGGTGAGTAGAAGATTGGGTTTAACTACCAATGCAAAAACTCCATTAGCCGCAGAACAGCAATTAGTGAAATACATTCCCGATGAATACATTGCAACTGCACATCATTGGTTGATTCTTCATGGAAGGTACACATGCCTGGCTCGTAGTCCTAAATGCACGGAATGTGGTTTACAAGAATGGTGTAAACAATTTCAAAGTGGTAAAGTAGAGTAGTATTATTTTAAGCCTATAGCTTCAATAAATACAAACTTGTTTTCAGCTTCTTCTTTTTGCAATAAAATAGTTTTACCATCTTCACCAATACTTAAACGATTGGGATATTTATCATAAGTTTTTTTGAAAACGCAGAGTCCTTCTTTGTTTATTACCAATAATTCCGATTGATTTGAAAGCAAAGAGTAAACCAATAATAACACTATGTATTCTTTGTTTTTTGAATCGCAAGAATACATTGCTAGGGTTTCTTTGTTTAAGATAGCTTGTGAAAACGAAAACCCATTTTGCTTAGATGTGATTTGCAAAGATTTTCCTAAAACATGAAAACTTAAACTATCATGAAACTCTGCTGGTGTTGCAGGAAAGTAAATTTGTTCAGGTTTTTGGACTAGTTCCTCAAAATCGTTTTGGTTGATACTCTTTTCAATATTGATTGTTTTTTCAGGACCAATAGCTATGTTAACCATTTCTAAATAAGGTTGAAACAACAAAACATACATTAACATCGGAGTAAATATCAACAAAGAAACATTAAGCAATGTATATATAAACTCGGGTGCTACTTTTTTAGCAGCCATGTAAATGATGTATCCCGACAATGCGCCAAACAAACACGAAATAATAGTATAGGGAAAGAACCAGATAAAGTTTCCGAAAAAGTGGTCGGGTAGATAAAAGAACCTTACAACCGCGTTCATTCCAACAAAACTGAAAGCTGCAATTATAAAAAATACAAATCCATAAAATGAAATTGCATATGATTTCATAGACGCCATTTTAAGGAATCTGCTTTTCAGAATAAAAAACAAAAATACACTTGAAAGTAGCGCTATTCCTGCCAGTAATGGATCGGTTTTTAAAAGAATATTTGTAACTATTTTGTACTGCATTCAGTTTGAATATAATCGTTTCTCATTAAGTATTCTCCGGAAACTTGTTCCCATGAGTTCCATCGTTTTCTGCAAAATGATTTAAATCTAAAAGGAATTCCTTTCGTTGTAGAATCATTCATATTGGTTTGATTGGCAATTTGCAAATGTAAATGAGGCCATGTTGTATTACCTGAATTTCCAATATTGGCAATGTATTGGCCACTAGTAACAGTATCTCCAATTTTTACCTGAAAACTTCTTTTGTTTAATTGTGCCAGTATAGCATATTTATTATCAACCATTTTTATCGCGATATAATTGCCACAAGGGTTAATGGTATCGCCCTTTTTTAGCACTTGTTGGTTATTAAAGGTATCAATTATTGCTGCAACAATTCCATTTACTGGACTAAATACTGAATCATTAAAACAAATATAATCAGTAATAGCAGTGCCGGTTCCGGTAAAAAAGTTACCATGTTCGTTTACTTTTAACAAGTCAACTGCATAAGCTTGTTGAGGGATTGCTAAATGATAATTTACAGAACTATGGCCACCAGCATGAGAAGCTCTCCAAGTGCCATGAACAGGTACGTCTATTTCAATACATTCATTTTTTTGAGGATAATCATAAGCTTTGAAAATGATTAAACTGGCAAGTCCAAATCCCAATAACCAAAATATACTTAGCAAAAAGAAAAGCATCCTTTTAATAAACTGCTCTACCAATCTTTTAGATGCAGTAAATGAAAGGATGATTTCCTGTAAAGCAATTAAAAACCAAATGCCAACAAAAGTATGAATGACACTATCTTCTATTAAAATTCTAAATCCTGCTATAAAATAAAACCAGGTTGGAAGTCCGGCAATTAAACTTAGCATTGCCAATAAAAAAATCAACTTCAACCCATAAACAAACCATTCTTTTTTCCAAGAAAAGAGCCATTTTCTGTCTTTTCGACTTTTAATTACTAAATACAATCGTACTAAAAATACAACTGCGAAAATAAAATTAAGTATCCAAAGTCCTGTAGTATAAGAAGATTGTAATTCCTGAAGTGATTTTTCCATGTTGGCGAATATCCTTTTTTACTAAAGATTTTCTTTAAAATATTGGGTGATTTTTTTCATTAAATGAACTCTATCCGGTCCCAAAACATTGTGAGCATGTCCCGGATAAACAAAATAATCAACCAATACGCCTTCTTCAACACTCTTTTGAATATAACTTAAGCTATGTTGCCATAAAACAACATCATCAGAAGTACCATGTATCATCAATAATTTACCTTTAAGGTTTTTAACATAGTTTAATAAATCAGCTTCTCTGTAACCTTTTTCGTTTTCTTGAGGCATATCCATGTATCTTTCGGTGTACATAATTTCGTAAAATCTCCAGTCAATTACAGGACCACCAGCTACACCAACTTTAAATACATCAGGTGTTTTTGTCATTAAGCTGGTACTCATAAAACCACCAAAACTCCAACCGAAAACGCCCATTCTTTTGCTATCAACATAAGATTTGCTTTTCAAAAATTCTACTCCTTTTAACTGGTCTTTTACTTCTAAATTACCTAATTGACGATGTGTTGCATTTTCAAATTCCAAACCTCTGTTTAATGAACCTCTATTGTCTAAACAGAAAGTAATATAACCTTGTTGAGCCATATAATACAACCACATATCGGCTTGTCCTAGCCAGTTATTACTAACCATTTGGGCATGTGGACCACCATAAACATATACAATAACAGGGTATTTTTTAGTTGAATCAAATTGAGCAGGAAGAATCATTCTGCAGTTTAATTTAATAGTAGGGTCTTCAGATGGAATTGAAAACAATCTTACTTCACAGGTTTTATAATCTCTTAATGGATTTGGTGCATTTAAAATAGTTGCATATTCTTTTCCTGAAACATCATTTAAAACTGTTCTTCTTGGAATTCTATTGTTGCTATAAGTATCTAAAACAAATTTTCCATCGGTTGAAATTACTGCCGAATGTTGACCATCCATTCTATTTATAGGATTTGATTGAAGGGTTTTTAGTTTTAAAGCATAAACCAATTTGTTCATTCCATCTTCAGAAAAGGCATTGTAGAACAAGGTTTCACCCTTTTCATCAAAACCAATAATATCAGAAACAGCAAATTTTCCTTTAGTTAATTGTTTGATTAGTTGACCTTGTTTACTGTATAAATACATGTGATTGTAACCATCTCTTTCGCTAAACCAGATAAATTTTCCTGCATCATTTTTAAGAAACAACATTGGCTTTTCAGGTTCTACATATTTTGCATGAGTTTCAGTAAATAGGGTTTTGATGAAAGTTCCGGTATTAGCATCATATTGATTGAGTTTCATTTCATTTTGTCCACGATTCAAAATAGCAATGTATAAATATTCCTCATCAGGACTCCAGCTAATATTGGTTAAATACTGCTCTGAATTTGGCTCTGTTTGTACTTCAACCGATCTTTTTCTTTTGAAATCATGAATTAAAACAGTTACGATATGGCTTTTATTTCCGGCCATAGGGTATTTTAATTTTTTGAATGTATTAGGCGATGTTAATACAGAATGATTGGTATCTAAATCCTGAAAATCCATTAATTGGTAATCAGAAACCATTGATTCATTCATTTTATAAAAAGCAATTTTCGCAGCAGTAGGAGAGAAGAATGTTCCTTTGTTAATTCCAAATTCATTTCTATGAACTGATTTTCCATTTAAATAACCATAAGTACCATCATTGCTTAACATTTCTGATTTATTTATTTCATCGCCAGAAGCAGCCGGAATGCTGGTAGGATTTTTACCATCATGCACAAATAAATTAAAGTTTAATGTGTATGCTAATTTTTGTGAACCGGCATCATAATCTAAATCTTCGGCATTTGCAGGTGCTTTTGCCAATAAACTAACTTTATTGGTTTGGATGTTTAATTTATAATAGGCATTGCTGTAAAAAAAGCGAAATTCAGTAGCATTTTCCCAAGTAATGAAAGGAAAACGAGTCATGTCTTTTTCTTTACTCATGAAATTTCTCCAGGCAAGGTTAAAATCAAACAAACTCAAAATAGAATCTTGTTTAAGAGTTTGAGCATCTTGTACGATTAAAATATCTTTTCCCAGTTTTTTACCCACAAAACTGAATTTATAAACATTAGGAATCCATTGTAATTGAGAAAGTCTGTCGGGCGACAATGTTGTTCTTTGTTTTAAAACGGCATCTTCAACGCTTAATAATTTATCTTGAGCTTTGCTGCTTAAAGATAAGAAAATCAATAAACTAAAGGAGAATAGTGAGACTAGTTTTTTCATTTTTAGGATGTTTTTTTGTTCATTTCAATTCAAAAATTCTTTAAATATTGAATTTAGAATAGTCTTCAAATATTAGAGTTTTTCGCGAAAACAAAAGCACAAAATGTCCTAAATTTAAATTGAATCAATATTGGGTTTTAACTCTTGAAAGGATTACCTATTTTCGCGCACCAATCAAAATTATCAAAATGTTTGAAAGTTTAAGTAGTAAGCTCGACAGGGCGTTCAAAGTTTTAAAAGGACATGGTAAAATTACAGAAATCAACGTTGCTGAAACGGTAAAAGAAATCCGTAAAGCATTAATTGATGCCGACGTAAATTACAAAATTGCCAAATCTTTTACAGACACAGTAAAAGAGAAAGCTTTGGGAGCAGATGTACTTACTAGTGTAACTCCGGGCCAGTTAATGGTTAAAGTTGTAAATGATGAATTAACTGCATTATTAGGAGGTAAAACAGAGGATATTGATTTAAATGGTAATCCAAGTATCATTTTAATGGCCGGATTGCAGGGTTCTGGTAAAACAACCCATTCTGCAAAACTTGCCAATTATATCAAGAAAAAAGGTAAAACGGTGATGATGGCTGCCTGTGATGTTTACCGTCCGGCTGCTATTGAACAGTTAAAAGTACTTGGTGCTCAATTAGATGTACCAGTTTTTTATGAAGAAGGAAATACAAATCCTGTAAAAATTGCTGAAAATGCTTTAAAAGCAGCAAAAGAAGCAGGAGTTAAAGTATTAATTGTAGATACAGCGGGTCGTTTAAGTATTGATGAAGAGATGATGCGTGAAATTGGCGACATCAAATCAGCATTAAAGCCTCAGGAAATTTTGTTTGTTGTGGATGCCATGACCGGACAAGATGCTGTTAATACTGCAAAAGCATTTAATGATGTGTTAGATTTCACAGGTGTTATTCTAACAAAATTAGATGGTGATACACGAGGTGGAGCTGCATTATCAATTAAATCAATAGTTCAGAAACCTATTAAATTCATGGGTATGGGCGAAAAGATGGAAGCATTAGATGTTTTCCATCCTGATCGTATGGCCCAAAGGATTTTAGGTATGGGTGATATCGTAAGTTTGGTTGAAAAAGCCCAGGCTGTGTTTGATTCTGATGAAGCAGAAAAAATGCAGAAGAAGCTTTTAAAAGACCAATTTACTTTTGAAGATTTTTATGCTCAAATCCAACAAATCAAAAAAATGGGTAACCTGAAAGATTTGATGGGAATGATTCCGGGAGTTGGTAAAGCTGTTAAAGATATTGATATTAGTGATGATGCATTTAAAGGAATTGAAGCCATTATTAATTCAATGACACCGGCTGAAAGAAAAACTCCTGATATCATCAATGGCTCAAGAAGAAAAAGAATTGCTACAGGAAGTGGAACAGATATTCAGCAAGTAAATCAGTTGCTAAAGCAGTTTGAAGAAATGCGTAAAATGATGAAAAGCATTGGCAAATTGCAAGGTGCAGGAAGAAGTTTAAGAGGAATGCCATTTGGCAGATAATCACAGAAATTAATTAATTTAAAGGGAGAAATCGAATTGATTTTTCCCTTTTTTATTTTTTTAGATTGATTTTTTTCTCAAATTTCTACCACTATTTACTTCAAAATGAGGTTTCACTAACCAATTTAAAATAATAGAAATCAAGATATTAAATTTACCATCTTGAAAAAAATTGCCATATTATTATTTCTGTTTTGTATAATAGGTCGGGTTTGGGCCCAAGACCCATTTTATCGTTTAATTGGCAAAAGTGAAGGACTTCCATCAAATTCAGTTTATGATGTATTTCAAGACAGTAAAGGATTTATATGGTGCTCACATGATGAAGGTTTAAGTAAATATGATGGATTTACCTTTAAAACTTATTCCAGCAAAGAGCAAACATCAAAAGCAGGCTCCTATATTAGAGAAGATAAATTTGGAAGAATCTGGTATTCTAATTTTGATGGCTTTTTATATTATGTTGAAAACGAAACATTAAAAGAGTTAAAAATGAGTAAGCCATTTGGTTATACTCGTTATGGGATTAATGATAAATATGTATTTGTAATTGTTCAAAATGGTATTGAAATTTTTGATTTAGAGAGTCTTAAATTACTTAAAAAGAGAGATTGTTCTCTTCAAAGTTTTGTTTCATCCTTAAATTTTAACAATAGTTTTTATGTACAATTGGATTCGGTCAATGTATTTGAATCTTTGGATGAACCGACAAAATTTTATTTAAATAATAAAACAGGATTTATTCCAAATATGAATATGATTTTTTCAAATTCAGATGGAATATTATTTGCAGGAAAAGAAACGAATGGCGAAAATAATTTCTTGTTGAATAAAGGTAATAATGTCAAAATTATTCAATCTAAATTTAAAGGATTTTTTCAGAATTATTCTGTGACAGATGGTATTTATTGGGCTTGTGCTCAAAGTGGAGTTTTTGGTTTTGATGCTAAAAACAATGCAGAACTAAATAATGGTAAAGTATTTTTCGCTGATTACAATTTATCATCTGTATTTAAAGATAAAAGAGGCAATTTCTGGTTTTCTACCTTGTCTGATGGGTTAATATTTGTGCCCGATTTATACATAAAACGCCTGACCATTAAAAATGAAAAGCCATTTAAACTAGTAGAGAAAAGTTCAGGATTTTTTATTGGAACCCGTTCAGGAAAAGTACTTTTGAATGATTTGAATGGTAATACAAATGAAATTTCAGGAAATAAACAACATGAAGTTATTTCTATGGTTTACGATTCATTGAATGGAAATTTGTTTTGTAGTTCAAGAGGCTTGAATGTTTTTGATAAACAATATAGAAATATCTATGGAAAGACATTTTCATTAAAAGATATATGTAGAATTAATAAAAACTATTATGCATATGCATCTTCGGGTAATATTGGCTTAATAAATATTTCAGGAAAACCTACAGGTTCAATTTGGGATAGCCTTCATTTTTCCAGCTTAATTCAAAATGATAAAACCATATCATCTATAGATCCACTAACTATCAGAGGAAAATCGGTAACTTATTCTGTCAATCTAAATTCGATATTTTATGCAACTAATTTAGGATTGTATATAGCTAATCCTTCCGGAGTAAAAGAGTTAAAATTTGGTAATGAACCTGTTTTTATTAAAAAATTGCAATCCAGTTTTAATCGAATTTTTTGTTTGAATGGGAATGGTAGTTTATTTGAGATTATTGAAGGTAAGATATTCAAAAAATTAAATGTTCCTTCAAATATTAAAGATATTAAATGCAGTGGAAACTTTTTGTTTTTGATAACTGAGGAGCATTTGTATCAAATAAATTTAAAGAAATCGGGTGATATATATATCCAATTGGAATATATAGCAAAGGGACAAGAAATTAATGATGTTATATTTTTAAAAAACCAATTGGTAATTGCTACCAATATGGGATTAGTTATTAGTGAAAAGAATGAAAATAATTTAGAAACATATAAAGCTCCATTTTATATCAATTATTTAAAAATTGGGAAGAAAAAGGTAAATAATTTTATAGGAGAAGAATTTAATTCCTATGAAAATGAAGTTGAAATTAACTATTCAATATTGGATTATAACAAAGCAAACGAGCTTCCATTGTTTTATAAAATTAATGAAGGAGAATGGGTTCAATGCTCTAATAATTCAAGAAATATCAATCTTCCGTCCTTATCGCCAGGTAAGTATAAAATTGAATTTAAGATTGGAAATTATGAAATAGAAAATCAAAAGATAGAATTCGTAATTAAAAAACCAATCTATTTTCAATGGTGGTTTATACTAATTGCTTTGATAAGTGTTACCTGTTTTTTAGCAATTGTTTACCAAATTAGGTTGCAGCGAATTAAAATTGAAAATACATTAAAACTGGAGAAAATTGAGTTACAGAAAAGTTTGGGTCAATCAATGTTAACAGCTATTAAATCGCAAATGAACCCTCATTTTTTCTATAATGCACTTAATACCATTCAATCTTTTATTTATTCCGATGATAAAAAGAAAGCCTCATCTTATTTAGCAAAATTCTCGAAACTCACCCGATTGATATTAGAAATGTCGGAGAAGGAAACAGTTAGTTTGGCTGATGAAATAATAGCTTTGAGATTATATCTTGAGTTGGAGGAAGTAAGATTTGAAGAAGTGGAATTTCATTATTCAATTATCCTTAATAATAAAATTGAAGCTGAGATGGTTCAAATCCCATCCATGATGATTCAGCCTTATATTGAAAATGCGATTAAGCATGGATTATTGCATAAATTAGGAAGAAAAGAGCTGGAAATAAGAATTTGGCAGGATGTTGGAATTCTTATTGTTGAGGTTGAAGACAATGGGGTAGGAAGAGATAAATCATCTAAAATTAATGCAGGTAAATATGAAAAATGGAAATCGTTTTCAACAGGAGCAAATGAAAAACGATTGGAAATTTTAAATAGAGGCAGAAGCAAAGCTATTGGAGTTGCCATCCATGATAAAGTTGATGAAGAAGGACAATCGTCCGGCACTTTGGTTAAAATAAGTATTCCTTTAAATAATTAATAAATGAGCAAAATTTACAAAGTAATAATTATTGATGATGAGCCCAGAGCAAGAGCTTTGCTAAAAGGAATGTTAAATGAATATTGTCCGGATTTGAAGGTTATTGATGAGTGTGAAAATTTACCTTCAGGTGTATTGTCAATTAAGGCTTATCAACCCGATTTGGTGCTTCTTGATATTGAAATGCCGGGTTATAGTGGATTGGAAATATTAGATTTTTTTAAAGGTAAGGAAATCGATTTTTCAATCATTTTTACCACAGCTTACAATCAATATGCAATAAGAGCATTTAAGTTATCTGCAATCGATTATTTACTCAAGCCCATTGAGGCTCAGGAATTGGAAGATGCTATCACCAGATTCAGGGCATTAAGGGTGAAGAGTAATTTTAATGTTGACTCATTTGCGGAAATTTTAAAGCCTGAAGGTCCTTCAAAAATTGCAGTTCCTGTAGGGAATACAATTCAGTTTATAGAATTAGATGATATAAGATTTTTTAAGGCTGATAGTTCTTATACCGAAATTTGGCTTAAAGGAGGGCAAAGTTTAATAGTAAGTAGAACTTTAAAGAATTTTGAAGAAGCACTAGAAGGAAATATTAATTTTTTTAGGTGTCATAAGTCTTACTTAATTAATATAAAATCGATTCTAACTTATGTGAAATCGGAAGGAGGATATTTAATTTTAGAATCTTATCCTGACATATCCGTTCCAATTACATCAGATAGGGTTCAATATTTAATGGACCAAAAATTGCTGGTAAAGCGATAGTTTTAAAAGCATAATATTGACGAATAATCGTAAAATTTTGAGAAATTTTTTATTTAGGTTCGAAATTAATAATTCATATTGCTATGAACAAAGAATTACTTACTCAAAGAAATAATATCCATATTTCTGGTATTGGTGAAGAAACTTTATTTTTTATCCATGGATATGGATGTAACCAGGTAATGTGGCGTTACATTGTACCAGAATATCAGGAAAAATATACCATTGTTTTAATTGATTTGGTTGGTACTGGTTTATCGGATAGTTCAGCCTATCAATTTAGTAAGTACGCATCATTACAAGCTTACGCTGATGATATCATTGAAATTTGTGAAATATTTGAGTTGAAAAATATTCATTTAATTGGGCACTCTGTAAGTTCAATAATTGCAGCATTAGCAACCAATAAAAAGCCCGAGTTATTCAAGAAACTCATAATGCTTTGTCCATCTCCAAGGTACATGAATGATGAAAACTATATTGGTGGATTTCAGAAAAATGAAATTGACCAATTAATAGAAGTAATGGATTTAAATTATTTCGAATGGGTAAGAAATATTACTAAAGTTATTTCAGGAGATCCTGCAAAACCTGAAGTTGCAGAAGAATTAGAAAAAAGTTTTTGCAAAAACAATCCAGAAATAGCTATTCATTTTGCCAAAGTAACTTTTGGAGGAGACAATAGGGAAGATTTGAAACATATTACTGTTCCTACATTGGTCATTCAATCTAAAATTGACTATATCTCATCCGAAGAAGTTGGCGAATATGTTCACAATAGTATTAGAGGAAGCAAGTTTATAATTATTGATGCCATTGGACATACGCCACATTTAAGTGCGCCTGTTAAGGTTATAAATGCAATTAATTCTTTTTTATAATTATGCCTGCAGAATTGAGAAAAATCGTTGAGATTTTACCATGTGGTTTTATTTCGGTATCACCTAATGGAGAAATAAAAGAGCTCAATTCTTATGTGATAGATTTATTGGAGTACTCCGATAAAGATTTGTTAATAGGGACTTCCTTTATCAAATTATTATCAGTTGGCTCTAAAATGTTTTTTGAGTTTAATATCAATCCCGTTTTACATTTATCTGGAATTCTTAAAGAAATCAAACTTGATTTAAAAAAGAAAAATGGTTCATTGATAAATGTACTGGTTAATTTAAGAGTTGTTCAAGATGAAAACAATCAATTTAAAGAAATTCAAATAACAGTTTTTGATTTTACACAAAGAGAAAATTTTGAAAAAGAAATACTTCAAACAAACAAAAGATATGCTGAACTTGTAGAAAAATTACAAGAGCAGAATCAACAGATAAAGGAAATCAACTCCAGAATTGAAGCCTTGTTGCAGGATACTCCAATTGGTGTTTTCGAGTTTACTTTAGATGCTAAAGGAAAAATGGAAATAACCTATGCTAATGAAGAATTTTATGGCATATTTTCACCTTTATTCGATAAACAAAAGCATATTGATCCTGAAAAATTAATTTCATTTATAATTGGGGATGAAAAAGAAAAAGTAATTAAAAGCATTTACTATTCTTATGAAAACATGACTTTGTTTAAAGAAGAATTTAATTTTTGTTTTAAAGAAAATGAAACGATATCAGTAAGGTTCATTTCCCATCCGATTAGCAAAGTGGATGGCAAAGTAATATGGAATGGTTCAGTAGAAAACATCACTGAAAAAAAGGCTCTTTTAGATAATCTTCATTTTTTTCAACAAGGATTTGCTGATAAAAAATCAAGATTTGAACTTTTAACAAATTTTAATAAAATCGGATATTGGGAGTTGAATATAAAAACAGGAGAAGGTATTATAAATCATGTTTTTTATTCCTTGTTAGATAGAAAATTACCGGAAAACATTTTCGAAAACAAAACTAATTTTTTTGAAGAATGTGCAATGTTTCTACATCCTAATGATTTAGAAAATTTTACTACAACTAGAAGAGACTTTGAAAAGAATAATTCCGATTATTTTGAGTTTGAAGGAAGAATGCTTCATAATAATGGAAATTGGATCTGGATTTGGACCAAAGCTTCTTTGGTAAAAGAAGGCACTCAGGATTTGATAATTGGAACTTGTATAGATATTACTCAGCAAAAAGAACTTGAAGAAAAAGAACTAAAAAATAACGAAATACTAAAGGAAAATAATAAGAAGTATGAGGAAATACTAAACAATTCAAGTGATTTGATTTTTTCTTTGGATAGTAACCTCAAAATTGATTTTGTAAATAAAACCTGGTTATGTAAAACATTGTATGAAGAAACTGAGATTATCGGAAAACCAGTTTTAGATTTTATAGAAAATTCCCAAATAGGTCAAATTACAGAAATTTTAAATCAATTATCCTATAAAGAATCTGTTTTGGAAGTAGAGATGAACTTGATAAACAAACATGGAAAGAAACTGAGTTGTTTGGCTAAATTAAGTTCTACTTTTTCTTATGGTCAAGGATTAAGTATAAGAGGTTATCTAAAAGACATTACCGACCAAAAAGAAGTTAGTTTTCAATTGAATCAAACTCTAAATAATATCAAGGATGGATATGCATTTATAGATTCAAACTTCAATATTCTTGAATGGAATAAATCAGCAGAAAGAATTTTAAAACTTGAAAAGAAACTGGTTTACAATAAAAACATTTACGAATTGTTCCCAGAAATGGCTGATAGTTATGTATTTAATAAGGTGAAAGAATTATTTGATTCAAAGTCATTTGGAGATTTCGAATACTTTAGTTCCAATTTGAACACATGGTTACATCTAATATTTACTCCTACCTTAAGTGGAATGGCTATTTTATTTAGTGATATAACTGAAAGAAAACGCCAAGAGGGATTGTTAAGATTGGAAACGAATGTTTACAGTAACTTTTTAAATAGTTCTAATGAGGATATAGATGGATTATTGGAAACTATTTGTAAACAAATAAAAGAGTTTCATCCATTGATGATATTTTCAACATTAAAAGTAATTAACTCAAGAATTTACAATTGGATATCACCTGATTTACCTCTGCAATATTTAAAAGATATTGAGGGAGCACCTATAGGACCTAAAGCTGGTTCTTGCGGAACCGCAGCTTTTACTAAAAAGAATGTAATTGTTGAGGATATTTTTAATAATGACCTTTGGGAAGATTATTCTCCTTTGGCAATAAAATATAATTTAGGAGCATGTTGGTCATTTCCAATTTTTTCGGAAGACAATGAAGTAATAGCAACATTTGCAATTTATCATAATACTAAAAAATTGATGTCTTTAGCGGAGTTTAATACCATTGATAAGGTTCGTTTTTTAATTCAGAGTTTACTTCAAATAAATAGTAGCAGGTTAAAACATAATAGGGTAGAAACTTTAAACAAAAGTATTATCAATTCATCTTTAAATGCCATATTTATTTCAAGAAATACTGGTGAATGTGTTCTTTGGAATGCTCAGGCAGAAAAAGTATTTGGCTGGAAGCCTGAAGAAATTATTGGCCAAAATTTAGCTGAAAAATTATTGCCAACTAGATTTTTGCCAAGGGTGAAAACTCAAATCAATTATTATCAAAAAACAGGTAGAGGAGCCATATTAAATAAAGAAATTCTATATATAGGAAAACATAAAAATGAGAAAGAAATTTCTGTAGAGTTAATTATAACTTCTGCTAAAATTGAAGATGAAGATATGCTCATATTTTTTGTTAGAGATATTTCTGCAATCAAAATGCAATTGAATGAAATCAAACAAAAGAATAAAAAACTAAAAGAAATATCCTGGTTGCAATCTCACGTGATTAGAGCACCATTGGCAAAGGTTATGGGTTTAGTTAGTTTGTTGGAGGAAGAAGTTGCGGCTTCATTAACAATTGAACAATTCGAAATTTTTCAACTGATACAAAAATCATCAAATGAACTAGATGATGTTATCAAACAAATTACAGAAAAGACAGCCGACTTAAAAACAGATTTGCGTTAAAAAAAATCACAAAAAAAAGAGGCGATATTTATTGAAATATCGCCTCTTTTTTTACGAATAAATCCTAATCAGGATTCTAGTGATAATATTGACCTTTATAGATTTTCGGAAATCCTTAATCTACTTTAAGGTTATAATCCATTCTGGCTTGAATTCCCTGCATTTTAGCTGCACCTTGAATTTGTTTTAACCAGATATAATTATCACCCAATTCTTTTTTCATAAAGTAAACGCTTGCATTGTCTTTTAAATTGGTTAGAATTTCTTGGAAAGGATCTTTTTGTTCAGGTAAATTCACAATTCTGTAATCTTCAATTTTAGCTCTTTTTGCAGCAATTTTAATAGCTGTTTCCAATCCTCCGAATTCATCAACTAAACCAATTTCTTTTGCTTCTTTTCCACTCCAAACTCTACCTTGTGCAATGGAATCAACCTGAGCTGCTGTCATTTTTCTGCCTTCTGCAACTCTTGCTACGAAATCATTGTAGATTTTATCGATGGCATGTTGGATTATTTCTTTTTCAGAATTGTTTAATGGTCTGTCAGGTGAACCTAAATCGGCAAATTCACCGAATTTTACTGTTTCTACATTGATACCCAATTTTTCTTTAATTAATTTCTGAGCATTAATTAATAAACCAAAAACACCAATTGAACCCGTAATAGTATTAGGTTGTGCAACAATTACATCAGCAGGCGCAGCAATAAAATAGCCACCACTTGCAGCAACATTACCCATAGAAACTACAACAGGTTTTTCTTTTTTGGTTAAAACAATTTCTCTCCAGATTACATCACTTGCTAAAGCAGAACCTCCCGGAGAATTGATTCTTAAAACCAGAGCTTTGTATTTTTTGTCTGTTCTTACTTTTTTAATGGCTTCACAAATTGTTTCTGAACCCATTGAGCCATCTGAACTTTTTCCACTTACAATATCTCCTTCACAATAAATAACAGCAATTTTTTCTTCAGCTGTTGAGATATCATTTTTTGTGTTTTTGTATTTTCCTAGACCAACCAACGACAGTTTATCATCAGCCTTTAAACCTAATTTACCTTTTAATTCATCAAATAATTGGTCTTCATATTTTACACTATCAATCATTCCTAATTTTACAGCATCCATTGGCTCACGGATTGAAAGTTTATTGATGATGTTTTCTACTTCCGCCTCAGTTTTCTTTCTGTCTTTAGCAATATTGGCAACGAAATGATGGTATAAACTACCCATATAAGATTCAATTTGCTTTCTGTTTTCATTACTCATGTGCTCAGCAATCAAAGGTTCTCCGGCAGATTTATATTTACCATGTCTGATTAATTGCGGCTCTAAACCCAATTTGTCAAATGCACCTTTTAGATAAATAACTTGTGATGACATTCCATTTAATAACAATTCGCCACTTGGATTGATATAAATTTTATCTGCGGTTGAAGCTAAATAGTATCCATGTTCATCCATCATTTCAGCATAAGCCACAATGAATTTTTTAGATTTTTTAAATTCTATTAGTTCTTTTCTGATTTCCTCTAAATTGGCGTACGAATTGCTTGTTAAGTCTAACTCAAGTAAAATTCCTTTGATTTTATCGTCTTTAGCAGCCTTTTTAATATTACTTAAAATATCGTTTAAACCAATTGCCTTTGGAGCATTATCCATGCCAAATGAGGCAAAATCTAATCCACCTTTATTTGTTCTATCAGGAATTTCGTAGTTTATTCTCAAATGAAGTACCGAATTATCATCCACTGTAATTTCTGTTGGTTCATTTGAAAAACCAGCAGCAATTCCACCAATGATACCTGCAAATAGAAATACCAAAACTATTGAGCCAATTATAAAGCCCAACATACTGGCGAATGTGAATTTAAAAAATTGTTTCATCCTTGTTTATTAATTTGGTTGTAAATATACAACAGTGATTGTGCTTCACAATTTTCATTTTTGATAACAGGACAGTTCAAATCATTAAATGGAAAAAATCAAAGATGGCTTTTCAAGCTTTCTATTACTTTTGCACTGATTTAACTATAAAAAAATGAATTTAACAGAATTAAGTGCAATAAGTCCAGTTGATGGCAGATATAGACGTCAGACTAAAAATTTAGCGAGTTTTTTTAGTGAATTTGGTTTGATAAAATACCGTGTTCTTGTTGAAATTGAGTACTTTATAGCACTTTCTGAGAAACCTTTGCCTCAATTATCATCGGTTTTAAATGATGATACAAAACAATCTTTAAGAGCTATTTATCAGAATTTTACTGAGGATCAAGCCTTAAAAATCAAAGAAATTGAAAAAACAACCAATCATGATGTAAAGGCTGTTGAATACTTTTTAAAAGATGAATTTGAAAAGTTAGGATTAAGTTCGAGTTTGGAATTTGTGCATTTCGGATTAACCTCCCAGGATATTAATAATACTGCCATTCCTTTGAGTTTAAAGGATGCAGTCCAAAATGAAATTATTCCTCAAATCGAAAAAATAATTGATTTGATAAAAAGTCAGGCGGATGATTGGAAAAATATTTCTCTTTTAGCCAGAACGCATGGTCAGCCGGCATCTCCAACAAGTTTAGGAAAAGAATGGATGGTTTTTGCTGAAAGATTAGATGTTCAATTGAAACAACTAAAACAAGTTCCGTTTTCAGCAAAATTTGGCGGTGCTACTGGTAATTTTAATGCACATCATGTTGCTTATCCTCAAATTAACTGGGTTGAATTTGGAAACGATTTTGTGAACAATAAACTGGGTTTAAGCAGGTCGCAATACACAACCCAAATTGAGCATTATGATAATTTGGCTGCATTGTTTCATGCATGTGCCCGAATTAATACCATATTATTAGACTTCAGCAGAGATGTTTGGCAGTATATTTCGATGGAATATTTCAAACAGCAATTAAAAGCCGGAGAAGTTGGTTCAAGCGCAATGCCTCATAAAGTAAATCCAATTGATTTCGAAAATGCAGAAGGAAATTTAGGAATCGCCAATGCCATTTTCGAACATTTAGCAGCTAAATTGCCAGTTTCGAGGTTACAAAGAGATTTAACAGATAGCACGGTGTTGAGAAATATTGGAGTTCCTTTTGCACATCAAACCATTGCTTTTAATTCTTTATTAAAGGGAATGGGTAAATTATTATTAAATGAGCAAAAGTTAAAAGCTGATTTGGAGAATAACTGGGCAGTTGTAGCTGAAGCAATTCAAACGATTTTAAGAAGAGAAGGATTTGAAAAACCTTATGAAGCCTTAAAATCATTAACCAGAACAAATGAACAAATAGGAGAGAAGCAAATAAAAGAATTTATAGCTACCTTGCAACTTAGTGATGAAGTTAAAAATGAATTGTTACAAATCACTCCACATAATTATATAGGAATTCAGGCATGAAAAAAATTATTCTAGGTTTAATGTTATTGGGATTGTTACAAATTTCTTGTGATGAACCAACTCCACATATTATTTTTCCACCCGAGGATACTACTGCTAATAATAACAATGTCTATAAATCGGATAATAGCGGAGGCTCAATTCCGGGATTAGATGCTGAGGTAATTGATTATACTTTACCAAATGAGTATCAGAATAAATCTCAGATGTTTAGAGATAGCACTATTGTTATGAGCTGGTCTTCTGCCGGATTCAAAAACGCTAAACACTTTATTCGCTTTTTTGAGCAATTTCAGTGGGATGTGATGGATAGAAATAAAGAAAAAATTGCTGCAAGAATTCAGTTTCCATTGAGGGACTATAAATCTAAAGCAGAATTTTACAGACATTTTGATTCGATTTTCGCTCCAACATTTGTTGAACAGGTTTTACATCAGAATCCATCAGAAATTTTCAGAAATAAAAAAGGTGCAATGATTGGAAACGATGGTCAACTATGGATGAAACCCAAAGGTTCTACATATGTAATATTTGAAGTTAATCCATAAACCATGGCATTTATAAATTTTCCCGATTTTGATTTAAATGAGTATATCTCAAAACTTAAAATCGATACACAGCCCCTTTGGGGAAGTATGACTTCTCAACACATGCTTGAACATATGTTGCTTCCATTGGAAATTGCCCAAGGAAAACTTGTTGTTGAGGTAGTTACACCAGCTGAAAAAGTTGAAAAGACGAAATTATTGTTTTTAATGAGTGAAGCGCCTTTAAAAAGAGGATTTCCGGCTCCATTTTTAAAGGAAGGTTTACAGGATTTGAAATATTCGAGTCTTGAAGAAGCAGGCTTAGCTCTTCAGAATGAGATAAATAACTTCATTGAGTTCTGGGATGAAAACCCGGAAGCCGAATTTAATCACCCGGTTTTTGGTTTGTTAAATAAAGCTGAGTGGATCAAGTTTCAAAGCAAACATTTTACACATCATTTCACTCAATTTGGTATTTTTGAAGGCTAATACTGAGAAAGTTTGGAATTTTAATTAGAATTTCCCAAATTTGCAGCCCCGTGGAAATGGAGACCCCGGGTTAAAAACAAATTATTATTATTATATGTCAGTAAAAATCAGGCTACAACGTCATGGACGTTCAAAAGCACCTTTTTACCACGTAGTGGTGGCGGATTCACGTGCTCCGAGGGATGGTAAGTTTATCGAAAAGATTGGTTCATACCTTCCTCAAACACAACCGGCGACAATCGACCTGGATGTGAATCGTGCAGTTTATTGGTTAAACAGTGGTGCTCAACCAACAGACACTTGTCGTGCTTTGTTATCTTACAAAGGCGCTTTATTGAAACATCACCTTGAAATGGGTGTTGCTAAAGGTGCAATTACTCAAGAACAAGCTGATGCTAAATTTGAAACTTGGGTTTCAGATAAAGCAAACAAAGTTGAACAACACAAATCTCGTGTTAACATGAGTGCTAAAGATCAGGCTGCTGCTAAACTTGCTGATGAGGCAAAAGCAAACGCTGCTCGTGCAGAGAAAATTGCTGCTAAATTAGCTGCTGCTGAGGCTGCTGCTGCTGCTGCAAATGCTCCTGCTGTTGAGGAAGTTCCTGCAACTGAAGAGGCTCCTGCAACTGAAGAAGCTGCTGCTGAAGCAACTGAAACTCCTGCAGAATAATTATTGACCTTGAAAACTATCAACAGAAAAGAATTCGATTTTATTGGTTCTGTTGTGAAAGTTCATGGTAATTTTGGTGAGTTGAAAATTCAACTTAATCAAAAAGAAAAATTAAAGGAATGGGCTTTTCTCGAGATTCGGGAAAAGCCTGTTCCTTTTTTATTGGAGTCATTTCGACACCTCACAGGAAATGAATACCTGATTAAACTGAAGAATATCGATACAGTTGATAAAGCTTCAGATTTTATTGGCTATAATTTAATGATGCCTTTGAAAAAAGGTGCAAAACGCAAGCAAAAAGTAGATGAGGATTTAGTTGGTTTTCTTTTGATTGATGAAAACCTTGGTGAAATTGGCAGGGTGGAAGAATTAATTGAAATGCCAATGCAATTATTATTCAGAACTACTTATAACAATAAAGAATTATTAATCCCGGCAGTTGAACCTATTATTCAATGGGTTGATGATGAAACCAGGGAAATTGGACTTGATTTGCCGGACGGTTTGCTGGATTAGTTTGAATTACAATATTTTATTATCAATGAATCTGCATTACTGATTCCTAGTCTCTGAGCAGATTTCAAATCATTACAGGCTTTTTCATTTTCTTTTCTTACGAGATAAATAATAGCTCTGTTATTATAGGCTTCTCCGTAATTTGGATTTAGTTCAATTACTTTGTTATAATCACTAATTGCACTGGTATCTTTTATTTGATACTTAGCAACTGCTCTAAAATAATAGGCATCCTCATATAATGGATGCATTAAAATATAACTTGAATAATCTAGTATGGCCTCTGCAAATTTCTCGGAACGATGTTTTGAAAATGCCCTTAAATAAAGTCCATCTTCATACTGAGGGTTTTTATCCAATAAGTAATTCAAAGTTACAATACACAATGAGTCATTCCCTGAATCGTAATGTGAATTCGCTTCTTGGTATAATTCGGTATCTGATTTTTCATGTTGGCATGAAATCAGTAGGAATAAGCAGATGTATATATATAATTTTATCATTTTACCACATGTCTAAATCTTCATAAACATAAGGTCCTGTAATACATATGCCTACGAAAACGGTTTGAGGTAAATGGTCGTAACCAACATTTAATAAAAATCTGCCACTAATAGGAACAAAAACTCCGGCATTAAAATTCAAATCAAATTTGGTTTCATTTTCATTAACTATCCATTCTGTAACATTTGGATCTCCCAAAGGGTGAATAGCATCAAATTGCCTGATTCTTGTTACTCCTGCGCCAAAGTAAAGCGGCATTTTTTTAGTTATAGGAAGTACAAAATTAAAGCAGGCATTGTAAACATAATTTTTAGAAATTTCTCCTGTAAACCATTTGTTTTTTGTAGCGTTTTCGAACAATACTGCACTGAAACTTTTTTCTCTGGTTTCAATGATACTTTTTGCACCAACTCTCCAGCTTACACCAAAACCATATTTTCTAAAACTAATATGATTTCCGCCAATCATTAACTCTTGATGAGGCAAAACTCCCATTCCAAAAGAATTATATAAAATAGGTTTCCCTTTATTTACTTTTAGGATTTGCTGAAAGTTAAAATCCTTTTTTAAAGAATATTGCGCAAATACTTGCTGGGTGCAAATCATTATAAAAACAAAAAAAAGTTTTTTCATACAATCAAAAATAATAGAATCATTTGGATTCTGAACTTAGAAATGCTTCATATTTCTTTGTTTTTGGTAAATTGCGCCTCATGCGAATAGATATTTTAACCCTCTTTCCCGAAATTTTTCAAGGTCCTTTTAGTGAATCCATTCTAAAAAGAGCCATCGAACAGCAGAAAGTTGAAATTATTTTGCACAATATCAGAGATTTTTCAAGCAACAAACACAAAAAGGTAGATGATTATCCTTTTGGTGGTGGCGCCGGAATGGTAATGGCAGTTGAACCAATAGACAATTGCTTAGAAAGCATTAAATCTGAAAGAGTTTATGATGAAATTATTTATTTGAGTCCTGATGGTGAAGTTTTCGACCAGAAAATAGCCAATCAGTTATCAGGTAAAAAAAATATCGCTTTTTTATGTGGGCATTATAAAGGAGTGGATGAAAGAGTTAGAGAGAATTTGGTTACCAGGGAGTTATCACTAGGAAATTTTGTTTTAACCGGAGGAGAGTTGGCTACAGCAGTGATGGTTGATGCAATTGTTCGATTAATTCCTGGAGTTTTAGGCGATGAAAGTTCTGCTTTAAGTGATTCTTTTCAGGATGATTTAATTTCGCCACCTGTATATACCAGGCCGGCAGATTATAAAGGATGGAAGGTTCCGGAGGTATTATTATCCGGACATCAGGCTAAAATTGACGAATGGAGACACGAAAAAAGCCTGGAAAGAACAAAAGAAAGAAGACCGGAACTGTTGAAATAGCATTAAAATCTATACAAAAAATCAAATAATGTGGGTAAACCGAAATTTTTTTTGAAACAGCTTTTTGATTTTAATTGGAAAACCCTATTTTCGCAGTCCCAATTTTTGGAAGAAAGAAAAGAGAATCATGGACGCAATAAAATTTGTTGAGCAAGAATTTACCCAAGGAAAAAATTTCCCAGCTTTCAAAGCAGGAGATACAGTTAATGTACATTACAAAATCCGTGAGGGTAACAAAGAACGTATTCAGCAGTACCAAGGTGTAGTGCTACAACGTCGTAACTCAGGTTTAAACGAAACACTTACAGTTCGTAAAATTTCGAACGGAGTAGGTGTTGAACGTATTTTTCCTTTATACAGTTTAAACATTGATAAAATTGAATTAGTCGGTCGTGGAAAAGTGCGTAGAGCTCGTTTGTTCTACTTGCGTGCTGCCAAAGGCAAAAGGGCTAAAGTTAAAGAGAGAAGAGGGTAAAATTTTATAACTTAAGCAAAATGCCCCGGTTCATGCAATATGGATCGGGGTTTTTGTTTTTTCAACACAGGCAGTTCTATTTGCTTGAAACCATTATTTTCGCCAAGTTTTATGAGTAATCAAATCACCAATACCACCGAAACAGGTAAATTCAATCCTATATCATTTGAAGATAAATGGTATAGTTATTGGCTACAAAACAAATTATTTCATTCTGAACCGGATGAACGTGAGCCTTATACAATCGTAATTCCTCCGCCAAATGTTACCGGGGTTTTGCACATGGGTCACATGTTAAATAATACCATTCAAGATGTATTAATACGTCGTGCTCGTATGCAAGGTAAAAATGCTTGTTGGGTTCCGGGTACCGACCATGCCTCTATTGCGACTGAGGCAAAGGTGGTTCAGATGTTAAGAGAAAAAGGAATTAAAAAGTCTGATTTATCAAGAGATGAATTCCTTTCTTATGCCTGGGAATGGAAAGAAAAATATGGTGGAATCATTCTTGAACAATTGAAAAAGCTGGGTGCCAGCTGCGATTGGGACAGAACACGTTTCACCATGGAAGAAAGTTTGAGTGATGCGGTTATTGAAGTTTTTATCGATTTGCATAAAAAAGGACTCATTTACAGAGAATTAAGAATGGTAAATTGGGATCCTCAAGGAAAAACTGCATTAAGTGATGAAGAAGTAATTTTTAAAGAGGTTAATTCTAAACTCTATTATATTAAATATCCTTTAGTTGGAGAAAATATCGGTAAAGGTGAAACTTCTGATGGACAAGCAATCTGGTCTCATCCTTATGTAATTATTGCTACAACTCGTCCTGAAACCATTTTGGCTGATACCGCAGTTTGTGTAAATCCTTTGGATGAAAGATACAAACACTTGGTTGGTATGAAGGTGAAAGTTCCATTTATCAACCGTGAAATCAGCATTATTGCTGATGAGTATGTAGCCATGGATTTTGGTACAGGTTGCTTAAAAGTTACTCCGGCTCACGATAAAAACGATTATGAGTTAGGTAAAAAATACAATCTGGAAGTAATTGATACGCTTACTGAAGAAGGATTTTTAAACGAAAAGGCATCTGACGAAAGGTATATTGGAAAAGATAGATTTGCTGTAAGAAAACAAATTGCTATCGATTTAGAAGAAGCAGGTTTTATTGATAAAATTGAGGAATATAAAAATCAGGTTGGTACTAGCGAAAGAACCGGTGCAGTGATTGAACCACGATTGACTTTACAATGGTGGGTTGATATGAAAAAATTCCTTGAGAAAAATCCTCAGGTTTTAGATGCTGTTATGAGTGATGAAATTAAATTTCATCCTTCTAACATGAAAAATACCTATCGTCATTGGATTGAAAACATCAAAGATTGGTGTATTTCAAGGCAATTGTGGTGGGGACAAAGAATTCCGGCTTGGTATGATGAAAAAGGAAACTTACTAGCTGTTGCCAAAACAAAAGAAGAAGCATTGGCACAAATTGGTTCATCTTTTACCGGTGATATCAAACAAGATGAAGATGTTTTAGATACATGGTTCAGTTCATGGTTGTGGCCAATTTCGGTTTTTGACGGATTTAAGGATCCCAGTAACAAAGACATAAATTACTATTTTCCTACTAATGATTTAGTTACAGCACCCGAGATTATGTTTTTCTGGGTTGCCAGAATGATTATGTCGGGATATGAGTGGAAAGGAAATCTTCCATTTAAAAATGTTTATTATACCGGAATTGTACGTGATAAACAGCGCCGTAAAATGAGCAAAAGTTTAGGAAATTCGCCTGATCCACTTGATTTAATAGCTCAATTTGGTGCTGATGGAGTTCGTATGGGAATGTTACTTTGTTCTCCTGCTGGAAATGATATTTTGTTTGATGAAAGTCAGGTTGAACAAGGACGTAATTTTGGAAACAAATTATGGAATGCTTATCGTTTAGTAAAAGGTTGGGAAATTAAAGCGGATGCTGATATTGAGGCAGATATCATCACATCAAATCAAAAAAGTGGAACTTGGTTTGCTTCGAGATTTGATGAAGTAGTAAGTGAAATTGATGGAAAATTTGCAGATTATAAATTAAGTGAAGCTTTAATGGCGATGTACAAATTAATCTGGGATGATTTCTGTTCATGGTACCTTGAAATGATTAAACCTGCTTATCAACAGCCAATTAATCAAAGTACTTATGATGAATGCATCACTCATTTTAATCAATTATTGAGTTTATTACATCCATTTATGCCATTTATTACTGAAGAAATTTGGCATGGATTAGAAACCAGAAAAGAAGGTGAAAGTATTTGTTTAGCTAAATATCCTGAAACAAAAGGCTTGAAGAACATTGATTTTTCTAAAACTTTTGATGCCATAACTGCCATCAGAAATTTGAGAAATGCCAAAGGTTTGAGTCCTAAAGAAGCTTTCAAAATTATTATAAAAGCAAATGATGAAGCTGCTTACCAATCAAATGAGTTTTTAATCAGGAAATTGGCAAATGTTTCAGAAGTTATTTTTGATAAAACAGCAGAATCAGGTCAAAATTGGATTTCTTTACCTGTTTCAACCGATCAGGTTTTAGTTTATTTAGAATTAAATATTGATGTTGAAGCTGAAAAGGAAAAAATCCAGAAAGAAATTGAATACTTACAAGGTTTTATGAAATCGGTTGATACAAAACTGAGTAATGAAAAGTTTGTAAACAATGCCAAACCGGAGTTAGTAGAAAAAGAACGTCAGAAAAAAGCTGATGCAGAAGCTAAAATTTCTGTGCTTTTGGAATCGTTAAATAGCCTTGGTCTTTAATTGCCGTGGGCTTCAGCCCGGGGAACCAATAAAAATCCCTCATTCTAATTTTAGAATGGGGGATTTTTTATTCATTTATTTTCTACCAAAATTGTGTACCTGACGGCACACTAGATTTTAGTTAAATGAAAGTTCATTTTTATAATTGAAAAATTCATAATTCTTATAAATAAAAAATGAAAACCAATTTTTAAGTAAAGAAGCGAATAGTCCTATTTTTTTACGAATAACCTCATGTTTTCCGATAATTTATTTTAGAATTACTTTAGTCATTTTAAAATTTATTTATTACAAAAATTAGTGCAAGTTGAATTAAAAATCGAATCTAGTTTTTAATGAAAATTCCTAAAATCCCATCGGGATGAAATTATAGTAGTAGATAAAAATGAAAGAATTACCCTCACCGCAAAATGGACGCGAACCGAAGGTTCGCGTCCATTTTGCGGTGGTTTTGTGATGTTATTAAAATACAAGTAAAGAAGCGGACGTTCGTTTTTTTGCTTGAATTTGATTTTCGAAATTAAACAACCAGTTAATTCCAATATCAAACCAATGGTTTGAAAATCTTATCCAATTACTGTAAAATCCTAGCCGGTACTATATTTTGTAGGGCTTTTATGATGAATATATTAACTGACAAAAAGTACTTGTTGGTTTTTGGACATGGATTTTTAATCAATTCAAAATTATTTGAACCTTTTTTAACAATTAAATGACTCATTAAATATGATGACAAAGAAAATCATTATTAATGCCTTGTAAATTAGTTGTTTAGATTTGGTTGATTTATTAAAATCATTGTTTCTAATGACAAGCCCGGGTAAGGTGTTAATTAAAATTGTACCATCAAATTTTAATAAACCGCGTATGAAAACTATTATCCGACAACAAATCAAAAAAATGAGCCTTCTATTATTGATGGTCATTTTGGCAGTAATTTCAAAAGCACAATTAACTGCACCAAGTGTAGAAGATATTTATGGTGGGATTATAAAATCTATCCATGGGTATTCAAAAACAAGTGATACTAGCAGAATTTTTGTAGTCACAGAAAGTGCCAATTCGATGTTTTATTCTGATATTTATAATCCACCTGGGCCTGATTTTGATTTTAACAGGTTCAGAGTAATCAATACTTTAAATTCTACAGCCGGTTATGGAAATGGAATTACCAATGTAATGGCTCACTCACATTCTGGTACTGTATTTTTTAGTCACAACAATGGATTGTATTCAACTTCTGTAACTGCAAGTTCGGTAACAAGCATTCGTTCAGGCAGTGTAAACTGGGTTCATTTAGAAGATTCAGTTTTAATGTATGTGATTGGAAATAAGTTTTATTGGGGTCTTGTAAGTAATTCAGGAGTTTATACAGAAAACATCAACGCACCTTATACAATGGGTGCTTCAGGTACTCCAACTGTTATTGATATCAACCCAATCAACAATAAAGTTTACATATTTTTTGGAGGTACCAATCCAATAGTTTATAAAACAAATCATGATTTTTTTGCCATGACATCTGGATTAAGCATGAGTTCTTTAGCCCTTGGAACCATGCCTTCTGTAACAACATTTTTAGGATTTGGAATTAGTCCTTCCGGAAGAATATTTTTAGGAGGGATGCAGAATATTGCAGGTTACATGAAATTATTTAGGTATTCTGATAATGAAACTACCTGGACAGAGGTAACTCCGGCTATTGATGGTGTAGTTTCGAATGTAATTGCATTTGGTGGAACTGCGACATCTTACAGAACTTACTTTGCTAAATGTTATTCAGCAGACCAAGGAGCTACATGGTCAACTTTTGGAAATGTAAGTCAACAAACTCATCCAAACGATGGTGTTGTTTATGTTGATCCCAATGATACGCTTACTGTTTACATGACAAGTGACCAAGGGATTGCTCGCTCTGAAAATGGTGGTTCAATTATGAAGGAATTAGATAGAGGAGTTGAAGCCATTCAGGTTAAAGATATTGATATGACAACCGATAAAAATATTGCATGGTTGGCTTCAAAATCAGGAATTAGAAAGGTAACTAATTATACAACTAGTCCTAGCTGGAGTAGGGCTATTTTCCCTAATGGTGATGGTTCTCCTTACTATTCAGCAGATATGTTACCTAGTGATTATAATACTGCATATGTTGGGAATTTAAGAATATACAAAACAACAGATGGTGGTTCAAACTGGACACAAAAATTTACACCTGAAGTAGCGCCATATAGTTTTCCTGATACCGGAATTCAAAACAGTGCCATTGAAATTTGTCCTTTTGATGAAAACATAGTTTTTGCAACTTGGGAACTGGATAATTACAGAAAAGGTGGTTTGTTTTACTCTTTAAATGCTGGTGCTAGCTGGTCACAATTATTGCTAGAAGCTTCATCTGTTGGTGAAGATGTTGATGGAACTGATATCATTTTTAATATTGAAGGATCTGATACTGTTGCTTATGTTTCTGTAAGATATGATTTAACAACTCCTCAAGGAAGAAGCGTATATAGATTAGTAAAATCAGGTTCAACTTGGACTCCATCACAAAACATGAACGGTGCAAATACAAGCACCGGGACTGTTATTGTTGCTACAATTGAAGATTTATATAAAAGTCCTACTGGTGATACTTTAATTGCAACCGGAACAGATGCAGGAAACAATCATCCTATTTGTTATTATAAAATTATTTCAGGAACCAATAAATGGACACCTTTCACAACAAGCGGATTTCCATTTGTTGCAGGAAAAGAAGGTAAAGCATCTACCATGGGTGTTGATACTGTTTTTTGTGCGGTTGATAATGAAATTTATTACTTGGTTTTTGGAGGTTCATCATGGACATTAGGGTATACCTATCCTGTTGGTACTGAAATTAACTTTGTTTATTATGATGAATTATTGGTTGGAACAAGTACCGGCTTATACGGACATGTAACTGATGGCTCAATTGTACCATCAACAAGGGATTTCAGAACTAATGGAAATGTAGATTTTACCTCAGCTACAAATTGGCAGACAAGTTTAGGTGGAACTTGGATACCAGCATCAACGGCACCTAATAGTACAAGTGCAGATATATTAATCAGAGCCGGACATACTGCTACCATTTCTAACAATGTGAGTTTAGATGAAACTACTATTGAAGCAGGAGCCACATTGCAAGTAAATTCTGGTGCTACATTAACTTTATTAAATGGAACTCCGGTAATGGATTGTTATGGAACTTTTGTAAACGCAGGCACAATTAGTGGAACAGGAATGGTATTTAAATCAGGAAGTATTTATACCGATAACCATGTAGGTGCTGCAGTTTTAATTCCGGCTGCAACCTGGGAAGATGGAAGTTTATGTGAAGTAGTTGGTTGCACAAACAACAGTGGATTTTCTTATTCAGGTAATTCATTTTATGATTTCAAATGGAATTCAGCTTCACAAACAATTCATGTTAGTCCATTAATTCATGTGAGTAAATCATTTGAAGTTCGTAACAAAATGACCATTCAAAATACAGGAACAGGTTCAATTGCTTTAATGGGTGGAACATCAGCTAGTAGTCCAAATTTAATTGTTGGTGATAGTTTAGAAGTAATGGGAGGTTCTTTAAACCTGGCAAATAACTCTCAAACAGTGAGTGTAAGTATTGGAAATGGAAGCAATGGAACAGGGAATTTAATCTTAAGTGGTGGTGAAATTATTGAAACAGGTTCAGCTAATCCTGTGATTACATTTAATGGTTTGAATGGAGTTTATACAAAAACATCAGGACGTTTTATGGGTGATATTGATTTTGTTGTGGCTGATACTAATTTAAATTTAGGTACAAATATTATTGATGGCAGCACAGGTGATTTCACCATGAATGCAAATTCTGGAATTAGAATTGCATCATCAAATGGAATTCAAACATCTGGTCCTAGTGGAAATATTCAAGTGAATGGAACACGTAGTTTCTCAACAAGTGGAACTTATGTTTATGAAGGTTCAAGTGCTCAGTTTTCAGGAACAGGATTACCTTCCACAGTTAAAAATTTAATTATTGATAATGCTGCAGGATTTACATTGAGTGCTACAACTAGCGTGAGTAATGCACTTTTAGTAGAAGCAGGTAGTTTGTCTACTTCAAATAAAAACTTAAGTTTAGGTTCTTCTGCTTATGCCGATTTTGCTGCAGGAACTTCATTGAACATCAATAATGGAGGAGCTATTGTTGATTTTAATAACCGCCCAGTAAGATTAGCTTCAAGTGTGATTGGTACTGCTAAAATTACTCAGATTATGGGTACATTAAACAATGCCACTCAGGTAACAGTTGAGAGATTTATACCCGGAAGTACCGGACGTAAATACAGATTTGTTTCAGCACCATTTACAAGTGGACCAACAATTTCATCAAGCTGGCAGCAAAATATTCATATTACAGGCTCAGGAACTGGAGGAAGCACTTGTCCTAGTTTAACAGCTAATAGTAATGGATTTGACGCTACATTAACCAATTCAGCATCAATGTTTGGGTTTAGTGAAACTACTGCAACAATCAGTACTGCAACTTCTTCAATAAGCGGAGCAACTGTTTATAACAATGCATGGCAAAGTGTTTCTAATACCAATGCTACCAGTTTACAAGCAGGTAAAGGTTATAGAGTATTTGTAAGAGGAAATAGAGAGCAAGGATGTAGTTTGTTGGATGGAAGTTTACCGGCAGCAAATGATGTAACATTAAGTGCTAAAGGAACAATTCAAACAGGTTTGTTTAATTTCAGCTTAACATACTCTGCATCTAATGGTGAAGGATGGAATTTAGTGGGTAATCCTTATCCATGTGACATCAATTGGGACAATGCCGGTTGGACAAAAACCAATATCGATAATACCATTTATATTTATAATCCTACAACCAACAATTATGCAACTTACAATGGAATTACAGGCTTAAATGGTGGTGAAAGTACCATTGCATCTGGTCAGGCATTCTTTGTAAAAGCAAATGCAAGTTCTCCGGTTTTAACTGCGAATGAATCTGTAAAATCATCATCTGCTCCTGTTGGAAGTTTATTCAAAAACAAAGTAAAAACCTTAAAAGCATCATTCATGAAATCGGGTGTGATGTTTGATGAAATGGCCATTCATTTTGTACCAGGCGCTACATCTTTAAAAGATGCTGAATTTGATGCAGAGAAAATGTTTAATTCAACAATCAATTTATATAACATAAGCGCGGGTAAAAAATATGCATTGAATGCAATTGCACCTCCGGTTTCTGAAGAAGTAATCAACTTAGGTATATCAACTACAAGCTCAGGAATCCATAAATTAGTATTTTCTCAATTAGATGAATTCACAGCTTATGATGTTTTATTGGAAGATAAATATTTAGGAGTGATTACCTTATTAAACGACAGAGCTTATTACGAATTTAATATTGGTACAAATCCTGCTGAAAAAGGAGAAGACAGATTCAGAATCATTTTTGTTAATAGAGGAGATGCAGATTATTTAGAAAAGAAAAATGCTTTATTGAATAAAATGAATTCTCATGTAAGTATGTATCCAAATCCGGCTACTGAAAGTACATTTATTCATTCTAATCAAATTTTATCAAACAATGCCATTTTAAAAGTGATGAATATAATGGGACAGGAATTAATGAAAATTCAGGTTCCATGTAATCAGGCTGAATTGCATACAGAATTGAATTTAGAAAATTTAGGTTCAGGAATCTATTATGTTGAAATTTATGATGGCAGTAAATTGTTATCTACCAATAAGTTATTGAAGAATTAAGAAGTTTTGTGTTTAGTTTTGGTGTTTATAGAGGCAGGAGCGTTACCGTTTCTGCCTTTTTTTATGGATTGAAATGATTTAATTATTTTTAGAAAAACGTTAAGCATTTTAAATTGATTTAAGACTTTGAATTAGGGCAAGTTGAATTTAAAATAGCATCCGGTTTTTTAAGAAAATTGCTAAAATCCCATCGGGATGTCATGATATTAGTAAATAAAAATAAATGAATCACCCCATCACAAAAGTGACGCGAAATAATTAATGTATTTAATGAATTTCCGTGTTTCTACCCATAATATGTTTTAGAAAATTACAAGACATTTTAAATTGATTTAAGACTTTGAATTAGGGCAAGTTGAATTAAAATAGCATCCGGTTTTTTTAAGAAAATTGCTAAAATCCCATCGGGATGGCATGATAGTAGTAAATAAAAATAGATGTCTCACCCCACCACAAAAGTGACGCGAAATAATTAATGTATTTAATGAATTTCCGTGTTTCTACCCATAATATGTTTTAGAAAATTACAAGACATTTTAAATTGATTTAAGACTTTGAATTAGGGCAAGTTGAATTAAAATTG
>CALRIT020000011.1:0-136390 GCA_943361925.1 Vulcanococcus limneticus LL | reverse complement strand
ACAACGGTGATACAGCGGTATTACAAATAAAACGAATAAACCGCGCGGCTGCCGTTAGGGAATATGCCTTCGATTTGAATTTGGCCTCTACCCTTCTCTATATCATTGATTAATTCTTCAACTTTTTCGTATTCTTTTCTGTTGAATTTGGTGATGATAAAACCTTCCTGTATGCCCATCATAGCAATTCTTCCATTTCTGATTTGAGAAATTCTATATCCGTTTTTAATCCCTAATTTGTCTCTTTCTAATTTAGGTATTGCCTGAAAATCTGCTCCCAAAGCATCAGAACTTACTGTTCCTTTTTTCATGATAGCAGTAGTTCCTTCTCTGTTTAACAAGGAAACTGTTCCTAGCTTTTCTTCTCCATTTCTTAAGTACTTTAACCTGATTTTATCACCCGGACGTAAATAAGCAATTTGCTCATCGAAATTGGCTTTAGTATCTATTGTTTTTTCATTTACTGATACAATTACATCACCTTTACGAATGCCACTTTGGTCGGCAGGACCTTCTGTTAAAACATCATCAACATAAACTCCATGGCTATTATTGATTTTTAATTTTGTTGCCATTGCAGCATCAATGTCTTTTACATCCATTCCGGTAAATCCTCTTTGAACTTCTTTGAATTCAATTAAATCCTTGATGATTTTAGCCACAATATTTACCGGAATTGCAAATCCATATCCATTATAAGAACCGGTATTTGATGCAATAGCAGTATTGATTCCAATTAATTTCCCATCTAAATCAACTAAAGCACCGCCACTATTTCCGGGATTAATTGCAGCATCTGTTTGAATGAATGATTCAATTGGAAACTGGTTATTTACAATATTGATATTTCTTCCTTTTGCAGATACAATTCCTGCTGTTACAGTAGAAGTTAAATTGAATGGATTTCCAACAGCCAAAACCCATTCTCCAATATCAACCTGGTCTGAATTACCCATATTTACATGAGGTAAATTAGCTGCTTCAATTTTAATTAAAGCCAAATCAGTACTTGGGTCGCTGCCAATAATTTTTCCGTTGTATGATTGTTTGTTGTTATTGGTAATTACTTCAATTTGATCTGCATCTTTTACCACATGTAAGTTAGTGACAATATAACCGTCGGCTGTTAAAATGACACCAGAACCTGAACTGGCAACGGGACCACGTCTGCCAAAAAAATCGAAATTACTCCAGAAATCAAAATTAGGATCGATATAACCACGTTGTTGATTGGTAAGTGTTTTAATAAAAACCACACAAGGTGTAGCCTGTTTTGAAGCCTTCACAAAATCTAAATTGGCTGTCACTTGTCCTTTGTAAGCCACAGAAGAATTCACCTGATTGGCATCCGAATCTTCTTTAACTGATTGGGTAAGAACAACTGTAGTTTGAAACTGATTAAAAACTGCGGCTCCTAGAATCCCACCTGCAAAGCCAAGCATTACAATTAGTATTTTTTTCATAAATCAGAGTTTAAATTTTTCATGAAAAGAGCCTGACAATTTTTCAACGATCAAGCTCTCTTTTTTTTCAAATTAAATATCAAAAACTGTGCCTATGGCACTACATTAATTCTAACTTTTAATTCTAAATCACTGTTATTAGGGTCGTTTGAAATAATTCTAAATGTTTTTTCATCCTGCCCAGCCATATTTGTTAAATCCCATTTCAATTTTAATTTGGCTTTTCCACCCTTTCTGATGGTCATTTTGTCGATAGTTGGCGTGATACAATTGCAACTTCTAACAATTCTTCGGATGATTAAATCGCTCTTTCCTTTGTTTTCAATGGTAATTTCCTTTTCAGGACTTTGTTGAAAATTGACATCTCCAAAGTTTAAATCAGTTGTTTCCAAAACAATTTTAGGTGCACGTTTTAATTGCTTTTTTGTCAGTTTTGAAAAGTCCTGAACTACTTCAGCGTTGATATAAAATTTCTTTACTTTCAACGTATCATCGTTGGTCAACAATTTGATTTCCTGACGAACCGGACCATATTCAACAGGGGTTTTAGGATAAAAGCTTACGTATAAAGTCATATCACTATAAGGAACCATGCTAGAAACATTTTTCTTAATGATGATATTATTAGGTGCATCAATTTTATAAATCTGAAATGTCCTAGTTCCGATATTAAACAAGCTGATATAACTTGAATCGTATTGAGAATCCAATACTTTATTAAAGGTTAATGTATTGGTATTAACAGCAATATTTCCGTATTGATATTTATAAATTTCACCAACATCATTTTTATTTGGAATAACATAACCTGTAATTCTAAGTACCCTTGCACGAGGCATAGCATTGGTTTCAAGCACAAGATCTTTGTCAAAAGGACCTTGTCTTCCTAATGGTTCAAATGAAGCTTTGATAGTTCCTTTTCCACCCGGAGGAATTTCATTCATTGGCCATTCAGTAGAAGTGCAACCACAACCTGTAATTACATTTTCAACCTTCAATGGAACTTTTCCTGTATTGGTAAATTCAAAATAGTGATAAACCTTTCCGGCTCTTTCATTGATATTCCCAAAATCATGTTTCATGTGTGTGAAAATTATTTCAGGATAAACCGGGGTCTCTTGTTTTTTCTCAACAACTTTTTTCTTCTGAGAAAAAGCAAATGAACTTACAAAACTTAAAATTAAAAGGACAATAATTTTCTTCATATCACAAATATCTTTTTCGTATCAAACATAGCATAAACTAAGATGTTTAAATTAGCAAAAAGGTTGCAATACCTATAAAAGTTGAAAATTATCGGCATCATCAAATGCCGGAAAATCATTTCTGTATTGCTCTAAAACATCCTTTTTCAACTCAATTGTTTTTACACAAGATTCATTTTCAAGGTGAAACAAAACTTCACCTAAAGGACTAATTACCTGAGAATCTCCGGCATAAGGTATACCATAACCATCGGTACCAACTCTATTTACTGCAACTAAATAAGATTGGTTTTCAATAGCTCTGGCTTGAGAAAGTAATTTCCAGTGAGCTGTTCTTTTGGTTGGCCAATTGGCTACAAATAGTAAACAATCATAGTTAAAATCAAGAGTTCTTCTGATCCAAACAGGAAAACGTAAATCATAACAAATAAACGGCGCGATTTTCCAGTTTCTAAAATCTATCAATAAATGATTCGAACCGGAAGAATAATGTTTGTTTTCCTCACCCATTCTGAACAGGTGCTTTTTATCGTAAAACAAGGTATTTCCATTCGGTTCAACCCAAATAAACCTATTGTAAAACTTTGTATTTTCCTTGAGCATCATGCTACCACAAACAGCAGCATTTTTTAACAAAGCCCATTCCTTCATTTTGAGAATGGCATCCTGTTCCATTCCCAAAGCAAATGTTTCAGGATTCATCGAAAATCCAGTAGTAAACATTTCAGGAAGAACAATTATGTCTGGAAAAGTATCTATGCTTCTGATTAAATCATCAAAAAATAACAGATTTGCGGAAATATTTTCCCAAACCAGATTTTGTTGAAGCAAACAAACTTTTAAATCCGACATATTAAACCTTCATTAATTTCTCAGCTGCTTTTTCAAGAGTTTCATTACTTTTTGCAAAGCAGAATCTTAGTACATTGTTATCTGTTTTCATTTTATAAAAAACAGAAGTAGGAATTGATGCTACTTTAAATTCTTTGGTCAAACGAATAGCAAAATCAACATCTCTTTCCTGAGTAATTTTTGCATAGTTTAACATCTGAAAATATGAACCTTTACAAGGCAATACTTTAAAATTAGAACCTGCTACCAACTTTTGAAAGTAATCTCTTTTTTCCTGGTAAAAAGCCGACAACTCCATATAATGTTGCTTTTGGTCGATAAACTCTGCCAAAGCATGTTGAATTGGCGTATTGGCACTAAAAGCAATGAATTGATGAACCTTTCTAAATTCTTTTGTGATATCAGCGGGAGCTAAAACATAACCCATTTTCCAGCCTGTGGTATGGTAGGTTTTACCAAAAGATGAAACGATAATGCTACGTTCAGCCAATTTAGGAAAACGAGCCACACTTTGATGTTGAACATCATCAAAAATGATGTGTTCATAAACTTCATCACTTAAAACCACCACATCTGTATTGTCAAGAATTTTTTGCAACTGAAGCATATCATCAGCTTCCAAAACCGCACCGGTAGGATTATGTGGCGTATTTATAATAACCATCCTTGTTTTAAAATTGATGAGTTTTTTTACCTCATTCCAATCAACTTTAAAATCCGGATATTTTAATTCATAAAAAATGGGTCTACCACCATTTAATTCAATGGCAGGAATATAAGAATCATAACAAGGTTCAAGCACAATTACCTCATCACCTTCACCTACGATAGCACTAATAGCAGCATAAAGTGCATGAGTACCACCCGGAGTAATTGTTACTTCTGTTTCAGGATTGTATACCGCGCCGTATAAATTTTCAGTTTTGGCAGCAATTTTTTCACGCAAAGAAAGAACACCGGGCATAGGTGCATATTGATTCAAACCCTTTTTCATTGCAGTATTGACCAATTTTACCAATTCGGGATTACAGTTAAAATCGGGAAATCCCTGAGCCAGATTTATGGCCTTCTGCTCATTTGCGTGGGCAGTCATTATTGAAAAAATGGTGGTTCCAACACCGGGTAGTTTACTTTTAATAGCTCCTGAAAAATTCATTATAGGTAGTTTGTTTCCGACTCAAGAATACATAAACTATGCCAATAGTTTTGAACACATTTTAAAACTATTTGAGCATGTGGCAATTAAAATTATTGTGTTTTTTTGATGAAATTCATGTAAAAAATCTGTTTACATCTGAATTTAAACTGATTAATTTCAAGCTAATTAGGTTTATGATAAATGAAAGGTTTGATTTGTTGTTCATTTTTGGTAAAATCGAAGTATAGAAAACATTCAAAAATATGTACCTTATTGCGGATAGCGGTTCAACAAAAACCGATTGGTGTTTAACAGACAAAAACAACCACGAACAAAAGATTTTTCATACCATTGGGTATAATCCCTACTTCATAGATACTGAAGCAATTTATTATTCTCTTTCTGAGAATTTAATCAAGGATTTTGATCCGGATGTAGTGAGTGAAATCTATTTTTATGGCGCAGGATGCAGCACACCGGAAAAAAAAGAAACAGTTAGAAAAGCTTTAGTAAGATGTTTCCCTAAGGCAAAGACAATTTTTGTTGGACACGATTTATTAGCTACAGCAAGAGCTTTGTTAGGAAAAGAAAAAGGTTTTGCAGCAATTCTTGGAACCGGTTGTAATACTTGTTTGTACGATGGAAACGATGTTTCTATCAATATAGATTCTTTGGGTTACCTTTTAGGTGATGAAGGCAGTGGAAGTCATATTGGCAAAAAAATCGTTAGAGATTTCATGAGAGGAAGATTAGAACCTCAATTGGAAGCACGTTTCAAAGAGCGTTTCCAAATTGCTGATAATGAGCAAATTTTTCATACTTTATACTCTACTCAGTTTCCTAACAGGTATTTAGCCAGCTTTTGCAAATTTGCTGATGAATACGTAACGCATCCATATATCAGAAATAAAGTTAGAGATTCTTTCAGAGATTTCTTTAAAAACCTTGTTAGCAAATACCCTGATTACAAAGATTATAAGTTTAACTGCGTAGGTTCAGTAGGTTTTGTATTTAAAGATGTACTTGAAGAAGTTGCTTTAAGTTACGATATGCATATTGGAAGAGTAATTAAATCTCCTTTAGAAGATTTAGTTCGTTTTCATTTAGAAGAACTTTAATTTAAGATTTTGAATAAATAACTGAATTCATCTTCAGCTAATTTTTCAATTTTCAATCCATTATATAAACTTTTTGAAATAGCTGCATTGTTTAATGCAGCTATTTCTTTTTTATACTCATCTTGCGTTAATGGATATACATCCAAACAATCTTTAAGCAACAAAACTTTACAGTTCTTTTCAATTCTTGGAAAAAGGAAAACCGATTTTCTATTGGCTAAATGTGGCACCAATCCTGAATTCGTTGAAACCATATCATCAGCTTGGATGTAGTTTAAATTTGCTTTAATTTGATTGAAATTTATTGAAGAGGTATAATGTTTTTGAGAAAAGATATTTTCCTTTTTATCATCATACCAAACACTCTTTCTGATTTGCATTTTTGAATAAGTAGTATATCCAGTAAAAAACAAAAACAGAGAAGCTAAAACCCATTTGATTTTTGTTGATTGAAATTTACCAATCATAATAATAATTGCTATACTTAACAAAGGTGCCATTTCAATACCATAATGGTAATTAATCCCCCAAAAAACCACTTCTTTATTCCATAATTTCTGAAACAAGAGAGGCAAAAATGCGATTAGTAAAGATGGCTTAAACAATACCGCAACAAATCCTGATGCCAATAGAACAAACCAAAATTCATGTTTGATATTTTCCATTTCATCAGGCTGAATATGACTAAAAAACATCATCTTAAACATATCAAGCGGATGTTGTATAATGTAGAAAATAATTTCTTTAAATGACTTACCTAAGTGCGAAAAACGCTCAATCTGCTCGAATTTTCCAGTTGGATTTAATGCCGGCATGATTAGTTGAGTAACAAGTAAAAAGTAAACGAAATCTACAAGAAGTAATAGTCCAATAAACTTCCAAAGTTTTTGTATTTGGTTTGATGAAAGTAAAAAAGAAACGAGCAAAGCCGGCATCCAAATGGCCATATTTTCCTTGCTGATTAGTATTCCAACAAATGCGGTAATGATTAATTTTTTATCGGCTTTTAAGAAGCCAAGAAATAGTGCAGGAACAAAACAAGCGGCTAATGTATTGTCGTGAAAACCATCGGAAATAGCAGCAAAAATGGCCCAAATGCTATAAAACTGAATCAATAAAACAGGAAGAATTGAGTTATTTATTTGAAGATGTTTAGCAATTTTTACCAGATAAAATCCTGCAAAAACCAAAGCCAGACTTTGAAACAACAACAAAGTATAAGAACCAAATACATAAGAAAAAAGTGATAAAATGGGAACCCATAAACTAAAATGAAGAGACAAATAAGGCATTTGTTCTCTCTGTAAAATAAGGGTACTTGGGTAATCATTAAAACCTGCATAAGAAAACATTGCCTGGTTTGCTATACCAAAATCGAGTGCAGGTAATCTTAGGTAAAAATGATTAAGTGCGGGAACTGAAAAGAAGAGTAAAAAGAAAAATGCATGAATCAGTAATAAAGGATTCTTGCCTAGTTCTTTTGTTTGATTCCACATTACTTTTTCAAACCAATTTCGCGTAATCTTTCAATCAGGTATTCACCACCAGAAATAGGTTCATATTGAATAGGATTGTTTTCTGAAATACATTCCGGTAAACAATCTAAACGCATTTCACTTCTAGGGTGCAAAAAGAATGGAATTGAAAAACGAGGAGAACTCCATTTTTCTTTAGGCGGATTGATTACACGATGTGTTGTACTTTTAAGAACGTTGTTTGTAAGTCTTTGAAGCATATCTCCAACATTTACTACCAATTGCTCAGGAAATGCGGTAATATCAACCCATTCGTTTTGTTTATTTAAAACCTGCAAACCTTCTGCACTAGCGCCCATCAATAAAGTTATTAAATTGATATCTTCATGCTCTGCGGCTCTAACTGCAGATTTTGGTTCATCAGTAATTGGCGGGTAATGAATAGGACGCAGAATGCTGTTTCCATGATGGATTTTATCATCAAAATAAAACTCATTTAAACCCAGGTAAATTGCAATTGCACGAAGCATGTGTTTGCCTGTTTCTTCAAGTGCTTTGTAAGCTTCAATTCCATATTTACCAAAATCAGGAATTTCTTCTACATAAATGTTTTCCGGGTATTCACTTTTTATAGGATCATTGCCTTCAACAATTTGTCCAAAATGCCAGAATTCTTTTAAATCACCTTCATTTCTACCTTTGGCATGTTCTTTTCCAAAACTTGTATAACCACGTTGACCGGCTAATCCGGCAATTTCATATTTACGTTTTTGCTCTTCTGATAATGAAAAGAAATCCTGACAAGCTTTATATAATTTTGATGAAGTTTCATCTTTTAATAAATGACCACGAACAGCAACAAAACCAATTTCTTCGTATGCTTTTCCTAATGCATTTACAAAATTCTGTTTCCTTTGAGCGTCATTACTTAAAAAATCAGCTAAGTCGATTGAAGGTATCATATTCAATAATTTGTGCTAATATATAGGAAAATATGAAGAGGGCAAACTCTCTATTCCTAATAGTTAAAGGTATTTTGCTTCCTAAATAGTTCGTAAATATGATCGAATTCTTTGCGGTAATATAATCCTAAACCAGATGTAGCAATATTTCTGCTATAAATAGGGTCAAATCCATTTTTGTTAAAAACCTTCGCTTTTAGATTGCCATTTTTTCTAATATTATAAGATGCTGAAAAATTATTCTGGGAATTATCTGTAGAAAACGAACCCTGAACTTCTAATCGGTTATCTAAAAACCTTCTTGATGCCAAAATAAGAAATTGACGACCTTTAGTTGGGTCGGTAGCATTCAACATATCTACTGTTAAATCGAGACTGGGATCTAATTTGTTTAATAAACCAGCAGCTTGTTTCGACAATAAATCAGAAACCGTTTGAGAGCCAAAAGAGCCTGCCACATTGTTATTGCTATTTGTAAGTGGAATGAATTTTCCTGATATCAACAAAAACACAATTTGCTGATTCATTAAATCTGGTTCTCTTCTGAAATTATTCAAAACAGCACCTAATTCAGAAGCAGCAGAGCCATTTAAATTACTTTGTAAATCAGGGAAATTTAAATCAAAGCCAATCTGCGGACTAACAACAGTTCCCTTGATATTAATGATACATTCAACAGGAATTCTAACATTTGGATCGGCACTGGCACTATTGTTTACAATTTCACTTACAGTTGTTCTTAGTTTATAAATACCAACGATATCCAGTTTACCAGCCAAAGGATCACCATTCCATTCAACAGTACTTCCCGGTTTTAGTAAGAATTTTTTAGCCACTACATTCATTGCACTAAATCTATATTCACCATCACTTAATTCATACTTCCCATTCATAAAGAAGTTTCCTTCAGGAGTTAATGTAAGCTTCACCTTTCCCCTACCCTTTGCTCTAATTTTATCATCACTTTGAGCAGAAAACAACATTTGTACTTCAGCATCTGGAGTTCCTTCAATATCGAGTGTAATTCCGAAACCAAAAGGAATAGCTTTGTTTTTTCCACTGATTGAAAAAGTAGTATCGTGGTCGATAAAATTAATGATACCATCACCACTTTCAGATTCACCACCAAAAGGATTGATGATGATTTGGGTATTCTTTTCTGATTTGGCTTTTACTGTCATCATTACATTGTTTGTATTACCTGTAATGGTTGCAGAACCTGATGCATAAGCCTGGCCATAAAACAAATCATTATCTTTTGAAGTGGTGTTTAAAAACTGAAATGATTTGATATCATCTAAATGTAAATTGTACTTAAACTGATTAAATCCATTGTGTTTAATACTACCTGAAACCAAAGCTCTTTTATTGTTAACATCTAAAATATCAAAAGGAACAATATCGATAGATTGTTGATTGAAATTTAAATTAGCTTGTTTAAAATGATATACAGTTTTAAGGTATTCAATTCTAAAAGCAGCCTGATTTAAAACCAAAGAACCTTCAAATTTCGGATTAGAGATTTTACCATACAGATGTCCGTTTAATGCACCTTTTCCATCTAAAATTTTCACATAATCCTTCACAAAAGCTTGAAATGAATTCAACTCAGATTCTAAAAAACTAATTTCAAAATCAATCGCATCTTTCATGATATCATAATAACCAACACCCTTTAGGTTTTTAATTTTACCATCTGAAGATTGAACAGTAATAAGGACTTTTTCTTCCTCTTCATTATAACCGGTATTAATTTTAAATGAACCCAGGGTATCACTGTCAAGACTAAGATTTTTGGCCACCATATCTCCAATAATCACTTCATGTCGGCCAATATTTTTATAGATTAAAAATCCATCTGTTAAACCTCCGGGCTTTACACCTAAATCAGGTATAAATTGTTGAATTCCGGCTAAATCAAAATCAGTCAGACTTAAACTAATATTCTTTTTATTTCCTGTTAAAGCATATAAACCATCAACTTTAACCTGTTGTTTATTTCTTTGTAAAATCAGTTCCTGAAAGTAAAGAATATCGTCTTTAAGCATGAGTAATTCACCCTCATTTAAATTCCACCATTGAGCTCCTTTACCTATGATACCGGAATGAATATCAGCAATAATTTCATCGCCTTTATTGAATTTTATAGCATGTTCAAATTCTGCATTTACAATACTATTTGAATCACGGATAAACCAAATTGCCTCACCTACATTATTAAAGCCATCGAATTTTAATCCAACATCACCCACAAATAAAGTATCTTTTTTACCTATACTTTTAACACCATAAAGTAAGTTCAATTCCTTTTTTTCATTCACTAAAAACTTCAGTGTATTTGAGTTGAAGATTAATCCTTCTGCATTTAAACTTCCAATTCCACCTTGAACCAAAAATGTATTATTTGGTGAACGAACTTGGCCCTTTAAATCAACCTGAGTTGCATTGTAACCCGGAAAAAACAATGGTGAAATATTTTGGGTTGAGTATAATTCAACTTTAAAAGTAAAATCCTGTTCCGGGTATTGCTTCAGATTTTTCTTTGCAATGTAATTTGGGATTACTCCGGCAACCATATTATAAACCTGCTCATATAAGTAATCAAAATTATACTGACCTTTTATAAATGCATCAACATAATCACCTTTAAGGCTAAGCATTTTTTCATTTCCATTTTGAGCTGTTAAAGTGAGATTACTGATTCTATAACTGTAGGCATTTTTTTCATAATGCGTATTATTTATATCAATTGTGCCATAATTTTCATCGAGGTCTTTGAAATAAAAATCACTATTAATATCAAATCCTAAATGATCAACTCCACTTATAAAATGCAGCGCATCAGGATTTGCATCTTCTAAAACTGAATTTACTTTGATATACTTAAATGGTTTTGCCATATCAACAATGGCCTCACCTGAAAAAATTAAATTACTGTCATTTATATCAAATACAGTTTCAAACTTTTTGTTCCTGGCATTTGCACTAATATCAATTTCAGAATATTTGTATTTATTAAAATCGAACTCAGAAGCTGTAATATCAAATTGAGAATTTAAATGTTCCAAATCAAATCCTTTTCCCTGAACACTTCCTGAAAGACTAACTAAACCCAAAGAATTATTCTTCAAAAAAGAGCCAATATCAAAATGAGATAGTTGCATGGAACCTGAATAAGAAGCATCCATAACATTTTCGGGAAGCTTCATATTTAAGTCGGTTTTGATGTTTCCAAAACGAGTTTCAACATCACCAAAACTCACGAAATCTGTATAAAAACCGGTATATCTTCCTTTATATACAATCTTACCTAATTCATTCAGTATTTCAGGCATTTCTATACCGGAAATGGTTTGAATTTCACTTTTATTACTTGAAGCATATTCTGCTTCAATATCCATAAAAGTATGGTCAATATCAGGTAATCCATTCAGTCTGGCGTTCCCTTCAAAATAGGTATCCTTGCCATGTGAGGCTTTTATATTTGTGATATGAAGACTTGCTAATGGACCTTTCGCTAAACCGGAAACTTTTGCTTTATAATCATATTCCTTTAAAAACGGGGCGAAATAAACAATGTCTTTAAAATCGACATCACAATCTTTTAACTTCAGATTAAACTTCACTTTGTTTTCAAAATCAGCATAATCTTTCCAACTCTTATAATCCAAACTAAAATAATCTCTCAAAACAGAATGTTTGGTTACCATTTCCATTTTATCGAGTCTGATTGTAGTAGCGGAAACCATTGCGATAGCCTCCAAACGTTTAATTTCAAAGCCTGATTTTTCTTTACAGGTGAAATTATGTAAATCAAAATGAAGTGAATCTTCTATAATCTGAAAGTTTCTCGACCTAAAATTGATGTCGGTAACCAACATATTAAAAGGATCATAACCTTCAGTATAAAATTCTTGGGTAGAATCAATCATAATGAAGCGTGTATCCATGCACTCCAAGTTCTTTAATTCGAGTACAAAAGGCGGCGCATTTGGATCAGGAGGAATGGTATCATTGGGATCCATGAAGGCATTAATTGCATCAAAACTAAAAGTAGAATCTTTATAAGTTGTGATTTTACATAAACCTTCATCGAGCACAACATGGTTCAGTTTAAACTTTAATGAATCGATTTGAATACCTGCTAAATTAAACTGTAATCTACCTGCATAGAATAATGTATCGGATTTGGTATCACCCATCATTACTTTTCTTAGAGAAAAATAAGACCAGCCATCATAACTTATTTCTCCGATTGAAATTCGGGTATGGTATTTATCATTGACATAATTACTAATTCTCGAAGTAATATAATTTTGAAAAGCGAAACTACTAAAAAGAACATAAGCCAGCAGTAGCAGTCCAACAAAGACCGCCAAAACAGAATAGCTTATTTTAATTAACTTTTTAAACACTTAATTGTAGTTTTGCCCAACTTAGTAAAAAAATCTTGGAAGCTCAAGCAAAAGGTATATCGGGCAAAGATAGGATAATTCTTGCCATTGAATCATCATGCGACGATACAGCAGTTGCAATAATGGTTAACGGAGAGATGAAATGTAATCTTGTAGCCTCTCAAAAAATTCATGAACAATATGGTGGAGTTGTTCCTGAATTGGCTAGTCGTGCACACCAGCAACACATTGTTCCATTGGTAAACCAGGCCTTAAAAGAGGCCCAAATAACTAAAAATCAACTTCATGCAATTGCTTTCACAAAAGGTCCGGGGCTTATCGGTTCATTAATGGTTGGAGCATCATTTGCGAAATCACTTGCTCAAAGTTTAGGGATTCCATTAATTGGGGTTCATCATATGCAAGCCCATGTTTTAGCCCATTTTATTGATGAACCCAAGCCAAAATTCCCGTTTTTATGCTTAACAGTTAGCGGTGGACATACCCAACTGGTGATAATGAAAGATTATTTTGAGGCAGAAATCATTGGAAAAACTATTGATGATGCAGCAGGAGAAGCATTTGACAAAGCAGCTAAAATATTAGATCTTCCTTATCCTGGAGGACCATTAATTGATAAATATGGAAAAGAAGGTAATCCTAAAAAATTCAATTTTCCTATTGCACAAATGCCTGACTTAGACTATAGTTTTAGTGGATTGAAAACATCTTTTTTATATTTTATTAGAGATGAATTAAAAAAGAACTCCAGTTTTATTGAAGAAAATCTGAATGATATTTGTGCCTCAATTCAGCATGCAATAGTTGAACAATTGATGAGAAAGCTGGAAAAAGCTTGTAAAGAAACCGGCATAACACAAATTTCTCTGGCAGGAGGTGTTTCAGCGAATTCTTATTTAAGAATGAGGATTGAAGAATTTGCGATAAAAAAGAAAATGCACTCTTTTATTCCGGCATTTGAATATTGTACTGATAATGCAGGAATGATTGCAATGGCAGGAGATATTTTATTCCAAAGAGAAGTTTTTGAGAAGCTGGATACAGCGCCTTTTGCTAGGTGATTATTGAGGCACTTCCCTTTTAAAAAACACAAATCCACCTTTTCTGTACAATTCCTTCATCTCTGCATTTATGTGGTTTTCGAGATTACCTTCCTTTAAAACAAAATAAGCAGGTTTATCGATTTTACTTGACATCAACCAAGATTCGTCTTCAGATTTTGCATGCCAAGGCTGAACCTTTTTATAGAAGTATTGCGCATAACTTTTAAATCCAACTGTTTCTACATAACAATCTTGGTCTTCAATGCTTTTGTAGAATTCAATTGCAGAATTTTGAGAATAAGTTTCAATTCTTGGTGCAATTACTTTTAAGACGATTGGTATAAAAAACGACATAAACAATAAAAGAAGGAAACTACCTTTCAGGGTTTCATGCTTAAATAGCTGAGCAATTGCCATTAAAACTGTAATTAAAAGAAGCACTCCCGGATAAGCTTCATAACCTTTCCAGCCGCCATCTAAAGAAAGATTTCCTTTTGCAAACTCATCATTAATTGCAGGAAGTAAATCAATTTTAAAAGAATCTATAAATGGAATCACCATGAAAATCATTGCCAATAAAAAGCCAATTAAACCAATTAAACCGGTTTGCCAAATGGTAAAAGGTTCAGCTTTTTCAAACAATATGATGATCTGATAAGCAGCCATAAATGTCAAAGGAATATAACAAAGTGAGCTATAATGAACAATTTTGGTAGTCACCACACTGAACAATATCAAAACTACCCAAAACATAATTTGCATCATTCCTAAAAACCTGGCATGTTCGGTTCCTTCATTAGACTTACTTCGATTGAACAATATTTTTAAAGCAATAATTGAAGAAGGAAATGCTCCAAGTAAAAGTACAATTGGATGGTAATAAAAAGGTTGTCCATGACCTGCAACCGGATTTACAAAAAGATCGACCTGATACTTAAAAAATTCAACTAAAAAAGAAGGTCCATTTTGCAGGGTTTCATAACCAAACCAAATTATACTAACCAACAATGATGAAACAAAAACCCTAAGAATATCTTTCCATGAGAAAAATAGTTTAAATCTGTTTAAAGCCCAGTAAACAATAAAACTAAGCAGAACAATTATAACAGCAACAGGTCCTTTTGTAATAATTGCCAATCCCATAAACAAGCCCATTAACCATGAATGTTTGGTTTTATTTTCATTTCCTGTAAAAAGAAAAAACTGATAAATAGAGCAAAAAATAAACAAATTATATAACGGATCGATGATACCTGATTTGAAGTACAAATGCGGAGTGATGGAACCTGTAATTAATAAAACCCAGAAAAAAGCTAAACTTCTACCATGAATTTTCTTTCCTATTTGAAATACTAGTGACAAAGTTGCAATTCCAACCAATGCATTTGGAAAACGAGCTGCAAATTCATTAACTCCAAAAATTTTCATTGAAAGCACCTGTAACCAAAAGAACAATGGCGGTTTCTCCATAAAAGGAACAAAATTTATTTGAACCTTCTGGTAGTTTCCCGTAAGTAACATTTCTCGAGCTGACTCAGCAAAATTGATTTCATCCCAATCAAAAAGATGAACGGAACCTAAAAAAGGAATAAAAAGTAAACAAGCCCAAATAACAACAATCAGCCAATCGAACTTTTTTATAAACTCACGAATTTGCATACTTCTTAAAAGGAAATTTTAAATCTTTTATAAAAATCAAATAATAAAACAGAAAGGCAAAAGTGCTTCCAAAAATAGAACCTACAAGCGTATCAATTAAAAAATGTTGAAGTAAATATACTCTGGTAAATGCCACAAAAATTGCAAGCAAAACAAACAAAGATTTCAGCCATTGTTCTTTGAAGTAAAACGCTAATACAATAAAAAAAGAAAAAGCCGCTGTTGTATGTCCGGATGGAAAACTATTATGATAATTCATTTCAACTCCATCAACAATATGTATACCTGAAATTTCAGACAGGTAATGCATTGGGCGATGAAAATCAGAAAAAACAGTATGTTTTAGTGTTTGCACCAAACCTGAGCTAATTGCATAGGATAAAAGAATTGTGACAGCCAATTTTTTATCAAAAAAGAATAAAATCAAAGCCATAACAATAATAAAAAATCCATCTCCAAGATAAGTTCCGAATTTATTGATACTATCTAAAATTGGCTGATGAATTGAATTAACGGCAAGACTGATTTGGTTTTGAGTAAAAATGACTGAGAAATAAGCTCCCAGAAGGAGAAAAATTAAATAAGGAACTAGTAAACCGACCTGAGCTTTTATATTCATACACTATTCTAAAAGCAAAAATGCAACTTCAAAAGTTATGAAGTTGCATTTTTTCGATAAATTTTTAATAAAACCTATTTACAGCTGGCTGTAAATTCAGAAACAGGTCAGATTTTAGGCACTGCCAAATTAGATGTATCTAAAATACTTCAAATTGGCAGCAACGACAAAGATGGCCTTGTTTCTGAACATATATTAATTAAAATCAAATCTTAATCGATGAAAATAATTAAACAATTGTTATTGACAACTATCTGAAATTAAAAAAAACAATGACCACCAAAAACCTATTTACAGCCTGCCTTGAACTTGGGTTGTTCAATAGTTCTATCTAGCGCTGAGGTATAAACTTTTCTTCTTACAGTACATTCTATTTCTTTTACCTTTTCAGAAGGTTTCAAACCAAAAAATTCACGGGGAATCATTGTTAATGAGAACATTCCTGTTGCTTCATCCTTCATCATTTGAAGTTTAGGATTATTTGCTGCTAAAAAGAAAGAAGCTGGTTGATAAGTAACTGTAGTTGCAGAAACAGTATCTGTAGCAGTACATTTAATCCACATAAAAGCATCGTTAGCGGCTAAATCTTTCATACCCGGATTTGTATCAACAGGATTGTTATAAATCAAAGTAGTTAATTCATTTTCATTGATGATAGCTGGAAATTGATAGATAAAACCTCTTACCAATTTAGGAGCAGAAATAGTAATAGTGAAATCTTCTGTTTTTAAATCAGGTTCACCATAACCACCGCCATCTTTTGGTTTAGCAAGAAATTTAATTCCTTTAGAATAAATATCAGAAGCCGGAACTTCATAAAATTCAGTAGGAATCATTTCATAATACCAAACCTTTGGTCCTTTTGATTCATCCTTTTTCATAACCAGAACATCATTTGAACTTTTCCAAGGTTTATCGCCGGTACCATTAACTTTAGGACTACTAGCACCTAATTCAGCAGGACTCCAAGTCCAGATATGAAATGGACCCGGTAAATCTTTACAAGAAGTATTGGTTGTTTTATCAAAATCAACATATAATCTGATTGGTTGAGTAACATCTGGATCTTCTGGTTCAACCCAGGCAGCCTGACCAAAAACGCCAAGAGAAAAACAAGCCATGAAGGCAACAGTCAAAATTCTTTTTATTGAGTTCATGATTATTTTCTATTAAATGTTAAAACGAAACTAGAAGCCAATGCCGGAGCTTTATCTGCTTTGCATTGTAAAAATACTTCACGTACAAATTTCAAATTATCTTGAGGACGAATTGGACCGCCCAATTTAAAAATTACAGTGTTTCCTTCAATAGATTTAAAGGTTACATATAAAGGAGCATTAGGATCATCGAAAGACCAAGTTCCTGAAGTACCACCGAAATAATTTACAGGAACACCGCTTGTATCTACTGAAAATGTATTATCAGTAAAAGTGATATTTGGCATATTACCTTTTGAGCTGAAATAATTAGTTAGATTATAGGATTCTCTGGTTAAGGATCTTTCATCAATTTGAACAGCTTGAACCATTGTCCATGATGCTTTTATTCCCTCAACTTTATTAGCAGGAGCACCAATTTCTTTCAGCTCCTTTTTACAAGCTGAAAAAATCAGACCTGTAAGTAATGTTAAAACAAGTATTTTTTTCATAAAAATTAAATTATTCGCAATTACCTTCTTCATTAAAAACAAAAATGCTGGTACGTTCATTTACCGGAAACTGTAAAGCTAATCCCGGGCAATTCCATCTTGAATCACGGATTTTAAAAGAAGAACCTGTTGGATCTTCTTTAGCACCAATTCTTTTCAAATCCTGAGTACGCTCACCTTCAATTGGAAACTCTAAACGACGTTGTTTACGAGCCTCTGCAATGATTTGTGAAGCAGAAGCATTAGCAGGTAAGTTATTTACATTCGAACCATAAGCTCTGCTAATAATTGCATTCACATCATCAATAGCAGTGGTTAAATCAGAACCTAATTGAGCATTAGCTTCTGCACGCATTAATTTCAATTGTGTTAAATAAATCATAGGCACGCTTAAGAAGTCAAAATCAAACTTTTTAATGCCATAAGTTTCGGTGCTTGTTCCAGCATTAAATATAGCATAAAAATTAGAACGTCTATCTGCAGCATCAGCAGTACCAGCTAAATACATACTTCTAGATAATCTGTATGGAGCAGGGTTTGCCGGATTAACAATTCTAAAATTACCGATAAATCTTGAAGCACGGTTATCTTGAGTACTTGTGCTTACAAAACTGAAGATATTTTCAGAAGAAGTTAATGCATTTTCGAAACGATTTAAAGTTGTATCAATTGAATATGCAGGAATTACTACATCACATAATTCTTTGGTCTTTGTATAATTATTCATTTGGAAATACACTTTTGCCAACAAAGCTCTAGCAGCGTTTTTATTAGCATAATTTCCGTTTGATTCAGGGAGGTTTGCTATGGCATCATTTAAATCAGAAATAATAAAATCGTAAACAGCTGCAACAGAAGAACGAGGCAATGGGTCTGTATTTGAACTCTTTTTAATTACAATTCCAGGATGAGAGTTATCTGGAGTGTAACCATAAGGTTGAGCCCAAAGACGAACGATATCGAAATGAGCTAAAGCTCTTAAAAACTTACCTTCAGCAATCATTTTTTGCTCTGAAACAGGATCAACTACGATGCTTTTTTCATTCAATTTTTCTAAAAGATAATTGATACGAAAAACCGGTCTGTACATTTCAGTATATAAACCACCTACATCAGCATTAAAGAAATTGGTTGTTCTTAAATAAATTGGAACAACAAAACCACTTTGAGGTCTTTCTAGGTTATCTCCTAATAATTCATTGAACAATTGAACTTGTCCGTTGTATTGATTTGCTAATGCATCATAAGTTGAATTGAGCAATGCTTGCAAATCAGCTTGATTTTTTACAGCATCTTCTTCCAATTGCACACCTTCAGGCTTCACATCTAACCATTTGCGGCAAGAGCTAAGTGAAAGAAGGGCTAATGCTATTATAAATATTCTCTTCATAATTCTTTTTTTTACTTTTTAAGACAAACTAATTAAAACTCAAGATTTAACTGAATAGTGTAAGATTTTTCCTGAGGTGGTGTTAAATAGGTAATATTTTGAGCACCCATATTTCTTGATGTATTTAAAGCACCAGTACCTCCACCTTCAGAATCTCTACCAATTTCAGGATCTAAACCATCATAATTAGTTAAAGTGAAAACATTGGTTGCAATAGCAGAAATTCTTAAGCTGGCAATGTGCATACGTTTGCAAGTTGCAGCAGGAACATTATAAGCCAAAGTTAAGTTTCTTAATCTGGCATAACTTCCATCTTTTAACCATAAAGTAGTATTACTCCACTCATCAGGCAATCCATAAGTACGGAAATCTTTAGTTAAACGAGGGAATTTAGCAACATCACCAGGAGTTCTCCAACGGTCGTAAACCCTAGGATCCATGTTCCAATCTGTTATTAAAGAAGCCTGACGTTTTTGAGATGATTCATAGATATTACTTCCAACACTAAACACTACTAACATACTCAAATCCCAATTTTTGTATCTCAAATTATTGGTAATACCGCCAATTGCATCAGGTAGAATTTTACCAACTGCTGTTCTGTTGCTATTGTTATAAACGAAGGTTTCATTTCCATTAATGTCAAGATAAATTGGACGACCTGTTGCAGGATCAACTCTTGACCAACGAATTAAATAGTTAGTACCAACAGCTTGCCCAACAACAACGCGGGTATCATTTGTTCCACCACTCACAGCATCTTCGCTATAAACACCAATAGATGTAATTTCATTATAGTTTCTTGCTACGTTGAAATTGGTACTCCATTGGAAATTTTTGGTCATGATATTTTTTGATTTAACACTGAACTCAAAACCTCTGTTTAAAATACCACCAACATTACTCCAGTAAGTAGGGAATCCAACAGAAGCAGGAATACTTAATTCCATCAAAACATCTTTTGTTCTTTTTTCGTAGTAATCAGCTTCAATAGAAATACGGTCTTTTAAGAATCCAACTTCTAAACCAATATCAAAGTTATCAGAAGTTTCCCAACGTAAGTTTGGATTTGGCAATTTGGTTGGGAACAAAGTTGGATTTCCGTTATAAGTAATGTTATTTGATGCAGAAGAATACGTTCCGTAACGCGCATCATCAGGAATACCTGAATTACCAGAGCGACCCCAACCTGCACGAATTTTTAAGAATGAAATGTTTCTATTGTCTTTTAAGAATTTCTCTTCTGAAATAATCCAACCTGCAGATAATGAAGGGAAAGTTGCCCAACGGTAATTTTCTCCAAAACGTGATGAAGCATCTACACGATAAACTGCTTGTACATTAATTTTCCCTTTGTAATCGTAGTTAGCACGACCAAAATAACTTAAGAAAGCCCAATTGGTACCATTGTCTACGTAAACTGGAGAAGTCAATAAAAACTCAGGACTTTTCACATATAAATCAGGAACATTAGAAGCAAAAGTTCTTCTTCTCAAAGTATTTGCTCTTTGGTATTCATTACCGGCCATAACTGAAAAGCTATGATTTTCGCCAATTTTTGATAAATAAGTAGCAGTAGCGTAGTAGTTAAAGTTTTTTACAAAAGCCATTCCTCTGTATGCATCACCATCATTAGCCTGACCTGTGATTTCAGAAGAACGCCATTGGTCATCCTGCAAGTTCATATAATCATAACTAGCTTGTCCACGAACAATTAAGTTTTTAACCGGAGTGATGTCAACACTAATTCCATTAAGTGCTCTTAACTCTTCGGTTCTCCATTTCATATTGTTCATATCACGAACTGGATTGCTACCACCTCTGTACCAGGTTCCATCAGCATTTTTAATAGGATAAATTGGTAAAGCAGTTGACATAGCAGCACCAAGTCCACCCGACCAAGCTGCATTAACACGATTATTTACTCCACTACTTAATGACGAATTGTAGCCAAACTTTATCCATTTGTTGGCTTTATAATCCATGTTTAAACGACCTGTAGTTCTAACGAAATTATTTCCTCTTAAATAAGAACCATTATCGTCATAAGAAATATTCATTTGGGTATTTAACTTTTCGCCACCTTTAGCAGCACCAAATGTATATCCATGTTTAAAACCGGTGTGAATTGTTTCATCAACCCAATCAGTATTGTTTGAATTTGCTTGAGCATAAGTCATACCACCCGGCAGTGTTGCTCTACCTGCATTTCCATCATTTTCCCAAGCTTCCTGGTTTAATTGTAACCATTCTTTAGAATTTAACATTCTAGGTCTAGCAGTTGGAAGTGAAACTCCTGCACGAGCAGATGCTGTTAATTTCCATCCTGGTTTTTTAGCTCTTTTGGTTGTGATTAAGATTACACCATTGGCACCACGAGAACCATAAATTGCGTTGGCAGCAGCATCTTTTAAAATCTCAACACTTTCGATATCATCCGGATTTAAAGTAGCAAGTGGATTGTTGTTCATACCACCACTATTACCTAACATGAAGTAATCCTGAGTGATTGGAATTCCATCTACAACATAAAGAGGATCACCACTTGCAGAAATAGAAGAAATACCACGAACACGTACAATTGATGCAGCACCAGCCATACCACTTCCAACTGTTACCTGAACACCGGCTGCTTTACCTTGCATAGCAGCTTCAAAACTTGGAACTGGTAAATCATTTAACTCTTTACCACCAATTTTAGAAACAGCTCCGGTAACTTCTCTTTTGCGCTGAACACCGTAACCGACTACAACTAATTCATCCATTTGCTTTAAGTCTTCCTTCATCACAACTTCAATATTTACTGAACTTGTTCCTAAAGTAACTTCCTTTACAATTGATGAATAACCAACTGAAGAAATTTTCAATTTGTAGTTTCCCGGCTTAAGACCTTTAATTTCAAAAGCACCTAAAGCATCTGTAACGGCACCTGTTGTAGTTCCTTCAACCTTAACAGTTGCACCGATTACTGCCTCTTTTTTATTGTCTGTAATCACACCCCTTATGCTTTGTGCATGGGCCATGCTTACACCAATTAGCAGAAATAAAAAAATCAGTAATTTTTGTTTCATTTCGTATTAATTATTGTTTGTTTTTGTTTTGACAAATTTTAAGCTTAGTGCTGTAAGAATAATTGCAGAATAAACCTGAAGTTGAAAACAAGTTTCACTTCAGGTTTATAAAGACAATTAAGTTCAAATCTTACAATTACCGCCCCAAATTAAATTATTGAGTGTAATTGTGCAAATAAGCTTATTAAAAGTTATTTACTTTAAATGATGACTATTTACTTATTCACTAACAATCAATTGCTTAACTGCAGAACCTTCTTTAGTAATTACGTGAATGAAGTAAAGACCCTGACTAATATCATCTAAATCTAAATCGCTTACCCATTCATTATTTGCTCTTGGGCTTGAAGTAATATTGATGTTTATTAATTTGCCATTTACATCAAAAAGAGAAATATCCGGTTTTTCTGCTGATTTAAATGTTACCAATGAAACTTTAGATTGTGCAGGATTCGGGAATACTGAAATTTCCAAAGAATGAGCATTTTCAGATTGAATTGAAGTTGGTTTAGTTTTAGGATTTAAATTAACATCAGTATAAACCTTAAACTCACCCGGATTTAAAGTAATTCCAGCATTTGTAGCTGTAATTTCAATCGAATCTCCAGTCATATAATCATACCACCAACCAGTTTTTTGGAAAATTGGACTCATAGTAATTGAAACCATATCAAAGTTAGCCATAGTAATGGAGTTCATTGTTGGGTCAGAAACTTTTAAGAACTTACCGGTTCCAGCTACATCATAACTATAATTATCAGAACCAAATGAAGGATGTTGTTTCAATTTGGCGAGCATTGCAGTTGTATTATATAATTGTTTTCTTGCAGGTTCGGTATTATAGTTCCATAAAATTGGTTTGTTTCCTGTTCTGCCATTTTGGTCGATACTGATATCATAACCCAACTCTCCAAACTGCCAAATCATTTTTGGTCCTTTTAAAGGTAATAACATCGCCATTGCAGCGCCAACTCTTTGCAATGCGGTATTGACATTTTTTACAGAATAAGCGCCATTAACGTTTCCGAATTGTTTGTTTTTAAACATCAATCTTTCTTCATCATGACTTTCAGCATAAGTTACTAAATTAGGGAAAGTGAAGTTTCTGCTTTTGTAATTACCCCAGCTTAAATTTTGTTTTGTACCCGAATAACCCATTGTTGCTTCATTAAACTGCTCCGTCATTTTACCCCACATAATGAATCCTTCGTTTGCAAGAACTGTTTCTTCGCTATTGTCACCTAAATGTTCTAGAATTAAATAACAATCAGTGCAGGATTTTCTAAATTCATCACGAATTCTTTTCCAAAGATTAACTCTGGATTGGTCGTAAAAACTCCATGCACCTACATCTGAACCGGTATTTTTCTGAGTAAATCCTTTAGACAAATCGAATCTGTATCCATCAACTTTATATTCAGTTGCCCAATATTTAAGCACTCTGTCTACAAAATCTTTAGTGTCTTGACTTTCGTGGTTATAATCATATCCAACATTAAAAGGATGAGTTGCATCTGAGTTAAACCAAGGATTGTTTTGAGGCTTACCAGTTGTAGAGTTAAAATACATTCTAACTTGAGGATTTAAACCAAAAGAGTGATTTAAAACCATATCAATTACAACTGCAATACCCAATTTATGACACTCATCAACAAGTTCTTTGAAAGCATCTTTTGTACCGTAGTATTTATCTACTGCAAAAAAGAAATTAGGATTATAGCCCCAGCTTTCATTTCCATCAAATTCATTGATAGGCATTAATTCCAACACATTCACGCCCAGATTTTTCAAATACATTAAAGTATCTTTTAGTGTTTGAAAATCGTGACGAGCAATGAAATCTCTTAAATGTAATTCGTAGATTACCAAGTTATTAATTGCTGGTTTTGTGAAATTAGTATTTTTCCAAACGTAAGGAGTTTGGCCTGTTTGAAACACTGAAACAATCTCTGAAGTTAGTCCTTGTGGATATGGAGTTAAATTCGGATAAGTTACCGCTGGAATAAATCCATCATTCCATGGATCTAGTTGTTTATCAGCATACACGTCAGGAACCAATAATTTGTTATCATCAATTACATATTGGTATCGATACTCTTTTCCTTTAACCAAGTTATTCAATTGAACCCAATATCTTTTTCCATCAGGAGTTCTATTCATTCTTGTAGCAGAATCGAGTTCCCAATTATTAAAATCACCATAAACAAAAACAAAAGATTTGTTTGGTGCTAATAATTGAAGAATAACTGTATTATCATTGATATAATTAATCCCATCAACAGTACCACTTGGTGGATTTGAAACTACAAAATTTCCTTTTTTAATCACATAAGTAGTATCATAAGAATAAGCAGAGCCATTGTAACCTTCAACTACAAAACTTGCTTTTTGGCCTGAAAGATTTGCAACAGGAATTGAATAAGTTAAAGCTGTATCATTGGAAACTGATGCAACTTGGGAACCATTCATAAAAATTTTCAAAGCTGAAGAAGTTGAAGCAATTGCTTTTACATTAATAGTTTCGCCTGATCCAACTAATGAATGTTTTAATGGAGTGATAAATTTTGCCTGATAACTTCCAGTTGATAGTGTCATAAAAATATCTGCACCACCTACATCTGCTCCTTTTTTGCTTGCCGACAATCCGCCTGCATTATGGAAAACAAATGCTAGTTTCAAAATATTTTCATTTGCAGGAACGCCATAAAAACTTCTGATATGGAAACGAATTGACCAGCGATTATTTCCTAAACTTGTCATTCTGGTTTTAGCAAAATCCACACCCCAAGAACCTTGAACATATTTCCAATCACTTGGACCTGTGCTTGCAGAAGTAATTACTCCGGTATGAGCAATACATTTTGCTTCGCCAACTAATCCGGCATTACCTTTTGTAGCATCGTAAATAACAGTAACAGAATCATTCTGAGTAGCAAAAGCCGGATCTAATGTCAGAATTTGCGCTTTTGAATTTGTCGACATGAGCCAAAAAATTGACATCATAAAGACGTAAAGTCTTGATTTAAAGTTAAAAATTGATTTCATTGGTGATTTATTATTGGTGTAAATATAAATTTTTACACTTGTTTCCTTAGAAACTTATTAAAATAGATAAGAATTTTACATAACTTGCGCGCATTATTAACTCTCAATAATATATATGAAAAAATTATTACTAATGTCAGCTGCACTTCTTGCAATGAGTGGTGCATTTGCAAAAAAAGTTGTGTTTAATGTAGACATGACAGGCCAAACTGTAGGAGCTAATGGGGTTCACCTTGTTGGAAACTTCAAAGATGTAAACTATGACAATACTGACGAAAATGCGGGTCAGTTCAATTGGGATCCTACACAAAACGCAATGGTAAACACTGTAGGGAATATCTATTCTGTAATGTTAGATATCCAAGGTGGAATGGCTTATGAATTCAAATTTATTAATGGAAACGATTGGGCTACAGCTGAAAATGTTCCTTCTGAATCACAAGTAGGTGGTGGAAATGGAAATCGTTGGTCATGGGTTGGTGCTGGAACTGATACAGTTTTAATGCCTGCAATCATGTTTGGTGGAAATTCTCCAATGGGTAAAACTTTAGTTCGTTTAAAAGTTGATATGGCTTTAGTATCAGCGGTTAGTTCAAATGGTGTGCACATTGCAGGTTCATTCCAAGGATGGAGCCCTAATTCAACCAGAATGGCTAATTATACAGGAAACGGAAAATATGAGTCAACTGTTTACCAAGCTTTAATTTACTCTGATTCAGGTGAGCAAAAATACAAATTCATCAATGGTGATTCTTGGAGCAATACAGAATCAGTTCCTGCTGAATGTAAAGTAGATAATGATGGAAACCGTGGTGTAATGGTTGGAACTACTCCAATTGTATCTATGGTATGTTATTCAAAATGTGGAGTTTGTACGATTGTACCTAAATTCAACATAACTTTTAATGCAGATGTAGAAAGCATTTGTGGTGTTGATTCAGTAGACGTTGCAGGTGGTTTATTAGATGGTAGCTGGGGTGTTGGTAACAAAATGACAAACATTACTGGTACTAACAAATGGACTGGTTCTCAAATGGCAATCGATTCAGGTTCTTTGGTACAATTCAAATACCGTTATTACAAAGGTGGTGTTCAAACTTGGGAGCAAATTGCTATGCCTAGTGGAAACCGTGAATTAAAATTAACCAGCGATACTGTTTTACCAGTTAATTGCTTCGGTTTCTTCTCAGCTTGTAACCCACGTCCTGCTGTTCAAACTATTACTTTCAAAACTGATATCAGCGAAGAAGTTCCAAATGGTAATGTTTACTTAGTAGTTGATTACCTAGGTGGAAAATCTGGTGCTATCCGTATGACTCCAAATGCTAGCAATCCTGCTCAATTCGAAACAACAGTAACTGGTGTTTGTAATGGTAGTATCATTTACTATTTCATGAACGGTGATAGCAGTGTTGATGCAAACGCTGAGACATTCCCTGATACAGCTGACAGAGCTTGTACAAAACCTAATGGTGTTGGTGGTTTCGCTCGTGAGTACGTACGTACTTCTGGAAACGCTGTAACTTTAGCTAATATCTTCAATTCTTGCAAAACAATTTCTACTTCAGTAATTGAAAACAACTTGTTAAGCAGCAATATGCGTGTATTCCCTAACCCAACTAGTTCTTACACTGTTGTTGAGTTCAATGATAACTCAAACAAACACAATGTAACTGTTATGGATATCACTGGTCGTGTTGTTAAAACTATTAACAACTACGAATTCAATGCTTTACGTATTGATAGAGATGGTTTATCATCAGGTACTTATTTCATTAACGTTGTAAATAGCAATAACCAAACTGCTACTATCAAATTAATGGTTGACTAATTTTTAAATTAGGTCTTCATAATTAGGCTGGCTCAAAAGTAATTTTGGGTCAGCCTTTTTTTTATTCTGATTTTTAGAAACTTTAATTGAATTAACTTGAAATTACCCAAAAGACTTTCCAATTGTGGTCAAAATCTTGTTGAAATAGAATATAAACACAACAATTCACTTTCGCCAAACTATTCGGGATTTTTTTGCAATTCTTTTATGGATGTTAATACCAAGCCAATTGAATTGGTTTTATGAATATAAATGTATGGTTTTGAGAAATATTACTTGAACAAATAATATTTCTTTTCTCATAATACAAAGTCAGAATCAAAGTCAATTTTATCGTTATTAATAAATTTAAGAACCTGATTTGGAAGCGACTAAAATCTGAACTATTACTGACCATTTGAGCTAGCATTAATTATGTACGCCTTTTTCATTTTATTAGCCATTTCTTTAGTCGTTTGTACTGCAATACAAACTTACGTGGCCTAATCATGGTAAAAAAAATAGAGATTAATAAAAGCAAACTATTGATTGGGGAATAAATATTGATTCAAATAAGTCTTTAATAAATCAATATCGATTGGTTTGAATAAAACCTCATCGAAAGAAAATTCTTTCCATTCAGAGATACTTTTATTTTCTACAGCTGTAATTAAAAAGATAGGAGTATATATATTCATACTTTTATCAAATTCCCGTAAAATATTTAAGGTTTGTATTCCATTCATTAAAGGCATATTAAAATCAGTTAGGATCAAGTCAAACCTGTTTTCCTTATGGTAATCTATGCCTTCTGAACCTGATAAAGCAGTCGTTAAAGTAATGTCAAAGTTTTTTAACATTCCTTTAAATAATAAAAGATTCATTCTTTCATCGTCTATTGCCAAAACCCTTTTATTCATAGCTTTTATTTGTTTTTGAAGGAAGGTTTCCAAAATGTGCTTTGTATTTTTTACTGAAATAGTAACTATTTTTAAAGCCGGTAACATTTGCTATTTCATTTATTGATAACTTATTTTCTAATAGCAACTCGTGTGCTTTAACTAATCTTTGTTCAAAAACTATTTCAAAAATGGATTTACCTGTTAATTTTTTAACATATTTCTGGAAATTGCTTGTTCCCATTATAAAATGATTTGCTATTTGAGATAGTTTTAGATGTTCATTTGAATAATGTTCACCTATATACTTTTTTAGATCTATTAGAAATAATTCGTCTTTTGTTTGAATTTGGCTTTCTGAAAATTCAGTTATTAATGCTTCACTTAGTTTATTTTTATGGATATTAAGTTTATTTTTACAACGAAGAAATAACTCCTTAGAAGAAAAGGGTTTTATTAAGAAATCATCTGCACCAAATTCTAAAGCAGTTAATTTATCCTCTATCATTGGTTTGGCAGTAAGCACTATAAAAGGAATTGAACGAGTCAATTTAGATTTTTTTAGAATTGACAATAGACTTATTCCGTCCATTTTGGGCATCATCCAATCAGAAATAATTAAACTAATTTTTTTTGATTTGATTAATAATAAAGCTTCTTCACCATTTGCAGCCTGCATAGTTTTATAACCTTCCAGTTCCAGCAATTCGCTAATATTATATCTTATATTGGGGTTATCTTCTACGATTAAAATGACTTCCTTCATTGGCTTCATTTAGTTGTTCTTTTTGTAAAATCAATTTTTCCAAAAATTGATTTTATTACCTTGATATTCTTAATATTAAATCCACTTTTTAACACCAGTTGACGCGTTTTTTTTTCAATATACAAGCATTCTTCTAGTTTAACATAATAGATTTGATTCACTTGTTTATAATTATTTATAAAAAGTAGTTCTAATAATATTCTTTGATCTGTTTGATTATACATGAACCAAAATCTATTATTTTCTACATATATAAATACTATTTTGTAATTCAAGTTTATTTGAAAAAATGAAATTTGGTTAAAAGACAAGAACCAAATTTCCGTTAACGATTCTAGAATCAATTTATTCAATTTGAGACTGATATCAGGAGAGATAAGTAAAATACCACTTTGATCTGGTAGAAATTCCATTCTACCAAATATCTAATTGGATAATTATAGTTAATCATTACTTTCAGGAATTATTAAAGTAAAAACAGCATTTTTATCTGTATCAATTTCATAACTCAACTTCAATTTATATTGCATAGTTATCATTTTAACAATTGATAAACCTAAACCAATTCCAGCTTGTTCAAGGGTCTCTTTATTAAATTGTAAATAAGGTTTTACTTTTTCAAATTCTTTTTCTTCAAAATTGTTTCTATTGAAATGCTGAAGTTTAAATTGAACAGCATCTTTAATTCTAATTAAACTAATAAATATTTGATCTTTTTTCTCAGTAAATTTAAGTGCATTATCAAGCAATTCTGAAATAATTGTCATCAGCAATTTTCTATCAAAATGAATGGTATCAGCTTCAGCAGAATAAATTATATCTTCGCTTCTATTATAGTTTTTTGATATGTTTATTATAGCAACACTAATACTTGTTTCTCTAATAACTTCTGAATAAAAACTATAATTTCCATCTTTTAATTGTTTGTAAAAAAAGATATTAGAAAGAGAACGATGCAAACGCTTACTTGATACATTTATAATTTGCAAAAGTTCTGCAACATCTATTGAATAGTTATTTAAACCCATTTCCTGAAGCAATGTTATTGAAGTTAATATTCCATTCATTGGTGTATTAAGTTCGTGCATTTGAATTGAGCCATATTGCTCAATTAAATCTTGCTGTTTTTCAAGATAACTTTTCTTCTTTCTATCTGCATCCGCCAGTTTCGAGTCAACAATTTTTAATAAGTCATGGAGCATAAATGGTTTTATTAAATAATCATCAGCTCCTAAATTCATTCCATCTCTTACATCCTCATGTTTGCTTTTTGCAGAGATGAAAATAAAAGGTGTTAATATGAATTTTTCTTCTTCTTTAATTTTACCCAAAACTTCAAATCCATCCATTAAGGGCATCATAATATCACAAATTATTAAATCCGGAATAATTTGTATTGCCAAATTCAATCCATCCAATCCATTTTCTGCAGTATAAATTTCGAAACCATTTAAAGAAAGTGCATCAAAGATATTTTCTCTTATGCTATCTTCATCTTCTATTACTAATATTTTTTTCATTTCAAAATTTATTTATTTAATGTTATTTCTATTCTTGTACCTACACCTTCTTCAGATTCAATTTTTATTTCGCCGTTTAACCTTTCAACCATTTTTTTTACAATAACCAAGCCTAAACCAACTCCGTGAATATTCCCAACATTACTAGCCCTGTAGTACTGTTCAAACAATTTAGGTTGGTCCAATTTGGGAATACCAATCCCAAAATCTTGCAATGCAAAAACAACTTGATTAGTTTGATAGCTTATTTCTAAAATAGGGTTAGGTCTTCCTAGTGAATATTTTATCGCGTTGTTCGCTATATTTTCAAGTATATGTTCAAGTATCTTAATATCTGTGCTAATCTTAAATGGTTTCCCCTTAATTTTCGTTTCAATTTTTCTAGAAATCTTTTTAGTAGAAAATAGATTACCTATTATTTCTATGATAGCTGCTTTCAGGTCTATATTAACCCAATTTATGACCATTTTATCTGCATCAATTTTACCAAGAATTAATACATCATTAAGTAAAGTTGTCATTTGAGTTACTTCATTTTGAATAATTTGATTATACTTAATCAATTTTTCACTAATTGGTATTTCTAATTTTTTTAGTGTCATGGCTATTAGCTCATTACTGCTGCTAATGCTTGTTAATGGAGTTCTAAATTCATGAGAAGTAAGTGTTACAAATCTGCTTTTTAACTCTGCCAATTCTTTTGCTTGAATCAAACTTTGTTTCAAATTTTCTTCTGCAATTTTAGAAATAGTTATATCACTAATTTGTAAGCAATAAATTTTAAAAGGCTCCACTGTCAACACAAAAATTCGCGCTTTGTTCCAAATTTGGGTATTGTTTTTATTCAATGAATATTCAAATGACCTTTCAATACCATCTTTAGCAACCTCTAATAATGTTTTGTAAGTATTTGACAGAAAAGGATATTTATCAATTAAAGATTCAAATCTTTGGTTGAAATATTCGATTTTGGGTATTGCTAATTTCTCGGGATCTTTTGCCCAAACATTTGTTATAACTAATTCCTCATCAATCTCAAATACAATATCTTCAATTGATGTTAAAATGGATTTAATTTGCGTTTCACTTTTAACAAGTTCTTGCTGGGTTTTGATTATTTCTAATTCAATTTTATTTTGCTCTATAATACTTGCAATATTTCCTAATAAAGGTTCAATTTTCGCAACAAGTTCAATAGAATATCCGTCCAAATTATTAGCTAATCCTAAAACTGAAACCATCTCATCATTCTTAAAAATAGGTATACCAACAAAGGTTTTTATTATTGGATGACCATGAGGAGTTCCTCCTGAATAAGGATCGTTTAAGGCATCATTGCTTATAAAAAGTTTTTTCTCTAACAATACCCTGCCAAATAGGGTATTTAAATTTCTAAATTCAACACCATTCTTAGCATGTTTTTCGTAAAATTCTTTTGACGCTTGATCCCATGCAATATTTGTGAGTGCATTAGAACGCATAAAAGGATTACCTTCTTCATCAAAAAATACCTCACAAATAAAACCAAAATCACTCTTCGTATCAACCAATATGCTATTTAACAGGATTCCAAAAGTTTTGCTTATATCTTTAGTTTCTATATATATTTTTTGGATTTGCGTGCTTATCTCCAAATATTTTTTCGCTTCTTTTAACTTAAAATCTGCAGCAATTTTTTCATCTATACTTCTTGAGGTTCCTATGTACTTTATTTTTTTACTATTTTCATTATTTATCTTATTTATAAAGGTTTCTAAATGAGTATAATCTCCATTTTTCATTTTAAACCTGACAGTTATATATTCTAACTTTTCGTCTATTGTATTTTTTTTTGGATGAATTCTTAAGAATTTTATTACATGATTATAATCTTGCGGATGAACAAAAATCAAAAACTTTTGTCCAATTAATTCCTCTGGTTTATAACCTAAAACATCAAAACTACTTGGCGTGACAAAGTTAATTCGAGCATTTTTATCAATAACATAAATAAGCTCATTGATATTATTTAGGATTTGGTTGAAAGACTCCTCTGTTTTTTTTAGGTTTGATGAGATTCGAAAAATATCTGACACATCTGTAAAAACTCCGCTTAGGCCTAAAAAATTCCCATTAACATCTAGAATTGAATCAACTCGGTATCGTAAATGTTTTGTTTCATTTTCATAAGTTTTTACAGCAGAATAACCTGTAGCTTCCGCAAGTTCACCACTTGCAAGTTTAAAGAATACACTCTTTAATCTTTCTTGTGTTTCAATATCCTGGTTTTTCCCTAAAGGCTTGTTTAAAATATCTTGAACTGAAAATCCTGTTATGCTTTCATAACTTTCACTCATATAAATTACCTTACCCTCATTGTTTAACTGAAAAATAATGCTCTTTGAATTATCTATAAGTAATTGGTTATTTTTAATTGGATCAACAAAAAGGGTATCTAATTTTGATGCAGTATCTATCAACACAAAAGAAAGAGTATAAATTCTATCAAATGAATCAGAAAAAATTACATTAACATATAATTCATAAACAAAATTGTTAACGTTAATTGGGAAAGAAACAAAATCAATTAATGAATTTCTAATTTTATTAGAGATTAAATCAGCATTAGTTGATGTATTTAATGCTAAAAAATTGCTACCTAACTTAATTGACTTCTGAAATAGATTTGAAGCATGGTTGTTTAATCCCAGAATTTCAAAATTTTGATTAACCAGTATTTGCGCATTCGAATTGATGGCTAATTCAAAGTAAAAATATTTTGGAATTATACTTTGGAAATAATCAATAGATTTTAAATCCTCGTTTATATTTTCTAATTTCTTGAAATTTTTAAAATGAATAGCATAGTATCCAATATCTTTTGAAATAAATGAACATCCAATTTCAACACTTAAACAACTTCCGGTTTTATTTTCAATTTGAATAGTTAAATTTTGATTTTCACCTGAATTTGTTGATTGAATACTATCAATAACTTCTGAACGATTAACCTTAATTAGCTCGATAAAATTCTCATTATCATCGAAGAATTCAACTTCTGCTAATTTTTCATAGGCATGATTTCTAAAAGTAATATTGAATTTAAGGTCTAAAATAATTATTGGGTCGCTCAAAGATTTTAATGCCCTTGAATATATCCACCTTTTCTTAAGAGTCTCTTTTTCAATATTTGATTCAATTATTTCAAATGGTTCAAATTTTTCTGTATCTAAAAAAAATTTCTCTGAAATGAATTGAAAAACTCCATCTAAATCATTTTTACCGAAAATATGGGAAATTCCAAATTGATTAAATGATTTTTTGAATGAACTATCTTGATATCCTGACAACATCACTATTTCTATACAATTAGAAATACCTCTAAAATATTTAATAATATCACTTGCATCGCTACCTGGAAAATGATAATCCAATATAATTAGAGAAGGAAACTTTTCTCTTCTTTTAAATTTATATAATGAATCTTGGCAATTAATCCATATTAATTCAATTTCATTTAATATGGGCTTTAAATGTCTTTTCAAAGCTAGAAAATCAGCTTCGTCGTCTTCGATATAGGCTATTTCAACTTTCATAATTTATCTCATCAAATAACATATTCCTTAATTTATCTGAATTGATAGATTATGGAAAAAATAGATTAAAAAGAGGATTTAATGCGCTTACAATTAACTAACTTTTAGTTTGTGATTTATTAACATAGAGAACTAAAGTTACTGATAATGAGGCAAAAAAAATGACATCAAAAGAAGTGTTTTCATGAAATCGCCTCTTATATTCATTACAAAGGGAGAATCAGCTTCAGTACCTACAAATAAAACTATGAAATTAAAGTTGATTAATAATCATCCACATTACAGGATAAGATTAATATTATTGATTGCAAATTTTAAAGTTTCCTGATTTATTTCTTCAGGGCTTTTTTTATGCTAAATTTTAAGTAATTGATGCTCTTTTAAAAGGTTTTTAATATACTTGAATAGAAATAAAATAATATGTTTAAAAGGATAGTTCTATTTTCATTACTAGGAATTTCATCAGCATTTATTCAGGCACAAACCTTGAATAAAAGTTTAGGAAATTTAAGTTCACAAAAAAACATTGAACAAGGAATTGTTCTAAATACCGAAAATGGCAATGCCCGTATTTTGGTTTATTCACCAAGTGTAATCAGAATTAGTTTAAGTAAAACCGAAAAATTCGAGGATTTTAGTTATGCTGTTATAGCAAAACCGGGGAACACAAAACATTCAATTCAGGATAAAGGAAACTCAATTTCTATTAAAACAGATTCTTGCGAATTACTGATTTCGAAAAATCCTGTAAGATTTCAATTATTAAACAACAAAGGTCAAATCTTAAACGAAGATGATGCTTCATTCGGAACCGGTTGGATTGGCGAAGAAGTTTGTACTTACAAAAAACTTCAGGAAGGTGAAAGATTTATTGGTTTAGGAGAAAAAACCGGAAATCTTGATAGAAGAGGCGAAGGTTATACCAACTGGAATACCGATTATTTTGGTTATCCTGCTAATGGTGATCCTTTATATTCAAGCATTCCTTTTTATATGGGAATACATCATGGTTTGGTTTATGGTGTGTTTCTTGATAATACATCAAAAACTCATTTCAACTTTGGTGCTTCCAATGAAAGATTCAGTTCTTTTATGGCTGAAGAAGGTGATATGAATTACTACTTAATCGCTAATTCAAATGTATCAGAAATCATTAAATCATATACAGATATTACAGGCAGAATGGAAATGCCAAGTTTATGGAGTATTGGTTTCCAACAATGCAGATACAGTTATTATCCTGAATCGGAAGTTTTAACTGTTGCTAAAACTTTCAGAGATAAAAAAATCCCTGCAGATGTGATGTATTTCGACATTCACTATATGGATAAATACAAAATTTTCACTTGGGATTCTGAGCGTTTTCCTAATCCAAAAAGAATGTTGGACCAAATGGATAATTTAGGTTTCAAAAGTGTTGTAATTGTTGACCCGGGAATTAAAGTTGAAAAAGGTTACAAAAGTTATGAAGAAGGTGTTGCGCAAGATTTATTCTTAAAGTTTCCTGATGGCACCAATCATATCGGTTCTGTATGGCCAGGCCGTTGTCATTTCCCAGATTTCACCAATGAAAAAACTCGTTTATGGTGGGGTAATTCATTCAAAGGTTATGTGGCTGATGGAATTGATGGATTTTGGAATGATATGAATGAACCTGCTAGTTGGGGCCAAAAATTTCCTGATTTGGTTGAAGCTTATTATGATGGTGTAAAAGCTAATCATAGAAAATGGCACAATATCTATGGCATGCAAATGTCGAGAGCAACATTTGAAGGAACGAAAAAGTTATTAAACAACAAACGTCCATTAATTCTAACCAGAGCTGCTTATGCAGGAATTCAAAGATATAGTGCAATCTGGACCGGTGACAACAGAGCTGATGATGAATCATTATTGGTTGGTGTTAGATTGGTAAACAGTTTAGGTTTGAGTGGAATGCCAAATTCAGGATATGATGTAGGTGGATTTGGAGGAGAATGTAATATCAACACTTTTGCAAGATGGATTGCGGTTGGAGCATTTTGTCCGTTTTTCAGAAATCACAAAATGATTGATGCCAAAGACAGTGAACCTTGGAGTTATGGAGAAAGAGTTGAAGAAATTTCAAGAAATTATATTTCATTAAGATACAAAATCATGCCTTACCTCTACTCTGCTTTTTACGAAGCAAGCGTTACAGGTCTACCGGTGGCAAGAAGTTTAGCTATCAATTATACCCACGACCCAATGATTTACGATGGCAAATACCAAAATCAATATTTCTTTGGAAATGGTTTACTAATTGCACCAATTACTGGTCCAACAACCATTACAAAAGTATACTTACCAAAAGGAAACGATTGGTACGATTGGTACAATGATTCAAAAAGTGCAGGTGGAAATGAAATTTATGTAGAAACACCTTTAGAAAAAATTCCTGTTTTTGTAAAAGGTAGCAGTATTATTCCTATGCAAACTTTGGTTCAACATGCCGGAGAAAAACCAGCCGATACTTTATTCCTGCATATCTACAAAGGTTCAGAAAACAATACTTTTGTTTATTATGAAGATGCAGGTGATGGATATGATTACCAAAGCGGAGATTTTCATCAAAGAGACATCAATTATATCAGTTCAAAAAATGAATTGAATATTGAAAAAGCTAAAGGTAGCAGAAATAGTAAATTCAATCATATTAAAGTTTATTTCCATGGTTTTGGTGATGTAAAATTCGTAAAAGTAAATGGTGGAGCTAAATCTATCTCAAAAGAAAATTATAAATTAATGAATGATATGCCTCAGTTCGACCCAATTGGAAAAGGCATTTCAGCAAATCAATCTATATTGAGTACTGTAGTTTTATCAAACAGCAAAGATAAAATCAGCCTTAAATGGTAATTTAATTTCTCTAATTATGAAAAAGTCCGCATTTAAAGCGGACTTTTTTTATGAATTAAAACCTAAGTTTTACAAATACACGAATCATGTTTGCTTAACTTTGAAGAATGCGTATAATTCTACAAAAATTTCTTTTTACTTTTATTTGTTTGATTTCATGGATTTCTAATTCAAATGCTCAAAGCACTTATTGGTGGAATGAAAAGGTATTTTATGAAATTTATGTGAGAAGCTTTTATGACAGTAACGGAAATGGAACCGGAGATTTTAATGGTGTTACTGCAAAATTGGATTACTTAAATGATGGAAATCCAAATACAAAAACCGATTTGGGTGTTGAAGCAATTTGGTTAATGCCAATAAATGCATCTCCAAGTGTGCATGGTTATGATGTTACAAATTATAAAACAGTGAATCCTGTTTATGGCACAGCAGCTGATTTTAAAAATTTAGTAAATGAAGCCCATAAAAGAGGAATAAAAATCGTGATGGATTTTGTAATCAACCATAGTTCTGAGCAACATCCATGGTTTGTAAAATCAGCCGCAAAAGACCCGGCTTACAGAGATTATTACCGCTGGTCGCCAACCAAACCAACTTATGTTGGCCCTTGGGGACAAAACGTTTGGCATCAAAAGAACAATGAATATTACTATGGTATTTTCTGGAGCGGAATGCCTGATTTAAATTACGAGAATAAAGCAGTTAAAGATAGCATTTTTGATGCAGCGCATTTTTGGTTAGATTCAATGAATGTAGATGGTTTCAGATTAGATGCAGCAATGTATTTATATGAAAATGGTTCTAATTTGATGAACCTTCCCCAAACAATAGAATTCTGGAAAAATTTTGATGATACTTTAGAAAATTTCAAACCGGAAGTAATGACTGTTGGTGAAGTTTGGACCTCTAGTTCAACTGTAGTTAATTATAACAATAAACTAGATTATTGTTTTGATTTTGATATTGCACAATCAGCCTTAGAAGCAGCAAATACAGGCGCTTTAACCAATTTAAAGAAATCTGTAAAATTCGCTTATGATAATTATCCATTTTTACAATTTGGTACTTTTTTATCAAATCACGATCAAAACAGAGTAATTGATGTTTTAGGAAATGATATCAGAAAAAACAAAGTAGCAGCTTCAATTTATCTAACAATTCCGGGTATCCCTTATTTATATTATGGCGAAGAAGTTGCTATGAAAGGCTCTAAACCTGATGAATATATAAGAAGACCTATGCAATGGACATCAGGTCCTTTTAGCGGATTTACCAGCGGTACAGCTTGGTTTCCATTAAATTCTAATTATGCCAGTTTTAATGTAAACACTTTAAAATCTGATTCGAATTCAATCTGGCACCATTACAGAAAATTGATTCAACTTAGAAACTCAGAAAAAGCATTAAGAACAGGTACTTACAAAAGTATATTTAGTGATAATGCTAAAACTTTTGCCTTTATCCGTCAAAAAGAAGAAGACCAAATATTAAGTTTAATTAATTGTGGTGCAGATACAATCTCCAGTATGTCATTATCTGTTTCTAATGCTAATTTATCATCTGGAGTTTATTTAGCTACAGATTTACTAAGTGGAAAAAGCACTTATGTTGAAATCACAACAGGATTGGCAATTACAGGACTGTCGATGTTACCTTTCGAAACTAAACTATTAAAACTAAGCATTGCTTCAGGATTAATGGATGCAAGAAATGAAATGATTATTCAATTGTACCCTAATCCTGCTGAGGAATATTTCGATTTATCTCTTTCTGATAAAATCGATAATATTGATATTAAAATCTTTGATTTAACAGGAAGCTTAGTTGAAAACCAAACCTGGGAAGTATTGGAAGGACAAACAAAAAGAATACAAATTGCTAATTTAAAAGATGGAATTTATTTGGTTCAACTTAAAGATAAAAACAAACAAAAAACCATCCGATTTGTAAAAACAAGTCATTAAGGTATTCCTTAGTTTGATTAAAAACTTTCCTTTACAAAGATTCGTAACAACCTGATTATCTATAAAAATTCCTTAAACTTAACTTGGAAAACCTTAAACAATTAGGCAAAGTAAGGAGTTGAAAAATTAGGTACAGAATTTTGACTCATGAAAAACATGAAGTCAATATTTTTACTCGTATTTGTTTTGATGTGTTCAGGGAATATTATCAAAGCACAGACTTATTATTACTCAAATAACAGCAGTAGTGATTTTAATGATCCATCAGGTTGGGGAATAAACTCTGATGGTAGTGGGGCAAATCCTTCTTCCATAAACAATACTTGTGTTTTGGTTTTATCACACACCAAAACAAGCAGTGGCATTGCAACAATAAGAGGTTTGCATATTAAAACCGATGGTATTTTATATTGTAATTATTCAATATTTTTAGATGGAACAGGTAAGTTTTTCAGGATTGACTCTGCCGGAACCTATATTCAGCAGCATGTTGGCTCTTTAGGTTCAGCCTTGTTTTCGGGAACTGAAACTTTTGAAAAAGGAAGCATCGTAGAATTTCGTCAGTGGCCATCAGTAATCCCCGGCGCCAATTGGGGTTTTCTAAAATTCAATAATTCATCTGGATTTACAAACTGTCAGTTAAGTGGAAATACCAATTTAATTAAAAATGATTTGGTGATAAATTCCGGCTCTGGGATTATCAGTTTATCGGCTGCCAGTAACTTAAATATAAGCATTGAAAATAACATAGAAATACAAAGTGGCACATTAGATATTGCTAATTCTGTCGGAATTGGAGCTAGTCGAGAATTACATCTATCTGGTAATTTAATTATTAATAATGGAACTTTTAAATGCACTGGTAACTCAAATCCATGTAGTTTATTTTTTGAAAACGAAAACGATACTTTGTTGATTACAAATGGAAGTTTCAATACTAGCAATTTTAAAATATACATACCAGAAGCAAAAAGTTTATTTATTTCAGGTGAAATTACCATTCAACCAACTTGTAGTTTAGAACTGATAACTAATACATCTTCATGTTATATAAAATCGGGTAAACTTTTATTTAACAATGGATTAATTAAGACAAATTCAGGACTATTTACTTTTTTATCAGATACTTCAGAAACTGCAATGTTGGGTGAAAGTTCTGGAACAAATATTGGTCATCTAACATTTAATCAAACGATTCCGGCTGGTTGGAAACGATATCGATTTTTGAGCAGTCCTATTACAAATGGTAATTTTACAGACTTAATCGATGATTTCCATATTACAGGCCAAGGAGGAAAAGCATTTGGATTCGATTCAACTCAAACCAATAACTCATCCGCATTTTATTATGATGAGACCGTTTCACTTCCAAATGCCAATTATGGCTGGGAACCAATAAATCAATTAAATACCCAAATGAATTCTGGAAAAGGATTTAGAGTTTTAATAAGAGGAGATAGAAGCAATTCTAATGTATTGTATCAAAATCTACCTTCACATGGTAATGTAAATATTGATTTTACAGGAAATCCAAATTCAGGAAATATTTCAATAGTAAGTATTGCCAATTATACCAATAGTGGCGATGCAACAGCAGATGGATGGAATTTATTGGGAAATCCTTATCCATGTAATATTGATTGGAATAAAATTTATGATCAATCTGATTTTAGCAATGTAAACCCAAGTATTTATCAAAGAGATGCAAAAAGTGGAAACTATGTTGCTTGGAATGCATCATCAAATTCCGGAACAGGAAGTCAGTATGTTGCTCCCTTTGGTGGATTTTTGATTAAGTTTAATAATACTCCATTAGGGAATTTTAAAGAATCACATAAAACAAATTTAAGTTCACCGGTATATTTCAAAACACAAACCCAACAATCAATTATTGAAGTGAGGGATAATTTTGGTTCCGATTTATTACTGATTGGAAACAATGAAAATGCTCAAAAAGAGTACAATGCATTAGAAGACATCATCAAATTATTTGCAGGAAATGTATTTATCGCCTCAAAATCGAAAGACAATATCTGGTTATGTAGCGATTTAAGACCGGGCAGTCTTAATCAAATCGACACTATTGATTTAATACTTGGGGCCAGTTCAAAATTAAAACTTAAAGTACTGGAAGAAAACAACTTAAATAAGCTAACACTATTTAATAAACTTGAAAATAAAGTTTATCCATTGAACAAAGGAATGGAATTAGAACTGAGTCCAGGTGCACTAGATTCAAGTTCATGGAAATTAATCAGTGAGAAAAAATTATTGAATGGACTGGCTGAAACCAACAGTGAGCAACATACCATTTACCCAAATCCGTTTGATAATCAAATACATATTGAAAACACTCAAACAAAAATCAAATCAATTGAAATTTTTGACCTCAAAGGAGAATTAAAATTAAAAACCGAAGCTTCAAAATTTGAAAACCTTATAAGTATACAATTAGACGAATTGAATGAAGGTATATATATAATAAGAATGACCGATGAAAAAGGAATGGTTCAGGTTCAAAAAATCAATAAAATTCAAAAATGAAAAAGATAATTACACTTATAACATTGAGTTTTTGTTTAATAAATATAAAAGAAATTAAAGCACAACCGGAATTTGAGGATGGAGTTGAAGATACACCAATTGACTCAATTTCAGGACTTTTAATTATCAGTGCAATAATTTTCGGAGCAAAATATCACAAAAACTCCATCGCATCAGATAAATTTTCAAAAAAAAGCAGATAAAGTGCTGAAATTCTTTGTGGTTATATGTAGAAGAATTATGTTTGCAAGCTTTTTTAAGCGAAAGGAGATTTAAAAAATTGACAGAAAACACAAACCAAACAAGTAACGCTCACGAAATGGATTTCGACTGGAGCCTTGACAACGCCGGATTTGGCGGGTACTCAAAAGAGGAGTATGAAAAATTAAGTAGTCTTTATGAAAACACTTTAAACGCATTCAACGAAAAAGAAATCGTTAAAGGAACAGTAGTAGGATTTACAGAAAAAGAAGTGGTGCTCAACATTGGATTTAAATCTGATGGTCTGATTGCACGCACAGAATTCCGCGATATGCCGGAATTAAAAGCCGGTGATGTTGTAGAAGTGTTGTTGGAAACAAAAGAAGATCCTAACGGTCAATTAATTTTGTCTCGTAAGAAAGCCGTTTCTGAGCGTGCATGGGAGAACATCCTTACTGCTCATGATAACGACGAAATTGTACAAGGTTATGTTAAAACCCGTACAAAAGGTGGATTGGTTGTTGATGTAATGGGTATTGATACTTTCTTACCTGGTTCACAAATCGACACTAAACCAATCAAAGATTACGATGTTTACGTGGGTCAAACCATGCCATTCAAAGTAGTTAAAGTAAACCATTCATTCAAAAATGTTGTGATTTCGCACAAAGTATTGATTGAAGAGGATATTGAAAAACAAAAATCTGATATCCTTTCTAGATTAGAGAAAGGTCAAGTATTAGAAGGAACTGTTAAAAACATGACTTCATTCGGTGTATTCATCGATTTAGGTGGTGTAGACGGTTTATTACATATTACTGATATTTCATGGGGTCGCATCAACCATCCTGAAGAAGTATTGAAATTAGACGACAAAATCAACGTTGTTGTTCTTGATTTCGATGATGAGAAAAAACGTATTTCTTTAGGCTTGAAACAATTAGGTGCACATCCTTGGGATAGTTTATCTGAAGAATTACAAGTAAATGCAAACGTAAAAGGTAAAATTGTAAATATTGCTGATTACGGTGCATTCTTAGAAATAGCCCCTGGTGTTGAAGGTTTAATTCACGTAAGTGAAATGAGCTGGAGCCAACATTTACGTAGCCCTCAAGATTTCTTGAAAATGGGTGACGAAATGGAAGCTGTTATCTTAACTTTAGACAAAGACGAAAGAAAAATGTCTTTGGGTATCAAACAATTGAAAGCAGATCCTTGGGTTGCTATTCAAGAACGTTATCCTTTAGGCTCTCGTCATAAAGGTACAGTTCGTAACATGACTAACTACGGTTTATTCGTGGAATTAGAAGAAGGTGTTGACGGATTGGTACACGTTTCTGATTTAAGCTGGACTAAGAAAATCAAACATCCAAATGAGTTTGTTAAAGTTAACCAGGAATTAGACGTTATTGTATTGGAAGTGGATTTAGAAAACCGTCGTTTGAGCTTAGGCCACAAACAGTTGGATGAAAATCCTTGGGAAGCATTTGAGACCTTGTTCTCAGTTGGTTCAATCCATGAAGGAACTATCTTAAAAATCGAAGATAAGAGCGCTACAATTGCTCTTCCTTATGGTGTTGAAGGATATGCTCCATTAAAACAATTACAAAAAGAAGATAAGAAAACTGCGAAAGAAGATGAAGTTCTTCAAGTGAAAGTAACAGAATTCAATAAAGAAAATCGCCGTATCGTTGTTTCTCATACTGCATTGTGGAGAGAAGAAGAAGCTGAGAAAAAAGTAGTAGACGAAAAACGTAAGGATACCGAAAAAGATAAAGCAACTAAAGCTGCTAAGAAATTAAACGATAGCAATGAGAAATCTACATTTGCTGATGTTGATGGTTTAGCTGAATTAAAAGCGAAACTTGAAGGTAAATAGTCTTAATGTAAAATAAAAAATCCCGGCCAATTGGTCGGGATTTTTTTTGCCTATTAATGTTGTAATTTGCGACAAATAACATCAAGATGAAACATTGGCTGGTAAAATCAGAACCATTTAAATATAGCTGGGAACAATTTGAAAAAGACAAGGAAACTTTCTGGGATGGAGTTAGAAATTATCAGGCCCGAAATAACCTTAGAGAAATGAAAAAAGGTGATTTAGTGATGTGGTACCATAGCAATGAAGGAAAAGAAATTGTTGGTATTGCTAAGGTTTCTAAAGAAGCGTATCAAGACCCCACAACCGAAGACCCTAATTGGTTGGTTGTGAACCTAAAGCCCTTCAAAAAACTAAAAAAAAGAATCACTTTGGAGCAAATAAAAGCTGATGAAAAATTACAGAATATTGGACTAGTAAGACAAGGAAGATTATCTGTTATGAGCCTTACTCAATATGAATTTGATTATATTCTGGAATTAAGTCAGCAAAAATAAATCAATTTTTAAGCTAAATATCGGATATTTGAAGCCCACTTCAAGCCAAATAAAAGGCATTACTTTATGAAGGAACGTATAATTCTTGAAAAGAAACAATTTCAATTGACTCTAGACAGACTATGTTATCAGCTTATTGAAAGACATGGTAGTTTTGCCGATGTGGCTTTGGTTGGAATGCAGCCTCGTGGTATTTTTCTTTCGAGAAGAATTAAATCGAGATTAGAAGAAATCACCGGATTAAAAGATGTTCTGTATGGAGAACTTGATATTGCTTTTTACCGCGATGATTTTAGAAGAGGAAATGAACATATCATTCCTTCTGAACTAAAAATCAATTTCAGTATGAGTCATAAACAAGTTGTGCTGATAGATGATGTGCTTTTTACTGGAAGAACAATTCGTTCAGCATTAGACGCCATTACCGATTTTGGAAGACCAAATAGAGTTGAACTTCTGGTTTTAATAGACCGACTTTACAGCAGAGATTTACCTATTCAAGCTGATTATGTTGGATTAACAGTTGATACCAGAGCTCATGATAAAGTGAAAGTGGAATGGAAAGAACAAGGTAAAAAAGATATCGTTCAAATACTTCCAATACAACCCTGATTATTAGGCCAAGAATAAAAATAGAAATGAAGAAATTTTCTCAAAGACATTTGCTGGGAATCAAGGAACTCAATGCAGATGATATTAATTTGGTTTTTGAGACAGCAGATAATTTTAAATCCATTATCAACAGGCCGATCAAAAAGGTTCCTTCGCTTCGTGATGTTACCATCGCCAATATCTTTTTCGAAAATTCTACTAGAACCAGAATTTCATTTGAACTGGCTCAAAAAAGATTAAGTGCCGATATCGTTAATTTCTCTGCATCATCTTCCTCTGTTTCAAAAGGAGAAACTTTAATTGATACAGTAAATAACATCCTTGCAATGAAAGTGGATATGGTTGTGATGAGACATCCTGCTCCAGGAGCTTGTGTTTTTCTTTCCAAACATATCAAAGCCAATATTATTAATGCAGGTGATGGTACTCATGAACATCCAACTCAGGCTTTATTAGATGCTTTTTCAATCAGAGAAAAACTGGGTTCGGTAAAAGGAAAAAAAATAGTGATTGTTGGAGATATCACTCATTCAAGAGTAGCTATATCAAATATCTTCTGCTTACAAAAGCTAGGTGCAGAAGTAATGGTTTGCGGTCCTAGTACTTTAATCCCAAAACACATAGAATCTTTGGGTGTGAAAGTTGAAACAAATTTAATGAAAGCATTGGCCTGGTGTGATGTTGCCAATATGCTTAGAATTCAGCTTGAAAGACAAGATTTAAAATACTTTCCTTCATTACGTGAATACAGTATGTTATACGGTTTAGACAAGGAACGTCTGGATTCATTAAATAAGGAAATTGTAATTATGCACCCGGGACCAATTAACAGAGGTGTTGAAATTACAAGTGATGTTGCAGATAGCAAACACAGCATTATTTTAGATCAAGTGGAAAATGGCGTAGCCGTTAGAATGGCAGTAATGTTTTTATTAGCAGGTCAACAAGGTTCAATATGAAAATAGTTTATATTTTTCTAGCAGCAATTATCTTGGTTTCATGTTCAAATAATGAGCAAAAAAATCAGCAAAATTCAGAGAATAAAAGAAATGAAAAGCTTTGTTTTCTTTTGACTGATGGACTGAAAAACGAAGATAGTACCTCACTAAATATCCATATCAAGGATACATTGGTTACTGGTGAATACAACTATATTCCTTATGAAAAGGATGCTGCTATAGGAACTATTTCCGGAGTAATTAAAGATAGTATCATTGAATGCATTTACACCTATTCTCAAGAAGGTGAAGAATTTAAAGAAAATCAGACCTGGAAAATCAGAGATAATCAAATTCTATTAAAAACCGCTCCTGCCATAATTGATGAGCAAGGAAATATTGTATACGACTCAAGTAAGTTTGAATTCATTATAATTTTACATAAAATCGATTGTAAGCCATCTATTCAATAGGTAGTTTACATGTTAAAACCAATTAAATTCATGTCTTCAAAAGAAATAGTAGTTAGTGGCATTAGGCCAACAGGAATGCTTCATTTAGGCAATTATATGGGTGCGGTAAAAAATTTCATCAGCATGCAAAATGAACATCCATGTTTTTTCTTTATTGCTGATTACCATTCGTTAACTACACATCCAAATCCGAAAGATTTACATAATAGTGTTAAGCAGGTTTTAGCAGAATATTTAGCTTGTGGATTAGATCCTGAAAAATGCACCTTATATATTCAAAGTGATTTACCTCAAATACCTGAATTATATTTGTTGCTTAATATGCATGCTTACAAAGGAGAATTGGAAAGAGTAAGTTCTTTTAAAGAAAAAGTAAGGACACAACCTGATAATATCAATGCCGGACTCCTCACCTACCCTGTTTTGATGGCTGCCGATATTATCATTCACAGAGCACATTTGGTTCCGGTTGGTAAAGACCAAGAACAACATTTGGAAATGGCCAGAACCTTTGGAAACCGTTTCAATAGAATGTATGATATTGAACTTTTCCCTGAACCACAAGCATTCAATTATGGTGGTGAACTGGTAAAAATTCCGGGCTTACAAGGTGGAGGAAAAATGAGTAAAAGTGATGGAGAAAACAATGTAATTAACCTGATTGATTCTCCCGATGTTCTAAGAAAAAAGATTTCAAAAGCCGTAAGTGATGTTACTCCAACTGAGCCAAACTCAGTTCCTAGTCAGCCGGTACAAAATTTATTTGATTTACTAAAAGTAGCATCAACAAAAGAAACTTTAGATTTTTATGTTGAATCATATGCTAATTGTAACATAAGATTCGGTGATTTAAAGAAGCAATTGGCAGAAGATATGGTTACATTTTTAACTCCTATCAGAGAGAAAATCAGTGATATTTTAGCCAATGAAGAATACTTGGGTAAGGTGGCCAAATTAGGAGCTGAAAAAGCAAAAGAAAGTGCCGATGCTACCTTAAAAGAAGCAAGAAGTGCTATTGGATTCAGAAAATTTTACTAGATTAGTTGAATGAAAAGCATTCAACAATGGCTTGATGAATATGCAGTTAGTCATCAAAATGCCACCAATAAACTCATTCACTGGATTTGTGTTCCAAGTATTTTCTTTAGTTTAGTTTGTTTACTAAATGAAGTTGAATTATACCAAGGTTTAAGCCTAGCTCATCTGGTTTTGGTAGGTGCTATGCTTTTTTATTTCAGAATCTCCTGGAAAATAGCTGTGGGATTGCTCCTGTTTTATTTTGTCTGCATTTGGAGTTCTACGCAATTGCAAAATTTAGAAATCAGTGTTTGGAAAATTGCGCTTGCGATTTTTACCATAGCATGGATAGGACAATTTATTGGTCATAAAATTGAAGGGAAAAAGCCATCGTTTTTAGACGATGTTCAGTTTCTACTAATTGGCCCGGCATGGTTACTGAGTTTTATTTACAAAAAACTCAATATCCAATATTAATAATCCGAGGCGCTTGGTTTTGGATCAGGTTTTCCAACAGCCCAAAGTTGAAAATAATTTTTCCAACACTTTGAACACCTTAATTTTCTAGCACCAAACATAAAAAACAGATATTTGGTCAAGAAACTTCTTGAAACCCTTTTTACATGGTTATTATTCCCACATTTCGGACAATTATCACTTAGCCTTACATTTCCTCGTACCCAGAAAACTGTAATTAATATGACAAGTACGCCTATTAAAATCGAAATTTCTTCTACCACGGTACAATGATGCAATATTTACACGAATTTTACTTGCATTTTTTTGTCTTAAGCTGTTACTTTTTCGTAAACGTATTGTAAAGCCGTTAATAAGCCATTCAAATCTGAACCTCCGGCTGTTGCATAAAATGGCTGACCACCGCCTCCACCTTTGATATTTTTAGCAGCTTCTTTCACCAGATTCCCGGCATGAAAACCCTTTGTTTTTACTAATTCTTCGTCGATAATGATGCTCAAAAATGGTTTTTGATTGATTATAGTTCCTAACGCTAGAAATAAATTCGGAATTTCTGATTTTAATTGAAATGACAAATTCTTTAATTGGTCTGCTGAATTTAATTCAATTTGTTCAACAATTACGTTACAGCCATTTGCAGTTTTTACTTTATTCTTTAATTCTGATTTTATGAGCTGAGTTTTTTCTGATTCCAGAATTTCAAGTTTTCTCTGCAATTCTGATTTATCATTCATCAAATCTTCCAGAGCTTTTTGAAGATCCTTGGTTTTAAGAACCTCTCTTAATCCTTTTAAGCTGGATTCCATATCAGAAACATACTTCTCACTAGCAAGTGAACTGATTGCTTCAATCCTTCTCACACCTGCAGCTACAGCCGATTCAGATGTAATTTTAAACATCCCGATTTTGCCTGTAGATTTAACATGAGTTCCTCCACATAATTCTCTTGAGTACTTTTCATCAAATGTTATTACGCGAACAGAATCACCATATTTTTCACCAAACAACATCATCGCACCCATTTTTTCAGCTTCGGCAATTGGAACATTTCTTTTTTCATCTAAAGAAATATTCTCTCTGATTTTTTGATTGACAATTTGTTCAACTTTAGCAATTTCTTCATCTGTCATTGCTGAAAAATGAGAGAAATCGAAACGTAAATAATCTGAATTTACCAATGAGCCTTTTTGAGCAACATGTTTACCTAAAACTTGTCGTAATGCTGCATGCAATAAATGAGTTGCACTATGATTATTTTCAGTTAAAGAGCGTTTTTCTGCATCAACTTCAGCTATAAAAACAGCTTCAGGATTTGCAGGTATACTTTCAACAAGATGAATAATCATATTATTCTCTCTCAAAGTATTGGTAATTTGAATTTTCTCATTTGCGTTTGAGATAAATCCAGTATCACCAATCTGTCCGCCACCTTCAGGATAAAATGGAGTTTGATTAAATACCAATTGGAAATATTCTTTTCCTTTTGCTTTTACCTTTCTGAATTTCATGATTTTAACTTCAGATTCAAGCAAATCATATCCTAAAAATTTACTTGCTTCCTCAGGTAATAAAACCTGCCAATCATCAGTATTAATTTCTGTAGCTTTTCTTGAACGTGCTTTTTGTTCTTCTAATGCTATTTTGAAACCGGCTTCATCAATTCCAAAACCTTTTTCTCTTGCTAAAAGTGAGGTTAAATCAACAGGAAAACCAAATGTATCATTTAGTTCAAAAACAATTCTTCCATCAATTACTTCACCTTGTTTTAGGTTAGAAATAATTTGGTCTAAACGTCTTAATCCGTTCTCTAAAGTTCTTAAAAAACTCACTTCTTCTTCACGAATTACTTTTGCAACAAATTCACGCTGGCTGTATAATTCAGGAAAAATATCTTTGAAATGTTCAGCAATTTGGCCACTCAATTTTTCTAAAAATGGTTCCTTAAAATTCAGGAACTGAAAACCATATCTAACAGCTCTTCTTAAAATTCGTCTGATTACATAACCGGCACCATTATTTGAAGGCAGTTGACCATCAGCTATACAAAAAGAAATTGCTCTGATATGGTCTGAAATTACTCTCATGGAAATATCAGAAATTGAGTCGCTGAAATTGTATTTTATTCCACTATGAGCTTCAATAAATTTAATGCTAGGAACAAAAACATCAGTATCATAATTAGAAGATTTACCTTCAATAGCTCTTACCAATCTTTCAAAACCCATTCCTGTATCAACATGTTGTGCAGGTAGTTTTTCTAATTTCCCATCAGCTTTTCTATTGAATTCCATGAATACATTGTTCCAGATTTCAATTACCTGAGGATGATCGTTATTAACCAAAGTACTGCCATCAATAGCTGCTCTTTCAGCATCAGAACGTAAATCAACATGAATTTCAGAACAAGGACCACAAGGACCGGTATCACCCATTTCCCAGAAGTTATCCTTTTTATTGCCCATTAAAATTCGCTCAGGAGCAATCCACTTTTTCCATTCATCAAAAGCTTCCTGATCAAAAGCAAGTCCTTCTTTTTCATCACCTTCAAAAACGGTAACATATAAACGGTCTTTGTCTAATTTGTAAACATTGGTCAATAAATCCCAAGCCCATTCAATTGCTTCTGTTTTGAAATAATCTCCAAAACTCCAGTTACCCAACATTTCAAACATGGTATGATGGTAAGTATCAACACCAACTTCTTCTAAATCATTATGTTTCCCACTAACACGTAAACATTTTTGAGTATCAGCAACCCTTTTATATTTCGGTTCTTCGTTTCCTAAAAACCAATCTTTAAACTGATTCATACCCGCATTTGTAAACATGAGTGTAGGATCATTTTTAACCACAATTGGAGCAGAAGGAACGATTTGGTGACCTTTACTTTGAAAATATTCTAGGAACTGTTTACGTATTTCGTTGGCAGTCATTGCTTTATATTTTAATTTTAATATTAATTTCAGGCCTGAATTTGCAGAAAAATATTTAATTTTGCATCCCCAATTGTCTACAATATATTGGGGAAATAAAAAACGGGGGGAAAATGGCGAAGAATAAGTACTTTTATAATCCACATAAATTAGATTTCGAAAAAGTGAGAACAAGTTTAACGACTGTTGTTTTCAGGGTTTTCGGATTTCTATCGGCATCGGTTGTGGCTGGGGCAATGATGGTTTTAGCAATTTATAGTTTTATTGATTCTCCAAAAGAAAAGACTTTAAAACGTGAAAACGAGCAATATCAAGCACAAATTAAGGTATTAAACAAAAAAATTGAAGAACTTGGTGGTGTTTTAGCTGAACTACAAGATAGAGATGCAAATATTTACCGAGCAATATTTGAGGCAGATCCAATTGATATTAGCATTAGAAAAGCCGGGACCGGAGGCATTGAAAAATATAAAATGCTAAATGGTTTTGAGAACTCTGATGAATTAATTGCCTTAAACGAAAAAGTTGATGAATTAGCCGCAAAGGTTTATGTTCAATCAAAATCATTTGATGAATTGGGAAAATTAGCTGCAAATAAAACTGTATTCCTTTCTAGTATCCCCGCTATTCAGCCTATTTCAAACAAAGATTTAAAAAGAATTGCATCAGGATTTGGATATAGAATTCATCCAATTTTCAAAACACATAAATTCCATTCAGGCATAGATTTTACTGCTCCTCACGGAACTCCAATTTATGCCACAGGAAATGGTAAAATTGAAACGGCTGAAAACGGAAATGGATATGGAAACCATGTTATCATCAATCATGGATTTGGCTATCGTTCATTATACGCACACATGAGCAAAATGAAAGTAAAACCCGGCCAAAAAATTCAAAGAGGAGAATTACTTGGTTATGTAGGAAGTACGGGAACTTCAACAGCACCGCATGTTCATTATGAGATTATTAAAGGAGAAAACAAAATCAATCCTATTAATTACTTCTTCAATGATTTAACAGAAGAAGAATATCAGGCCATCAGAGAGATTGCTAACCGCGAAGGTCAATCATTCGACTAAACACATTTTTGCTTTTGAATCATAATCAGGACGAAATAGAAAAATTATATTTCACAATTGGTGAAGTTTCTGACTTATTAAAATTAAACCCATCCTTAATTAGGTTTTGGGAAAAAGAATTTAATGAACTTAGTCCTAGAAAAACATCAAAAGGCACAAGAAAATTTAGCTTAGAGGATATTGAAACCATCAAAATAATTTATCAATTGGTAAAAATTGAAGGTCATACCTTACCTGGTGCTAAAGAAAAATTAAAAATCAAAAACAAATTGGCAGACAAATCTGCTATTACCGATAAGCTTTTAAACTTAAAGCAATTTCTTACCGAACTTAAAGAACAACTTGATTAAAATGGAAAATAACCAAGAGAAAAAAACTCCTGAAATTGTAAAAACATCTCAAATTAGAATAGACGTTCATTTAGATGAAACCAATATGCCTGCTCATATTGAGTGGGATGCAGATGATGCCGACTTTGAAGGCAAAGAACCTGCGAAAGCAATGATGCTAAGTTTGTATGATGGCCTACAACAAAATGCCATGAGAATTGATTTATGGACATCAGAAATGAAAGTAGATGAAATGAATTTATTCATGTTTCAAACACTTGCAACACTTTGTGATACCTATGAAAGAGCTACCAATAACAAAGAATTGGCAGATGAAATGAGAGATTTCGTGCACCATTTTGGTCACAAAGCTGAAGTTTTTGGTGATGACCACGTTCATTAATCAATAGTGAAAGCAGAAGATTATATAAAAGAACTAAACCTCCTTCAACACGTTGAAGGAGGTGCTTTTAAAGAAGATTTTAGAAGCACAATTAGTCTAAAAAAAGAACACCTTCCAGCTGGTTTTGCCGGCGATAGAAGTTTAAGCACACATATATATTTCTTATTGAAAAATGGTCAGTTCTCGGCCCTTCATCGAATTGCTGCTGAAGAACATTGGCATTTTTATGATGGAGATACGCTTTCAGTTTATTCAATTGACTCTGATGGAAAACTAAACCACATTAAATTGGGTAGAAATATTAGTAATGGTGAAGTTTTACATGCTGTCATTCCTGCAGGTATTTGGTTTGGCTCTAGATGTGAAGTAAAATATGGCTTTAGTTTAGTAGGTTGTACTGTAGCTCCCGGATTTGATTTTGAGGATTTTGAATTGGCAAATCAGTCTGAATTATGTCAACTTTATCCCCAACACTCCCACCTTATCAAAGAATTAACATAGCCCAAAAGCCAAGTATTGAAGGCCTTTCCGGCTTAATTCAAAATCCAAATTCACATCTGTGAACAAAATATTGGTGTAAGTTTTATTGAGGTTCACGTTCTTGAATAAAGAACGACCTGAATATGGCTAAGAAAATTGCAATAAAAAAAGTTGTTAAAAAGACAGCTCCTAAAAAAACTTCTTCAAAAAAAGTTATTCTTAAGAAAGAACAAGAACCTAGAAAAATCTTTGTTTTAGATACATCAGTTATCTTATACGACCATAATGCAATCAAGAATTTTCAGGAGCATGATGTTGCTATTCCAATTACAGTTTTGGAAGAACTCGATAATTTCAAAAAAGGAAATGATACCATCAATTTTGAAGCAAGAGAGTTTATTAGGTATTTAGATAAACTATCGAGTGAACATATAATTAGTGAATGGATTCCGATTAATGGTCCAACCAGAGGTCGGTTTAAAGTAATTATGTTGGAAAAAGCCAGCATGGATGCCCAGATTATTTTTGGCGAAAGAAAAGCTGACCACAGGATTTTAAATGCAGCTATGGCCATGCGTGATCAAAATCCAGGCCGACCTGTTATTCTTGTAACCAAAGATGTTAATCTTCGACTTAAAGGTAAATCTTTAGGTATAGTTGCTGAGGATTATGAAACCGGAAAGATTAAAAATGTTGATACACTTTACACAGGTAATTCGATTATCGAAAAGGTTAAAGCAAGTGTAATTGATGAAATTTATGTAAAAGGTTTTGTGCATTATGAATTGGTTTTGAAATATAAACCCAATGCCAATCATTATTTCATTTTAAAGAATGATAAGAATTCAGTTTTATGCTTTTATAATGCTCAAAATGAAACGCTGGAAAGAGTAAATAAAACCGCTGCACATGGAATAAAACCAAGAAATGCTGAACAATCATTTGCCATGCATGCAGTTTTAAATCCAGATGTTTCTTTGGTGACTATACAAGGAGTTGCAGGAACTGGAAAAACTCTTTTAGCCTTGGCTGCAGCTATGGAGCAGAAAGCAAAATACAGACAAATTTATTTGGCCCGACCAATCATTCCGCTTAATAATAGAGATATTGGATTTTTACCGGGTGATGCCAAATCAAAAATCAATCCTTATATGGAACCTCTTTGGGATAATTTGAAGTTGATTCAAAACCAATGGAAAGAAACAGATAAGGAATACCAAAAAATTACTGATATGGTTAACCAAGAAAAACTATTGGTTACTCCTTTGGCTTATATCAGAGGAAGAAGTTTATCGAATATTATTTTTATAGTTGATGAAGCTCAAAACCTTACTCCACTTGAAGTAAAAACAATAATCACTAGAGCTGGTGAAGGAACCAAAATTGTGTTTACAGGTGATATTTACCAGATTGATACTCCGTATTTAGATTCACAATCAAATGGACTTTCATACCTCATCGACAGGATTAGAAACAATCCGATGTATGCGCATATTACATTAGAAAAAGGAGAAAGATCAGAGTTGGCGAATTTGGCGAATGACTTATTGTAAAAGATTAATTCAGGAAATAAAATGGTGATTTGGCTTTGATAGCCATATACCATGTGATGATGGCGATAAAAGCATAAACAATCGATACGAAAATTGTTAAGGTAGAATTTTTAAAGAAGTAATAAGCCAAAATTGGAATGACTTGCAATGCATGCATACCTATAAAATGTGCAATTCTTAAGTCGCCAGCATTAATGCTCCAATTTAAAAACGGAATGCCTTTTCCTCCATCTATTGCTCCGATGGTATGTGTCAATTTCGAGCCCATTGCAAAGCCTTGAAATGAAAAAATTACAAAAATCCAGATGCCACAATGTATGGCTATTTGGTAGTATTCAGGCAAATTGGAATTGTCTTGCTTAAGAAATAAAATACCAACATAAGCTGTAATTAATGTTACTCCTGAAGCGGCCATCGCCATTAAACCATATAACATTGAATAAACAGGTGTGCTAAGATTAAAATGGCTTAACTGTCCTTTAGCAGCTTGAAAAGCAATATAAATTATTTCAAAACCCAACAATACTATAATCGACCAATTCATCCAGCTTAAGTTTGTATCCTTTAGATAAAACATATACCAAGCCATTGTCCAGGAATAGATTGCAATAGACAAAGCAAACTTTATTGGTTTGATAAATGCATGAATACCCAATACTTTTATTTGAATAAAGGGCATTAGAATAACAAGTATGGCTGCAATAAAAAAATTAAATAATCCAAACCAATACAATTCAGGATTCCTTAATTGAAGTTCATTTATAAAGTTTATCATAAATCAAAAATGCAGATTTGAAAACGGCAATTCGAGTAAAAAAAACTAAAACAACCAATTTGCATGATGAACTTGAGATTTAATTGACCAAAACAGTTAAAATCAAAAAAAAGAGTTTTGTGAAATTCTCTTTAAATTGAACTTTAATAAAGAAATTCTCCAAATATGATTAACTCTGAAATAGTAAAATACAATGCTCAACTCGAAACTGGATTTATGTTGATATGCGAGGAATTATCAGCAATAATTGAAAAAGAGCTTAACAATTCTGAGTCAAAAATCTGGCATTCACACCCTGTTTGGTTTTTGGAAGGAAACCCAATTGTTGGCTATAGTAAACAAAAAGCGGGTATCAGGTTGATGTTTTGGAGTGGTGCTGATTTTGAAGAAGAAGGATTAAACATTGTAGGTAAAAAATTCAAAGATGCGTCAGTATTTTATAATGATATCAATGAAATAGTCCATGAGGATTTAAAAAGATGGCTTCAAAAATCCATAAATATTCAATGGGATTATAAGAACATTGTAAAACGAAAAGGTAAATTGGAAAAACTTTAATTGATTAATCAAACAAATGAAAAGCACGAGTCACCATGATGAGAAAATTGCCAAAATGAGTTTTAGCTCTGTTTACCCTCATTATGTTACAAAAGTTGAGAAAAAAGGAAGAACAATAATCGAATTACATGAAGTAATTGAATGGTTATGTGGATTTAATGAAAGTGAGCTAAACGAAATGATTCAAGATAAAATCAATTTTGAGGAATTCTTCTCCAGAGCTACTTTGAACACAAAATCGCATTTAATCACAGGAAATATTTGTGGTTATAAAGTTGAAGAAATTCAAAATCCATTAACTCAAAAAGTTAGATATTTAGACAAATTAGTTGATGAATTGGCTAAGGGTAAAAAAATGGAGAAGATTATGAGGAAATCATAAAAAAGACGACCTAAGCCGCCTTTATAAGTTTCAGTGGAGAATACCAGATTTGAACCGGTCACCTTGCTGACGATACTGTCAGCACGCTCTATCCAAATAAGCTAATCCCTAAAAAACAAAAAAGACGACCTAAGCCGCCATTTATTTCAGTGGAGAATACCGGATTCGAACCGGTCACCTTGCTGACGATACTGTCAGTACGCTCTAGCCAAATGAGCTAATCCAAAAAAACAAAAAAGACGAACAATGCCGTCTTTATTTTTGTGGAGAATACCGGATTCGAACCGGTCACCTTGCTGACGATACTGTCAGCACGCTCTAGCAAAATAAGCTAATCCAGAAAAACAAAAAAGACGACCTAAGCCGCCTCTATAAGTTTCAGTGGAGAATACCGGATTCGAACCGGTCACCTCTTGCCTGCCAGGCAAGCGCTCTAGCCAAATGAGCTAATCCCCCTTATATTTTTTTACTCGAACCGGACACCTTGCTGACAGTATCGTCAGCACGCTCTAGCCAAATGAGCTAATCCCCCTTAAATTTTTTACTCGAACCGGCAACCTTGCTGACGATACTGTCAGCACGCTCTAGCCGAATGCTGATAGAATCATCAGCACAAATGAGCTAATCCCCCTTATTATTATTTAAAATTGAGCTTCATTATTGCAAATAGAAACATTATAAAAATGCTAATTGCAAAATTTGAAGGAATCAAACTTTATTATAGGGACATAAACGAAAAATACCGGATAAGAAACTTACCCAGTATCATTCATTTAAAATTTTATATTAAGCTTCTGCAAACGGTACTACCGATACAAAAGAACGATCGTTTGCTTTCTTTCTGAAAGCTACTTTTCCATCAACTAATGCAAATAAGGTATGATCTTTACCAATACCTACATTAAGACCTGGATGGTGTTTTGTTCCTCTTTGACGAACAATGATATTACCGGCAATTACACTTTGACCGCCAAATATTTTTACACCTAAACGTTTACTATGGGACTCACGGCCGTTTTTGGAACTACCTACCCCTTTTTTGTGTGCCATTTATTTTTACTCCTCGTGATTAAGCGTTAATTGAATCGATTTTGATTTTAGTTAAAGCCTGACGGTGACCGTTTTTCTTGCGGTAACCTTTACGGCGTTTTTTCTTGAATACAATCACTTTATCACCTTGTAAGTGAGAAAGTACGGTTGCATTGATTTTAGCTCCGGCTACACTAGGTAAACCGATTTTAATAGAACCATTGTTGTTTACCAACAATACATTACTGAGTTCAACGCTGGCGCCTTCAGCTTGTGGCATGCGATGCACGTACAAGGTTTGGTCTTTTTCAACTTTAAATTGTTGGCCAGCAATTTCAACTATTGCGAACATGTTACAAAAATTTTAGGACCGCAAAAATATGAAGATTAGCCTAAATAACAAGCAATTCTGAAAAAAATCCAAAGAATTACCTTCCCCGGCCCTGTAAAATTGTTAAAACAGTATAAATCAATATCCTTACATCTACGGCAATCGACCTGTTTTCAATATATAAAATGTCGAATTTTAATCGCTCTACCATTTGTTCTACATTCTCTGCATAACCATATTTAACTTGTCCCCAAGATGTTATACCCGGTTTCACTCGGTGCAAATGCCTGTAATGTGGTGCAATCTTAACTATTTGGTCTACAAAAAATTTTCTTTCCGGACGAGGCCCAACCAAACTCATCTCCCCTATTAAAACATTAAAAAACTGCGGAATTTCATCAATTCTGTACTTTCTCAAAATTCTACCTATTGGTGTAATTCTTTTATCGTTATATGATGATAATTGAGGTCCTAAATGCTCTGCATCAACAAACATGGTGCGGAATTTCAATATATGAAAGGGCTTTCCCTTTAAACCCAGTCGTATCTGTTTATAAAAAATTGGTCCTTTCGAACTAAAAGCTACCAATCCTGCCACTACCAGAAAAAATGGAGAAAAAACAACGAGAACAAATAAAGAAACAAATAAATCCATCAACCTTTTAGCTACAATTTGCCATTGAGGCATCACATCGTGGTTGATTTCAATAAGTGCTGTTCCAATAACATTGTTCATTCTTACCTGACCGCTCATTAAATCAAACAAATCAGGAATGATTTTTAATGTAACCGGCTGGTCTTCTAAAACATTGGTAACTTTATTGATTTCGGCATGTTTCGAACTTTCAATTCCGATAATCACCTCTTCGATTTTATATTCCGCAATTCTTTTAGGTAAATCGGCATATGTGCCTAGCGAAGGAATGAGGTCTTTTAAAATATGGTCATCAGCATCACCATTATAACTCACAAAACCTTTAACTATAAAACCCTGGGTTAGATTTGGGTCGATTAGCTCTTTAACCAAATGAAGCGATTTTTCATTGTTTCCAACCACAATTGTATTAAAACCAATTACTTTTTTCCTCAGTAAAATTTTAACGTAATAGGCTTGAAACAATCTAATTATCGTAGTAAATCCAAAATGTAAGACAAATAAAGTAAGCGTACTTTTATAATACGATTGGTATGATTTTACCTCATCATCAATCAACAAAATAAAAAATAATAAAACTACACCAACAACGGTTATTGAAAAGGATTTTGAAATTTCATTAATACGTGATTTCCTCCAAACGTCTTTATAGTGGCCTGATAAAAAGTACAAAACGAACCAATAAAAAGGTACAACCAATAAAGCAGTATAAAAATTCTTGTCTAATTCTAATGGGATTTTATAGCCGAATTTATCCGGTTCTATAATAAATTTCCTGTAAGCAAAAAACAAAGTCCAGCTTAAAGCCGCCACAAAAGCGTCGCTCAAAACAAAAAGACTCGTATGTAACTTACGTTTATTAATCAAGGTGTATTAGCTTCAAATTATCAATATAAACTTCAGGATTGGCAATTGGAGCAGAAAGAATATTACTAAATCTAAGAAAAATTCTATACTCTGTTCCAGCTGGTCTCGATGAAATTTCAGATTCAAGGTCGAAATATAGTTTATTCCAAGTATCTTTTTCCTTGAGCACAATCAATGGAACCTGTTCAACACTTCCATCTATTTCAGTTGCATAGATTCCAATGGTGAAAGGCACATTATTTTTGTAATCAATTTCGAAAAACATGGGCGTAAATTTTGGTAACGATTTAAATACCTCAGAATAAATCTCCAAAATAGAACCATCTTGTTTTAATACAACTTTTCCTGAATACGAATCTTTATCCCAGGCCTTACTTCCTTTTTCTCTGATAATGGTATCACCAGCAAGTTTAAATGAAGGATTGTACTCAAACTGAACTCCATTTTTGTCGAAATCTTCCATGAATTTGAAAACACAATTATCTAAATAAGTGAAATTTGGAATAATTGTATCGGTTTGATTAACCTTTAAATCGACATTGGTTGTATAACTATTTAAAAGTGGGTAAATCATTCTTTCCTCTTCCTGACCTGACCTTCTTATGCCGGCTGAAATTCTTATTGGAGTTTTACCACTTTTTTGGATTGGAATATCGGAAGGAATTCCAAAACTGCCTCGGATTTTTTCGTTTTCAAAAATCCAATAATCTTTGATATCGGCAGATGGAGCACCTTCCGACTTATCTGCATTAGTTGTGAAGGTATACTGCTTGGCATATAAATAGGATGGCACAATTACTTCTTTGCTTTTGCAAGCAGAAAAAAATAAAATCCAGGTTAGCCCGATAATTACTAAAAGTTTGTATTGATTCATGAATCAGGAAAAAACGCTTTGCGGGCAAAAGTATTATCTTTTAGTGATATTTAACTTGTCAATTATTGCATGTGCAACTTCAAGTGTTTCAAAATTATCGGAGTGCGTTCTAAGTTGAAGTGCGTGATTATTAATTGATTGAGCAAAGTATTCCAGCTCTCTTTTTATCATATCAGGTGCTTTTTTTGATTTCGCAGTTTTTAATACTTGTTCCTGATTATCAGGCACACTGGAATTTAACATCGAAATTTTAAAAGTATCTAAATCAATACCAAATGTCTGATTTTTTTGAAAAAACCTGATTTTATTACCTTGTTCAGATTCAAAATTGCCACAAACCATATTAAAAACACAACCGTTTGCAAATTCAATTCTAACATTAATGAAATCTACCAAAGATGAATGTAAACAAGCTCCGGTTGCTCTCACTCGCATCACTTTTGATTTTACCATATTCATCACCAATTCTAAATCAGTGATTAATAAATCAAAAACTAAATTTTCGGTACTATAATTAATTACATTGGCATCAAAGCGACTTGATTCAATATAAAAAGGCTGATCAACTAATCTTTTTAGTAATTGGTAATTGGGGTGAAATTTTTGGTGATGAGAAACATACAATTGCACATTTGCTTCATCAGCCAGTTTATTTAATTCCTTTGCTTCATCAAGACTTTCACTTAAAACCTGTTTTACAAATACATGTTTAAGGTTTCTAATGGCACTTGATGCATATTGAAAATGAGTGCCAACCGGAGATAAAATACTAATAGCATCTGCCCTTCTGATTAAGTCATCAAAATCATCGAAACGACTAATTGAGCAAGAACTTTCTAGTAATCTAGAGCTTTCTTCATCATGATCATAAAAACCAATTAGATTAAACTCCTTGATTTCAAGAAGTTTCTCTATTTGCTTTTTGCTTTTTTCGTTGGCACCAACAACAGCGATTTTGATCATTTTGGGTTTTATCTCAAAACAAAAATATCCTTACTAAACTCTTTAATTGCGACATTGACAGATTAGATTTTAACAAGTTAGCATACGTTTATCAGATAAAATATACACTTCAAAGTGAAAATTCAGCTATTGTTAAAAATTCGGGACCAAAAATTAAACTTTGAAGGCTTTAATTCGTGGTATGATTGAATTGACGAAAGACCAGGATACTTATAAAGATAAAGGAGCAAGAAAACGACTTATTGAGGAGCTCAAACAAAAAGGCATTATCGACAAATCAGTTCTTGATGTGATGTTAAAAATTCCTCGTCACTTATTCATTCACAAAGATTTCAGGTCTCATGCTTACCAAGACAAAGCTTTTCCAATTGGGAGCGGACAAACTATTTCACAACCCTATACAGTTGCATTTCAAACCCAGATTTTACATATAGAAAAAGGAGATAAAGTGCTTGAAATAGGCACAGGTTCCGGCTACCAAGCTGCAGTATTAATAGAAATGGGTGTTAATTTGGTAACAATTGAAAGGCAGGAAGCACTTTATATAAAAACAAAAAAACTATTAACTGATTTAGGTATGAAAGCCAATTTTATTTTGGGTGATGGCTCTTTAGGTAAATATGAAGATGGACCTTTTGATAAAATTATAGTTACTGCAGGCGCTCCAAAAGTGCCAATGGCTTTAGTAAATCAGTTAAAGATTGGAGGAATAATGATTATTCCGGTTGGCAATGAAGAGGAACAAATTATGCATTCATTGGTAAAAAAAGCTGATGGAGAAATTGAGGCAATTCCTTTAACAAAATTCAGATTTGTTCCTTTAATTGGGGAACAAGCTTGGTAAATTTAAGTGAATTTAAATAATTGTACCTTTCAGAATTGTAACACAATGATATATTTGTGTTAAATTATTAATTGTAGCCAACAATGAACAAACTTTTCAAAAAATCTATTTTACTATCTGCTTTTGCTTTAGCAAGTACATTTGCATTTGCCCAAAAACCGGGTGAAGGAGAAAAAACAGCCGAGGTGCTTTTAAACCTACAAATTGGAGACAGTCCTATTAGTTATGGATTAAATAGCAATGGTGGCGGTGCTCCTGCCGAAATTCGTTTACGTTATTTTCTTTCAGATATGGGCGCTGTTCGTTTACGCCTTGGTCTTGGAGGTGGTTCAACTACAACTAATATTGCAGGTTCAGGAGTGGATGCAACTGTTAAAACAACAAATGGTTTTGGATTGGCATTTTTCCCTGGTTATGAAATGCATTTTGAAGGAACCAATAAACTTTCTCCTTATGTAGGTGCTCAATTGGGTATTACAATGATTGGAGGAAGAACAATTGCAGTAACTAATGCTATCAACCCAAATCCACAAATTGGCGATGTGATTGAAGGAAATAAATATGATGAGAAAACCGGTTCAACATTCGGATTTAGCGCTGGATTAATGATGGGAGCTGATTATTATTTATTTGATGGAGTTTATATTGGTGGTGAATTTGGATTAGGCTTATTCAGCATGAGTAGTGTTGGTGAAGGTGAAATCAAAACCACTTTAAGTGGAGGTTCACCAACAACAACCAAAATTTTAGGAAGTAATACAAACTCTTATTTTGGAGCTTCAGCAGGTGGTGTGCGTTTAGGAATTAAATTTTAACAAAACAGTTTTTATAACAAAAAAAGCCGGAATCTCTTCCGGCTTTTTTTGTTATAACTGATTCCTTCTCATACTTCTTTCAACATCTCTTTCTTTGATACTTTCTCTTTTATCAAAAGCTTTTTTACCTTGAGCTAAAGCAATCTCTAACTTCAAAAATCCTCTTTCAGATTCAAACAATTTAATTGGCACTATTGAAAATCCTTTTTCTTTTGATTTGAATTGGAGCTTTGATAGTTCTGCTTTTTTCAACAAAAGTTTTCTCACTCTTAATGTTTCGTGATTATTGTATGAACCTTGTTTAAAGGTTCCGATGTTCATGCCACGCACATACAATTCATCGTTTTTAAAGAAACAAAATGCTTCATTTAAATTCACGTTTCCAAGCCTTGTCGATTTCACTTCTGTACCTGTAAGCTGAATTCCTGCCGTGTATTTCTGAAGAATATGAAATTCAAACGAAGCCTTCTTATTTACGATATTTACTCCTGTTGTTTTACTCACTGTCTTGTTTAATTTTTTCGAACAATTGTTCTAATCTTTCTTTCTTCAAAATTTTTTGTCCCTGTTCTCCACTTGCTACCAATCGCTCTCCAACCCTGGCTTCGTAGGTGCAAATGATTTCATTTTTTTGAATTGATTTTACCTTAGCAGTAAAATCAACCTTAGAACCTATATAAGCAGGAGAATGATGCTGGATAGAAAGAAAAGTACCAATTCCTTCCTCCCCTTCTTCTTTCATTTCGAGAACAAATAACCTGCAACACCATTCAGCATCTCTCCCCAAAGCAAAAGTTGCATAAACCGGATGCACTTCACCACTATCGAAACTCGCGGTATCACTTGTTTGAACTGTTACCGTAAATTTCTTTTCATCTCCTATTTCAAAAGGACATATCATAGGGCAAATATAGGATTGAAAATAGGTTTCTTTTGAAAACTAAAAAATGAAAATGAAATTAGTTTGAAAACCATTAGTTGTTTAATAAATTTGTTGATATGGAAGCTGATAACATAAGAAATAACATTATTGATAAATTACTTACAATTTCTAATAAAGAATATTTGTCAGCATTGTATCAATTGGTTCAAAATAGTTCAATAGATAATGACATTATTAAACTTTCAAATGAACAAATTTTAATGTTGCAATTGAGTGAGAATGATATAAATAATGGACGAATTTTAACTCAAGAACAAATTGATAAAATTGATTTGAAATGGCTAGAAGAGTTGTAGTTTGGACTGAAACGGCCAGTAGACAAAGAAGGGAAATATTAAAATATTGGACATTAAGAAATGGTTCTCCTCAATATGCTAAAAAATTAATTGAGTTAATTAAACACAGAGTTGAAATTATAGTAGAAAATCCTGACGCCTTTAAACTAACTAATTTTCCTGAAACAAGAGAATCTGCATTAGGAAATTTTAGTCTTTATTATAAAGTTCAAAATGATTTTCTAATTATAACAGCCTTTTGGGACAATCGACAAAACCCATTAACACTTTTAGAAATTCTATCAAAAAATATAGATAAATAGAGTTTTTTTTTAATCAGACCTAAACCCTTTTGAAAAATTATTTCACCACCAAAACAGGGATTTCTAATTTATGTCTGACAGACTCCACTGTTGAACCAAAGATAAAATCCTTCATGGTTTGGTGTCCGTGAGCTCCCATAATCAACAAATCTGCTTCTTCTTCTTTTACAAATTTCGATATGGCCTCCACCCTGTTTCCAAATCCCAAACATGGTTTTATTTTATAGCCTTTTAAACTCAATTCGTTGGTATACGACAATAAATATTCCCTATCAGCTTTGGTTTCTGAATCTTCAACTTGTCCTTCATATTGTCTAGCAGCGGCAGATTCAACGACATGGATTAATATATAATTAGCTTTGATTCCACCCAAATGCATGGCATAAGATATACTCGACATATCAGTAGACGTAAAATCAACAGCAATTCCAATGGTTCTAAAGGATTCAACTTTCTTTAATTTTAATGATTTGGCTCCACCATGAGGAATGATTTGTTTATGAATGATTTTCTTGAAAAGTGGTGCGGCTATAATCCATATCAACAAAGAAACAGCAAAAATTACAACCAATAAAACCAATAGCTTTAAGATGAAAATATCTCCATAATCACTATCCAAAAATCCTGAAACTTCTTCTATCACCAATTTCATGTTTAAACCAATGATAACAATGGCTACAATCCATGATACAATGGTCATCCATTTTGAAATCCTGAATTCACCCATGATGGCTTTTGAAGAACTAAAATGAATTAAAGGTACGATTGCAAAACCTAATTGAATGCTTAATACAACCTGACTTAAAATCAATAATTCTCCCAGTTTTTCTTCACCTAAATACAAAATGGTAAATACAGCAGGTGCAACAGCAATTGTTCTAGTAATTATTCTTCTCAACCAAGGACTAATCCTTAAATTCAAATAACCTTCCATTACAATTTGTCCGGCTAATGTTCCGGTAACAGTAGAACTTTGTCCGGCAGCAATCAAAGCAATAGCAAACAAAGTTGGAGCAAGATTTCCAAATAAACCTTTTAGTAATTCATGCGCATTTGAGATATCAGCTACCTGATTATAACCATTTTTATAAAAAGCAGATGCAGCCAAAACCAAAATAGCTGCATTCACAAAAAATGCAGCATTCAAAGCAATGGTTGAATCAATAAAATTGAATTTGAGAGCAGTTCTTATCCCCTGTTCATCTCTGCTAAATCTGCGTGTTTGAACCAATGATGAATGTAAATACAAATTATGAGGCATTACGGTTGCACCAATAATTCCGATTGCAATATATAAGGCTTCTCCGCTTAAATCACCCGGAATAAAACCTTTCATTAAAGGAACAATTTCGGGTTGAACTATGAACATTTGTGCAATGAACGACAAACCAATAATTGCAACTAAACTGATGATAAAAAGTTCTAATCTTCTGATGCCTTTATTAAGAAGAAAAAGCAATAAAAAAGTATCAAAAACGGTAATCACAACTCCCCATAAAAGGGGTAAATCAAACAACAAATTTAATCCAATTGCCATCCCTATAATTTCAGCCAAATCGGTTGCAGCAATAGCAATTTCAGCAAAAGTATAAAGCGAAACATTTACCCAAGTCGGATATTGTTGTCGGCTTGCCTGAGCCAAATCCCAGCCCTTTACTATACCTAAACGAGCAGCAAGACTTTGTAACAACAAAGCCATTAGATTACTCATTAAAAGAATCCAGATTAAACTATAACCAAACCTACTTCCACCGGCAATATCTGTAGCCCAGTTACCCGGATCCATATAACCCACACTCACTAAATATGCAGGACCAATAAAGGCCAGTAGTTTTCTGAATCTACCTTTGGTTTTATTTACATCCACCGATTCGTGGACTTCACTCAATGATTTTTCTGACATATTAAATTAACCTCACCAATACATTTTTAGCAACCTCCACACTGATGTGCAGGTTTTCTGTTTCATTTAATAAAATCTGATAACTTTTATCGAATTGATTTTGTTCTGTTACAAAAATTTGTTTACCCAAAACCAAATTCATTTTTTCGAGGTATTGAAGAAAAACTGAACTGTGATCAACAACTCCACTTACAATACCTTTTTGACCATCAACCAATTCACTCAATAAAAAAAGACTTCTTTGTTTGATCACTCCATCTCGTTGAGGTATGGGATCACCATGTGGGTCATGTGCAGGGAAACCAAGAAATTCATCTAATTTATCAATGAGTTTTTCTGATTGAATATGCTCTAATTCTTCTGCCAGTTCATGCACCTCATCCCATGAAAATTTGAGTTTTTCAACTAAAAATGTTTCCCATAAACGATGTTTTCTAACGGTATCAATGGCAATTCGTTTTCCCAAAGCTGTTAATTGAACGCCTTTGTACTTCTCATAAACCAATAAATTTTTCGCCGAAAGTTTTTTAATCATATCGGTTACAGAAGCCGCTTTAGTCTCTAAAGAAGCAGCAATAGAATTCGTATTGACTGCATCTTCATGTCTTTCCTGCAGTTTGTAAATGGCTTTTAAGTAGTTTTCTTCTGTAAATGAATACATAATGGCAAATATATAATTTTTAGACTAATCTAAAAATATTTTTAAGGCAACTTAAACCCTTTCAAAAAACAATATGAGTATTGATTGTTTAATAGTAAATTTGTAATCTAATATTTTGCATTATGTGGGAGAAATTTCTGTCGTATTTACAATTCTGGAAAAAGCCAAATCCTGACAGTCCGTCATCATTTAACTTAAAAATGATGCATGGAATTAACAGAATCAGCATTTATATGTTCCTTTTTGCCATCATTTTAATTTTGGTGCGATTGGTACGTAGTTTGTAAACATCAATTTATAAAAATTTAAAATCATGTCATATATAGTTTATTTAATCCTTCCATTCTTACTTAGTTTATTGGTAAGTTGGAGATTCAAATCAAAAATTAAAGAATATTCAGAAGTAGCATTAAGCAACAGATTAACCGGAGGAGAAATTGCTGAAAAAATGTTACGCGAAAACGGCATTTACGATGTAAAGGTTTTGAGCACTGAAGGACAATTAACCGACCATTACAATCCACAAGACAAAACTGTGAATTTGAGTCATGATGTATTTTATGGCCGCAGTGTAATTTCTGCAGCCATTGCCGCTCACGAATGTGGACATGCAGTGCAACATGCCAATGCTTATGCTTGGTTAACCTTCAGATCAAGCTTAGTACCAGTAGTAAGTTTTGCTTCTAAATGGGTACAATGGATATTGATTGCAGGTATATTCACCATTAATATTTTCCCATCATTGTTATTATTGGGAATCGTATTATTTGCAGTAACTGCATTTTTCTCTGTAATTACCTTACCTGTAGAATTTGATGCCAGCAGAAGAGCTTTAGCTTGGTTAAGCGACAGAGGCATGGTAAGAGATGAAGAATATCCAATGACCAAAGACGCATTAAAATGGGCAGCGATGACTTACGTAGTTGCAGCCATCGCTTCAATTGCCACATTGTTGTATTATGTACAAATTTATATGGGAAGAAGAGAGTAATTCTTCTTTTACCAAAACAAAAAAGCTGCTCGAGGGCAGCTTTTTTTATTTATTAAAATTGGGTTAGAAATAACGGTTACTAAATTCGCTGTTAAACCTTGCTGTTATTTGCCCGGGGTTTAAACCCCGGGTTATTGTATTCCATTCCTATTCAATGCCTGCTGATATCTTCTGGCGTTAACCTGATGTTGTTGAAAGGTTGCAGCGAATGAATGGTAGCCTGAAAAATCTTCTCTTGCACAGAAATAAAAATAACCGTGTTCCTCTGCATTTAATACCGCATCAATAGCCTGAATGCTTGGAACACATATTGGACCTGGAGGTAATCCCGCATTCATGTATGTGTTATAAGGAGATTGAATTGCCGTATGAACCGAACTTACTCTTCTGATGCTTTTATCGTTCCATGCAAAAATTACTGTTGGATCTGCTTGTAAGGGAATGCCTTTTCTTAGTCGGTTTAAATAAACTCCGGCTATCACAGGCATTTCCTTTTCCTTGTTTGATTCTTTTTGAACAATTGATGCCAATGTGCTAACCTCCGCTTGTGACATTTTTTGATGAATTGCTTTGGCCAGTCTCTCTTGGGTCCAGAACTTTTTGTACTCCTTATCCATTCGTTTGATAAGCTCTGCAGAATTGGTATTCCAATACAAATTATAAGTATTGGGAATAAACATTCCTACAAAAGTATTGGTATCAAATCCATGCAACTTTGCTTCATCCTGATTCTTTAAAATACTTAATAATGTAGCGCTGTCTAATTCCAGATTTTTACCAAAAAAAGCAGACAAATCTTCAGCTCTTTCAGCATAATTAAAAACCAGGTTAACAGATTCCTGACTTCCTCTCATCAATATTTTAACAAACTCGTAATTGCTCATTCCGGCTGCTACTTTATACCGTCCCGGTTTTAGCTTTTCATCTAAATTCAATAATTTCCCAAAACGTCGGAATGAATGAATATTGATTAAAATTCCTTTGTTATCCAAATCATAACATAGTCTGTCGAAATTCTTGGTTGATGGTACATAAACAATGCTGAATTGCTTATCTGAACCTTTGATATTTGGCGAGAAAAAATCAGCATAAATTTTATAGACAGCAACGATTAATAAACCGGCAATAAAAAAAGAAAGAAACTTTATTCCTTTTTTTGTCTGAAGATATCTGTTAAAAAATTGATAGGGCATCTTTACGAATTAAAGGATTTTTCTGAAATTTTTACTACAGCTACTTTAAAGCATTTAGCATTTCTTTCACTTTGCTTTCATTTGGATTGATTTTTAAAACCAATTTTAAATCTTTTATCGCCAAATCATCTTTCCCCAACAAATGATAAACCCCTGCTCTATTTACTAGTGCTTGTTGGTGAAATGGAAATAATTTCAACTCCTTATTATAACACTCCAAAGCTTTATCAAACTGTTGTAAATTGGCATAAGCAAAGCCTAAATTCGACCAGGCATCTTCTTGGTTTGGATAAATTAAAAGCGAGTTTTCTTGTACACGAATTGCTTCTTCAATTTTACCATTCATTAAACAAGCCAACATAAGTTTGTTTTTGAATTTTAGATTATTTGGAGCGATTTCACAGGCTCTTTTTAACCAAATTTCAGCCTTTGGAAAATCCTGTACATTAAATGCTGATTGTCCAATTCTATAAGCCATCCAATAATCATTGGTTTGTTTTGTATCGATATTTGATGCTACTTTTAGCACACCTAAATCATCATTTTGTAGGAATGCATAGTGAATCTGTAAAGCAGCGTAAGATTCAGTTCCTGTTAGTTTTTGTATAAAAAATGCCGCTGAATCAAATGAAACTTTCGATTCTCCTTCAAATTTTTCACGATAGTTCAAAAAAGCCTGTGCTTGGTCTAATTCTGTTAAGTTTCCTTTTGTAACACAATACAAACCGGCGAATTCTCTGATAGATTTAATTTCGTTTGCTTTGCTTGGCTTTCTTATTTTATGGTCGTGAACCGTAACGTGAGGAATATCTACAGTGCCACTTTTAGGCATATGACAGCTTACACAATTATCATTAATGGCTCTCCTATTTTCAGGAATTTCTTTGCAAGCTTGGTTATCATGGCACTTCATACAAGCATTATTAAAGATTTGTTTGCCTGTATATTTAACACTAACATGAGGATTATGACAATTGATACAGGTTAAATTCATTCCTGTATTTACTGCACTTAAATCCATGTTTTTGTTTGACTGGATGAAACACTTACTCTCTTGCAAACGCTGTGCATGAGAAGCCATGATAAACTCGTTTTCTGCACCTTTAAACTTGGGCATAAAAACATTGTAATAATCCGCCAGTTTCATGCCAGGCCTAAAATCACCAAAACCCTTTCCCGGTTTTAATATTGCATTTCCTTGTAAATGGCAACGCTGACATAAATCTGTCTGGCGCTCCCAACTTAGCCTTTTAGGATTTACAATGGTATAATCTGCGTATTTACTTGTATCTATAATATTTCCGGCCAATTTCTCTTTTACATGTAATTCTCCAGGACCATGACACCTTTCACAATCAATGCCATTTGGAATGGATATAAACTTATTAATAGCAGATTCATCAGCTTTGGGCATGGCATTGTGACAACTCATACATTCCATGCCAACTTCTCTTGAAAAACGGACATTTCGCCCACCTTCAAATCCCGGAGGTAAGTCCCACTGTTGTTTTTGTGCATACCATGTTAATGGCAATTGGAATACATATCCATTTCTAAATCCCAAATGAGAATTGGTATGTTGACCTGAACCAATGATATAATCAACTCTTTCTATTCTTTGGTGATTTGTATCCTTTCCTTGCAGCCTAAATTCTTTGATATAAAGTGAATCACCAATCCAAAAAGGCAAATAATAAAAGCCTAATTTTTTATCGAAAACAGGTTTCTGGTGATTGAATTTTGCTGAAGATTTTGTACGAGTTGCCGGTGCAAATGATTGCCCCATGCCTGTTTGAATGAAACTATTATAAATATCTGCGTGACAAGAGCGGCATGCTTCTATCCCAACATAATGCACTGATGTATCATGATTCTGAAATTCAGATGTTTTTGCATTGGGTTCGTTACAAAAAACCGACTCCAAAATCATTATAAAAACAAATGGCCAAAAAATTAATTTCAGCCATCCATTTTTAAATAGAAATCTTTTTGATTCAAACATGAAAATTAAGCACCAAATTTATCTCTCCAAGCTAACATTCCTCCTAAAAGGTTTCTCACTTTGGTAAAACCTAAATCTTCTAAATACATTTTTGCATTTCCACTTCTTGCACCACTTCTGCAATGAAGAATAATTTCTTCATTTTTAATCGAATCCAACTCACTGATTCTGCTTGGTAATTCGCCTAAAGGAATAAGTTTTGCACCAATATTAAACTCTTCATATTCATGTAATTCTCTTACATCATAAATATTAAGACTTTCACCTTTATCCATTCTTTCTTTTAATTCTGATACACTGATATCTTCCATATAATTTTTAGGGTTGTATTATTATTTTTAAAACACTTGTATTTCCGCTTTGTTTCGATTCAATTTTCAACAAATAAACGCCAAAATTAAATCCGTTTAAATCAACTTCTTTTTCTTGGGTTTCTGTTTGAATTAATTCTCTTCCAGATAAATCGTAAAGTTTAACAAGAAACTCTTCATTATTGATTGAATTAATCTTGAATTTTCCATTTGAAGGATTTGGATAAACACTGAACTTTTCTGTATTTATATTTTGATTTTCACTAATCGAAGCAGGTAAATCAATCCATTTTCCAACAATTGGTCGCATCATCAAAGCACCTGTAAAATCTGTAGGATACCACTGTCCATCTTGTTTAAAAAACATATTTCTATTGATACCAAATGGGAAATTTTCATCAATACCAATATTTAATACATAAGCTTGAGCTTGCTCCCAGCCTATATAAAAACTATCTGTTAATGCAATGGGTGGTTCAATTTTAAAGGCAGCAAATCCATTAATTTTATTACCATAAACAGGTTTTAAGTCTGCTGATTTATACAACAAAACATCATCATTTGCAGGTTCCATTACTCTAGAAATAGATTTCCAAACCTTTAGATTAAATGATTGATTGCTTACATTACTTTCACTCTGATTAAAGAAAACATACATTCCATATAAAGTATCTGGAACTTCTAAAACATATTTTAAAGCAGCCCCACTATTTGTTTTGTTTTTGATTCCATATCCTCCTTCAGCAGTTCCATCATCATAAGCAAAATAATTGCTAAAAACTGTTGGTACAGAAAAGGTATCATTGGAAGAGATTGCATCTTTCTGACTACTTGATAAGCCAATTTTATAAGTTGTGTTAAACACCAAACTATCAGCCGAACCAAAAGAACTTGAGAATGCAAATGGTCTATTGAATTTTACTACAGTATCACTTCTAAACAGGATATTACTTACATTATTAAACTGTTCGATATTACTTCCTTCAGGATTTGTAATTGTTCTAAAATAATCCAACAAGTAGGTTTGTTGATCGTGGTTTACAAATCTTAAACTCACAGAATCATTGCCATACTTAGGTTTATTGGCCTGATAATGTTTCCATGGCATTGATGAATACATTCCTAATCTTACAGGAGGCGTATTGGTTAATGAAACATCATTATAAGCATCATTCTTTCTTCTTCCTTTATCAAATCGAACATAATCTAAATGCCATTGACTTAAATTTCCACTTAAACTGCCTCTGTTTTTGAAACGAATTTGAACATCATCATGAAACAATGCAGTATCGGTAATAGGAATATCAACCCTAACAAATGTATTGGGTGTAGCATCTTTGGCTGAAAGTTGCCACAAAATTTTAAATTCATTTTGATTAAATCTACTATTTCTCATCATCACCGTAAATGAATCATCAGGAAAATATTGTCCTGTTTCACCTTGTAATTCATACTGATAAAAAAAGCTTAGATATACAGAATCTGATGGCTTTAACGATCTTAAATTCATTGAATAGGTATTCAATAAATCAGCATCACCTTTTAAAGCAAATAAAGAATAAGCATTTCCGTATTGATTTAAACCATCGAAAGTGGCAACCTGCACTGATGCTTGTTCAAAAGGAAACTGGTTATTGATAAAAACAAATGAATCAACCCATTTTGTTCTATCAGGTGTAATTCTTGAAGCTGAAAAATCATCAACAAAAGGCAAAGAAATTCTTCTGGTGAAACGAATTGCTCCAAGTAAAAACTTAGAAGTATCATTAGTCGATAAAGCTGATTTCAGAATCCATCTTGCTCTAAAAAAAGGATGGCGATTTCTGCCTGAATTCACAAAAATCTGGTAATCTCTGTTTCCGGAATTATTTTGAAGATGAAATACCGATTGGCGTGTCCATACTCCCAAATTGTTTCTAAATTCTAATATTAAACTATCTGTGCTTTTGGCTCCTGAAAGCGCTTCGACTGAAAAACCTAAAAACAATGAATCGCCTGCAGGATAAGCTGATACAGGAATTGAATGCATAAACAATGTATCTGCACCACCATAAGAACCTGTATAAGCGATATTATTTGCATTTAAAGCATCAAAAACAAATCCTTGTCCCATAAACGAACCAGTTTTAATTGATTCAGTTGTAATATCGGGACCTGCAAAAGCTTGGTTAAAAGAAACACCATTTTGTAATGAAGAATAAAATGGCAATGGAATTTGATTGGCTAAAACCAGTTTACTTAGGATAAAAGATTCAACTTTATTTTCATCAAAATTGGTTAAAAAACTAAATCTAAAACTAAAATTTGAACCTTTAAAAACACTAGGATCAATTAAAAGATAAATTTCTCTTGGTGTTTTCAAAATTGCTCCTGCCGACCAGATTGTTGTCCAAACTTGGTTGGCAGACAAAGCTTCCAAAACAATGCTATCACCATCTACAAAACTATTTCCGGCCTGGATATTAAAACTCAAAACCAAATTTCCTGAAGATGAACTTAAATCAATAGCTTTTGAAGTTAGTCTATCGGCAATTCCATTTACACCTGAATAAACTTGTCCGGTTTCATTATAAGAATCAAAAATCAGGTATCTATTTAAAATTGTGGTTGAAGAGTCTGTCCACCTAGTATTGTTTGGCTGATTTCCTCTTTCGAAAAAATCAACAAAAGGCAAAGCCAAACTTGCTTTTTTTCTAAGACTCGTTTTTGTAGTAGAATTAAAATCAGCATTGAATAAAGCCGGATTGCTTTTAAGAGGTACTAATACTTCTTGGGCAAACGATTGACTATAAATCAACGATAAAATTAATCCTAAAAAAAATCTGATATTTTTCAAATTCATTATTTTTTAACTGATAAAAAAACGTCAACCATTTCGCCACTGCGGATGCTTGAACTTTCTGAAAAAGGAGGATTTTGACGAATAACAACTGCTTTTGAACTATCAGAAACAGCACCCTCATAAACAACAGCACCTAATTGAAGCATAGAACCTTCAATAACTTTTGTTGCATCAAGCAAACTCAAACCGGTTAAATCAGGCATCGAAACTAAAGCTCCGCCGCTTCCATCACCAACCACTAAATTAATTGCTGCACCTTTGGGAATTCTGGTTCCGGGTTGAATACTTTGTCCACCCCACGATTGGTCTAAAACTGCATTTTGAGCAATATCCGGCTTGTAGGTTACATCACCTAAACGTAAACCCATTCCACCTAAAACAGTTTCGGCGTATCGAAGTGAACTATTTATTAAATTAGGCATAATTACAGTTGCAGAACTTGTGGAATTGATGCTTAAATAAATAATTCTACCTGTTTTTACCTTGGAATTGGGTATAGGATTTTGCTCAACCACGGCAGATTTTGGCATTCCATCCACAAAAACTGTATCGGTAATGATGAACCTCAGTTGCTTTTCATTCAGTACTTTTTCTGCTTCTTCAATAGGAAGTCCTTTTAAATTAGGCAGCGTAAGATACTGACCATGACGAGTATAACTACTTAAAAATCCCGCTGCCACCCAGGTAAGCAGGTATAAAACAACTGCAATTAGCAGTATATGTATTCCAAATGTTTTTAAAAATCGCACGGTTGCAAATTATTCATTATTTAAATAAGTGCAAAGCTATCTTTGCAGCATGTTTTCAATTCAAGATATTACCACCATCACACTTACCCTTTTTGCCATTATTGATATTATTGGCGCATTACCCATTATTATCACCATCAAAAACAGGCAGAAACACCTGGATAGTGGCAAAGCAACTTTGGCTGCGGGAGCATTAATGGTACTTTTTCTATTTTTAGGAAAAAGCTTCCTTGGTTTATTTGGCGTTGATATTCAGTCGTTTGCCATTGCAGGTTCAATTGTCATATTTATTATTGGTTTAGAAATGATATTAGGAATTGAATTACTTAAAAACGACCCAAGCGAAAAAACCGGAAGCATTATTCCTATTGCATTTCCAATTATTGCTGGTTCGGGAACTCTCACAACGATAATTTCTATGAGAGCAGTATATACTTTGCCAAATATTGTGTTGGGATTGCTAATAAATTTACTTTTTGTTTATATTGTTTTACGCTCAAGCTCTTGGATTGAGAAAAAATTAGGTGATTCAGGTCTTTCTTTAATCAGAAAATTCTTCGGAATTGTACTATTAAGTATTGCTATCAGGATATTCAAAACCAATTTTTAGTCCTTTTAAGCACCACAAAAACCAATCATCTAAAAAAATCTTAGCTCAATTAAGAATTTCATTACATTGCATTCAATGAGAAAAATATTTGTTGCCATCACCCTATCGGTATTTGCTTTAACATCATCTGTTTTTGCAAACGACAGTACCAAAGTAGTTTTAAAAAACTTCGAACCGGAATCTCAACATCCTGTATTATACCAATTAGTAGGACAGATTCTTAATTCATATCATTTAAGAAAATTAAGTATCGACGATAAACTTTCATCTAATTTATTGGATGCTTACTTGGAGAATTTAGATCCGGGAAAAATGTATTTCCTAAAACAGGATATTGAGCAATTTGAACAATTCCGTTATAAATTAGATGATGATTTGATGATGGGAAATGTTCAAAAGGCTTTTGACATGTACAATTTGTACCAGAAGCGTTTGGAAGAAAGAATTTATTTCACGAAAGATTTATTGAAGTCAAATTTTGATTTTACCACCAAAGATTCTCTTTTAACCAATAGAGAAAATGCCAGCTGGTGTTTAAATTATAAAGAATATGATTTGTTGTGGAAAAGGAAAATTAAAATGGAGTTTTTACAACTAAAATCAGGAGGAAAAGACCCAAAAGTTTGTGCAACTGATTTAACTAAACGTTACGATAATCTTTTAAAACAGCTAAGTAAAACCAAAAATGAAGATGTATTTTCATTTTTCGCTAATTCATTAACAGAAATTGCCGACCCTCATACCAATTACTTTTCACCAAGAATGGCTGAGGATTTTAATACCAGCATGAGTTTAAGTCTGGAAGGAATTGGTGCTACACTTCAAACAGAAAATGAATACACCAAAATTCGTGAAGTAGTAAAAGGTGGTCCGGCTGATAGAAGTAAACTAGTACATGCCAACGATAAAATTGTGGCAGTTGGACAAGGAAAAGATGGTGAAATGGTAAGTATTTTAGATTGGAGAATTGATGATGTTGTATCTTTAATCAGAGGAAAAAAAGGAACCATTGTTCGTTTAGAAATTATTGCTGCAGATGCTACCAATGCTAAAACTCAAATTATTGAAATCACACGTGATAAAATTGTATTGGAAGATCAAAGTGCAAAAGGAAGTATTAAAGAAGCTGAATTAAACGGGAAGAAAATTAAGGTTGGGGTGATTAGCATTCCTACTTTTTACCTTGATTTTGCCGGTATGCAACGTAAAGATCCAAATTACAAAAGCACGACAAAAGATGTAAAAAGATTGATTTCTGAACTGAAAAAAGATTCAGCTGAAGCCTTTATTATCGACCTAAGAAACAATGGCGGAGGTTCTTTACAGGAAGCTGTTGAATTAACCGGATTATTCATCAAAAAGGGACCAGTTGTTCAAGTTAAAGATGCTTATGGCGTTGCGAATTCTGAAGAAGACAGAGATGATAATATCTTTTGGGATGGCCCAATGATGGTAATGGTGAATAGATTTAGCGCTTCAGCATCAGAAATTTTTGCAGCAGCAATTCAAGATTACCATAGAGGAATTATAGTTGGAGAAAAAACTTTTGGAAAAGGTACAGTTCAAAACATGACCGATTTGAATCAGTTTATGATGATGGATGGAAAAAAATTAGGTCAGGTTAAAATTACCATTGCTAAATTTTACCGTATTTCAGGAGGAAGCACTCAACACAAAGGCGTGATTCCTGATATTGAATTCCCATCGATTTATGCAGCAAAAGAATATGGTGAAGAAGCAAGCAAATACGCGCTTCCTTACGATGAAATTGCAGCTGTTTCTTACAAAGCACTTCCTGACAACAAATCAGCCATCAACTCATTAAAAGCATCTCACCTCAATAGAATGAAAAGTGAACCTGAGTATGCTTATTTACTAGAAGACATTAAATTGTTTAATGAAGCAAAAGAGAAAAATTACACAAGTTTAAACGAAGAAACTTACAAAGCTGAATTAAATGCTGAAGATGCCCGCAAGAAGAAAAGAGATGAGGAAAGAAAGAAAATAAAAGAAACCAATAAAGTTGAGCCAAATTTGATTCTGGACGAAAGCTTGAAAATTTTATTGGAGAGTATGAGTAAGTAAAAAAACAAGTAAATACTTAATTTATAAAGGGTTGTTTCAAAAGAAGAAACTGCCCTTTGTTTTTTAAGAACTCAGTGTTTAAAATAATTCAACTATTAAAATCCATAAATCACTTCTCGGCATTATAATTGTTCGATTTAGTAAAAGCCTTTAAATGAAAAATTCAATCTTAGTTTTGTTCTTCTTATTTTCAGTTAACCTGATTTTTGCCCAGCCATTCAAAAAAGCATTTGAACAAAATGGCAAAATTTTAATCACCTTAAATACCGGGAAAAGTATTGAAATTAGAAGTAAAGGTCCAATGCAATTATTGGATTATTCAGCGAAACACCATTTAATTATTTACAGTAAAACTGAGCAACTATCGAGAACCAAAGACCAAGAAGGAGTTACATCAACTGACCAGGTTTCAGTTTATAGTTATCATACAATCACAAAAAAAGAAACCAAATTATTTACCAGTTGCCTTAATGGTGAAGGAGGTACAATTCCCAATTATGCCGATTCTAGTTTTTATCCATTCAAATATTTGTGCAATATTGAAAGAGTGAACCTATCAGAAGATGGAAGCATGTTGTATTTCCAAACTGATGCCTGGAGGGTTTGTCCTGCGGTACATGCATACAATTTAAAAGACAATAGCTTGAATTTCTTTCATGCCGGTTGGCTAGAAAAAGTGAGTATGGCAGGTATTCAAATTACCATTACCGGAATTGATTATAAAGAGGTAAATGGTAAAAAAGAGAGCAATGGCAGATTTACACAATTGTGCTTGTTTAACCGACATGGAGTAATGTTAAAGCCTTTGCAGGAAAAGGAGTTTTAAGGATTTGATTTATTTTTACTAAACTTCAAAAGAGTAAAACTATTCGTACTTTTGCGAATACAAAAATGTGTAATGAATAAAACAAATCAATACTTTACAAAAGATCAGGAACAAATTGCCAGATTTGCGAAAGCACTTGGTCACCCTGTCCGTATTGCTATTTTACAATTATTACATTCACAAACCTGCTGCTACCATGGCGATATGGCCGAAGAACTACCTATTGCAAAATCTACCTTATCGCAACATCTCAATGAATTAAAAGATGCCGGTTTAATTAAAGGAGATATCACCCCACCTACTGTTAAGTATTGTATCAATAAAGAAAATTGGGAAACTGCTCAAAATCTTTTCTCCACTCTTTTTGGGGAAATTTCACTAAAGGATAGTTGTGATAATTAATTATTAAATCTATTCGTAATATTACGAATAATATAATTTGTTCGTATAATTGCGAACGATCTCTAAATTTATATCACAAAACAAACTGGTATGGCAGTTAAACTAAAATTCCTGGACCGTTATTTAACCCTTTGGATATTCTTGGCAATGATTGTCGGAGTTTCAATCGGATTCTTTTTCCCCGGAATAAAAATCATTTTTGATGATTTATCTATTGGCACAACAAATATTCCCTTAGCAGTTGGCTTGATTTTAATGATGTATCCTCCTTTAGCTAAGGTTGATTATTCATTGTTACCAAAAGCATTTCAAGATACCAAAGTAATGAGTCTATCATTGTTGCTTAATTGGGTAATCGGACCAATTTTGATGTTTATATTAGCTATCCTCTTTTTAAGAGATCAACCCGAATATATGGTTGGATTAATTTTAATTGGACTGGCTCGTTGCATAGCGATGGTTATAGTTTGGAATGATTTAGCCGGTGGAAACAGAGAATATGGCGCTTTATTGGTTGCTTTAAACAGCATCTTTCAAGTAATCACTTATAGTTTTTATGCTTGGTTATTTATTAATGTTTTACCACAACAACTGGGACTTGGAGAATTCAATGTTTCAGTGCCTATGACAGAGGTCGCACAAAGTGTTGCAATTTATTTGGGAATACCATTTTTAGCAGGTTATTTAAGTCGAAATATCTTAATAAAAAGCAAAGGAACTGATTGGTATAATCGCAAATTCGTTCCCGCTATTTCACCAATTACATTGTACTCATTACTATTTACAATTGTGTTGATGTTTAGCTTAAAGGGTGATAAAATTTTAGAACTTCCTTTAAATGTTTTAAAAGTTGCTGTTCCTCTGGTTGTTTATTTTATATTGATGTTTTTTGTGAGCTTTTTTATCAATAAATCCATGAATGTTCCATATGATAAAAATGCTTCTATTTCATTTACAGCAACCGGAAACAATTTTGAATTAGCAATTGCTGTATCAATCGCAATTTTTGGCATTCATTCAGCGCAGGCTTTTGTTGGTGTTATTGGTCCCTTGGTAGAAGTTCCGGTTTTAATTTTATTGGTGAAAGCAAGTTTATTTTTAAAGAAAAAATATTACAATCATGTTTAATCTTATTTCAGAAATCATTACAGGTTTTAATGCTGAAAATATATCAGCAGAAAGAAAAGAAATTTTGAGTGGTTTGATTCAATACATTCAAACTAAAAAAGACAATGGTGAAAATATCCGATTGAATTTTATCTGCACTCACAATTCTAGAAGAAGTCATTTATCTCAAATTTGGGCTCAAAGTATGGCTCATCATTTTGGCATCAAAAATGTTTTCTGTTATTCAGGTGGAACTGAAGCAACGGCCATGTTTCCTAAAGTAGCAGAAACATTGGCTAATCAAGGATTTGAGATTTTGAAATTAAGTGAAACTTCAAATCCGGTTTATGCGGTAAAATTTGCCGAAAATGAAATGCCGGTTATTTGTTTTTCAAAAACATATAATCACAACTTCAATCCAAAAACGCAATTTGGAGCTATCATGACATGTAACAGCGCAGATGAAGCTTGTCCGGTAGTTTTTGGAGCAGAAGCGCGTTTCCCAGTAAAATATGATGACCCAAAAGTATTTGACAATACCGAATTACAATCAAGTAAATACACTGAAAGAAGTTTAGAAATTGCGCAGGAAATGTGGTGGTGTTTCTCTCAAATAAAAAACTAAGCAAGATTTTCCAGCTGTTTAAAAACCGGTATCATGGTTTTCCCTTTTTCTGATAAATTATATTCAATGTGAAGTGGTTTTAATTTGATAATAGTTTTATCAAGTAAACCTTGTTCTTCCAACTCTTTTAAGGCAACAGCAACCGATTGTTTATTAGAACCTTCCAATTGTCTTATTAAGGAATTGAACCTCAAAGGACCTTCCACTGCCAATTTAAAAATCTGCGGTTTCCATTTGCCAGATAATAATTTGAGTAAGGTTTCTGCAGGACAAGTACTTTCTGTTTCCATTTTTTTGAGGTCAGGTTTTTCTGACTAATTGATTGGTATCTGAATTAATCGGATGTTTGTTTTCGAATTCAAATATAAAATGAAAATACGCATCACACTAATTTGTAGTTTCTTAATTTTACTTTCAACAACTGCATGTGATGCTCAAACCAAAACCATGCAACATCAAGAAAAAGGAAACAATCCGCTTTTATGCAATACAGATTCCGGAACCTGTGAAATTGCAGATTCAACAACACAAGAAATTGATATCGTATCTAAACAAACCAATAAATCTATCCATATTCTTTATTTCACCGACCCAATTTGCTCATCATGTTGGGGAATTGAAGCTCAGTTAAGAAAACTAAAACTTGAATATGGTGACTATTTTTCTATTGAATACAGAATGGGTGGTTTACTAAAAGATTGGTCGTACAATAGCGGTGGAATTAGCAAACCTTCTGATGTATCACATCATTGGGATGAAGTTAGCCAATATTACCAAATGCCAATCAATGGTGATATCTGGTTAGAAGATCCACTTCCATCATCCTATCCGCCTTCAATTGCATTTAAAGCAGCTCAATTACAAGATGAAGATAAAGCATTGTTGTTTCTAAGAAGAATCAGAGAAATGGTGTTTCTGGAGAAAAAAAACATTTGTAATTGGACTTACTTAAGTTTGGCTGCAAAAGAAGTTGGATTGGATGCAATCAAACTAAAAAAAGATTCAGAAAACATAGCAAATGAATTGTTTCAAAACGACCTTAAAATAACCGCCGAATCTGGTGTTCGAGGCTTTCCAACCTTGATATTTTCTAATCAATCAAAAGACTTCCAATACATCAATGGATTTAAACCCTATATGGCTTTTGAAAACATTATTTTAAAATTGAATCCGAATGCTGTTAAACATAAGTATAACAAAGATTGGAAATCATTATTCTCCCATTTTTCATCACTAACATTAAAAGAGTTTTGTGAATTGAGTGAAGTTAATACCAATCAAGGATTAGAAATTCTAAATCAATTAAGTAAAGAAGGGAAATTGCAGGTTTTTCAAACAAAAAATGGAAATATCTGGAGATTGAAAAAGTAAAATCCTATTAAAAATTTACCTCATTTTTTATTTGGAGCTTCTTCTAAAACTTCCATTTTTACTTTGGCATCTGTTTTATGTAGGTTTAATTTCTTTGCTGCTATTAAGGATAAATCTATCATGAACTTTTTAGAAAAAGGTCCACGGTCATTAATTCTAACAATAACCCAAACTCCTGTTTTTAGGTTGGTGACTTTTACCTTGGTACCAAATTTAAATTTACGATGTGCAGCAGTATATTTTTGATGTGAGTATCTTTCGCCATTAGCAGTTTTTCTCCCTTGAAATTTATTGGCATAATAACTGGCTCTTCCAATTTGAGTAAATCCCTTTTTAACAACAAAATTGCTGTCTTGCAGCTCAATCGAAACAGTATCCTGCCAATGAATCGGATCTACTACAGGAAAACTAATTGTATCCGGCAGTTCTTGACTTTTGAGCTTTGATATAAGGACAAAATGAAGCAAAAACAAAAGTGCATATTTGTGATAAGCTTTGGCCATATCAAACAAATATAACAGAAAATTACATGAACGAATCTAATAAGCCACTTGCAGAGAGAGTTAGGCCTCAAACCCTCGACGATTTAATTGGACAAGAACATTTAACAGGGAATGAAGGAATTATAAGAAAAGCGATAGAAAACAAAAACATTCCATCTATGATTTTCTGGGGACCTCCGGGCGTTGGAAAAACTACATTGGCAAAAATTATTGGTCAGCATTTGGGTTTACATTTTTATTACCTGAGTGCCATTCAAGCTGGAGTTGCTGAGGTTCGAAAAGTGATTGAAGAAGCAAAAAAACTCGGTAAAGTGCTTTTGTTCCTAGATGAAATTCATCGTTTTAATAAAAGTCAGCAAGATGCTTTATTAGGAGCAGTAGAAAATGGCACAATTGTATTAATTGGCGCTACAACTGAAAACCCAAGTTTTGAGGTAAACAATGCCTTATTAAGCAGAGCTCAAGTTTATATTTTAAAAGATTTAGATAAAGATGCTTTACAAAGAATTGTTAGTTCTGCTTTAGAAAAAGATGAATGGTTAAAAACCAAAAAACCTGATTTAAAAGAAACATCGGCGCTATTCAGATTTAGTGAAGGTGATGCTAGAAAATTATTGAATCTATTGGAATTGGTTTGTTATCAGTTTAAAACCGACGAACAAATTGTAATTACGAATGCTTTGGTTGAAAAAACGCTACAACACAAAACCATGTCATACGATAAAAGTGGAGAAGAACATTATAATATCATTTCCGCTTTTATAAAATCTATTAGAGGCAGCGACCCAAATGCAGCTGTTTATTATTTAGCCCGATTATTAGAAGGTGGTGAAAATTATGAATTCATCGCTCGAAGAATGTTGGTACTGGCAAGTGAAGACATTGGAAACGCAAATCCGAATGCCTTATTAATGGCGAATACAACCTTTCAGGCAATAAGAGTAATTGGTGTTCCTGAAGGAAGAATTATACTTTCTCAATGCGCGGTATACTTAGCTACTTCAGTAAAAAACAATTCAAGTTATGTAGCCATTGATGAAGCATTAGCTTTAGTTAAAAAAACGGGTCAATTACCAGTTCCATTACATTTAAGAAATGCACCAACTAAATTAATGAAGGAATTGAATTATGGAAAGGATTATGCCTATGCGCATGCCTATGAAAATAACTTCGTTAATTTAGAATTTTTGCCTGATGCCATTCAAGGTACAAAACTGTATGAACCCGGCAATAATCCAAGAGAAATTGAACAAAGGAATTTCTTAAAAGCACGTTGGAAAGACAAATACAATTATTAAAATCAAGGCCTATAAAAAAAGTAAGGGAGTTACTTGCGTAACTCCCTTTAGCCTATGAAACAGACTGCCCTCTTCTACCCCTAGATGGGCAATCGACTTGCAAGATAATTTATTGTTTTAAATTTCAAACATGAAAAATAAAAAAAAATAAAAGTTTTATGTGAATGACAATTTCCTGACACTGAATTGCACTGAAAACTCAAGTTTTGAAGAATTATTTCAACAAGCTTTAAAATAATCGTTCATCAATTTACTTTTCCTTAAATTCTTTTAACCACGAATATCTGGCATCCTTATATGGAGCTTCGTTTATGATTGATTTAAGCTTTAAAAGACTACCATAAGGACCTTCTGTAATAAACAAATTGATTAACCATGCAGGCACATCTCCTCCTGGATCAACACTTAAATAATATTCACCTTTTAAAATATCATTTCCGATTGGTCTTATACGCCATTGGGTTTTAGATTTTTTCACCCTTACAACACCTTCAATTTCAGGCAATAAATTTGGAACTGCCTGAGAAACTACAGTTAGTTCCAGTGTTTCAGGATTTTGACGAATTTTATAACGAGAGCACAAATCTCTATCGGAAACAGGCCAAGGTGCATGAATTCTTTGGTAAAAATAAAGTTCAGAATCACCAACAACACTTAAAACTCTTCCTTCTGTGCAATTATAAATCCAATTGGGATATGATTTTAAATCAGTTACTACAGAAACTACAGACGACAAACTACCTTTTAAATCAAGAGTTGCTTTGATATCTTTTATTGCAGATGACTCAGTATTAGACGTATAAATAAAAATTCCTGGCCCGGTTTTCTTTAATTCCCAATTAGGCTGAGAAACTTTAACCGATGTTATAAGTGCCAGAAATAAGACAAAAACTCCTTTCATTACGTAAATATAAATCAACTTAACCCATAAAAAAAACCTCAGGTAATTTTAACACCTGAGGTTTTGATATTTAATATTAAGCTAATAATTACTTAACTCTTTCTACGTATTCGCCTGTTCTAGTATCTACTTTCACTTTATCACCAACATTACAGAAAAGTGGAACTCTTACTTCAGCACCATTATCTAATGTAGCAGGTTTTAATGTGTTTGTAGCAGTATCACCTTTAAGGCCTGGTTCTGTGTAAGTTACTTCCAAAATAACAAAAGTTGGAGCTTCACCACCAATACAAATATCACCTTCAAAAGAAACCTTCACAATCATTTCTTCTTTTAAGAATTGAGATGCAGGTCCAAAAATACTTTCTTCAACATAAATCTGGTCGTAAGATTCCGGGTCCATTAAAACCAAGGCATTTCCGTCTTTATACAAATATTGCATTTCTTTGAATTCTACACGCACCATTTCAACACTTTCGCCAGCACGGTAGCGGTGTTCCATTTGTTTTCCGGTTTTTACGTTTTTAAGTACAACTTGGTAAAATGCACGTAAATTGCCCGGTGTACGGTGTTGGTATTCCATTACTTGGCACAATTCATTGTTATGTTTAATGAAACAGCCTCTAAATAAATCTCCGGTATTAGCCATAATAATCTCTAAAAATTTTCTATTAAAGGGCGAAAATAACCAAATGCCTGAAATTCGCCACTATTTCTTATTTATACATTAATTTATGCAGCAACTCTTCTGTATTCCTGAATTCTTCTTACAATAGCTATCATAAATCCAATTATCATGATAATTGTTCCTGCCCAAACCAAATTAATCCAAGGAAATACAATGGCCTTCATAATAATGAATTCTCCACTTTGATCCTTTTCTGAAGTTTCAATGGTGATACTTCCTTTTGCAGGATCTACACCTTTAAAACTGAATTTTAATTTAGCCTCATCAACCAAAGCATCATAACTAATTGCCTGATTATTTTGAACGCCATACATTGGCATTGCATCATAAACTTTATCCAATGTATGTACCTTTAATTCAGCTCCTAACAATACCTGCAGATTTTTAACATCTAAGTTTTCAGCATCAGCATTGGTATTTACTCCTACCAAAACAATCCATGCATTATTGGTATAAATAGTATCTCCCGGTTTTACTGCATGTGATTTTGTATTGATAAATTTAGGATCAGCTTTTTGTGATGGAACCGAACTTACATATGTAAATACGTCGTGGCTCAAGTAATGTTTGGTATCTGGATTGGCAACCAAACCGAATTTAGGATTGATTTGTCCATTTGGATACAAATCAAACTCATAATCAACTTCATCTTTTGAATTCAATTTCTGGTAGTTCACCTGATAATAGGTATTTACCCATTGTTGTGAATCTTTTTTATAGGTGATGATATAATCACCCATTTTATTGGCTTTCCCTCTTTCAAGAAAAATATTCTCTACATTTTCTTTGTTGCTGAATTCCGGATTTAATGCCTGTCCGGTTTCATTGATAGAAATTACTTTTTTATTGGCTGATGAAACCAAAACTCCCAACAATAAAACACCAAAACCAATATGAGCCACACTTGCTCCGGCTAATTTAATTTTGCCTCTAAAGAAAGGTGCTAACAAAATCGAGTTGACTACAATTGCGTAAGTTCCGGCAAATAACAATAAGAAGTAAACCCAGTTTTGTAATTGGAATCCAAAGAATAAAGCAATACTTAATACAGCCGAAATTGCGGCATAAATACCAATTTTTCTTATCGCTTCTTTTTGATTGGTTTTGTATTTCAGCAATTGAGCAACTGCAGTTAAAATAGCAACCAAAATAGCTAAAGGCATTTGCCATTTATTATAATGACCAATTACATCTGCAGGAGGAGCCAGATTTGCCGAAAATACTTTATTAAATACCGGAATAGAAGTAGTTAAAATCACCTGAAAAGCGGAAATAACCAGTAACAAACTACCAATAAACATCCAGAATTCACGGGTATAAATATCTTCATCTTTGGCTGATCTTGGCAACGATTTCCATCTCCAACCCATCAATCCAATAGACAAAATCACGAATACCAAAAGGAATACCAATAATTGACCACTCATTCCTAAATCTGTAAATGAGTGAACTGATGAATTCCCTAAAATGCCTGAACGGGTTAAAAAAGTAGCATATAAAACCAACAAAAAGGTTGAAAGAATTAATGTTAGTGCAACGATATAAGAATTACCTGTTGTTTTATGAATAATGAGAACATGCACACCTGCAATTAAAATTAACCAAGGAACTAAAGATGCATTTTCAACAGGATCCCAAGCCCAGTAACCTCCAAAACTCAAACTTTCATAAGCCCAGAAACCGCCCATAATAATACCTGCACCTAAAACCATCACACTAATTAAAGCCCAAGGTAAAGCAGGTTTTAACCAACCTGCATGGTCTTTGCGCCATAATGAAGCTATTCCATAAGCAAAAGGAACTACAGTAGTAGCAAAACCAAAGAACAACGTTGGCGGATGAATTACCATCCAATAATTTTGAAGCAAAGGATTCAATCCATTACCATCTTTTACTTTACTTAAATAATCGGCTTGTTTGAAAATAGGCGCATTTTGCATCACATTTCTAAGCAATTCAAAAGGACTACTTCCCAACTTATAACCCAGAATTTTCACCCCAAGTAACATACTTGTTAAAGCAATTTGCGATAACATCACAACAGCCATTGTAGGATTCAACCATGATTTGGCTGTTCTCAATAAAATTTGTCCGATTACCATTTGCCAGAAAATCCAGAGTAGGAAACTCCCCTCCTGACCTTCCCAGAAACATGAAATCATGAAATGTACCGGTAAATCGCGGCTACTATGCTGCCAAGCGTAATGGTATTCGAAATAATGCTGGTAAATAATATTAAATAAGGTAGCAATAATGGTTAAAACAGCCAGACTATGCAAATGAAACGACCATTTAGCAAGGGTTTCCCAACTTTTATCCAAAGGTTTCGACTCTGCAAAAAAGTAAGAAATAGCAGCTAAAATTGATGTAACAAAAGAGATGACAACGGCACTGTGGCCAAGATTACCCCAAAAGAGGTGTTCGTTTAAAAAAACTACTTCATTCATTGGCCGCAAAGGTATAAATAACCAATACTTTTCTATGTGTAAAATTTGAAAGTATGACTGAGTGAAATATTCTAAAAAATAGTTTTCAAATAGTGCAAACAAAAAAAGCTGCTCATTTCTGAACAGCTTCCATTTTATATTACAATTTGATATTAAGCTTTCACCTGATTATCGGTGTATTTACTTGGGCATTTTAATAAGATTTTGGAGGCTTCAAAATGATCTCCATCCATTTTACCTACTATCACAATTTTCTCAGAACGGTCGAAGTCGGTTGGCTCCGGATTGTGGTAAACTACCTTACTTTCTTTTCCTTTTTCATCTATCATGTAAAAAGTAAAGAAGTTAGGGTCTTCCTGAGGATTGTAGAATTTTTCTTTTTCTCTGTTTAATACACCCACTACATGAAATTCTCTACCTGGATTTTCCTTGGCTACTTCGAAATTTTCATAGGTACTGGCATCACCATACATGCTGATAATAGCCGCAATAGCTATTCCAATTAATGCAATTCCTAATATATATGTCTTTTTCATAACTAATCTTTTTTCTCCAATTTTTTAATTTTCAAATCAAGACTTACCATATAAGCAACAATACCCAAAAACAAAACTGCCATCACTCCTACTACTACAAAAAACTTTCCATCACCTGCTAAATCAGGTTGCTCCGCGCTTTTTGTTATCTGATTGAATAATATATTTTTCATGAACTTTATTTTATAAATCTAACCACTTCTTTAATTCCAGTTTTTTAACTCTAATGCCTAAATCTGCAATCCAGAATCCCATTAAAACCCAACCTATTACAGCAGGATAAAACACCATTCTTAATCTGCTGTCTAAATCATACTGATTAAAACCCGGGTTTCCACCATTACCTGGATGCAATGAATCTGTTAAACGTGGAATCACAAAAATCAAAACAACAAAAACAGGGAAACAGAATAAATTATAAATAGCAGCATATCTCGCCTTTTTCTCTTCGTCTTCAAACGAACCTCTCAAAACAAAATAAGCTGAATACATTAACATTCCGATAGCGGCAGAGTTTAATTTTGGGTCGGAAACCCAATAAGCACCCCAGGTATTTTTAGCCCAAATCATTCCTGTTACTATTCCAATACTTCCATACAACATTCCTACAGTAGCAAAAATGTTCGATTTGGCATCAGATTCAAGCCCCTTACCTCTTAACACACTAACAGCCTGAATAGCAGAAGCCAATAACAACAAAACCATTGAAAACCACATTGGAACATGGTAATACAAATTCCTGATACTCTGCTCAAGAATAGGTAATTCAGGCACCGGCATCAGCAAACCACCAATAATGGCGTACAAAATGAGTATAACAGATAAAATTTTCCAGGGACTAATCATTGCTGCGAAAGTAATACTTCTATTGAATTATTCCTTTTCAGATAGCCATACATGAACAAAATCAGAAATTTTACCAAACATTGATATTTCTAGAACAAAGTTCCTTCCATTGTTCAGAGCTGATTTTATTGGATTTCAATCTGATATATTTTATCCAATTAACCCTATCTAACTGAAATTGGAACAAAAGCAAAGAATTTTTAAACTGATAAATAAAACAATCAGACTTTTCATAATCAGGTTTCCCAATAAAATCAATTATTTCTTTTTTATGAAATTCTATAAAAGCAAGTTCGGGTAAATCATAAAAATTCCTATCTAATTCTACTTCAATAATTTCCTCATGAGGGTCAATAAATTCCGTTTCATATTTACCATATGGCTTATAGGTAAAAATACTCAAATCGAATTTTGACTTTATAGTGTCATGTTTATTTCTGCCTTTGTAAGCCTTTAATCCATCAAACATAAAAAAGCGATAGTAAAATCCTTTGTATGCTGGCTTAAACCAAATAGGATTTACCGAGGCTCCTCCACTATTACTGCCTTGAACTTTCTTTTTGAATTCATAAACATTAAAAGGTTGAATTAGAAGGTCAGTTCTCCTTTTTAACTTGATATCAACTATTTTTTCTGTTTTTAGAGTTTTAATAGACTGTTTATAACCCAAGTAATTACAATCAGTTTGATTAAAGTTATTTTCCTTATTAACTCCGGGTTTATTAAATGAAAAGAAACCTTCGGAATTAGATAAGAAAAAACCAAATCCAATAAAAATCGTAATCGCTTTTAATAACATCTAAAATAAAATTTCTACTTCACCCTTGTCCAAACTTCTGTTCTGCCAATCAATGAAATTCCAATATATCCTCTAATGCTCAACTTATCGGCAGTTTCCATTTTCATGTTACAGCTGTAGGTTTTTCCTGATTCTGGATCATAGATTTCGCCATTTTCCCATGATTTATTCTTGGCATTGAACTTGAAGCTTTTTAATAACATTAATCCCAGAATTTTTCTATTTCTTTTGCTGATATCAGGATTGTTTTCGTCTAATTTAGGTTCACCTTTTTCTGTATTGGGTTCTTTTAACCAATAAATTGTTCCATAATAATATTCCCCCGATTTAAATATCCTGAATTTACCTTCCCCACTCGAACTTAACCATTCTCCTAAAATTTCATCTCCAGTTTGTACCTGAAAAGCTGTTGCCATCAGCAAAAACATCAACATCATTGTTCCTTTTAGCAATTTCATATTTATTTCAACATTAGTTTTTTAATTTCTTTAACAGGCGCACTGCCATAACTCAAGAAGCTTTAATGGAATTTTAATAAAATAGTTTTTCCTCAATTAGTTACCTTCTTATCTTTACTCTTTAAATTATTGGCAAAATTCAGAGATAAAATCATAAGCCTCTTTTATTCCAAGTTCTCCGGCCTTACTGGCATCTAAGCAAGCCAACTTTTTTTTGTTTAAAGCTTTATAAACATAAGCTCTTAAATAAAAAGAGTAGCCAAATTTCGAATTCCTTTCAATAATGGAATTTAAGTCAATTAATGCTTCAGAATAATTTTTCAACCTCATTTTACAAATAGCCATATTCAAATAAACCTCCTCTTTTACTATTGATGGATAATTATACCCAACTCTAATGAATGAATTTTTCGAATATTTTGAACTCCAATCATAAACAAGTCTATTATTATATCTTGATTTACAACTATATACCCTTTCAAAATCTGATTTAGCACCATAATAGTCATTTAAATTTAGTTTGGATTTACCCCTATAAAAATATGCCATAAGCCTATACTCTATAGAATTAATAGTTGAAACATTTATTGATTTATTGAAAAATTCAATTGCTTCTAAAAATTCATTATTTTCAAAAGAATAAATACCTTTTTTACAATAACAATAAGATAATTCGGATGGATTATATTTACAACTACCAACTGATTTCAAAGCCTCTTGTTTGTTTAATAACTCATCAATTCTTAAATTTTCATCCTCCCCTCCGGTTATAAATGAATAACTATCAGAACTAAAATCAACCAAATTAAAATTAACCCAACCTGTATATTCTCCTAAATGGATTTCCTCCCCAGTTTTAACATTAAAAGAATCAATTTTTGCTTTTACCAAAATATAATCTTTGAAAATGCTATCTTCATTTAGAATTTCCAAAGAAGCTGTTTTAATTCTAAGTACTTTAATAACTTTAGAATTAACGTTTGGTTTCTCTCTTAAATTGAGAAGGTCTTGTTTCAAATAATATACCTCATTAGCATCAATATTACAAGGTTGACAAATCGCATTAACTCTTCCAAAAGCGAATATTTGAACTAAAATTATTAATCTTAAAATCATCTTATTTCAACATTAGTTTTTTAATTTCTTTAACAGGCGCACTTCCATAACTCAAGAAGCTTTCATGGAATTTCTTTAAATCAAAATCCTTTTTCTTTTTCATTTCTTCTCTTAATGCATATATCTCTGAATAGCCTGTAAAATAACTGCACAATTGTACTTGCGATAATTGTACTCTCTTCCATTTACCTTCTGCTTCTGCTTGTTGCTGAAAAGCTTCATCTACCAATAAATGAATCGCATCTTCTTTTTTCCAGCCTTTCACATGCACACTATAATCAAGAATGGTATTACAAACGGTTCTTAAGTGCCATTTGTTGTACATCAATAACATTTCCGGTTCTGCATTTCCATATCCGGCTTCAATCATCATTCTTTCAGTATAAACAGCCCAACCTTCAACCATGGCTCCATTTCCAAATACCGATTTAATTATAGATGGCGAATTGTTTGAATAAACCAATTGCGCATAATGTCCGGGAATGGCTTCATGTATATTCAAAATTTGAAGGATATAATGGTTGTATTCTCTCAAATAACTTTCAGCACTTTCTTTAGTGAATTTTTCTAATGTACTTACATTGTAAAAAGTCTCAGCATCTTTGTCGTAGGGACCCGGAGCACTGATACTGGCTCCTGCAACACCATCCATATAACCGGGAGTTCTTCTTACTTTTAAAGGTTTTTTAGGATCTAAAAACAACAATTGCTTTTCATTAACAAATGCTTGTAGCTCCGGAATTTGTTTTTCAATTGATTGCATGAAAGAATCACGATGAGCATGTTTATCTGAAATTTTGTTGATGAGAAGTGAAATCGCTTTTAAAGTATCTTTTGGCATTTCAACATTCATGTATTTCGACCATAAATCATTTGTCAGTTTGGCCATTTCAAGATGTAATTCTTTTTTTCTGTTGATGGACTTTTCGTAAACTTCAGCGGCTGTCCATTCCGATTGTATATCGTGTTTAAACTTAATATCAAACAATTCTTTTCCAATTCTAAAGTCTCTTTTTGCTGTAGGAAGAATAGTTTTGAGATAAGATGAAAATCCATCTATTGCAGTTATAGCATCTTGTAAATCAGACTTTGTTTCAAGCCAATTTACGACTTCAGAATTCAAATATTCTTTTACACCTTCGCTTTGGTCGATGGCTAATTGGGTGTGTTCAGGTGAAGGATTAATTATGTTTTCTTTAGCAGCTTCGTAATATGATTTTACCTTTTTAATTCTGGCTTGAATAGATTTTCGTTTCTGAATGGAATCTAAATTTTTCGCATTGATGATATCAGCAAAAGCTCCCGCCACATTGTAGTTTGAAGGATCCCACTGCCAAGCCTTTAAAGTATCTGAATAAAATAAAATTGAATGTAAAGCTCCTTTCATCAAAGCCAAATCTGTTAAATCATTGGCTTCCATTTTACCATTGTCTAATTTCGACAGCGTATCCAACCAAGCACTTACAAAAACTTTATCAGATTCTCTTGTGGCTTGGTTATAAGGCTCCAACTCTGCATCGTACTCATGAAATCCTGCGGAACTTGCTGAAGTAGGAAACTGTTTCCACCAAGATTGTATAAATGAATTTCTTATTTGTTCGAATTGAATATCTGAGCCTGATTTTGATTGACAAGCAAATAAAAATCCGATTAAAATGATGATTGAATATTTCTTCATTTTAGCAAGATGCTAAAAAGGAGGCTGAATTCAAACAGGATTATATAATCTAAAAGGTAGGATGATTTTTAGGATGAGGATTGCTTCCAAAATTTCCATAAAAAAACAAGCGGATGGTATGGTTTAAATCGTATTGAAAGCCACTTTGTTTTTGCTGAAAGATTCTCATATAACCAACATCAAATGCCAGTTTTTTGCTGATGTTTTGTCGGTAACCAACAAATATTCTGTTTTGATCAAAAGTATTATAGGTGATGCTTTTTCCGAAATGAACTAATATTTCATCAGCAAGAATAATTGCAGGATGTTTTTCGGAATGATTGATAGGAATATTCAAACTCAATAAATAACGAACCCGATTTGTAAAAGCATATTCACCTGTCCAAGCATCGTTTTTGGTATCCATTATCTGCCTCCATCTTTGTTCGTTTCTAATACGATGAAGTAAAGAAATTTTTTCAATTGAAGAGGGATAAATCAGTTGTTGAAAAATGCGGTGTTCATCGGACCAGGTATTAAAACCGGGAATTGTAGGAGCAGAAAGTAAATTGGCATACCCTGCTGCCAATTTCAAACCAGACTTAAATTTGTATTCCGGAGAAACTCTGGCAACAAAGAAACCCGGATTATTTATAAAATCTGTTCTTCTGTAATGTACATCCGCCAAAAGATTCCATTTTTCATTCAATTGAAAACTCGAAATAAAAGCAACCCAAACGTGGGTATCCTCTTTGGTTTGTTTTTGAACCTGAGCCAAAATTTGAAAACCCATTAACATATAAAAGACCAGAACCAGAAACGATTTCATTTTACAAATTTCTTAAAATAGATTGAAATGAATTCAGACAAAAATCAGTTAAATAAAGTACTTTTAATTTTGAACCTCAGAACAAGAACATGAATTAACAAATTTCCAATAACTTTTAACTAAAATGAAGGATTATTTTTAAATTGGATAACAAGATTCCTTAAGACTTTTAAATATTAGTACAACTCTAAGTTTAGGATATTATAATTTTAATTTATAAGATTGAAATAATTCCAATTGAAAATTAAATATATTTTTCAAAATAAAATATTTAAACAAGCTTTTAAAAGTTAATATGAATACCTATTTTTTAATTTTAGACATAGAAACAACTGGATTTCCTGAAAATTGGGATAGATCTCTTGATGTTTTTGATAATTATCATAAAATTATTGAAATCGCTTGGCAGTTATATGATAATAAAAAATTTCTTTTAAATCAAAAAACTTTATTAATACGACCTAACGGTTATGAAATAACACCTGAAATTGAAAAATTAACTGGAATTTCATTTGAAGAAGCTATTGAGAAAGGCACTTCTTTAATGAATGCTTTGCTAGAATTCAAATCAATCTTAAACAAATTTAACCCTATAATTATAGCTCATAATTGTGAGTATGATATCAATGTAATTCAAACTAATTTGATTAAAAATAATATCTCGTTAGCTCTTTTTGAATACAAACATATATGCACAATGAAAAAGTCAATAAGCTTTTGCAATTTACCAAATCTAAAGTATCCTAAATTATCTGAATTATATGAAATACTTTTTCAATCAAAACCTAGTGAATCACATAGAGCACTTCCAGATGTTATAGTAACGTCCAAATCATTTTTTAAACTTTTAGAACTTGGAATCATCGAATTAAATCAATTAGCTAGAGATAAACCAATAGATATTGAAAGTATTAAAATTGAGGACATAAAAAAAGCTATAAAATCATACATTTCAGATATTAATAAATTTCCAATTTTTTACAACTTTGAAGATACATCAACAATTTCAGATAAATCGGCAGTTAATGAGGTGCTAGAAATTTTTAACAAATTCTATCAAACATCAAAAGCTAAAACCTTTGAAATACCCTATAATCTAGTTATAAATAGACTAGTGACTTCACTTAAAACTAAAGATATTATTGTAAGGTATATTCTTATTAATCATTTGAAAAAAAACACAAATTTTATTTCTAGTATAGAAAAATATGACGAGGATGCAATAAACCGATTTAGTGAATTACAATTAAATGATGAAAAACGAATTATAGTAAAAGTAGACATCACTAATTGTTATGAATCTATTGAACATAATCAATTAGTTGATGAAATTAGTAATGATTTAAATTTACCGAAAAATTCACTTTATAGCACAATCCTTTACAACTCCCTCAAAGTAATTTATGAGGATTTTGATGGCAATATTAAAAGAAAAGAAAAAGGATTACTTATAGGGAGTAAGCCAGATGAATTTCTTGCAGAATATTTTCTTGAAAAAATCGCAATTAACATTCAAAAAAAAGGAATTGATGTATTTAGAGTTGCTGACGAATTTATTTTCTATTCGGAATCAATTGATTCTGCGCGGAAAAATTTTAAATTAGTTAAGGATATAATTGAAAGTTACAATCTCGAAATAAATAATTCAAAAACAACTGTAACAGACCATCGAGAGGATAACCTAAAAAATCAATTTGATTTCAAACTTGTAATGAAAGGAGCAACCTATCCTTACCTAGTATATGAATTATCAGACATAGCACCTATAGAGAATACTCTGAACAAAAGTAATTCTCATTTAAGTTATGAAAAGGAAATAAATCAAGAAATAAACTCATATGATTCTGCATTATCATTTTTGAAACGGATATTGGTTTCACAAAATTCCATAGAAAAATATCAAAAAAATTACCCGAAATACAAGTATTTAAATAACATTGTATTTTCACAGCCTACTGATTTTAGAAATGACTTCTATGATATAGATAAATCCATTTTTTCCAAGTCAAATGTGGAAAAAATTAAAAAGATTATTGCCTACTATCCAAAGAGTGAATACTATACAGCATTGGCAATACAGGCGTTAACTTTTTTAGCAAAAAACTCAATACTTACAATTGATAGAATGGACTTAGAGAATGAAGAATTAAGTGGATTTGATCTAAAACAACATGAGTCTTGTATTGAATCAAATTTAGCAATAATCGACCTACTTAGATCCAATGAAGTACATGAATATCAAAAATATATCCTATTACGTAGCCTTTTTAAAAAGAAAGATGATTTGACTTTAGACTTGAATGAATATGAAATTAAGGAGGTTCGTCATTATTTTTTTGACGACCTCGAATTACAAAATAAAATTCCTTTTAAAGACAAAATATTTGATGAGATAAATTTAATCCTTACGAAAACTAATTATTATCCCTTAAAGATGATTTGTTCTGAAATTAAAAATCTTAACAAACTATAGTTTTAACATTTTTTTACTCAATATTTAAGTATGAAAATTTAGTTGAGGTTATAAACAAATTTTTAAAACAGGAGTAACTTTAATAAATTATAAATTAAGTACATTAATTTAATTATTTAAGTTTGAAGAGGTAAAAAAGCTATTTCAAAAGTCAATAATATATTTATTAGAAATAGATGATGAGTTAGTGACTTTGCAAAGTTCCTTCTTAGAAAACACATTCTTAAAAGTTTATGAGGGAGTAAATTGGTCTTGGCCCGTTTTCTTTAAGACTGGGTATATTTATCAGAAGCCTCAATATTTTCAAACAATATATTATGTTGTTTTTTAAAAATCATCATCATTACAGGATGTGCAGGCAACCAAGAATGTATCTTTATTTCTTCAACAACTTCAGTATATGTAGAAAAATCTTTAATTAAAAAGTTCAATTCGACTTTAACTAGTTTCATCACAACTGCATTCATTTGTACAATTCCTTTTTCTTTGTTTGAACTAATTTTAGCAGGATAAGTAAATGTGATAGGGATGAATAAAAATTTCAGCGTTTCATGAATAAGAAAATGATCGTTTCCTAAATCATCAATTTTAAAAATCACCGGATGAAACTTTTCAAATAGTTTAGCATCAGATAAAATAAAAAATACTTTTTGAGAGGTCGATTTCAGCTTAAAATTTAATTTCATGATGTGGAATAAAATCAATTTCAATAAAAAATAGCATCAAACATAAATACAATTAAATGAAACTACCTGAAATAATACTTCTAAAATCAAAGAATAAATTACATTTTGAAGTTTAAAAAAGTACTCCAAAATGTAATTCATTTTTCTATCTATTTAAACTGATAATCCACTCCATAAACCTGACTTAACAAAGTTTGAGGTGCATCCATAATTTTAGCACTTAAAGGCAAACTTGGTGTAACAGGAGAATTGTTTTTCAAATAATCTTTCATCACCTGATGCAAAGTATGTGAGGTATTTTTCGCATCCTGAACATTTTTCATTCTGCAAAGCATGTCTGCAGGATCGCCATCTCTTTCGCAAGCACAAACTGTATAAGTAGCATTCACATCTAATGGAACTCCTTTTACCAAAACCTTTTGAACTCTGCTTCCCATTGGCTCAAATGCTTTAAATTCAATCGACATTCCTTTGAATTTAATCACCCAACCACCAAAACGTTTCGAAGCATCTTTGGCAAATACATTGTTTAGTTCTTTCTCCAACCAATCGAAAATTTGTTTACCAGTTACTTTTCCTGTTCTTACAGTGCTATCAACCGGTAACATATCATAAATAAAACCATTTGTAATTGGAATATTTCCGGTTTGGTCAGGCGTATTTTTCGGAGGACAAAATCTAAATCCATTAGAAAGCACAATATCAATTTCAGGTAATTGCCAATGAAGCGCATTTAAAATCATGGTATCAATGGTATTTTCAACAACGAAATTTCTGTATAAAGGCAAAGTGCTATAACCTGCAATTTCATTGATATCTTTAGAGAATGGCTCTTCATTTGATTGAATCAATTTTGTTACAGCTGCATCGGCTTTTAACTTATTGGGTTCAACTTCATCTAAAACATAAGCATCAGAAATAACCTTTCCGCCTTTAATTTTCAATTCGAGTTTACCAACAAAAGAACCAAATGCACCCGGCTCAACAACCTTTGCATATTTACATTGAATTGGCTTCCTCACTCTCTCATGCGTATCACCACCAAAAATATAATCTACACCTTCACAAACAGCATCATTAGCCAAAGCAATTTGTTGTGATAAACCCAAATGTGAAAGAATAATGATATAAGCACATTGTTCATCATTCTTTAATACATCCACATAATGTTTGATATTTTCTTCAGGCTTGGTATAAATGATTCCTTTGCTGTAGTTGGGCGATTGACGTAAAGGAACCAAAGGATCTGTATAACCTAAAAACCCAATTTTAACACCTTCAACCTGCCAGATATAATATGGATTAAAAATCAATTCTCCTTTTTTCCCATCACCTAAATCGTGGTACATATTGGCACAAACCTTTGGCGCATTTAAAGCACCCATCAATGTTTGCATGGCCTTTTTATAATAAACCACTTCCCAGTTTCCTGGCAAATACAATTGATATCCAAGAGAATTTAAAATCGGTACTAAAGCCTTACCCGTTGTTTTTACCGCCAATTCACTTCCTTGAAACATATCTCCTGTATCAAGAATAAAAGTATTGGGATTTTTCTTTTTAGCATTTTTAAAATAGGTGGCTAAATGGGCATAACCGCCGGCTTTTCTAAAAGTAAGCTGATCGTTTTCCCAAAATAATTCATCATGAGGATACACCTGACAATGCACATCAGTCGTTTGTAGAATTTGAATTGTTTTTTCTTTTTCAGCTTCTGCATTTTCTACATTCAAAAATGTTTCTGAATCAGCAGCATCAAGCTCTGTGCTTAAAGTAGGAATAACGGCAACACCCATTCCTAATCGGCCTAAGTTCTTAAGAAAATCTCTTCTTTGTTTTGTATTTGTAGATGTATCTTTCATTTTTTATAATTTCATAAGTCACCAAATTAAAATGACTCAATAAAAAATCGTTGAATAATTAATTCAGCTATTTAAACTGATTTTTTGCTTTCGTCCTTTTTCTTTTTGATAGGTTTAAAAGGACCATATTTATGTTGTTCTTCTGAAAAACCATCACTAAATGGACCAAAAGGATGGTCGATTGGTTTTTCGGAAATTTTAGGCCAATCAGTTGGTGTTTCCTTTGTAGGTCTGCTTTGTGAGTTTACAAATGCTGCAACATCCCAGGCTTCTTCATCACTCAATTGCGGGTTTTCGTGAACAACACCAAAAGGCATATTGGACTTTACAAACTTGGCAAAATTTGACAACCTAAATAAACCGGCTTTGTCATTATAAGCATGTTCTCCCCAAAGAGGAGGATAAGTGTATTCTGTTTTATCAGCACTTAAAACTCCACTTCCATTGGCTTGGTGGCATGATTGACATTTTGCTACATATACTTCTTTTCCTTTTTTAGCATCAGCTGCTCTTTCTAAAAAAGCCAAATCTTTAAAACCGGAACCTTCAGCCTTTTTGCCCTTTTCTACATTCGAACCCAAAAATTCAATATAAGCTTTAATAGCTAACATTTCTTTACTCAAAGTATCAAGAGCCTTGCCATTTAAACTTCTTTCAAAACAATCATTTACTCTTTTGTAAATATCTTCTTCTTTACCACTTCTAGCTCTATATTTTGGATAATTTGCAGCAACTGAACTGTAATTATTTCCAAAAATTTTCGTACCGGCTTCCATGTGACAATTTTGGCAATTCATGCCATTTGAAATCTGATTGACAATGCCTTTCGGACCTAAGTATTTTGATGTATGAATAATTAATTCTTTGCCATAAAGTACTAAGTCTTTTCGCTTATCATCTGTTATAGAATTGATATCCGGAGCTAACCAAAATTCAGCACTATCTTTAGTTTGTATAGCTGTTTCACTTTGGTTTCTTTTTGAATTATTTACATCAATAAAACCAAGAAAATAAAAAATTGAAATAACAATGGTAAAGACAAAAACTCCTATAACAAGTTTAAGTTGTTTGACTATTGTACTGAGTTTGGTATTAAAATCCTCAATTGACATATGACTGAACACAAAAACTAATGAGGCAATTTGTCTCTAAAATATCCATACACCCAAGTACCAGCAATTGCGCTTAATAAAGTTATCAGAACCACTGTTGCACCACTTCCAATTTGTGCGAATAGTGGTCCTGGACAAGCGCCTGTAATTGCCCATCCTAAACCAAACAGTAAACTTCCATAAATATTTCCTTTATTGAACTCTTTGGTTTGAAAAACTATTGTTTCTCTATAAATGGTTTTGATGTTGAATTTTTTAATGATGAAAACTGAAATCATTCCAACAACAACAGCACTTCCAATGATTCCAAACATATGAAAAGATTGGAACCTAAACATTTCCTGAATTCGAAACCAACTGATGATTTCGGCCTTTACAAAAATAATTCCGAAGCCTAATCCAACAAGAACATATTTTAAATTATGGTACCATTTATGTGTCAGTTTACTTTCATTCACACACATGGCATCTTGCTCTCTTAACAATAAATCCTGCTCTTCTTTTGATATATTGATATTATCTGAATTTGTCATGATGTAAGGATTATAAATTTAAAATAAATGGTAAAACAAAATTGGCCATTAAAATACCGCCGGCCATAAAACAACAAGTTGCAACCAATGATGGCCATTGCAAAGTACTTAAACCCATAATGGCATGTCCACTTGTACAACCTGCCCCATATCTCGTTCCAAATCCAATTAAAAATCCACCAACAACAATCAGTATAAAACCCTTTAATGTGAACAAATTCATCCAAGTAAATAACTCAACCGGCATTAAACCAGAATAATCAGTTATACCATACAATTTAAGTTCATCGGCCAATTTAGGATTAACACTTATTGGCAATGAATTACTTAAAAAACTAACTGAAATAACTGCACCTAGAAAAATGCCCAATACAAAAAATAAATTCCAAACTTCTTTCTTCCAATCATATTTAAAAAATGGGAGATTAGCAGGAATACAAGCTGCACAGATATGGCGCATTGAAGAACTGATGCCAAAACTTTTATTGCCAATGATTAACAGCGTTGGTACTGTTAGTCCGATTAACGGACCAGCCACATACCAGGGCCAGGGTTGAGAAATCCATTCAATTAATGTCATGTGATGGTTGATATAATTGGTTTTAATTAATAAAATTTATTTCAATTTCAGAACTTTACTTTGACAAACAAAATTTGTTTTAGGAACTTCTGTTTTTGCAATAGCTGCAAAACCGCCTTCAACTTCTGTGAAATTTCTATAACCTCTTGCTTGTAAAATACTGGCAGCAATCATACTTCTGTAACCGCCTTGGCAATGTAAAAAGAAATGCTCTTCAGGATTAACATCTTTAATCCAATCGTTGATATAAGCCAAAGGTTTGCTATATGCATCTTCAACATGTTCAGCAGCATATTCAGATTCTTTGCGTACATCAACGACTGGAGTTTCTCCAATTTTAACCTGAGATGCAAAAGTTTCTGAACTAATTCTGTTTACTGTATCAACTTCTTCTCCACTTGCAGCCCAAGCAAGGAATCCACCTTTTAAATGTCCAATCACATTATCAAAACCAACCCTGCTTAATCTGGTAACAGCTTCTTCTTCTTTACCTAAATCAGTTACTAATAAAATTGGTTGTTTTACATCAACAATCATAGAACCTACCCAAGGAGCGAAATCTCCATTTAAACCAATATTGATACTTTGAGGAACAAAACCTTTGCAAAACTCAGCTGCTGCTCTTGTATCTAAAATCAAAGCAGAACTTTCTTCTGCCGCAGCTAAAAATGCTGATGGCTCCAAAGCGCGCATTCCATTGTTTAAAATAGAATCAAAACTTTCATAGCCCTTTTTATTCATGGCTACATTCATTCCAAAATATCCAGGAGGAGGTAATAAACCATCTGTAACTTCTTTTACAAACTCTTCTTCTGTCATGTTTGCACGTAAAGCATAATTACTTGCTTTTTGCTCACCAATTGTTGAAACAGTTTCTTTACTCATGTTTTTACCACAGGCAGAACCGGCACCATGAGCAGGATATACAATCACATCATCAGCCAATACCATGATTTTATTTCTTAATGAATGAAATAAAGTTGCGGCTAATTGTTCTTGTGTCATTGATGCCGATTTCTGAGCCAAATCAGGACGACCCACATCACCAATAAACAAAGTATCACCACTGAAAATACAATGGTCTTTACCATTTTCATCAATCAATAAATAAGTAGTACTCTCCAAGGTATGACCAGGTGTATGTAATACTTTAATTTTGATAGCTCCTATTTCAAAAACTTGTTCATCTAATGCAATAAGCGCATTAAATTCCGGATTGGCTGTGGGACCAAAAACAATTTCAGCACCCGTTTTTTGGCTTAAATCTAAATGACCACTTACAAAATCTGCATGAAAATGTGTTTCGAAAATGTATTTAATTTTCACCCCATCTTTTTCTGCTCTATTTAAGTAAGGTTGTACCTCTCTTATTGGATCAATAATAGCCGCTTCTCCATTACTGGTAATATAATAAGCGCCTTGTGCCAAACAGCCAGTATAAATTTGTTCTATATTCATATTCTATTGATTAAAATTCAAAATGTATGCTGAAAAAACTTGCTTTTGAAAATTTACACTTACAAAAACAAAGTAAACCTACTTAAAAAAAAGTTCTTTAGTTATAATGTAAATACCCATGATTAAAACAAACCAACCAAAGCCTGTTTTTAATTTGGCGCCATCAATTTTCTTAGATAAATAAATACCAATAAAAATTCCTGTTACGGCCGATGATGTAAAAAATGCTAACATAAGCCAATCAATTACCATACCCGATTGAATATCTCCTATAAAACCAAATAAAGACTTGATAGCTATAATAAACAAGGAAGTTCCAACAGCTAATTTCATGGGCATTTTAGCCAATAAAACCAAAGCCGGAATAATTAAAAAACCTCCTCCTGCTCCAACCAATCCCGTTAAAATACCCACAACAGCTCCTTCAAACAATATCATGGGATAATTATAAACTCTGGGTGCATTTTCATCTGTAATGGCTTTGTTTTTGTTAGGTTTGATCATTGAATAAGATGCCATTAACATCACAATCGCAAAAAGCAACATCAATGCAATAGGTTTTGTGATTTCAAAGCCTGAAACCGAAAACAAACTATTTGGAATATGCGGAACCAACCACATTCTTGTTCCATACACAGCCAAAATGGAAGGAATGCCAAAAATGAGAACTGTTTTAAAATCAACTCGTTTTTCTATGGCATTTTGAACACCACCAATCAAAGCGGTGCTACCTACAATAAATAAAGAATAGGCAGTTGCAGCAACTGGATTAATTCCCATGATATAAACCAAAATTGGAACTGTTAAAATAGAACCACCACTTCCAATTAAACCTAATGATATGCCAACCAAGGCTGCTAATAAATAACCAAGTATTTCCATGTATAAAATCTATAAATTCAAAATTGAAGGATTAAGGTAAGGAATCTTGTAACAAATGTTCCGAAAGAGGTAATTCTCTTCAAAAAATCAAACAATTTTAAACGGCAGAATCTAATTATTTTTATGAGTTCTAAATATTGAAAATTGAGCTAGGTCATTGATATTATTGAGTTCTGTCAATTTTAAAAAAAGGCTCGATTTTATTAAATTCAACAAAATAAAAATGAAAAAAAATATTTTTTGAGTTAATTATTTACACTCAAAAATTACATAAAATCAAACTATTTGTGTTTTTTGAATTGTAATTCATTTAAAAACAATCCTTGTTCTGAGAATCATACTTTGAAATTAAATTTGAAAAAACACTTCCTTCTCCTTTCATTCCTTCAAAATCTTCACCTGCCTATTCCCAATTCTTAGCATATACAAACCACTTGATAGGTTTTGTAAATTGATACTGTAATTTAATTCATTTATCAATCCTGATTGTATTTCTACTCCAGATAAGTTCACTATACTATAAGCTTCATTCAGGATACCACTCACAATTAATATCTCTTCAACCGGATTTGGATAACAGCTAATTTGTTTTTCTTTAATGGGTTCTTGAATAACAGTCATATTGCCACAAATTTTAGTTAATGTATCAATTTGTTTGGCTATAAAATTAGTTTTGCGGTCTTGGTCGCCCTCTCTAAAAACCCTGATGCAATTGGGTGCACCATTGTGGCATCCACTCGTATATTCTAAACCACTTTTATCCCATAAACTAACTGGAATAGGGAAACTGTAACTGGAAAAACCATCTCCGGGAAGCCCAATTAAATACCATTGGGTATTGTTACAACGATGTAATTGAAAATAATGTGCAACCATACTATTCAACCAGCGTTCCCATGTTTTACCGCCATCAAATGAGCGAATCACACTCGATTCATAATAACCATCAAACAAGGCAATAGTATTGTTGTCTAAAAACTGAACCTGGTTGATGCTTTTATAAAGAGATGCCTTGTAATAACTCTTATCTAAATCAAATGAAAGTCCACCATTGGTAGTTAGGTATAAAAAAGTTTCATTGCTGATATACATGCTGCCCAATAATACATAGCCCTTTTGTTCATTTATAAAATCTACATCACGTATATAAAATGTTGAATCATTCGGAAGTGAAAAGTCTTTTAATTTAGTAATGCTACCATTCTGGTTTTTATATAGAATTCGTTTACCGGCAATAAAAGAAAGGTTATTGTTGATTGGATATATGGTTGAATCACGGAAATAATAATCGCGCTGCGCAAAAACGCTTTGAGAAAAAAGAATAATTAGGATGAAAGCTAAAAGGCTTTTAAAATGTAGGGAGGGCGGAAATTGTATCCATTTAGAATTCATTTATTAATAGATTATTGAGTTTGACATAAACTATCATTAATCAAGTAAGTTTATAAAACCAAATTTGAAATGATTCATTTTATAAACCATCACTAATTTACAACAATAATTATTTTTCTATAATAAGTAATTTACTAAATTTATTCAGTAATGAATAGATAAAGATTTGATTGTGTATAGCTCCAAAATCCTATGAATCAGAAATAACCTTAGAACTTTGTAACATTTTAGAGTTCTTCGTATCTAATAGCAAACCAATAAAAAAGATACCATGAAATCACTTTTTACTTTAGCAACAATTATTCTTACAAGCTTTGCTATAAATGCTCAAAGTCTTTATATCAAAACATTTGGCAACCCTAAAGACAAGCCCTTATTGTTTTTACATGGTGGTCCGGGTTACAATTCTGTCAATTTTGAGCAAACCACAGCCAATTTATTATCTCAAAATGGATTTTATGTCATTGTGTATGATAGACGTGGTGAAGGTCGCTCTGTTGACAACAATGCCAAATTTACTTTTGAGCAAACCTTTGAGGATATCAATTTAATTTTATCAGAAAAAAACATATCAAAAGTTAGCTTATTAGGCCATAGTTTTGGTGGGGTGATTGCTACACTGTATACTGAAAAATATCCAACAAAAGTTAATCAAATTATTCTGATTGGAGCTCCAATTGTAATGCAGGAAACCTTTAAAACAATTATAAAATCGAGTAAAGAATTGTATGAAAGTAATGGAGACAAAAACAATTTGAATTATATAAAAATGCTTGAAAATATGGACAAAAGTTCATTGGAATATAGTTCCTATTGTTTTGGACATGCCATGCAAAATGGCTTTTATTTCCCTAAACAAATGTCAGAAGAAGCAAAAAGTATTTTTAGTAATTTTAGAAAAGATACCTTGGCTATAAAATACGCATCAAAAATGACATTTGAAGCTCCGAAAGGCTTTTGGGAAAATGAAAAATATACTAGTATAGATTTGAGCAATTCTGTTAAAAACATCATGAAATTGAATTTACATGTTTATGGTATTTATGGAAAAGATGATGGACTTTATTCTGCTGATCAAATAGAAAGTTTGAAAAATTTAATTGGAGCTCAACAAGTAAAATATTTGGAAAACTGTTCTCACAATGTTTTTATTGACCAACAAAGCTCCTTTATTGAAGCATTGAAAATATGGGTAAAATAAGATAAGCAGTAGGAATGAAGTTTGAAGAAATTTATAAGGAGTTTTGGCAAAAAGTATATCGCATTTGTTTGGGATATGTTAATGATCCTGACTGGGCAAAAGACATTGCTCAAGAAACTTTTATAACCGTATTTCAACAGCTATCAAACTTTAGAAATCAGTCATCAATTGGAACCTGGATTTATAGAATTGCAGCGAATCATTGTTTAAGACAAATTGAAAGAAACAATAAACTAACAAAAACTACTTTTCCAATTGAAATAGCAGAGGAAGAGCAAACAGATGTAGAAGGAAAAATTGCCTACTTGTACAAATCAATTTCTGAATTACCGGAACTCGACAGGATTATAATTTCATTAGAACTTGAAAACGTAAAACAAGCTGAAATTGCTTTCATTGTTGGACTTTCGGAAGCCAATGTGAGAGTAAAAATCCATAGAATTAAAGAGAAATTAACCCAAAAATTTAATCGATATGAGCAATAACATAGACTTTAAAGATTTGTGGCAAAAGAAAATTTCTGAACCACCAGCATTAAGTGAGTTAGTGAGTTTAGCTTCTAAATTAAAAAGACAACTTCTTATAAGAGCTATTTTACTCAATATAGTTTTACTTATAACTGCTGCAATTATTATTGGCATTTGGCTTACTTACAAACCGCAATTTATCACCACTAAAATTGGTATTTGCTTAGTAATTTTTGCTATTATATCATTCGTATTTGTTCAAAACAGAATACTTCCATATCTAAAAAAAGAAAAAGATATTCTAAATCTAAATGAACATTTGATTCAATTAAAAAAAATGCGCAAAAAAGAATTGTTCATTCAAACAAGCATGATGAATTTCTATTTCTTCTTCTTGTCTTTAGGTATTTTTTTATACATGTACGAATATGTCCCTAAAACACTTTTAAGTATTAGCTTAACTTATGGCATAACTGCGGCTTGGTTTGCCCTTAATTGGTTTTATATAAGACCCAAAGGCATAAAGAAACAACAAGAGAAAACGAATTCACTCATCGCAAAATTTGAAGCCCTGCAAAAACAGATTACGGAACAATAAAAAATCCGCAGAATGATTTTGCGGTGAAAAACCCACCTAATCGCCGCAAATTTGCGGCGATTATTTCTTATATTTGCCGCATAAAGGTTTATTTATTATGCCAAAATACATCTATGAATTCCAAAACTGGACTGATTTTACCTGGGACGAGAAGGCCATTCATCTTATTTTTGGTGAAGTAAAATTATTACAAGGCAAAATAATTGGCCAAATGAATGCATTGGGATTTTCAGCAAAAGAAGAAGCTACTCTTACTGCTCTTACTTTAGATGTTGTAAAATCAAGTGAAATTGAAGGCGAATTATTAAACTATGAGCAGGTGCGCTCTTCAATAGCCAGACGATTAGGATTTAATACCGGCGGCCTGGTGCCAAGCAGCAGACATATTGAAGGTGTGGTTGAAATGATGTTAGATGCCACACAAAGTTACCATTTAACTTTAAGTGAAAATCGTTTGTTTGGATGGCATGCTGCTCTTTTCCCAACAGGTTATAGCGGACCTTATGCAATTGAAGTTGGCAAATATCGCACGGGCGAAATGCAAATTATTTCTGGTGCTATGGGCAAAGAGAAAATTCATTATGAAGCAATAAGGCCGCAATATGTGAAGGAAGAAATGGACAAATTCCTAAACTGGTTTAACAATAACAATCAACTCGACCAGGTTTTGAAAGCGGCAATAGCACATTTATGGTTTATTATTATTCATCCTTTTGATGATGGCAATGGACGTATCAGCAGAGCACTAAGTGATATGCTTCTTGCTAAAGCAGAAAGCAGTGGAGAACGATTTTATAGTATGTCGAGCCAAATATTAGAGGAGAGAAAACGCTATTACCAAGTATTACAAAAAGTACAACATAACTCCGGAGATATTACAGAATGGCTAGACTGGTTTTTACATTGTTTAAAAAATGCAATGTTATCAACCGAAAAAACCACACAAAGAATTTTGGAAAAAGCCGAATTTTGGAAGCTTCATGAAAACACAAAAATTAGTGAGCGCCAACGTTTAGTTTTGAATATGTTGTTTGATGGATTTGATGGAAAATTAAAATCATCAAAATGGGCAAAGATTACTAAAGTTTCAAGCGACACCGCCTTGCGTGATATTAAAGATTTAATAGAAAAAGGAATTTTGCAAGAAACAAATGAAGGAGGAAGAAGTATAAATTATGAATTGAAAAATTTTTAAAAGCTAAGTTTCATATATTAAAACTTCTTGTTAAAAATTTTAATAAACAACTTAATTCTTTATCCCAAAGTTTTGTTTACATCATTATAAAACCTTACACATAAATCCACATCAAAACCGGCTTTTCACTCTTTTGCAGAATCTTATCAATTAAAAGAAATGAATTGTTGGATATGGTTGGACAGCCCCATCCTTCCGGGGTTCCATCAGGATAAATTTCTTCATCTGAAACAACTTCCCATGAGTGAAATACAATGAATCTTTTCTGAGCATTGCTATTGGTTTTATCAAGTCCATGTAATACATATTTGATATTCACTCCCCAATCACTTCTTGCCCGCTCCCCTATTTTGTATTTGCCTAAAGATGAACAATGACTTCCATCTTCATTGCTAAATTTTGCCTTGGCAGCAGATTCATCATCATTCCAGGAATTGTCACAACAACCATGTCCAACCAAAAAGGAATAAACAATGGTATCTTTTTTGAAGTTCCAAACCACAAAACGTTTCAACCCCGAATGAATGCTCATATCGATGAGAATACAAAAACGTTCATTAAACCCAAACTTTTTGTTGTAAGCTAGTGCTAATTGAGCCTTCTCTTTTGTTTTTAAAAAACTGATTCGTTGGTTTTGTGGAACAGAATTCAGTTCGGGAACAAGGGGTTTCGATGAATTAAAATTAATAATAAAAAGTAAAATCAAGTGAAATATAAGCATACCTCAAAAAAGATTAAGTATGCTTAACGAGTATTGCTTAGGATTATGACCTAGGAATTAAATTATGAGAATTTACAAATTATTGAGCAAACCTTAATCCATCATCCTTCATCAATACAACTCCGCTTTTTGCATCAATAATTACAAATGGAGCGCTTCCTTTAGAATCTGTAATTTTCCAAGCCAATGTATAAGTTGTTATATCAGTAATTTCATTGTACTTAGGAAACAAACCTAATCTGTAATTAACACATGATGGAAATCTTATTTCAGACTTAGCTTTTACTATTGCATCTTCAGAAGAAATCAATGGTATATTATCAATATTCTGAGGGACTTTGATGTCACCACCAGAATAAAAATAGTTATCTCTTTTGCTGATTACTAGCTCATAAGTATCAAAAAATATAATCAAATTTCCAGCAAACTTATCACAATCCATTTTTATCATGTACTCATCATCAACAATAAATGAAACCCTTAATTGAGGGTATTTCGCCAAGGTATCTAAAAATTTTGGAACCTTATTTAAAGGGGTTAAATCGCTGATATGCTTACGCTCATTTGTTTCATTAACATTTGAGCAAACTTCCAGGTCTCTTTTACAAGCATTTATTACAAGAAAAAGAACCAATACAGAAACAAGTTTCAAAAAGTATTTTGGATTTAACATTTGATAGTAATTTTATCAATTTTATAAATAATTATCCTAATTAAAAACTTAAAAATCATTCATTTAAAAATGCACACCAGATTTTTTCTTGTACCTTAAATAATCAACAACATGGTCTAATTCTAAAACAGATAAATTAGCTTCAGTTAATCGTCCTTCATGTGAAGGATATTGAACCCTCATTTCATAATCCATTAATTGTGGCAATGAAAAATCAGGAACAACTTCTTTACCATCAACTACTTTATTATGGCATTTGGCACAAACTATATTGTATAAAATTTGACCCTTATCAAAATTCTTAACGAATTCTGTTTTAGCACTGTCGCTCATTTTTAAACTATCATCTGGAAAAGTATAATTTATTTCTCTTTTAGGAATTTGCTGAGTTTTATTTTCTGAATTAGCAAGCGTATTGCTTTTACTATTGCTATTTTGAACTGACTTGCAATTTGCTAATAACATTGCATTTAAAATCAAGATAACTACTATAATTTTATTCATAAGATAATTAATATTCTCCTCCAATTTTTCTTTTATTGAGTGCTTTAATGCTGCTTTTAGGCAACTTTTCAGGAGCCTTTTCTAATGGAATTTGCTCTGTTAATGAACCAATAAATGCAATTAAATCAGCCGATTCTTGATTGCTTAAGTTTAAAGAATCACTAGACAAAGTTTGATTTTCAAGAACTAATCCTCTACCTGCACCACCACCACCATTGTAAAACTCTATCACTTCTTCCAAAGTGTTGAATACCCCATTGTGCATATAAGGTTTCGTTTTTGTTGCATTCCTGATTGTTCCGGTTCTAAATGCATGAAGGGTTTCGATAGCTGGATTAATTTGGAATCGCCCTTTATCAGAACTCAATTTTTTATAATCAATATCATGAGGTGTACCCAAAACTTCAAATTCTGAACCAACATAAGGTGGTTTAACACCATTGAATATGGGAGCAAAATGACAAGTTGCACATTCAGCTTTGCTCATAAAAACATTAAAACCATTCATGACATGTTCATCAACCTCAACTTTTTTATTCATCGCATCATCAAACAAAGAATTGTAATTACTAAACTTACTGTAATAAAAAGTAATTGCCGAAACCAGGTGATCGAAGGTGATTTCACTCTCAGTTGGAGTAAATTTGAGTAGTTCAGTAAAAGCTTGTTTGTAATCTGGGCAACTTAAAACTTTTTGTAAAACCTCTGATTCTATTGCTCCCATTTCTTTGGAATTTGTAATTACAGCTTTTCCTTGCATCTGAAGTGTGAAATGTTCGCCATCAACCATCAATAAATGATTAAAGGGCGCATTTACAAGTGAAGGTGAATTTCGCTCCAAATGCCCTTTATAATTATATTGCAATGACGTTTTTGAAGTAGTATCTGTAAAAAATTGACTTGGATTGTGACAAGAAACACAACTTCTTTGGTTGTTCCCTGAAAGTATAGGATCATAAAACAACAATTTCCCTAATTTATCAATTTGAGCTAAAGTGTTTTCATCATTCACCCTTAAAAAAATACCTTTACTATCTTGTCCAAAATATAAGTCTTTAGAAAAAATTGAATTTGCCTTTTTATTCAAAGTATAATCTACAAAACTTTTGCTCACAACTTTATACTGGTTAATCAATTTTTGATTGATGGCAAACAATGGATTGATATAATCGCGTATAAAAATATAATGATTAAAATTACTATAATTTGTTGGTTGAGTTTCTACAAAATATTTGGCTTTTGTATATAATTCAAGATACTCTTGCGGTAAAGGTGTATTTGAAAATGTTTGGTTGAAGCTTGTATAAATTTCACTCACATCATTTAACAAAACTTTCAATTCAGGTAGAATATTTTCTTTTTCCGGGCAATCAAATCCTGTTGTATAAATGGTAGAAAGGTTGAGCAAATAAAGTCTGTTACATAAATAAAAATGATGGTAAGTAGTAAGTTTATTTTTAATCGAATCAGCTTGATAAACTTTTGTTGCATCTAAACTTTGGTTAATTAAATTCAATAATTGATACTTATCAACCTGCTCTTCTTCAAGATATTGAAGTGCCAAAGTAAAACCTGCACCTTCTCTTTTATATGGCTTCTCGTATTTCTCAAAAACTTCGGTTTCCCATTCTACAGGAAGCGGACCATTAATTTTTTTCTGTGATAAAGGCTCTATATACCTCATCCAAAAATCCAATCCTTTAAACTTGAATCGACATTTAAGAATTTCTTCTTTGATTTGATTTTTGCTACTTTCAGTATTCACATCATGAATCTGTTTAATGACATCAATCAAGCTTAACTCAGATTGCTCAAATTCAGTAAATTTAAGAACATAATTTTCTTTATACGGATTGGTTGTTTCATTTGTGGTAAATGAAAAACCTATTCCTACAATGATTGATGTAAATAAATAAAATAATAGATTTTTTTTCATTTGTAAAGTCAACAAAAAAAAATCCAGGAGATTACTATTGTATAAACTCAATGTAAACTAAACAGCAAATAATTATTCCTGAAAAAAGTATTTTTTTAAACTCTTTTTCTTGCCGAGCTTCAATTCAAACAATCAAAATCATCTGTAAAACCCAATAATCTATTTAGTTATAATTAAAACACTGTCTTTATTTACTCCTAAAGATTGCTTTTTAAAAGCATTTACAACTTGCACTTTTGTGGGACCTTTTTCTATTGACATAAAAGTACTAACCAAAAGCAATGCAATTGATATCATAATGGCGATGGTAGTCAACCCCACTCCATTTAAATAACGCTTGTTTCCACTTATGGTAACCTTGTAATTTTTATTGTATGAATCTTTATTGGCTTCTATTTCAAAAAGCAAAATCTCTTTATAGGTTTTATCTAACAATTCTTCATACTTTAAAACTGTTAAAGCCTGATCTAATGGCTTACCTCTAAAAATGCTTAACATCAAAAGAATTGAACTAATAAATAATACAATTGGAACAATAGAAATCAATTGCAAAATTGAATGTGAATCATTTAAACTATTTAAGAAAAATGGAATAAACAAAACCGTAAATCCAATGATAGTGCCGGCATAGGAATGTTGTTGCCTGTATGACCCAACCTGTTTCTCTAAATTTTCTTTTGAGTTAAGAGCTAAAAATTCATAAGCACGAAGATCTTCATTGACTTTTGATTTTAGTTCCATAAAACAAATAATTGCCCAGAAGATTTTAAATAATCGAGCCAATACACCCACAATTGTTTTTGTGAAACATGGTATTTCGTTTGCATCAATTGCAGTTCAACTTCCTCCAGATTTAAACTATAAGCCGATTCCTTTGAAATATTAACAACCTGAGCAACAACTTGTATAACAATTTTAGATGTTGGAATAATTTCCACTATTTAAAGATCAAATATAATTACAAGTCGAACTAACTTTGAATTTGATGAACAATTGGAGCTTTATAATTGGGATAATCTGTGTATCCATGAGCATCTGCAGAATAAAATAAATCGGCATTTAAGCTTTGTGATAATTCTTTGTTATGTTCAAGTCTTTCTACCAAATCAGGATTATTTATAAATGGTCTTCCAAATGCAATCAAATCACACAAACCACTTTTAATATCATCTTCGGCACTTTCTTTATCATAACCTCCACATAAAATTAAGGTGTTCTTAAAATTATGGCGAATCATCATTTTCATTTCTATAGGTACACTTGGAGCGCCCATCGCCGAATGATCAACCAAGTGTATATAAGCAATTCCTAATTTATTCAGCTCTTTTGATAAGTAATCATATGTAGCATCAATCTCAGGATAGTTGGGCATATCATTGGCAACACCATAAGGAGATAAACGAATACCAATTTTTTCTTTACCAATAGCTTCTGCAACAGCCTGAGTAATTTCTAATACAAAACGACATCTATTTTCCATACTCATATCGTATTTATCATGGCGTTTATTACTAACTGGCGATAAAAACTCTTCCAATAAATAGCCATTAGCACCATGAAGTTCAATACCATCAAATCCGGCTTTTATGGCATTCTTTGCGGCAGTTACAAATTCAACCTGAGTATATTCTATATCTTCATAAGTCATGGCTTTTGGAATTGGAAAATCTTGCAACTGGTGTGTATCTGTCCACATTTGTCCTGTTGCTTGTATGTCTGAAGGAGCCAATATTTCTGTGCCTTGAGCCATATTTAAAACATGACTGATTCTTCCTGTATGCATCAGTTGCACAAAGATTTTTCCTTCAAGTTCATGTACTGTAGTAGTTATTTTTTTCCAAGCCAGTACTTGTTCATCATTAAACAAACCAGGAATACGGGCATAACCCAAACCATTAGGTGAAGGAGAAGTTCCTTCAGTTATAATTAATCCTGCATTTGCTCTTTGTTGATAATAAGTAAGCATTAACTCATTTGGCATATTTCCAATTGCCCTGCACCTTGTCATAGGCGCCATAACTATCTTGTTTTTCAAATTGATGTTTCCAAGATTAGTGGAATTGAATAAAGTATAATTTTTCATTTTAAGACTCTTTTTTTTATTGAAATAGTAAATGCAGCAGAAACTAAAAGTTTAAATTCTGCTGCATTCTTTAAAAGAAATTCAGGCTGAATAGTTTATAAGGAACAGCTTATTGTGCGCTCATTCCACCATCAATAACCTGAGTTGTTCCTGTAATATATTTGCTATCATCAGATGCAAGAAATAATACCAATTGAGCAATTTCAACAGGTTCAGCATACCTTCTTAATGGGATGGTCGACTCAAACTGTTTTTTCACATCTTCACCATGTCCGGCCGAAGCACTTTCTTCAATAGAACGCATCATTCTGTTGTTAACCGGAGCAGGATGAACAGAATTCACTCTTATGTTTAAAGGAGCAGCTTCAATAGCTGTTGTTCTCATAATACCAACTACAGCATGTTTACTGGTTACATACGCGCTCAAATTGGCAAAACCCAATAAACCTGCAACAGATGAAGTCATGATAATGCTACCACCGTTTTTCATATGAGGTAAAGTGTGTTTATTACCCAGCCAAATTCCCTTTACATTAACTGCAATCACTTTATCAAACACATCTTCAGGATAATCAACAATAGGTTTCACACTACCTTCTATACCTGCATTATTAAAAAACACATCAATTTTGCCAAACTGCTTTATTGTTTCATCTACATAATGTTGTACATCAGATGATTTTGTAACATCGGCCATACATATTTTCACATGCTCGCTTTTTAATTCAGTTTGAACTTTTTTAAGCTCATCTTCTTTTAAATCAACCAACATTACTTTTGCACCTTCATCAAGAAATAATCTGGCTGTAATTTTCCCTATACTACCGGCACCACCTGTTATGATGGCAACCTTGTTTTCTAATTTTTTCATGTATTTCTGATTAATTGATTCTAGTTTTAGAAACATTCAAAACACTTTTAAGAAGTTTAATCAGCAAAAGCATAGTAATAATCTACTTCTAGATCATTTTTCACATGCCAAATACCAGGTGTATTCCATGCAATTCTACCGGCTTCTTCTTTTTGGTACCATGAATCAACAGTTCCACTTAAAGTAACTGTAGTCCCTGAAACCGAAACCTTAATATCACTATCGTCAATCGTCCAACTTCTTCCAATTGCATCTTCAACATCTTTCTTTTCAATGGCATCATGTGTTTCAGATTTAATTTTAATATGATTGGTAACACCTTTAACTCCCATTAAATAGGTTACTGCATTTTTAGCAGCTTCTTTTTGATAATTCCAAGGTAATTCTCCTTCTAATGTTACAAAACCTTCTTCAACTTTCACTGTAACTTTATCTTTTGGAACCGACCAATTAGAATTCAAAGCAGCAAGCACTTCATTGGCAATATCTGCATTGGTTTTCGACCATGAACTTGGTAATTTAACTTCAATTTTTTCAACCAAAGCTTTTACTCCAATTACTTTTTTGGCAGCATTTTCAGCTTCCATTTTCTTGGCATAACTATCTACTACACCTGTAAGAGAAACTACACCATCTTTTGCAGTAACTCCAATTTCAGCTGCATGTAACAAAGGTTCCCATTTGATGGCATTTTGAACATCTGCTTGTAATTCCGCATTATTTTTCATTATGATTTTATTATACCGGATGAATTATTCCGGCCCAACAAAGCTTCACACTTATAGCATTTAAAGCTATACACAATTCACTCTAAGTATTACATCTTTCACACAAAAGATTTTTCAAAAATTTTAGGCTGATATTTGATTGTTTGTCGACAAACATAATTCTTAAAACAGATTAAAATTGAAATGTTTATTTGATTGTAAATAAATGGACTTAGGTTTTTGATTCCTCAATAGTTAATCGAAAAAAATATTGAATCATGTTTTTCAAAATAGTTTTACTATAACTTAAAAACTTATTCTAATACTTCATGTTTCCTCTATATGAAATCAATTTTCAGTTTAATTTTAATCGTTATGAGTTTAACTAGTTCGGCACAAAATAGCATTTATCAATTTACAGTTGAAGACCTTGATGGTAACAAAGTTTCACTTGAACAATACAAAGGGAAAGTGCTCTTGATTGTAAATACTGCCAGTGAATGTGGATTTACGCCTCAATACAAGGAATTGGAAGAACTTTATCAATTATATAAAGATTCGGGTTTAGTTATTTTAGCATTCCCAAGCAATGATTTCGGAGGACAAGAGCCTTTGGAAGGCAAAGAAATTGGCAATTTTTGCAGCACTCAGTTTCATACAACTTTCCCTGTTTTTGCTAAAATAAAAGTAAAAGGAACCTTTGCCCATCCATTGTTTGAATTCCTATCAAACAAAAAGAAAAATGGCAAAGTTGGCATAGCACCAAAATGGAATTTTCAAAAATATTTGGTTGATAAAAACGGAATGGTTAGAGATTATTACCTGAGTATCACTTCTCCTACCAGTAGCAAAATCAAATCTGCCATTTCATCATTATTGTAATTCGATAGCAATTTTCTTCAATTCATAATGCCTATATTGGTGATAAATTCTATTACCATGAAAGGTTTTTACTTGTTAATTTTACTATTAGTATCAAATCTAGGATTTTCCCAAATACCAGTATTTCCGGGAGCTGAAGGATTTGGAGCTAACCAAATCACGGCAGGAAGAGGCGGACAGATTATCTATGTAACCAATTTGGAATGCGCCGGAGTTGGTTCATTGAATTATGCACTTTCTCAAACCGGCCCTAGGACAATTATCTTTAAAGTTAGTGGAATCATTGATTGTCCGGCTGAAATTGTAAGAGGTAATGTATATGTAGCTGGTCAAACTTCTCCGGGAGGAATCATTGTAAGAGGTTTATTGATGGATGGATTCTACGAAGCCGGAAACACTCCAAATAATGTATTGGTTAGGTATATAAGATCTCGTCCACATACAGAAGAATTCAGACCTTACAAAACAAGTTGGATGTTGGATGATGCATTGCGTATTGATGGTGCACATGGAGTTATGATTGACCATTGCTCTTTTGCAAATGCAACTGATGAATGTGTTCAGATTTCAAGAAGCTCGGGCATAACTATTCAGAATTCTTTGTTTTCTGAAACAATTGGTTCACATTTCGATTTAGGAGGAATGTTGCTTAATTATTCAACAGCTGAACATCCAAAGGATAGCATCAGTATTCACCACAATATCTGGAACAGATTAGGTGGAAGAATGCCGGAGATTAGTTGTGAAAGAAGCTCGGAAAAAGAAAGTGATTTGACTTGTATAAGACGTCCAATGCATTTTGAATATTCCAATAACTTACTTTGGGATATTCCGATCAGCATTTATTACAATGCCGGTTTTGATCCCAGCGGGCAAATAAATGCAGATTCGTTTTTTATGAAAGCAAATTTTGTAAACAATATGGCTGTTGCTAGAAGTTCTTACGGAGGCGCCATGTTCCAGCATAATTTACTTGAATTTGCCAACCAATTTTATGTGAATGGAAATAAAATGAACCTCTATCCAAGTTATTCCGATTATGAGTTATTTTATTGTTGTAATGATTTCAATGAAGAGCAAAACAGACCCAATACAGATTTAGGAATAGCAACGAAAAATATATCTCGTTTTAATTTCCCTTCGATCAACTATACAGCAACAAATTCATTACAAGCAGTATTGGTTAAAAGTGCAGGTGCTTTTCCCAGAGATATAATGGACAAAAGACTTATCAATCCAATAAAAAATGGTAATATTTTAAGCACACTTGTAAATGAAACCGACCATTTTGAAGATGCATTTCTGATGGGATATGATACCTTAAATCCACCACCATACCCTGTAGATTCAGATGATGATGGCATGCCTGACGAGTGGGAAATCAAAAAAGGAATCAACCCTAATTCAAGCAATAACAATGGAACTGAGCTTTCATTATCCGTAATGGGTTTAAATGGCTACACAAACCTAGAATGTTACTTATATGAATTAGGGAAAAAGCTGGATACATTAACTCAATTACCTACTTCAATTACAGAGATTGAAAATCAAAATATATTCATGTACCCTAACCCGGCAAATGACAAGTTATTTTTTAGCAACAATTATGCTGAATTGGACCAAGTTAATTTTTATGATTTGAATGGGAAATTGATGCACCATATTGAAAAGTCGGAACTTGAAAACAATCATGAGATTGTAAATAAAGGAAATCGCACAGCCCATTTGTACAACTTGGATATTTCTTTTTTACCTAAAGGATTTTATTTCGTCCAAATTGGAGAAAATTTCAAAAAACTATTGATGCAAGGTCAGGAACAATAAATAATTTTAAAAACAATATTGATTTTGGTGATTGTTATTATCAAGACCTCAAACAAACATTCAGGAAATAGAAAATTTCTTTACACAAATAAGATTACAGTCATTTAAACTACTTTTGTTTAACTTATTTGGGATTTAAAACCTTATGAAAAATATTGATAAAAATAGTATAGAAAAAGCTTATCGATTGTTCGAATCGAAAGACATCAATAAAATTGAAATTGGCACAACAAAAGGACTCAAAGAAATACATCATTACTTGTTTGAAGGTTTGTACGATTTTGCAGGTGAAATCAGAAACATAAATATTTCTAAAGGCGGTTTTAGATTTGCAAATGCCTTATATCTTAATGAAATTCTTATAAAAATTGAGCAAATGCCTGAAAACTCTTTTGAAGAAATAATTGCCAAATATGTTGAAATGAATATTGCCCATCCTTTTATGGAAGGAAATGGCAGACTAATGAGAATTTGGCTAGACTTGATCTTAAAAAAACAATTCAAAAAAGTTGTAAACTGGCAATATATTGACAAAACCCTTTATTTACAATCTATGGAGAGAAGTCCAATCAACGATTTAGAATTAAGAACTTTACTGAATGGAAATTTAACCGAAGATGTCGACAACAGGGAAATTATATTTAAAGGGATTGAACAGTCTTATTATTATGAAGGTTATAAAAAAGACGAAGAATAATGTCTACTAATAAAGCACCTGCTCTTATTTACAAATTTTCAATAAGCTTTTAAATCGTCACAACCTAACGCAATTTAAGTGTTTGTTAAATTTGTTTTTCCAGTTGCAATGAAGTCAAAATGAGATCCCCTTTGCGAATGATTAAAAGGAATTATTAGTGTTTAATTGAAATAATTTCTCTTTTTAAAAAGAATCCATGTACTTCGCTATATGAAGGCTCCCATTGGTGTTTTTGATTCAGGATATGGAGGATTGAGTATCCTAAAAGAATTGGTTAAGGAATTACCTGAATACGATTATTTGTATTTAGGTGATAATGCACGCGCACCTTATGGGACCAGATCCTTTGATACGGTTTACCACTATACTCTTGAATGTGTTCAGCATTTATTCAATGAAGGCTGTGAACTGGTAATATTGGCTTGTAATACAGCATCTGCAAAAGCATTAAGAACGATTCAACAGAAAGACTTACCAATCATTGCGCCAAACAAAAGAGTATTAGGTGTAATCAGACCCACAACAGAGATGGTTGGGGAATTGAGTAAAACAAAAACCGTTGGAATATTAGGCACAAGTGGAACTGTACAATCAGAATCGTATGTAGTAGAAATACATAAGTTTTTTCCTGATATAAAAGTTGTTCAGGAAGCTTGTCCAATGTGGGTTCCATTGGTTGAAAACAATGAACACAAAGGAGATGGAGCTGATTACTTCATCAAAAAACATTTAGACAATATTCTTTCTAAAGCACCTGAAACTGATACTTTAGTTTTAGGATGTACACATTATCCTTTGTTGATGGATAAAATCAAAAAATACCTTCCTGAAAACATCAAAGTTTTAGCTCAAGGAGAAGTCATTGCACACAGTTTAAAAGACTACTTGAAAAGACATCCTGAGATAGAAAACAAATGTGGCAAATCAGGTAAACTTAGATTCCTAACAACAGATGACAATCTCATCTTCGACAAAATGGGAAGCATCTTTTTTGAAAAAGAAATTGTATCGGAACATTGTCAAATGTAGCCTCTGGCGACTGGCAGTTGGCTACTGGCCTAAAATTTCAGTAATTGAATAATAGTGTACTAATGAAACTTTGAAATTTAAATTAAAAAAATAATCATTCTTTTAAGTCAAATTAATAGCCAGCTACTGGCCTAAAAATTCAGTAAATGAATAATTGTATTCTATTGAAACTTTGAAATTTTAATTAGAAAAATAATCCTTCTCATAAAACAAATCAGAGCCAGCTGCAAGAGGATAGTAGCAAGCGTTTGTTTTGCATCTGGCAGCTAGCTACTGGCCTAAAAATTCAGTAAATGAATAATTGTATTCTATTGAAACTTTGAAATTTTAATTAGAAAAATAATCCTTCTCATAAAACAAATCAAAGCCAGCTGCAAGAGGCTAGTAGCCAGAAGCCTACCCAACAAAAATCCCCGTGCAAAACTTGCACGGGGATTTTTGTTGGGTAGGACTACCGATTTATTTCTTCTTTCAATTAATAAATATTTTCTGCGTTTCTATATCCACTGGTATTTGAGTACCAATCTGTGAATAATGTTCCACCTGATACTACCCAGCTAGCGAACTTGCTGTAGGCTGTATTAATATCTGATTTTTCTTTTGGATAGCTAAAGTTTGCTGGAGTTTGGATAGCCCAAGGTAATCTTCCGTTTTTGCTTACATAAGTATCACCAGTTGCGATATTACTTGCATCTCTGTTGGTTCCGAATACTGAACCATTAGCTAAATCTGTTGGAGTTTTTCCAGCCAAGTGAATTTCATATCCTCTACCCATGCTTCCGTTCCAGATAAATGGATTGTAACAACTTAATCCGAATGTTGAAAGACTAGGACCATTGCTTACATTGAAAGCTACATTGTAAGTTACTGCAGGACTAGTTCCACCTGGTTTTACTGTGTTCCAATTGGTCATTTCGTTACGCATGTTTTGGAATAATACTAAAACTGCATTGGTTTGTCCAGCTTCTAAAGTAGCACCTGTTACACCAGTCACTTTACTTCTTTCAACTGGGAACTGAACACCGAATCCGTTTTGGAAAGAACCACCTGTTGCACGAAGAGTTAAACTTCCTTCTACTCTTACAACTTTATTTGAAGCATTGGTAACAACATTGTAGTTATAGTTTACAACAACATCATTCAAATCGTAATCACCTGTTGATGGCCATTGGTCTTCGAAAGCTATTGAACCTGTACCTGTAGGATTATTGAAAGCTTTATTAGGATCTGTTGGATAATCATCATCTTCATCATCAATACCATCACCATCTTCATCTTTAACTGGAGGTAAAGGTGGAATATCTTCATCATCACAAGCATCAATAGGATTTGAAGTTGTATAAAACATTACATCATTAAAATCATGATCACAATTATTCAAATCGCGTTTGATATCTTCAAAACCCATTACAATTCTGTGGTTAGCTAAATCGCTTAATAAAACCATGTGTTGTTTTAATGAATTATCAGTTTCAGGATTGAAAGATTTTTCACCGAAAACTGTCCATAAACCCGGAGTTACACCATTCCAACCATCAGAACCACCTCTCCAACCATTTGCAGCAATACCATATCCAATTACAGTTCCGGCAGGGAAAGTTCCTAATTTAACTTTGTTACCAGTTGTTAATCCACCACCTGAATTTGTCCAAGAAGTATTTGGAAAAACAACTGTGTAATTAGTGATATCATTTGGAGAAGCAGGAGGATTGTTTTCATTATAAGTATAGTAAAACAATACATTTTTATATGAAGCACCTTCACTAACAAAAGTTACAAAAACATCAGCTAGTTTATTAACATGAATTGTACGAACTGCGTTTTCATCTAACATTGGAGAATTCGCTTTTAAACGGATACCTGAAGGCAAAGCAGTTGCTATTGAATTCATTAATCCCTGACCCACCACATCATTTGTTTCTAAATAATTAGGAACACCACCATCTGATGTCATTGACCAGGTACGTGAAGAAGGAAGAACATTAAATTTATTAACTACTGCTTTTCCCAAACTGGTATTTGTAATTTCTTTTGGAGTAACTGTATTAAACTTAGCAGGATTAGATCCACCTAAAGTAATATTGATATTTGATGAAGTTAAAGGAATGATGATATCTTCTGCAATACCAATGAAAGAAGTATTAAATACTAATTCTTTCATACCTGAAGGTATAGTTAAAGAAGTTGTAAATTCACCTTGTGCATTGGTAGCACCTTGAACTAAATTTACACCTTGATTTACCAAACCATCGTTCATCAATCTAACCATTTTAGAAGGAACAGCTACATCTTGGTTATCCTTTAATTTTATAGTAATTGAATAGGTTTTTGTAGTTTCCCATTTAAAACCGGCAGGCGCTTTTAAATCTTGCATGCTTGATACATTTACAGATGAACCATCTGTTGTGCCCGAAGTTTCATTATACTTCGAAACTAAATCTTTTTTACATGAACCTAGTAAAGCTAAACCTAGGAACAATGGAAGATATATTTTTTTCATTTTGTGATTTTTGTGTTTTTATATAGTAAGCTAAACTTGTGCCACAAAACACAAATACCTAATAACCAAGACACAAACAAAATGAAAACCAAAACAAGCAACCCAAAACGAAACTTTTTCCCAAAAAGAGAAAGGACTAAAAGAACTTGGTTTTTGATTAATATTTATGATGTATTTGTAAAAACCTAAAACACATTGACAGCTAATAACGAATTACGCCCATTCAGGGCTTTGGAGATTCTGCAGATAGTGAAATCCAATTTTTTATGGTCAATGTTTTTAATTTGGGAACCTAAATTACGTTGACCGCTTTTTTTAAATCTAGCTCAGTTTAATTGCATGTTCTATTTACTCAAATCAAAGCCAGTTGCAAGAGGCCAGTTGCCAGCAGCTTCAAATGAAAGCCAAAAGCTAACAGCAAAGAGCCAAAAGCCGGCTCTAAAAAGCCTAAATTACGTTTACCGCTTTTTTTAAATCTAGCTCAGTATAAATGCATGTTCTATTTACTCAAATCAAAGCCAGTTGCCAGATGCTAGTAGCCAGAAGCCTTCAAAAAAGCCAATAGCTAAAAGCCAATAGCCAAAGTCTTTACTTACAAAAAGCCCCATGCAACTAGTTGCACAGGGCTTTTTGTAAGTAAAGGTTGAGTCGGATACGATCTAATTTCTATTTGAATGTAGCTTCACATTCTTATTGATTATTCTGATTTATTCTTCTTTCGATTAATAAATATTTTCTGCGTTTCTGTATCCACTGGTGTTTGAGTACCAATCTGTGAATAATGTTCCACCAGATACTACCCAGCTAGCAAACTTGCTGTATGCTGTATTGATATCAGCTTTTTCTTTTGGATAGCTAAAGTTAGCAGGTGTTTGAATTGCCCATGGTAATCTTCCGTTTTTGCTTACATAGGTATCACCAGTTGCGATATTGCTTGCATCTCTATTAGTTCCGAACACTGAACCATTAGCTAGATCTGTTGGAGTTTTTCCTGCTAAGTGAATTTCATATCCTCTGCCCATGCTACCATTCCAGATAAATGGATTGTAACAACTTAATCCGAATGTCGAAATACTAGGACCATTGCTTACATTGAAAGCTACATTGTATGTTACTGCAGGACTAGTTCCACCTGGTTTAACTGTATTCCAGTTGGTCATTTCAGTACGCATGTTATTGAACATGATTAAAACTGCATTTGTTTGTCCTGCTTCTAAAGTAGCACCTGTTACACCGCTAACTTTGCTTCTTTCAACCGGGAACTGAACACCGAATCCGTTTTGGAAAGAACCACCTGTTGCACGTAAAGTTAAACTTCCTTCTACTCTTACAACTTTGTTAGTAGCATTGGTAACAACATTGTAGTTATAGTTTACAACAACATCATTCAAATCGTAATCACCTGTTGATGGCCATTGGTCTTCGAAAGCAATAGAACCTGTACCAGTAGGATTATTGAAAGCTTTGTTTGGATCAGTTGGATATTCATCATCAACATCATCTACACCATCATTATCTTGGTCATCTGCATCGTTTAAAGGAGGAACATCATTATCATCAATTGCATTAGCAGGATTTGAAGTTGTATAAAAAACTACATCATTAAAATCATTATCAGAACCCTCTTCTCTATTGATATCTTCAAAAGCCATAATAAATCTATCGTTTTGAGCATCATTTAATAATACCATGTGCTGTCTTAATGAATTATCATCTTCAGGATTTAAATTCTTTTGTCCAAACAATACCCAGTTTCCTTCAGTAACACCATTGAACCCGTAAGGAGAACCCCACCATCCATCAGCAGCAATTCCATAACCAATCACAGTACCTGCAGGAAAGTTTCCTAATTTTACTTTATTACCGGAAACCAAGCCACCACCTGAACCAACGAAAGAAGTATTAGGAAAAAGTACTGTGTATTTAGCAATATCAGAAGGAGACGAAGGAGGATTGTTTTCGTTATACGTATAGTAAAACAATGAATTATAATAACCAGCATCCTCACTTACAAAAGTTACATATACATCAGCAGTTTGGTTAACTTTAATTACTCTCACAGCCGACTCATCAAACATTGGTGAATTCTGGTTAACCGGAGTACCTTCAGGTAATGCTGAATGAATATTAGCTAGTAATGTCTGATTGATATTATCATTTACCGGCTCTTTATAATTAGGAACTCCAATGCTATTCCATGTGCGATTTGAAGGCACAACATTGAATTTACTTACAGCGCCTTTTCCCAAAGATTTTTTTCCTGGAACTACATTTACCACTGTAGTAATTCTATCTGAATTTGTTCCCCCAAACTGATGTTTAATATTAGTTGAATTTAAATCAACAATAATATCTCTTGGCAATCCTAAGTACGCAACATTTAAAACCAATTGTTTCATTGTTGCAGGAAGTGTAATTTGAGTTTTGATATTTCCGTTTGAACCTGTTGAAGCCTTTAATAATACTTCACCTTTGTTATAGTAAGAATCTGTCATTACTTTAACCAATGACGATTCAACCATTTCATCACTAGGAGTTTTGAAAGTTATATCCAGATTGTAAGTTTTTGTTGTTTCCCATTTAAAGCCATCAGGAACTTTAATGTCCTTCATGCTTGAAACATTCGTCGAAGAAGAATTTCCGGTACTGTTTGTTTCGTTGTATTTCGAAACTAAATCTTTTTTACATGCCCCCAGGACAGTTAAAGTTAATAGTAGGATTACAAATTGATTTTTCATGGTTTTGATTTTGGTTTTCTAATAACCAAAGCTGTGCCAAAACGAATAAAAACATGAATATCAATAATTTACAAAAAACCAGACCCCAAAAAACATTCCCAATTTGAAACAATACTACTATTTTGGGCAGATTACTTTATACTTATAAACGATTTATTTAAAACTATCTTTTTAAAATAATGTCAAAAAAGGTTTGAATAAAATTAACTGTGTTTAATGAGGGCTAAATTGAAAGGTCAGAATTGTTATTCAATTTTTTGATAGAGTATGAAGAATAAAACTTCAATTTCTAATCAATCCATTAAAGGAATATGATTGTCCTCTTCTTTTCACGAAAATTTATAAACGTTTGACAACCTTCGATGTCATTAATTTCATTGAATGGAGCTATTAAATTCCAAAATTTCTTTTAAATAATTTTCAATATATTCTGGATTTAATAAAAATAATTGGGGTTTACATCCGGATATTCTTATAAAGGAATAATCCTTTCTCACTAGTATTAAAATGCACACTTTAACATCTAAAAAAAGATGGAATGAATTTGATAAGATCTTTTGAATATCCTTGATAAAGAGAAACAACAGATCTTATCAAATAAAAAAATATAATTTATGTTGTAGCAGAATTAATGGTTCAAGGTAACTAAACTTACGCCATCCCCACCAAAATCTATGTGTTCATCTTTTACAGAGGCTACCAATTTATTCGATTGCAAATGTTCACGAACTAATTTTCTTAAGATGCCATATCCTTTACCATGAACAATTCTCACTTCTTTTATTCCTAATAAATAAGCATCATCTAAATAATTACGAAGTTCTTTAACAGCTTCTTCTCCCCTTTTAGCAATCAGGTTTAATTCAGGCTGAAAATACTTCATCTTTTCATTCATATCAATACCTTTTGCAGCTTCACTTATTCTTGGTTTTTGTGATGCAGGTGTTTCAACTAATTGTAATTTCTTTAAATCAACTGTAGTTCTTAATCCGCCTAATGCAATAACAGCTTTGTTTTTATTCAGCTCCAATACTTCTCCAATATTGTCCTGGTCTTGAATTTTAACTGATGAACCTACTTTGATTTCACCATCTACAATTTTTGTTTTTGTAGCTTTCTCTTCACGATCTACTTTTTCTTCTTCTTCTACAAAGCTTTTCAATTCAACAAGCTGCTCCTTAATTTCTGTGCGGGCTTTACGCTGACTTTCAATATCAGCTTGCTTTTCTTTTAACTCACGAATAACAGCTTCTACTTTACTATTAGCTTCACTAATTACCGATAATGCTTCTTGTTTTGCTTTTTTGATTAGTTCACGTTTATTGGCTTCGATGCCTGCTTTTAATTGGTCGTATTGCTGAACCAATTTTTCTGCTTTGGCTTCTTTTTCTCTTAGTTTATCTTTTAAATCATGAACCTGCTTTTGTTCTTTCTCTAAATCAAGCAATAAATCATCAACACGTCTTTGTTTACCACCAACTTTATTTTTAGCATAATTGATGATATGTTCAGGCAAACCACTTTTTGTAGCCAATTCAAATGCATATGAACTTCCAGGTTTTCCTACTTCTAATCGGTAGAGAGGTTGCATTCTTTCATGGTCAAATAACATCGATGCATTTTCAAGTCCGTTGGTATTTGCAGCAAAATGTTTAAGATTACTAAAATGTGTTGTAACTACACCATGTGCTCTTTTTTGTGTTAGGTGATGAAGAATTGCTTCAGCCAAAGGACCACCAAATTGAGGGTCAGTTCCTGTGCCAAATTCATCTATTAAAAACAATGTTTTACCATCTGCAAAATCACAAAAGCTCTTCATATGTAACAAATGTGAACTATAAGTACTCAAATCATTTTCGATACTTTGTTCATCACCAATATCAACCATCATTTCCTTGTAAACACCCATTACACTGTGGCTCTGACAAGGAATTAAAAATCCGCATTGTAACATGTATTGAAGTAAACCTACAGTTTTTAAACAAACAGATTTACCACCGGCATTTGGTCCAGAAATTACGACAATATGTTTTTCCGAATTGAGTTTGATAGAAAGTGGAACCGTTTCAACTTTTTGTTTATCATGACTCATTCTCAACAATGGATGATAAGCTTGGTACATTTCTAGTCCTGGATGTTTACTCAAAATCGGCATATCAGCTTTCATTTCGAGAGCTAATAAAGCTTTAGCACGAATAAAATCGTACAAGCCCATGCGGTTAAGATTTTGCTCTATTTCTTGTAAATGTGGTCGAATTTGATCTGTTAAATCCAATAAAATTCTTTCACGCTCACGACGATAAGCTATTTGTAATTCCCTTAGAATATTATTGAATTCAAAACAATCTGTAGGCTCAATATAAACTGTTTGTCCTGTTTGAGATTCATCATGCACAAAACCCGGAACATGTCGTTTATGTTCTGCCAAAACAGGCAATACCAATCTGCCATCACGAATGGTAATTCCGATATTATCAGTTAAATAACCTAAGGTAGTATTTTTCTCAAAAAGGCGATTGATTCTTTTACGGATTTCCGTTTCTTTTTCGTTGATTTTTGAAGAAATTTTTGATAATTCCGGGCTTGCATTTGGACGCATTACACCTTCATTATCTAAAACACGTTCAATTCTACGAATGAGGATATCATTATAAATCAAACCTTCAAGTAAAGATTCAAGTTGAGGATATTTACCACCTCTTTCTCTTAGGAATTTAGTGATTTGAAGAAAAGACATCAGCACCAGTTTCATTTGGTGTAATTCTTCCTCAAGCAACCAAATTCCTTCAATTCTGGCTTTGGCTAAAGCAATACTAATATCGTAATAATTTTCTGAAGGAAATGTATTGTCTTCGCTTAAAATGGTTTTGAACTCTTTTGTTTGTTCAAGCATTTTAGCCAATAAATCAATACGATTTACAAATCGAATTTTTGAAACATATTGCTGCCCCATAACAGATAAGCAGCGGGCACTCACGAGTTCTTTAACTTGGTCGAATTCGAGTTTATTTTCTAAGTTTTTTGGATAAGGCAATTTTCTACTTTTTTATAATCAACAACACTAAACAAAATTAGTTCGGTTTCGTCATCACAGATGAATCAGCCGGACTCTGCTTTTCCTGAATATATCCTGCCTGATGCTGGGCTTCGAGCAATGTCAAATTATTTAAAACATCAATATAAATACTGTCTAAATCAACCGGAACACTCAAATAATAGCTAAAACTTGAGCGAAATTGTTCCTGAGAGCAATTATTCTTAGCAAAAACTATCGCATAGTGATCTAAATTCGATTGAATCAGAGAATCCCCAAAAATATTCAGTGCATTTACTTTCGATTCAGCAACATGAATATCAGTTAGAATTGCAGACATTTGCTGACGATTCAATAAATCATCAGGTGCTTTTACTATTTCAGACTTACCCGCATTACATGATAAAGTTATCAGAAATGAAAGCATTAACAGATATTTGAATTTTCTTAACATAGATTATGATTGGAGCAAATATTGAAAAAATACAACAAGAAACGGGCCACAAAGTTAAACTAATTGCCGTAAGTAAAACTAAACCCGAAAGTTTAATTTTAGAAGCTTATGAAGCCGGTCAAAGAATATTTGGTGAAAACAAAGTTCAGGAACTTGTTTCTAAATACGAAAATTTGCCAAAAGATATTGAATGGCATCTGATTGGACATCTTCAAACAAATAAAGTAAAATATATTGCTCCTTTTGTAAGCATGATTCATTCAATAGATTCTTATAAACTACTGGAAGTCACAAACAAAGAAGCTCTTAAAAACAATCGCATTATCAATGTTTTACTTCAAATTTATATCGCCAAAGAAGAAACTAAATTTGGTTTAAGTGAGGCAGAAGCAATTGACTTAATCAACCAAAAACAACTAGCCAATCTCAATAATATTCAAATTTGTGGTGTCATGGGAATGGCGACCAATACAGAAAATAAGGAAATCATTAAAAACGAATTTTTAAACCTTAAATCGATTCATGAATCCCTTAAATCTTCATTTTTCAAAAACGATGAAAATTTTAAAGAAATATCCATGGGAATGAGCGGTGATTATGGCATTGCGGCCGATTGTGGTAGTACAATGATTAGGGTTGGAAGTTTAATTTTTGGAGGCAGGTAATTTCTACAATGGTAATTTTCAAAAAAAAATAACCATTAATATGAAAAACTGTCAGAATTGCGGAGAGCAACTAAAAGGTAGAATCGATAAAAAGTTCTGTGATGATAATTGTAGAAGTACATTTCATCATAAAAAAGCTCCTGATCAAACCAACTTGAGGAGACAAATCCACTACATTCTTCTTAAAAACAGAAAAATTCTGGCTAAATTCTTCCAAAAACAAAACAGTCAGCCAACCATTGAAAAAAGAAGTTTGCTTGAAATGGGATTCCATTTTGGTTACCATACACAAACCATCAAAAAAGAAAGTAATTCAACCCAATTTGCTTGCTACGACTATGCTTATCAGGAACTTAACGAAAACCAAATTTTATTATTTAAAATACCGGATTCGCATTAAACTTATTGTACACTAAGCAAGTAAATTATACAAAGTAAATTGTGGGTTTTGTGTGAGTTTCTTGTCGCTTTTGGGAATTAATTTGCTCCGTTTAATTCAAATTAAAAGCATGTTAACGTCCCTAACCATCCTCAATTCCAAAGTTTATGGAAAAGCAGAAATCAGACTAAACGATTGTGATAGTTTGCAACTGGTTGGCCCAAACAATATTGGAAAAAGCACCCTGATTTATGCCCTCAATTTCCTTTTTATTATTGATGGAAATAAAATGACTTTTTCCGGTCAAAGAAGGGGTGATAAAGAAACATTGCACCATTATTTCCCAAATCATAATCAGAGTTATATCGTTTTTGAAATCTTTAAAAAATCATATTACTGCATTCTAGTTAAAAGAAATAGTGATAGTGAACTGGAGTATTTCAAATTTAATAGTGAATACAAAGAAGAATATTTTGTTGGTTCTGATAAAAGATTATTAAAATTTGATGAAGTTCAAGCTGCAATTGCCGAAAGAGGCGTTGAATTTGAACAGTTTAAAGATAAACGTGAAGTTTTTAATACCGTTTACCAAAGAGGTCGCAGAAACAATGGAGTTGTTTGGCTTGAAGATACTGTTAAAACTGAAGGACTAAGTAATAACTTTTCCCGTATTTACAGATACCTCATCAATACTAAACTTATCACCAATAAAAACCTGAAAGAGGCGCTAATTATTGCTGATAACAGGGAAAATGAAATGTTGAATTTTTCTCAGAAAAACAAAAAGGATATTGTTGATTTAAGAAAAATTAATAACGAAATCAGAAACCTTAAATCGGTAAAAAATGAATTCGATGATTTTAGAGAAGTTGTAAGTCAGTACAATGCTAAAGCACGAATCATTGACCAATTATTCTATGGTTTTACTAAAAATTACGAAACAACCCTTCCATCTTTACAAGCACAATTGGTTGAAAAGAATCAATACATTGCTAAAATAAACATGGATATCAACGAGGATTTAATTCCTCAAAAAGCTGATTTCGACAGAAAAATTGGTGGTAAAGAATCTGAGATAAAAAGCAGAGCTTATTCTTTAAATGAAAAAGAAAATGAGTTAAAAATCATTAATTCATTCGATCCAATAGAATTATTAAGTGAAGCACTTGCTAATCTTGACAAAAAAAGAAAAGAAGTTGAAAGTAGAATAACAATGGTTGAAGTTCAAAAATTGAACAGCCGCCAGATTGAATTCAGAATCGACCAATTAAATGACCAGATTTCAAGGTTCGAAAATCAGGTAAAAAATTACAGTAACTTATTGATTAATAAAATTTCGGGCAATAAAGAAAACCGTAAATTATTAAATGCTATTTTAAGTGAAGAAATTAAAAGTTTACCCGGTGATCAGGTTATCAAAGCCATTCATAAAGTTACTGATAGCTTGAAAATTTTTGATGGAGAAATTGATATTTCTAAAAATCTATCACCTAAAGATTTTCAATCAGTAGATGAAATCAAGGAATTATTAGCCAATGCAAAATTAGATTTAAAAAATCAGCAAGCACTTTTTGAGGTTGTAAGAGACTTTGAAAAATCTCAAAATGATTTAAAAGCCATCCAGGAAGAGATGGAGGAAATCAAATTGAAAATTCAAAAAATCAAGAGTAAACCTGCTGTTCAAAAATCGATTGAAAAATTAAAACAGGAACTAAGCACCCTAAATGAAGAAAATCAGAAATTAGAAAATGAACAAAAAAGACTTGCTGATTCCATTGCAAAAAAGCAATTGGAAGTGCAGGAAATGATTGTTGAAAAAGATAAAAGAGAAAGAAGAATAAGAGAGCTACAGGAATACAAACAAACCCTGGACACCTTTGGTTTGGCTGGTGAAGAATACGAAACTTCAGATGATTTGGACAATCTTTATAAAAAGGTTCAAATCAACATGAGCGATAGAAACGAACTAAAAGTTTCTAAGGATAAGCTATTCGAAAAATTAAGAGATAAACTACAATCAACCTTTGCAGATGAAGTTGATTTTATAAAATATGTTGAAGAGGAAATTGCATTAATTGAAGACAAAGAGCGTTCAATTTCAAGTTTATTGGAAAGTATTTCAACCCAATTTGCAAATCCTGCTTTTACTTTATTGAAGCGTTATGAAGAGTTTAAAGAGTTTGTTTACAATAAATTCAACAGCAAATTATCACAAGCCAGAATCTCTGATATTGAATCATTAACCATTGAATTGGTTGATAATAAAAGATTGGTTGAAGAGGTGAAAAAGATTAGTTCCATTCAACAAGTTCGTGGTCAATTGATGTTTGAATTCGATCATTCAGAAAACCTTAAAGTTCTTGATAATTATCTGGATTCAGGCCGAAAAATTGAGTTCGATGATTTGTTCGATATCACCTTACACTTAACAAGAAAAGGTACAACCAAACCTGTTGATTTAAACGAGCAAATTGAATCGGATGGTACCGATAAAATGATTCGTTTAATGATTATTATGAATATCATTAACCGACTTGCTTTAAACGATGATGAAAACAGAATTGCTCTATTCATTGATGAGGTAGCAACAATTGATAAACAAAACCGTCCTGAATTAGTAAGATTCTGTAAGGAGCATCATTTTATTCCAATTTTTGCAGCTCCGGATGCTGTTGCTGGTTTTGGAAAGTATTACTTCATTTATCCAAATGCAGGTAAAATCAACATCAATGAAAAGGTGAATGCGATGTATGGTGAGAGAAACAATATGTAATTATTGGTAAGATTATGATTAAAGCAGAACCAAAAACCATACTGAATTTTCTTGCCAACTACTTTGATAGTTTAAAAGATTTATTCGACCTGCAAGCTGAAAGTAGTATCATCAGAAAAGAACAATTGGCTGAAATTTTAGCCGATCGTGGAAATGAAATCTTACCACAACTTTTAGATTATAAAATTCTACGCAAACTTGGCGATGATTTTGAATTCAGAGATACTTATTTCAAATTATTTGAATTCATTTTAAATGAATTTCGTCCCTTACTTCCAGAAACTATTCAGAAATATGAAAGCTCAATTTCTTTATTATTCAAAAAAATTAGAGATGGAATTAATGGCGATAAACTAATTTTAGCAAGCAGGATTAATGACTTGTACAACGAAATCAAAGAGTTTAGCGAAGCAGTAGAAAAAAACACCATTCGCTTATTGGCCGAAACCCGCGAACTGAAGTCAAACGTTGACAAATTAGACTACAAAGAAAAAGTACGTAAAGCGAGTTTTTGGATTGATTATTATATCACGCCATTAAACAATATTTTAGATATCAATCATTCTGAATCTATCACCAATAGATTATTTGATATTTCAAATTATGTAAACATCAGACGTTTAAATTTTGACGATGAAGTGATTAGATTACAATTCGAAAAGTTGTATGTCTTTTTGGTTCAAACCAACGATGATTTATTGAAGCAATCAAAATTGTTAACTAATGAATTACTGCCACTCATTGAACGTATTAGAACCGAATCTGTAATTCTAACAGGTTGGATTGAATTCTTAAAAGCACCAAATAAAGTAACTTTACCTAAAGTATTCAAAACAGAAAGGCATTATCCGTACAGTAACGACATGTACTTAAATGCCCAGGAATATGTTCAGCAATTTGAAAACGAAGAAACAATCATTTTAGAAGATCCACGCGCATCCTCTGACAAATGGGTATTTAATAAAGATTTGTATAAAGATAAAATGATGCAGCAGTTACCGTTGGATAGCTTTTTTGAATGGTGTGGATTAACATTAAAATCGGAATACGAACAAATTGAAACAGATAAACTTTTTGCACTTACAGCACTTTTATTCGAAGATGGAATAAGTTTAGAAGTAGATGCAAATGATGACAGAAGTTTAATTAGAACCAGCCAAATGAATTTAAGAGTGCCAAAAATTAAAATAAACAGATATGGAATTTCCTAGATATCATAAAGACATTGTTAGTGATTTAATGGGCGGGAAATTCATCCTTGCCAGTGATCAAAAATTCACCTCATTGAAGGAGAACCAGGATTTTTACAACAAATTTTTTAAAGAAAGTTTTGGATATGAACTAGAAATAAAAACTGACTATGGTTTCATCCTTTCTTATGAAACCGGAGAACAGTTGAGTAGAGATATCTGTTTATTCTTTGCTATTTTAAGCTATGAACTAGATAAAGACGGAAAAAACTTTTTAGAAGAAATTCAATATGCTGAATTTGAGCATGAGAAAGTTGACGAATACTTTGAGAATAGTGCTTATGCGGAATTAATCAGCAATAATAACCAACTTAAAAATGGCGAAAGCAGAAGAGATTTTGTACGCACTTTAGCAAGAAGAAATATCACAGAAAGAAATGGTGATTTAAAATTCTCCTTCACTCCTGCTTATAAAGTATTTGTTGATTTTGCTGCTGATTTTGCCAAAGGAAAATTACAAAATGAGGTTGAGCTTTAAACAATCTCTTTTATTTAATACTTGTGATTGTTTTCCAAATTGATAATACTTTTACGTTCATATTATCAATTTGGAAAACAAACAATTAGGCTCTGTTGGATCATTTAATCAGCTTAAATATTCAACTATTTTTCACATTCTTTCTTCAAGAATTCCAACCAATTTTGCATGCCTTTTTCGAGGTTTTTATTAAAAGACTTTTTAAAAAGTTTTGCTAAAAAACCTTCCATACTTTCATCAACTGTAACTTTGGTTTGTCCATTTACTTCTGTTAGAGTCCAGTTATGAATGGCATACATCCCAAAAGTTTTACCCGTCCATCCAAAAGTTTTATTTTGTTCAACAGTATGTAAAGTTGAATGAATTTTAGCACCACCTGTTTTCCAAATAAAATTAGATTCCGGCTTTACCTCTCCTAATAATTGAACATTACTAATTTCTGGTTGCCAGTTTGCCCAATTTTTAATATTGGTTAAAACAGACCAAACCTTTTCAGGACTTGCATTAATAAGAATTGTTTTGCTGCACTTTACAGGAGCATTGGTGTTAATTTGTTTCATTTTAGAATTGTTTTGAGCAAATAAGCCTGTTGAAATTATCAAGCTAATTGTTGTTAGTAGAATTGATTTTGAAATGATTTTCATTTGTTTGATTTAACAATACAAAGGTTGTCACAAAATCAAGGCTTGCTCTTGACAAATATCAAGAAGATTACTTAGTAGCCTTTTTCCTTATTCTACTAAAAGTTTCTGGTGTCATACCAAGCATGGAAGCAAGGTATTGCAATGGCACTTGTAGAAACAATTCTTTATTGAAATTATAATGTTGATGATACCTCTCTTCTGCAGTCAAAGACAAATGTTGCAAAACTCTATCTTCTAAAACGGTGAAACATTTTGCAATAAATAGTTTCTCTAATTCTATCCAACGAGGAACTACTTCACCAATTTTTTGGTAATCTTTTTTATCGATAATATAAATTTCGCAATCGGTTAATGCTTGAATATTCCACCTCGCAGATTTATCAAAAACGAAACTAGCTAAATCAACCACAAAGTAGCCTTTGGTTGAAATCCACTTGGTTACTTCCTTATCATCCAGATTTACATATTCTCGAATGATGCCACTTTGAACAAAACCCAATCTATCTGAAAGCCTTCCTGTTTTAAGGAAAAAGTCTCCTTTTTTTAATGTTACCGGTTTAAAAAGCGAGCTAATTTTGGATAAGTCGTCTAAACCAACGCCAAAATAAATATGAATATATTTCTCTAATTCTGTCATTGCTTTGGCTCAAACTGATTTATAAATAATTATCTTTTTATTAAAAACAAGTAACCGCTTTAAAGCAAATTAGTGATGAATTCCTTAATCTACAAAACCACTCAAACGACTTTCAACTGCTGCTAAACGTTGAAGTATTTGATCGTTTGTACTAATTGGTTCAGGTAATTCCTGACTAAAATAATTGATGAATTTCCAAACTTCAAACACCTCTTTAATTGGAATATCATAAGGTGAATAAATTGGATTAAGCGATTGAAGATTTAAAGAGCGTTTTGCCGCCAAATTATTTGTTACAATTTTAAAAACAGCACCTTCATTTTGAGTGATTAAAACATAGGCATCTCCTGTTTTAATTTCATGCCAGTTGGTAACATATTCTGCTACAACATAACTACCATGTTTAATCGGCAACATTGAATCTCCATCAATTTGAAAAGCTCTGTACTTTCTTTCTTTTGACAAAAACGGCAATTGAAAATTGGGCAAACTTCCAATAAACTCAGGATCATTATAACCGGCAAGGTATCCTGCTTTGGCTTTTAAAGGAACCAGTTCAATATTTTCTTTATTATTGGAATCAATTGTAGTTGCTAAAACACGTAATTTACTACCACTAATAAATTCCTGGTTTAATTCTCTCAATTTAAACTCAGAATTTTCGAGGTTATTGAGTAATAAGGCTTCAATCGGAACTTCAAAATGTTTAGAAATTTGTAGTATAAAATCTATCGGAGGATTTAAAGCCACTTCATTCTCGTAGCTATTTAATTTCGACCTGGTGATATTAAACTCCAAAGCCAATTGCTCCTGCGATAACTTAGCGCGATTTCGAAGAAATTTGAGATTAAGACCAAAATAAACCTTCATAATTGTTAAATATAATAACAAATATACGAGCATTTGATTAACATTCCAAAAAGAGGGCAAAAAAAAACCTCACTGATTAGAATGAGGTTTTAAAGGACTTGGCAACGACATACTTTCCCAGGTGTTACCCAAGTATCATCTGCGCTGATGGGCTTAACTTCTCTGTTCGGAATGGGAAGAGGTGGACACCATCGCTAAAGTCACCAAGAAGATCTTAAAAGTTCATATAAACTCTTTGACTATTCAAAGAATTTGACAATAGATAGAAGAAAACACA
>CALRIT020000010.1:0-143053 GCA_943361925.1 Vulcanococcus limneticus LL | reverse complement strand
TATATGATGGTTCTAAAACTGCCTTTATTGCTTTAGATGATATTCGAAAAGGTGATATTATTGAATATGATTATAGTTTGATTGGGTTTAATCCGGTATTAGGTGACAAGTTTTTTCAAAGAGTAGGTGTTGGATTTTCACAACCAATTCCTCTTTTAAATTTCAGGATTTTAGCTAACAAAAACAGAATTTTCAAAAGTAAAACCATTGGAAAAAAGAGCATTTCTCTTAAAACAAGATTTAGTGGTGAGTTAAAAGAATTGTATTTTCAAACCTCTTGTTTAGAAGCAATTCAAGGTGAAATTAATACTCCGGGTCACTATTATACCTTTCCTGAGTTTACCATTACTGAATATAAAAATTGGAGAGAGGTAGTTGATTGGGCTTTGCCTTTGTATCCATTTAATGAAAGAAATCCGGAGGTTTTGAAAAAGGTGAATGAGTTATCCCTCAAAGCTAAGTCCGATCATGAAGAAGTAACAAATATTATTCGATTTGTACAAGATGAGATTCGTTATTTAGGATTTGAAGTTGGCGAAAATTCTCACAAACCATCAAAACCGGAAAGTGTGTTAAAAAGGCGTTTTGGAGATTGTAAGGATAAATCTTATTTGCTTTGTGCCATGCTCAATATGAAGGATTACCAAGCAATTCCGGTCTTGGTTCATACTGAGCGAAAAGTTGGATTGGTAGATGAATTGCCATCACCACTACAATTTAATCATGTTGTAGTGAGGTTTATGTTTAAGGGAGAATACTATTTTGTAGATCCAACTATTTCATACCAAAGAGGGGTTTTGAGTGCATTGCAATTTCCTGATTATCATGAAGGTTTATTTATTAATCCGGGTAATAATTCTTTGGCAATGATTCCGGGAAATTTTCTTATTTCAAAATCAGAATTTGAGGAACATTTTGAAGTTATAGATTCTATTCAGCCTATTAAACTCAAAGTTATAAGCAAGTATACCGGACGTGATGCCGACAGAATGCGTTATTACTTTGCATCTGAGAGCAGAGATTATATTGAAAAGGAATACTTGAAATTCTACAATAATTTATATGGAAATGTAAAGGTTGATAAATCATTGGTTTTAACTGATAATGAAAATCAAAATGTGATTTTGGTTGAGGAGAATTATGAATTAAGTAAACAATGGAAATTTGATACAAAAGATGAACTCATGAGTTTTGAGGTTTATCCTCAACTTATTTTAACTCAGCTTGCTTTTCCTGAATCCCGAACTAGAAATACTCCTTATTCAATTAATTATCCATTGAATGCCAAACTTACGATGTTTATTAAATTACCGGAAGAATGGCCTATTACAGAACAGAATGAAAAGATTATCGATAATAACTTCAATTTTTATTTTAATAGTGCCAATAGTGCTAAAAATACAGTGAAATTAATGTATGGTTTTGAAACAAGGTATCACACTGTATTTCCAGATGCAATGGAAAAGTTTTATTCAAATCTTGAAAAATTGAATAATTATTCCGCTTATGTATTTACTTGGGGAGGTGGGGAATCAGATTCGCAATTACTCGATTCATCTATTGGTGGGTCCCCAAAATCAAGTGGGTTTAAATGGAATTTGTTGATGCTGGTTTTAAGTTATATTGTTTTTGGTGCAATGTTTTTTGCATTTAAAAATTGGTATAAATGGGATAAAATTCCTGAATGTGAAGTAGAATTTTCTCAGCCTATTGGAGGTTGGTTGGTTTTATTAGGATTTAATATAATTAGTTCTCCTATTGCAAATATTTATTTTATAGTTGATGGACAGTATTTTAATCAGAATATTTGGAATTTAATAAATGATTCAAGTTCTCCGGGTTACAATGAAAATTTACCCGCTTATTTTTTACTTGAATTATTGTTACGATTAGTAATGATTTCATTAAATATTTTTACCATTTTGCTGTTTTTGGAAAAACGTTCATCATTCCCAAGATTTCAAATCATAAGTTTATTATTTGTCGTGATTTTTTATCTCTTAGAATTAAACATGATTTTCCTGCTCAATTCAGAAGATTCAGCTACAAATGAAGAAGTATATAAAGGCTTAATTCGAAGTGTAATTGCTGCAATTGTATGGATATTGTATCTCCTCAAATCTGAAAGAGTAAGAAGCACTTTTGTTTTTACCTATGATAAATCAAAGGAGAAACATTATGTCGAAGGACAAATGCCAGAATAGGGGAGTTTATACCAGTTTTTCTGTCAGTTTTTCAATTTGTATTTTTGCTGATTTACCTTCGTAAATAATGCTGTAAACACAATCTAAAATAGGCATTTTAACCTGCGTTTTTTTGTTGAGTTCATACATGTTTTTGATGGCATAATATCCTTCTGCAATCATCTTCATTTCTAGTTGTGCAGATTGTACTGTATAACCTTTACCAATCATATTTCCGAAAGTTCTGTTTCTACTATGAACCGAATAGCCTGTTACAAGTAAATCGCCTAAATATGCGCTATGGTTGATTTTTCTATCAGCATCTGTAATGTTTCTTAGAAATCTTTTCATTTCTCTGATACTATTACTAATTAATACTGCTTGAAAATTATCTCCGTAACCGAGTCCATGACAAATACCTGCAGTTACTGCGTAAATGTTTTTCAATACTGCACCATATTCTGTTCCTCTTACATCACTCGAAACTACGGTTCTTATAAACCTACAACTTAATAATGTTGCAAAATGTCGGGCAAGTTCTTTACCTGTCCCAGCGATTGTTAAATAAGAAAGTTTTTCAGCAGAAACTTCTTCTGCATGACAAGGTCCTGATATCACCAAAACTTTCTTTTCATCAACGCCTTTGTGTTCAATAAAATAATCTCCTACAATTTGTTTTGTACTTGGAACCAAACCTTTGATAGCAGAAACAATGATTTTATTTTTAAAAGCATCAGCAGGTAAGTCCTGTAATGATGCTTCTAAAAATGCAGCCGGAACTGCTATAACCAAAAGCTCGCAGCTATTCACAATTCTTTCCAAATCATAACTTACTTCCACCACATCGGGATGAATTTCAACCGAACTTAAATAATCAGGATTGTGTTTGTTTTTTCTGATGAACTCTGCTTTTTCCTCTGAACGTACCCACCATTTTAAACTTTTAATATGGCTGTTTTCCAAAACCTTGTGTTCGCTTAAAATTTTAACCAAAGCAGTAGCCCAGCTTCCTCCACCAATCACCGCAATATTTTCAGGATAAGTCATCATCATGATTGCAATTTATGAAATCTCCTGAAAATACAAGATGAAGCTTTGTGGGCTTAGTTTAAAATATAGTTTTGGACTTCTCTTAAATTCATCATCATTTGTAAAACAAATTTTGATTCAAGTTTAGTTTTGGTTCCTCATTTTTAAGGTGATATCACCAATATTATAACAATAAAGGGAAGAGGGAACAAACGAAAGTTTCACTTCATTTACTTGTTTTAAACCTAATTTGTCTATTTATGTAACAAGGGCCTGTTCGAACTGATTGTTTTTACAGAAGTTAATTTAATTTGTTATTATTCTTTCAGAAGGGAAAAGATATTTTCTGCTCATTCTACTCTTAAAAATATAAAATTGGTATAAATAAGCAGATTTGAATCTATCTATTTATAAATTTTTGTATCAAATAAGAATTTTTTTGCTCGATTTTTATCTTATTCTTACATTTAATTTTTCTTAAGATTGATTTTTTGGAAGCTTGAAATTTAACCGAAAATCTAAAATCGCAATTTCATTTAGATAAAAATGGCTTCATCTTTATTTTAGAAATCTATTTGTGTAAATTGATTATTAAAATTAATTTCAAAACTAAATCAAACAAAAAGGGTGATAACTTTTCAGTCATCACCCTTTTATTCATTGAGAAATTTTAGTTTTGAGAAGGATTGTTATTATCCCTGTTTTCTCTTGGTTCTCTATTATCTCTTGGTGGTCTTCTATCGTCTCTTCTTTCACCTCTGTTATCATCTCTGCGTGGCGGACGACTTTCTCTTGGCGGTTGTTCTACCCAACCTTCTGGCTTAGGTAATAAAACCTTTCTTGAAAGTTTAAGTTTGCCTGTTTTCTTGTCGATTTCAATCAATTTTACATCAATTTTATCGCCAACATTTAAAACGCCTTCCATGTTTGGTAAACGTTTGTAGTCGATTTCACTAATGTGTAACAAACCGTCTTTTCCAGGAAGAATTTCAACGAATGCTCCAAAATCAACAATAGATTTTACAGTACCGTTGTAAACCATATCTAATTCAGGAACAGTAACAATTCCTCTAATCATTTTTAAAGCTTTTGCCATTGCAATTCCATCATTTGATGCAATTTCTACAATACCTTTTTCGCCTTCTTCAGTGATTGAAATTACTGTGCCTGTTTCTTTTTGAATTCCTTGAATTACTTTACCACCAGGGCCAATTACAGCGCCAATAAATTCTTTGTCGATATAAAGTGTTTCAATTCTTGGTGCATGTGGTTTTAAATCAGAAGCAGCTTCAGAAATGGTTTTATTCATTTCGTTCATGATATGCAATCTGCCTGCTTTAGCCTGATTTAAAGCTTCTTCAACCATTTCCCATCTCAAACCGTTGATTTTGATATCCATTTGACAAGCAACGATACCGTTTTTGGTACCAACTACTTTAAAATCCATATCTCCTAAATGATCCTCGTCTCCAAGAATATCAGATAGAATTGAATATTTACCGGTTTCTTCATCACTAATTAAACCCATTGCAATACCCGATACTGCACTTTTAATTTTAATACCAGCATCCATTAAAGCTAATGAACCGGCACAAACAGTTGCCATTGAAGACGATCCGTTTGATTCTAAAATATCACTTACAATTCTAATGGTATAAGGATTTTCTTCTCTTGAAGGTAATACTCTTTTTAATCCTCTTAAAGCCAAATTACCATGACCAATTTCTCTTCTACCCGGACCACGGTTTGGTCTTACTTCACCTGTTGAGAAACTTGGGAAATTGTAATGTAAAAGGAATTTTGCATAACCTTCGTTCATTGGACTATCCAACATTTGCTCATCCAATTTAGAACCCAAAGTAACTGTGGTTAATGATTGGGTTTCACCTCTGGTAAATACAGCAGAACCGTGAGCAGCAGGAAGGTATCCAACTTCAGACCAGATAGGTCTAACTTCATCCAGTTTTCTACCATCTAATCTTTGCTTTTCATCGAGAATCATTTTACGAACCGCATCATATTCCACATCATGGAAATATTTTCCGGTTAAGAATGAATCCAATTCGGTTCCTTCAGGTAATGAAGCTTTGTATTCTTCTCTGATTGCTTTAAAACCGGCAGAACGATCTGCTTTAGCTAATTTAGCTTTGGCAACAGCGTACACTTTATCGAAAGCAAATTCTCTGATAGATTTTTCTAATTCTTCATTGCTACGTTCGTGGTTGTATTCTCTGGTAGGTTTTTTACCACCTAACATTTCACACAATTCCCACTGAGCTTTTATTTGAAGTTTAATTGCCTCATGAGCATATTTTAAAGCTGCTAACATATCAACTTCACTTACCTCAGCACATTCACCTTCAACCATGTTAAGGTCCTTTTCAGTACCGGCAACTATCAGGTCCATATCAGCTCTTTCTAATTCGTCTTTATAAGGATTGATAACAAATTTGCCATCAATTCTTGCTACACGAACTTCAGAAATGGGTCCGTTAAAAGGAACATCACTTACCATAATAGCAGCAGAAGCGGCTAAGCCAACTAATGCGTCAGGAAGGATATTTTTATCAGAAGAAATTAAAGTTAATGCTACTTGTGTATCAGCATGGTAATTATCAGGGAAAAGCGGACGTAAAGCACGGTCTACGATACGACTTACCAAAACCTCATAATCAGATAATTTTGCTTCACGTTTGTGAAAGCTACCCGGGATTCTTCCAACTGCTGCAAATTTCTCTTGATAATCTACAGTTAATGGCATGAAATCCATATCGGGTTTTGCATCATTGTTTGATACAATTGTGGCGAGAATCATAGTATCGCCTTGTTTTACTACTACAGCTCCGTCGGCTTGTCTGGCCAATCGTCCGGTTTCGATACTGATGGTCTTGCCATCTATTTCGAAAGTTTTAATTGTTGCTTGTGACATATTTTTTTGTCGTCTTTGAAAAATAAAAGGGCAGCACCTGATGGCCTGCCCCTTTTTTAATAAATTGAATAAAGTACAATATCGAAATTGCTTTCGATACGAGATAGATTACTTACGGATTTCAAGTTCTTTGATGATTGCTCTGTAACGGAATACATCCTTACGTTGCAAGTAATTCAATAAAGAACGTCTTTTACCAACTAATTTTACCAGACTTAATTCAGCAGAAAAATCTTTTTTGTTTTTCTTTAAGTGACTAGTAATGTGGTTAATCCTCTCTGTGAACAGAGCGATCTGACTTTCAGCTGAACCAGTGTCTGTTGTAGACTTGGCTCTACCGAATTTTTCGAAGATTTCTTGCTTCGCTACGGTTGTCAAATGCATGATAATGTATATTTAATTTTAAAAAAGTGCTGCAAATATATACTAAAAAATCAAATTTCTAAGCCATTGATTCATTTTTTGTGCCAGAATCCTTCAATTTAGCGCAGTGCGTGGTGAAAAAATTAAATGCTTTAGCCAGGTTTGTTACTTCAACCAATATTTTATGGCTTATTTTAAGATCGCCATGATCTAATAGATTGGAGAGCTCTAAATGCACATTTTTATTATTGTTTTTGATAATGGAATGAAGCTGAATTGATTGAGAGGAGGGAATTACATTATCGTTTTTGCCATGAATAATAGCAACCGGACAAGTTATTTTGTGAGCATAGATAGCTAAATCAAGTCGGTTTTTCCAATTTGCAAAATCCGGAATTTTAGTCCAGGCTCTCATTATTACATCTTTTCTGAATGCAGTCTCATTTACTAATTTTTGGTATAATTCAATATTTTCCGGTTTTGATTTTGATTTTTGTTCAGGTAATAAAGGAATAGTTCTTTTCAATCCATTGTCTTCTAAAGCAGTTTGAACAAGGTTTTCTATTTCCGGATTTTCCCCGATCTCATATTTCAGAAAATTTTTCATTAAAACATGCATTCCATAATCATCCATGTTTTCTTCATTGGTTAGGGCGAATTGAATGGTGGTTTCAAAATCACAAAAACCACCAAGTAAACACATGGATGAAACGCTGTTAGTCGGCATTTCCGCAACCGCCAATGCTGCTATTCCGGCAGTAAAAGAAGGTGCAAAAACTGCAGGAAGGTATTTATTTGGATTTAAAATGGGATCATTTATTACAGCCTGAATTAACTCTTTTACCTCATCAATTGCTTTCGGATGAATCATTAAAGCATCAATGGTGTCGATTTTTGGAGTTATAACCCTATAACCCATTTTGCAAAAAGCATTATTTACAATTGCTATGCGACGGTCTTTATAACCACTCATGGAAAATCCTGTAAATGAAATAATTAGACCTTTTTCTTTTTTGGTAGGTGTAAAAAGTAAGATTGGGGTTTTGCCTCCGGGTAAATTAATTTCAGTTTCAGAATCAAATTCGGAATTCTTAATTAGGGAAGTGTTTAATATAAATTGGAAGCCCTCTGAAATTAGTTTCATACCAATATTGAATTTTACTTTTTTAAAAGGCAACATTACTGAGCTCATTTTATTTCTGCAAATTTTAATTAGTCATTTACAGATATTTAATAATTAATGAGAGACTAAATGCTAAATTTTCAGCAAAAAAAAAGAGAAAAAGCTTATTAACTTTTTCTCTTTTATAATGTAGCCCGTAGGGGAATCGAACCCCTCTTACCAGGATGAAAACCTGACGTCCTAACCGATAGACGAACGGGCCTCGTTTTGGGGAGTGCAAAAATACGCAAAGTTTTTATTTCGCAAAACTTTTTTCAAAAATCAAGCCTATATTTTTTTTATAGATTGATTTTCAGTTAAATATCTTGTTTCATTAATCTGTTTTTTCAAACTATTCAAAGCTTTTTTTTTATTCATTTTAGGCTTAATTTAATTTTATTTGATTTCAATTTGAATTCTTCTAATTTTTTATCAGTTTGATTTAAAAGTTTCTGTTTATCCAATATTGTATTCAAACACATTCAGATTTATTTCTCCTGATTTTTTGATTTTAAATCAGCACCAATCGACGACTCCAAGGGCTTTACTTGCATCTTTCATTCTTAAATTTAGATTTAATTTGATTGTCAATTCATCAGAATCATCTAGATTTGCCAATGGAAGGTCGGTGTAATATTTGAAAAAATTAATACCAATTTTTATTCGGCTCAACCACACATCAAAACCAGGCTTTTTTACCCTCGTGGGATTTTTGGTAATTTATTATCGGAGACATTAGAAGGTTGCGATACCAGTGGAGGCTAAATCCTGTTTACACGGATTTTTATCAAAAGCCGATCTTCCATTTTTTTACCCAATCTTTTCAATCAAACTTTAACGAATTATAGTTTTAACTTTAACCAGTTAATTCTAATGTGTTGTCGGTTTTAATGCCGTTTACGTGAAAATGATATTTTATTAAATATTGGGGATTGGCAACTAAAAATAACATAATTAAGTATTTGATAGTTAGGGTCATTAGTTAGTAAAGGTTATTTATTAATTAAAGACCTAAGATAGATGAATAGTCTGATTTTTATCATGGGAAAAAAGGTGATTTGTAAAGAAATAAATTATCTTTGCGGAATTAATTAATTATCTCACTATGAAAATAGGTATCAATGGATTTGGCCGTATTGGCCGTTTGGTTTTCAGAGCTGCAATCAACAACCCACAAGTTGAAATCGTTGGAATTAACGACTTAATTGATGTTGATTACATGGCTTACATGTTGAAATACGATTCTACACATGGTATTTTTAAAGGTGATATCGCCATTGATGGTGGTCATTTGGTTGTTAATGGAAAAAAAATCAGAGTAACTGCTGAAAAAGATCCTGCAAACTTAAAATGGGATGAAGTTGGTGCTGAATACGTAGTTGAATCTACAGGTTTATTCTTAACTATTGATACTGCTGCTAAACATATTGCTGCCGGTGCTAAAAGAGTTATCATGAGTGCTCCTGCTAAAGATGATACCCCTACTTTTGTTATGGGTGTTAATCACCAAAAATATACTGCTGATATGACTATCGTTTCTAATGCTTCTTGCACTACAAACTGTTTAGCTCCTATTGCAAAAGTTTTAAATGATAATTTCGGAATTTTAGAAGGTTTAATGACTACAGTTCATGCGGTAACTGCTACTCAAAAAACTGTTGATGGTCCTTCTGCTAAAGATTGGAGAGGCGGACGTGGTGCTTACCAAAACATCATTCCTTCTTCTACTGGTGCTGCTAAAGCTGTAGGTTTAGTTATTCCTGAATTAAAAGGAAAATTAACAGGAATGAGCTTCCGTGTTCCTACTCCAGACGTTTCTGTAGTTGATTTAACTTGTCGTTTAGAAAAAGGTGCTTCTTACGATACAATTAAAGCTGCTATGAAAAAAGCTTCTGAAAATGAAATGAAAGGTATTCTTGGTTATACTGAAGATGAAGTAGTTTCTAACGACTTCTTAGGTGATTCAAGAACTTCTATTTTTGATGCAAAAGCCGGTATTTCTTTGAACGATAATTTCGTAAAAGTTGTTAGCTGGTACGATAACGAGTGGGGTTATTCAAACAAAGTGGTAGATTTAATTTGCCATATGGATACTGTTAAATAGTTTCATCCTATAAAATAAAAAAAGCCCGTTTTCAGAAATGAATCCGGGCTTTTTTCATTCCCGTTTATTCCACCTATTTTCGCAAAGCATGTTTTTAAAGAGATACCTTCGCCTTCGACATTTTAAAAAGTTAATCCGATTTTTTATTTCGGATACTTTTTTATTTGTTGGTCCCTATAAAATAAATCCCAAAACTTTGCTCCTGCTAAAAACTGAAGCAATTGGCGATTATGTTTTGTTTAGAAATTTTATTCAGCTTGTTAAAGAATCAGAAAAATTCAAAGATTTTAAAATCACACTAATTGGAAACGAGTTGTGGAAGGATTTGGCTATACATGAAGATTCAAGTTTTTGTGATGATTTTATTTGGATTAGCAGAAAAAAAATAACAGAAGATTCATCATACAGAAAACAGGTTTTGGAGTTGGTTTATCAATCAGGATTTGAGTATTGTATTCAAGCCAATTTTTCAAGAGAATTTTTAATTGGCGATAGCATCATCAGGGCTTCACATGCAAAGCACCGAATTGGTTCAATTGGTGATGCTGCCAATGATTTAAGTGTATTTAAATCTATTTCAGATTCATGGTACACGCAGTTATTGAATCAAAATTCAAATCCCATTTTTGAGTTCGATAAGAACAAAATTTTCTTCGAAGAATTACTACAAACCACAATCAATTTTAATCTACCTTTTTTTAAAAATCAAGCTAGTCATAATCATCGAAATGGAATAGTAATTTTTCCAGGTGCAGGAGAGAAAATTAAACAATGGTCGACGAAAAATTTTGCTGATTTAATTCTTGAAATCCGCAAATCATTTGATGGAAAAATCAGTATTTGTGGAGCCCCAAGCGATTCAGTTTTAGCAGAAGAAATTATTCAGTATTCCAACGATTTTTCCTTATTGAATTTATGTGGTAAAACCAGTTTAATTGAATTGAGTGAAATCCTTGCAAACTCAGAAATGCTCATTACTAATGATTCCGGTGCATTTCACATTGCAGCTGCACATCAAACACCTTCTATTTGTTTAATGATGGGCAGACATTTTGGAAGATTTGCACCTTATCCAAAAGAGGCGAAATGGATTGAATTGGTGTTTCCTCATTCCTTTGAAAAGTACCTACATCAACCCGAAACAACAGCGGAATTAACAAAGTATACATCGCCATCAAACATTGATGAAATCAGCGTTGAACAAGTTTTTGGAATTTATATAAAACTTAAAACCATTTTTGCCTGATGCATTTTCTTCTCATCGATAATTATGATTCTTTTACTTTTATGTTGTCTGATTATATTCAACAAACCGGAGTAAAATGTACAATCATCAGAAATGATGAAGAGCAGTTATTGCATTTAAATCCGGCTGATTTTGATGCATTGGTTATTTCACCGGGTCCATCTGCCCCAAAAGATGCAGGTTTTATGCTGTTGATATTAGAGCGGTTTTTACATCAGTTACCGGTTTTAGGGATTTGCTTAGGACATCAGGCCATTGGCGAATTGTTTGGCGCGCAGCTTTTACATGCTAAATTACCTCGTCATGGGAAAGTTGATTTTATAGCTCATAACAATAATTTTATGTTTTCAGGGGTGCCAAATCAGTTTCAGGCAACAAGATATCATTCATTGATTTTGCAAAATTTACCTGAGATTTTAACCGTTACAGCCACTTGTAATGATGAGATTATGGCACTCAAACACAGAGAATTGCCTATTTGGGGATTGCAGTTTCATCCCGAAAGTTGCGAAACAAAAGAGGGCTTAAAGATTTTGAACAATTTTACTTCATTGGTAAAAACACTTGCTGCTAATAAAATTTAAGTATATTTGGCTTAGATTTTCTGATAATGGAATACCGGATACAAAAGGAAGATAAGTTCAATTATATTGATCAGGGTGAAGGTGAAGTATTACTATTACTTCATGGGTTGTTTGGCGCATTAAGTAATTGGCAGGATGTGCTGAATCATTTTAGCAAGAATTACCGCGTTGTTATTCCACTTATGCCCATTTTCGAAATGAATATTTTGAAATTAAGTGTAGAAGGATTAGCCAATTATATTGATGATTTTATTGAATATAAAGGATTCAAAAAGGTTAATATTTTAGGTAATTCACTTGGTGGACACGTTGCTCTGGTTTATATAAAAAAACATCAGGATAAAGTAAATTCATTATTGCTTACTGGAAGTTCAGGATTGTATGAAAATGCTTTTGGTGCTTCCTATCCAAGAAAAGGTGACAAAGAATATTTACGTCAAAGAGTTAGCCTTACATTTTACGACCCAAAATCAACAACCGATGAATTGGTTGATGAAGTATATGAAACAATTCAGGATAAGGGTAAATTATTGAGAATTTTAACCATGGCTAAATCTGCAATTCGTCATAATATGAGAAAAGATTTACCTGGTTTTAAAATGCCTGTTTGTTTAATTTGGGGTAAACAAGATACTATTACTCCGCCGGAAGTTTGTGATGAGTTTCATGAATTATTACCTGATTCAGAAAAACATTTTATCGACCAATGTGGCCATGCTCCAATGATGGAACAACCATTGGAATTTAATAGAATTGCCGATCAGTTTTATCAAAGAATATTAAAAGCTTAGTGTTTGCATCACAACTAATATCACAGGAAATTTTTCCACTTAAAAGAGCAGATTCTCCAGAAACTGCTTTGATGTTTTTTGATGACTGGCAAATTAAATATTTACCTGTTGTTGAAAATGCCAGAGTGGTTGGATGGCTTTCTCAGGAGGAAGCTTCAAAAACGCAATTAGATAAAATTGATAGTATCTTATTTCCTCAGAATCCATTGTTTGAAATGAGCGAAAACACCCATGTTTTTGATTTACTTCAAAAGTTCAATGGATTGGTTTCCGATACTATAGCCATAAATGATAATGACGGAAAATTTGTAGGATTAATTTCTGCAAAAGAAATTGGTGCTGTATGGCATCAAACTTCAGCTTTAATGCAACCCGGCTCGGTATTGGTATTAGAAGTTCCTGCGATTCAATATTCACTGGCAGAACTTTCCAGAATTTCGGAAAGTAACCAAGTGAAAATTTTGCATGTTATGATTGAACCTGCAATTGAAGACCCCAATAGGTTGTTTGTAAGTTTGAAATTCAATCGTGATGATATTTCATTTGTGATATCAAGTTATGAGCGTTTTGGATACCCTGTTTTGTACACCAATGCGCAATTTGGCGATAATCAATCGATGCAAGACCGATACAAATGGTTAATGAAGTTTATTCAAAGTTAAATCATGAAATTAGCCATTTACGGAAAATATTTTAAAGAAGACAGATTTAAAGAGGTTCAGGATTTTTTTGATTACCTCGAAAAATCTAAAATCTACTATATCATCTATAGAAAGTTCTATGAGGATTGTTTGAGAAAAGGCTTAAATCTATCTCCAAAGCTTCCCAAATTCGACAATTTTGATGATTATTCAACTTATGATATTGACATCGTTATAAGTATTGGTGGTGATGGAACAATATTAAATACACTGGAATTTATTCGTGACAAAGAAACTCCGGTTATAGGCATAAATACAGGCAGATTAGGATTTTTGGCAGGTGTTTCAGTTGATCATTCTATTCAAATGGTAAATGATTTAGAAAAAGGTCATTACTATATTGATTCTAGAACAGTGATGCAACTTGAAAGTGATAAGTTGATGTTTGGTGGGGTGAATTTTGCTTTGAATGATTTTGTTATTCATAAAAAAGATTCTTCAAGTATGATTACCATTCATACTTACATCAATGGCGAATTTTTGAATTCTTATTGGAGTGATGGATTAATAATTTCTTCTCCAACCGGCTCCACAGGTTATAATTTAAGTTGTGGCGGTCCCATTTTGTATCCAGCTTCAGCAAGTTTTGTAATTACCCCAATTGCTCCTCATAATTTAAATGTGCGTCCAATTATTATTTCCGACCAAAACGTAATTTCATTTGAAATAGAAGGCAGAAGCACAAGTTTTTTAGCGACATTAGATTCGAGGTCAGAATCTATTGATAATAGAACCCAACTGGCCATTAGAAAAGCAAATTTTGAATTTAAATTGCTTCGTTTAAATCAGGAAAATTATTTACAAACCCTTCGTGAAAAATTAATGTGGGGATTTGATAACAGAAATTTTAAAGTTTAAATGCAACCATCTGAATTCAAAAAACGCTTGTATTCCTTCAAATATGCAGAAAGAGGAATTCAGGAAATGTTTAGGAATCATGCAAATTTTAAAATTCAGCTCTTTTTTGCCTGTCTGGCTTTTATTTTTGGGTTGATTTTTAAAATAAGTCAGCTTGAATGGATTATTTTATTGTTATGCATTGGAATTGTACTTTCATTGGAAACAATCAATTCATCAATAGAATATTTGGTTGATTTAGTTAGTCCAGATTTTCATCCAATTGCAGGAAAAATAAAAGATTTGGCAGCAGCAGCAGTTTTAATTTTTAGTTTGATTTCCTTAATAATTGGATTTATAATTTTCATTCCACATTTTTTTTGAATACGCTTTTTAAAAATATAGCGTTTGTTTTAGCATTATCTGCCTAAAAATCAGTTAATAATATAGTTTGTTTCAATGAATAATTTTATTGAAACTTTGTGGTTCAAGCTTTTTATATATTTTTGCTAATATGCGATTGAATATGCGTTTCATTTTTCTGTTATTTTCAAGCCTTTTCACAGGTTTGGCTTTTGGTCAGCAAGTTGAAGTTGGACTAATGTTAGGTGCTTCAAATTACAATGGTGATTTGTCGAACGAAACTTTTCTAATGAAAGAAACACATTTTAGTGGCTCTTTCTTTGGAAGATATAATGTAAATAACCGTTGGGCAATTAAAGGAATGATTGGGTATGGCAGATTGTCCGGTAACGATAAAAATTTCTCAGAGGATTTTAACAAAAAAAGAAATTTAAATTTTTACAGTGATATCTATGAGTTTTCAGTTCATGCTGAATACAATTTGATTAAAAACAATTTAAATTCAATTTCTGCTCGTCCGTTTTTGCCTTATATTTTTGGAGGTATTGGAGTTTTTAACTTCAATCCAAAAACTTCTTTTGGAGGTAAAACTTACGAATTGCAGCCTTTGGGTACAGAAGGACAAGGAACAACTTCATTCAATGAGTTGAAAAAGTATGATTTAACCTCAGTTTGTATTCCTTTAGGTTTAGGCTTCAGACAAAAAATTGGAGATGATTTCTTTTTAGGAGTTGAAGGTGGCATCCGTTTTACCAGAACAAATTATTTGGATGATGTGGGTGGCTATTATGCAAGTCCTGAAATTGTTAGAGCTGCTTATGGAGATGTTGCAGGATATTTATCTGATAGGTCTTGGGAGATTGTACCTTTAAGTTCTACAGGAACTCCGGTTTATCAAAATGTTGACGGAGATCCAAGAAGTTTCAAAGAAAAATTCAAAAACGATGCTTACTTTTTATTTGGAGTAACTTTTTCATACGTTATCCGTTCAAAAGGGCAAGGATGTCCTCAGTTTTAAAAGAGGAATTCATAAATAATGTTATTTAATACACAAAAAAACAGGTTAATAATCAGCCCTCTGGGGCTGCTTGTTTTTTTGTGCGTTTTAGTTTCGGGTGAAAATTTGTTTGCCCAAGCTGAAAGATATGAATTTGGGATTCAAGGTGGAGTTTGTAATTATTGGGGAGATTTGGCCCCTAAAGTAGTTTTTAAGGAAACTCACACAACAGCCGGAATTTTTGCCAGAATTAATTTCAATTCAAGTTTAGCCTGGAAAAATGAATTGAATGTATACAATGTTTCGGGTACCGATAAAAACTTCGATTACAATGCCGGAAGGAATTTGAGTTTTTCAAGTCAGATTAACGAGTTATCATCTGTATTGGAGTTTAATTTTTTCAAGTACGGACCTTATGTCCTCGATAAAAAATTTACTACTTATTTTTATGGAGGATTGGCTGGATTTATGTTTAATCCACAAGCAAGATTAAATGGTCAAACCTACGATTTGATTGATTATAAGACAGAAAATGTAGCTTATAGTACCATTTCAGTAGCAATTCCATTCGGAATGGGCATTAAATGGATGGTGAATAAAAATGTGGCTTTAGAATGGCAATTTGGTTTTAGAAGAACCTATACCGATTATTTAGATGATGTTAGTACAGTTTATCCGGATATTAATGAAAGATTTAATGATGGTGGTTTAATTAGTGCTACATTAACAGACAGAACAATTGAAACATTTGGAACACCTCAAAACAAACTAGGTTACAGGCGTGGCAATCCTGATTACAAAGATTGGTATATGTCGAGCACAATTTCATTGGCATTTAGGCTGAATAGTAAGGTAAAGTGTGGAAGATTTTATTAAATTCGCCAGATTCATTATATTTTTAAGGACGTGAAGAGTTTGAAAGAACAAATAGACCCCAAAAAGCTACCAGCACATGTTGCCATCATTATGGATGGTAATGGACGTTGGGCTAAAGGGAAGGGAAAGTTCAGAATATTTGGACATCAAAATGGTGTTAATACTGTTAGGAAAATTACTGAAGCCGGTGCGGAATTGGGTATTAAATACTTTACTCTTTATGCCTTTTCAACAGAAAATTGGAGCAGACCTCAGTTTGAAGTAAAAGCATTAATGGAACTTCTTGTTGATACAATTGGCAAAGAAACTCCAACTTTAATGAAGAACAATATTCGACTTCAAACCATTGGAAACAGAGAAGATTTACCAGCGAAATGTAATCGTCAACTTGATGAAACCATAGATGCAACTAAAAACAATACAGGCTTAACTTTAATTTTAGCTTTGAGTTATAGTGCAAAATGGGATATGATCAATGCTGTAAAATCAATTGCTGAAAAGGTAAAATCGGGATTATTAGACGCCAATTCAATTAACGATTTAACAATAAATGAGCACTTGTCTACTGCAGCATATCCGCATCCGGAATTGCTGATTAGAACAAGTGGAGAACAAAGAATTAGCAATTTTCTATTATGGGAAATTGCATATAGTGAATTGTATTTTAGCCCCAAATTGTGGCCTGATTTTACCCCTGAGGATTTATATGCTGCCATCTATGATTACCAAAACAGAGAGCGCAGATTCGGAAAAATCAGTGAACAAATTGCAGAGAAAGCATGAGTAGAATAAGAATTATTTTTTTTAGCATTTTAAGTTTTTGCGCTTTAGCCTCATCTGCTCAAGACAGCACTAAAACGTATTTTAATTACAATTACAACAATCCTAAACAGTATGTTTTGGCTGGTATCGACCTAATCGGAACCGATTATTATGATAAACCAGCCCTGATTATTATTTCCGGATTGCAGGTAAATCAAAAAATTAGAATTCCTTCAGAGGACATTTCTGCTGCCATCACTAAACTTTGGAAACAAAAGTTGTTTGATGATGTAAGCCTTAGAGTAACCAAAGTTGATGAAGATAATATCTGGTTGCAGTTTGTTGTAAAAGAAAAACCAAGACTTTCGAATTTTACCATTAAGGGTTTGAAGAAAGCCAAAGCGGAAGATTTAAGAGAAGCTATGTCTATTCGTTCCGGACAGATTATTACTGAAAACATGTTAAATGCCACTCATAGAGAAATTGTAAAATTCTTTACTGAGAAAGGCTATGTAGACGCCAGAATCGATTTTCAACAAATACCTGATGATGTGAAGAAAAATACAGCTAAACTAAAAATTACTGTAAGTAGGGGAGAAAAGGTAAAAATTGGAAAAATTGAATTTACCGGAAATAAAGCATTAGCTGAGAAGAAGTTAAGGAAATTGATGAAGGATACCAAAGTGAAAAGATGGTTTGTGAAATCAAAGTACATGGAGGATACTTATCAGGATGATAAACAGAAAATTCTAGATAAATATTTATCGCTTGGATACAGAGATGCTCAAATTGTATCTGATTCTATTTGGCGTGATGAGAACAAAAACTTTGCTATCAAAATCAACCTTTTTGAAGGCGAAAAGTACTTTTTTAGAAAGATTGATTTTATCGGAAATACCAAATATTCAACTACTGATTTAAATAAAGTACTTAGAATAAAAAGGGGTGATGTTTACGACCAATCAATTTTAGACCAAAGAATGAATGGAAGTCAGGATGGAAATGACATTACCACAATTTACATGGATGATGGTTATTTGTTTTTCAGAGCTGAACCAATTGAAGTTTTAGTTGAAAATGATTCAATTGATTTGGAAATTAGAATTTCAGAAGGACAACAAGCTAGAATCAATAAAGTAACTGTTAAAGGAAATTCTAAAACCAGTGACCATGTGGTTTTGAGAGAGTTAAGAACTAAACCGGGCCAGTTATTTAGTAAAACAGATATTACTCGTTCATTGCGTGAATTGTCTCAAATAGGTTATTTTAATCCTGAAGCTTTAAACGTAAATCCGGTTCCAAATCCAGTTACAGGTACAGTTGATATTGAATTTAAAGTAGAAGAAAGAGCCAATGACCAAATAGAGTTATCAGGTGGTTGGGGAGCTGGGTTTGTGGTTGGTACTTTAGGTTTATCATTGAATAATTTTTCAGCCAGAAAAGTTGCAAAAGCCAAGTATTGGAATCCAATTCCTAGTGGAGACGGACAAAGAATGTCATTAAGAGCACAAACAAATGGTAGTTTCTTCCAATCTTATTCTGCATCATTTACAGAGCCTTGGTTAGGAGGTAAAAAACCAAACGCATTAACATTATCGGTATATCATTCTATTCAAACAAATGGTAGAACTGGGCAATATCGTTCTGGATTGTACACTACTGGAGCAAGTGCCGGTATTGGTAAAAGATTACGTTGGCCTGATGACTTTTTTACCATTCAATATGCATTGTCTTATCAGTTTTATAACAATGAAACTGATGCAGCAGGAAATGTGTTTTACTCATCAATTCCGGTTGGTGGTTCTAATAACTTCAGTTTTAAAGTAGTTTTAGGAAGAAATTCTACTGACCAGCCAATTTATCCTAGACAAGGTTCTAATATCTCTTTGTCATTGCAATTTACTCCACCATATTCTTTGCTTGATGGAAGAGATTATTCTAAATTGGATGCATTGGATAAAACCAAATGGCTTGAGTTTTACAAATGGAAATTTGATGCAACTTGGTTCAATAGAATAGTTGGAAATTTAGTTTTAATGACCCGAGCAAATTTTGGGTTTATTGGCTCATACAATTCTGCTAAAGGAGTAACACCATTTGAAAGATTTTGGGTTGGTGGTTCCGGATTGACAGGTTTTAACTTAGATGGAAGAGAGCTTATCGCATTAAGAGGTTATCAGGATAACTCATTAACTCCTTATACAGTAAGTGAAACAACAGGTACTTATACTCAAACAGGAGCAACAATTTACAACAGATACACAATGGAATTAAGGTATCCGGTATCATTGAATCCTCAAGCAACAGTATTTCCATTAATATTTGCTGAAGCAGGTGGTGCCTGGATGAACGGAAGGAATTTTAATCCGTTTGATGTGAATCGTTCTTATGGAGCAGGTGTTAGAATATTTCTTCCAATGTTTGGTATGATTGGATTGGATTATGGATGGGGAATTGATACGGCACCATATCATCCGTTTCCGGATAGAATTAATGGAGGTAACTTCCACTTTTTGTTAGGACAACAGTTTTAAATTAATTTATTATTGAAGCAAACATGTTAAAGAAATTATTGACTATTATTTTGTTAGTTGTTGCAGCAGCAACTGAATCAAAGGCGCAACGATTTGCTTATGTTGATACTGAATACATTTTAGATATGCTTCCTGAGTACAAATCGGCTCAAAAGCAACTGGATGTAATTGCTGAAACCTGGCAAAAGGAAATTGAGGTAAAAAGACAAGAAATCGAAAAACTTCAAAAAGATTACCAAGCGGAACAAATTTTATTAACTGAAGAGTTAAAAAAGAAAAAGGAAGCTGAAATCAAACAGAAGGAATTGGAATTGAGAGAGTTTACGAATAAAAAGTTTGGATATGAAGGCGATTTATTCAAAAAAAGACAAGAATTAATTAAACCAATTCAAGATAAGGTGTTTAATGCTTGTCAAAAAATTGCAAAACAATCTGCGCTTGACTTTATATTTGCCAAGAGTGCAGAGATGATTATGATGTATAGCAATGCTAAATATGATAAGAGTGATGAGGTTTTGACGGAATTGGGAGTGAACGTAACAAAAAATAAAAATACCAAAGGGGGAAATGCCAACCCTGAACAGAAGTAATTGGCACGATTTTAGATTATACGCAAAACAAGAAATAAAAGATAAAAATGAAAAACCTAGTTAGATCAATCGTAGCGCTATTTGCAATTATGATTCTTGCAAGTTCAAGCGCAAGTGCTCAGAAAATTGGATATGTAGATTTGCAAGAGCTAATGCAGCTGATGCCTGAATACAAAAAAGCTGAAACAGAATTAAGTCTTTTTGGTAAATCTTTGGAAGATGAATTGAAAAAAATGTCTGATGAGTTCCAAAAGAAACTATTGGATTACCAAAAAAATGAAAAAACCATGCCTGAGGCAATTAAAGAAGTAAAACAAAAAGAACTCCAAGATATGCAAAACCGTATTCAGGATTTCCAACAGTCTGCCCAAGAAAATGTACGTAAAAAAGAAGCTGATTTTTTGAAACCAATCATCGAAAGAGCAAAAACTGCAATTGCACAAGTTGCTAAAGAAGGTGGATATAGCTATATTTTTGATAGCAGCATTGCAGCTTTCTTATTCAAACCTGAAACTGATAACGTTATAGCTTCAGTTAAAAAGAAATTAGGAATTGTTACTCCAGCTGCTGGACAATAATTAAATAATACTTGCGATAAAAAGAGAGGCCCGAAACTTTGTTTCGGGCCTCTCTTTTTATTTAATATGTTAATGATTTTTAGTTACCGGCAAATTTTGCAGGACGTTTTTCTAAAAATGCTTTTGTTCCTTCAATAAAATCTTCTGAGCCAAAGAAATTACCAAACTCATTAATTTCTACATTGTTACCATCTGCACGTTTTTCATAATAAGCATTTACACATCTTATTACACTTGCAATAGCCATTGGAGCTTTGCTCTTAATTTTATTTAAGATTTCCTCAGCTTTAATCATCAATTGGTCTGCAGGAACTACATGGTTTACTAAACCATAGTTTAGTGCTGTTTGGGCATCCATCATATCGCCTGTCATTAAGAACTCTAATGCTCTTCCTTTGCCAATTAATTGAGCCAATCTTTGTGTACCAGCATAACCTGGAGTAATTCCTAAGTTTACTTCTGGTTGTCCAAATTTTGCTCTTTCAACTGCTACTCTCACATGACATGACATAGCTAATTCGTTTCCTCCACCTAAAGCAAAACCATTGATTGCTGCTACAACCGGTTTTGGACAATGGTCGATAGCACGAAGCACCGCATGGCCTTCTTCACTCATTTTTGTGCCTTCTTCAACACTAAAATTTGCAAACTCAGCAATATCAGCTCCGGCTGCAAATGCTTTTGTTCCTTTGCCTGTAAGGATTACCCCTCTTACAGAATTGTTTTCATAAATGCTTAATACTGCATTTTTGATATCAGAAAGGGTTTGAATGTTTAGGGCGTTTAATTTGTCTTCCCTGTTAATGGTAATGTAAAAAATCTGATCCCTGATTTCGGTTAATATGTTTTGGGACATGGTTGCTGCACTCATTATAAATTGTACAATAAAGGTTTTAAATTCGGGTGCAACTTTAAGTCTAATTTAAATAAAACAAAAAGGTTTTGTTTTAATAGATTGAAATATAGTTGCTTAAGTTGAAATAGTTTTGATTTATAAATTCTAATTTGCTTAAATTCTGCTAAATAGAAAATACAAGCAGCTTGGCTTTAGAATCTTATTTCCTTCAAATTGAAAGTTGTGTAAATCAGACTACTGAAAGTCGAAAACACTTTCTAATTGATAGAAAACTCATCCTCAATAATTAAAATTTATTGAGGATGAATTGTATTGGATACGTAGAATATTGATTTTGTAACTTAAATGCTGCGGTTTTCTTTAACCCAAGCTTTGATATAATCTGCTATATCACTGGTATTTGCGCCTGGTGTAAACAATTTTCCAATGCCAATTTTGTTCAGTTCCTGAATATCTTCTTCCGGAATAATTCCACCACCTGTAATAAGGACATCTTCCATTCCCTGATCATTTAACATTTGTTTGAGTTTTGGGAACACTGTTAAATGAGCACCGGATAAAATACTAACACCAATCACATCAACATCTTCCTGTAATGCAGCCTGAACTACCATTTCGGGTGTTTGTCTTAACCCAGTATAAATTACTTCCATACCTGAATCACGAAGTGCAGTTGCTATAACTTTTGCTCCTCTATCATGGCCATCCAAACCTATTTTAGCCACTAAAACTCTTATCGGTCTACTCATTTTCTCTTAGATTTTTCCTGTTTTTGGGAGATACTTGGTGGAATAAACTTATTCATGAAAATATAGTTTTTGTCCTTAAACTTTGTTCTGAATAAACTGGTAAATTGTGGGTCTTCCATTTGATAAAATCCCATTTGAAAATTGTTTTCTTGTCCAATTGCATCCATTTCAAAGCTCATTCCACCATTTTCCTGTTTAATTTCATATGGCTCCTGATTTACCATTACTGTTCTTAAAGGGAAAATTCCATCAAAATCGGCTCTTCCTCCAAATGGATTTGCTTTTTCAACAATTGGATACATTTTCACACCTTTTTTATCAGGTTCCAGAACAATTAAATTTCTTAGTTTTTTGAAATCAGCATCTGGAAAAACAATGATGGTTAAATCTTCAATTTCATGAAGGATATAATCTTTTCCATAGGCAAAATCCTTTGCATCGTTGCCAGAAAAAACTATGATTGAACTTTGGTCTAAACTCACTTTGAAGGTATCAATTTGTCCTGCCGGACCTTTGTATTTTACTTCATATGTGCCAATTAACCTCGTTGGCATTGTTTCAATTCTACTACCCGGAGCTCTATCGAATTTAGCAAAATTACATGCGCTAAAAAAAACTATCGAAACAACTAAGAAAATTACGGTTTTAACATTTTTCATCGTATGAATTTTATTTAAAAGTCAAATATGCAAAACAATTTAAGTTCAAACAATTATTATAATTAATTACCTAAGGTATTTATAGCGAAATCGATTCTTGCAATTGTATTATTTTTTCCAAATAAGGCTGCCATTTCAAAAAGTGGTGGTCCACCTGCAACACCGGTTAAACAAACTCTGAATAATTGAAGAAAGTCTTTTGATGGAACTCCATTCTTTTCTAATGCTGATAAGTAAGCTTTCTCAACTTCTTCATGGTTAAATGATTCAAGTGTTTCAATGGCTGATTTTATATCAGATAAAACCTGTTTAGAATTATCCTTCCATCTTTTTTGAATCACTGCCTGATCGAATTCAGTTGGGTTTTGGAAAAAGTAGTTTGAATAGTCCCATAACTCTTTTGTAAAACTGATTTTTTCTTTTACCAAACGAGCAGTTTCAAGCACATAAGCTGCATCAAATTGATTTGATAAGCCTTTTTCATCTAATACTTTTTGAAGAATGATTGCCAAATCTTCATTTTTCATCATTCTAACATACTGCTGATTGAACCATTTTGCCTTGTTTTGGTCGAATTTTGCTCCACTTTTACTTACTCTGTCTAAAGTAAACGCTTCTGCTAGTTCATCCATAGTGAAAATTTCCTGAGCAGTTCCGGGGTTCCATCCTAAAAAGGCCAATAAATTTACAACAGCTTCCGGTAAATAGCCGCTTTCTCTGTAACCACTTGAAATTTCATTGGTATTAGGATCTTGCCATTGTAAAGGAAATACAGGAAATCCTAATCTGTCACCATCTCTTTTGCTTAATTTTCCATTCCCTTCAGGTTTTAATAATAATGGTAAATGAGCAAATTTAGGTATTACATCTTCCCAACCTAAATACCTGTATAACAATACATGTAAAGGTGCTGATGGCAACCATTCCTCACCTCTGATAACATGGGAAATGTTCATTAAATAGTCGTCACAAACATTTGCTAAATGATAAGTTGGCATACCATCACTTTTATACAAAACTTTATCATCCATTTGAGAAGTATTAAAACTTACCCAACCTCTGATTTCATCATGAAACTTAACTTCTTCTTTTCTTGGAAGTTTAATTCTAACCACATACGCATCACCGGCTTCTAATCTTCTTTTAACTTCATCCTCAGGTAAAGTTAAACTGTTTTTCATGGTACCTCGGGTGATTGCATCATATTTTGCATCTACATTACTAGCTTTTAAACGTTCACGCATGCCATCCAATTCCTCAGCAGTATCAAAAGCATAATAGGCATATCCGGCTTCAATTAACTGCATAACATATTGCTTGTACATGGGTTTGCGCTCACTTTGACGGTAAGGCGCATGTGGTCCGTCTCCAAAACCAATACCCTCAACCGCTTCAATTTTTAACCATTTTAAAGCTTCAATAATGTATTGCTCAGCACCGGGTACAAATCTGGTTTGATCTGTATCTTCAATTCTTAATAAAAAATCACCACCATGTTTTTTTGCAAACAGGTAATTATAAAGTGCAGTTCTAACTCCTCCAATGTGTAAAGCACCAGTTGGACTAGGTGCAAATCTTACGCGTACTTTTCTTTCCATAATTCGGGTTGCAAAGATAATCAAAGTTTTTTGTTGCATGAATTTCTCTGCAAGGATTTTGATTTCAATCCATTAGCTTAGTTTTAAGGCAATTGAATCAAAATAGACTCAAGAAAAAAACTAAAAATAAATTTCTCTAAACGGCTTTGCATGCTTAATTTGCAAGCCTATAATCCGAAATCTATATGAGTGACCCAAGATTAAAACCTGTATTTGACAGTTTAAAAGAACAAATGGACAAAGCAGTAGACCATGCTGCTTCAGAATTTACAAAAATACGCGCAGGAAAAGCGCATCCTTCAATGTTAGATTCTGTAAAAGTTGATTATTACGGACAATTGGTTCCTTTGAATCAAGTTGCAAGTGTAAATACACCTGATGCCAGAACCATCAGCATTCAACCATGGGAAAAAGCAATGTTAGGACCTATTGAAAAAGGAATTATTATTTCTAATTTAGGCTTTAATCCTGCAAATGATGGTGTTGTTATCCGTGTAATTCTTCCTCCTTTAACCGAAGAAAGAAGAAAAGAAATTGTGAAAAAGGTAAAAGGTGAATCTGAAACTGCTAAAGTTGCTATTCGTAATATCAGAAAAGAAATAAACGAAAGCATTAAAAAGTTACAAAAAGATGGTTTACCTGAAGATGATGCAAAAACTGCAGAAGCTTCTGTGCAAAAAACAACTGATTCTTATATCAAAAAAGTTGACGACTTAACTGCAGCAAAAGAAGCTGAAGTAATGCACGTTTAAGATTTTTGAAATGCTGAAAATCTCAACCCGATTGAAGAAAATTCTAACACTGGTGATTAAATTTGCCAGTGTTTTTTTATTGCTCCTAATTTTGGCCTATTTCTCTTTTAGAAATGTCTTCCTTCATAAGGCTATTGAAAAGGTGCAAGCTAAATTAATGGATAAATACCAAGTAGCTTTAAAAATTGATAATGCCGGTTTTGAAGGATTAAGTGGTTTAAAATTAAATGGATTATCTCTTGTTCCACAAGGAAAAGATACCATTTTAGTAGTGAACGATTTTTCTTTAACAGTTAAGTTTTGGTATGCTTTAATTGGTGATATCAGGGTGAAAAATCTGAGTTTAAATGGAGGATATTTTCAATTGATTAAAAAGGGTGATGAGAAAAATTTTGATGCATTTTTAAATAAGAAAGATACGCTTTCAACTCAAGAGAACACTCCTAATGAAAACAAGGGTGTTCAAAATTATGCCGAAACAATTTATCAGCTGATTTCAAAGGTGCTAAATAAGGTACCTAATGAAGTAGAAATGAAGGATTTTTCGGTTCTCGGTGTTGATGATGATAGGTTCTTTAATTTTTCTTTGAATGAATTCAAGTTATTCGATCAACGACTGAACGCTTCAATGAAAGTTAGTTCAAACTCTATCAATCAAACATGGATTTTATCCGGATTTGCTAATCCTTCAGCGAAAACAGCAGATATTACTTTTTCAAGCACCGATACTTCCAGAGTAATGATTCCTTATATTTTCGAAAGATTCAATCTTCAGGCTGGATTTGAAAATATTAGGTTACAATTAAATCAGGTTGATTTAGATGGGGGAGAGCTAAAGGTTAATGGGATTGCTTCTGTAAAGAATTTTGCTGTTAATCATCCTAAAATTGCCAAAGAAGATGTAATTATCAATAATGCTGAGTTTAACTATTCATACCTTATTGGAAGTAATTTTATTTCTTTGGATAGCTCTTCAACAGTAAAACTGAATGATTTTACAATTCATCCTTTTATAAAGTTTGAAAATAGTCCTGATACCGTATTTTATTTCATTGTTCAAACTGAATCAACCACAGCTCAGAATTTTATTAATTCATTGCCAAAAGGATTATTTAATCATATCAAAGGAATGGAAGCCAGTGGCTCATTTTCTTATCGTTTAGATTTTATTTACAATGAAAATCATCCTGATGAAATGGTTTTTGAGAGTACCTTGAATAAAGATAATTTCCAGATTACAAAGTTTGGTGAAGCTAACTTAAGTAAATTAAATACTGAATTTGTTCACTATCCTTATGAAAATGGTAGGGCTACAAGACCAATCATTGTTGGTCCCTCTAATCCAGATTTTACTCCGGTTGACCAGATTTCTCCATTTTTGAAAAAGTGTGTTTTAACAACTGAAGACCCATCATTCTTTTATCATAGAGGTTTTGTAACAGAAGCGTTTCGTCAATCGATTGTTAAAAATATCAGAACAGGTAAATTCAAAAGAGGTGCCAGTACAATTAGTATGCAATTGATTAAAAATGTTTTCTTAACCAGAGAGAAAACAATGGCAAGAAAACTCGAAGAAATTCTTTTGGTTTACATTCTCGAAAACAATTACCTGGTAAGCAAAGACAGGATGTTTGAGGTATATTTAAATATCATTGAATGGGGGCCAAATGTATATGGAATTGGAGAAGCTTCAAGGTTCTATTTTAGGAAACATCCATCACAATTAACTTTAAGTGAATGTTTGTACTTGGCAACAATTATTCCTCGTCCTAAAGGATTTATGTGGCGCTTTAATAAAGATGGTTCAGCAAAAGAATATCTTGAAAAAACCTATCGCTTTTTGGCGAATAAAATGTTAAGCAGAGAACTGATTTTGCCAGAGGATACCCTTGGATTAACACATCAGGTTTCAATTACAGGTCCTGCTAAATTGAAGATTATTAAAAATGATTCATTAAGCAATGATTCCATTTTACAACTGGAATTAAATACAATTGCTAATCCTGAACAAGCTACAGATGTTAATGTAGAAGACGATGAAGAATAAAACAGGGATTTTAATTTTCTGTTTTATTCTCGAATTGTTGCTTCTATTTTACTTTAGAAATGAAGCAGGTTTTATATTAAGTCCTGTACTTTTTGCAATGGCAGGATTCGGTTTGGTTTATTTTTCTTATGTTGATTTAAAACAAAAGGAAGATTTAGCTCCAAATCCTCAATCGGATTTCAAATCAATTAAGCTTCAACTTTTTATTGGATTGTCATTGATAGGAATTGTGTTCTCAGGATTTCTATTTCACAAATGGCCAATTAAAATCGAAAATTCAGATATCATTCCGTTGATTCAAAACATTTATGTAAGTAGATTTATAAATTTTGAACACGTATATGATTTGTATGAAGGCTTTAATTATGGAAAGTTTACACCAAATTATTTGCCATTTCACTGGTTTCCGTTTGTATTACCTGAATTATTAAGACTTGATCCTCGTTGGTCTTTTGTAGTATTATTTGTTCTAGCTTTTGGAATTTATGTTTTTAAGTTCGCAAAGGCATCAAACAAAAGGTTTTTAATACTACAAATAATATTGCCTTTTTTGCTTTGGTTTTCCATCATGGTAAAACAAGGAAAGGATTATGCAAATACAGTTGAATTGCTTATTGCTGCTTATTATTTAATTCTGTGTATTTCCTTGTTTTCAAACAAACCTATATACAAATCATTTGCTTTGGCTTTGCTGATTTTATCAAGATATAGCTTGGTATTTTGGTTGCCGGTTTATTTTTTATTGATGTGGTTTGATGATAGAAAAATTTGCATCAAAACCGGATTATATCTGATTGGTTTTATGTTGATTTTTTATCTTCCTTTTCTCATTCAATCTCCGCATATGTTGAGCAGTGGTTCTAATTTATGGATTGACGCGGCTTTAGGAGAATGGAGGGGACAATCGTGGCAGGCACCTGGTGATAAACCATTTCAGCTTTTTCAGGGGATGGGTTTTGCATCCTGGATTTATACTTGGGGTGCAGGAGCTCTTCAGGAGAAAATTATTTTTACTAAAAATTTAATGCTAATTATTAGTGTATTGGTTTTAGTTATACTGACAGTATTTGTTTGGTTGAAAAAGGAAGTTTACAACAAGAAATTGATGGCCTTGTACGGATTAAAAATTTCGCTTTTGGTGTTTTATTCTTTTGTTTTTGTGCCTTATGTTTACTTGTTTTGGGTAACATTAATTCCTTCAATAATGATTTTAGGAAATCATTTGAATGCTAAAAATTAGTGTAAATCCGGTACTCAAATTTTTTGTTTTTGAGTTCTGAAGTAAACAATCCTTTCCTTTTAAAGCTTGTATCAGATTCCATTTTTTCTAAACTCAAATTGTCTTCAACCTGCGAAAACCAAGGGTCCCAAACCAATATAAATTCCTTTTTTTCGGCCTTTAATATTTCAAAGTTTTTGGCAGTTTGGTAACTAGTAGAATCAAATGGATCGATGTTTAAAAACAGCGGAACACAAGCATCTGAAGCTATAACCAGTTTGTTTGTGAACCTTTCTTTGATTTGTAAACTAACTTTTTCTTTCAACAATAATTCGCCTTCACTTAATGTTAAATCCTTTTTCAAATCATAAGATGCAGGATTGTCTAAAAATGGAAAAATAAAACACAGAAGTAGTAAAGTAATACTTGTCCATTTCGCAATCTTTTCGTTCCACTTCGCGATTGCTTCACCAATGAAATTAAAACCTTCAATTGCTATAATTGCTATCAATGGCATTACTCCAGCAAAAACTCTTGTTAATCCCATCGAACCAAATATTCCTAATGCCCAAAATGCTGAATGAGCCATAAAAAAGGCTAAAAAAATGCCGTAAATCAAAAAGAGCTTATCGTTAGTAAAGACTTCAATCAGTACTTTTAGTCGATGCCTAAATAATGTAGAAAACAAACCTATAAGCAACAAGGCAAAAAGAACTGGTCCAATCATAAAATTCATCTGAATGATAAAATGGTCCCATGTGCCTTTGCCATAAACCGGATTTAAATGCGCATAAGGAATTTTCGTAAACACCCACAGAATGTCTCCATGAATCCACATTCCTGCTAAGCTCATAATGAGATGGCCAGTACCTAAAAGTATAATAGCTTTCCAATTCTTTTTAATGAGAAAGAAAAGTGCCAATGCCACCAAAATAATTAGTCCTTCCGACCTTACAAAAGGCAAAAATGAAACTAAAAATGCTCCCTTGTTTTCATTGGATGTAGCAATTAAATACAATGAACCAAGCAAAACGCTTGCAAACATGGGTTCAGTTAATCCACTAAAATTTACGCTAATAGTTAATGGCGCCAGTATGACAAAAAACAGAACCAATCCAGCATTTTTTATCTCAAAATGTTTTGCCAGTTTGTATCCATAAAAAATTCCTATGAATGTATTGAGGGAATTAAAAATCTTTATCCAGGTAAAATCAAATTGAGCAAAAACAGAAGCTATGATTGTGAAAAACGGTTTTCCCCAATGATTAAAGAATAAGTGAGGATGCTGCCATGAATATTTGGCCATGAGGTAATGAAATACACTATCACCACCTTGGCCAATTCCGTTTGTTTGAAAACAAATTAAAATGAAAACTAGTAGAAAAGTAAAGTAGGCGGAATTAAAATATTTTGATGGAAAGAATTCCTTTTCCATGATTAGTTTATTTTAAGAAGGCCGTATTTTATGATACAGTAAATAGCTCTGAAACCATCTTTCCAGTTGATTTTTTTACCTTCAGCATAGGTTCTTCCATAATAGGAAATTCCTACTTCATAAATTCTGATATTCGGAATTCTGCTAATTTTGGCTGTTATCTCAGGTTCAAAACCAAATCTGTTTTCACGTAACTGAATAGGTTTAATAAATTCTGCTTTAAACAACTTATAACAGGTTTCCATGTCGGTTAAGTTTAAGTTGGTAAACATATTCGACATAAAAGTTAAAACTCCGTTTCCAATAGAATGCCAGAAGAATAGGATTCTATGCGGATTTCCTCCCATAAAACGAGAACCGTACACAACATCAGCAAAACCATCTGTAATTGGTTTTAATAATAAGTTAAATTCTTGTGGATCGTATTCTAAATCAGCATCCTGAATGATGATATAATCACCACTTGCTTCTTTAATTCCAGTATGAATTGCAGCACCTTTCCCTTTATTAACTTCATGTTCAACAAATCTTATGGCAGGATATTTCTGCATTAGACTTCTAACAACATTTGCTGTTTCATCACTTGAACAATCATTTACAATAATGATTTCTTTTTTGATACCGGAAATCAATTGTACTGCCTCGATTTTTTCTAAAATCAGGTGGATGGTTCTAGCCTCATTGTAGGCTGGGATAATGATTGATAATAAAGACATGAATTAACTGATTACTAACCTGATGAATTCATTTGTATCCCAGATAGTTTTGCCATACCAGCATCCATCATAGGTATATGAAATTTTCAGATTAAGAGCTACTAGGGCAATAATAATTAAAATGACGGGTATTTTGATAGCAGAGTTTTTAAGACTCAAAATTTTATGAATGATTGCTGTAAAAGCCAGGGCAAACAATGAGTAAAATTCTACAAAACCTCTATGACCTAATCCACAGCCCAATTGCGGACTCCACCAAGCTGCATAAACATACGAAATTGAAGCAAAAAGAAGGATTTGAATCCAGGCATTTGTTCCATTTTTAAGCAATAAAAACATTCCAATTATTGTAAAAACATGAATAGGATTCATGGCAAAAAGTCCATTTTCAAAAGAAAAAAGAACTTTGTTAAACTGTGGATTGAATTTATAGATAAAACTTTCGTTTCCGTAACTGTAGGCAAATGGAGAATCAAAGAGGTAAAAGTTATAGGCGATTTGCGGACTCATCACTAATCCTATAATCAAAACCATTAAGAGAAATCTTTTCAAGCCAATTTTCTTAAATCGAACTACAATTTCTGTAGCAAATTGAACATCCAATAAAACCAAAAAAGGAAGGAATAATAAATTGATTTGTCTGACCAATAAAATCAAGCCCGTTATAAAAGCCAATTTCATCAATGATTTGGTTTGATATTCAGAATTAGCAATTAGCCTTTTATAACTAAGAAGCCAAACACTACAAAGAAAAAATGAATAGGCATGTGATAAGCCGGTTTCCTTTGTGGCGTAATAAAATAAATTCGTTCCTAATAAAAAGATGAGTAGAGAATAGAAAACTGTTTTTTCAGAATAGTAAAAGGAGAGGAATTGAAATAAAAATATCAATCCAATAAGTACATAAAAAACGGCTGCTATATCAGTTGCGTAGTGGTAAGGTCTTGAATAACCAGTAGCTTTTTCAGGTTCAAAAATCTTACAATAAACATGCGCTGCCACAAAAAATGGAGCCTGCATAACTGCAACTCCTGAAGGATATTTTGTGAAGATTTTATTGCTTTCTCTATTCAGATTAAACCCTTCACCAGTTCTAAATTCTATACTATCCGGAAATTCAGTAGCATTAAAATTATAAATAAACAAAGCAGGAAGGTAAACCTGGTATCCTGCTTTGTCTGAAAAAATTTCGCTATGGTAGTTAAATTCTCCACTTCTGGAGTGTAAATTCAGGGTAGCAAAAAAGAGTATGATACTAAGAAAAGCAAAGCTGATTGTCTTGAAGGATTTGCTCAACATATCAAATTAGTCTTTCTTTTCGAATAATTCTTCTTTGTTTACTTTACTAACTTTTTCACCATGTTTTAATGTTTTTGAAATGGTTGAATACGGTCCTGAAATAACCTCATCTCCTTCTGAAACACCTTCTAAAACCTGGATATATTTATCATCTTGAACACCTGTTTTAACTTTTCTAATTGAAGAAATATCGCCTGTTTTTAAGAATACCACTTCAACTTCTTCATTTTTCTTCTCTTTTTTGATGTCTGATGGTTTGTCTTTGTCTGATTTTTCAACTTTAACGGTATCTAAAGCACTGATATCTCTAACAGTTACCGATTCTAATGGAATAGAAACTACATCAACAACTTTTTCAGTTTGAATTTCAACACTGGCACTCATTCCCGGTCTGAAAACCGATTTACGTTTACCAAATTTTCTTGTTAAATCTTCATAACTACTTCTAAGAATTCTAATTTTTACTACAAAATTGGTTACCTGATCTGAGGTTGTTGCAGCATTTGTTGTAGCACTATTAGCGATTTCAGTTACAATACCTGTGAATTTTCTTCCAGGGTAAGCATCTACTTCAATCATAGTGGTATCATACAATCCAACTTTCACGATATCATTTTCGTTCACATCAACACTTACTTCCATGTCGTTAAGATTGGCAATTCTCATCATTTCGGTACCAGCCATTTGAGATGTTCCAACAACACGTTCACCTGCTTCTACACTAAGTTTAGAAACAATGCCACTTACAGGGGCGTAGATATTAGTTCTACTTAAGTTTTTTCTAGCTTCTTTTAAACTTGCTTCAAAACTTCTAACACTAAATTCTGCTCCTAAAATACCTTGTTTACCAGCCTCAACTTCTGCTTTTGCATTGTCAAAAGCGCTTTTTGAAGTTTCGAATTCAGCATCTGAAATTAGTTGCTGTTCGTGCATTTTTTTATTACGCTCATAAGCTTTACTAATCTCTGTAAGGCGGGCTTGTGCTTGCACCAAACGTGATTTGGTAGTAGCTAAACTTGCTTTTGTATTATTTAACGAAGCTTCACTTCTATCTAATGATGATTGATACAATTCAGGGTCGATTCTTGCCAATAGTTTACCAGCAACAACTGAATCCCCTTCATGAACATATAATTCCATGATTTCGCCTGAAACATCTGAACTGATTTTTACTTCTTTTTCAGGTTGAACCCTTCCATTTGCAGAAACGGTTTCAATTAATGTGTGTTTTTCTACAATTGCGGTGGTAATTTTTGTGCCTTCCTGTTTTCCAATCCAGCCTTGTTTTTTACCAACAATTGCCAATATTAATAATACTGCAACCCCAATTCCTGAGAAGATGAGAATTTTATTGTTCTTTTTCTGTGCCATTTGTTTTGCAATTTATGATTAATACAATGCTTTCCCAGCATAGAAGTCCAATACTTTTCTACGAAAGATTAATTCGTATTTGGCTTGTGTGAAATCTGCTTCTGCTCTGATTAAGCTATTTTTTGTGTTTAAATAATCAGCCATATTCATCGCACCTAATTCAAATTGTTTTTCAGCCAAATCAAAAGCTTCTTTGTTTGCTTCCAGATTGCTTTGGTTTGCTTCGTATTTTTTTCTACTCGCTTTGAAATTTGTATAAGATTGAGAAATACTTCTAAATAAGTTATTTTTAACCTGTTGGTCGTTAAGTTTAGCACTCAAATTGTTGATTTGAGATTTTTGAATGTTTGTATTTACATTCCAACCATTAAATATTGGTAAACTCAATTGTAATGAAACATTTGAACCCAAATTTTGGTCGAATTGAGTTTTTAAAGAACTTGTTTCGTAACTAGAATAAGTAGGAAAAGGAGTATAAACCTGAACCAATGTTCCATTATTGTCCCAAAAACCAATAGTTCTATTAGTAAAATTTGGAGTTCCAACACCCACTTTACTTTGTGTTGTGTAAAATGAATTAAGTCCAGCTCCCAAAGTAATTCTTGGAGAACGGCCACCTAATGCCATGTATTTTTGTATTTCAGCACTTCTGATTCTTTGTTGAGTTGCCAAAACATCCGGACTTTTTTTGCTGAAATCTTCATAAATCTGTTCAACAGTTCTGGTTTCATCAGCAACTTCTAGATTTTTAGTATCAGGAATTGCTATTTTATTGTTTTGAGAAGGGTCAACCTGAATCATCAACCACAATTCCAAATAGGATTGAGTAACAATATTATCACTGTTGATAAATGCCAGTTCTTCTTGAGCTAATTGGGCTTTTAATTGAAGGTATCTGCTTTTGTTGCTGCTTCCTAATTCAAACATTTTCTTTTGTCTCTCAACCTGAGCGCGCGTTGCATTAACTCTTGAAATTGCTGAATTTCTTAACTCTATGTTTTGTAAAACACTTAGGTAAGCATTACATACATTTAATGTGATGGTATTTCTTGTGTTCTCCAATTCCTTTTCACTTGCCTTTAAATTAGATAATTGCAAACGAGTATTGTTGGAATTTTGAAATCCATTAAACAAGGTCATGCTGGAGTTTAATCCAACAGAATTTGTTCTGAATGATTGGTTATTTTGTGCTGAGTTTGTTTCAGGGTTAATTGCAAAACCTGTTTGCCAGTTGTTACTTAGACTTCCATTTAAATTTGGAAGCATGGCAAGTTTACTCTGATTGTAATCAGCCTTAATGCTTTTTGTTTGAAGTTCCTGCTGCTGAACTGTAATATTGCTTTTGAGAGCTTGTTCAACACAATCTTGCAATGTCCAGGTTTTTTCTGTCTGGGCAAAGATTGGATTCATCAGCAAAAGAAACAGTGAGGCGAATCCTATTGTTTTTTTTGATATTTGAAGCGTCATGCTTTTCTAGGTTAATTTTCGTAAGGTAACAAAAATAATGTTTAAATATAGAATACCTCTTTTTCTTCAATTACTTGCGCCATCCTATACATGGAAGGTTCATACAAATGATAAAGTGTTATACTTCACTTTTGATGATGGACCTCACCCCGAAATTACACTTTGGGTTTTGAATGAATTAAAAAAATTTAATGCTAAGGCTACTTTTTTCTGTGTTGGAGATAATGTTTCAAAATTTCCTGATACTTACAAAGAGATTTTAAATCAAGGTCATTCTGTTGGAAATCACACCTTTAATCATTTAAAAGGTTGGATTACTGCAGATGATGAATATTTTCAAAATACTGAAAAGGCGGCACAAGTTATAGATTCCTCACTTTTTCGACCACCTTACGGACGTATTAAACCTGCACAAGCTAAGGTTCTTAAAGAACAATATAAATTGGTAATGTGGAGTCACCTGACTTGTGATTACGAGAAAAATTTGAACATCAAAGCAAGTCTTCGTCAAATGAAAAAGGCTGGTCCGGGTTCGATTTTTGTTTTTCATGATTCAGAAAAATCATTTCATAATTTACAAATTTTACTACCTGAATTACTTCAGTATTACAGTAATCTGGGTTTTAGGTTTGATGTAATCCCTACAGAAAAATGATAGGAGTGGAGTTGGTTATTCTTTTGATACTTTGGGTTTATATAATCCTCCAACTGCTAATTTTAGCAATGTTAATGGCTTATAAATCACCGGCAATCCAAAAAAATATTCCGGGATTTGAATATCCATTTATTTCAATTTTGGTGGCTGCCCGAAATGAAGAAGCCACAATTAAAAGGTGTATTTTATCATTACATGCCTTAAATTATCCAAAAGATAAATTTGAAATTTTAATTGGTAACGACTCTTCTGAGGACAAAACTGCTTCTATTGTAGAAGAATTAATGATTACGGTTCCAAACCTAAAATTAATTCATATCTACGAAAAATTGGGTTCAGCAAAAGCCAAAGCCAATGTTTTAGCACATTTGGTTCACGAAGCCAAAGCAGAATTAATTTTTGTAACTGATGCTGATATTCAGGTTAAACCCAATTGGATTTTGGTTACACTTCCTCATTTAAAAGATGAAAAAAATGGAATTGTAAGCAATGCCACTATGGTTTATGGAAATACGTTTTTCTCAAAAATGCAACAAGTTGAGTGGATGCTGGGTTTTGGAAATATCATTGCTTTTGAACAATTAGGTCTGAAAAGTACAGCCGTTGGTAACAATATGGCATTTTCAAAAAAAGCTTATTTTGATTCAGGTTCCTATGAAAACATTCCTTTTTCAGTTACTGAAGATTTTCAGTTGTTCAGGTATATTAGAAAAGCAGGTTATAAAGGCCTAACTATATTGCAATCTGATGGTTTGAATTTATCTGAAACCCAAACTGTTTTTATGAAATTAATGCATCAGCGTAAAAGATGGATGATTGGAGCCCAGGATTTACCTTTTGTTTGGAAAGGCATTTTTATGTTACAGGGATTTTATTTTCCCGCTGTTATTCTATTGGCTTTTTTGCATTTGAAATTAGCTGTTGTGTTATTTTTGGTAAAAGTTTTCATTCAATCGGCTTTTATTTGGCGAATGAGTTATTTACTTAAGGAAAAACGTATTCTTATTTATTTGCCATTATTCGCTATTTACCAGGAAATTATGGTATTGCTAATGTCGGTTTTCTATTTGTTACCCATTCAAATGGATTGGAAAAATAGAAAGTATTAATGATGCAGAATTCGATTTCATAAGCTTATTTTCGCCCGATGCAATTTGTAGATACTCATACACACCTTTATTCAGAAGAATTTAAAGATGATAGGAAAGCTATCGTTGAAAAAGCGATTAAAAATGGTGTAAACCAAATGTTTTTACCCAATGTTGATGTCGATTCAATTCAACCAATGTTGGATTTGGTATGGGATTTTCCTGAAAATTGTTTTCCAATGATGGGTTTGCATCCTTGTTCAGTAAATGAACATGTTGAAGCTCATTTATTTCAGATTCAGAAGTGGTTTAAAAAAAGAAAATTTTGGGCAGTTGGTGAAATCGGACTTGATTATTACTGGAGTACTGATTTTAAAGAACAGCAGATTTCAGCTTTTAAGAAACAGATTCAGTGGGCTATTAATCTTGATTTACCAATTGTCATTCACTCTAGAAACAGCAATGAAGATGTGATAAAAATTTTAGGAGAAATGGCACATCCTAAATTAAGAGGGATTTTTCATTGTTTTAGTGGTGATGCAAATCAAGCTAAACAGATTGTAGATTTGGGTTTTTTATTGGGAATAGGTGGCGTTCTTACTTATAAAAATAGTGGATTATCAGATGCAATTGCTGAAATTTCTCTGGAGCATATTGTGCTTGAAACTGATGCTCCATATTTAGCTCCGGTTCCTTTTAGAGGGAAAAGAAATGAGAGTTTTTATTTGCTTGAAATTGCAAGAAAATTAGCGGAAATTAAAGCAGTTGGATTAAATCAGGTTGCAGAAATTACTACAAGCAACGCAAAAAAGGTTTTTGGGATTTAATTCTCATTCTTCCATTTATTTAAAGAAAAATTGATAAAAAGTGCCTGAGAAGCATATTTTTTACAAATTTTACTTTGCACTTTTCGCAAATTGTATTGCATTTTATTCCAAATGCTTATTATTGGTTAAAATTTAGACTCTTTTGAAAAAACATCTACTTCAATTTTTAATAATATGTTTGTTTATGCCCTTTTTATCTTTTGGGCAAACTACAACTATCAGAGGTTTTGTAAAGGATTATAAAACCAGTGAACCCTTAATTGGTGCAACCGTTTCTATAAAAGGCACAAAAACTGGTGTAGGTACCGATTATGAAGGTGCTTTTCTTATTAAGGCCAGTCAAACTTTGCCTGTAACCCTTATAGTTTCATATATTGGATATAAAGCTGATGAAATAGTTGTTGGTTCAGTTGAAAAGCCAATTACAATCAAGTTAAGAGAAAATACTAAAGAACTTAGGGATGTTGTAATTCGTGATTCAAGAATTACCGAAAAGCAAAAACAAGCTCCTCTTACAGTTGAAACAATGGATGCAATTGCTATCAAAGAAACACCTGCAGCTAATTTTTATGAAGGCTTGGCTTTATTAAAAGGTGTTGATATGACAAGTGCCAGTATTGGTTTTAAGATTATTAATACACGTGGTTTTAACAGTACTTCTCCTGTTCGTTCATTACAGTTAATTGATGGGGTTGATAACCAAAGTCCGGGATTGAACTTTTCTTTAGGAAATTTCTTAGGTGCATCTGAATTAGATGTTCAAAAGGTTGATTTAATTGTTGGAGCCAGCGGTGCTTATTATGGTCCGAATGCCTTTAATGGTGTAATAAATATGCAAAGTAAAAGTCCTTTTCAATTTCCCGGATTGAGCATGCAAATGCGCTTTGGTGAAAGAAAATTGGTTGAAACTGCTATTCGTTATGCTGAAGTTTTTAAGAATAAAAAGGGTGAAGATTTTATAGCTTATAAATTAAATGTATTCACCATGAGTGCACGCGATTGGGAAGCAACCAATTACGAAGCAACAATTCAATCTCCTGTTAATGAAAAGAATCCGGGTGGTTATGACGCCGTAAATATTTATGGTGATGAGTATTCGACTTCACGTTTCAGACAAAGTGGATTGTCTTATTTAGGTTATGGATACGCAATGAGAAAAGGTTACCAGGAAGACCAGTTGGTAGACTATAACTCGAAAAATTTGAAATTAAATGGAGCGGTTCATTTTAAGGTAAACAAAGACAAAGAATTCATTATTTCATCGAGTATTGGTAATGGAACAACTGTTTATCAGGGTGATAATCGCTTTAGTTTAAAGGATATTTATTTCTTCCAAAACAGATTGGAGTTTAGAAAAGAAAATAAATTCTTTGTGAGGGTTTATGCAACAAACGAAGATGCCGGTAAAAGTTTTGATGCTTATTCAACTGCATTAATATTGCAGAATTCAGCTAAATCAGACAACAATTGGGCAATTGATTATGCAGAAAACTGGAACAAATACATTTTCAATCGCATTCAAACAATCCGCCCGGCAATTGGCACGCAACCACCGGGAGTTCGTTATGAAGATTATGCAAATAATTATTTGTATGAAAAGTTTTATGATTCATTAACTTATTACCATTGGCTAAATGGATCAATTTCCGATACATCTTACAGCAACCAAAGAGGTGGAATTGCACGTTTCGAACCCGGAACCGCAAGATTTGATTCTGCCTACAATAGTATTATTAGCAGAACAAACAGAGAAGGTGGTTCCAGATTTTTTGATAGATCAGCTTTGTATCATGCAATGGCAGAATATCAGTTTATTTTGGCAGGTTGTGATGTAAGAACCGGAGCAAGTTTCAGATTATATACACCTAATTCAAGAGGAACAATTTTCTTGGATACAATTGAAAACCAAAGAATTTACAATAGAGAAGGTGGTGTTTATATTGGAATAGAAAGAAAATTAATGGATGACAAGTTAAAACTAAGTGTAACAGCTCGTTCAGATAAAAATCAAAACTTTAATTTATTATTTTCTCCTGCCGCTACCGCAGTTTATACGATAAAAAAGCATGTTCTGAGATTTTCTGCATCAGCAGCCATTCGTAATCCAACACTTACCGATCAATACATCAATTTAAATGTAGGAAGAGCTACACTTTTAGGAAATCTGGGTGGATTTGACAGTTTGGTAACAGTTAGTTCAGTTATTGATGCTTTTAATAATGGACGTTCAAGATTGAGTTATTTTAATGTAGCTGCTATCAAACCTGAAAGAGTTAGAACTTTAGAAGTTGGTTACAGAGGAAATATTACGGAAAAGATTTTTGTTGATGCGAGTTATTATTTCAGCTGGTATTATGATTTTATTGGATACCAAATTGGAGCAAAGATTGATTGGCCAGAATTATCTCCTTTTGTAAATTCGGTGAAGGTTTATCGTGTTTCTGCAAATGCACAAGATGTGGTAACAACACAGGGTTTAACTATAGGCATCAATTACTTTTTTCAAAAATATTTAGGCTTTGCATGTAATTATTCTTGGAACAGATTGGACAAAAGAGGTTCGAATGACCCATTAATCCCTGCTTTTAACACACCTGAGCATAAATATAACCTAGGAATTAATGGTAGAGATATTGATACTAAAATTGGTAAACTAGAAATTTCGAATTGGGGCTATAGTATCAATTACAAATGGCAGGAAGGATTTAGTTTTGAAGGTTCACCTCAATTTACCGGATTTGTACCTGAATATGGAATGGTTGATGCTCAAATAAATAAAGCTTTTTTGTCAGAGAAATTAACCATTAAAATGGGAGCCAGTAATTTGTTAAATAATAAAGTTATTCAGGTTTTTGGCGGTCCCAGAGTTGGAAGATTGGCTTATGTATCGCTACTTTTCGACTTAGGGAAACCTTAAAAAAAGGGTATTCGTCGAAGAATTAATGCAGAGATTGCAAAACTTTTTGTGTTCTCAGTTTTTTATCTTTTCTTGTAAATCAAATTTAAATTTTAAAATATGAACAAAAATCTACTTTCTGTATTTGGCGCATTCGTGATGATGCTTTGCGTTAATTCAGCGATGGCGCAAAATCGTTACATCGATGAAGTATTCAATGAAGTTTCTAAATCTTCAAACATTACTTATGATTCTAATTACGCCATCAATTTATTGTTTGGTCAACCAATCCCGGGATTAGGAACTTCTCCAATTTGGAATGAGGCTTTAAAATGTGATGTTTACACACCAACCGGTGATACAGAAACAAAAAGACCTGTTATCATTTTAACTCATACAGGTAGTTACTTACCTGCATTTATTAACAAACAAACTACTGGTAGCAAAGACGATGCTTCAATTGTTGAATTAGCAAATCGTTTTGCAAAACGTGGTTATGTTGTTGTTGCAATGAACTACCGTTTAGGTTGGAACCCTGCTACAACTATTCAGGAACAAGCTACTGAGCAATTAATCAAAGCAACTTACAGAGGATTACAAGACGTAAGAAATTGCGTACGTTACTTAAGAGTAAATGCTTCTACTTATGGTATTGATACATCAAAAATTGTTGTTGGTGGTCAAGGTACAGGTGGTTACATCTCAATGGCTTTAGGTTCAGTTAGCACAAGAGCTGATATCGAATCAAACTTAAAATTTTTACGTGGTGATGCTTCTCCAATGGTAAGTGTTGATACATTAGGTGATTGGACTGGTTTAGGTGGTGCAGTTCCTTTGAACAACCCTGCTGATGCTTCTATTCCTTCAAATGTACATATGACATTTAACTATGGTGGTGCAATGGGTGATTCAGCTTGGATGAAATCAACAAGTTTACCTATTGTTAGTATGCATGTAACTCGTGATCCATTTGCTCCTTACAGAACAGGAAACGTTGTAGTTCCTACTACAGGTGTAACAGTTATTCCTAATGCTTCTGGTGCTTATGATGTAATTCGTAAAGCTGATGCTCTTGGTATCAATGCTAAAATCAACCAATACGATTATATTGATGAATATTCTTCACGTGCTGATGAAGTTAATCCTAATGTAAACAACGTATTTGGTTTTGAAACTTCATTCCCTTTTGAAGGTTCTTCTTGGGAATGGTGGGATAGACCTGCTGCTCAAGCTAAAACTTCTCAAGTTTACCGTGGTGTTCCACTTCCTACAAACGGACGTGAAGCAGATTCACTTTCTATGTTAACTAATCCTTTCATGTCTGAGGCTCGTGGTAAAGCTTATATCGATACTATTTCAGGTTATTTAGCTCCTCGTATTGCTGTACAATTAGATTTAATTGGTAACTTGGCTTTAAATAGTTTCAACTTGCTTTCTCCTGCTTCAGGAACAAACTTAAATGTAAGAAAAGATTCTACAAATCTTGTTGTTGCTAAATGGCAAAAAGCTACTATGGTAGAAGGTGTTGAATACGTTTGGGTTTTAGATAATGCTGATGGCGATTTCTCTGAGCCTTTAGTTGTTCAATCTGTTACTGATGTTGATTCAGTTGTTTTCACTGAAAACGATATCTGGGATAACTTAACTTCTTTAGGATTAGGTATTGATCAAACTGCTAATTTAAAATGGACAGTTGCTGCTGCAAATTCAAATTTCGCTAAATATGCTTCTCAAGAATTCTTAATCAACATCACAAAACGCGCTCCTGTTGGTGTGAAAGAAGTTGATTACAGCAATTTCTTAAATGTATATCCAAATCCTGCTGTTAGCAATATCCGTGTAAGTCTTGATGTGAATGCTTCTATCAGTGAAGTTTCAGTTATGGATTTATTAGGTCGTCAAATCAGCCGTGTTGATGGTATCAATTCAAACAATTTTGATTTATCTTTAAATGGTGCTACTTCTGGTATCTATATCGTTAATGTGAAAACATCTAACGGTGCTACTGCAAGCAAGAAATTTATTGTTCAATAATATCAATTAGATTTTATAAAAAGGGGCTGCATCTTTGGTGCAGCCCCTTTTTATTTTTTTGTTGATTGAATTCGATTTCTTTAACCTAAAACTTATTGTCCTTAATTAATGTTCTACGTTTCTAATCTTAATTTCATTTTATGAAAAACCTTACCTGGAAAGAAGAAGATAATTCTCTAAAAAAGACTTTAGTATTTAAAGATTTTCAAACAGCTTTTGCATGGATGACTCATGCTGCGTTTATCATGGAAAAATTCAATCACCATGCAAGCTGGACCAATACCTATAATAAAGTGGAATTGGTTTTAAATACGCATGATGCCGGAAATACCATCACCCAAAAAGATTGGGATTTAGCCGCAGCTCTTGATAAAATTTAAATCTTATTTCTCAATTATTTCCATCAAAACCCTAAATCCAATAAATGGATAAACGGGGCTTTTTCCTTCGAATTCGTCTTCTGCATCGGCTCTGGTATAATACCCAGGACTTAAATAATTACCACCTTTAGTTTTATTTTCCTGAACCATTTCACTCACATTACCGGCCATGTGGTAAAATCCTGCTTTGTTTTGTTTGAAGCCTTTGGTAGCTACATTTGTGGTATAAAAAGCACTACTTAAGCCACTGCAAATAGCAGGCATTTCATACATGTGAAAATCCTTTTCATAATTTATGGTATCATAGTAAGGAGAGTTCAATAAAAATCCTTTCATTGAATTAGGGTCAGGTTTTTTAGTTTCAGTTTTATACCTGATTTCTTCCTGATGGGCTTCACAATAATTAACAGAAACATCTTTAGGTTTGTTTTTCATGAAATACCCCCATGGAAACCTGAATCCGAAACTTGAGTCTTTTCCGGTATAAGCCATTATCCATTCACCTTCTGTAGGTAACCTGAAAACTACAGATTTGTATGGCCTTTTTTCGTTTCTCATATAATATTCTGTAAGCCACTTGCAATATGTTTCTGCTTGTGCTCTGCTAATATTAACTACAGGATACTCTGAATAAGCAGGATGTTTAAAGTAATAAATTACATAAGGTTCATTGTAGGTTCTTAAGTTTCTCCATTTGGCAGTATCAGGATAAAGTCTGTTAAATGAATCTGTTGAGACCCTGTATTTCATTTCCAATAAAAACTGGTGGTAATCATTGTTACTAACTTCATATTTATTCATCAAATGTTTATCTGTTAACGGGATGAAATTTTTACCAATTGATTTCATTAAATCTTTCTTCAAGGGATAAGTTTTTTGGGCTTTAGCATTGAAGCAGAAGATAATAAGCACAAGGAAAAGGAGGTTTTGTTTCATGTTTATTAATTTAGATTTTGCATTAACGTGGTTTTAGTGTCAATTTTCTTGATACAAATCACTTTTAAGCAGATTATAATTAAAAATGTATCTTTGTAAAAATGAATTCGTTTAAAAAATATAGTCTTTTTGTTTTGATATTCTTGCTTGGGTTGAATTCCCTCAAGCCGGATTTATTTGAACAATTATCAAGACTACCTTATTTAATCGGACATTACAAACATCATACAATTGAAGAAAAAGAGGATATCTCTTTTATTACTTTTCTTAAACTGCATTACGACGAAGACTCAAAACACAAAAGTGAAGAAAATCACGATGATTTGCCATTGTTTACACATTGCTTTAGTCATTACCATGTTTTAGTTATCGAAGAATTACAGGCTCTTGGTTTCCACACTTTGTCGGATGTACCAAAACCGGAAGATTCTTATCGCTTTCATTATAGCTTTACTAAGCTGGCTGTTATTTTTCAGCCTCCCCGAAATGCCTGATAAACCTCGCGTTTTCAGTTTTTCATTTCTTAAAAATTTATAACAAACATGTTAAATCATATTATCGGGTTTTCAATCCGAAATAAGTTAATTATTGCATTGGGTGTATTGGGTTTGGTGATTTATGGTTCATACCAGTTTACCAAACTTCCTATTGATGCAGTGCCGGATATTACCAATAACCAAGTTCAGGTAATAACGGTTTCACCCTCATTAGGCGCTCCTGATGTGGAACGTCTCATTACTTTTCCAATTGAACAAGCTAATAGCAATATTCCCGGACTTGTTGAAATCAGAAGTTTTTCACGATTCGGACTTTCTTTAGTAACCATTGTCTTTGATGATGAAACCGATATTTACTGGGCCCGTCAACAAGTGAGTGAACGCCTGGTAAATGTTAAAGATATGATTCCTCCTGGAGCCGGTATTCCTTCTTTGGGTCCTGTAACTACTGGTTTGGGAGAAATTTATCAATACGTTGTTCGACCTAAAAAAGGTTACGAAGATAAATTTGATGTGATGCAATTACGTACCATTCAGGACTGGATTGTACGTCGTCAATTACTCGGTATTAAAGGTGTTGCCGATGTGAGTAGTTTTGGTGGTAAACTCAAACAATATGAGATTGCTGTTGATGCTGCCAAGCTCAAATCCTTTGGTATAACAATGGATGATGTGTTTAATGCTTTAGAAAAAAACAACCAGAATACCGGTGGTGCTTATATTGAAAAAGGTCCAACTGTTTTGTATATCAGAAGTGAAGGTTTGGTTGAAAATATGGATGATATCCGAAGCATGGTAGTGAAGGAAACACAGTCGGGAAGCCCTGTTTTTATTAGAGATGTAGCCGAAATTAAACTTGGTTATGCAACGCGTTATGGTGCCATGACTTTTAACGGAGAAACAGAAGTTGCAGGTGCAGTTGTAATGATGCTCAAAGGTGGCAACTCAAATGATGTAATTAAAAGTGTGAAAGAAAGAATCACTCAGATTCAGGAAACCTTACCAGAGGGAGTTGTAATTGAACCATTTTTAGATAGAACCAAAATGGTGAACAATGCCATCGGAACAGTTGAGAAAAACCTGATGGAAGGTGCATTGATAGTCATTTTTGTATTGGTTCTTTTCCTTGGAAATTTTAGAGCAGGTTTACTTGTTGCATCTGTAATTCCACTTGCCATGCTCTTCGCTGTTATCATGATGAACACTTTTGGTGTAAGCGGAAATTTAATGAGTTTAGGAGCATTGGATTTTGGTTTGATTGTGGATGGAGCTGTGATAATTGTTGAAGCAGTAATGCATGGATTACACAGCAGAAAAATCATTGGTGAGCATGTGATGCTTGATAAACGGGAAATGGATGAAGGTGTAGGACATGCAGCAGGAAAAATGATGAACTCCGCTGTATTTGGTCAGATTATTATCCTGATTGTTTACCTGCCGATTTTTACGCTTGAAGGAATTGAAGGAAAGATGTTTAAACCAATGGCGCAGACAGTGGCATTTGCTTTATTGGGTGCATTCATTTTATCACTGACTTATATTCCAATGATGTGCTCTTTTGTATTGAGCAGAAAGCTCGGACATCAACCCAATTTTTCTGATAAACTGATGTTAAAATTGGAACATTTTTATCATGATAAATTACAATGGGCTTTAGGATTTCCTAAAACAATTATTGGAGGTTCTTTTGCTATGTTATTAATTTCTATAGCTGTTTTGTTGAACATGGGAGGGGAGTTTATTCCAAGTTTGGAAGAAGGCGATTTTGCTGTTGAAACAAGGGTTTTGGTGGGTTCCAATCTGAATGTTAGTTTAGATGTTGCAAATAAATCATCCCAACTATTAAAGTCGAAATTTCCTGAGGTAGAAAAAGTAGTGGCCAAAATTGGAAGTGGTGAAATTCCTACGGATCCTATGCCAATTGAGGCAATGGATTTAATGATTATTTTAAAAGATAAAAAGGAATGGACATCAGCAAAAACCTTTGATGAATTGTCTGAAAAAATGACCAAAGAATTGGAGAATATTCCTGGTGTTACTTATGGATTTCAATATCCTGTTCAAATGCGTTTTAATGAACTTATGACAGGTGCCAGACAAGATGTAGTTTGTAAGATTTTTGGTGAAAATTTAGATTCATTGGCTCGTTATGCTCAGACTTTGGGTGCTGTTGTTTCGGGTGTTGAAGGAGCAAAAGATTTATATGTTGAAACAGTAACAGGTATGCCTCAGATTGTAATTAAATTTAATAGAAATAACCTGGCACAGTATGCATTAAATATTGAAGATGTCAACCGTGTCATCAATACTGCATTTGCGGGTCAAAGCAGTGGTTTGGTTTTCGAGGGTGAAAAAAGATTTGATTTGGTAGTAAGATTGGCCTCCGAAAAAAGAAGCAATCTCGAGGATGTAAGAAACCTTTTAATTCCAACTAACAAAGGCACTCAGGTTCCTTTATACCAATTGGCAGATGTATCGATTAAAGAAGGTCCCGGACAAATACAACGTGAGGATGCTAAACGTAGAATCATTATTGGTTTTAATGTGAGAGGAAGAGATGTGGAGTCGATTGTAACTGAATTGCAGGAAAAGGTAAAATCGAGGTTAAAAATGGCTCCGGGTTATTATGTAACTTATGGTGGTGCTTTTGAAAATTTAGAAGCAGCAAAAGCACGTTTAAGTTTAGCTGTTCCACTTTCTTTATTGCTGATTTTACTGATGTTGTATTTTACTTTCAGCTCATTAAAACATGGCTTGTTGATTTTCTCTGCAATTCCATTGTCTGCTGTTGGTGGCATCTTCGCACTTGCTTCGAGAGGAATGCCGTTTTCAATTTCTGCAGGAGTTGGATTCATTGCATTATTTGGTGTAGCAGTTTTAAATGGAATTGTGTTGATAGCAGAATTTAATCGACTTAAAGCATCGGGTATGCGAGATATGAAGGCCATTGTTTTACAAGGAACTTCTATGCGATTACGTCCGGTATTAATGACAGCCTTTGTTGCATCTTTAGGATTTCTTCCAATGGCTATTAGTGATGGTGCAGGAGCAGAGGTTCAACGTCCTTTAGCTACAGTTGTAATTGGTGGATTATTGCTCGCTACCTTACTTACCTTGTTTGTTTTACCTGTATTGTATATCACTTTCGAGCATATTCAAACCAGAAGAGAAAAAAGAAAAGCCATGATGGGCTTATTGATTTTGATGTTGTTAAGTACATCCGGTTTTGCACAAAGCAGAATAAGCCTTGAAGCTGCATTGGATTCTGCAATTCAAAACAATATGCAATTACGAAATGCTTCTCTTCAAAAAGAATACAAAGAGCAAATTGCAAAAGCATCATGGAATATTCCTTTGACAAATATTAATGGAGAAGCAGGACAGATAAATAGTTCGTATAAAGACAATAGAATCGGACTGAATCAGGCATTTGAGTTCCCAATGGTATATGTTCGACAGAAACAAGCAGCTAATGCAGAAGTAAAAGCCGAAATGTGGAACCTGAAATGGAAGGAACTTGATTTGAAAATACAAGTTTCAAAAACCTATGCGCGTTTACTTAATATGGAATCAAAAGTAAAACTGCTTGAACAAATGGATAGTTTGTACAATGATTTCCTATTAAAGGCTGAAACGAGATTGAATAAAGGTGAAAGTAATATACTTGAAGTTTCTTCTGCACGTATGCAATCCATTAAGATTAAGAGGCAATTGAATATGGCTATTCATGATAAAAACGCAGAGCTCATTTACTTTCAATACCTCATCAATACACAAGGATTTTATCAGCCTATACCACAAAAAAATACTTATGTGTTAAAAGGAAGTTTAGACAGTACACAATTGCAATCTCATCCTTATGTGTTGATGTATGAGAATTTACTTGAATCAGCCAGAAGAAAAAAACAAGTAGCTGCTTTAAGATTTTTGCCTGAATTTAATTTAGGTGTTCAATCTCAAACTATACAAGGAATGGGAGCTGATAATATCAATTACGGACTTTCTACTCGTTTTACTTCAGTTCAGGCTGGTATTGGCATCCCTTTGTTCTTTGGAGCAAGCAGAGCCAATTTAAAAGCTGCAGGAGTGGAACTTGAAATAAGTTCTTTGCAATACAAAATGGCTCAACGTGAAATGGAGAACAAAAAATTCATTTTATGGAGTAACTATAAAAATTGTCTTTCATCCTATCAGTTATACCAAAACCGAAGTGTGGCTGAATCTGAATTAACAATCAAAACAGCAAGTCAGTTGTTTCAATCAGGAGAAATTAATTTTCTAGATTATACTCAGTTAATCAACCAGGCAGCTGCAATTCAAAGTGATTATGCAGATGCTTTGTTTCAGGTGAATGAAGCCATTACTGAACTCAATTATTTTTTACCTTAAAAATCAAATCATGAAATTCGATAGCAAATATAAAATAGCTTTATGTATACTACTTTCAATAGGTATAGTATCATGTGGCAATAAAGAAGCTGCCAAAGAAGCAGAAGCTGAAACACAAACAGAAAATACACTCATAGAATTAAATGCTGAACAATCAAAGAATGCAGGTATACAAACTGCTGGATTGGAAGAGAAAAATATCAGTGGTAGTTTTAGGGTAAATGGATTAATTGATGTGCCTCCACAAAACATGGTTTCAGTTTCTATGCCATTGGGTGGTTATTTAAAATCAACGCAATTGTTACCCGGAATGCATATCAGCAAAGGCGAAGTGATTGCAGTAATGGAAGACCAGCAATACATTCAGTTACAACAGGATTACCTCACAGCCAAAGCACGTTTTGTTTATCTGGAAAATGAATACAAACGTCAAAAGGATTTGAATACAAGCAAAGCCACTAGTGATAAGGTATTTCAACAAGCTGAATCTGATTATTTATCACAGAAAATTGCCATTCGTTCATTGGAAGAAAAGCTGAAATTAATAGGAATTAATCCTGTGAAGTTAAATGAAAACACCATGAGTAAAAGTGTTGAATTACGCTCGCCAATTGATGGTTTTGTTTCGAAGGTTGATGTGAATATTGGTAAATATGTTTCACCAACTGAAGTGATTTTTGAGTTAGTAAATCCATCAGATATACATTTAAGTTTAACTGTATTTGAAGCCGATTTACCCAATGTGTTTATCAGACAAAAAGTACTTGCATTTACCAATAACAATCCTTCAAAAATGTATCCATGTGAAGTGATATTAATTGGCAAGGATTTAAGTGCCGAACGTTTTGCAACAATACATTGTCATTTTGAAAAATACGACAAAACACTAAGTCCGGGAACCTTCATGAATGCCATGATGGAAACAGAACATAAAACAGTAAAAACATTACCTGAAGAAGCGATTGTTCAATATGATAACAAATCATTTGTATTTATTGAAAGAGAGAAAAATGTATTTGAATTGTTGGAAGTAAAAACTGGCATGGCAGAAAAGGGAAGTGTAGAATTGATACTCGATAAACCTGAACTGATGAAAAGTAAATTTGTAACCAAAGGTGCTTATAGTTTACTCATGAAATTGAAGAATACGGTTGATGAGTAGTGGAATTTGATTTAATAGAATTCCCCAAATAAAGGACCATTCAATTTAGAAGGGTCCTTTATTTTTTAGAAAATCTATAAAATAGGATTGAAAATATTATATTCAGACTTAAAGAAAATCGCTGATGAGTTTTAAATCTATTCTGGTAATGTTTGTGCTGATTATGCTATTATTTAGTCTTTACACGCATCAACCTGATTCAAATAGAAAAGATCTTTATTTTGGGTTTTTAAGCAATGTTAGTTGGAATAAAGATTCATTAGCTTTTATTGCTAAAAGGGATTCTATGATAGCCCGCGAAGCACATAATAAATATTATTTTGAAGACTTTTGGGGGAAAATAGATACCTCAAAACTTGAATCTCAAATTTATTTTGCAAATACTATGATGTATTATAGTCAATTGCCAAAGAATTTTTTTAAAATGATTCATTTGAAGGAAGTTTATTTGGTAGATCAAGTTAGGATTGATTCATTACCCGATGATATTGGTAAGTTAACAGATTTAAATACTTTGGTTATATCTAAATCGAAAATTAGATACATTCCAAAGAGTATTGGTAAACTTAAAAAATTAAAGAAACTTGTTATTGCCTGGGGTGGAAGGTTAAGAGAAGTTCCGCCGGAAATAGGAGATTTAAAAGGTTTAAAAGAATTGGATTTATTTCGTAATAAATTGAAAACACTTCCTCCTGAAATTGGAAAATTGAAGCAACTAAGAAAATTAATATTAGGTGAAAATGAGTTTTCTGAAATTGAAAAAAAACGTATCGCAGAATTATTGCCTCAATGTGAAATTCAGTTTGAGTATAATTTGGTTTATAAGAGGAATGATTGAATTCTAGTTTGATGATAAAAATACTTAAAATTTACGTGGGCTTTAATATCAAACATTTTTAAAATAGTAAACATGCAATTTCACTGGAAACGTTTATTAATTTTAATTTCAATTGCTGTTTTGTTTTTAGTTTTAACTACACTTTATTTTGAAATTAGAGGTTTTATTGGAATACGTCAAAACGATAAAATTATTTCTGAAATAAGCCAAACTGTCAAAACTAACCAAGAAGCATTTCAACAAGCCTCCGATTACTTCTTATCAATTAAATCAAAGTCTACAGATTTTGGATTTGATTATATCAAAGGTAAGATTCAATTTGTTTCCTTTGATTCTTTAAATAAGGAGGATTTTTATACTGAAGATTCTAGATTGTTGTCTTTATACAATGATTTTGATATCTCTTCTGTTAGAATCACAGATACTTGTAATCATCAAAAACTAGTTAGTTTCTATTTTGATGTTTTTCTTTTTTATCCAAGAAACAGACAAATTGTTTTACGTTTTTATCAGAATTCAATTTGCGATACTACATTTTTAACAAGAAATACAAACCCTTTTGGTATCAAATGGCAATATGCGTTAGATTCAACTATCACTATTGACTCGTATAAAATTTATTGATTCTACTAAACGAAATTGAACCTTACAATTTGTTCATAATGGTTAGCTTTTGGAATAATTTCGCAAGACAAAATTCTGAGAAATTGTTGCTAAATAAAAAGAGAATTTCTGCTTTTTATCCTGATCAAATTTATATCTAAGAGTTTTATTTATTAGGCTTTTTTAATTCTTTTAATATCCTCCTCAATCTCTTTTAAACTTTGCTCTTTTTCTATTGCTCTTTGAGTTATCTTATACTTTTCAAATTCTTCTTCAGATTTCTTTAATGCCTTTTCATGACTGATCTTGCCGGCATGTGTTAGTAATTCTCTTCCATTCAGTTGCAGAATACTATCTAAGCGTTGAATCCAATCTGCCATATACATTGGAATTCTTTGCTGAGCCATTGTTTCTGCAAACGCTAAATATTGTTCTACTAGTAATCCAAGTAGTTTTATTTCATCTTCGTTTAAGTAATTTTTAGCAATGCTTACATCAACCTTCTTAATGGAAGCCGTATTTTTCTTGTCAAACGCTTGCATACCTAATAAGGGTAAATTTGCATCAACTCTACGAAATACTAATTCTGCTGCTGTTTGTTCGCTGATGGCCCACAATAACTTGTTTTGAACTACCTTAAAAAACTCAAACGTTTTTTCGTCTTTGGGGTCATAATCAATACTAGTGGTATAAATATCTTTGATTTTTTGATAAAAGAAACGTTCTGATAATCTTATATCTCGGATTCGTTCTTGCAATTCGTTGAAGTAGTTCATTGAGTTGCCAGTCTTGAATCGATCATCATTTAGCGTAAATCCTTTTATAATGAATTCTTTTAAGCGTTGAGTCGCCCATATCCGAAACTGAGTTCCTTGTTGTGATTTTACCCGGTAACCTACAGATATAATTACGTCTAAATTATAATGGACAATTTCTCTAATTACTTCTCTATTGCCTTCTGTTCGAACTTGTCGGAAATTCCGACAAGTTCGAATTTGATCAAGCTCGCCTTCTTCAAAAACATTTGCTATATGCTCGGCAATAGTGCTTCTACCTTTTCCAAACAAACTCGCCATTTGGTCTTGTGTAAGCCAAACTGTTTCATCCTCCAATCGGACATCTATTTTGATATTTCCATCTGAATTTTGATAGATGATAATTTCGCTATTGTTCATAATTAATTAATCCTTACTTAAAAAGTAAAAAATGAATTAGCAACAACTACATATTCCATTGCTGCTAAACAAAAAAGAGAATTTCTGCTTTTTTCTTGAATTAACAAAAGCAAAAATTCTCTTTTTATGATTGTTATTGTTTCAAACAATCAAATATTTAAATCCTCTTATTACCTGATTCTATCTGCACTTCTCACCAATTCTTCATCCTTTTTAATAAGCATGATGGCTCTCAGATTTAAATAAATAATAAAGAAGAAAATCGATAATCCAAAAATCGATAATACCATTAAATTACTTGAATCGAATCCTGGAATAAATAAAACGGCTTTTACCAAAAATGCTACAATTAAAAGTATGATAGCAACCATGTTTATCCATCCAAATTTAATTTGTTTTTTTCTGTCCTTATAAGAACCAATAATGAAAGCAGTTAATCCCATAATAATTGAGCTGATTGTAATCAGTCCGAATTGCATATGAGTTTCTGTTAAAGCACCATTTTCAAACTTGTTAAAATAAAACAAGTTGAGTTTGTATTCCAATGCCGGAACTACAGTTCTGTAATGCATAATTTCGATGCTGCATAACAAAACCAGAATCACAATAATGAGCGCCAGGTATACGGTTTGAAGTCTTTGTATCATAATAATGTTTTGCGCAATATTAATCCTTTTTCTTTTTCAATCGAAACTATACTACAAATTCAATTAACTGACTTTGTCCATTGAAAACAAAATCGTCTCCAATGCCCAATCCTTCCATGGCTTTACCAATAGGAGAGAGGGGTGATACCAAATGAACTTTGATTTTGTTTGCTTCAAATGTGCCTAGTCCAATAGAAATGAAATAATAGTTTTGTGAGGTTTTAATTAATGCGCCTGATTTACCTGTGGTTTTCGCATCTAATTTTATGGATTGTAAGGCATTTAATTCATTTTGAGCCATCAACAATTGTTTGGCGTTCATGTCTCTTTCCAATTGACCCATGGCTCTACCGGTTTCATATTTGTCACCTGCACTGCTTTTTTCTTCACTATTTGCAGATTCTTGTGCCGATTTCATGGCTTTTTCAGCCGCTTTAATTCTTTCTTCCAAAGCCAAACTTGCTGCATGTATGAGGTCTTGCTTTAATAAAAGTCCTTTGTCTTTATCCATGCTGCAAATTAAACATTTCGTTTGAACACTTAAGCCAATTGAACTCAAATTTATTCAATGTGTTTGAGCTCAATTGGATTCAATAGCTAAATATCTTTTTTCAGAATCAAGGAATCGCCAAACACTTTATATAGTTTTTCAACTTTTGGCGCTACAACAAAACGACAATAGCCTTGCTCAGAATTTTGGTTATAATAATTCTGGTGATAATCTTCAGCAGGATAATAATTTAAATAAGCAGTAATTTCTGTAACAATTGGTAAATGAAATACGCCTGTTTTATCGAGTTCCATTTTTAGCTTTTCAGCTTCATTTTTTTGATCTTCATTCAGATAGAAAATAGCAGAACGATACTGTGTTCCAACATCATTTCCTTGTCTGTTTAATGTTGTTGGATCATGGGTTTGCCAGAATACTGATAGTAAAGTTTTAAAGCTAATGACGCTATCATCAAAAGTGATTTTACATACTTCTGCATGACCAGTAGTTCCGCTACAAACTTCCCTGTATGGCGGATTTTTAATAAAGCCTCCACTGTATCCGCTTTCAACTTTTAATACGCCGTTTAGTCTTTGAAAAACTGCTTCCACACACCAAAAACATCCTGCTCCGAAAATGGCTATTTGTTCCATAATTTTTATGATTACCAAATAAACAATATTTGTTTCAGCTTTGTTTTGCGTGTTTTTACAAATCAACATGATTAGATTTGTTTTCTTTTAGATGTTGATTTATGTTTAGAATAATCCTATTTATTGGCTGTTTATTGTGCTTGAATCAAGGAATGGCTCAGGTGTTTAATTCTGCCAATCTTGATACCAATGATGTAAAGTTTGATGGTAAACTGAGTATTCATGGTTTTGTTGATGCCTATTACCTTTACGATTTTAATCAACCCAAAGCTGAAGTTACACCTTATCAGGTTTCATCAAACCGACACAATGAAGTAAATATCAATTTGGTTTATACAGCATTTAGGTATAATTCTTCTAGAATTAGAGCTGCTTTTGTTCCAGCATTTGGCACCTATATAAACAATAATTATGCAAGTGAAACGCAAACATTAAAGAATTTGCTGGAAGCAAACGCGGGAATTAAACTGTTTAAGAATAAAGAAATCTGGTTGGATGTAGGTGTAATGACATCACCAATTACCAATGAATCGCCAGTAAGTAAAGATCAGTTTTTGTATTCACGTTCAATGGCAGCAGAATACTCGCCTTATTTTGTTACAGGTGGTAAATTGAGTTTACCAATGCATCCTAAACTTTCTTGCAATTTCTTTTTGCTCAATGGTTGGCAGCAAACAGAAACCCATAATCCTGATAAATCTGTTGCCTTGCAAATGGAATACAGACCTAGTAACAATTGGTTACTTGATTTAAATTTGTATACGGGTAATGAAGCTTTTAATCCCAGAGCCGATTTCAGACAAAGGTATTTTATAGATTTTTATAGTATTTACCAATCGCCCAATAAACGTTTTAATGCTTCAATTGATGCTTATTATGGCATTCAAAATACAAAAGATAGTATGGGTGTGAAAGGAGCTGAAAATTGGTGGAATATGAATTTTCAAACCCTTTTTTGGTTGAAGAAAAATCATGGTATAGGAGGAAGATTGGAATACTTAAACGATCCTCAAAACATGATGGTGACTCCCTTGTATACAAAAGGATTTCAGACAGCCGGAGTAACGTTGGCATACAACTACAAAGTGCTTGACAATTGTATGTTAAGACTCGATTGTAAATACTATGATTCTAAACAAGAAGTTTTCCTTGATAGCAAAAAAAATCCAAGTAAAAACTCATTACAGTTAATAGGAAATTTTTCTGTTTGGTTTTAGTTGATTTCTTCAGGTTCTTTTCCTGGCTTGGCGTAAGTTAATTGTGCTATTTTTAACATTGAATAATAAGTGTCCAAACCTACTACTCCTACATTTTCTAGCTTTTCATGTTGAATTGAATTGTCCTTATTTAGAACATTTTCTTCCAAAATAATTTCTTGTACACTACCAATAACTAGTAGTGTTTCGTTTAATGGAATTGGGATAATACTTTCTAGTTTCAGTCCAATTTTCAACTTACTTTCTTTCACGTAAGGAACAGGAATTGATTCAGAAAACCATTCATTCAATCCACAAGCTTCAAATTCCGAAACTTCATATCTGGCGCTTGTTTGATGTGCTTTTTTATAGATACTCGCATCAACCGAATTGATACTGAAATAACCTATATCAACTATGTTTTGATAGGTATCTCTTTGCACACTAACAGGTCTCATTATAAATCCCATCAATGCAGGATTTGCGCCAATATGCATCACTGAATTAAATATCGCCACGTTACTAATTCCTGATAAACTTTTACTGCCAATTAGATTAGCAGGTTGAATGCCGGAAAGACTATTTACCAGATTGGTTCTGGCTTGTTTTTCCATTTGTTCCAAATCTGTTTTCGAAATCTTTTTCATTTTATCTGATGGCACTCATCCCTCCGTCAAGATGAATAATTTGTCCGGTTAACCATTTATTTTCCAGAATGCTAATTGCCATCTGAGCCAGATCTCCGGGTTCACCAATTTTCTTTAATGGATGTCTGTCTTCTGATGCTTTTAATTTTACATCTGAATTAATCAGTTTTTCTGCTAATTCTGTTTTAGTTAATGAAGGTGCAATGGCATTTACTCTGATTGATGGAGCAAACTCTGCTGCCAAACTTCTTGTCAATCCTTCTACTGCTCCTTTTGCTGCCGATATGCTGCTATGAAAACTCATTCCGGTTTGAACTGCAACTGTGCTAAATAACAAAATAGATGCAGTTTCAGGATTACTTAGTTGTTTTGAATATTTTCTGATGAAGGCTGCTGCTCCTAAAAAATTGATTTGAAAATCTTTTTGAAAATCTTCGTCTTTAAAAGCTTTAAATGGTTTTAAATTGATGCTTCCCGGGCAATAAATCAATCCATCAAAAACACCATCTAATTCAGGTAATTCCAGTTGGTTTGATGAAAAGTCGGTAGTATAATTTTCATCTGCTACCAAAGAAGCTGTCCTACTAAGATTTATAACTTTATGTCCGTTTTCTTTTAATTTTTCCGCAATGGCTAAGCCGATTCCCTTTGATGCACCTGCAATAAGATATGTTTTCATACCTCATTTAACCTGAATTGATTTGGATTGTTTTTATTTTTAGATGTTTTACAATTGGATTGTGTGGCTTTAATAAATCTATGCGATTATTCTCTTCTTTACTAAAAATACATTTATAAAAGATTATTAATCATTAAAGCAAAAAAAGAATTTGAAACATGTCTATTTTATGTTAGCTCTTAAGAATCCTGAAGGGATGACATGATTATAGAAGTCAAAATTTATTAAACTACCACCCCCAAGTCTCAACAACGTGGACCAAAGGTCCGCGTTGTTGAGACTTGGGGGGAATTCATATTGTTCATTTTTCTATAAACATTCGACCACCTTCGGGGTCATAAGTTTCATAAATAGGGAAATGTAAAACCTAAATATTATTTGGAAATATTTATTAAAAACAGCAACGTATCTAATTAATTTCTATTAATAAGCTTAGGGATATTTGTATGAATAGGAACATTGAATTAAAACTCTTTTCCGTGTGTTAATCTTATCAGAACTTTTAGCAATGCAGGATTCCATTTCAATATCCTGAAAACAAATTCTGTTATTTTAGGGTCTCCAAAAAGTTTCTGAAATTGTCGTCCAAACCAAACACGTTTTGCAAATTCTTTTCTCCATGCTTTCGTGTATGATTTTTCTAGCTGCTCCTTGCTCATTTTCCCATCGAGGAATTGTGTTGCTAATCCTGCGAAAATCTTTGATGCATGCATAGCCATACTCATTCCATTGCCACATAGCGGAGTGATGATTCCGGCAGCATCTCCCACCATAAAAATGCCATTTACTACTTGTTCTTTTTCTTCAAAATGAATCTGAGAAATGCTTAATGGTTCTTTGTAAAGAAATTCTGCCGAATCAAAAATTTCTGTTAAAAATGGATTTTTCATCAATACATTTTTCTCCATTTCTTGAATGGATGAGCTGTTTTCTTTCAGGTTTTTTGAATTGGTTAAATAACAAAGACAATATCTGTCATCATCCACTTTTGATATGCCACAATAACCATCTTTGAAGTTGTGTAAGGAGATTAAATCAATTGGATAATCTAGTTTAATATGATACTTAATGCCTATATAGTTTTCAGCATCCTTGTACTTTTTAGCAATGAAATTTCTTTGAAATTGAAAATCGATATTACTTCTTTTACCATAAGAACCTGCAACAAGTCGACTATTATAAACCAAATTTTCTGCATGGATTTCATACAATAAATCATTGTTTTTAACATGACTTACTTTAGTTCCCTGCATAACTATTACACCTAATTTTGTTGCTTCATTCACTAGTAATTGATCGAGTGTAAAGCGACTAATTCCAAATCCACCTAAAAGCAAAGCAGCCTGAATAACATATCCTGAAGGAGCACTTATTTGTAATTTTTTAATGATGGGTAATTGTAGTTCATCAATATAAATTCCGCATGAGGAAAGAAATTTTTTGCTTTCAAGACTGATGTATTCACCACAAACTTTATGAAAAGGATATGTTTCTTTTTCGAATAAAATGACTTTAAATCCATTTTGTGCCAATTGAATAGAAAGGCATAATCCTCCTAATCCGCCGCCAACAATGGCACAATCATATAATGTTTCTGTACTCATTTTATTTCTTACAAATTACCATATACCTGAAAGCCCAAGCCCATTTGGTAGTAGCAGGGATTTTGTTTTTATCAAGGATGTTTTGAAGCTCAACTTTTTTAAAGCCTCTGAGTACAGAAAGTGGTGCATCGTTTTTTACTAAATATGATTTTGAAAATACTTGTGTAAGCCATTTGATGCTATAATGTGCTAATGGATTTCGGTGTAAATCGTTGATGAAAAACCCACGTTTGCTATGCTTATAACACCAGTCAAAAAACAATTCATTTTCTTCATTACTTAAATGATGGTTGAATAAACAAGCGAAGGCAATATCGAATTCCATTCCAGTTTGAATCAAATCACGGTAATCGCTTTGTATGAATGAAATTTCAGGATAGTTTTCACATTGTAATCTGGCATATTCAAGACATTCCGGTTTTAAATCAATGCCAATCAGTTCTAAATTCAAATTGTTCTTTCTGCCGTAATTTGCAATGGTTCTCAGATTATCTCCACCACCACATCCAATATCGATGATTCTGATTTTTTCACCGGCTTGAATTCCAAAAGTTTTAAAAGCTTTTATGCTAACTGCATGTCCACCCAATAAAGTATTGATGGTATTGAGTTCGGCCAGGTTTTGGAATAAATCATTTTTGGGAATAAAATCCGCATCCAATAACTCCTTTTTATCCAACCTTTTTTTGAACATATAAGTGATTAATTCCTACCAATATAATTAATAATATCATCCAGTACCAAATCAACGTTGGAGTTCCTGTGAATGTTTGAGTAGGAAACATTTTGTTGATGGAATTTAAAATGCTCAATCCTAATCTTTCAATGATACTAAATGAAATCAATAGGATAGTAGTTTGAATCCATTCTTTTTTTGATTTTCCGGATGAAATTAGTTTGTAGATGATAAATACATTAAACAACAAAACAAATAGAGCTCCAAGAATCATTGCGTTCTTTGGGCTTAGTAACTTGAATGCATTTAATTCATCACCACCACCGGAAACATAAGCCAATATGCGGCTTAAGGGTAATATTGAAATGGCAAATATTGATGCCAGTTTTGAATCTGAGTTGATGATAAAATAGGAGCCAATTAACACATGAATCAATGGTCCCGCTAGCAGAATAAGTGCATGTGTTATCCCATCAGGATAGTTAATAAAAAACTGGTTAAAAACATCTCTAATAGGCCATTCACCTGTTAGAAAGTAAGCAGCTAGTTGATGTGCCTGTTCATGGATTTCTCTTAGCAAAAAGCAAAGTAGAATACCCGATATGATTTGTTTTGAGTTCAGGATAATATGGAGCTTAAACCAGTTTTTTTAGTGACATGGCAATCCCGAAATGTAATCCTTCATGGGTATTGTTGAAACTAACAGCCTCTTCAATATGTGTAAGCTCAATACCGTAACTTGTTGGATATTTTTCAAAGTTTTTGAACTTACCTTCAATATAATCAAGTTTGGTTTGCTCAACTAATTCTAGAGCTGCTTTTTTAAGCATATCAATTTCTTCTTTTGAAATGTTGCTTGAAGCACTGCTACCTTTCCTATATTTATCAATGATTTCATTGTTTAAATACATGGGTAAACCTGATAGTTTGTAACATAATATTTGTTGTGTTACAACAACATGTCCGAAATTCCAGATGATATTGTTTTTAAAACCTTCAGGAATTTTATTTAGTTGTTCATTACTCAAATCCTGAATCAGATTCAAAAAATTCTGGCGTGTTTGGTTTAAAAGATGCAGGTGAAAACTTATCATGTGAGCAAATTACGAAATATTAAAAAAGAATGAACTATTGTTTGTCAATTTTTAGGCAAAAAAAATCCCCTGTATCGGGGATTTAATTTTTAAGCTTGTTTTTTCAATGCCAGTATAGAAAAATCAGTATCTACTTTTTTGATGGTATTGTTTAATCTACCTAAACCCGTAATCTCCATTTCAACCAGGTCTCCATCTTTTAGCCATTGAACAGGGTAACTTTTATCGTTTAATAAACCTGTACCGTTTAATTCAAGGAAACATCCGGTTCCAACAGTTCCGGAGCCAATTACATCACCAGGATATACATCAACACCATAAGCACATCTTTCAAGAATTTCAGCGAAGGTCCAATCCATATCACCTACATTTCCTTCACTTACCAAAATGCCGTTTACCCAACATTTCATTGATAAATTATGGTTATTTCCTACGTGATTAGGTTTAGCAGGAACCAAGAAGTTCTCCAATTCATCAGGAGTCACAAAATAAGGTCCGATAACTGTTGAGAAATCTTTTCCTTTTGCTGGTCCAAGGTTGAGCAACATTTCTTCCATTTGAAGAGTTCTTGCACTCATATCATTCATAATGGTATAACCTGCAATGTATTCATCTGCATTTGCAGCTGTGAAGTTTCTACCTTTTTTACCTACAACAATTGCTACTTCTAATTCGAAATCTAGTTTTTGGAAATGATCAGGCATACAAAGAATTTCTCCAGGTCCCTGAATAGCATTATGGTTAGTAAAATAGAAAATTGGATATTGATCGAATTCCGGAATCATTGGAACACCTCTGTTTCTTCTTGCAGCAGCAACATGCTGACGAAAAGCATATCCATCTCGGCATGAAGTTGGATTAGGAACAGGTGCTTCTAATTTCACATCAGCCTCATGAATAAAAGGAAGATTTAAAATACCTTCAATTAATTGTTTGCTTAATGATTTAGCCAAATTCATTTTATCATCACCGGCTTTCACCAAATCTAAAATACTATTTGGTAGTTCATTTGAGATGCTTGTAAATGGCCAGATTTTACCTTCATGGTAAATACCTGCATCCATTTTATTTTGATAAGTATAAGTAACTAATTTCATGGTTTTTTATTGATTAGAATAATTGATTTTATCCGGAACAATTAACACTTCACCATACTCTTGTAGTAATTGGTTGAAGAGCCATTGTGCTTCTAATTTATTTCTGAAATCACCTGCTCTAAGTTTAAAATAGGGCTGTTGGTAGATTAAATAGATTGGGTAGTTAGGGAATTGTTTCAGGAACTTTGTTTTAAGCGCATTTGCATTATTTCTTTCAACTCCGGAAAACAATTGAATGCGAAATCCATCCATTGAATTTTGAGTCTTGTTGTGTTCAACATTTTTAATGATTAAACTATCAAGATTAGCATCTCTTTGAATAATAACACTGCTCTTTTGAGCAAACATTACATGAGATAAAGAGATAAATAATAATACAAATAAACCTTTCATAAACTTAAGCTTCATTTATAATTGAAACACTTGCAGAACAACCTAAACGATTTGCACCGGCATCAATAAGTGATTGAGCAAATGCTTTTGTTTTTATTCCACCTGCAGCTTTTATTTTTATTTTTGGAGGAAGAACTTTTCTCATTAAAGTTACAGCTTCTAAAGTTGCACCCTCAGTTCCGTAACCCGTTGAAGTTTTAACATAATCAGCTTCACAATCAGCACAAATTTTACATGCTAGTTTTATTTCTTCATCATTCAAAAAGCAGGTTTCAATAATTACTTTACAAATTTTGTTTTGCAAATGACAAGCAGTAACAACAGATTGAATATCGTTTTGAACCGTGGCAATATCACCACTTTTTAATGCAGCAATATTAATTACAGTATCTATTTCATGAGCACCTGAATTGATAGCTTTTTTTGTTTCTTCAACTTTACTTGAAACAGTATTGTATCCAAAAGGAAACCCAACAACAGTTATAACATTAACCTCGCTATTTTTTAAAGTTTTTTTTGCATGTTGAACAAAATACGGCGGAACACATACACCTGAAAAGCCAAATTGAATTGCCTCTTCACAGAGTTGTGTAATTTGCTCGAGTGTGCTGTTTGGCTTTAGAAGGGTGTGTTCTATATGCTCAGCTATGAATTTATTTTGTTCAGGTGTTTTCATAAGTTTAGTTTATTTCATCCTTGCCATGGCAAGATTTATACTTCTTACCGCTACCACATGGACAAGCATCATTTCTGCCAATTTTTACAACGCCTTTTACTTGTTGAACTTTTGGTGCTTCATTTCCTGCTTGTGCTGCTTGCTGATTGTTTTTTGTAGCTTCAGCTAAATCATCTGTTCTTGAAGTTTTTAATTTACTTAAATCCTGCTTTTTTGGCTCTTCAGCTTTTTTTACATCACTAGGATTTTCAATAGGAATAAAACCTTTGTACAACATACCCAATACAGATTTGTTGATGGTAGATAACATATTATTGAATAACTTGAATGATTCTAGTTTGTAAATCAACAATGGGTCTTTTTGTTCGAATACCGCATTCTGACTCGATTGTTTCAATTCATCCATTTCACGTAAATGTTCTTTCCATTCGTTATCGATGATGTACAATGAACTGAATTTTTCAAATGTTTTACTGATTTCTTTTCCTTGTGAATCATATGCTTTTTTCAAGTGAACAGGAATGTTCATTTGATGCAAACCATCAGTAATTGGAACTGAAATATTTTCATATTGTGCACCTTGAGTTTCATAAACATTCTTTATTACAGGAAATGCAAATTGACCCAAATCCTCTACCTTTTTGGTATAACGATTCATTAATTCAGCAAACAATAAATCAACTACCTGTTCATGTTTTTTGCCCATGAAATCATCTTCTGAAATTTCAGTAGTATGAGCAAAAATACGCATCAATTCAAAAGTGAATTCCTTGTAATTCTTTTGGTCTCTGTAGGTTTCAACCATTTCCTCACAAGTATCCGCAATCATGTTTTGAATATCGAGTTCAAGTTTATCACCATATAATGCATTTCTGCGTTTTGAATAAATAACCTCACGTTGTGAGTTCATTACATCATCATATTCCAATAAACGTTTACGTATTCCAAAGTTATTTTGTTCAACTCTTTTTTGCGCTCTTTCAATGTTTTTGGTAATCATAGAATGTTCGATGTTTTCACCTTCTTTCATTCCTAATTTATCCATAACACCTGCAATTCTTTCTGAACCAAACAAACGCATCAAATCATCTTCCAGAGAAACATAAAACTTAGAAGAACCCGGATCTCCCTGACGTCCTGCACGACCTCTTAACTGTCTGTCAACCCTTCTGCTCTCGTGACGTTCTGTACCAATAATTGCTAAACCTCCAACCTCTCTTACACCTTCTCCAAGTTTAATATCGGTACCACGACCAGCCATATTTGTAGCAATAGTAACTCCACTTTTTTGTCCGGCTTCAGCTACAATTTCTGCTTCACGTTGATGTTGTTTTGCGTTTAAAACATTGTGTTTTATTTTACGCATGGTTAACATCCTGCTCAATAATTCTGAAACCTCAACAGATGTTGTACCAACCAGAACAGGTCTTCCTGCTTCAGTTAATTTAACTACATCATCAATTACTGCATTAAACTTCTCACGTTTTGTTTTATAAATAACATCCTCTTCATCTTTTCTTGAGATGTTTCTATTAGTTGGAATTTCTACAACATCTAATTTGTAAATTTCCCAGAACTCACCTGCTTCTGTTGTTGCAGTACCTGTCATACCCGCAAGTTTGTGGTACATTCTAAAGAAGTTTTGTAAAGTTACAGTTGCATAGGTTTGAGTAGCAGCTTCAACTTTTACATTTTCTTTTGCTTCAATAGCCTGATGTAAACCATCACTATATCTTCTTCCATCTAAAACACGACCGGTTTGTTCATCAACAATTTTTACTTTGCCTTCTTGGATGATGTATTCAACATCACGTTCGAACATGCAATAAGCTTTTAATAATTGGTTGATGGTATGAATTCTTTCAGATTTGATAGTAAAATCAAACATCAAATGTTCTTTTTGCTTGGCTTTTTCTTCTTCACTTAAAGTTGATTTTTCTATTTCAGCAATAGCAGAACCTACATCCGGTATAATAAAGAAATTTTGATCTTCTCCTGAACTTGTAATAAGTTCAATTCCTTTTTCAGTTAAATCTACTGAGTTTATTTTTTCATCAATAACAAAATATAAATCAGCATCTACTTTATGCATTTCCTTTTGTTGGTCTTGCAAATAGTAGTTTTCTGTTTTTGTTAAAAGTTGTTTTGTACCTTGTTCACTCAGGAATTTAATAATAGCTGTATTTCTTGGTAAACCTCTGTAAGCTTGTAATAATTTAAATCCACCTTCTTTATCACTACCGGCTCCAATTAATTTTTTTGCATCAGTTAAAGCAGTGTTGATGTAAGCTTTTTGTGCATTTACCAGTTTTTCAATTCTTGGTTTAAGCTGATAAAATTGTTGGTCATCTCCTTTAGGAACCGGTCCACTAATGATTAATGGAGTTCTGGCATCATCAATCAAAACTGAATCCACTTCATCCACCATTGCATAATGATGTTTACGTTGAACCAACTCATCTAAATTGCTTGCCATATTGTCTCTTAGGTAGTCGAAACCAAATTCGTTGTTGGTACCATAAGTGATATCAGCTAAATAGGCGTTTCTTCTTGCTGCTGAATTAGGTTGATGGTAATCTATACAATCAACTCTAAGTCCGTGGAATTCAAATAAAGGTGCATTCCATTCACAGTCACGACGTGCTAAGTAATCATTTACTGTCACTATATGAACGCCTCTTCCTGCTAAAGCATTTAGGTATGAAGGTAAAGTTGATACCAATGTTTTTCCCTCACCGGTAGCCATTTCAGAAATTCTTCCTTTATGAAGAACCATACCACCAATTAACTGAACATCATAATGAACCATGTTCCAGGTAATCATAATTCCTGCAGCATCCCAGCTATTTCCCCAAATGGCTTTATCGCCTTCAATAGTAACAGGTTTTTTAGGTTTGGTGCTTGCGCTTAGGGTTTTATCCCATTCGGTGGCAGCTACAACTAATTGTTTATTTTCACTAAGTCTTCTTGCAGTTTCTTTAACAACAGCAAAAGCTTGTGGTAAAATATCATTTAATATTTTTTCTAACTCTTCGTTTCTTTCTTTTTCAAGTTTGTCGATTTGTTTGAATAAACCATCTTTTACATTTAAATCTAAACCATCTTCCTGGGTTTGGGCCTTTAGTTCAGAAATACTTTGGTCGATATTACTCAAACCATCAGCAATTATCTTTTTAAACTCTGCGGTTTTTGCTCTTAATTGATCATCACTTAAGCCACTTAGCTTTTCGAATTCAATTTTAATTTCTTCAACTATCGGATATAGTTCTTTTAAATCACGATCAGATTTGCTGCCAAAAATTTTTGTAAGGCTTTTAAAAATGTTTCCTATCATTTGTCTGTTCTTCTATTAAGTCTGCTTTTGGCAGGGCGGTAAAATTAAGCTTTTTAGTCTGAATCCCCTTGAAATTGAAGCAAAGTTTAAGGCTTTTTTCTCCCTGTTAGACAGTTACTTCCGACTAATTCAGGATTTTTTATTCCCAAATAGTTTTATCAATTGAATTGCAATTCCATTTAAGCATGAATTAAGCCACTAAGAATTTTTACGACAAAATGACCCAAAATCAGCATTTTTAGTAAATATTGCTGACTTTGGGTCACTTTTTTTAGGTTTTTGTGTAATGTATTTTTATAAAATCGGTCTTTTTATCTTGGTGAAAATAGAAATTACATCAATGAGTCGGATTTTATGATTTATTTTAAAATTTGGATTTATATCAATTCTTAGAAATGGAATTATTTATCTCCACTTTCATCTTTTTCCATTCTAAAACCTAACCTTTTAGAAGTTGGAATTCCACTACTAAAACTCATGTAGTTTTTTTGTTCAATTGTAAGCAAGTTGATTGCTTCAAGAGGTGGAGCCATTAAATCGAAGTTTAAACAAAATTTCATCGCTTCAGCAACAACTTGAGCCAGACTTTCATTACTGATTTGATTTTTACTGATATCGTTAAATAAGAAAGAAATTGGTCTTTTCCCTTCTATAAAAAAGTGACGGTCTTTGTTTACAAATAACCTTCCAACCAAATAACCCATATCTCCTTCACGGTTGTATTTTATGGAATCAGCAAGAAAATTATACATCTGAATCATACCACAATACTCTCTTAATATGTCCTCCTTTACAAAAGCACTTTGGTGTATGAAATGGTTTGATTCAAAATCGAAAACATTGGTGTGCATCATAAAAACTAAGGTGTCTCCAGAAAATTTTAAATGGAATTCAAATTCTGATTTGTCATAAAATTTTACTTCAACATTTGGGTCTTCTGCATAAATCTCGTTTGATAATTCAAAACAGATTTTTTTTACCACTTCTTTAAGTTCTGCAAAAACCTGTTTGGTTTGTCTAAACACTAATTGTTTTACCGATGATTTTTGTAAGAGTGTTTTTTTTATTTCAATGAAATTGTTTTCCATGCTTTAATTTTAAAATGTTATTGAAATGCTTAAGGTTTAATATGTTAATTTGTTTGATTTGCTTAGTTTTAATTGGAAATTATTAGATTTTTTCGAAAATCATCTATAAAAACTTCATTTTGGGTTTGAAATTATATAATGCCTTGATTTCTTAATTCTGGTAAATTTATTCAAGAATGACTAAACACGCTTGTTGGGTTCATAGGAATGTTTATTTTTGGAAAAAAGCCTATACCCAAATCAAAATCAAAACATCATTACAACAATAAATGAAAAAAGTAAACATCCTCATCATTTTACTGCTTACACTATTTGCAAGTAAAAGTGGCTACTCCCAAAACTTAAATAAACAATGGGAGGATTTTAAATCAAACAATATTTTAGATGCTATTGATGGCTTTAAGGAAGCTGCAAAGTCACCCAATTTAATGAATGAAGCTCAATTGGGATTGGCATTATGTTATGCTCAAAATGAAAATTATGATGAAGCATTTAATGCATTCCAAAAGTTTTATGCTGTTGCTCCTGATCCATATCCTTATGTATATGCCTTGTGGACAAACGGAATTATTTTTGATGGATACGGAAAGAAAGATGAATCAAAGTTAAAGTTCTTAAACGCTGTAATTGCTGATTCTAGAGCAAATGGAACTATTAAAGCTATGGCGCATTATATGCTAGCTAAACATTATCAGTCTTCCAATAAAGTTGCTAAATCCCTTGAAGAATTTGCCAAAATTGGAAACATTGAAAATTGGCAGATGTTAGGAACTTTCGATAATATTTCTGCTAGTGGATATGATAAAAACTGGGGCGCTTTAGAAAAGTCAGGTGCCAATGAAGAATTTGTAAACTTTGCCGGTGCAAAAGTAAAATGGTTTAAAGTTAAACATATCAGAAATGATAAATGGACCGATTTTGCTTATCATTTTGAGCATGATAACAGTATCATGTTTGCTCAAACTTGGGTAAATTCTCCTGCCGATATGGAAGCATTTTTGTTTTCAGGTAGTTCAGGTTCCATGAAAATTTGGGTTAATGATAAATTGGTTACTGAAGTAGAAGAAGAGCGTAATTGTGATTTGGATGTTTATGCATCAGGTATCAAATTAAATAAAGGTTTCAACAGAATTTTAGTTCAAATTGGTGAAAGTGAAGTTGGGAACGCAAATTTCTTACTTCGTATTTGTGATGATAAGGCCAATCCAATCCCAGGAATCACCAGCACAAACGATAATCAGGCATATACAAAAGCAAGTGAGTATGCAGTTAAAACATTTCCATTTTTTGCTGAAAAATTCTTTGAAGATCAAGTAAAAACAAAACCTGATTTATTGAACTATTTATTGTTAGCAGAAACTTATTTAAGGAATGATAAACCTTACGAATCAAGAAAAGCTATGCAAATGTCAAGTAAACTGGCGCCGCAAAACTGCTTGGTTGGTATTAAACAAATTGAAGCTTATTCAAGAGATAAAAATTATACTGATTTAACTAAAACTCAAGAGAAAATTAAAACTGAGTTTCCTGAAAACATTTACGCTTTAAGGTTAAGAATTTCTGAAGAAGAGAATAAGGAAAATTATGATGAGGAAGAAAAGTTAGTTAATCAAATGGAAAACTTGTACGGTAAGTCTAAATATATCGAAATGATTCGTTTGGAGTTACTTGCAAATCGTAAAAATTATGAAGAATTAATTCGTTATGCCAATGAATTATATGCGAAGTATCCGGATGATTATAACTTAATGATGTTGCAGTATAATATTGTTCAAAATACAAAGAAAAATCTCTCAGCTGCAAACGCTATTTTGTTAAATTATCTTAAGAATAATTTGAATGATGGTGTAATAACAAGTGTAGCAAATAACTATTTCAAATTAGGTAAAGTTCAGGATGGATTAAATCTTTATTTGAAACGCGTCGATAATTTTCCTTATGCTATTGGTTATTATAATGATTTGGCTGAATTATATTTTGATCAACAGGCTTATGATTTGGCTTTAAGCTGGCAGGAAAAAACAAGAGATATGGCTCCTTATCATAGTTATTACTGGGATAAAATTGGTAAAATTCAAGAGGCCAGAAAAAACGTAGCAGAGGCGTCATTGGCTTATCAAAATGCAATTTATTTCCAACCAAGCAATTATGATGCTAGAAAGCAGTTGAGAAAACTTGAGAATAAAAAAGATTTGTTTGAAGGTTTTGATTGTGTTGATCCAGTAAAGGTTTTTAAAGCGGGTCCAAAAGCAGAAGATTATCCTGAAGACAATTCAATTATTTTGTTAAATAACAGACAGAGAGTTGTATATGCACAAGGTAGTTCAGAAGAAAAAGTTGAATTGATTGTGAAGATTTTCAACAAAAGTGGAATCGATCGTTGGAAAGAATATTCAGTTGGATACAATAGTTATGGGCAAAGATTAATTGTTGAAAAGGTTGAAGTATTAAAGAAAGATGGAAGTAAATTAAAAGCTGAAACCAATCACAATGAAATGGTATTTCCTAATTTGGAAGAAGGTGATGGTATTCATTTAATTTATAGAATTGAAAACTATGGTCATGGAAAATTGGCTTCTCATTTCTGGGATGAATTTAACTTCAATTATTTCTTCCCTGTAAAAAGTTGCAAATACACCATCATTACTCCTAAAGATTTCAGCTTTAAATACAAGGTTAGAAATATTAAAGTTGATGAGAAAATTGAAGATTTAGATGATTTGAAAAAGTATACCTGGTCGACACAAGATTTGGCTGCATTTAAATCAGAACCATATATGCCTCCTTTGGATGATGTAGGTGGAATCTTGGAGTTAAGTTCAATGCCAGATTGGAACTTTGTTGCCAATTGGTATTCGGATTTAGCATCGACAAAAGCAAAAGCAAAATTTGAAGTAAAAGAAACTGTTGCTGAATTGTTCAAAGACAAAACTAACTTATCTGAGTACGAAAAAGGTAAGTTGATTTACCAATATATTGCTGATAATTTCAGATATAGTAATGTTCCATTTTTACATAGTGCTCACGTTCCTCAAACAGCTTCTAGAACTATCAGTACTCGTTTAGGAGATTGTAAAGATTTATCTACATTATTTGTTGCTATGTGTAAAGAAGTGGGTTTAAAATCGAACCTGGTTTTAGTTGATACAAGAGACAATGGTGATTTCGACTTTACATTGCCAACTATTGGATTTAATCACTGTATTGCTCGATTTTTTGCAGGAGGAAAAGAGTATTATGTTGAACTAACTAATTCAAAATTATCGTTTGGTACTTTACCATCGTATTTATTGAATTCATTGGCATTAAATATTCCAACCAAAACTGATAATACTGCTAAAGATTTAATCTTGTTGCAATCAAATAACAGGGTTTCAAATTCTATATTCAGAGAAACCAAAGTTAAATTCGAAATGAATGATATGATTTTAGAAAGAAAGAATATCAGAATGGGTGGTTATGCTAGTGGATTTAGAAGTAATTATGCTGATATAGGTAAAGAAAAGCAAGAAAAATCTATGACTGAATCAATTTCATCAGATTTTAATAATCCAGTAAAATTAATCAACTTAACTATGTCGGATTTGGTCACTTTAGGTGATACTGTTAAATACACTTATAAATACAAAATCAGTAATGAATTAAAAGAAGTAATTGGTATTAAAATTCTAAACTTACCTTGGGCTGATGCTTACAGTGGATTGGATTTTGTATCTGCAGATGAGCGTAAGTTTCCATTTAATGTTTGGGAATTTGATGGTGCTGATGAGCTAAAAGAAACTATAACTTTAGAAATTCCTGCCGGAAAGGTTTTGGCTGAGATTCCTAAAAACGTAACGCTTACTTGTCCTAACTATGATTATAGTTTAAGTTTTGTAGTTGCACCAGGAAAAGTTACTGTTACTCGTAAAATCAAAATGAAAAAGGATGTTGTTCCTACAACTGATTATACTGTTTTCAAAGATTTCTGTATTAAAGTTGCAGAGGCAGATAGAAAGCAAATCGGTTTTAAATAGTAATAATTAAAAATTCAAAATAATGCCTTTCTGAAGAGAAAGGCATTTTTTTTGGAAAAAAGTCTTAAATTTGAAGACAATTTTCCGAATATGTCAGAAGATCAATTTATTTTCAATAAAAAATTAAATGAACAATTTGGTACATTTATGAAAGAATGCCTCGTAAATGAACCTGTTGCTAGATATTCTAAAACTCCTAGTTGGTCAGAGTTTTTCTCTGATAAAATGTTAGTAATGAAAGCTATTAAACTTGGGGTTCCATTTAATTTGTTTGAATTAATTAAATCAATAACTCCTTTACCAGAAGCTTCATGGGCCAATTTGTTAGATTTATCTTCTAAATCACTACAAAGGTATAAATTAGAAAACCGTCATTTTGGTCCACTTCAATCAGAAAAAATTTTTGAAATAGCTGAGGTAAATAATTTGGGTTTAGAAGTTTTTGGAACTACAGAAAAATTCGGCTTATGGTTAGAAACTCCAAATTTTGCTTTAGCCAATGAAAAGCCTTCAAGTTTACTGGTTAACTCCTATGGAAAGAGTTTGCTCATGGCAGAATTAAATAGAATAAACTACGGAATTTTCGCTTAAATGAAGGTTTATAGACTGGTTCGTGAATGTTTCATGAATGATTTTTCGGGAAAAGGGGCTTCTTTATTTGGGGGCAGATGGAATTCCATAGGAACAGAAATTATTTATACAGCTTCTAATCGTTCTTTAGCTATGGCTGAATTGGTGGTGCATTTAACTTTAGCAACTCTTCCTGATGATTTCTATATGTTAGAAATTTTATTACCGACTAAATCGAGTAAAAAGAAAATTGACCCAATAGATTTACCGGAAAATTGGAATGCTTTTCCTTCAAATAATTTATGCGCAAAGATTGGTGATGATTTCATTAATCAGAATAAATATTTGCTTTTAGAAGTGCCATCTGCAGTGACAAAAGGAGACTTTAATATTCTCATTAATCCATTTCATAAAGATTTCAAAAAAGTTAAAATTCTTTCATCAGAAAAATTCCCTTTTGATAAGAGAATTTTCAAATAAAAATGCCTGAACTGATTTATAGTTCAGGCATTTTTATTTAGATCAACTATAGTATTATTTTAATAAGCCTTAGCAAACAAAACTCTTTGTGTTGAAGGTTTTCCTGAATAAACACAAATACCGTTTTCCAAATGATTATCTAAAGGAATACAACGGATTGTTGCTTTTGTTTCTTCTTTGATTTTTTGTTCGGTTTCCGAAGTACCATCCCAATGCGCTGAAACGAAACCGGTTTTGTTTTCCAAAACATCTTTGAATTCATCCCAAGTATTTACAGCAGTGATATGTTCAGTTCTGTAATCCAATGCTTTTTGATATAGATTAGTCTGAATTTGTTCTAATAAATGCTCGATTTTATGGACTAAATCTGTTTCAGACATTACCTGTTTTTCTTTGGTATCTCTCCTTGCAACTTCCACAGTACCGTTAGTAACGTCTCTTGGTCCAATTGCAATTCGAACGGGAACTCCTTTTAATTCGTATTCGGCAAACTTAAATCCAGGAGATTGATTGTCTCTGGCATCTAATTTAACTCTGATACCTGCAGCTTTTAAAGCAGCGAAATAGGCATCAGCTTTTTCCATAACTAAAGATTGTTCTGCTTCTTTTCTGAAAATTGGAACGATTACAACTTGAATAGGAGCAAGTCTTGGAGGTAAAACCAATCCTTCATCATCGCTATGACTCATAATAAGAGCGCCCATTAACCTGGTTGAAACTCCCCAACTAGTTGCCCAAACATATTCTTTTGTATTTTCTTTGGTTACATATTTTACATCAAAAGCTTTAGCAAAATTCTGACCTAAGAAATGTGAAGTTCCCATTTGAAGTGCTTTTCCATCTTGCATCAAACCTTCAATGCAATAAGTATCTAATGCTCCGGCAAATCTTTCATTTGGAGTTTTTACACCTTTAATTACCGGAACAGCAAGTATGTTTTCTGCAAAATCAGCATAAACTTCTAGCATTTGTTTGGTTTCTGCAATTGCTTCTTCAGCAGTAGCATGAGCAGTATGACCTTCTTGCCATAAAAATTCAGCAGTTCTTAAAAACAATCGGGTTCTCATTTCCCATCTTACCACATTCGCCCATTGGTTAATAAGAATTGGTAAATCACGGTAACTTTGAATCCAATCTCTATAAGTATTCCAGATAATGGTTTCAGAGGTAGGTCTTACAATTAGTTCTTCATCTAGTTTGGCATCCGGATCAACCACAATTTCTCTGGTATTCTCATCTACTTTTAATCTATAATGAGTTACAACTGCACATTCTTTTGCAAATCCATCAACATGGCTGGCTTCTTTACTAAAAAAGCTTTTTGGAATGAATAAGGGGAAATATGCATTTTGGTGTCCTGTTTCCTTGAATCGTCTGTCTAATTCTGCCTGCATTGTTTCCCAAATGGCATATCCATAAGGTTTTATAACCATACAGCCTTTTACTGCCGAATGTTCAGCTAAATCGGCATGTTTCACAAGATTATTGTACCAGGCACTGTAATCTTCACTTCTTTTTACTTTCTTAATTTCCATGTTTCGAATTTTGGAATGGATTTTGATTTAATCATTCCGACACAAAAATACTTTTTAGTTGTTACTTTGTATAAGCAAACAAATCTCATGTTTATGAAAAACTTAATATTACTTGGCAGTGCGTTGGTTATTACGGGATTAAGTTCCTGTACGGTACAGCAACAATTCAATGTTGGGGCAGCTGAAGACGATGTTTACTGGTCTAAAAAGAGTGATGAAAGCAAAATTCAAACTCTGGATGATGTTAATTTCGATAAACAAAAGGATCATAAAGGCGGTGGTTCAAACTATGAACCAGCCAGAAATACTAATAATTCCGAATCAAGTTATACTGAAGAAGAAAGAGCAAATCAGGCATATCAGGCATGGAATTCTCAAAGAGGCAGCACTGCAATACAGAATTATGATGAGCAAGCTGTTTCAAATGATCAATTCAATAGAGAAACAGAAGAGGAACGCGATGCCAGAAGATTCGGTACTGAAAGATCTTTTTATTATACCGACCCATATTTTAATGCATTATCGCCAAATTGGGGTTGGACATCCTGGTATTCTCCAATAGTTCGTCCGGGTTTTTATAATTGGGCTCCGGGATGGAATATTGGAATTAGTTGGGGTTCACGCGGTGGATGGAACATGGGCTTTGGTTATAACATGGGATTTGGTGGAATGGGCTGGGGAAATCCGTATGCTTATAATCCTTGGGGTTATGATCCTTGGAACCCATTTTATAACCCTTACTTCTACGATCCATTTGCATTTAATTATGGATTTGGTTACAGTCCATGGGGATATGGTTATGGATATAATCCTTGGTTTGGTTACAATAATTGTTGGAATCGTAATCATTGGAGAAATAATGGAGCTGGTTGGAATTCCGGAAGGGATATCGTTCAAAATGCTCCAAGATTTAGTCCTAGAGGTGAAGGTATTGGAAGAGGTTCATCAGGCTCTCGCCCGGGTAGTGTAAATACAGGCGGACAACAATCAAGACCAGTTGCGCCGGCTATGAGAAACGCACCTTCTCAGGCTTCAGGTGATGTTCCATCGAGAAGTGGTCCCAATAGAAATATCAGACCTGATTTAAACAATGCTCCAGCAGCTCCGGCTCAAACAACAACCAGACCCGGTGGAGACTTAATTCAAGGTCCGGGTGGTACACAAACTTATGTTCCACCTAGAAACAGAACCGTTCCTCCGGCTAGTGCAGCTCCTGCAGCAGGTTCAAGCAGGTCGGGTGGAGATTTACAAGTTACACCTCAAGGCAGGACCTATTATGTTCCTCCAAGAAATTCAAATTATGGTGGTGGTTCACAAGGTAGCGCGCCAGCTCCAAGCGCTCCATCAGATAATACACCTTCAAGAAGCAGACCTAGTTTTGATCCACCTTCAAGAAGTAATAGTTCTCCTTCTTACACACCTTCACCTGCGCCAGCTCCAACTAGATCGGGTGGTGGCGGTTCATCAGGAAGTTCGGGTAGCTCATCAGGTGGCGGAAGCAGAGGTTCATCAGGTCCGGTTTCTAGACCCCGTTAATTAAATACTACTATGTTAGCAAAAAGAATAATTTTAGGAATAAGTCTACTTGTATTAGCCGGTACAAGTCAGGCTCAATACCATGAAGATGTTTTCAGGTTCTCCCGACAAAACTATCAGGGTTCTGCAAGAACAATGGGTTTAGCAGGAGCATGGGGTGCAGTGGGTGCTGATATGTCATCTGCAAGTATTAACCCTGCCGGACTAGGTTTGTACAGAAAAAATGAGTTTATGGCTGCAGTTTCATTCAACTCTTTTTCTTCTAATACATCTTATGGTGGTTCTGAAATAAGTGATTACAGATTGGGTTTTAATATTCCAAATTTTGGTTTAGTGGTAACCAATCTTAATCAGTATAAAGGCAAAAGCGCAACACAAGGTTTAGTTAGTTATAGTTTTGCATTTGGCGTGAATCGTTTGGCAGATTATCAGCAAAATATTGAGTATTCAGGCAAAAACAGTAATACAACTGTTGGAGATTTTTTAGCTCAGTCAGCCCAGGGTAGAGATTCTGCAAACTTCTTAAGTACTGATTACGACAATACACTTTCTGCATTAGCTTGGCGTGTTCGATTAATGGATAATAATGGAAGTAGAAGTAATTATGCTTCTATACAGAAATTACAAGGTGATACAAACTACTTTGTAAACCATTTTCAGCAAATGAAATTGAGAGGAAGGGCTTCTGAATGGTATGTTTCAGGTGGAATGAATTTAAGTAATTTTGTTTATCTAGGCGCATCACTGGTTTTTCAGGATGTTAATTTTACTTCTAATATTAGTCTGACTGAAGATTTACTTAGCAGTACCGTTTCAAATAATGTATACAAATCGTCTATTATCAATCAATATGTAAATACAAAGGGATCAGGGGTTGGAGCAAAAATTGGTGCAATCATTCGCCCATTAGATTTCCTTAAATTGGGAGCAAGTTACCATACTGCTGTGATATTAAATCTAACTGATTATTACAGAAATGATTTAACCATGGTTTATTCAGACGGACGTTCGTTTACAGAACCCGCAGAGGATAGAGAAGACTATTTTGAATACCAACTTAGAACTCCATCGAGATACAATGTTTCGGGAGCTGTAACTATTGCCAAATTTGCATTGGTAACTGTTGATTACGAACAAGTAGATTATTCTACAGGGAAATTAAGTGCAGAAGGATTTTCGTACGATAAAGAAAATAGCCGTGTAAGAACTTTGTATGGTAAATCAACAAACATTCGTACCGGTTTGGAAATTAAATATGAAGATCTAAGATTCAGGGCCGGATATGCCTTGCTAGGAAGTCCTTTTAAAGAAGATTATATTTCTTCTGCGGATGGAAAAAGGACATTAATTAGTGCAGGTTTTGGCTGGATTTATAACCAGGATTATTTCTTTGATTTAGGTGTGAACCAGGTAAGAGGAAAAGACTTGTATACACCTTATGATGGAGCTAATCAAAATGCTGTGAATTCTTTCAACCGACTTATGGTAAGTTTTGGTGGTGGCGTAAGGTTTTAATATTAATAATAACTAAAAAAAAATGCATCGATAGGTTTTCTATTGATGCATTTTTTTTATTAAAAATTACATCCATTTAATTACTAATTTTATAAGAACTGTACTGAAAAATTCTAGCTTTTTGAGGCTGTTGCTCTGATTGGTGATAATCTTTTGGAAAGCCTTTTTTCTTGTAAAATTTCCCTGTTAATTCAATGGTTTTTCCATTTTGAAATACATCTTCTTGTATTTCATTTTTGGGCTGTAAAGCTTCCAGAAAAATATCTTCACAATTAGGCTCCTTGCAGGGTTCTCCATTTATTGTTTTTATTTTCCAGTTCGCGCATTCGCAACTATATGCTACATAAGTTACTTTAATTTTTACGACTTGATTTTCTAATTCATTTGGTATTGAATTCAGAATAAAAAAAGGAATCAATCCTAAAAAAGGAATTAGGCTTAATTGAATAAATTTTGCGTTTAAAGCTCTTTTCGATTTTCTGAATATATAAAGGAAACTTAACGTTAATAATGTTATTAAACTGATTGAAATGGTCAGTAATCCTGCTATTGGCCCAAACCATCGTCCAATACTATAAAATTTATCTGTTAAATAAGCGTAAGCAAATACTAAGCAAATTGCCCAAATTAAATAGTAAATGAAAAGAAGCAATTGATGTATCTTTTTCATTAGATTTAATAGCTAAGATTATTAGTTTTTAGGCATAAAAAAAGCTGAATTTTCATTCAGCTTTTCAAAATTAGTTTAGAAAATCTTATTCAGATTTGGTGAAAGATTTAGAGATGGTTTGGTTACCATCTTTGAAACGGATGAAGTATATTCCGTTTTGTAAATCACCAATATTGATTTCAGTTTCATTTCCTGAATGAGTAATAGTTTTAACTTTAACACCTAAAATATTGTAGATGTTGATTTGAATTGGTTCACGAGTAGTGTACTTAATGACCAATCTTTCTTTAGCAGGATTAGGGAAGAAACTAAAATCAAAATTGCTTTTAGAATTTTCTCTTACACCTACAGGCCATGCGTTTACTGAATAAGCCAAAGTATCTTGAATAGAAGCGTTTGTTCTAGAATAAATATGAACTTTAACAAAACCATTTCCAGGAATGCTGTTTGCAGTGAAATCACCTTTGAATTCACCACCTTTTCCTTTACCTAAAGTAAAACCACTTTTACGACCTTCAACAACATTATCTAAACAGTTGTAAGGATCACACATACCAAATGTCCAACCTGAAGGAATGTTTACTTCTAAGATGTTCCACTCGAATAAAGAATCACCACCATTATTGGTAAATTGAGCAACTGCTTCTATTAGGAATTTATTACTGCTTGCTTGATTTTTCGCAACTTTAGGCACCAATTCAAACTGAGCAAATGCTGAGTTAAGACTTAGACCTAAAAATATAATGAGTATTAGTTTTTTCATCACTTTTCGACTTATTTGTTACAAATCTACAAAATTATTTCTAAAACTTAGCTTAAAATCAAACATTTAAGTGCTTCTGAGCAATTTTTTTGTTGTTTAAAGGATTTTAATTGATGAGCGGAAAATATTATTGATGATAATTTATTTTGATTTTCTTAGCATTATTCTGCTATTCATCTGTGTTTTCATCAATTCTTTAGCATATTTGTTTTATGAAAATCGAAATCGTTAATGGTCCGAATTTGAATTTGCTAGGCGAACGTGAACCTGAAATTTACGGAAACCTGACTTTTGAAAAATACTTTGAAGAATTAAAGCTAAAGTTTCCTCAAATAGAGTTGAGTTATTTTCAGAGTAATGTAGAAGGAGAAATCATCAATCGTTTGCATGAGTTGAGAAAAATTTCAGATGGAATTATTTTGAATGCCGGAGCATATACACATACCTCTATTGCAATTGGAGATGCAGTTGCAGCTATACAAATTCCAGTTGTTGAAGTTCATATCAGTAATGTTTTTTCTAGAGAAGAGTTTAGGCATCATTCTTTTATCAGCAAATATGCAAAAGGATTAATAACTGGTTTTGGACTGAAATCCTATGAATTGGCACTTCATAATTTTATGATTTGATATGAGTCTCGACTTTAAAATTGTAAGGAGTTTGACTCTTGAACAAATGCAACAACAATTTCATTTGATTCAGCAGTTAAATCCAAATTTAAAGGAAGAATATTTTCTTCAAATGTTACCAGAAATGATTACAGCCAATTATAAAATGTTGGGTGTTTTTTATGATGAAAAATGCATTGCAATTAGCGGTTACTGGATTCAAACTAAAATTTATTCCGGCAGGTATTTAGAACCTGATAATGTTGTTGTTGATTCAGATTTTCGCTCTAAGAAAGTAGGGGAATTAATGATGAATGAATTGGAACTTATTGCCAAAGAAGCATCATGCAGGTTTTTAATGTTAGATGCTTATTTAGAAAATACAAGGGCACACAAATTCTATGAAAATTTAGGTTTTCAAAAGAAGGGATATCATATGTTGAAGAAACTGGAGTATTAAAACTTAATTTCTTTGAAGCTTTTTTTCCTTAGAGCAAAATGAGCAAAAACAATACTTCCTCTATAACAAACATCAGATTTAAGAGGATTACATAATCTAGTTACTTCGGCTCTTTTCTTCCACCAAAAAGAGAACTTAAAAAAGAAATCGGCATGTGCTCTGTGTATTGCCCAACTATGGCGAGGTTCTTCGTTGATTAAAAAGAAAATTGAACTCACCAAATCCAAGAATGTTCTATAAGGAATAAACCACCAAAGTTGTGAAACTGGCATGTTTTTAAGCAACATGATTAAGGAATTCCTGAAATTCAGGTAAGTTTTTTGTGGACTTGCTTTCTTTAAAGTACTTCCACCTAAATGATAAACTGTAGATTTTGGAACAGAAATGATTTTATAATTCATTAATTGTAATCTCCAGCATAAATCCACTTCTTCCATGTGTGCAAAGTAATCGGCATCAAATCCATTGGCTTTTTTGAAGGCAGCTGATTTGATAAACAAACATGCTCCACTAGCCCAGAATATTTGAGAAGATTCATTGTATTGTCCTAAATCTTTTTCCATGGTTTCGAATATTCTTCCTTTACAGAATACATAACCAAGATGGTCGATATATCCACCGGCTGCACCGGCATATTCAAAGTATTCCGGCTCTTTAAATTGAAGAAGTTTTGGTTGGGCAGCAGCTATTAATTTATCCTGCTCCATTGCTTCAATAACGGGCTCAATCCAATCTGGATCTACAGCCACATCATTGTTTAAGAGAATATAATAATCGGCTTCAACTTGTTTAAGTGCTTCATTGTATCCGCCGGCATATCCGTAATTTTTGTCGAGTTGAATGATTTTTACTTCCGGAAAATGTGCTTGGATATAAGCAACACTATCGTCGGTAGAAGCATTATCGGCCAGGTATATTTCTAAATTAGGATAGGTGCTTTTTAGGACAACCGGCATAAAGGTTTCAAGAAGATGTCTGTTGTTCCAGTGAATGATAACTACTGCTACTTTAGGCTTGCTCATTCACCTTTCCTTTCAGCTTAAATGGAACAAAAATAAAATGTGCACCACTGGCAGTAACCAATAAAATACACATTGTTGTTTTGGGGTTTGAATAGTTTACAATGAACTCATGTTTCTTTTCTTCAAGGATGAGTTTTTTTTCGACTAACTCTTCCAGTGTAGATGCATTGATATTAAAATCTCTTGCAAAATCTTCCCTTTTAAGAATCACTTCACCCAGTTTAACTTCGTGTTGATGCGCAACAAAAATAGGGTAGGAGGTAAAACCTTCTTTAATCATTTCAGTTGAAACCTCTTTTATCATTTCTGAATAGAATGCTAAATCATCCTTAAGGGTTTCTAAAAGTTTATTAAAAATTTCTGATTGCTCCATATTAAATCAATTCTAACAATGCAATATTTTCAACGTGATGGGTATGTGGAAACATGTCGACAGGCTGAACTTTTGTTACTTTATAAACTTCCTGCATCAAAGCAATATCTCTGGCTTGGGTAGCAGGATTACAGCTTACATATACAATTTTTGGTGCTCTTAGTTCCATTAATTTTGTGCAAACATCTGGGTGCATTCCTGCTCTTGGTGGATCAGTGATAATGACATCAGGTTTGCCATGTTTTGTTATCAATTCATCATTTAAAACATCTTTCATATCACCAGCATAAAAACTAACATGATTGATATTGTTGATTTCGGCGTTGATTTTAGCATCTTCAATGGCCTGTGGAACATATTCAATTCCGATAACCTGTTTAGCCATTTTTGCCATAAACAAAGCAATGGTTCCAACTCCGGTATATAAATCATACACATTTTCATTACCTGTTAAACCAGCGAATTCACGGGCTTTTCCGTATAAATTTAATGTTTGATCTGTATTGGTTTGGAAGAAGGATTTTGGTCCGATTTGAAAATTAATTCCTTCTAAACTTTCAATTAAATAGTTTTTGCCTGCATAAACTTCAACGGGTAAATCAAAAATGGTATCGTTCTTTTTTGTGTTAATGACATAAAGCAAGGAGCTGATTTCAGGAAATTTTTGCTTTAAATGACTCATCAGTTTTTCTCTTAGGATTTCATCATCTTCACCAAAACAAACAACCAGCATCCATTCATTTTTAGAGTTATTTCTTAAAATGATATTTCTAAGTAAGCCGGTTTGTTGGTATAGTTTGAAGAAAGAGATTCCATTTTGTTTCGAAAATTCTTTGATTTCATTTCTGATTTTATTGTTCAAATCATCCATTAAATGGCAATTAAACACATCAAAAACTTTGTCGAATCTACCCGGGATATGGTAACCTAATCCAATATGCTCTTCATCAGGCATGTCGGCTTTATCATCCAGATTTGTGAGCCATTTTCTTTCGGTGGCAGAATACTCAAGTTTATTGCGGTAATACCTGGTTTTTTCAGAACCGATGATTGGATCTAATTCAGGATATTCAAATTTCCCAATTCTTTGAAAAGCATCAACTACTTGTTGTTGTTTATAGCGAAGTTGCGCTTCATAACTCATTTGTTGCCATTTGCAGCCTCCGCAAGTACCAAAGTGCTCGCAAAAAGTTTCAACCCTATCAGGAGAAGCCTGAATAAGTTCCTCAATAAAGCCTGTTTCGAATTTATGTTTCTGGTAAGTAGTTTTAACATTTGCAATATCACCCGGAACTGCATAATCTACCATGATCACTTTTCCGTCTACACGAGCGATACTTTTACCTTCACTTCCTGCATTGGTAATGAGGAGATTTGGATAATATTTGGGTTCTTTCTTTTTTCTAGCCATTTGAACCCGCAAATATGCTTTGCGAAATTGAATGCACCAAATATGTAGGAACTTATTAAATGATATTTACTTCAGGATTGATTTGAATTCCAAACTTTTCTTGTACAGATTCCTGAATTGCTTTGGCTAAATTGAGAATTTCAGCTCCGTTTGCATCACCATAATTGACTAAAACCAAGGCTTGATTTTTATGAGCACCTGTATTTCCGACAACTTTTCCTTTCCAACCGCATTGTTCGATGAGCCAACCGGCTGCAATTTTAATCATCCCATTATTGGTTGGATATCCGGGAATTTCTGGAAATTGATTTTTTAAACTTTTGAATTTCTCATTATGAATTTCAGGATTTTTAAAAAAGCTACCCGAGTTTCCCAGCTCTTTTGGGTCGGGAAGTTTACTTTGTCTGATAGCAATTACTGCCTCACTTACCTCTTTTATACTCGGATTGCTTATTCCTTTTTTGTTCAGGGTTTCCTGAATTGCACCATAAGTTGTGTTTAAATTTGGATTTTTACTCAACTTAAATGTAACCGAAATAATGATGTATTTACCTTTCAGTTCATTTTTAAAAACGCTTTCTCTATAACCAAATCCACAATCTTTATTGTTGAATTTAACCAATTTGCCACTTTCGATTTCAATGGCAAATAGTTCTTCAAAAGTGTCTTTTATTTCAGCACCATAGGCTCCAATATTTTGCATGGGAGCAGCGCCAACACATCCCGGAATTAATGACAAATTTTCAACTCCTGCATAGTTTCTGTTCACACAATAAACAACAAAATCATGCCATTTTTCACCGGCCATTGCTTTAACCCAAACATGATTTTCATCTTCACGAATAACATCTAATCCTTTAAGATTTACTTTGATAACCATTCCATTAAAATCCCCTGTTAGAAGGATGTTTGAACCTCCTCCTAATACCAATAACTTTCTGTCTACCAAATTAAAGGTCTGACACAGTACCTGAACTTCTTCAGGAGTATTGACTTCAACAAACTGCTCGGCCTTGGCTTCAATGCCGAAAGTATTATAGGGTTTTAAAGATTTGTTCTGAAATATATGCATGAGTATTGAGCAAAGAAACAAAACCAAATGAAAAAAGCTCAAGAAATTTTCATTTTTCTTGAGCTTTTTTTATGTAGACAATTCTGTTTGATTATTTTAAACTAAAGTTCCTGTAATTCATCGATTTCTGTTTTAATTTTTTTAGGTAAACTAGTGTACACCAATTCGTAGGAATGGTCAATAAGTTCAAAAATTAATTTATCACTTACATCCATATTGAAATAAACAGTGTTCCAATGTGTTTTACTCATGTGCCAACCCGGAACAATTGATTCATATTGTTGTCTTAGTTCAATTGCTTTTTCAGGCTCGCATTTTAAATTACAACGGTCTGCATTTTCAAGTCCGATTAAACAGAACATTTTATTACCAACTTTAAAAACCAATGTAGTTTCATCAAAAGGAAATGTTTCTTCAGCTCCTTTTTTTGATAAACAATAATCTCTGAAAATCTCAACATTCATGATTACAATACACCAAATAGTTTATAAGAAACCTGGAATGAAATCATAGAGCTTCTTAAGCTTGGTTGAGTTCCATTAAATTGAATATTCGAACCCAAATTATTTGAATAATCCCAACGAATATCACCTCTAAGTCTCCAAACATCAACACCTGCACCAATAACAATTCCGGTGGTATTCGATTTTAAATCAAACTTTTTAACTAAATCAGCTTGTGTAGGAATTTCTGTATTCTGATTCAGTAAAAATTGAAAATTTGGTCCTGCATAAACTCTAAATAATTTGATGAATTTCATTCCAAGTAAAACTGGAACATCAGCATATAAACCACTATGTTTTACTGTTACATCTTTAATACTTGAATTGGTACTCAGGTTGCTTCCTGAAATAGATAAATCAGATGCACGAGTTGTGATTAAACATTCTGGTTGTACATAAATTCCAACTGCCCATAACTTTAGTCTTGCATAAACACCACCATGTAATTTCGCAGCAGCATCAGCATTTAGAGAATAGTTTTGAAGGTCTTTTAACTGACTTTTCCCACTGTTAACTCCCAGTTTTATGCCAAGCTCAAATTCTTGTGCATGAGCAAATGTTTGCAGAACCAACATGAGTCCTAAGAAGATTATTTTTTTCATTTTCTTGATTTTAAAATTTGAATACATGCAATTTAGTTAATTGCTTTTGTAAATGGAATTAATCTGTTTTTTGAAGTATTAAATTTTTATTTTCTTAATCTCTCTATTAATTAAAATTGTTAAAGCCAATAGAGTAAATGGTAAAATCTTTTTTGATTCTATGAATAGTTTAAATATGAGCTTACTGTAATTTGATAAAGTAGAAATTCCAAATCTTTAGTCTCAAATTATACTTTTTAAATTTCTAAGACTTTATCTATTTTAAATCTGCTAATTATTAGTATAAACTTCATTTTTATAGAATGGAAAGCACATAAAAAAAGCTCGGAATTGCTTCCGAGCTCTTCTAAAAATTTATTGTAGATTAGTTTTTTACAGGTAAGAAACCATAGTTTTTACCTAATTCTAATTGGTTTTGTAAGAAGTTGCTTGGGTATTCAACATTTACATCGATGATTTTATCACCTTCCATTACAGGAACCAATTTAGGTTGAACAAATCCTTTATAAGCAGCAACATTCAATTTCTCGAATCTTTCTTTTACTTCTTTTAATAAAGTTTGATCAACATTAACTCCGTATCCTTCAACTAAATCTGTTGCAGCTTTGTAGTCTCCTTCAGATTTAATACGTTGGATTTCTTTTAATAACATTCCGAACAATTCACGTAATTTTTCGTAATTATTCACCTTCACATAAGTTTTACCGTCTTTTTTTACGAATTCAATAACATTGTCTTTTTTGCCCATTTCATAAGCCCATTTTGCGTTTAATTGTCTGTTACGCATGTGCGCTTCTTCTAGGTTTTCTCCAATGTTTAATCGGGTTAACTGAGTAATTAATCCATTTCTGATATAGTTATCGTATTCAGTTTTACCAACTTCTAAACTTGGCATTACACCTAATTCAACCAATTTTGGATCCATTACATAATAAAGAGCAACTAAATCGGCACGAGCTTCTTCTAATGTACTTGCATAGTTTTTCAAAGTTTGGTCAGGATCGCCAACACCAGGATTGATTTTGCCAGAAGCATGTCCGATTACTTCGTGCATATCTGTATGTAAATCACTTCCTAATGAACCATATTTTGCATTTCTGTCGATTTCTTCCTGAGTTAATGCAAACTCTTTCATCATCGGACTTTTTGCACCAACTACATTATAGCTATGAACAATATTTCCTAAAGAAACCGATTTAGAACCATGTTGTTGTCTGATCCAGTTTGCGTTTGGAAGATTGATTCCAATTGGAGTTGATGGAGCAGCATCTCCTGCTTCTTGAATAACAGTAATAACTTTAGCTGTAATACCTTTTACATTTTTCTTTTTATGATTATCAGCAATAGGAGAGTGGTCTTCGAACCATTGTGCTTCTTTAGCAATAGCAGCAATACGTTTTGTAGCTTCTAAATCTTTTAAACTTACAACCGATTCAAAAGTGGCTCTTTTACCAATTGCATCACCATAAACTTCAATGAAACCATTAACAACATCTAATCTGCTTTCGGTATCATTTACCCAAGCAATATTGTATTCATCCCATTTCTTTAAATCGCCGGTTTTGTAGTATTCAACCAATAAAGAAAGTGCTTTCTTTTGTTTGTCGTTTTCTGCAACGTTTACAGCTTTCTCTAACCAAAAGATAATTTTATCAATAGCAGCACCGTACATTCCACCTTGTTTCCAAACTTTTTCAACTAAAACGCCATTTTCTTTAGTCATTTTTGAGTTTAATCCCCATGAAATTGGTTGTTCGTCTTTTGGGTCGATTTTAGCAGCGTAAAATGCTTCAACTTCTTTTTGGGTAACACCTTCGTAAAAGTTGTTTGCACTAGCAGTTACGTTATCAATACCGGAAGCAAGGTTTACAGTTTTTGCATCTAAATTTGCATCAAAAATAATTGGAGTCATTTCTTTAATGAAATCTTCAGCAGATTGACCATTCATTGGAATTGCAGCAGCATCAGAACCCGCTACTAGTTTAGCAAAATATTCTGCACTGCAAGTAGGTACAAACTTAATATTGCTGTAGTGGTGGTGAATTCCGTTTGAGAAGAAAACACGTTTTGCATAGGTTTCAAAATTCTTCCAATCTTCAGAATTTTTGTCGCCATTGTAGCTTGTTAAAATCGCTTCTAATGTTTTTCTGATTCTTAAATTGTGTTTGTAATGTTGGTCATAAATAATATCTCTACCGCAATTTGCAGCTTCATATAAATAATAGGCCAATTCTTTTTGTTGGGCTGTTAAGGTTTCAAATCCCGGGATTTCGAAACGAAGCACTTGTAAATCGGCAAACTGGTCGCATTCTACTTCAAAATTCGAAGCCGTTTCTGCTCCTGTTTTCTTGTTGTCGCTGTTGCAAGAGCCTAATGTAAGTCCTGCACTAACAACGCCTAGCATCATCATGTTTTTAATTCTCATATGGTTGATTTAAAATATTTGGTTCGTTTAAAAGCAAAGCAAATCAAGTTTTTACTTTTAAAATAACAAAATATGATTTGATAAATGGGATGTTTGCTTTAGTATTGGTTGAAATGATAAAAATTAAAAAGGAAACAGTTGAATTATTGAATGCCTTGGAAAAGCATTATAATCAAACTCATTTTATAGAATTAGACCCGGTTTCAATCCCTCATCAATTTTCGAAAAAACAGGATATTGAAATTGCAGGTTTGTTTGCAGCTGTTTTTGCTTGGGGTCAAAGGGTAACAATTCTCAATAAAGCCACTGATTTATTGAATAGAATGGATAATTCACCTCATGAATTTATCATCAAACATCAGGAAAAGGATTTATCAAAATTGCTTGGTTTTGTTCATCGAACTTTTAATGATACCGATTTATTATATTTTATTGAATTCCTTAAATTCTGGTATTTAAAAAATGATTCTTTAGAATCTGCATTTTTAAATAAAGGCTTAAAGTCGGAGCCTACAATTGAATTAGGCTTAAATACTTTTAGAATGAATTTCTTTTCTTTGGCCGATGTTCCTAAACGTACACAAAAGCATATTTCTTCTCCAAATCAGGGTTCTGCTTGTAAAAGGTTGAATATGTTTTTGAGATGGATGGTAAGAAGTGATGCAAATGGGGTTGATTTTGGTATTTGGAAAGAAATCAAATCAAGCCAGTTAATATGCCCTTTAGATTTACATGTTGCCAGAGTTGCCAGAAAATTTGGCTTATTGGAAAGAGAACAAAACGATTGGAAATCGGCAATAGAATTAACCAATAACTTAAAGTTAATGGACAAAAACGACCCAGTTAAATACGATTTTGCTTTATTTGGTGCCGGAGTCGAACATGTTTTTTAGAAATGTAATTAACCTAGATTACAAGTATTTTCTAATTTCAAGCACTTTGTTAATTATAAAAACCAATAAAAGTCCCGGCCAGATTAAAGCGCTTTTGCTGGTATAATTGATTAGAATTAAACTTGTTAGAATTCCAATATTGATTCCGGCAATAAGAATAAACCAAAGTTGGAAACGTAAATTCTGACTTTGAAAAAAAGAAAGTGCAGAAAAAATTAATAAAATTAGCACGGAGCTAATTGTAACTATGTAAGCAATGTCCATATTTGTGTTGCAATATGCGATACAAGCTAATCATTTCAAACCAGGAGCCTCATTTTGTTAGAATTGAAACAATCATTCAAACCAGAGGAGAGCATTTTTTAAAGTTGCAGCTTCCAAGTTGGAGGCCGGGACGTTACGAATTGGCCAATTATGCAAAAAACATAAGGTCGTTTTGTGCTATAAATAATTCCGGAACTGAATTAATCTGGAAAAAACTCAGTAAAGACTCCTGGGAAATATCTTGTCAGGGTTTGTCTGAGTTTACAATTTGTTATGAATACTATGCTAATCAGTTTGATGCAGGAGCTTCTTATATTGATTCCGATATAGTTTATATCAATCCGGTAAATTGTTTTATGTATGTTGATGGCAGAATTAATGAGCCATGTGAATTAAGTTTGGAAATTCCTGATTCCTACAAAATTGCTTGCCAGTTAAAATCTGATAATAAATTGATTAAGGCAGTAAATTTTGATCAGTTTGCTGATAGTCCATTTATGGCTTCCCCAAATCTAATTCATCATTCTTTTGAAGAGAGTAATTGTTTGATTCATTTTTGGTTTTACGGAATTGAAACTTTGAATTTTAGACAATTAGAAGAAGATACCCGGAATTATACAAGAATTCAGGCCAAAATTTTTGGAGAAATACCGTGTCCTGAATTCCATTTTTTATATCCTTTATTACCATACAAATTCCGTCATGGTGTTGAACATTCAGATTCAACTGTAATAGCCATGGGTCCTGCAAGCGAATTTGGCAATCCCGATTTTTATGATGATTTCTTGGCAATAAGTTGCCATGAATTGTTTCATTTATGGAACGTAAAAAGAATCAGACCTGCAGAAATGTTTCCATACGATTTTACCAGAGAAAATTATAGTGAATTAGGTTATATTTATGAAGGAGTAACAACCTATTATGGTGATGTTTTATTAAAGAGAAGTGGCGTTTGGGATTGGACACAATACGCTTCAAGTATCTCTTCAGATTTTACTAAACATTATAATAATGAAGGCAGATTTAACTATTCATTGGCTAATTCCAGTTTCGATACCTGGTTAGATGGTTATGTTTCTGGTGTAAAAGGAAGAAAAGTTTCTATCTATACAGAAGGAATGATCATTGCATTAATTGCAGATATTATGATTCTAAAAAGTACATCTTTCAAAAAACGATTGGATGATGTAATGTTTGCCATGTATGAATGTACATTCAAATTAGGTAGAGGATATCGTCATAAAGATTACCAGCATTTATTGGAAGAAATTTCGGGAATTTCATTTAAATCATATTTTAATGATTTGGTGTTTGGAAAAGGAAAATATGACCAATATTTAAAGGAAGTTTTAGAATTAATTGGTTGTGAATTAGAGTTTTTCAAAACTAATGAAGGTTTGTTTGATGTTAGATTTAAAAAAATGCAAATACAAAGTGCTGAACAAGAGCTCTTTTTCAAGGTTTGGCTTGGTGAAAATTAAAATTTGACAAATAAGAGAATAGTTTTATTTTTAGGTCAGTTTCATATACTTTTGTCACAATGCAAAAAATTTACTTAGAATGCCAACACTGCGATGCCGGAAGCATTTCCTTCCTTCAGTTTTGCACTCCTGAAGAAAAGGAAAAGGTATCTATGTCTAAAACTTGTAGCCATTATAAAAAAGGTCAAGCAATGTTTTATGAAGACAATATTCCTTTGGGAATTTATTGTCTTAGCAAAGGTTCGGTTAAATTAACCAGATCTAATAAAGATGGTAAAGAACAAATCATAAGATTTGCCAGAGATGGTGAATTTTTAGGTTACCGTGCATTAATTGCAGATGAACCATTAGTTGCAACTGCTACTTGTATAGAAGATACAATTTCATGCTTTATACCAAAAAGTGTTTTCATGGAATTGGTTGAAAAGAATCCTCTAATCAACAAAATGATGTTAAAATCATTGTGCCATGATTTAGGAATAGCTGATGAAAAAATTCAAAGTTTGGCTCAAAAAAGTGTTCGTGAAAGATTAGCAGAAACCCTGTTATTTCTACATCAAACATTCCATCTTGAAGAGCAAACACTTGATAATTTAATTGCAGTTACACTTCCTAGAGAAGATATCGCAAATATTGTTGGTACTGCAACAGAGACTGTAATTAGATTGTTATCTGAGTTTAAAAACGATAAGCTAATCGACATGGAGGGAAAGAAAATTAGAATTCTTAACCGCCAGGCTTTAGAGAAAATATCACACGCTTCGGTATAATTTGCAATACCCTGTAGGAATTGTTTTATCCGGTGGAGGAGTCCGCGGATTCGCCCACTTAGGTGCACTTAAAGCTTTAAATGAAAGAGCAATTTTTCCTTCTGTTATTTCAGGAGTAAGTGCCGGTGCTATCATCGGTGCACTTTATGCTGATGGATATACTCCGGATGAAATTTTTGATTTATTAAATGGGCTTGAAGTTTTCAAAATGTTGAAAATTAGAGCCCCACGCTTAGGATTTTTGAAGCCAGATGGATTAAAAATTACATTGACTAAGTTTTTAAGAGCAGAAAGTTTTGAAGACTTAAAAATTCCACTTTTTATATCTGCTACAAACCTAAGTAAAGCAAGTATAGAAGTTTTTGAAAGTGGAAATCTGGTTGATGGAATAATGGCCTCAATGGCTCTTCCAATTATTATCAGACCCTATGAAATTAATGGCTGCCTTTATGTTGATGGCGGATTAATGAACAATTTGCCTGTTCAGCCTTTATTAGGAAAAGCCGATAAAATTATTGGGGTGTATGTAAATCCTGTTAAAAACCTTTCTGATAAATTTCGAATTCGTAATTACGCTGATAGAATTGTGCATATTGGATTAAGAGCCAATATTTTACCATCCATTGAAAAGTGTGATTTGTTTATTGAGCCTCCGGGTTTGATGGATTATAATTTATTTAAGGCATCTGCATCAAAGAAAATTTTTGATATTGGTTATGATTATACTTGCTCCTTGCTTGATTCACAGGGGTTTTAGCTGACTTATTTTTTACATGACTTAAATCATAATGGCTGCTGAGGTTAGTCATTTTTGGCTTTTTAGGAACAATCTATTTTTGTTATATTAATGTCAAAAGGCCGTGATTAGAAATATGCTTATACTTATGGATGGAACCTCAAAAGCTGAAAGATTGCTTGATTGTTCTCTCCGAATCTTTAAAAATGAAGAAAATATCTATCAAGGAGCTTTTGTTGAAGGTATAAGTTCTAAGAATTTACATGAAGCTTTTGATAATACTGAGTTAATGAATAATCAGTATACGCGCAGCGAAATTTTAGAAAGAATTTTACATACCAATATCGAAAATAGCAATGAGTTTATTGAAAGATTTGTTGGTAAGTGTGATGAACTGGAATTAAAAACCAAAGTATATTTATCGCCTCAGGATCTTGATTTGAAGTTAGTAAATCAAAGTCTTTATAATGATTTGTTTTTAGTAGGTAAAGACATTTTTAATAAGGAAAATATTGATAGGTATTCATTTGCTAGCATAAAAGCAATGCTTAGAAATACCAAATGCCCAATTTTATTGTTATCATGCGAACAGCAATCGTTTAAGAATGTTGTTCTCTTGTACGATGGTAGTAAAAAGTCTTTTGATGCCATCAAATTGTTTATGTACCTGATGAATGATCAAATTCAGGAGAATAACATGTTTCTGAATGTAGTTGTTACTGCTGATAGTGCAACACAAGAAAGAAGTGTGATTGATTACTTGAAAAACTACAAACAGCATTTTTCAATACAAAGAGTTTACCCTGAAAATTACTACAAAGAGTTATTGGTATTACTTGCTAGTCTTGATCAATTTTTATTGGTTTCAGGAGTAAACAAAGATGAAATTATAGATGATATGCTTTTACATAAGCAAAACTCATTTTTCATGAATCCAAAACGTTCTATTTTTCTTGGTTAAACAATGGTAAAGGTTGTAAAGAATAAAGTAGCCTGCTTCCATTGCGGAGATACCATTCAAAATACTCATTTAATTTTTGAGGAGAAGGATTTTTGTTGCAATGGATGTCAGCAGGTTTACGAAATTTTATCGCAAAACAATCTTTGTGAATACTATAATTTACAAGATTCACCGGGAACAACCAGAAAAAATCCTGTTTCAAAAGTAAAGTTTAATTTTCTTGATGATGAGCAAATCAAAAGGCAACTCATTCAATATTCTGATGAAAAAATTTCCAGAATTACTTTTCATATTCCAACTATGCATTGTAGCAGTTGCATTTGGCTTTTGGAAAGTTTATACAAGCTGGAAAGGGGAGTAAAAAGCAGTAGGGTAGATTTTTTAAAGAAGCAATTAATTATAAGTTTCGATCACCATGTTCTTTCACTTAAATCTTTGGTGGAATTACTTGCTTCTATAGGTTATGAACCTTCTTTAAATCTTAATGATTTAGAAGGAAAAAAGAAGCTGGAATCAAACAATAAATTATTATACCGTGTTGGTGTTGCCGGGTTTTGTTTTGGCAATATCATGCTCATAAGTTTTCCGGAATATTTTGGGTTGGATGCATTTTCAAAGTCGACATTTTCCTACTTATTTGGTTACTTAAATTTCTTTCTGGCTTTACCTACATTTTTATATAGTTCAAGTGATTATTTTATATCAGCATATAAGAGCTTAAGAAAGCGAATAATCAACATTGATTTCCCTCTAGCTTTAGGGATTTTAGTGATGTTTGTTAGAAGTACTTATGAGATTTTTTCTCATACTGGTTTAGGTTATTTTGATACATTGGCTGGTTTAGTATTTTTCTTATTATTAGGTAAATGGGTTCAACAAAGAACTATTGATACCATTTCTTTTGAACGTGATTATAAATCATATTTCCCGGTAGCTGTTTCTGTTATTAATGAAAATTCAGAAACTACTGTTCCTGTAAGTAATTTAAAAATTGGTGATAGAATCTTAATCAGAAACAACGAAATTATTCCGGCTGATTCAATTCTCCTAAAAGGAGATGCACAAATAGATTTTAGCTTCGTTACTGGAGAAAGTGTTGCTATTCATAAAACATTAGGTGAGTTGGTTTATGCAGGTGGTCGTCAAACTTCAGGAAATCTTGAGTTGGAAGTTTGCAAACATGTTTCTCAAAGTTACCTTACTCAATTATGGAATTCAGAACAATTTTCAAAAGACTCAAAAAGTCAAATGGAAAGTTTTCAAACCATGGTAAGTAAGTATTTTACTTTTTTCTTGTTGGGTATTGCTATTACATCAGCTTTGTTTTGGTTGGTTCAAGATCCTTCTAAAAGTTTAGATGCATTTACAGCTGTTCTTATTATTGCTTGTCCTTGTGCTTTGGCTTTATCAAGTCCATTTGCTCTAGGAAACGCAATGAGATTATTGGGCAGAGCAAAATTGTATTTAAAAGGTCCAGAAGTAGTAGAGAAAATGGCCAAGATTAAACATATTGTTTTTGATAAAACTGGCACCTTAACAGATTCATCTGATGCAGGTGTTGTTTTTCATGGACCTGAATTAACTACTGAATTGAACAATTATGTTTACAGTATTTGTAACCAATCTGTGCATCCATTAAGTAAGAAAATCAGTTCATATCTAAAGCAAGATTCTATATTAATTCCTGTTGATGAGTTTTCTGAAATTCAAGGAAAAGGTTTAAGTGCTAAGATTGCTAATCATTCAATTAGATTAGGAAGTGCATCTTATTTAGGAGTAAAAGTTAATAGTGCAACAAATGATCTGGCTTCTTTAGTTTATATTGAATTCAACCAAGAATTGTTAGGTTTTTTTGAAATCAAACATGCTTATCGTACTCATCTAACTGAAGTTTTGAATGAATTAAGTTTAAATAGAAAACTTAGTTTGTTAAGTGGCGATAGAGATACTGAAAAAGTTACGATGGCTAAGTTCTTTCCTCAAAATTCAGAAATGAGATTTAATCAGAGTCCTGCTGATAAAATGTTGTTTATTGACCAACTAAGAGCAAACGGACAAACTACCGCAATGATTGGAGATGGATTAAATGATGCAGGAGCTTTAAAGGTTGCTGATTTAGGAATTTCTGTAACAGAAAATACTGCTCATTTTTCTCCTGCAAGCGATGCTATTATGGATGCATCAGTTTTCGAAAACACAGGTAAGTTTTTCAAATTTGCGAATCATACATTATTAGTAATTAGATTAAGTTTTATAATTTCTTTAATGTATAACCTGGTAGGATTAAGTTTTGCAGTTCAAGGAATATTATCACCATTGATTGCTGCAATTTTAATGCCTGTAAGTTCTATATCGGTTATCGTTTTCACAACGGGAATGACTACATTCTTTGCTATGAAAAACGGCATTTTTACAAATAGTAATAAATAAATTAAGATGAATATTATATTTTTATTGATAGGAGTAAGTTTAGTAATGGCACTCGGTTTTTTAGCCGCATTTATCTGGACTGTTAAATCCGGGCAAATGGAAGATGATTATACGCCATCAGTTAGAATTTTGTTTGATGATGCTATTGTAAAAAAGGAAGAAGTCGAAATAAAAAAGTAATAGCAATTTTTTTGAAATAATAAGTTTCTCAAATAAAGAAATAGCCATATCAAACGATGTGGCTATTTTTTTTGCATGTATTATGCTTAATGCCTCAATAAATTGAAGGCACTACCAATAATTTTCATTCTGATAAAAGTCATGAAGCAAACTAACCCCTGTCATATTTTAGCCATAATTATGCTGATATTTTTGGTACCATAAAATCAATTCTAATAAACCCCCATGCAAGTAGAACAATTCTCGTATGACAACCGGATAGTCCGGAACTTCATGATTGCATCAACAATCTTTGCAATCGTTGGTATGCTGGTAGGTGTAATTATAGCCGTGCAGCTATATTATCCTGCATTAAATTTAGGCATACCTTACACTTCTTTCGGTCGTTTAAGACCACTTCATACCAATGCGGTAATTTTTGCATTCGTTGGTAATGCTATTTTCGCTGGTATTTATTATTCTTTACAACGCCTTTGTAAAGCAAGATTATTCAGTGATTTACTGAGTAATATTCACTTTTGGGGCTGGCAGTTAATTATTGTTGCCGCAGCGGTTACATTACCATTAGGACTTACAACATCAAAAGAATATGCTGAATTAGAATGGCCTATTGATATTGCAATTGCTTTGGTATGGGTAGTTTTCGGTATCAATATGATTGGAACTATCATTAAACGCAGAGAGCGTCACATGTATGTTGCTATTTGGTTCTACTTAGCAACATTTGTTACAGTTGCTGTTTTACACATTGTTAACTCTTTTGAATTACCAATTAGCATGACTAAAAGTTACATGTTATATGCAGGTGTTCAAGATGCTTTGGTACAATGGTGGTACGGACATAATGCAGTAGCATTCTTTTTAACAACTCCTTATTTAGGTTTGATGTACTATTTCTTGCCAAAAGCTGTAAACAGACCGGTTTATTCTTATAAACTTTCTATTTTACACTTCTGGACATTAATTTTCTTATACATCTGGGCTGGTCCTCACCATTTATTATATTCTTCTTTACCTGATTGGGCACAATCATTAGGTGTTGTATTTTCAATTATGTTGATTGCTCCATCATGGGGTGGTATGATCAATGGATTGTTGACACTTCGTGGTGCTTGGGATAGAGTACGAGATGAGCCTGTTTTGAAATTCTTTGCAGTAGGTGTTACAGCTTACGGTATGGCAACTTTTGAAGGTCCATTACTTTCATTGAAAAATGTAAATGCAATAGCCCACTTTACAGACTGGATAGTTGCACACGTTCATACTGGTGCTTTAGGATGGAATGGTTTAATGACTTTTGGTATGTTCTATTGGATGGTACCAAAAATATATGGTACTAAATTATACAGTAAATCACTAGCCAATATCCATTTCTGGATTTCTACTTTAGGAATATTATTCTATGCAATTCCTATGTACTGGAGTGGATTTGCTCAAGGTATGATGTGGAAAGAGTTTTTACCTGAAGGTTTATTAAAATATCCAAACTTCTTGGAAACAACATTACAGGTTTTACCAATGCATGTTATGCGTTCAATTGGTGGTACTATGTTCTTAAGTGGTGTGTTCATTATGGGTTATAACTTAATTAAAACTGCTGCTTCAGGTAAATTAATTGCAAATGAAGATGCAGAAGCTCCTGCATTAGAAAAAGATTATGTAGCTCATGGTTCACATAGTTACTGGCATAAAGCTTTCGAGCGTAAACCAATTACATTTATGGTATTAACTATTTTGGTTATTTTAATTGGTGGTGTAATTGAAATTATTCCAATGCTTACCATTAAGAGTAATATTCCAACCATTACTAGTGTAAAACCATATACACCTTTAGAATTACAAGGACGTGATATTTACATCCGTGAAGGTTGTGTAAGCTGCCATTCTCAAATGATTCGTCCTTTCCGCAGTGAAACTGAAAGATATGGTGAATATTCAAAAGCAGGTGAATATGTTTATGACCATCCATTCTTATGGGGTTCAAAACGTACCGGTCCTGATTTGATGCGTGTTGGTGGAAAGTATCCTGATAGCTGGCATTTCAATCACATGATTGAACCAGGTTCTATGTCACCAGGATCTATTATGCCATCTTACCCTTGGCTTGCAGAAAATGATTTGAATACTTCTAATACAGCTGATAAAATCAAAGCTATGCAAACTTTAGGTGTTCCTTATGAAAAAGGATATGCAGAAAAAGCTGAAGCTGATTTAAAAGCACAATCAGAAAAAATTGCAGCAGGTTTAGTAAAAGAGGGATATCCTGTTGATGCAAACAAGGAAATTATTGCCATGATTGCATACTTACAAAGACTGGGAACTGATATTAAATTGAGTAAAACAGCAAGTAAATAAATTTCATTTTAAGTCTTATTTGAATTCTGTAACCATTAAAATTTAAAACAATGTTTAGACAACATATTTCAGCAATGACAGGGATTGAGAACGGATATTTGATATTCTCACTTATAGTTTTCATGAGCTTTTTTGCAGGAGTTTTAATCTGGATATGGAAAACAGATAAGACTTATTTCAATGACATGAAAAATAAACCCTTAGATTAAATAACCCATGCAACTCATGAATAAAAAATATTTCAGTTTGGCCGTTCTCATTCTTTTAGCAGGAGTGACAAATGCCCAGGAAGCCACTAAGGCTGCATCGGAACCAGTAAGTCTTTCAGCTATTTTAATAGTTGTAAACATTGTATTATTGGTATTCCTTTTCTTATTGTTGAACATTCTTACAAACGCTGTCAAAGGTTTAAAAAATACTGATGGTCGTCCACAACTTAGCTGGTGGGATAGATTCGCAGCTGTTAAATCAGAAAAAACAGAAGAAGAACTTCGTATGGATGAAGATTTTGATGGTATCAGTGAATTAGATAATCCTACTCCACCTTGGTTCAACTTTATTTTCTATACTACTATCATTGTTGCAATTATTTACTTATTCAATTACCATTATTTCAAGTTTTCAAAACTTCAGGATGATGAATACAAAGAACAAGTAGCAGTTGCAAATTCTGAAAAAGAAGCTTATTTGAAATTGGCTGGAAATGCAATTGATGAAAATTCAGTGAAACTAATGACTGATGAAAAATCATTAACTTCAGGTACTACTTTATACAAAGAAAAATGTGCTGTTTGTCATGGTGATAATGGTGAAGGTAAAGTTGGTCCTAACTTAACTGATGATTATTGGTTGCATGGTGGTTCTGTAAATGATATCTTCAAAACCATTAAATATGGTGTGCCTGCGAAAGGTATGATTTCATGGCAGAATTCTTTAAACGGAAAACAAATGCAAGATTTGGCTTCATTTATTAAGAGTATTAAAGGTACAAAACCTGCAAACCCTAAAGAAGCTCAAGGTGACTTATTCGTTGAAGGTGGAGCAGCGGCTCCGGCTGCATCTGATAGTACTGCTGTAGTTGCAGATAGTACAATTGTAGCCTCTAAATAGAATTTGATTTTTAAAGCTGTATCAGCTTCCTCGCTTATGTCAGCAAACAGATAAGCAAATAGGAAACTGATACAGCTTTTGTTTTTTTTAGATACAAAAGATTATGGAAGGTGCTAAAGCATTAGATCAACAGCAGTTTAGAGATAAACTTGCTAACGTTGACAAAAAGGGCAAGCGTTTATGGATTTTTCCTAAGAAGCCCAAAGGAAATTTTTACAATTACAGAACTTGGTTTTCCTGGTTTTTGATGGGTCTCATGTTTAGTGGGCCTTTCCTAAAACTAAATGGAAAACCTCTTTTGTTATTAAATGTTCTCGAAAGAAAGTTCATCATATTTGGTATGGTATTTTGGCCTCAGGATTTAAACCTGTTTGCCCTTTTGATGCTAACTTTTGTACTCTTTATTATTTTATTTACTGTTGTTTTTGGTCGTGTTTGGTGCGGTTGGGCTTGTCCTCAAACCATTTTTATGGAGATGCTCTTTAGAAAAATAGAGTACCTGATTGAAGGAGATGCCAATCAACAAAAAAAATTAGCTGAAGCTGATTACGACTTTAATAAAATTTGGCGAAAAGGATTAAAACACCTGCTCTTTTGGCTAATGTCGTTTATCATAGCAAATACATTTTTAGCCTATATCATTAGTCTTGATGAATTATGGCTAATGGTTGAAGATGGTCCTGCAGCTCATTTAGGTAAATTTATGGCATTGGCTTTGTTTACTACAGTTTTCTATTTTGTATTTGCTCGTTTAAGAGAATTGGTTTGTATTTTCATTTGCCCTTATGGTCGTTTACAAGGATTAATGCTCGATAAAAACTCAATTGTTGTTGCTTACGATTTTGTTCGCGGTGAACCAAGAGGAAAGGTAGATAAAACTGATCCAAGTAAAAAGGGGGATTGTATAGATTGTAAATTGTGCGTGAATGTTTGTCCTACCGGAATTGATATCAGAAACGGTACACAATTGGAGTGTGTAAACTGTACTGCTTGTATTGATGCATGTGATGAAGTAATGGTGAAAATAAATAAACCTAAAGGATTGGTTCGTTTTGACTCATTAAACGGAATAACCTTAGGTAAGAAATTTACATTTAATCCTAGAAACATTGCTTATTCAGTAGTTTTGGTAGGATTGTTCTCAGTGTTTTTATTCGCCTTAATTACCAGAAAAGATATTGAAACAACGCTTTTAAGAACTCCGGGTATGTTATACCAAAAAACTGAAACAGGTAAAATTTCGAATTTGTATAATATTGAATTTGTAAATAAAACCTTTAGAGAATTACCTATCCAGTTAAAATTAATTGAGCCAAAAGGTGAGATTAAATTGGTTGAGGGAAATGATATTTTGGTAGAACAAGAAAGTGTTGGAAAAGCAAGTTTCTTCATTGAACGAGATCCTAATGATATTGTAAAAATTAGTACTCCAGTAAAAATTGAAGTGTATAGTAATGGTGTATTAATTGAGTCGGTTAAGTCAAAATTCAATGGACCAATTTTTATTAATAAGTAAAATTAAATTCCTGTTTATATTTAGCAAAAATTAAAAGATATGAAGATTAATTGGGGCACAAAGCTGATGTTTTTTGCAGCTTGTTTTATGGGATTTGTGGTGTTTATGGTGATTAGGATTTCACAAACTGATGTGCCATTGGTAGAAGAAGGCTATTATGAAAAAGGAATCAAGTATCAGGATGAAATTAATATTTCGGGTAATACCGATAATTTTACTGCATTGAATTTCGAAAACTCAAAAATCAATGTAGTGAATATGGAAGATAGTACTACAGTTAAAGGTATCTTGAAACTGTATAAGCCTAATAACCCTAAGTTGGATAAAGAATTTGCTATTGATTTGAATCCATTGTCAATTTTTGAAGTTGATATGAATTCTTATGAAAAAGGAAAGTGGAAATTGAGTTTAAACTGGACAAGAGACAATACTCAATATTCAACAGAAAAGGAAATTGAACTAAAATAGGATGTTGTATCTTACTGCTTTTTTAACCGGTTTATTTGGTAGTTTTCATTGTGCAGGAATGTGCGGGCCTATTGCCTTTGCACTTCCTGGTAAAGAAAACTCAGGCATCGGTTTTTATATTGGCAGACTTATTTACAACAGCGGTAGAATTTTTACCTATATGCTCCTGGGAATTATCCTGGGAGCTTTTGGTTTAGGACTGAAGCTTGCAGGAATACAACAGAGTTTGAGCATTGGAGCTGGGATACTTATTATTTTAAGTATCATTTTATCAAAGTTTACAAAAGCAGGTTCAAGCTTCAATCCATTAAAACTATTTTCAAACAAATTATTTAAGAGTCTTTTTGCTAAAGCTAACATGGCCTCATTGTTTGCAATTGGCTTATTAAACGGATTGCTCCCTTGTGGTTTTGTTTACATCGCTTTAATTGGTGCAACCGCTACTCAAGATGTATTTCATGGTGCCATATTTATGATGATATTCGGATTGGGTACGCTTCCAATGATGTTTGGAGTTTCTATAATAGGACAATTTCTATCTTCAGGCATAAGAAATAGAATAAGTAAATTAACTCCATACCTGGCTATTTTAATTGGTTGTTTGTTTATTGTTCGGGGCCTAAATCTTGGAATTCCTTATTTAAGCCCTAAAATTAATGTAGAATCTAAAATTGAAACCGAATGTCATTCTCCTGTTAATGAGACTAATAAATAATATTTTTTAAAAAATATTAGAAATAGTTTGTTTGGTTTTCATTTTGGCATTTCTTTTGATTAACACATAAACATAAATAACAAAGGTTATGAAAATGATTGTACAAGGTTTGATACGTTCAGCCCTATTAATTGGAGTTTTAGCTTTAAGTTTAAGCTCATGTAAGTCGAAAAAGAATGTAACTCCTATTGAAAAAAGCACAGGAGCAGTAGAAATTTCAGTGCCTTTTAGTTCAAAAGAGTTTTACAGTGATAAAGATAATTTCCGTGCTAAAAGTTCGGGAAACAGCGTAGACCTTCAGACTTCAAAAAAGATTGCTATGCAAAATGCAAAATCTGAAATGGCAGGTTTAATTCAAACTACTATTAAAAAAGTAACTGATCAATACACTCAACAACGTCAGATTGGTAACCAACAAGAGTTTAACAATAAGTTTGAAGAATTGGCTCGTGAAGTTACTAATCAACAATTAACTGATATTGCCGTAATAGGAGAGAAGTTGTTTAAAGAGCCAAATGGTACTTATACTTATTGGATTGCAATTGAAGCTAACAAACAAGTTGTTTTAAACGGAATCGAAAAATCAGTTTCTAACCAAAAGAAATTAGAGCAAGATTACGACAAAAAGAAATTTGAAGAAATCTTCAATGCTGAGATGGATAAATTAGCAAAAGAAAGAGGTTACTAGTTCTTTACCGGCCTCCGGTTTTATAAAAAATTGATGGGAGGAAACTTCCATCAATTTTTTTTTATACTTGATAGAATAGAAACAAAAATTCATACGATGAAAAATTTATTTACCATTTTGATTGGTTTGTTGATACTGGTATCATGCAAATCTGTAAAACCTCAGGCTGAACAAGTTGTTCGTCCTGCCTGGGTTGAACAAAGACCGGTAAATGGTTTTTATTATACTGGTATTGGTTTTGTTTCTAAATCACAACGACCTTATGATTACCAGCAAATCGCAAAGAAAAATGCATTAGACGATTTACTTGGTGAAATAAAAGTGAATGTATCAAGTAATTCTATCTTATCTCAATACCAAAACAACCAAAATTTTAGTCAGCAATATTTTAGTGATGTGAAATTAGTTGCATCAGAAACTGTTGAGAATTTTGAAGTAGTAAGCAGCTGGGAAAACAAAGAGCAATATTGGATTTATTACAGATTAAGCAAATCGGAATTTGAAGCACAACGTCGAAAAAAACGCGATGAAGCTGTTTCAAAAGCAATTTCACTTTTACAATATGCAGATGCCATGGAAAGTGGTACTCAGTTTGTAAGTCAATTTAGAGCCAGAGTTAGAGCTTTGGTTGCAGTTCAACAATTTTTAAATGAATCGGTTGAAGGGAATTATAAAGGTAAACAGGTATTTCTTATCAATGAAATAATTAACCAGCTTCAAGACCAACTTATTCATGTTCAAATTAAAGCCAGTCCTGATAAGCTGAAAGCCATTATCGCTAAAGCATTACCGGAGCCAATTCAGGTAAATGTTAAGTACGGTTCGAAATCTGTTAGTGAAAAAGTAATCAATGGTTTTCCATTAAAATTTTATGCTGAGGCATCAGGAACAAAAGCTACTACCAGCGCCGAAACTCAATCAGGTGGAAATGCAGTGTTTGGAGTAAGTAAAGTTTCAGGTAACCAAGGTGTTCAATTGTATAAGATAAAAGCTGATTTAGATAGGTTAATTAAAGTTGATAGTATTTTTAATAGTACCCGTCAATTATTAATGAATCTGGATGTGCCATCTGCAAGCATTGTTATAGATGTTCAACCAATAAAAGTTTTTATAAAAAGTGATGAATTGAATCTGGGTGAACCTCTTCAAATAAAAATTATTGAACCTGCTCTAAAAAAGAGATTGGGAGATTTAGGTTGTTCATTTGTGAAAAATGAAGCCAATGCTGATTATAAGATTAGCATTTCAACCTCAACTAAAGATTTGGGAGTAATGTGGGGCAGTATGCTGCAATCCGGAATTGAACTTCAGATAATCGTTGAAGATTTAGCCAAAGATTCTGAATTGTTTAAGGATAATTTACAAGGTATAAAAGGATATCAGATTACTAAAGAAAGGGCAGGAATTGAAGCTTATAACAACCTGATGATTGATTTTAATAAAAGGATTTACCCTCATTTAAGAGCAGCAATTCTTCAGGAATAAACTAAGCCGAATATTTTGGATAAGATTTAAACCAGCTTTTAATCTTCATACTAAGAACACCCCAAACAGCTTCTTTAATAATACCTCTAGATATTTTTGATTCACCTTTGGTTCTATCTGTGAAGATAATCGGAACTTCTTCTATTTTAAATCCATGTTTTGCAGTAGTGAATTTCATTTCTATTTGAAAAGCATAACCTCTGAATTTAATTTTATCTAAATCAAGGTGGTTTAAAACATGAGCTCTATAACAAACGAATCCGGCTGTGGTATCATGAATATCCAATCCTGTAATCATTCTTACATACGAAGATGCAAAATAACTCAGCATTACCCTGCTCATTGGCCAGTTAACAACATTTACTCCTGTTTTGTAACGCGAGCCAATCGACATATCAGCGCCCATTGCACAAGCCTCAAAAAGTTTAGGTAAATCATTTGGATTGTGAGAGAAATCGGCATCCATTTCAAAAATATACTCATAACCATGATTTAAGCACCATTTAAATCCATCGATATAAGCAGTACCCAAGCCGTTTTTTTCTTTACGATTTAGGATATGCAGGTTTAAATGGAACTCTTTTTGAAGATTTCCAACAATTTCAGCTGTTCCATCAGGTGAATTGTCATCCACAACCAAAACATCGAAACTTTGGTGCAGGCTGAAAACGGCTCTAAGAATATCTTCAATATTCTCGCGCTCGTTGTATGTTGGTATGATGACTATTTTCTTTGACAAAGCTTTCAATAATAATTCAACAAAAATAATTAGACAAACGAATAAGCTAAGAATGAAGTCTTTTTAACGAAAAAATTTCTTTTGTCAGGATTATCAGCCACATACAGCCCATGTTAAATTGTTCTTAATCGAGATTAATTCCTGTTTTTTAGGAATTGACACCGATTTAAATGAAATCCTGAATAATTCGAAGTTTGATTTCCATGTTTTTCTCAAGATTATTCCTTATTTGCAACTTAATTGTAAAATTAATTGGAGGTGAAATCCCTCAAATAGAATGATTATGAAAAAGAAGGCTGTATTTCTTGACAGAGATGGTGTTTTAAATAAGGAAGTTGGTGATTATATCAAGAAGTTGGAAGATTTTGAATTGCTTCCCCACATTTTCGAAGGATTAAAATTATTGCAGGATGCAGGTTATTTATTGATTGTTATAACCAATCAAGGAGGAATTGCAAAAGCAGAATACACAAGAGATACGATGAGATCGATGCATAGTTTTATGCATATGGAATTGAGTGCCAAAGGAATTCAAATTGATGCTGTTTATTACTGTCCACATCACCCAATTACGAGTCATTGTTTATGCCGCAAACCTGGTTCAATGATGGTTGAAAAAGCCATTGGGAAGTTTGATATCGATCCATTACAATCTTATTTTATTGGTGATAAACAAAGAGACATCGATTGTGGAAATGCAGTTGGTGTAAGAGGTTTCCTTATTGAACCTAATGAAAATTGGGTTCCACTTATTCAAACAATTATTTAAATGCAAAAGAAACTTAACCTGCTCGATTCTACCATGATTGTCATGGGTAGCATGATTGGTTCCGGTATTTTTATTGTTTCTGCCGGAATGAGCAGAGATTTAGGTAGCCCTGAAAATCTTTTGCTAGCTTGGATTTTAACTGGAGTGCTTACCATTTTTGCAGCATTAAGTTATGCAGAATTAGGAGCAGCAATGCCCAAAGCAGGAGGTCAGTATATTTACCTGAAAGAAGCTTATGGAAAGATGTTTGGTTTTTTGTACGGCTGGACATTATTCTCAGTTATTCAAACAGGAACCATCGCAGCGGTTGCAGTAGCTTTTGCTCGTTTTACAGGTGTTCTATTTCCTGTGATATCAGAGAAAAATATTTTACTTCAAATTGGAAGTTTTCAAATAAGCAGTGTTCAGGTTTTGGGAATTTTGGTGATTGTTTTACTTACAATAAGTAATTTCAGAGAAGTTAAAAAGGCAGCATTTATTCAGAATGTATTTACCATTAGTAAAATTGCCGCACTCATTTTTGTAATTGGTGCCGGTGTTTACTGGATTTCAACTTCAAATGATACTATCTGGACATTCAATTTTTCAGGATTTAGTCTTGCAGAAATTGGTCCCGGTGTATTTGCCGCAGCTTTGGTTGGCTCTATTTTTTCGAGTGATGCTTGGAATAATATTACTTTTACAGCTTCCGAAATAGATAAGCCTGAAAAGAACCTTCCACGTGCATTATTATTAGGAACTTCAGGTGTTACTTTATTGTATTTGGCTTCAAATTTAGTTTATCTGAAAGCACTTTCTTTTGATGCAATTCAACATGCAGAAAGCGATAGGGTAGGTACTTTACTCATGCAAACTATTTTTGGAGAAACCGGTGCAATTTTAATGGCACTTTTAATTATGGTTTCAACATTTGGTTGTATTAATGGATTAACACTAAGTGGAGCCAGAGTTTATTATGCAATGGCTAAAGATGGATATTTTATTAAACAAGCTGCTGTTTTAAATAAAAATCAGAGTCCACAATCGGCTTTAATTATGCAGGCAATTTGGGCTTCATTATTAACTTTAAGTGGCTCTTATGGCGACTTACTCGATTATGTAGTTTTTGCTGTTTTATTGTTTTATATTCTAACTGTAGCGGCCGTGTTTGTGTTAAGAAAGAAACAACCTGATTTGGAACGTCCTTATAAAGTTTTTGCTTATCCTGTTCTACCTGCAATTTACATTCTTTTTGCAGCAGCAATTTGTGTTAGTTTATTGATTTGGAAGCCTAATTACAGTTATCCCGGATTGGCAATTGTACTAGCAGGAATTCCTGTTTATTTTCTGATGAACAGAAAGAAATCTTAAGGCAAAATTTTCATCATTATTGGCAATGCTATTTTGATGGATTCTTGCCAGTAAACCCAATTGTGCTCGCCATTTCTGATGCTAAATTCAAAAGGAATTTTTCTGTTTTTTAAATTGAGATACAACTGAATATTTCCTTTGTATAAAAAGTCATCATCACCAATATCGATGAAGTATTTTGTTTTGATTAAATCACTAATCGACATTGAATCTGATAAATAAAGTAAACTGTTTTTATTCCAATGTTGATTGATTCTTTTTTCAGGATTATCAGCATATTTAAAGCCATACCTTATTCCATATTCTTCTTTTTTTAGGCTGATGATTTCATCGTTGGTTCGAATTCCCGGGCTAAACGCAAAACAAGCTGCAAACATTTCAGGATGATGAAAAGAATACAATAAAGCTCCGAATCCACCCATGGATAAACCGGAGATAATTCTTTTTTCTTTGCTTCCACCACATTGATATTTTTTCTCAAAAACGGGTATTAATTCCTTCATAAAAAAATCTTCATACAGGTATTTTCCATCTTCATCATTCATATAATAGGTCATGCCAGCATCCGGCATTAAAACAATACAATTTTTGAAGTCGTTCATTGAATCAATGATGGCTTTTAAATTGCCCTGTTCAATCCATTGTTTGTGGTTTCCAAAAGCTCCATGTAATAGGTACAAAACATTTCTGTTTGTTTGATTACAGTTTTTTGGTGTATAAACTAAACACTTGATTTGCTTATTTAAGATTTTGGAATCTATAGTTAAGCTATCAATTATTTGGGCTGAAATCTGAATAGAATAAAATACGAAAACAGTTAAAGTGAAAATGAATTTCATAAGAGATTGTAAGAATATTTGTAAATCTAAATCAATAATAGCAATAATCACTTGAATCTTTATCTTCGTTTTAATGGACAAAAGAGTGTATTTCATTGTGATTTTTTTCTTGCTGAGTAATTTTTCAAAAGCACAAGAAAAGAGAGTTCAATGGCATTTAGGCATTTCCGGTATTTATGGAAAAGTTTGGGCACATACACCTGTTTTAAATTATTTAGGTGGAAGTAATTTTAGTGGTGTTCAAATTGATTTTAACAGAACAAGAAAAGATCAGGCCGCTTTTGATTATGCTAAAACACATTATACATCCGGATTTAGTTTACAGATTTATTCATTTGCCGCACCGGAACTAGGCTCAACTATTAACGGCTTATATTTCATAGAACCGGTATTGGTATACAAACCAAATTTTCAATTAAAAATACGTGCAGGTGGTGGCTTTAATTATGCTTCTAATCCATGGAATTTAAACGATAATCCAAGGAATGGAGCTTATAGCAGGCACACCAGTGGATGTGTTTTATTGGGATTAACAATGCGATATAAATTTTCGGATTATTCAGCTTTAACAGGCAATATTTTATACAATCATTTTTCAAATGGAAGTACACAAAATCCAAACCTTGGTTTAAACTATCCACAGATTGGATTGGGTTATGAAGGATTTATTGGTGAACGAACTACAAAAATTCAGAAAACCCAGAATACATTTAAAAATTATTATGGTGAAGTTTATGGGCTTATCAGTAATAAATCGCATCCGGATACAAAAACAACACGATATCCTGTTTATGGAATGGGATTAAGTTTTGGCAAACGTTTGAGTAATTTACATGCCTTAACAACAGGTTTGGAAGTCTTTACTGATAAGAGTATCCGCTATGCAATGGATAGTCACCCTGTACATAAATTCGGTAATTACAGTGATGTATTTGGAGGAGTTTCAATTGGACATGATTTTGTATTTCACCGCATGCGATTTACCCAGCAATTGGGATATTATTTCTTTAAAGAAGCACCGGATTTTTTTATTGGTTCAATATACCAGCGTTATGGAGTTGATTTTACCATCAAAAAGCAATTTACAATTGGTTTGAATTTAAATTCCAGTTTGCAAAAAGCAATTGAATTTGATTTAAGGCTCGGTTGGCGATTTTTCGGAAAACGATAACACCGCGATATATCGAGGTGCTACGGATTTGATAAAACAATTCTTCTCGTAAAAATCCCAGTATCCGATTTTATTTGAACCAAATAAATTGCTTCTTGTAATCCTTCTAAATCTAATATCAAACTGCTTTCATTATCTGTATTCCAGTTTTGTTCCATCAATTTCTTTCCATTTAAGTCCATCAATACAATATCAAGAATTTTACTTTGGTTCGATTCAATATCAATATGCAATTTTCCATTGGTAGGATTAGGATAAAGATTCAATAAAACACCTTCTTGTAATTCACCACTGATACCCAATGCTTGAATGGTTTTTTTGATAGCAGCATAAGCATTTACTTTTCCAAATCCCCAGCGTGTTGGGTCGGGAGTAGGTGTGGTGAAATTATCGATGATGGCTGTTTCTGCCAGTATTTGCTTCAATCTTCCCGGATCAAGTTTTGGATTTACTTGTAATAACAAAGCTACAATTCCACTCATCATTGGTGATGACATAGAAGTACCACTTGCTTCTGCATAATAATAATCCCTGTTATTTGTTGGAGATGTATATTTAGCTACACTTTGATCGTAATTACCACCACCTGGTGCATAGGATACATCATAAGAATTAACAGCAGATGCCAATGTCATTCCCGGAGCTGCTATATCAGGTTTGTTTCTTCCATCGGCTGTTGGTCCATGACTTGAAAATGGAACAATTCTTCCCGTTTGCGTATAACCTGAATAACTCATATTACTTCCTGCAAGGTTTCTCCAGCTTACTTTTGAAGCATATGCAGCAACAGTTAAAGCATTTTTGGTACACGCCATTTCTCCTAAAGTATAACTGTTATCACCATTCACTGCCCATTTAAAACCATTGTTTACAAAATTTCCTTCATAACCAACATATTCATGTACAAATCCAAGCCAGGCATTTACTCGTCCTTCACTTGAAAGAAGTTTCATTAATAACTTGTCGTTTGTTTTGCTGAATAAATCAACAAAAATATGAGGCCTGCCATTGTGATCGGCAGCAGTAGTGCTTATGGTATAGAAGCAAGTATCTCCGCTACTTCCAATTAAATAAGAAGATTGATTTAATTGAGTTAAACAGAATACTTCAGTTTTAGAAGAAACCAAAGTGTCTTTCATTAGACTAAGTTCTAAACAAAACTGTTTTGTAGAATCGCCCCAAATATCAAGCCAGGTGCGCTTTTCACCATTGATGGTTGGGAAGTCGATGAAGGAATTTACAACAGTATCAACAGCCGAAAAATCTTTTTGAAGATGTAAGTTTTCTTCACCATTGTTACCTGCAGAAAGTACAAAAATTCTGCCTTCACCTGTTAATAAATCACAAGCTTTACTAAACAAAGAAGAACCGTCATTTGGACCAATTGAACAGCCCCAGCTTAAGTTTACTACAGCAGGTTTGTTTTGTTCTTTTCCATAATTGAAAATATAATTGATACCATCTAAAATGCTCGACATTCCCATGCCTTTCCATTCTGATTTTTCAGGACGAATACCTACAAAAACCAATTCGCTTTCATAAGCAATGCCTCTGTATTTTTTGTTGTTAGGTCCAATATATCCGCTACCTCCGGCGATTCCACCTACATGTGTTCCATGCGAAAAACTATTAATTTCTGAACCTTCTTTTATCATGTCAGAAGTATCAGTAATTTCATTTCCATAAGTGTAGCCTTTTGGTGGAGTTCCATCATTTTTTTGCTCCCATATTTTTTTGATACGTAAACGTGTTCCGGTTGTATCATAAAAAGTTGGATGGGTATAATCGAAACCTGCATCAATAATTCCTACAACTACATTTTTACCTGAATAAATAGCAGGTAAGTTTATGCCATTATGAATTGAATCAACCCTTGTTACTCTTCTTGCAGCATCCATATTAAAACCAACAGGTTCATCGAGCTGAATGGCTTTGATGTTTTTTAGTTGAACAAAATTTCTGATTTGAGAAACCGGAATTTGAACAGTTCTATAATTGCCAATTTTAGTACCAACAGAAACACCATATTTTGAAAATAGACTTTCATCAAAATCAGCATTGATTTCAATGATAGCACCCATAAAAACCTGTCCATTGTGTTTGTTCAAAACAATATTTGAAGCAGCGTTTTCATTTTTTAACAAGTACTGACGAAGATTTGCAGAAAGATGTGCCTCCTGAGCAAAGCCGGAAATTGTTAAAAGTATAATGCAGTAACTAAGTATATATTTTTTCATCGTATGAATTTTCAATTTGTAAAACCTTACTAGCCAGGTGGCTTTAGCCCCTGGCTAGTAAGGTTTTAATGTTCTATTTCACCGTTCTCATACTTTACACCTGCTTCCACAGCGATGTTTAAAGTATTTTCTTTTGGTGGAATCGGACAAGTAAATCGTTCGCTGTATGCGCAGTAAGGATTGTATGCTTTGTTGAAATCCACTTCAATTTCATCTTTTTCAGGAATGATTAAATCGATGTATCTACCGGCACCATAAGTTGTTTTGCCTGATGTTTCATCTTTAAAACAAAGCAGGATATAATTTTCATAACCCGGTTTTTTGTTTGCTGATTCCAATAAAATCAATTCATGGTTTTTGTCTTTTAAACTGAAACTTATCTTACCAAATTTTCTGTAAGTTTTAGTTCTTTCATGAGAATGAGGAAGCGCAAAAGTATCTTGGTTGTTAAAGCGTTCAATCTTTGCCATTACCTTATAAGCTTCATCAACAGGGAAATACCTCAATCCTTTAAAAGAAAGCAATTCTGTGCTATCTAAAGGCGAAGTAACCGGGTTTAGAAACTCATCATTTTCCTTCATTCTATCGGCAGCAATTTGTCTGCGGTAAGTTTCATCAACTTTTGGCCCGCATGAGGACAGTATTAGAATTGTTCCGATAAGTAAAAGAAGTGATTTCATTTATTTGATATCTGCTTCTTTTGAATGGATGACATTTTTAATAGTAGTGTTTGAGTTAACAATTGCCAAAACTTTCAAATTGTCCTTTACCCATTCTGGATCTCTTTTGTAAAGGTATAATTTTTTAAATACCCTACCTCTTTCAAGTTTAGCTTTTAGTAAATCACCATAAAAATCAGAAACAACAGCTCTTAATACATGCTCATGTTCATATTCTTCATCGTAAATTACTGTTGGGCCAACTTTCTTCTCTTGTACATCAATCATACCATTTTCAAGTACTGCAATTGTTAAGTAATTTGAATCGCTAATTGCTTCTGTGTAAGTAAGAGTAATTTCAACTGCAATGGAATCATTTTTGGTGAAAAACGAATTCAATTCAATATTAACAGGAGTTGATTTGGTTAATTCTCCATTTACATAATTTGCCCATTTTTGGTAATCAATGGCTCTCTCAGTTTCGCCTCCAAACAATTTGCGATTTACAGAACCACGTGGCAAAGCACTTGTAACTCCAATCATATTAAAAATTTCTGCACCTGCAATAGTTCTAAAATTATATTTACTTGTATGTTTATCTCCAATGTCGATACTAAATGGTGTTGTTAACGAATTTAATAATCCCTGTGGGTGAATCGTTAGAATGTTAATTCTTCCAGGGTTATTTGCTGAAATGGTCTTTGCTTCTAATTGTGCATCTGGGCAATTTGGACATCTTACGCCAGTGAACTCTTCAATTAAAACCATTGATTGCTGTGCAGCAGGAACTAATTCAGTCACATATGTTGTATCTTTAAAAGAATTAGAAGGAGAAAGGTTGATATAAGGAGCAGTTTCTTCGCATGAAGCAAAAAATGATCCCATTAATAAAATAGCAATAATCTTTTTCATCATTTAAAGTTAGTTTATTAAAAATTAGTAACCAAAGTTAATCGAACACCATTAAAAGCAGGCTCTACCCTACAAACACCACCTGTGCAGTTTACACCTTCAACCTGACGAATATATCCACCGGTAACTCTTGTGTTTTTGTGGGTATAAGCCATAAAAAACGAGTAGTAGTGCACCAATTCAAAATCTTTTCCAGCAGGAGGTGTATTTCTATATCCTGGAGTAATATTTACCATATCTCCTATACTAAAAGAATAATGAGGAGCCATATTAAACTCTACCAATCCATTAACAAAACTACCTAAATCTTGTTTTGTAGATAAATATTGACCTTCGAAACGCATAGAATGTGTTGGTGTGAATTTATAGGTTGCCTCTCCAAAAATAGTATGGGAAACAACATAAGGAACACCAGGTTTTGCTTCGAATAATTGTTGATCGTAATTAATTACCTGATAGCCTAAACTCATTTTGAATTTTTTAGTAAAACGATGTTGTAACTCAATATTGTATTCTCTAAAATATCTGCTGGTATCTTTTGCTGAAAACCCTAAAGTTTTTCCATTGAAATTATTTATTCCTGTTGCCAATGAATAATTGAGGTTGATTTGTGTTTGGTGTTTTTTAAGGAATTTAGGTTTATAACTCATTTCAACTTGTAAGCCATTTTCTCCAAATTCCTGCGTGAATGCATTGTATCTGGCCAATAAACGATAAACATTTTGTTTGGTGATACTAGGTAAATAAGCCACCATACCTAAATTCTGGTTTTCTAATGGAGAAGTCCTCAGCGAAAATTTATTGATATTTCGATATTGGGCATTGATACCAAATCCTTTTGTTGAATAAGATAAGCTAGTTAAAAATACTTTTCCATCATGTAATTCCATCCTACCGTTATCAGGGTTAACAACCGCTTCACTTGATTTCAATGCATATTCAAAACTCCAAGAGATGTTTTTATATCTCAAAGTATTATAAACATTGTAAGCAAAAACATTGTATTTTGGTAAGAACCTGTTTTCTAAATCATAGTTGTTAATGGTAGAAGCAATTACATCCATGGTACCTTTATCGATGGTTCTGTTTACAGCACTTACACCAGGGGTAATGCTTAAATTTTCGTTGATTTCTAAAAGATGTTCTGCATTGATTCCTTTTAAAACAACAGGACGTAAGTCGAAACGGAATTTTTGTAATCCTGTAAATGCTTTAACAGTGGTATTTGGAGTTGGACTCCAGCGTAATCTTGCTCCCTGAACTGCAAAATCCAATCCTAAATTTCTGTCTTCATAAGCCCTGAAAACCATTCCGGATGCAAACTGATCATAGAAATAACCTGCAGTGATATCCATGTTTTCGAATGATTTAGTTACACTCCACATCCCAATTCCACTTTTGGTATAAGCTTCCTGTGGATTCAATAAAGGTGAATTGTTAAATAAATCGAAACGAACAGTAACATTATAACCACTGTATTTGTAGTTCATCAATAACCAAGCATCGGTGCTCGAAAGTTCCTTTTGGTACTGTGTTGTATTGGCGCCAATAGCACTGTCCTTAACGTAAAATTGATTATTTGTTTGAAAGTTTCCCGAGAACTCTCCCTTTTCATTTTTTTTGTTGTCCTGTGATTTGGCAGCAAATAAACTGCAACTCATAGAAACTAATAGTAGAAGCTTCTTCATTCCTTTTTATTTTGGGGGTATTGAAAGCTGCTAAAATAGTTTTTTTTATTAAAGATTTCCTAAGTTTTGAAAGGCAAAGCTTTCTATAAACAATAAGGATTTCCAATTGGTATTTTGGAAATCCTTATTTTCTTGATTATAAATGTTTTTGAAAATGAATATTATAGCTTATAACTCAGCGCAGTTTCTTTGATTGCTTGTCGGATTGGTGTTGCCATATCGCCAAATTTTTCATTGAATTTGCTGCTATTAAACAAGTAAGGATTTTCCATTTGGTATAACATTTCCATGTTTTCTTTCAAAACAGGAACAAATAAACCCAATGCCGATAACATCCATTTTGGAATACTACTGATTTTATTTTTTGTATGTAGGTTGATGGCAGCAATTTCAACCAATTCTCTACCTGTAATATAATTGGAATCAGCAGGTAAATGCCAGGTCTGACCAAATGCTTCGGGTGTATTTCCTAATAGTGCAAGCGCTTTTCCGGCATCCTGAACATAAGTGTAAGTATGCAAAACATCAGGATTGAGCATCCATTGGGCATCTTTGCCGGCAGCAAGTCGCTTAAAAACCATTTGCGTTAAAAAGCTCATATCCGTATGGCCGATAAAATCTGCGGAACGTCCTATGAGTTGTGCATTTCCCATTTCTTTTTCCAGAAACTCCACAACTTTTGCTCTTATTTCTCCTTTTTTACTACATGGATTTGGGATGGTTTTTTCTGTCATTTCACCACTAACTTTTCCATACAGGTATACATTATCGAAAAAAACGAGTTTTACATGGTGAAATTGACAAGCTCTGACTACATTTTCAATCAATATGGGCCAATTGTTTTGCCAGGTTTTGGTGTTATAAGGTAATCCTGCTGTGAGGTAAACTTTTTTCGAACCTTTAACAGCAGTTTTACAAGCTTCAGCATCTAATAAGTCGGCCTGATAAAGTTCATCACCTGATTTTACTATTTTTGGATTTCTACTCACCAACCTAACAGGTAGGTTCATTTGATGAAGTGATTTTGCCAATTCTGTTGATATAATGCCATTGGCACCTAAAATGGTTTGCATGTTTTTAAATTTTATTCAAAAGTATGTAGCACAATTACTATCAAAAACAAAACCCCGACCAATTGCAGAAACAAGAGGACGGGGCTTCAAAAAGGAATACCGAAACGACTATTTTCCTTTGAAAGGAATTTCTATTGCATCACCCCAAAGACCTTCAATATCATAAAAATCTCTTTGTTCTTTTTGGAAAACATGGGCTACAACATCAATATAATCAGTTAAAACCCACTCTAAGTTTTCATAACCTTCGCGGTGCCAAGGTGATTGATTCAGGTGTTTTTTTACTTCATCTTCTAAACTTCTCGAAATAGCTTCAACTTGTTTGTCGTTACTGGCACTGCTTATTACAAAAAAATCAGCAGATGCTCCCGGAATTTTTCTCATATCAAGAACGCGAATGTCTTCAGCTTTCTTTTCAAACATACCTTGAGCTACAGTTAAAGCAAGCAAAGTACCCTCATCCATTATTTCTACAACTTTAGCTTTTTTGGTTGCCGGAGTTGCGGTTTTTGATGCTGTTACTTTTTTCGCAGCTGCTTTTTTCGCTACAGGTTTTTCTTCTTCAGTGGTCTTTTTAGCTGCTGTTTTTTTCGCAGTTGTTTTCTTCACTGCAACTTTTTTTGCAGTTGTTTTCTTCACAGGTGTTATTTTTTCGGTGCTTTTGGCCATTTTTACAGAGGACTAATTTTCTCGCAAATTAAGCTTTTTCAAACAAATGACTCAATTAACAGGTTCATACACAATTTTCGTAGAAGAAACTTCATCAACAAATGAAGCTTTAAAAATAGAAGAACTCAATAAAAAACTGCCTGAAGGTGCTGTATTGTATACGAATTTTCAGTTAAAGGGAAAAGGACAACAGGAAGCAAAATGGGAATCGGAACCTCATAAAAATATTTTACTCAGCGTTTTATATTATCCTGTTTTTTTGAAACCGGAGGAGCAAATGTGGTTAAATATGTCAATTAGTTTGGCCTGCAAAAAGTTTTTGTCTCAATTAATGCCCGAAAAAGAGGTTTTCATAAAGTGGCCAAATGATTTGGTTTGTGAAGGAAAAAAAATGGGTGGGATTTTAATCGAAAATTCTCTTCAGGGAGCCAAAATTAGAAGTAGTATTGTTGGAATAGGAATCAATGTAAATCAAACTGAGTTTACTATTGAAAAGGCTGGCTCTATTTCTCAAATCACCAATAAAGAATTGAATATAAAAGAATTGAGGCAATCTCTTTTTCTTTGTTTAGATGAATATTATTCACTTTTAAAAGCAAAACAGTTTAGTTCCATTAAATCTCAATATGAAAACTACCTGCTTTTTAAAGGAAAAGAAGCCTTATTTTTAATTGATGGAAATGAAGTAAAAGCCACAGTTTTAGGAATTGGTAATTATGGAAAGTTACATTTGCTTATAAACGATGAAATTAAAAGTTTTGCAAACAAGGAAATTGTCTATTGTAATTTATCCTAAATTCAAATGAAACAACTAGTTATAGATATTGGTAATACAAGAAACAGGGCAGCAGTTTTTTATCAGGAAGAAATGCTTGATTTCTTTGAGTTTGATGAACTTTCATTAGATTTTTTTAGCTCATTAAAGTCTAAATATCAATTTGATAAAACTTTGATTTGTAGTGTTTCAGGCAAAGATTTTAGTGCGTTTGAAAATGAAAATGATGTTTTAATTTTAAATCCATCAACAAAATTACCTTTCCAAAATTCTTATTTAAGTCCGCTTACACTAGGTTCCGACAGAAAAGCTTTGGTTTCAGCAGCACTTCAGTTTAAGCCCAATAAAAATTGCTTGATTATTGATGCCGGAACTTGCGTAACCTATGATTTCATCGAAAAGTCGGGAAATTATTTGGGAGGAAGTATCAGTCCGGGTTTACAAATGCGTTTAAAGGCAATGAATTATTTTACAGGTAAATTGCCTTTACCGGAATGGAATGGGGTAGGGGAATTGATTGGAAACGATACAAATTCTTGTTTAAAGTCGGGAGCATTTTGGGGCTTAATTGGTGAAATTGAGTATTTTATACAAGAATATGAGGCAAAATTCGACGGAATTGAGGTTTTGTTTACCGGCGGTGATTCAGAAGTATTGTCAATCCACCTGAAAAGGCCGTTATTTGTGGTCCCACATTTGATTATGTTTGGTTTAAATAAAATTTTGAATTTCAATGTTAAAAAAGGCGTATAGCTATCTTTTATTACTTAGCTCTTTGTTTTGGCTCGACGCCTCTGCTCAGAATATTACAAAATCTCCCTATTCAATTATTGGTTTAGGTGAAATGGTTTTTGCAGGAAATGCTTCTAATTTAGCAATGGGTCAAATTACCCAAGGTGTTAGAAGAACTCATGAAATAAACTGGATGAACCCAGCTTCTTATAGTGCTTTATTGCAAACAAATATTGATGCAGGTGGTACTTTTAGTTATGGAAAATTTAAAGGAAGTTCTCAGGTTGGTGAAGTTAATACCGCTTGGTTAGCCTACCTTAATTTTGCCATGCCAATCTCTACAAAAAAAGGAATGGGTGTTGCTTTTGGATTGTCACCTTTTACAGGCGTTGGTTATAATATTGCATCCACTTTTGTTATTCCTAACGATACTTTTGATATCAATGCAAATTACCTTTATAATGGTCGTGGTGGTTTAAGCCGATTTTATGTTGGGTATGGAATGAAAGTTATTAAAGACCTTTCTGTTGGTTTTAATTATAATTATGTATTTGGTCAAGTTAAAAATACTACACAGTTATTCATTCCGTCCAAGTATAATATGTTCAATTTAAATGAAGACAGATCAATTTTTGTAAATGGTTCTGTTTTTGATTTAGGAACTCAATACCATAAAACAATTCGTTTTATCAATTACGATAGCAAAGACAAAAGCAAATACCATAAAGATAGCCTTGATTTTGTTTTTGGTTTGAATTTTCGTCCTGCTGCCGATTTAAACGCAGAACAACAGTATATATTAAGAACTTTACCCAATGGAGCATTAACCGGTTCTAAAGACACTGTTATAGCAACAGATAATGAAAAAGGAATTCTTAAAATGCCTTCAACAATTAAAGTTGGGATGAGCATTGGTAAACAGGATAGATGGATGATTGCTGCAGATTATCGAGGAACCGACTGGTCGAAGTATAGCAGTTATGGTGTGAACGATTCATTACAAAATAGTTTTGGCTACAGTGTTGGAGGATTTATTTGTCCTGATCCTTATGATGCCAAAAATTTCTTAAAAAGAATAGAATACAGAGCTGGATTTAGATACGACCAAACAAATATCAAAGTAAATGGTCAAGGAATTAATGAATGGGCAGTAAGTGCAGGTTTTGGCATACCTCTTGCTAGAAGTAGGTCGAAATTAAACCTCGGCTTTGAATATGTTGATAGAGGAACTACAGATAATAATTTAATTAAAGAGAATTATTTCAGGTTCATTATTGGCATTAATTTCAGCGACCGTTGGTTTGTAAGGTATCGTTATGACTAAACAAATTCTTCTGTTTTTAAGTATTCTAACTATTCTAACATCTTGTGGAAACAAGGATGTAGATAAGGTTAAAATCTCTGCTTCCGACGGACCCTTGCCTGTTGAAAGGGGTGTAAATATTGCCATTAGTTATACAGACAGTGGTTTTTTGAAAGCTAAGGTTTTTGCTCCTTTATTGGAAAGATACAGCACAGAAGAAAAACTGGAATCTGAAATGAAAAAAGGAATCACCGCCTATTTTTATGGTCCCAAAGGGAAAATTACAAGTTACCTTAAATCGAAATATGCTTTCAGAGATGAAAAAGCCAGAACTTTACTGGTAAGAAATGATGTAATTGTGGTAAACAACAAAGGCGATACCATCAGAACTGAGGAAATGATTTGGGACGAAAAAACGGATATGATATCAACCGATAAGGCTGTTCAGATTCATTCACCCGATAAAATTATTTATGGAACAGGTATGGAGTCTACAACAGATTTTACCCATCCGAAAATTTTCAATATCAAAGGAACCGTATATTTAAAACAATAATGGACCGCTGGATTTTACGAAATTGGTTGATACTTTCAATTGCCTCTTTGGTGGTAGGCTTCTGGATTGCCTTTTTCGAACATTTTGTAAAAGACAAAGCCTATATGTTTTTTATTTTGGCCATTGTGTTTTTTTACGTTTGGTTGAAGAAAACGGGGAAACTTTGAAGAAGGCGGCTGGCAACTGGCTGCTAGCTTCTGGCTTTGGATTTCTTAGAATTGGAATATTACTTTTAACAAGAAAATTCTAATGGATTTATATATTAGAATGAAAATTTAAAATTACATTCCTTAGTCTGAATCATAAAAATTGATTTTAAAACTCAATGTTTCTTCCGGTAGGATTTAAGCCAGTTGCCAGTAGGCAGCATTAGCTTCTGGCTTTCGTAGAATTGGAACATTACTTTTAACAAGAAAATTCTAATGGATTTAAATATTAGAATGAAAATTTCAAATTACATTCCTTAGTCTGAATCTTAAAAGTTGATTTTAAAACTCAATGTTTCTTCCGGTAGGATTTAAGCCAGTTGCCAGCAGCCAGAAGCCTTTTTTCAAAGCCAAAAGCAAATAGCCAAAAGCCAAAGTGTTTTACTTGATCCACCTCGTTCTAACCATACAAAATGCTTTCAAACCTTCTTCTCCTAATTCTCTTCCAAAGCCCGATTGTTTGCAGCCTCCAAATGGAAATCTGACATCACTTTTTACAATCTGGTTGATGTACACCATGCCGCTCTCAATCTCTTCCGACATTGTTTTACCTGCTTCTAAATCATTGGTCCAGATGCTGCAACCTAAACCGTATTTGGTTTGATTGGCAATCTGTATGGCTTCTTCATCTGTTTCGAATGTATACAATGATAAAACCGGTCCGAATAATTCTTCTTTGAAGGCTTTTGAATGAGCAGGAATATTTCCCAAAACCATGATGGGATGGAAGAATCCTATCGACGGAATTTCTTTTGATTGATAGACAATCTCTGCACCTTTTTCTATAGCTTCATTCACTTGATTTTTTAGCGTTTCAAGTAAGTCATAACGAGCCAATGGTCCTTGATCTGTAGTTAGTTCCATTGGGTTTCCAAACTTCATTTTTTCAAGTCCCAGAATCAATTTTTCTTGAAAACTTTGAATTTGATTTTTATGAACAATGAATCTTTTAGCAGCCACACAACTTTGTCCATTGTTTTGAAAACGAGAGAAAATGGCTTGTTCCATGATGCCATCTAAATTAGCATCTTCACGAATAATAAATGGATCACTTCCACCTAATTCCAATACAACAGGTTTAATGGCTTTTCCGGCTTGTGATGCAACAGAAGAACCTGCTTTTTCACTACCGGTTAGGGTAACAGCAGCAATTCTATTATCAGCAATGATTCCTGAAATTAATTCATCACTTGGGAAAATAGTTTGAATAACACCATGCGGAAATCCCGCTTTTTCGAAAAGAGTTTGTAGTTTGATGGCTGAACGAGGAACATTAGGCGCTGGTTTTACCAAAATTGTATTGCCACTCATTAAAGCAGGAATAGCACTTCTGATTACCTGCCAGTATGGAAAATTCCATGGATAAATTCCTAAAATAACACCCAATGGTTTATAGCTGATTTCTATTTCAACACCATTTTCAATAACTGTGGTTTTTGATGCTAAAACCTTCTCAGCTTCAGCAACTACATAATCACAAACACTGGCACTTTTAAGAACTTCTGCTTTTGAATGAGCAAGTAATTTGCCCATTTCAATACTTGCTATTTCAGCAAGTTCGCTGGCATTTTCTCTGAGTAATTTAGCTAATCTTTCAATGTATAAAGCTCTTTCTTTAAAACCCAGTTTTCTCCAGGTTGAAAAAGCATCATGAGCATCTTCTAAAATAATATCAACTTCATCTGCCTGAATAAAATCAAAGGCCGATAACAATTCTTCAGTATAAGGATTCACACTTTCGTAAGCACGCATAGGGCGAAATTAGAAAATGTTTTGAATACACAAGTGTAAAAGACCAATTGTTACATTTTTAGCAACAATTGGTCTGTATTTAAATGAGAAACAATTTACTTTTTTTGGGTTGATTTAACTCAAGCCAACAATTTCACCATTCACCACATCAATTTGCATGGCAGCAGGTTCTTTTGGTAAACCGGGCATACGCATGATTTCACCGGCAACTGCTACAACAAATCCTGCACCGTGGTTCATTACCAGGTTTTCTATGGTGATATTAAATCCGCTTTCTACGCCAACCAGAGCTGCATTGTCAGTGAATGAGAATTGAGTTTTAGCAATACAAACAGGCATTTCATCAGCACCTAATTCTTTTAATTTTTTCATTGCTGATTTGGCTGTTTTGCTAAATGTAATTCCCGAACCTCTATAAATGCTTTTTACTATTTTTTCGATTTTGGTTTCAAGCGTATCATTCAATTCATAGGTATGTTGAATTTTTGTAGAAGGTTTGTTTTCGCAAACTTCCACCACTTTTTCAGCTAAAGCCACTGCGCCTTCACCACCTCTGGCAAAACCTTCATTGATAGAAAATTCAGTTCCTTTTTGTTTACACCAATCTTGCATATAACCCAATTCTTCTTCGGTATCGAAGCCAAATTTGTTCAATGCAACAACAACACTCTGACCAAAATTCTGCAGATTTTCTACATGGCGTTCCAAATTAAGTAAGCCTTTTTTTAAGCCTTCCAGATTGGGTTGTTTGATGAGTTTTTCATCAACTTTTCCATGTAATTTTAATGATTGAGTTGTGCTAACCAATACACTCGCTGCAGGAGTTATGCCCAATTGGCGACATTTGATATTCAAGAATTTTTCTCCACCCAAATCACTTCCAAAACCGGCTTCTGTGATGGCATATTCGCCAAATTGTAAGGCCGATTTAGTAGCCATAATAGAATTACATCCATGAGCAATATTGGCAAAAGGTCCACCATGAATAAAAGCTGCTCCACCTTCAATGGTTTGAACCAGGTTGGGATTAAAAGCATCTTTTAATAAAGTAACCAATGCTCCACCTACTTTTAAATCGCGAACAAAAAACGGTTGGTTTTCATAAGTATAACCAATCAGGATATTGTCGATTTTGTTTCTCAAATCATCAAGACTTGTTGAAAGACAAAATATCGCCATGATTTCACTCGCAGGTGTAATATCAAAACCGGTTTCTGTTGGAATGCCATTTGTAGCGCCATTTAAGCCTGATAACATATAACGAAGAGAGCGATCGTTTACATCCAGCACCCTTCTCCAAAGAATTTGTTTCAAAGCCTTTTGAGAACCTTTGTTGAAGTAATTATAATTATCTATTAAAGCAGCCAAGGTATTGTTAGCAGAAGTAATGGCGTGAAAATCACCTGTAAAATGCAGGTTGATATCTTCCATAGGTAAAACCTGCGAATAACCTCCACCTGCAGCGCCACCTTTCATACCAAAACACGGACCCAAAGAAGGTTCACGTAAAGCCAAAACAGCTTTTTTCCCAATTTTATTTAAACCTTGTGCAAGTGCGATTGAGGTAGTTGTTTTTCCTGAACCACTTTTATTTGGAGTGGTAGCAGTAACCAGGATAAGTTTGCTATTGGCAATTTTTTCCTCATCAAATTTCACATCAATCTTGGCCTTGTATTTACCATATTGTTCTAATTGGTCTTCATGAATACCATAAGCTTCAGCAATTTTGTCGATTCTTTGTAATTTAGATTCGTGAGCAATTTCAATATCAGATTTCATATTTTGGGTTGGTTGATAGTTTGGACATGCAATTTATTCAGCAAAATCAGAAAGCCAAATAAACTTTCGATTACTGATTTGTATCAACAAAATAGGGTAGAATGTTATTGAAAAATACTGATAGTGGCTTATTAAAAAGCTGATAAAAGATAGGGATGGTTGATGATGAAGTATAAAAAAAGCCGCGAATTTTTGTTCGCGGCTTTTCTATAGTTTTTAATGTGTTATGCTTTTAAACCCAAAATTGTTTTTTCTATGATATCACATGCTTCATGCATTTGTTCTTCATTGATTACCAATGGTGGTGCAAACCTAATGATATCACCATGGGTTTGTTTGGCCAATAAACCGTTATCTTTTAATAATAAACAAACATCCCAGGCTGTTTTTCCATCACCAAAAGGTTTAATAACAATAGCATTTAATAATCCTCTTCCTCTTACCAAACTCACTAAACTGCTTCTTTTTATTAAGTCTTCCATTCTGGCTCTGAAAATTTCACCCATTTTTTGTGCATTTTCAGCCAGGTTTTCTTCTTTCAAAACTTCTAAAGCTGCTGTTGCAACTGCACAAGCCAATGGATTTCCTCCATAAGTAGAACCATGTTCTCCGGGTTTAATGGTTAACATAATTTCATCGTTTGCCAATACCGCAGAAACAGGTAACAATCCACCAGAAAGAGCTTTTCCTAAAATCAAGATATCAGGTTTTACGTTTTCATGGTCGCATGCCAGCATTTTTCCTGTTCTACACAAGCCGGTTTGTACTTCATCAGCAATCATTAATACATTGTATTGTGTGCACAAAGCTCTTACTCCACTTAAATAACCTTCATCTGGAACAACAACTCCTGCTTCACCTTGAATTGGTTCAAACATAAAAGCAGCAATATTCGGATTGGCCTTGAATTCTTCTTCTAGTCTATTTAAATCATTATAAGGAATGAGTTTAAATCCTGGCATATAAGGTCCGAAACCTGCATAACTGCTAGGGTCGCTTGATGAACTGATAGCAGCCATGGTTCTTCCCCAGAAATTACCTTCAACAAACAAAACTGTAGCCTGATTATCTGCAATTTTTTTCACATCATAAGCCCATCTTCTGGCAAGTTTAATGGCAGTTTCTCCACCTTCAACTCCGGTATTCATGGGTAATACTTTGTCGTAACCAAAATATTCTGTGATGTATTTTTCGTATTCTCCCAATAAATTATTGTGAAAAGCACGGCTGGTTAAGCTTAGTTTTCCGGCCTGGTTTACCAAAGCCTGTGTTATTTTTGGGTGACAATGTCCTTGGTTTACTGCTGAATAAGCTGAAAGGAAATCGAAATATTGTTTCCCATCAACATCCCATACAAATATGCCTGAAGCTCTGTCAAGTACTACAGGAATTGGATGGTAATTATGCGCTCCATAATGGTGTTCGAGCTCAATAAAATAGTCTGCGGTTTGGTTTTGGCTTGATATCATAAGCGGCAAAGATAATTGTTTTGGGAATCTTATTCTTGTCGACCATCGATAATTGCCTCAAAAAGAGCATAAAAAAGGCCGGCTTTGGGCCGACCATTTTTGTTTGATATAAAATATTATAGTTTTAGAATTATCATTTTAGAATTTTAAATTCACTCCAAGCATGATATGTCTTTGTTCCAAAAATCTTGCAGGGTTTACTGGTGGAGGTCCGTTTGTGCCCAATCTTGGGTCGTTGTACCTTGGATCTACCCATGTATCCGGAACATCATCTCCAACCTGATAAGCTTTTCCTGTTACTGGATTGATGATAGATGCATTTTTATTATTGAAGATATTTGTAATCTGAATGTTTGCAGCTACGTAATAAGATCTTCTTTTCCACCATTTCGAAATAGTTAAATCAGACCAAAACCAATTGGTCCCTCTTTTGCTCCAACGTGCATCAGGATTTGGATCCTGAACCCAGATTGGTCTTCCAGTACTTGGATCGTTTCTATCGAAAATATAAGGTGTATAACGAACTCCTGAACGGAATACAGTTTCGAAGTAGAAGCTAATATTGTTCAACCATTTTCTTTCAAACAAACCACCTTTTTTGTCGATTTTAAAGATATGATTGGTTTTGAAATCAAATGGTACATCCCATGGCAAATAGAATTCTTTGGTATCTTCTACGTTCCCGCTGGCAAGTAAATCTTTTAATTTTTCATTGGCCGATGCACTTTGTCCAGTTGTAACCATGTAGGTAAATGCTGCCTGACCTTGATACCAGTTTCCAATTCTTTTGATATAGTTTAATTCAATTCCTCTTGCACGTGCATAATCTGAATTGATACGAATGGTTCTGGTTAAATCTCTGCCTGTAATATCAGGAATAACAACCGAAGTTGTGGTAACGAAATCGTATTTGTCTTTCCAGAATGCTGCAATGGTTAAAGCATCGTTGCTGGTTAGCTGACTTTTTAATCCCAATTCATAACTGATATCAACCTCAGGATTTAAGTTTGGATTACCTACTCTGGCCAAAGTTGATCTATCTTGGTAATTTGGATCTAAACCCGGATAAATAAAGCTTGGATGCGGAAGAATAGTTGTATGTCCATAGTTGAAATACAACATTTTGTTTTCAGCAATTGGGAATGTTGCATTGATTTTAGGAAGGAAACGGAATTTATACCTTAAATCTCCAATTTTGGTGGTACTGTTTAAGTAATCCTGACGCATTGATTCAAGAATGGGTGATTTTGAATTAGCAACAGCATCATCCACATATTTACCAGGAGCCCAATATTCAAAACGACCACCAACTGAAGCAACTAAACCTTTGTATTTAATTTGATCTGTAATAAAAAATCCACCTCTTCTTGGTTTTACAGCCCAAATATCACTTTGCGAACCTAATCTGTCACTCTTTGTATAAGTTCCATCAGGTAATTGTAAAGGTGCGCCAATCCAAGAGCGTTGAACATCAATCCAAAGCATATCCTGGAATTTCATTTCGAAACCAAATGTGAGTTTGTTTAATGAGTTTTTACTGAATAAATTTCCAGTTGCTCTTGCCACATATTCTTCTAAATAATGGTGATGCCATAGAGTAGCAATTCCATTGTTATTATAAAACCCGGAAGGATTACTTACCCAAGCTACATTTGAATCTCCGGTTGGATAAATATCAATTGGAAAAGTATTGATAGAACTTGGATCGAAAATTTGGTCAACCGATTTTGGTCTCCAAACCCTGCCATTTGCATCGGCTCTTAATTGCACAAATAAACGTGAAGCTGTTGCATTGTAACTAAATCTTTTTGAAACCGAATGTTTGAAATTCAGCATTTGCATATAAGAATCATGCGTAAATGTATTTGCATTATCCATTTGCTGACTGAATATATACTGATAACCCGGTTGGTAAGGCGCATCGTTACCAAAAATACGTAACATGTTTACATCCTGATTGATGGTAACACTTCGTAACATGGTAGCAGTAAGCATTTTTCCTTTTTTGAAATCGTAGTTTAATTTGAATAAACCACTCCATCTGTTGTCTTGATAAGGTGCCAGATTTGTTCCACCAAAACCGGCTTCATTCATTAAAGAAGAATTGAGTTGGTTTGCAGGATTTCTGTAAAACTCATCAGAAACAGAACTTCTAACAGCCACATTGGCTTTTAATCTGCTTTTGAGTGCTTTTTTGAAAATTGGAGAACCAATATTTATTTCAGCTAGCTGACTATTCCAAGTGCTAATCCAATCGCGGTTGAAACCTAAATTATCTCTTTTGTAAGTAGCATTTACGTCTAGTTTTTCACCGGCAGTTTTTGTTCTGGCACTAACAACACCTGCAGTAGCATCACCAATTTCGGCGCCGATACCACCTGTTGTAATTTCTATTTCACCAATGGCATTTGCTCCAATATCCAATCCAAAACCTGTTCCAGCCATAGGATCGGTAACAGAAACACCATCGATATAAGTTCCGGTTTCATAAGTACGACTACCTCTTATACTAACTCCGGCAGGCGATTGAATAACACCCGGTTGTGTATTGATAATTTTTTGCAATTGACGGGCAGGGGCAAGTTCAATATTTTCTTGATTGATAGTATTTACAGACTGTCCTTTTTCTATATCAATCAAAGGTTTTTTACCAAGAATTACCACCTCATCAATATTTGCAGTGGCCTCAATCATAGCAATAGTTCCTAAATCTCTGTTTTCACCAACTTTTAATTTTATTCCGGTTTGAATAATTTTTTTGTAACCGATATAAGTAATTTCTATATTATAATCTCCCGGTTTAATGTTTTTGATGGAAAATTGTCCGCTTGCATTTGTAGCAGTACCAAAGCTGGTTCCTTGAATAAGCACAGTTACACCAATCAGTTCTGACTGGTCTTTTTTATCTATTATTTTACCTGTAATAGAAGCTGTATTTTGAGCAATTACCGAACTACCAAGTACGATTAATACGAAAAGCAGTAAAAATTTCTTCATAGAATTATGGTGCAAAATAGAACATTTTGGATGAAACTAAGAGAATTTGGGTATCGAAAGCAAGATTATTTTTGTGTTACTCGAAATTCATTTTTTAAATTTATGACCACTTATAAATTAAAAACTGGGTTTTAAAAAGTCAGTGACAATTTATTCTGTTTAAATTAAAATTCTTTTCTATTTTGCATAAAAATTAAACCATATGATACAAAGAATACTCCCTGTATTTTTGTTGTTAAGCTTTTGCGCCTTCGCAAGCTTTGGACAAGAAAAAGCTGAAGTCCCAGCAGCTAAACCAGAAAAAAGTAACCCTTACAGCTTTTCTTTCGGAACGGGTTGGGCTTTGGGCGTAAAAGCCGGAACAGCAGGTTATGGAGCTGAGTTAAGTAAAAAATTAAGCAGATCCTTCGATTTAAGATTGGGTTATGCCATGTTAAATACGGCACAAAATCTAGAATTAGATGTAGATAAACGTACTTTAATTGTTGATGCTGATCTTGCTTTGGGTATTCCTAGTGCAAAATTAGATTGGCATCCGGGTGCAGCAAGTTTTCGTTTTACTTTCGGAGCAGGTATGCCTAATAACACAATTGGCCTTACCGGTAAATTAAAGGAGAGTTTAACTTATGGTGAAATAGTTGTTTCACCTGATGAATTAGGGGTTTTTGCAATGGATATCAAATGGAATAAAGTTGCACCTTATATCGGAATTGGTTTTGGAAGAAATGTTCCAAAGAAAAGAGTAAGTTTTACAATCGACATGGGTGCTTACCACATCGGTTCTCCTAAAGTTACTTTAAATCCTACAGGAATGATTAGTCCAACGGCCGACCAAGCTTCTGTTTTTGAGGGCAATATGGTTGATTATAAATGGCATCCGGTTTTGAATTTTCAGTTCAATGTTAAAATCAAATAATAAATAAGATTATGAAATTAATAAATATAAGTAAAGTAATTTTACTATCAGGCATCCTGGTTTTGGGAGGCTGTAAACTAAAGGATCCAACAGAAAATGTTCAGATTAAAATAGATACAGATAAATTATTGCCATTTAACTTTTCAATGCAGTTTGTAGACCAATCAACCGGTGCGACAATTGTTGATAAGGAAGTGAAAATTGAAATATCTGGTTCTGGTGCTAGTAAAATCTATGAAATTAGTGGTACTAAAACTTTTAAAGTAGCTAATGGAATGATTAATTTGGCAATCAGAAAAGATGCAATTCCTTCTGAAAGCAATCCATTGGTATTTACAGTTACTGCTAATGCCGAAGGATATTTGGCTTCATCAGTAAGTTTAACTTATACTGAAGCAGAATCAAAAAGTTTTGATATCCCAATGGTATCTCTAGACAATTTACCGGAGTCTATTACTAAAACTAGCGTAAAAGTTGATAATTCTAATGATGGTTTGGTAAATAATTTAACAATTACACCTTCAAAAGTTCCAACTATAAATACAGGAATGTCGGTTACTATTCCAGCGGGCACCAAATTTTTAGATGCAAGTGGAAATGTTTTAAGTGGTTCATTTGATGCAAAAGTGTATTATTTTTCACCTGAGTCAGATGCTTTACAGTACACTCCGCAAAACGATGAAAATGGTGAAATGACTGTAAAGTACAAGAATAACCAAACAGCAAAATATGTGAGTATTGATGCAGCATGTGCTTATATCGAAATTTCAAATTCAAATGGATTTGTAGCTTCATTCAGTAAACCAATCTCAGTATCTATGGATGTTCATAAAGACATTATGAATATTGAAACAAGTGCTCAAGTAAAATCAGGTGATTCATTAGAATTTATTACCAAAAATTTAACTAGTGCAGATTGGGGTTTTCAGAAAAATACAGTGGTTCAAGATTTAGGTGGTGCTAATTTTACAGTAGTTGGTCAAATTTCTAATGCATATTGGGTAAAAGCATCTTTTGGAGGTCAAGGACGTAGTTTAGGTAAAAAAGCAACTTTACCAATTTGTTATGGTAAATTCCGTTTTGTGCAAACAGCTGCAACGTGTCCGGCTACTTTTAGATTAGAAAATTTAGGTTGGAGAAATGCTGCAGGTGGATTAATTTTGGGTTGGACAGGTAATGTTCTTCCAAATAATATTACTTTGCCAGCAGGTACATCTGGGTATTCAATTACTGCGGCTATACCGGGAGCTATTAAAAATTTACATAATCCAAGACTTAGAGCGCTTCCTAGAAATCTAAGAACGGGGTTACCAGGAACTGCAACATTTACACCATCTGCAATATCATGTTCTGTATTGGGTGGAACATTTGCAACTGCACCAATTCTTTCTTATACATTGCCACAAGGTCAGTCTTGTAATCCAATTTTGTTAACTGTAAGTATCAATTGTCCTAATATTTCGGTTACATCTATTCCTCCAATTTATAAAAAATTAGCTGGTTCTCCGGCAAATACTATCTGGACACAATTGGTTTATACTCCAAGAGGTTCTCAATGGCCTGGTCAATACTATGTGCATGGTTTAACTGTTGGAAGTACCTATACCTTCAAAACCACTTATAAGAACAAAGATTATAGCACTGATATAGCTGCTTCTAGTCAATCTATTTCTTATATTTTGAATGTTGCGCCTGCTGATTGTCCTTAATATTTAAAATTATTTATCTAGAAAAAGAGGTCTTCGGACCTCTTTTTTTTTGCCTTTGTCTGAATAATTTCTGTTAAATTTCTATACTTACGGGTATTCAATGCTTCTAAATCTTTTTTAGCAGTCTTAAAGTCCTATTTTTGCATCCCTAAATCCATCATCATGTCATTAGAAATAAAAGTACCTTCTGTCGGAGAATCAATTAGTGAAGTAACTGTTGCTCGTTGGAATAAAAAAACGGGCGATTATGTAGAAATGGACGAACTTCTTTGTGAACTCGAATCAGATAAGGCAACTTTTGAACTCAATGCTGAAAAAGCCGGAATTCTTACAACCAAAGCTAATGAGGGTGATACCATTGCTGTGGGTGATATAATTGCAAGTATCGATACTGATGCAGCTCGCCCTGAAGGTGCCGCAAAACCTGCTGAAACAGCTCCTGTAAAAGAAGCTCCGAAAGCAGAAGCTCCTAAAGTTGAAACAAAAAATGAAACCTACGCAAGCGGAACTCCTAGTCCTGCTGCTGCTAAAATTTTAGCTGAAAAAGGTGTTGATTCAAAAGATGTAAAAGGAACCGGAAAAGATGGTAGAATTACCAAATCTGATGCTGTTTCTGCTGAATTAAAAGTTACCGCAAACGAAGAAAAATCAAGAAATGATAGAAGAGAAAAAATGACTTCCCTTCGTAAAACTGTAAGTAAACGTTTGGTTGCTGCTAAAAATGAAACCGCTATGTTAACCACTTTTAATGAAGTGGATATGAAGCCAATCATGGATTTACGTAACCAATACAAAAATCAGTTTAAAGAAAACTTTGGTGTAAATCTTGGTTTCATGAGCTTCTTTACAAAAGCAGTTTGTGTAGCACTTAAATCTTTCCCTGCAGTAAACGCTTATCTTGATGGTGAAGAAATCATTTACCACGATTACTGCGATATATCTATTGCTGTGAGCGCTCCTAAAGGATTGGTAGTTCCTGTTATCAGAAATGCCGAAAGTTTGGGTTTAGCTGATATTGAAAAAGAAGTAGCACGTTTGGCCGGTAGAGCTAGAGACAATAAATTGGGTTTAGATGAAATGACAGGCGGAACTTTCACTATCACCAATGGTGGTGTGTTTGGTTCAATGTTAAGTACGCCAATTATCAACCCTCCCCAATCTGCTATTTTAGGAATGCATAATATTGTTGAAAGAGCTGTTGTGAAAGATGGTCAGATTGTTATCAGACCTATTATGTATGTGGCTTTAAGTTACGACCATAGAATCATCGATGGAAGAGAAAGTGTTGGTTTCCTAGTAAAAGTGAAGCAATGTCTAGAAAATCCAACCTTACTTTTAACAGGTGGTACAGATCCAAATAAAATGGTATTGGGACTTTAATTTTTATACTTATTTCTGGTATAGTTGAAATGAAGTTTTGCTAATTGCAGTCCTTCTTTTCCATCAAGAAATCCTAGTTTCAAAAAATATTCTCTAATAAAACCAAATAGGGCAGAGCTCATTCCTTTATAAAACGGAATAGTTCTGCCTTCTTTTTTTAGGTTCTCCCTATGCAATTTTGAATAAACTTCCATTTTTGAACGATAATGTGCTGCATTGGGAGTTGTAAAATGTAATAACCTGGCTTTAAATTTTTTGGTTGATTGGTTTTCATTTAATTTCAACTCTTCATGAACAACTTTGCTTTCATCCCAATGATTTAGCTTTCTGTTGAACAAACGCTTTTGCCAATCTGGATTCCATTCACCAAAATAAATGGCTTTATTTCCAAGGTGATTTAATCTGTTCACTAAAATTACTTCATTTTTTAGGCTTGATTTAATCAGATTGATTTCATTTGCCAATTCCTCGCTGATTCTTTCATCCGCATCCAAAGAAAAAATCCAGTCGTTTTTTGCTTCTTGGTTTCCAAAGTTTTTCTGGTTTGAATAACCTTTCCATGCATGATTGAAATAACGGGCTCCGCTTGATTTAACTAAATTGGGCATATCATCGGTACTATCATTATCAATCACCAAAATATCTGAACTAATTCTTTTAGCAGATACAATACAATCCACAATATTTAACGATTCGTTTTTGGCAATTATGACAACCGAAATTTCAACACCCATGCTGCAAGTTTAAAACAGAAACAATTTTTTACCTATTTTATTTCTAAACCTTGCTAATTACATGTATTTACGAATATTTTCTACTTCTGAAACCCTACTTTTGCAGAAATTTTTTCAGCATGAAATACGATGTAACAGTAATTGGTTCAGGTCCAGGTGGTTATGTAGCGGCTATCAGACTTGCTCAACTTGGATTTAAAACAGCATTAATCGAAAAGTATTCAACCCTTGGTGGTACTTGTTTGAATGTTGGTTGTATTCCTTCAAAGGCACTTTTAGATAGTTCAGAACATTACCATAATGCCGTACATAATTTCAAAACTCATGGAGTTGATGTTAAAGATGTGCAAGTAAATCTTGCTCAAATGATTGAAAGAAAAAATGGCGTTGTAAAACAAACCTGCGATGGAATTGAGTTTTTAATGAAGAAAAACAAAATTGATGTTTATCGTGGTTTGGGTTCTTTTGTAAACAGAAATACCATTAAGATTTCTGGTGAAAAGGAAGAACAAATTGAAACCGATAAAGTAATCATTGCTACCGGTTCAAAACCTGCAACTTTACCAGGAATTGAAGTTGATAAAACAAGAGTAATTACATCAACAGAAGCATTAAAAATGACCGAAGTGCCTAAAAGCATGGTGATTATTGGCGGTGGTGTTATTGGATTGGAATTAGGTTCAGTTTACTCACGTTTAGGCTCTAAAGTTTCTGTAATTGAATATACCAATAGCATTATTCCAACAATGGATGCTGCTTTAGGGAAAGAACTTCAAAGAGTTTTAAGAAAACAAGGATTTGAATTTTTCTTTAGCCATAAAGTAAAATCTGCTATCAATACAGGAAGTGAAGTTGAAGTAAAAGCAGATAATGACAAAGGAGAAGAAGTTGTTTTTAAAGCTGATTATTGCTTAGTAAGTGTAGGACGTAAACCTTATACTCAAGGTTTAGGTTTAGAAAATGCAGGTGTAAAGGTGGATGAAAGAGGAAGAATTGAAACCAATGACCATTTGGAAACCAATGTGGCTGGTATTTATGCTATTGGTGATGTGGTGAAAGGTGCGATGTTAGCTCACAAAGCAGAAGAAGAAGGAGTTTTTGTTGCAGAAACAATTGCCGGACAAAAACCTCATATCAATTATAATTTGATTCCTGGTGTGGTTTATACCTGGCCTGAAGTTGCAGGTGTAGGAAAAACTGAAGAGGAATTGAAGAAAGCAGGTGTAAAATACAAATCAGGTTCATTCCCAATGAGAGCTTTAGGTAGAGCCAGAGCAAGTATGGATATAGATGGATTTGTGAAAATTTTGGCTGATGAGGCTACAGATGAAGTTTTGGGCGTTCATATGATTGGTCCGCGTGTAGCTGATTTAATTGCAGAGGCTGTTGTTGCGATGGAATTCAGAGCAAGTGCAGAAGATATTTCAAGAATGAGTCATGCTCACCCAACATACGCAGAAGCAGTAAAAGAAGCAGCATTGGCTGCAACTGCCAACAGAGCTTTACATATGTAAGAGAATTTATTAGTACAGAAAACCTGCTTTCAATATTGGAGGCAGGTTTTTTTATGAAAAGAATAGGACTCCCAATATTAAAAGGAATAATAATGGGATAATCAAAAATAGGATTCCATACAAACTTTCATAATAATCACCTGATTCAGATAAGTCGTTGATATAGTCTTTTATAAAATTGATTAGAAATTTCATAGGCTGATAATAAAAAAGGCTATACCCGCTTTGGATATAGCCTTTTTTAAAATTATAAAATTCGATTAACGAATGATATTGATTTTTTTGGTGATTGTTTTACCAGCATCAACCATTTCAATGAAATATAAACCACTGTTTAAGCCTTCAACGTTGATTTGAGAATTGATGCTCAATTCGTTGTTGCTCATAACTTCTTTACCGTTTAAGTCCAAAATACGGAAGCTAGCATCTTTGTTACCATTCCACTCAATAGTGATGGCAGTGTTAGCAGGATTTGGATAAACTGAGAAATCGTTAGCTTTTTTAACATTTTCTTTCATACCGATAGCCCAATCTTGAACTGTCCAGCTAGATTGAAGAATTTCTTTAGTATCATCATTTTGAATGAAAGCAACTACTGCTAAATCATAAAATTCTTCTACACTGTTTTCAGTAGCGATATTGATACCAGCATAACCTGCACCTGTAGGAGAGATTGTACTTGTAGTTCTAGCACTAGGAGCTAATTTGAAAGAACCAGGGAAAGTATAAGTTAAGTTTACAGTTTTAGGAGCATCTTTTGCAGGGAAAGTAAATACTTGACCAGCTTCAGTTGGTAACATTTTCTTCATAACAAAATGGAAAACTGATTCACCATTAGATTTGATATTTTGAGCAGTTTCTCTTTCTACCAAAGCAACACGTAATTTGTAATTACCTGCAGGCATATCAGCAACTGGAGTAACGGTAACAGCAACATCAGCTTTATTACCTGTAACAGTTAAAGAACTAGACATTTCCAATAAAGAAGGAATAGTTTGGAATTGATCAAAAATTTCTTCGTCGAAACCATTTGGATTATCATTCCATCCGCCATCAATATACATATTTGGAACTGCGCTTACGCCACCATAATAAGTACCTCTGTTTAAAGCCTCTTGTGTGAAATAAGGATCACCAGTACCAGGGAAATAGTATTGGTATTTAATTACAGCCCATTTACCAACTTTTTCGTTTAAAACAGCAGTTAATTGCTCATTACCTGGCTTACAAGGAGGACAAGTTGATGAAGTGAATACTTCATGTAAAGCTCTTCTTGGCATAGTTTTGTCAACTACCAATAAAGTTTTGTTTAATTCATTGTTTGCTTCGTTACCATCAACACCACCATTAGGTTCTGAAACCCAAATTCTGATAGCATCACTACCAGAAACAGTTGGAGTATAAGTAGCATTGTGAGTATAATCAAAAGAACCTCCACTAGCTTGAACACCTACGCCTGAAATAGTCATAGTTTTTGTAGCACCATTATTAACACTGTAGTTAATTTTGAAAGAAGTTAATTCTTGAGCACCATAGTTCATGATTGTACCTTTTAAAACAACTGAACTATTTTTTGCAGCAAATTTTGGTAATTCAACTGTAGCTAAAACCGCATCATTAGGTGATTGAGTTCCATACATGAAGCTGTAAACTTTATCAGTTGCATTTTCTTGGCCACCAAGTTTATTAGGGAAATCTGCAGAAGGACCAGCAACCATAGTAGCAACTGAACCATCTTCGTTTTGACAACCAATTGTACCAGAAAGACCTGTAATATTAGGTGATGCATCATTGAAAACGATATCAAAGCCAGCACCTTCGTATAAACGTATAGCGAAGTAAATGTAGTTTGCACTACCAGCTGCAGTTCCTGTTTTAGAAGCAGTGAACCATTGAATTACGTGAACTCTGCTTGGAGCTGTACCATAAGTAAATGTTCTTGCTTCTGTTTTTACTCCACTTCCTGAAATTGCTTTTAATTCCAACTCATCCCAAAATCCAAAAATAGCATTTAATGGTGCAGCAGCATCAGGAATTGATACGTTTGCTCCAACACTATTTTGTTCAGTTGAGTTGAATGTAATGTAACCATTATCACTTACTTTATAAGCAGTAACAGCTTTGCCATAAAAATTCCATGCAAATGGAAGATTTTGAGCAGTAGATAAAACGTTGTTAGAGCCTTGTGCTACAACAACGGTGTTAGGTGTAACTAAACTTGAATAAGGAGCTGAAGTGCCTGTTTGCTTAAGGTGATAATAACCTTGTGCAAATGTGCATCCTACTCCGGCCACAAGGGCCATCAAACTAAGTAGTGTTTTTTTCATTTTGGTTTATTTAGATGTTTTGTTAAGACGTTTTTATACTTTCAATAGTTGCAATCACAATTAGTGAAAATTTAAGAGTATGCAATTTGAATAATTTTTAACAATAAAACAAGTTGACAGCCTCAACTATTTCCCTTAAATTTATATTATGAAAGCCCTCTTTTTTTTAATCGCCTTGTTTCTTGGGATAAGCGGCTGGGCGCAGTCTTCATCAGACCATCAAGTTTTTTTAGATACAGATGTATCTAATTCTGTAAATGAACCTCCGATGGTAATTTTTACACCTCCTAAACAAATGATTCGATTGTTTGGTACTGTTGGTTCTGTTTATGAACGTAACCAATTAAGTGCAATGCCTCTTAGAAGTATCAATAAAATTGCTGGTTTAACTTTAGGTGTTGATTGCATGAATGGCGGTACTCCAATCATTCGTGGTGCCGAAGGTGGAACTGCCTATTTTGTTGATGGAGTGCGCGTAAGATCAGGCGCTCTGGGAATTGCCGGATATGGTTTTTAAATAATTTTTTTAATAGCCCCAGGCTGAAGCCCGGGGCTATTAAAAAAAATTATTTATTAATAAATTTCGGATTAATCAAATTCTCTACCGAAAACACTTCTTCCCATTTGCTTTGTGAAATAAGCTTTCTTTCTTCAACAACAATCTGATGAACACTTTTTCCTGTTTGTAAAGCTTCACCGGCTATGCTTGCACTTTCTTCATAACCTAAAATCGGATTCAATTGGGTTACAATTCCAATACTATTCATCACCATTTCTCTGGCTCTTTCAGGATTTGCTGTAATGCCAACAATACATTTGTCGATTAATGTTACAATCGCATTTCCTAAATATTCCAATGAAGTAAACATCGCAAATGCAATAACAGGTTCCATTACATTTAATTGTAATTGTCCTGCTTCTGCCGCCATCGTTACTGTTAAATCTTGTCCTATTACATAAAAACAAGTTTGGTTCACTACTTCAGGTATCACAGGATTTACTTTTCCCGGCATAATAGATGAACCCGGTTGGCGTGGAGGTAAATTAATTTCATTAAATCCGGTTCTTGGTCCAGAACTTAATAACCTTAAATCATTGCACATTTTTGAAAGCTTAATTGCATTTCTTTTTAATGTTCCCATTATTTGAACATAAGCTCCGGTATCGCCTGTAGCTTCAATTAAATCGGGTGCTAATACTACAGGAATGCCACATTCTTTTGCCAAATATTCAACACATAATTCAGCATATCCATCAGGTGCATTTACTCTGGTTCCAATAGCAGTTGCACCCATATTTACTTCAAGAATTAAACTTTGTGCTTCTTTTAATCTCGAAATATCTTCTCCCACAGTGGTGCTAAATGCCCTGAACTCTTGTCCTAATGTCATTGGAACCGCATCTTGCAATTGGGTTCTGCCCATTTTTAAGACTTTATCAAATTCAATTCCTTTTACCCAAAGTGCTTTTTGTAAACGCTCTAGTTTTTCAATGAATTCATTCATCTTAAAATACAAAGCAATTCTAAATGCTGTAGGATAAGCGTCATTGGTAGATTGAGAGCAATTTACATGGTTATTGGGATGGACGTGGTCGTATTCACCTTTTTTATAACCCAGGTATTCTAAACCAATATTTGCAATAACCTCATTGGCATTCATATTACATGATGTTCCTGCACCACCTTGAATTAAATCGGAAACAAACTGATGGTTGTATTTACCTGAAATGATTTCATCACTTCCATAACAAATTGCTTCTGTAACTTTTGCATCCAATACGCCGCAATCTCTGTTAGCCAATGCAGCTGCTTTTTTTACATAACCAAGTGCTTTTATGAAATGAGGCTCCTTTGAAATAGGAATACCTGTAATATTAAAATTCTCTTTAGCTCTGAATGTTTGAATTCCATAATATAGTTCATTAGGGATATCCATTTCGCCGAGAAAATCGTGCTCTCTGCGTGTAGAATTTGTCATTTTTTTATAGGTTTGGTTTGGTGCTCAAACTTAGAAAAAAATAGTAAAAAAGAGACGATTAGTTGAGCTGGTTCAAACTCTTTATAAACAGGTACTTAGCTAATTAATAAACTACAGCCTCTCATATCACTGTGGTCAATTCTTCCTAATACCTCAAATTTTTCATCCTCATGAATAATTCCAATATCACTTGTTTTAATAAAACAACAGGTATGAATGTTGGCAAGGTCTATTACTTGTATAATTCCGGTTTTTCCGGCTTTGCAAAACTTTCCGGGATCATTAATTTCTGTAGTTTGAACCTTCATCCAGGCTGGTGATTGGTATTGTCCGTTTTCAAAAGAATAAGCCTGACTCAACAATTCACTCATGCCATATTCTGATGATATTTTTGTGCTTTGAAAACTATTACTTAGCTGAGATAACAATTCGTCTTTGGTGATTTCCTTTTTTCTCCCCTTCATTCCACCTGTTTCAATTACGCGGCCATATTCCATTTTGAATTGAAATTTTTCAGCGAAATCCAATAATGCGAAACTCACACCAAATAAAATATAGGGCTGTTTGTTTTTTTCAAGGGATTGAATTCTTTCATACAAAACATCATGTTCAAACAAAAAGAATCCATTTTGAGGATTTCCTGAAATTGCCATTAATTGTTGAACCATATAAACTAGTGAAGAATTATTTTTTTCTAGATAGGAGGGAAGCAAACCTAAAAAACAATAATTCGAAATATCACCAAAAAACTGAATAAAACATGTGGTAAAACTTTCTTTATACAAGTTTAAATCAGCCACATGATGTTTACTATTCATCATGCCTGTGGTACCGCTACTTTCAAATATTTTTTGGGATTCGAATTCTCCTGTTTTGATTGTTAAGGTTTTAAATAATTCAACAGGAATATGAGGTATTTTTTGTATATCTGTAATGTCGTTTGCTTCGTTTATGCCTAGCAATCTGCAATATTGATTGTAAACTTTATTTGAATGGAATTGATAGTTAAAAGCTTGCAAACACAATTCCTCAAAATTGTTTAATTTTGAATTGAATATTTTATGAGACCAATTTATAGGAATTTCAGACATATACTTGTTTTGCTGCTTTTAGTTTTTGCAATTCATTCCTGCAAAAAAAAGGAAATCTATCCTGAAACCCCTCAGATAGAATTTAAAAGTGCAGCTTTTGTTTCGGATCAATCAGGAATTGATTCTATTATGATTCTAACTTTTACTTTTAAAGATGGTGATGGAGATTTAGGTTTAAATCAATCTGATACCCTTTCACCGTTTAATGCAGTAACAGATTCAACCGGAAAATCAATTAATCCATACTACAATAATATTCATTTTGAATACCAGGAAAGTTTTAATGGAGTTTTTAAATATGTAACCAATCCATTTAATGCATTCGATACATTATCTTATGCTTACAGATTTGATAACATTTCACCAGAGGGCAGACATAAAGCCATTCGAGGTGATATTGAAGTGAAAATTGGTCCTAACCAATTACCAAGTGCTGCCGATACTGTTCGATATAGATTTTATATATACGATAGGGCTCTGCATAAAAGCAATTTAGCAGAAACCCCATCGCTAGTTTGGAAACGACGTTAATTAAAAGTCGTCATCATCAAAATCGTCATCGTCATCATCATCCAAAAATGGTTTGATAGATTTAGGATCCGGCTCATCAATTTCGATATCATCATCCAAATCTAGATCTAAATCATCATTTAATAAATCGTCATCATCCTCATCGTCGTCATCGTCAAGGATTGGCTTCTTAGTTGCAGCGCTTTTTGCCGCCACTTTTGAAGCCGGGATAGCAGACTTCTTTGCTGCCGGTTGTTTAGCTTTAGTCATGTTGCAGTTGTTAGTTCTTCTACAAAGTTAAGGTTAAAAATTTCTATATTCACAAGCACTTACTTGTACTTTTTTTCGGGTCGTGAAATAAATTTCGAACTCATAGAAAATCAAGGCTTTTTTTTAATTGTTAAAAAAAAGTTTCAACAGCCGCATTAAAGGTGCGACAATGTGCATCTACAATATCAGAAATTTTGCTTGAATAACCGCCGCCCATTGCAGTAACAACAGGGGTTTTCAGCGTTTTGCAAAATTCGTAAACCAGCTTGTCTCTTTGGTAACATGCATCAGCACTTATTTTAAGTTTTCCCAGTTTATCGGTAGAAAGTATGTCAACTCCACTCAGGTAAAACACAAAATCAGGCTTAAAATTGGTTGAAATTACCTTTAAATTATTTTTTAGTAAACTTAAATAGGCTTCATCTGAACATCCATCTAATAATTCTATATCTAAATCTGATTGCTCTTTATGGAAAGGAAAATTGTTTTTTCCATGCATACTAAATGTAAAAACATTGGCTTCTTTTTCAAATATAGAAGCTGTTCCATTTCCTTGATGTACATCTAAATCAACAATCAGAATTTTCTCTGCTTTTTTACTATTTAATAAATAATTTGCTGCAACAGCTAAATCGTTTAATAAACAAAATCCTTCACCTCTGTTTTTAAATGAATGATGAGTACCACCGGCAACATTCATGGCTGCTCCATATTCCAAAGCATAATCACAACATTGAATACTTCCTCCACAAATCACCAATTCTCGTTGCACCAATTGCTCGCTTAATGGAAAGCCAATTCGTCTGATATGTTTTTCATCTAAACTTAAAGATTTTAAAGATTGCAGATATTCTTTATCATGGGTTAATAAAATAATTTTTTCATCAGCCTCTTGCGGTTCAAAAAAGTTTTGCTCCTCAACAATTCCGGTCCTCATTAATTGTTCAGGAATTAACTCATATTTTAACATCGGAAATCGATGTCCCTCGGGAAGTGGATGCGCATAAATTTTGGAGTAAGCTATTTTTAACATGATTTTTGTCAGCCCTCTTTTTTCTTTAATTGTTCGTTTTTCTGATTTTTACCCTTAAATATTAGTTATTTCAGGCTTTTTAAAGGACATAGCCCTTTATTAAACCTTATTTATATATGTTTCATTCAAAAGACCTGATGTAACATAGCTGCTATTTAATTGGTTTTTACTAAACTTGGAAAGATTTTTTGATTCATATTGTTTTAATTAACTTAAAAATTTGAAACTCTCAGTTATAAAAGAAAGTCGCCATGGCGAGAATCGCGTGGCCTTAACACCTCAAGTTTGTGCTCAGCTTATTAAAGTTGGACATGAAATTTCGGTAGAAAATGGAGCAGGATATGCATCTAATTTTAGTGATGATATGTATGCCGCTGTTGGTTGTCAGCTTGGTGATGCTAAGCAAGTACTAGGTCAGGCTCAAATTTTAGTTAAAGTGAATGCGCCTACATCTGAAGAAATTCAACAGTTACCGGAAGGTGCTGCGAGTATTTCTTATATGTATGCAGCTAATAATCCGCAATTGGTAGAGGAATTACGTGCCAGAAAAATTAGTTCTTTCAGCATGGATGCAATTCCAAGAATTTCACGTGCCCAGAATATGGATGCATTGAGTTCTCAAGCCAATCTTGCCGGTTATAAAGCCGTTATTTTAGGTGCTTCACATCTGGGTAAAATATTTCCTTTATTAATGACAGCTGCCGGTACAGTTACTCCTGCAAGAGTTCTGATTTACGGAGCCGGTGTTGCAGGTTTACAGGCAATAGCAACAGCTAAACGTTTAGGTGCTATTGTTGAATGTACAGATGTACGCCCTGAAACAAAAGAACAGGTTGAATCATTGGGCGGAAAATTCATTGAGGTAAAAGGTGCTGAAGCTGCTAAAGTTGAAGGTGGTTATGCGAAAGAAGTTTCTGCAGATTACCTCGAAAAGCAAAAAGAAGCAGTAAATAAAAGTTTATATCAGGCTGATTTAGTTGTTACAACTGCATTAGTTATGGGTAGAAAAGCTCCGGTTTTAATTACTGAAGAGCAAGTTAAAAACATGAAACTCGGCTCTGTTATTGTTGATATGGCCGTTGAACAGGGTGGAAATTGTGAATTGAGCGAATTGGATAAAGTAGTTAATAAACATGGAGTAAGTTTGGTTGGTATAGGAAATTTACCTTCTACTTTGCCACAAAATGCAAGTGAATTGTATGCAAAAAATATTCAGAATTTATTAAATCACTTAGCTACAAAAGATGGCTTTAAGTTTGAGTTTGAAGAAGACATCACCAAAGGAACACTAATTACTCATGAAGGTAAAAATTTGAGGCTTAATTAAATAATATATCATAACATGCTCGAATTTATCAATAACAATCTTCAATTAATCTACTTAATCATTTTAATGATTTTTGTAGGAATAGAATTAATTGGTCATGTACCAAGCGTACTTCATACACCATTAATGAGTGGTGCGAATGCCATTCATGGTGTGGTTATCATTGGCTCCATTATTGTAATGGGACAAGCTCACGAAATTGTTTCTCTTATTTTAGGATTTTTTGCAGTGGTGCTGGGCACATTAAATGTAGTAGGTGGTTTTGTTGTAACCGACAGAATGCTTGAAATGTTTAAGAAGAAAAAATAGAATCATTTAGCTCAATTAATACAAAGTATCATGCAACAATATATACTACAAATTATATACTTAATTGGATCAGTTACCTTTATTTTGGGACTGAAATATTTAGGAAATCCATCAACAGCTAGAAAAGGAAATTTAATTGCTGCTTTTGGAATGGGTCTGGCAATTTTTGGAACAATCTTTCTTTATACAGATAGCAATGGCGAACACCTGGGTAATCTTGGTTTTATTTTCGGCGCACTTCTCGTTGGTACTGTTGTTGGCTGGTTAGCAGCTAAAAAAGTACAAATGACAGCCATGCCTGAAATGGTAAGTTTATTTAATGGAATGGGTGGTGCTTGTGCCATGTTAATTTCAATTATCGAATTCAGACACCTTACTTCAACACATACTGCCGATGCTATAGCTGATGGAGTTAATTTCTTTAGTCAGATACCAAAAGGATTTTTATTTACTATCATCATTGGAATGGTGATTGGTTCAGTATCATTCTCCGGAAGTATGATTGCTTGGGGAAAATTAAGTGGTAATGTAAAAGATAAATCATTTGGGAAACAACAGTTCATCAACATCGGTTTATTGGCTGTAATTTTAGGATTAGCCTATTGGGATATTATGGGTGAAAGTGCTGAAACAATCACCATTTTTTATGCAATTTTAGCACTGTCATTATTATATGGAATCTTATTTGTATTACCAATTGGTGGTGCAGATATGCCGGTTGTAATTTCTTTACTGAATTCATTCACTGGTGTAGCTGCTGCATGTGGTGGTTTCCTTTACGATAATAAAGTAATGCTTGTTGGAGGAATTTTAGTTGGTTCTGCAGGTACATTATTAACTATTGTGATGTGTAATGCCATGAACCGTTCTTTATTAAATGTATTGATTGGTAATTTCGGTGGAGGCTCTGCTGCTGCTGCTTCAGGAGCAAGTGCAGGTGCTACAGGAACAATTAAAGAAGTTACTGCAAGTGATGCAGCTATTTTAATGAAGTATGCTAAAAAGGTAGTAATTGTTCCGGGTTACGGATTGGCAGTTGCTCAGGCACAACACGTAGTTCACGATTTAGAATTGTTATTGGAAAGTGAAGGTGTTGAAGTGAAATATGCAATTCATCCTGTAGCCGGAAGGATGCCTGGACATATGAATGTATTACTTGCAGAAAGTAATGTAGCTTATGATAAATTGGTTGAAATGGAAGAAATCAATGCAGAGTTTAGTACTACCGATGTTGTATTAGTAGTAGGAGCAAACGACGTTGTAAATCCTGCGGCTAAAACAGATCCAAGTTCTCCAATTTACGGAATGCCAATTCTGGATGTTGAAAATGCACATCACGTTATTGTAAACAAAAGAAGTATGAAAGCCGGTTATGCCGGAATTGAAAATGAATTGTTCTATAAACCTAAAACCAGTATGTTGTTTGGTGATGCTAAAAAAGCACTGAATGAGTTGGTTTCTGAGATTAAAGCATTGGGATAAAATCAAAAAATAATTTTTAAAAAACCTGCTTCGTAATGAGGCAGGTTTTTTTGTTTTATTAGTTGATTAAAATAGATTGGATTTTTATTGAATGAGTTTTTAAAACCAAAAATGATTATCCGCATGTTTACCAGAGAAAAATAAATTAGTATCTACTTCCGCTATGATACGTGATTTAAATAAATGTATAAATAGTTAATTATTATGATTCAATGTTGGTATCAGAATAATGAAATTCTAATTTAAACAACGTAAAAGACCTTATGTGGCTTAATATTGATATTGTTGAAATGGGTTGAATTTCCCCCTCTACCTCGTTCTGTCAATCTATTTTATGCACCTAGGAGCACATTGAATTGGTTTTCATTTAGCTAATTTGCATAAAATGATGATAATTTATAATTAATCAATTCTGAATAATGAAAAATGATCGACAAAAAATATTGCTCGAATATTTCACACAAGAACAATTGCACAAGTAGGGTCAAAATATAGGTAGACTATTCCCTATAGAATATTTCACGATAGACCAATTGCCCCACTCGGGGCAAAATATCGGTAGACTATTGAAAAAACACGAAGACACCCCCGTAGCGCTCCAAAATTGCGATGACCTTCGGTCATCGCAATTTT
>CALRIT020000009.1:0-160279 GCA_943361925.1 Vulcanococcus limneticus LL | reverse complement strand
ACCGGGAAACTCATGGTTGGCGCATGGAAACCGTAATCCATTAAACGTTTTGCAATATCTTCAGCTTCAACTCCAGTAGAACCTTTGAAAACACGTGTGTCCAAAATCATTTCATGGGCACATCTTCCTTTGCTACCTGTATAAAGAATCTGGTAATCGTTTTCTAATCTTGCTTTGATATAATTGGCATTTAGAATTGCATATTTAGTAGCATTTTCCAATCCTTCAGTACCCATCATTCTAATATAAGCATAAGAAATCAATAGGATAGAAGCACTTCCCCAAGGAGCTGCTGAAACTGCACTCATAGATTGATTTCCACCACCCATTTCAACTACTGAATGTCCAGGTAAAAATGGAACCAAATGCGCTGCAACTCCAATCGGACCCATACCAGGACCACCACCACCATGAGGAATACAGAATGTTTTGTGTAAGTTCAAATGGCAAACGTCGGCACCAATATTAGCAGGACTTGTTAATCCAACTTGTGCATTCATATTCGCACCATCCATATAAACCTGACCACCATTTTTGTGAATCAAGTCACAAACTTCATGAATTTGTTCTTCGAAAATTCCGTAAGTTGATGGGTAAGTCACCATCAAACAAGCCAAGTTATCTTTGTGTTCTTCAGCTTTTGCTCTTAAATCATCAATATCAACATAACCATTATCCAAAGTTTTGGTAACAATTACTTTCATTCCGGCCATAGCAGCACTTGCAGGATTAGTACCATGGGCAGATGAAGGAATTAAAGCAATATTTCTATGTGATTCACCTTTGCTTTTAAAGTATTCACGAATCACCATTAAACCAGCGTATTCACCTTGTGCACCTGCATTTGGTTGTAAGCTGATTCCTGCAAAACCTGTAACTTCTTTTAACTGATGAGTTAATTCTTCAAAGATTTGGGTATAACCTGTTGCTTGGTTTCTTGGAACAAAAGGATGCAATTGTCCAAATCCAGGCATTGTTACCGGAATCATTTCTGCAGTTGCATTTAATTTCATTGTACAAGAACCCAAAGCAATCATTGAATGACAAAGAGATAAATCTTTTGATTCCAATGATTTGATATAACGTAACATTTCATGCTCGCTGTGGTATGAATTAAACACAGGATGCGTCATGAAATCAGATTTTCTTACAAATGAACTTGGTGCCTGAATTTCTACAGTAGCAGCTTGAACAAGTTTAATTGATTTACCAGTTAAAATAGAAGCCAATTGAGAAATTTGCTCAATAGTATGAGTTTCATCTATTGAAACACGGATATGGTTATCGTTTACTAAAGCAATATTGATATCAGCATTAATACATGCATCAACCAAATTTTTTGCATTTGCTATTTCAAAGCTGATGGTATCAAAATAGTTTTTGTTAACTAATTTGAAGCCATTTTCTACCAATGAATTTGCCAAAGTATTTGCCAATCCATGAACTCTGCCAGCAATACCTTTTAATCCTTTAGGACCATGGTAAACGCCATACATACTTGCCATGATTGAAAGCAATACCTGGGCAGTACAAATATTTGAAGTAGCTTTTTCTCTTTTAATATGTTGCTCACGTGTTTGTAAAGCCATACGTAAAGCAGTATTTCCTTGGCTATCAATTGAAACACCAATTAAACGACCCGGCATCTGACGTTTATAAGCATCTTTAGTTGCAAAAAATCCTGCATGAGGTCCACCATAACCCATTGGAACCCCAAATCTTTGCGCAGATCCTACAACCACATCAGCACCCCATTCTCCCGGAGGAGTTAATAAAGTTAAACTCAATAAATCGGCAGCAACAGCAACCATTACGTTTTGTTCGATTGCTTTACCCATGAAAGCGCTGTAATCAATCACATTTCCATTTCCGGCAGGATATTGAATCAAAGCACCAAAATAAGTATCATCAAAAACCACAGTTTCATGGTTTCCAATAACCAATTCTACACCAATAGGTTCAGTACGGGTTTTTAAAACGTCAATAGTTTGAGGGAAACATAATTCAGAAACGAAAAACTTATTTGCATTTGCTTTTTTTGTTTCTGCGAATAACATGTGCATGGCTTCACCGGCAGCAGTACCTTCATCTAATAGAGAAGCATTTGCAATTTCCATTCCGGTTAAATCAATAATCATTGTTTGGTAATTCAACAATGCTTCTAATCTACCCTGAGCAATTTCAGCTTGGTAAGGAGTATAAGCTGTGTACCAACCCGGATTTTCGAAGATATTTCTCAAAATTACTCCTGGAGTTAAAGTACCATAGTAACCCTGACCTAAATAATTGGTATTTAATTTGTTTTTTGAAGCAATTTCATGAAGCATACCAAGCAATTCAGCTTCGGTTAAAGCAGCAGGAAGATTCATTCGTTCTTTTAATCGGATATGCGCAGGAATTGTTTCTTCAATTAATTGGTCGATACTGCTTACTCCGATGGTTTTCAACATGGCTTCAGTTTCGTTTGCCATTGGTGAAATGTGGCGGTAAATGAACTCGTCACGATAGTTTGCTTTGGTTTGCATATATGATATTATGATTTTCTTTTTTCTAATTCTTAAAAAACATGCGAATTTATTTGTTTTGAAGAATCAAACAGATGATTTTATTCAGATTCTTTGCACCTTTTTCGAATGATTTTTCTTTATGTTATGTGACAAGTAAAATTCAAATTAGTTCTTAATTTAAATGATTTTACATTGTCATTATTTTGTGTTTGGCTTATAATCAAGAGTATAGGCCTAAATAGGCTTGTTTTATCTTGAATTAAACTCAATTCCTAAGATGAAAAATTGATTGATTACGAAAATAAATTACCTAAACCGGGCATCATACTTCCCATCATGGCTTTCATTTCGGCTTCAGAAACGGCATTTGCTTGTTCAAAAGCTCTGCCAATTGCAATTACCAAAACATCCTCCAATTCTTCTTTTTTGTCAATGTTTAAGTATTCAGGATCAATTTCTACTGAAATAATCTCCTTGTTTCCATTTGCTCTTACCTTAATTTTCCCATTTTCAGCTATGCCTTCAACACTTATAGCCGCTAATTTTATTTTCATTTCTTCAGCCATTTTTTTGGCTTCACCAAGTTTTCCAAACATATATTCGATATTTTAGGGCGAAAGTAATTCAATTTTCAGGAGCTACAAAGTGCCTGATTTTAATCTTTTTTACACAATAAATTCGAAAAAAATCAACGTAATTGCGGTCTATGAGGACAAAATTAACACTCCTGTTTTTACTGTTTATTCAGGTAAATTGTGTGTTTAGCTATATTTCAAGCAGTTCAAAAAAAGTATTAAGAATTATTGAAACCCCAAAAGAAGTCCATTTGGTTCCAATTTATGCCGCCGATACCAGAGCCCATCGTTTAGGGATTCAAAGAAATTTAAATGCTTCTGAATTTATTGGTTCTATGGGAGGACAATTTCCTGTATATAATTTAAATAGGGGCAAACATCGTTTTCAATTTGAAATTGCCGGTTCAACTTATATGGGATTGTTAAGGTCGGTAAACCATGGATCGGTTTTAAATACTGATTTTTATGTTGATGTTTTTTTGAATTACCAATTTAGAAATCACTGGGCTTTGAGACTTGGAAGCGGTCATACTTCTCAGCATTTAAGTGATGATGCTATTGCAAATGCACAATATCCATTTACAAATTATGCCCGTGATTATCATCAGGTTGGTATCAGTTACAAAGGGAAAAGAAACGCATATCATTTATACAATAATTTTATTATCAATTACAATTTTAAAACCGATGAAGATCATTCAGGGAAAATCACAATTCAGCCTGGATTTGAGTTAAATATCAATCAAACATTTTTAAATCAAACTAAACCGGGAGGCTTTATTATTGGTGGGGATTTTAAATTCAGAGGAGAATTAGATTTCAGGTCTACCAATAACCTGCTTTTAGCTTACCAATTTAATCATCTTTATCCCCAAAAATTAAGATTGGTATTAAATTTTACTAGCGGTGCAGATGAACGCGGACAATTTTATAGAAGTAATCGAAACTTAATCAGTACAGGTATTTATGCAGAATTCTAAAATTGTATTTTTTTTATTATTTCTGATTTTATTCTTCAATAAAAATTTGTTTGGTGATGAATTAAATAAGTTGGAAAACGATTCTTTTGCTGCCCGTAAACGTTGGATTGCCGCCGGATTAATAACTCAACAAACTGCAAGTACAATTCTGGAATACCATTGGTGGTGGAAAGACGATTATCATAATTTTCAAATTTATTCTGATGGTGGATTGAATAACTATAGTTTAGGAATTGATAAAATCGGACATTTTTTTACCTCTTATTTCTATTACCATTCTTTAAATGAAGTAATGAAATATGGTAAATTTTCAAAGAAGACAAGAAGAATTGTAAGTATTTCGATGCCTGCTTTTTGGGCTTTAAGTATTGAGCTTGGTGATGGATTTAGCTCTTATAATTTCTCTCCTCAAGATTTAATAGCCAATTTGTTGGGAGTAGGTTATGGCGTTTTACAAGATGAATTCCCGGTTATGAATAATTTCAAGTTTAAGTTTAGTTATTTCCCATCACAATATTATAGAGATGTGGATTTTAAAAACTGGAAATTTGTTGCTGATTATGATGGACATATGTATTGGCTTACAGCTGATATGCATAATTTATTATCGAAAAATAAAAGGCAATTCTGGCCAAAAGGTTTAAACCTTGGAATTGCTTATGGTGTTGATGGTTTTTCGGAAGTTGATCAACTAAGATTAAATACAAATAGACAAATTCAACGTAAATTTGTAATCGGTTTAGATTGGAATTTAAATGCCATTCAAACAAAAAAACAAAGTGTAAAAACACTTTTAAAAATAGCAGATTTTGTTCACTTACCGGCTCCTGGAATCAGAAGGATAAATCCTGATAAAAACAGTGGCCATTTATTATTGTTAAATTAAAATGAGATTCGAAAAACATGTATTTATCTGTGCTAATCAAAAGGCAGAAGGAAAGGCTTGCTGCGGAGAAGTTGCAGGTATGGCTTTGGTTGAAAAATTTAGAGAAGTGATAGCCGAAAAAGGTTTAAAAGGAAAAGTTAGAGCCCAAAGAAGTGGTTGTTTGGATGCTTGTCAGAATGGACCAGCTTTGGTTATTTATCCAGAAGGAACCTATTATGGAAAAGTTCAAATTGGAGACGTGGAAAGAATTGTTGAAGAGCATATTCTTCAAAACAAGGTTCTCGAAGATTTAGAGTTGAAGTTTTAAAATAGGAATTTCAATCATAAAAAAAGGCAATTCAAATTTTTATATAATTCGAATTGCCTTTTTTTATTTCTTTAACCTTCTGGCTCTTTCTTCATCCAAATAATTTTTTAACGAATCTGTTTTTGATTCCATCAATGGTTTCGGATTTTCTAAACTTTCTTTTTGAAGATTATTAGTTTGTTTCGTTCTTGACTTACAAGAATAAATTAAATTAATGAGCAACAAGCAAGCGATGAGTGAAAATAGTTTTTTCATGATTTCTAATTCTTACAATATACATGCCATTTTCAATTGAACCGGTATTCATTCTTAATTCGTTAAGTCCTGATTTAACCCAATCCTTATTCATGATTTGAATTTCTTTTCCTTGTAAATCACATAAAACTATATCTACCAACATTTTTTCATTGGCATGAAACTGAACCTGAATTTCTTGGTTTGCAGGATTTGGATACAATTTAAAATCCTTTAATTCTGAAAATTCTTTCACCCCTAATAATGGGTCTTGGCTCACAATTCGGGCAATCCATGTTCTGTTTTGTCCACTTACATTTCCATAAGAACCATTTAGCCAACAAACACCCAATTCGTTAAATTTCATCTGGATGCCAGTATAATCGCCCCATCTATCAACTGTATCTCCTAATAAAGCAATACTTCCTTCTCCTTTTTTAACGAATAAAGGTGCACTTAGATTAAAATTTCTATCTACATAAACAACCGATGTTCCTGGGAAATATTTGGCTGAAACATGTGAAAATGTAATCATACAGCTATGGTCACCATTTTGACCTGAACCTGCATAACTAATACTAGGATAACCTAAATCGAGCGAATCATAAGAGATAATTTGTCCGAATAATTTTGGTTGATTGGTCCAGGTTTCTTCAATCCTTCCAAAATAAACTGCAGGCGAAAATAGATTTGGGTCGATTGTATTTCCAACATAATAAATCATCCCATTTACCGACATCGCGCTTAAAACCCTGGCATCATTGGTTTGTAATTTTTTGCCGTTTGGTTGAAGAGCATTGGGTTGCAAGCCATAAGCAACTGGGTTTTTATAAACTTTGGTTGTTAAATTGGCATTTCCTGATTTTATGGTATTTGAGATATAATGAACAAATACTGAATCATTGCTTAAATCAGATGGGCGATGAGATAAAAAGAACATTCCAGGTCCTTCTAAATGATGGGCATATTTTACAGGACAAATACTCCAGATTGATTTGCCGTTGTACTGAATATTGTTATAATTTTTGGTGGTTAATGCTGTATCAGAATTAAAACCATTCATTTTATCAATTTGCCAGATATACGATTCCAAAAATCCGTTTTTCCAAAAAGTATTGTCTTTTAAACGATTGATTGTAATAAACAACTCATCTTTACTTAAGGAAAGAATTGGGTAATCACTCCAGGTACTATCATTGGTTATATTACCCGGAACTGTATAAAAACTCCATGTTTTTGTAGGGTCATTGGTTTTACTGAATCCCACAATAATTCTGGTATCTTCACTACTAGAACCTTGAAGAAAAACTAAAATGAATCTATCCTGATCCGGATCATAGATTACTCTTGGGTCGTAGGTTCTGTTTAAAGCGCCTAATGAGTTAGCAATTGAAGCTAAAGTTCTTCCAAAAATCATTCTACCGGTATCGTTGTAAACATTAAGATTTTGATTCACAACACTCATCATCAAACCAGCATTTGAAATAGCAAAATCGTTATCATTTGGTGTTCCCTGAGTTACATTTCCATTGAAATTATTACTCAGTTTAGGTGAAGCAGCTGCACCTTTTTTTAACAAAGCAGTTTGTTGATTTGCGATAAAATTAACCCTTTTTCTATCCAGGTCTAATTTTATTTGTTTAGTTTCATTTAATGGTGCAGGTGCCAAGGAGATAATCCTTGCATCTGGCAAATCTGTAATTTCAGATAAGTTAATATCTGCAGACTTTTTTATGATATGAATGTTTCCTGAAATTTCATTTTGAGCAAATGAATTAACAGAAATAAATAACAATAGAATCGAAACAGGAAAGTAAATAAACTTCATTTTCTTTTTGAATTTCATCTGCAAAATAAGAAAATATTGGCTTTGTTCAATTTTAGGAAGGTTTAGATGACTAATTCCTGTTAAATTTTTACTGAAAATGATTGAGGATTGTATCTATGATTAGTAAATAATCCCATTTAGGATTATGAAAATTCTTAATTAAACCTGATTTATTCTTTAATCAACTTTTTAGTGAATGATTTTTTTTGGTTTCTAACTTTGAGAAAATAGATACCCGCTTTTAAATTACTTAAGTCGATTTCTTCTGTGTTTGAAGAGCTAAAAACAAGCGAGCCTTCTAAATTAAAGACACTAATATCATCAAAATTTTCACCATTAATTGATTCAATAAAAACTTTGTTTTTAATTGGGTTCGGATAAAATCGAATGCCACCAATTGATGTTTCCTGAATAAAATTTGCTGATGAAAGGCTAATATCATCAATTAATAATCTTGAACCCAAATGTGGTTCTGATTCGGGTTTGCTAGTTAAAAAGTATAAAACTGCATAGGCAGCAATTTTGCTTGATGGATATTCTATGGTTTTATTAACTTCCTTGTATCCTGAATTATAAACGTTTAGGTTAAAATCTGCTTTATAGATTTCTTCCTCATTTTCGTCATATATAGCAAATGACGCAAAGGCTGTATCATTCATTTCAGATTCAAAACGATAATAAAATTGAAGTTTATTTAAACTCGGCTGGTATGGAAATCCACCTGCAAAAAAACCAATTGTTGATGAATCTCCCATTGCTCTGACTCCTGAAGAAAATCCTTCTTTTTTTGTGAAATTATAGCCACTTCTCATTTCATAAGCATTGTTTCCGGAATGAGGATTTGTAGTGTTTATTTTCGACATAAAGCCATCAAAAACAACAGAATCAGAGTGTGGTAAGCCTAAACTATCCATTAAAACTGGGAATAAATAAAATTTTGGAACCCAATGAATAGGCATATTAGATGGATTTAAAGATTCAAATCCACCATTTGTAATTTGAGCATTAGAAACAATTTGTGCAACACAGGCGCAAATGATTAGTACGATTTTTTTCATAGGTTGGTTTCTGTTATTGACAACAATATTCTCATTTAGTTGTCTGAACTAGCAAAATGGTTCAATTAAAAACGATTTTATTTTAAACTGATATTTCTTAATTGAAGTTTAGGAGTGAAGATTTTTCTTTAAAATCAACTAAATTGCAGCCTTATTCGTGAATTTTATGCAAGATATCGTTTCGAAATTTGAAGGTCTTAAAGTTTTGGTTATAGGTGATGTGATGATTGATGCCTATTTAATGGGCACTGTAGATAGAATTTCTCCTGAAGCACCTGTTCCAGTTGTTGCTATTACTCATAAAGACAATAGATTAGGTGGTGCAGCAAATGTTGCTATGAATTTAGTGGCTTTAGGTGCAAAACCGATTTTGTGTTCAGTTATTGGAGAAGATCCGGAAGCAAAAGATTTATTGGAATTACTGGAAAAAGAACATATCGGACTTTCTGGAATTATTCAATCGAAGGAAAGAATTACAACTACTAAAACAAGGGTAATCGCTCACCATCACCAAATGTTGAGAATTGACCAGGAAATTACCACTCCCTTGACAGAATATGATACTTATTTGTTGAGCCATAGAATTATAAATGATTTGTTACCTGCATGTGATGTTGTAATTTTTGAAGATTATGACAAAGGCGTAATCACAGAATCATTAATTCTTCAAATTGTACAAGAGGCTCATAAATTGGGTAAAAAAGTAGCAGTTGATCCTAAAAAGAGAAATTTCTTAAATTATAAAGGAGTTGATTTGTTTAAACCAAATCTGAAAGAGTTAAAAGAAGGTTTCAAAAAAGATGTTGATCCATCTGATAAAGTTTCGTTTGAAGCTGCTGTTCTTGAATTAATGAATACCATGGAAATTAAAAATATCATGGTAACATTAAGCGAAAGAGGAGTAATGATTAGCAATGGAACAGAATTTGAATACATTCCTGCACATATCAGAAAAATCGCGGATGTAAGTGGGGCTGGAGATACCGTAATTAGTGTTGCGTCTTTATGTTTGGCTTTAGGTCTCACAAACAAAGAAATTGCTAGCATTGCTAATTTAGCAGGAGGTTTGGTTTGTGAAGAAATTGGTGTTGTTCCTGTTAAGAAAGAATTATTACAAAAAGAAGCTGCTAAAATTTAAACGATATCAATCATTCATTTCAATCTAAAATAATAATTAAATATAATTTAGGATTGAAAAAATGAATTTAGGATTATCCTACAAGTGAAACTTTAATACAGTGAAAAAAGATCAAAAAATCTTCGTTGCAGGTCAACATGGAATGGTTGGTTCTGCAATCAAAAGAAATTTAGTAAAAAATGGTTATGAACAAATAATTGGCTTGTCGAGTAAAGAGCTTGATTTGAGAAACCAGAATGAAGTTGAGCAATTTGTTAAATTTCATAAACCTGAAATCGTAATTGATGCCGCGGCAAGAGTTGGCGGTATTTTAGCCAATCAAACTTATCCTTATCAGTTTTTGATGGATAATATGCAGATGCAAAATAACCTTATTCATGCATCTCACATGAATGGAGTTAATAAATTTATTTTTCTTGGTAGTTCTTGTATTTATCCTCGTTTGTCTAACCAACCAATGAATGAAACAGAATTACTGACTGGTGCTTTGGAACCAACAAATGAATGGTATGCAATTGCTAAAATTTCAGGTGTAAAAGCTTGTGAAGCAATACGAAAACAATTTGGTAAAGACTATGTAAGTTTAATGCCAACCAATTTATATGGTCCGTTTGATAATTTTGATTTAACCACATCACACGTTTTGCCGGCCATGATTCGTAAATTTCATGAGGCAAAAATTGAAGGTCACAAAGAAGTTGTATTGTGGGGAACCGGAACTCCGATGAGAGAGTTTTTACATGTAGATGATTTGGCAAAGGCTGTTTTATTTGCTGTAGAAAATGTTTTACCTGATAACTTATACAATGTTGGAACCGGTATTGATAATACGATTCACGATTTGGCTTTAACAATTCAAAAAGTTGTTGGACATAAAGGAAGTATTGTTTGGGACAGTTCAAAACCCGATGGTACACCAAGAAAATTGATGGATGTAAGTAAAATGCATGCTTTAGGTTGGAAACATGAAATTCAACTGAATAATGGTATTTTTAGCACCTATCAATGGTTTTTAGATAATATTCAATCATATAAAACAGTATCAATTTAATGACAAAAGTTGCGTTAATTACCGGAATAACTGGTCAGGATGGGGCTTATTTAGCTGAACTTCTTTTAAATAAAGGCTATTTTGTTCATGGAGTAAAAAGAAGAAGTAGTTTACTAAATACAGATAGAATTGACCATTTGTACCAAGATCCACATGATAAGCACTTAAAGCTTAAATTGCATTATGGTGATTTAACAGATAGTACCAATTTAATCAGAATAATTCAGGAAACTCAGCCGGATGAAATATACAATTTGGCTGCAATGAGCCATGTACATGTTAGTTTTGAAACACCTGAATACACTGCCAATGCCGATGGAATTGGAACATTAAGAATTTTGGAAGCAGTCAGGTTATTGGGTTTAACAAAAAAGACTAAAATCTACCAGGCTTCTACATCAGAATTATATGGATTGGTGCAAGCTGTTCCTCAAACTGAAACTACACCGTTTTACCCAAGATCTCCATACGCAGTAGCTAAATTGTATGCATATTGGATTACGGTAAATTACAGAGAAGCTTATGATATGTTTGCTTGTAATGGTATTTTATTTAACCATGAAAGTCCTAACAGAGGTGAAACTTTTGTTACCAGAAAAATTACAAGAGCAGCAAGCAAAATTGCTATTGGATTACAGGATAAATTATACCTTGGAAATTTAAATGCCCAAAGAGATTGGGGACATGCTAAAGATTATGTAGAAGCTATGTATTTGATTTTGCAACAAGAAAAGGCAGAAGATTATGTAATTGCAACAGGTATTACAACTTCAATCCGTGATTTTATAAAAATGGCTTTTAATGAAATCGGAATTGAAATTGGATTTAAAGGTGAAGCCGAATCTGAGATTGGTTTTGTGGCTGGATTAAATGAAGAAAAATTAAAGCAAAGAAAAATTTTAGAACATTGTAAATTAAACATTGGTCAGGAAATTGTTGCTGTTGACCCAAGATATTATCGCCCAACAGAAGTAGAGTTATTGATTGGTGATCCAACCAAATCGAAAACAAAATTGGGTTGGGAACCTAAATACGATTTAGCAGGTTTGGTTGAGGATATGATGAATTCTGATATCGAATTAATGAAGAAAGAAAAGTTTCTTCATGATTCAGGATTAAAAAGTTCCTTACAGATGGAATAGTAGGTTTTAGTGCCTGATTTTTTGAATATCTAATCAAATAAAATTAAACAATAAAAAACACACTTGTTAAGATATAGCAAGTGTGTTTTTTAATTAAATATCTACGGTTAATTTTAAGTGAAGTCCAAATCCTTCTCTAATTATTCTCATTAGTGTCGAAAGCCTAATATCACTTGCATTATTTTCTATTCTGGAAATGTAGGTTTTAGTAGTACCACACTTTTGTGCAAGTTGTTCTTGTGTTAATCCTTGTTCTTTTCTAAGTTCTTGAAGCATAACACCAAGTTTAAATGCTTCGAATTCCTGCTCATAAGTATCTCGGGTGGTAGTACCCTTTTTCCCATATTGCATATCTAAGTGCTCAGAGAATGATGTAAGATTTTTATTTTCCTTTTTCATCGAAGTATTGTTTTTTTAATTTTTCAGCTAATTCAATTTCACTTTTGGGTGTTTTCTGAGTTTTTTTCTGAAAACCGTTTGCTAAAATGATAACTTGACCTTTATCAAAAAAGCTAAAGACTCTAAAAATATCAGAACCTAATTCAACTCGAATTTCATAAATACCGCTTGTACCTGTAATATGCTTAAAGTATTTTTCAGGTACACGATCAAGAGTTGCTATAAGTTGCAATGTCCAATTAAACTTTTTCTTAACATCAGGTCTAAGTTTATTATAGAATTCAAGGTAGTAATTCTTATAATAAAAGATGTTTCTAATGAAATTTTCTTCCACAATTCAAAGTTAGCTAATTAGGTAACAATTACAAATCAAATTTTAATAAGATTTAAATTTAAAAGAATAATAATCGTTGATTGTAATCGATTTCCTTTTTTCAATAAAATTCCCTTATTTGATTGAATGATTGAGAAAATTGCAGTTTTATACAACTCATTTGCCGGTAAAGGAAAAGCTGAAAAGTTAATCACTGAGATTAATGAATTTCTTGTTAATAGTTCATTTTTGGTTTCAACTTTTAGAAATGAATATCCAGAAAATCTCAATGATTTCAATCTTCTGATTGTGGTTGGTGGTGATGGTACTATTCAAAATGTGTTTAATCATTATAAAGATATTCCCATTCCTGTTTTGCTTATAAAAGCTGGTACTGGCAATGATTTTTACGAACATTTATATGGTAATTCAAGCTGGAAACAACAATTAAATAAAATCAGAAATAACAATATCTGCCTTATTGATGCAGGCAACTGTAATGGTAGAATTTTTCTGAATGGATTAGGAATTGGTTTTGATGGTGAAGTTGTAAAATCAGGTTTAGGTAAAAAATGGTTCACAGGAAAAGCAGCATATATGAGTACTGTTTTGAGTTTATTGTTTACTCATAAATCATGTAATATTGAAGTTGATTTTGGAGATGATAAATTAAAAGATTCTATGTTTATGTTAAGCGTTGCCAATGGAAGTACTTATGGTGGTGGTTTTAAAGTTGCTCCCAATGCTGATTTAAAAGATGGGGTTTTGGAATTCTCTTGGGTGAAAGATATTTCGTTGTTTCAAAGAATGAGATATCTGCCAGTTATTGAAAAAGGAAAACACCTAGATTTGCCTTTTATAAACTACAAACAAATAGAAAAAGTTGTAATCAGGAGTAACAAAACAATTCAAGCACATTTAGATGGAGAATGGTTTGAATCTAATGTTTTTGAGGTTGAGATTCTAAAAGAGAAATACCAATTTTTGGTTTGATTTTTTATTTTAAAATCAAATTTTAAATTCAATAAAATCCTGCATATACCTCATTAGCCTTGTGGCTTTAGCCCAAGGATACTGAGGTATTTAATCCAATCTCATAATTCGATGTTTTTATTTTTCGATGTTTGGTTTATTAACAAACATAAATGCCGCTAAAGCAATTACAATTAATGGACTATAAAGTAGTGGATTGAGCACTTTATGTACAACAATTAATCTTCCTGCATCCGCTAGAAAAAAGATAAATAAATCAAAGATAAATAAGCTCAATATCGCAATTGGTAAATACAATTTGATATCCTTTAAATCACTCCATTTTTTCTCTGATATTATTCCAATCATAATAATATTCAAAATTAATCGAATGAGTTTATTTAAGACAACATCCAATACTCCGGAACAATCAGCATGATAGGTATAAAAGTCGCAAAAACTTCCATTTAAGAAATTAAACGATTGTATTCCAAAATTCAGTAAAATCAAAAATAAAAGAAGACCAATAGTTTTTATTTTCATTACTTTTTATTGATAGATTGAATCATTTTAACCCACCAAACCATCAGGCCAAATGCAAAAGCATATAATATAGCTGGGAATAAATATGTGTGGAATATTTCAAATAAATCGGGCTTTTGAATTTTTATTTGGATGAGTGCTATGAGCCTTAAAATATTTCCAATTTGAAGCAATAAAAAACTTAGTGGTAGAAACCATAAATAGGTTTTTAGTTTACCGGTGAAAGCCAATGTAAATGATAGTAAAGTAATCCAAACTGCCATACCATTGCAACCTTCCATTATGTTTACCAAGGCACCTTCACTGTTCCATATTTGAATTCCACTTTTCGATGGAAATGAATGTAATTCTATGCCACTTATAAAATTAGGTAAAATTTGTGCTACCAATATGGTAAAAATATCTGGTCCCGGTGCTGCTGCCCAAATTATAAGCTGGTATAATCCGCTCATAAGCAAATATGAAGCGCCAAATATGAGGATAAATTTAAATGCTGGAGACATGTTGCAATTTATAAAAGATTGGGTTCTTAAATAGGAATAATATGAGGTATTTAAATATTCTAAAATTTCCCGCTTAATTGTAACATAGTCATTCTTGGTGGACCTAAATCTGCAGGTCGGAACATAGTTTCTGAATTAAGAAGATTGTTTATAATCAATGCAACTTTTAGGTTTTTGTTGATTTTAAATGAAGCTCGAAAATCAACAATATTATTTCCACTTAATTCATTTCGTGCCTCTTGAATGCCAGGCACAAAAATTGGAATGATCCCATCAATAAAGGCTCGGTCAACATTTCTAATCTGACTATTATATCTCCAACTGAAACCCAGTTCAAATTTTTTATAAGTGCCTTGTAAATCAATTTTAACTTGATGCTCAAATCTATATTTTAGAATATTCAAGCTATCAGAACTAGTATTTCTAAAATTTTGTGGTCCTCTTGATGAATCTAATGCAAAAACATAATTCTCATCTAGAATAACCGGAATTGTATAAGTATAACCTAGCATTCCCTGCCATAAAATTCCTGCAAATTTACCTTCAAGTCCGCTGCTAAAATCAATTCCTTTAATTTCAGTTTCACCAATATTAAACGACTTAAATCCAATGGTGCTAAATGGATTCATTGGATTTGGCGTTTTCCAAGCACCAAAATTAAATTCTATCATATTGGTATACCTAGTATAAAACAAAGCGATATCAACAAAACCACTTAATCCTTTTAATTTATATCCTTGTTTAAAGCCCAATTCTGTCGACCAACCCTTTTCAGAACCTAAATTTGGATTTGGAAAAATATTTAATGCGCCAACACTGGTTGTTATATACCTTTCTGCAATGGATGGATACCTGTAACCTTGACCCCAGCTTGCTCTTAAAAAGCCAGCTTTCCCTGCTTTGTAATTAATGGCAGTTCTAAATACAGGTCCCGATTCTGATTCATCATTCATTTTGAACCATTCATACCTTGCTCCTAAAGTAAAAGATAGCTTTTTAAATTGTTGATCTAGTTGAAGAAATGCTGCACGGTTTTCATTGGTATTTTGGCCACCATATAAGGCGGCATCACTATTGTTTTTACCCCAAACCAAACCTCCGGTAGCTCTTGTTTTTTTGTAAATTTTGTCGAATTGATATTCTGAATAAAAGTTTTTAAAAGAATTATCCTGATTTACATTTGGGTCGATGTTTATAAGATCATTGTTTACATACATCCACCTGGCTCTTATTTGATGGTAAATTCCACCTGCATTAAATTTTATAAAAGGGTCGATAAAAACTGATTGTGAAGTGGAGGCTGTTGCTTCAGAATCAAGAGCTGTATATCCTTTTTGGTAACTTTCCCAAAGTAGAAACGAAGAGCCTTTACTCAATAAACCGGTTAGTCCCAAGCCATAGATGAATTTAGATGTTTGATTTTGATAATTTGCACTTAATCTTAATTTTTCTTCTGTTTCACCTAATCTGTAACCATCGTCGTTTAAATAATTGGTTGAAAATGTTAGTTTATGTGTACCAATCATCCTGCTATGAAATCCCTGAAACCCATATCTAATTAAGGGTTCATTTGTCCAATTTAGGCTGCTTCTTTTGGGTTTAGAAAAGCCTGATGTAAACACATTAAAACGTGAAATTGGTTCGCCTGAACTGACTTCAGTTCTAAAATGAATAATTCCGTTTAAAGCACCAGAGCCATATAAAACAGAAGATGCTCCTTTAATAACTTCTATTTGTTTTACATTTTCGATAGGTACCAATCCCCATTTTACATTTCCGGCATCGCCCATTAAAAAAGGCAAATCATCTACCAAAACCAAAACTCTTGAACCGGCACCATAGGTCCAGCCACTTCCACTTCTGATATTAATTTGTCCATCAATTACACTCACAGAAGGAATCTGGCTAATGAATTTATCCATATTGGTTACACCTTTGTTTTGAATAAGATATGGTTTAACTACTTCGGTACTTACTTTTGAACGTGTAATAGATTCGGTATTTCTGGAGCCTGTAATAATTGCCTGCTCCAGTAATTTGTTAGAAGGATTTAAATAAACAATAAATTGATTTTTGCCTTCCAGATATAATTTTCTTTCATTTTCAGAAAGTGATTTTGTAATTGATTCATATCCTTCTTTAAAAATATTGATATAATACTTTTCAGAGTCCATTTTTTTGAACGAAATTTCAAATTCACCGTTATTATTTGATTTAATTTGAGATTCATTTAAATCGATTACACAATCAGGAATCGGCTTGTTTGAACCTGATTCCAGAATCTTGCCTTTTAGTAAAAATTGTGCATGTATAGCATTAATTGAACCCAGAAGAGTTAAACAAATCAAAAAAATATAATACCTTGCCTCAAAATTATTTCTCATGAAAAAGCTATTAGTTTGTTCAATAATACTGATTTCTGCAATTACTTTCAGCAAAGATCTTTCAGCACAATGTTCTCCTGATACTACGATTAAAAGCAGTGGAATTTATCCAGCTGCATTAGATAATGCAAAAGAATCAGTTCCTTACACACAAATCATTCAATTTTACATCAATAAAGATACTTTGGTAACTTATTTAGGTCAGCAAATTATTGCCAATATTGATTCTATTAAAATTACTGGCGTTAAAGGCATGCCTAATGGATTTGGATATGTATGCCACAATGCTACATGCGCTGCACCAGGAGGAAAACCGGGTTGTGCAACAATAACAGGAACTGCAGCAAGTGGAACTGCAGGAAATTATCCTTTGACAGTATATTATCAGGTTTTTGCAAGAGCTGTATTTGGTGGATTTCCAATCTCACAAACCATTTCAGATTCAAATATGACATATAGCCTAATGGTTGAAAATGCTACTGGTTTAAACACTGTTTCTGGCGATTTGGGTTTTGATTTATATCCAAATCCATCTTTTGAGCAAACAACTATTTTATTAAACAGCAATACTGAATTATCAAAAGTTGAATTGTTTTCATTAGACGGAAAAGAAACTGATGTTGTAGTAGAATACAAATCAAACATGATTGCCACAATTAAAACCAATACATTAAATAAAGGATTGTATTTGGTTAAAATTTATACTACTGATGGCAGATGGGCATTTAAGAAATTGCAAGTAGATTAGCTGTAGAATTGGCTTCTGGCCGCTTGCTCCTTGCTTCTAGCTTTAATTTGAGTACGTAGAACCTGCGTTTATACTAAGTAAGATTTTTAAAAGCGTTCAACATAATTTAGGTTCCCAAATTAAAACAATTGCCCTCAAACAAACGGATTTCACTATCAGCAGAATCTCCTAAGCCCTGAAGGGGCGAAATAGATTGTTATTTAAATGATTTACATGCAATAAATTTTTATTTGACAGATTTACCCTGCAAATTTGTTTATGCCAAAATCCGGTTATTTTTACATTCTATTATTTTTTCTGCTCGTTCATTTCTATGCCTTTTCGCAGCATACTTATATACCTCTTGGTCAAACTAGTATGCAAATAATTGATAGATTAGAGATAAAATCAGGGGAACTAAACAATGATTATTTCCATAGCTCAAACAAATCTTATCGAAGAAAATCAATAGTTGAGTATTTGGAAAACTTAAATGATTCAAATATTCAATTATCAAGTCGTGATAAATTTAATATCGATTATCTAAATACAGATAATTTTGAATGGTACAAAAACAAACAAACGCAATCAAATAAAAAATACGGAAAAACTTTTTACCAGGAAAAAGCTGCATTATTTTCAATAGTCAATCCAGACTATTCCATTTTAATCAATCCTGTTTTATACTACCAAATTTCAAGCGAAAAAAATCAGGATAATTTTGCATTAATCAATAATAGGGGATTAGAATTAAGAGGAAATATCGGAAAAAATATTGGATTTTATTCTCAGATAAGTGATGAAATTTTAATTCCAAATTCTTTTGTCAGACATAGGTTTGAATATGATTCATCCTATATGTATGTTAATTTTTATAAACCAAATTCAAATGGAATAGTCAGTTATTTTAGTTCAAATGCATACATAACAGCAAATTTGAATAAATTTATGGATTTGCAATTTGGACATACCCGAAATTTTATTGGAGATGGTTATAGAACATTTATTTTAGGTGAAAATCAACCTGAATACTTGAATTTAAAATTAACCACACGTTTTTGGAAATTAAATTATACCAATATCTGGGCCGAATTAAGAGATTATCCGAATGGAAAAGCTATTGGATGGGATAGGAGTCCTCAGCCAAAACATTATATGGCTGCACATCATTTAAGCTTGAACTTAACTAAGAATTTTAATATTGGAATATTTGAAACAATAGTTTTTCAAAGAGATTCAGGACATGCCTCTACAGGATTTGAACTGAATTATCTGAATCCAATTATATTTTATAAAAGTGTTGAAAATGGCTTGAATAGTTTAGATAAAGCCATCATAGGTTTTAATGCTAAATGGAATCTTAAAAAGAAGGTATCATTATATGGTCAGTTTGTAATTGCTGAATTGGTTTTAGCAGACTTATTAGAAGGAAATGGTTCGTTTACAAATAAATTTGCCGCTCAGGTTGGGGTAAAATACATTGATGCATTTAGCGTAAAAAATCTTGATTTACAAGCTGAAGTAAATTTAAGTAGACCATATATGTATACTTCCTATTTACCAAGAAACTCATATAGCAACTTTAGGCAAAGTATGGGACATCATTTAGGTGGAAATTTTAAAGAATTAGTAGGAATTGTGAGGTATCAACCCTTAAATCGAGTTTCAGTTTTTGCCAAATTCATTGTATATACACAGGGCCTAGATACCAATGGAAGTAATTGGGGTAGTAATATTAGAAAATCATATTTGGACAATACGAAAGAATTAGGAAATACAATTGGTCAAGGAGTTAAGGTGAACACTTACCTGGCAGAATTGATTACGACTTGGATGCCTAAACATAATTTGTTTTTTGATGCCAGATTCACATATCGAAAAGCCAGTTCTGAAATTAATTGGTTTAACGAAAAAGCCGCATTTGTTAGTTTTGCTATCAGGTATCAGTTTGGATTGAGAAATTACGATTATTGATAATATCTTAAATTGGTTTTATACAATGGAAATATTTAGAATTTCTTGATAAAAGAAGGATTTATTTGACAAATATTCCCTGTTATTATCCTTACTTTTTAAGCGAAATTAATCAAAAGTCCTTCATCATCGAAGTCGCTTTCTATACCTTGGCAGCTGGCCTCTTTATAAAAGCCTAAATTACGTTGACCGATTTAGCCAAATTTACTTTGCCTTGAATGGGCGAAATTCGATTATTCAATGCCAACGAAATGTTTTAAGCTCTGAAAGGGCTAAATTACCGATATTGATTGAGGATGTGATTTACGTTTTTTTACCAATTTTATATATAATCCTGCCACTTATTCGATTAATTAAGGGATCTAGACGATAACAATAACTTTATTTGGTTTGCTCAATATGTACAATTAATATTGTATACAAAAAGTATACAATATCTATTAAGTATTACTTTTTAAAACTTTGTCACAGTGTATCTGTGACTCACCAAGCGAAGCCGTGCTCGACGCCTTAATTACATCTAAAACACGTATTAAACTTCTGTTGAAGTTTTTCTTGAATTCAAATAATCAGGATTACCTGCGTAATCTTGAATCAGATTTAGGCGATAATACAAATGCTATCCGTCAAGAATTAATCAAGATGGAAGAAGCTGGTTTGCTTAAAAGTTTTAGTAAAGGAAACAGGAAATATTTTCAATCAAATAGAGAACATCCTTTATTTTCAGATATTAACAGCATCTTAATGAAAATAACCGGTTTAGATGAATTGGTTAAAAGAGTTTTGAACAATGTCGGTGATTTACAAGAGGTTTACTTAACAGGGGATTTAGCGAAAGGAATTGGTTCCGAAATCATTGATTTAATTTTAGTTGGAGATATCAATCAGGAATATTTTCATGAATTGGTTTTAAAAGGAGAGAAGTATATTAAAAAAAGAATCCGATTCTTAGTTTTTAAACCAGAAGAATTTCAGGAAAAACGAAGCAAAGTTTTAGCAGAACAAGATTTACTAATTTGGAAAAAATAAGTTTAAATAAAATGGATAATACAAAAATTGCAGTCATTGGTTTAGGTTATGTTGGATTGCCGTTAGCGGCAGCTTTTGCTACCAAACACCATGTTGTTGGTTTTGATATCAACAAAAAAAGAGTTGAAGAATTAAATGCAGGTAATGATTTTACCCTAGAAGTTGATTCAGATACTTTGAATTCTGTTTTGGTTCAAAATAACCAAGGAAAATCAACTGGTTTGTTATGTTCGACAAATTTAGATGATATAAAAGATTGTAATTATTATATAGTTACAGTTCCAACTCCTACAGATAAACACAACCGTCCTGATTTAACTCCTCTTTATAAAGCGAGTGAAACTGTAGGTAAAGTTTTAAAAAAGGGTGATATCGTTGTTTACGAATCAACTGTTTATCCTGGAGTTACCGAAGATGAATGTATTCCTGTTTTGGAAAGAGTTTCAGGATTAAAATTCAATGTTGATTTCTTTGCCGGATATTCTCCTGAAAGAATTAACCCGGGTGATAAAGAACACACTGTTACTAAAATTTTGAAAGTTACTTCAGGCTCAACACCTGAAATTGCTGAAAAAGTTGACCAATTATACAAATCAGTAATCGTTGCAGGAACTTTTAAAGCTGCTTCAATTAAAGTAGCAGAAGCTGCAAAAGTTATTGAAAACTCACAACGTGATATCAATATTGCATTTGTAAACGAATTATCTAAAATTTTCAATAAATTAGGAATTGATACAAGTGATGTTTTAGATGCTGCCGGTACCAAATGGAATTTCTTAAAATTCAAACCAGGTTTGGTTGGTGGGCATTGTATTGGTGTAGATCCATACTATTTGGCTCAAAAAGCACAAGAAGTAGGTTACCATCCTGAAATCATTCTTGCAGGTCGTAGATTAAATGATGGAATGGGCGCTTATGTTGCTGAAGAAATTGTGAAATTGATGGTGAAAAAAGAAATTGGTGTTAAAAATGCCAAGTGTTTAGTTTTAGGTTTTACCTTCAAAGAAAATTGTCCTGATGTAAGAAATACACGTGTTATTGATATCATCAAAGAATTACAGACTTATCATATTACACCTATAATTTTTGATCCTTGGGCTTCTAAAGAAGAAGTCATTCATGAATACGGTGTTGAAGTTGTAAATGAATTACCTGAAGGAAAATTTGAAGCTGCTGTATTAGCCGTTGCTCACAAAGAATTTGCTGAATTAAATATAAGAAGCCTTGTAGGAAATGGTGTTGTTTATGATGTAAAAGGAATTCTTCCTAAAGATCAGGTAGACGCCAGATTATAAATCATTCAATTCTATTAGAAAATTATCTCATTAAAATGTACAATCCAAAATTATATAATAAGATTTATCACACCCGCGATTTAGGAAATTCTAAATTTCTGGTAACAGGTGGTGCCGGTTTTATTGGGTCCAATATTGTTGAATATTTGCTAAAAAATGGCGCAGGTCATGTAAGAGTTTTAGATAACCTTAGTAACGGCTATTTCGAAAATATTGAGCCATTCATGGACTTCCCGAATTTTGAATTCATCAAAGGCGATATCCGTGATGTTGAAACTTGCATCAAAGCCGTTGAAGGTATGGATTATGTTACTCACCAAGCGGCTTTGGGTTCTGTACCTCGTTCTATTGCAGATCCAATTACAAGCACTATGGTAAATATTGCCGGATTTGTAAATATGATGAATGCAGCCAAAGACAATCCCGGTGTTAAACGTTTTGTTTATGCAGCTTCTTCAAGCACTTATGGCGATAGTAAAGAATTGCCAAAGCAAGAAGGTAGAGAAGGAAAACCACTTTCTCCATATGCAATCACAAAAGCTGTAAATGAAATTTATGGTGATGTTTTTAGTAAAATTTATGGATTTCATAGTATTGGCTTAAGATACTTCAATGTATTTGGACCAAAACAAAATCCTAATAATCCATACGCTGCTGTTATTCCACTTTTTTGTAAAGCCTTTTTAGAGAATAAACAAGCTACTATTTTTGGTGATGGTATTACCAGTCGCGATTTCACTTTTGTTGAGAATGCGGTTCAGGCAAATATCAGAGCGATGTTACATGAAGATTTAAATAACCATGAAGTATTCAATGTTGCTTGTGGTGAACAAACGTCGTTGAATGACATGATTAAAATGCTTCAGGAAATTACACAGCTTAATCTTGAACCTATTTATCAGGCTGAAAGAAAAGGTGATGTAAAACACTCATTGGCTAGTATCAACAAAATTGAAAGCACATTGAATTATTCTCCAACTTTCTACTTTAGTAAAGGTTTGGAAATAGTTTACGAATGGTACAAAGAACAATATGGTAAACAAGTCGGCTAAAATATTTGTTGCCGGCCATCGTGGTATGGTGGGTTCGGCTATTATGAGAACGCTCAATGCAAATGGTTATACCAATTGCTTTGGCGTTTCAAGCAAAGAACTTGATTTGAAAAATCAACAAGCTGTAAACGATTATTTTAGTGCTGAAAAACCTGAAATAGTTATTGATTCAGCTGCAAAAGTTGGTGGCATTTTAGCCAATTCAACTTATCCATATGAATTCCTGATGGAAAACATGTTGATTCAAAATAATTTGATAACGGCCTCTTTAAAATACGATGTAAATAAATTCGTATTTTTAGGAAGCTCATGTATTTATCCTAAACATGCACCTCAGCCATTAAAGGAAGAATATTTATTAACTTCAGATCTTGAACCAACCAATAAATGGTATGCAATTGCTAAAATCTCAGGTGTAATGGCTTGTGAGGCAGTTAAAGTTCAGTATGGCAAAGACTTTACAAGTTTAATGCCTACTAATTTATATGGTGAGTTCGATAATTTCGATTTAAAGAATTCTCATGTAATCCCTGCTTTAATCAGAAAGTTCCATGAAGCTAAAATCAATAATCATGATGAAGTTGTAGTTTGGGGCTCAGGTTCTCCTTTCAGAGAATTTCTTCACGTGAATGACCTTGCAAAAGCAGTTTTATTTTCTGTTGAAAATGTGCTTCCTGAACATCTTTATAATGTAGGCTCAGGTTCCGATGTTACAATTAAAGAGTTGGCTGAATTGGTTCAAAGAACTGTTGGTTTTAATGGAAAAATTACCTGGGATTCTTCGAAACCTGATGGCACTCCGAGAAAATTAATGGATGTTTCAAAATTTGAAAGCCTTGGCTGGAAACCTGAAATTTCATTAGAAACCGGAATGGCTTCGACCTACCAGTGGTTTTTAGAAAATATAGACAATTACAGAGGTAAAAAATAAGTTCCACTATGCGTTTATTAGTTACCGGCGCAGCCGGATTTATTGGGTTTCATCTGGTTAAAAAAATCAGTGAACAATACCCAGATTATCATATTGTAGGACTTGATTCCATCAATAATTATTATGATATCAACCTGAAAATTTCAAGATTAAAAAATATTGGAATTGATATAGATGAAGCTTTAGATGGAAGAGAAATTAAAAGTAAGGTTTTACCTAATTTTTATTTTTATAAAGGCCATCTTGAGAACAGAGAATTGCTTTTAAGAATATTTGAAAAGGAGAAATTTACTCATGTTTGTAACCTTGCTGCTCAAGCTGGTGTAAGATATAGTTTAATCAATCCACAAGCTTATATTGATTCAAATATCATTGGTTTTGCCAATATCATTGAGTTCTCAAGACAGTTTAATATCGAACATTTTGTTTATGCCTCTTCTTCGAGTGTTTATGGCTTAAATGAAGAAATGCCTTTTTCGGTGCATCATAATGTAGATCACCCGATTTCATTGTATGCAGCTTCGAAAAAATCAAACGAATTAATTGCTCATTCATATAGCTATTTATTTAATCTGCCTACTACTGGACTCCGTTTTTTTACGGTTTATGGTCCTTGGGGTAGACCAGATATGGCTATGTTTCTTTTCACCAAAGCAATTATTGAAGGTAAACCTATCAAGGTTTTCAATAATGGAAATATGAAAAGAGATTTCACCTATATTGACGATATTGTTGAAGGTGTCATGAGAGTGATTCATAAAACAGCAAGTCCTAATCCGGAATGGACAGGTTTAAAACCGGATTCAAGCAGTTCTAAAGCTGCTTATAAAATTTATAATATCGGAAACAATCACCCGGTTTCAATTTCAAAATTTATTGATGTTTTGGAAAAGGAATTGGATATGCCGGCAACAAGAGAATTGATGCCTTTGCAACCAGGTGATGTTCCTGAAACATTTGCCGATATTGATAATTTAATTGAAGACATTGGTTACAAACCAAACGTAAGCGTAGAAACAGGAATTAAAAATTTTGTAAACTGGTATAAAGAATATTATTTATGAAAGTAGCACTAATAACAGGTATAACAGGCCAAGACGGAGCCTATTTAGCAGAACTTCTTTTAGAAAAAGGATACATGGTTCATGGCATAAAACGCCGTTCATCATTAATCAACACAGGTAGAATTGATCATTTGTATCAAGACCCTCATGATGCTAATCAAAGATTTAAATTACATTATGGTGATTTAACAGATTCTATGAATTTAACCAGAATCATCATGGAAACTCAACCAGATGAAATTTATAATCTGGGTGCAATGAGTCATGTAAAAGTAAGTTTTGATACGCCTGAATATACTGCTAATGCAGATGGTATTGGAACTTTAAGAATTTTAGAAGCTGTTAGACTTTTGGGTCTTGAAAAGAAAACCAAAATTTACCAGGCTTCAACTTCAGAATTATATGGTTTGGTACAAGAGGTTCCTCAAAAAGAATCAACACCTTTTTACCCTCGCTCACCATATGCAGTAGCAAAATTATATGGTTACTGGATTACCGTAAACTACCGTGAAGCTTATGATATGTTTGCTTGTAATGGTATTTTATTTAACCATGAATCTCCTTTAAGAGGTGAAACTTTCGTAACTAGAAAAATTACACAGGCAGTTTCTAAAATCTGTTTAGGTTTACAGAATACACTATTCCTTGGTAACCTTGATGCTAAACGCGATTGGGGTCATGCAAAGGATTACGTTGAGGCAATGTGGAGAATCTTACAACAAGATACTCCTGAAGATTATGTAATCGCAACAGGTATTACAACCACCGTTCGTGATTTTGTTATCATGGCTTTTGGTCATGCAGGCGTTACCTTAAGTTTCAACGGTGAAGGTGCAAATGAATCAGCTGTTGTTGAAAGCATAGATGCCGCTAAATTCGAAAAAAGTGTAGGTGAACCAGTTCCTTCAACTTTAGCAAAAGGAACTGTTGTTTTACGTGTTGATCCGATGTACTACAGACCAACTGAAGTAGAATTACTAATTGGAGATCCAACAAAAGCAATGACCAAACTTGGATGGAAACCAAACTATGATTTACAAGCTTTGGTAACAGAAATGATGGATAGTGATATTCTTGGTAGCAAAAGAACCAGAAAATAGTTAATAACAAGTTTTGTCGAAAAAAAATCAAGCGGTAAACGGATTTCTTTGGAACGGTATTGATGCCTTTGCAAAGTATGGTCTTAGCTTTATCATCAGTGTTGTTTTAGCCAGAATTCTTTCTCCCGGCGATTATGGACTTGTTGGACTTACACTAATTTTTATAGAAGTAAGTCAAACTTTTATAGATGGTGGATTTAGTCAATCATTACTTAGGAAAAAAGATTGTACACAGGAAGATTATTCTACTGTATTTTATTTTAACCTGGTTCTTGGTGTAACACTTTATTCCATCTTGTATTTCTCTTCAGGTTTTATTGCCGATTTGTTTGGAAGGGAAGAGATTAGAAGTATGATAAAATTGCAGGGTATTGCAATCATCATTTCTTCTCTTACGCTTATCCAACAAGTTACCTTGCAAAGAAGAATGAATTTTAAAACACTTACTATCATATCAATGGTTTCAACATTGATTGGTGGCTGTGCAGGAATTTATTTTGCATTAAACAATTATGGTGCATTAAGTATTGTTTACATGACTTTAAGTAGTCAAGCTCTTGCAAGCATTCTATATTGGACCAATAACAAATGGATGCCAACTGGTTTTTACAAAGAATCATTTAAGAGTTTATTCAAGTTCGGAAATAAAATGTTAATCAGCAGATTAATCAATGTTGTTTTCGAGAATTTTGCGGGTGTTATTATTACAAAATTTCACTCATTTAGTGATTTTGGATTGTACACCAGAGCAGATTCTTTGCGCAAAATGCCTTCAAGAATGTTGGCCGGTATCGTTCAAACAGTAAGTCTTCCTTTACTTGCAAGTTTGCAGGATGAGCCTGAAAGATTGAAAGATGCTTATCGAAGATTAATCAAAACTTCCATGTTCCTTAACCTAATAATTATTTTTGGGTTGATGGTAACTGCCAAAAGTTTCATCTTGATTTTATTAGGTGAAAAATGGGAATCAGTTGTTATATATCTGCAATTGTTATGCGTTCCAACTTTAATCTTTCCGTTGCAATCATTGAACCTCAATATCATTAGCGTTAAAGGAAGAAGTGACTTACATCTAAAATTGGAAGTAATTAAAAAAATAGCAATGCTTCCAATATTTGCAATTGGAATTTATTTTGGAATCATCCCAATGATTTGGGGTTTAATTTTCAGTTCCATTTATTCTTTTTATTTAAATAGTTACTATTCTGGAAGATTAATTAATTATCCCATTATAGAACAAATTAAAGATATCCTACCATCGCTTTTGATCATTGCAATTTCCAGTTTAGCAGGATACACAATTGTATTTTTAAAGTTAAATAAATTCCTTGAGTTTTTTACCCAAATAGGAGTAGTTCTAGGATTGGTGATTTTAATTTCAGAGAAAATTAAATTGACTGAATACCTGGAAGTAAAAAAGATAGTTTTATCAAAAATTAATAGAGCCGCTTAAAATGAGTAAGGTAACCCAAACTAATATTTCCTATGAATTTTTGAAATCTGCATTTGAAACAAATGGCAGATTTTTAAACATGGATCAGGTTATACAATGGATGAAAGAGCAAAACGAATCTGTGAATGTTCAAGTAACCAAAGTGCCATTTAGCCAATTAAATGCCTGGAATTTTGATGAGAAGACAGGTAGTTTACGACACGAATCGGGTCAGTTTTTCTCAATTGATGGAATTAAAGTTTCTACCAATTGGGGAAAGGTTCAAACCTGGTCACAACCTATAATTAACCAACCTGAAATTGGATACTTAGGGTTTATTTGTAAAGAGTTTGATGGTGTTTTACATTTTTTACTTCAGGCTAAAATTGAACCGGGTAATGTAAACCATGTTCAATTATCTCCAACATTACAAGCAACAAGAAGTAATTACAAACAAGTACATAAAGGTAAAAAACCAATGTATCTTGAATACTTTCAGAATGCAACTAACAAACAAATTTTATTAGACCAGTTGCAATCTGAACAAGGAGCTCGTTTCCTTAAGAAAAGAAACAGAAATATCATCATTAAAATTGAAGAAGATATTGAGGTTTACAGCAACTTTATTTGGTTAACATTAGGTCAGATTAAAAAGCTGATGCTGATTGATAACCTAGTAAACATGGATACCAGAACTGTAATATCAGGAATTCCTTTTGGTGATTATTCAACTGAAGTCATTGATTTATTCAATTTCCTTAGACCAAAAGGTGCCGATCAAAAAGTAAAAAATGATTTCCTGAATTCAGCCTTAAATAAAAATGCAGGAATTCATTCAATTGAGGATATCATTACTTTTATTACCCAAAAGAAAAGTTCGTTTGATTTAGAAATTGAAAAAACCAAATTAGCTGAACTCGACAAATGGGTAGTTGGTGAATCAGAAATTTATCATGAAACCAATAAATACTTCAAAGTAATTGCTGTTGATGTAGAAATTGGTAACAGAGAAGTAGTGAAATGGAGTCAACCCATGATTGAACCTGCTCAGGAAGGTTTATGTGCATTCGTTTGTAAAGAAATCAATGGAGTGATTCATTTTGCTGTTCAAACCAAACTTGAATGTGGTAATCATGATATCATTGAATTTGCACCAACTGTTCAATGTCTTACCGGAAATTATAGAGAAGCATTGGGTATAGGTAAACTTCCATATTTGGAATATGTACTGAGCGTAAACAAAGATCAGATTATTTTTGATACACTTCAATCTGAAGAAGGTGGAAGATTCTATAAAGAGCAAAATCGCAATATGTTGGTATTAGCAGGTGATGAAATCTCCGAAGAATTGCCCGACAATTATATCTGGATGACTTTGAATCAACTTTATACCTTCCTTAAATTCAATAACTATTTAAACATACAGGCGCGTAGTTTAATCGCAGCTATTTCTTTTGAATAATGGAAACGAAAATGAATATCGGGGTAATGGGTTGCGCTTCTATCGCAGATAGAATGGTAATTCCAGCCATCATACAATCAGGGGAATTCAATTTAATAGCTGTTGCAAGCCGAAATCCGGAAAAGGCAAATGCTTATGCTTCCAAGTTTAATTGTGAAGCCATTATTGGTTACGATGAATTGTTGGAAAGAAAAGATATTGAAGCTATTTACATGCCGCTTCCAACCGGAATACACTTAGAATGGGCTTTAAAGGCAATAGAGAAAGGTAAACATCTTTTAATTGAAAAATCGCTAGCCGCTAATTACGATGAAGCTAAACAAATCATTGAAGCAGCTCGTAAAAAGGGTGTTTTAATTAAAGAAAACTTCATGTTTGCTTACCACAAACAACTAGAAGTAGTTAGATCAATTTTAAATTCTGGTCAGTTAGGAGATATTCATACTGTTAGAACTGCTTTTGGTTTTCCTCCTTTTCCAGATTCAAACAATATCAGATATCAAACTGAATTAGCTGGTGGTGCTTTGTTAGATGCCGGTGCTTATACATTAAAAATTAGTGCTTTATTACTTGGTTTCGATATCAAAGTTTTAAGCAGCATTATGAATGTTGATGATAAATTTGGTGTGGATGTTTCAGGTTCTATCATGATGACAGACCACAAAGGAACCGGCATTCAAACAGCTTATGGATTCAATCATTTTTACCAATGTCAGTTAGAACTTTGGGGTAGTCTTGGGAAACTAACAGCACCAAGAATTTTTACCGCAGGTCCGGGAGTTGCCACTAAAATTACCATTGAAAAAGCAGGCAGTTCAGAACAAATAGATTTAGAATCAGACAACCACTTTATTAATTTGCTTAACCACTTTCATTCACTTATAAAATCAGGTGAGTTTGAAAGTGAATATGCTGAAATATTAGCTCAGGCTAGATTAATTGAAGAAACTAAATCTGCTTCTGTTTAATCAATGATAAACATTGTCATCATAAATGGATTGGGATTCGGACGTGAAGTTGCTTCCTGGATTCAATTGATGCCTGGTTATGGAATTGATTTTAATATAAAAGGATTTTTGGATGACAGACTAATTGAGAAGAGTGAATTCCCTGTCATAGGAACTGCTTCAAATTATTTACCTGAACCTAATGATAGCCTGGTTTGTGCTTTATCAGACCCTAAACTTAAAAAGGAATACATCAACAGATTTCAAAATTTAGGCGCTTCATTTTTTAACTGTTTTCATCAAACCAGTTTTTTTGATAGCAGTGCTAAATTTGGAACCGGTGTAATTGTTGGTCCCTTTAATACCATTTCAACAAACTCAGAACTTATGGACTTTGTTTGTATTTATGGTCATTCAAAAATTGGTCATGATTGTAAAATCGGACAATTTACCTTTATGGAATCTCATGTTTCTGTCGATGGAAACAGCCTCGTGAAAGAGGAATTATATATTCATTCATTTACTAAAATTCAAAAAAATTCAATTTATGGATAATCAAAATCCCGTTTTTGTTACTCAACCATCTTTAGCCCCTTTAGAAGAATTTGTAGAACTTTTAAAAGGAGTTTGGGAAAGAGGAATTCTAACCCATAATGGACCCCTTGTTCAACGTTTGGAAAAAGAGTTGGAACATAAATTGGGTATCGAACATTTAGCAGTAAATACCAATGGTACTATTGCCTTACAAATGGCTATCAGAGCATTGGACTTAAAAGGTGAAATCATTACATCTCCATTTACATGGGTAGCTACTGTTAGTGCCATTAAATGGGAGGGATGTACTCCTGTTTTCTGTGATATCGATCCTGAAACATTAAATATTGATCCTGCTAAAATTGAAGCATTAATTACACCAAATACTGTTGCAATTATGCCTGTGCATGTATTTGGAACTCCTTGTGATGTTGATGCAATTGAAGCTATCGCTAAAAAACACAATCTGAAAGTTATTTATGATGGTGCACATGCAATTGGCTCTTCTGTAAATGGAAAGAGTTTATTGGCTTTTGGTGATATTACAGCGACAAGTTTGCATGCTACCAAATTGTTTAATACTGCTGAAGGTGGTGCATGTATAGCTGCAAACAAGGAACTATTAGATAAATTAAACCGTATTCGTTTCTTCGGACATAACGATGCAAAAGATGTTATAGAAGATGGTTTCAATGGCAAAATGACTGAAGTGCATGCAGCTTTAGGTTTAGCCAATATGAAATATTTTGATGAAGTTTTAGCTGATAGAAAAGCGAAATACAATATCTATTTAGAAGCATTAAAAGCGAATCCAAAATTCACATTCCAAAAGGTAAAACATGGTGAAACCAATTATTCTTACTTCCCAATTATATTTGAAACAGAAGAAGAGTTGCTTGCAGTTGAGAAAAAATTAAACGCACAAAAATTATTTCCTAGAAGATATTTTTATCCTTCAGTAAATACCTATACCAAAATCGTTGAAGGCCAATCTTGCCCTATTTCTGAAGATATTTCAAAAAGAATTTTGTGTTTGCCTCATTACTGGAAATTAACAAGTGATGAACAGAATTTAATCATCAAAATTTTATTGGATTAATTCCAAATAATGGAAACTTTCTTCTTCATTCCTGTTCAAAAATTAGCTAAAGTACCTCATTATTTAGAGTACAATTTAGTAGACCATATCATCATTGATTTGGAAGAAAGTTTGCGTCCTTCAGAATTTGAATTGTATGTTGAGCAGCTTCAATATCTTGAGAATAAAGACAAGATTTGGGTTAGACCTTTATTAAGGGTTTCATTTGCAGACTCAATTCAACTGGAGATGGTTCGTGGTTTAATAAAATTAGGTTTTACTAAATTTATATGGCCAAAACTGATAAGTGGTGAAGAGTTAATTGCAATTGAAAAAGAATTTGAAGCCTTTAATATTGTATCAATTCCTTTAATTGAACATCCACGTTTATTAGCCGACATGCATATGGTAATTTCGAAATTAAAGTTTGAATTTGTTGGTATTGGTAATCATGATTTTTTTACGATTACCAATGAAAGAAATACGCCTGATAATTTAAACTTTTTACGCAGGTCTGTATCCTATGCTGTAAAAGCTTGGGGTATTCAACTTATAGATACTGCCTGCATGGAATTAAACAATGATGAGGCATTGTTGAGAGAAATTAAGGATGCAATTGATATTGGTTATGATGCCAAGTTTTTCATTCATCCAAAGCAATTAGATTTATTTTATTCCAATAAGTATTTCTCAGATGAAGAAATTGCCTGGGCAAAATCAATAATAGATTTGGTAGAGAGTCAAGGTGGAGTTTCCCAATTTATTCCTCAAAGGTATAATGGGAAGATTGTAGAAAGGCCTCATGTAAAATGGGCTTTAAAAATTTTAAAATTAAGTAAATAATGGAAGCAAGTAAATTAGGGAATTACCTTGAAGACTTTAAAGTCGGAGAAACAATCTATCATTCATTGTCAAAAACAATTTTCGAATCTGATAATAATTTCTTTTCACTGCTTACAATGAATCACCATCCGGTTCATACAAATCAACATTATGCTGAAACAAACCAGCATGGTAAAGTTTTGGTTGTAGGAACTTTGGTTTTTAGTTTAGTAGTTGGTATGACAGTTCCTGATATCAGTGGTAAAGCAATAGCTAATTTATTATACGAAAATATTCTGCATTTAAATCCTGTTTTTGTAAATGATACTATCTATGCAAAAACAGAAATTCTTGACATTACTATGTCGGAATCAAAGCCGGATAGAGGAGTAGTATATGTTGAAACAATAGGTTACAACCAAAACAATGTAAATGTAATTTCATTCAGAAGAAGAGTTTTAATTAAAAAACGTAATTAATCAAACCATGGAAGGCTCAGTAAATGCTTATCTAATGAGAAGCTTAATGTTTGTTCCGGGGCACAACGACAAGTTATTGGAAAGTGCCTCAAGATCGGAAGCTGATGTTTTATTATTAGACCTGGAAGATTCTGTCCAGCCTAAAAGTAACAAACTAGTCGCGAGAGAAAAGATTAGCAATTACGTCCGAAAAGGTTCATTTGATAAGTATAAAGTATTTCCAAGAGTTAATGACAGAGAATCGGGCGAACTCCTAAAAGATATCTATGAGTTAACTATCCCGGGTATAAATGGTTTCGTTTATCCTAAAGCTAAAAATGGCGATGATATTTACTTTTTTGATAAGTTATTAGAAACAATAGAATACGAAAAAGGCATTGAAATAGGAACTTTTAAAATCATAGCCCTAATTGAAACTGCTGCTGCTGTAATGAATTTACAAGAGATTTGTAAAGCTTCAAACAGATTAGTTGCGATTACTTATGGTTCTGAAGATTTTATTACTGATTTGGAAGGTATTCATGATGCTGAACATGTGAGTTTATTTACACCTAGAGCTATGATTGCAATGGCTGCAAGAGCAAATAATATTATTCCAATAGATACTGTTCATATCAATGTTCACGATTTAGAAGATTTGGAACACAATTTAATATTGGCTAAAAAACTTGGTTTCGAAGGAATGTTGATTTTAAATCCTAAAGAAATTCCTTTGGCACACAGATATTTTTCTCCAACAAAAGAGGAAGTAGAAAATGCAAATGATATTGTTCAATTATCAAAACAGGCATTTGAAGGTGGAGAAGGTGTTGCAATCAAAAATGGTAAGTTTATTGGCCCTCCAATTTTGGCTGCGGCTAAAAAAGTATTGAAAAAGCAAATTTTAATTGATAAAAAATAATTGAAATGAAGAAATTAGTTATTTTAGGTGGCAGTGGTATAGGTATGATTGCTGCCTCGGTTGCTCAGGATTTAGGTTTTTATGAGGTAAAAGGTTTTCTAAATGATGTAATTGATGTTGGTTCTAATATTGGGAAGTTTAACAAGTTCCCTGTTTTGGGCAAAACAGAAGATTTAACCAAATACCTTGATGATAAAGATACATATTTCTTTATCGCTTATGTTGGACTTCAAAACGAAAAGAATACCTACAATAAAATAGCTGAGTTTCAAATTCCTGAGGACAGATTTGCTACTTTGATACATCCTACTGCAATTATCCCAAAAGGTTTTTGTTCAATTGGTAATGGTGTACTTATGGCTCCTTTGTCTCAATTATCTCCTGATACTACAGTGGGTGACAATTGTATTTTATTGCCAAATTCATTTTTGGGTCATGATAGTACAATGGAACACTTTGCACATCTAGCAACTAATGCAGTAGTTGGTGCAAATGTTAGAGTAGGAAGAGCCGTTCATGTGGGTAGTAACTCAACCATTCGTGAGAAAATAACAATTGGTGATTTTAGTTTAATTGGAGCTGGTGCAATGGTTATTAGTAATGTACCAGAAAATTCTATTGTTGTTGGTAACCCTGCAAGGTTATTAACCCAAAGGTAGTTTTCATCATAAACTTAAATTGACACTCCCTGGCTTAAATTTCTTTGAATAATACTTATTCCTCAATAAATGTTCTCTTATGTTCATCAGGTAGACGAAATTACTTGGTTGAATATTTTAAGGAAGCATTAGCTCCAATTGGCGGTAAAGTGTATACAATGAATAGTGACAAATATGCTAGTTCATTATATGTTGCAGATAATTATACCATTTCGCCTTTAATTTATTCAGATGAATATGAATCATTCTTATTTGAATATTGTATTAAAAATGAAATTTCAATAGTTATTCCATTATTAGATATTGAGTTACCAATACTTTCGAAATTAAAATCAAGGTTTTTAGAAAATGGTATTCGAATTCTTGTAGCAGATGAATGGCTAACTAAAATAGCAAATGACAAGTGGGAAACCAATCGTTATTTAGAACAAAATAGTTTCAATGTTTTGCCTTGTTTTTTGAATTTGGAGGATTTAGAAAATCAAATTACAAAAGAACAAATTACATTTCCTTTATTCATAAAACCACGTTGGGGAATGGCTTCGATAGGTGTTTATAAAGCAGATGATTTAGATGAGTTATTTGTTTTTTATAAAAAATCCCATAAAGAAGTGAGGAATTCTTATTTAAAATACGAAAGCCAAAAAGACATTGAGAATTCGGTTATAATTCATTCTCAACTTCCGGGTGAAGAATATGGTTTGGATATTATAAATGATTTGGATGGAAATTATTGCAATACACTGGTAAAAAAGAAACTTAAAATGTGTGCCGGTGAAACAGAAATTGCAAAAATGCTTGACCTTCCATTTTTAAAAGATTTAGGGAAAAAATTATCTGCTATTACTAAACATCCGGGTTTGATGGATGTGGATGTGTTTTTTGATGGAGTTAAAGCTTTTATTTTAGATATTAATCCCAGATTTGGTGGTGGATATCCTTTTATACATGAAGCAGGTGTTAATTTACCAAAAGCGATTATAAACTGGCATTTAGGGCTTCCTGTTGATTTAAATTTACTTCAATGCAAAACGGATATTGTTGTATTGAAGGGTTTTAAATTGATAAAACTTAATATGAATTAATTCATATTGATAAGTGATTTCAATGAAAAGAGCATTAGTTTTAGGAGGTACTCATGATCATATTAGACTTATAAAATTACTAAAGGATAAATCCTATGAAGTAATTTTATTTGATTACTTTCCTAATCCGGTAGCAAAAGATGATGCAGATGTTTTTTATCAGATATCAACTACTGATATCAATGCAGTTCTGGAAAAAGCAAAAGAATTAGATATTAATTTAGTTGCTTCTTCAAGCATTGAGTCTTCTTTGTTTACAAGTATTAAAGTTGCAGAATTACTAAATCTTCCTTCTCATATAACTGTTGAACAAGCTTCTATTTCAACCAATAAAATTGAAATGAAGCAAATGTTTAAAGACCAACAGATTCCTTCTGCTCCATTTATTGTTAAAGACAATGATTCAATAGCAGATATAAATGGATTGCTATTTCCATTGGTGGTTAAACCCATCGATTCAAATAGTTCAAAAGGGGTAAATAAAGTTAATTCAATTGAGGAGTTTAAATCTGCTTTTGATAATGCAATTTCCTTTAGTTTAAAAGGAAAAGTAATTGTTGAAGAATTTGTTGAAGGAAGAGAACTTTCAGTTGATTTATTTATTAAAGACGGATTTGCAAAAGTTTTAATGGTTTCTGAAACCAAAAAATCAGAAATCAATCAAGGTAAATTTACAATTACACAAAGCACATTCCCGGTTTCCGGTTTCGAAAAGTTAAATGCGCAATTTGAAGAAATTGGAACTAAAATTGCAAAGGCTTCAGGAATCCAAAATAGTCCTTTACTAATTCAGGTTTTAGAAAATTCAAACGGAATCTCAGTAATTGAATACAGCGCTAGATTAGGAGGTGGTTCAAAACACGAATTCGTTAAAGCTGTTACCGGAATTGATATTCAAATGCAATACCTAAATTTGCTTGAAAATGAAAAACCAACATTGAATTTAATTGAAACTTCAAAAGTTTTTTCAATGGTTTATTTGTATGCTTTAAAAGGTACAATTCAATCAATAGATGGATTAGAGGAATTAAAAGCCTCAGGAAAAATAATTGAATTCTTTAAATATAAGTCAGATTTGTCTGTAATAAATGGTTTTGAAACCAGCTCAGATAGACCGGCCGGTTACTTAATTTCAGCTGATAATTTTGAACAATTGGAAGCTTCAATTAAAGCGTGTAATCAACAAATTCATGTTTATTCAACAGAAGGAGTTGACTTATTAATCAGATCAAATTAGTTTGAAAATAGCAATCATTGGTGCAGGAAATGGTGGACAGGCAATGGCTGCCCACTTTAGTTTGTTGAACCATGAAGTGCGTTTATATAATAGAAGTGAGAATCGTTTATATCCCATTATTAAAAATCAGGGTATACAACTCTCAGGTGCTTTAAATGATTTTGTTGGCATTCATTTAATCACCAATAAAATTGAAGAAGCTGTTAATGGTGCCGAAATCATCATGGTTACGACAACAGCTAATGCGCATAAAGACCTGGCTGTACATATGGCTCCTTTTCTTGAAGAAGGACAGATAGTAGTTTTAAATCCGGGTAGAACTTTTGGCGCATTAGAGTTTTCTCAGGCCATAGGTAGCCATTGTTTTTCGAAAATACGATTAGCCGAAGCACAGAGTTTAATTTATGCTTGTAGGGCTGATAACAATGGAAATGTAAATATAATTGGTATCAAAAACAGGGTTATGTTAGCAGCCTTTCCTTCAGCAAAAACAAGCGAAATTGCAAGTATTCTTAATTCAATTTATCCTTGTTTTGAAGCTGTTGAAAATGTTCTGGTTACCGGTCTTGAAAACATTGGTTCGATATTACATCCGACCGTTATCTTGTTTAATGCAGCTACCATAGAAAGAGGGACAGATTTTTATTTTTATAATGATATGACTCCAAGAGTAGCCAATGTTTTGGAGCAAGTAGATAAGGAAAGACTCTCGATTGGTGATGCTTTGGGTTTAAAACTCAATTCAATTTCAGATTGGGTTTCATATGCATATGAAGGTATAACAGGTAATTCATTGTGCGAAAAAATGCGCAATAATCCGGCTTACGACCAAATTCTAGCTCCTCGTGAACTAAGAAGTCGTCTTTTATTGGAAGACATTCCTACAGGTATTTTACCCATGATGGAATTAGCTAAATTCTTAAAAGTGCCAACTCCTTTAATGAGTTCTATTTTTAATATTTCTCAGGCACTTCTTGATGAAAATTTTAAAGAAACCGGTAGAACTTTTAAATCATTGGGATTTGAGAATAAATCTATTCACGAATTTATTGCAAGTTTATAAATTGAAGTCTGAGGTTTTAAATAAAGAAATTTTTGGATTTATTCGCCCCGATGTAGATGCACATACTTTAGGTGTTTCATCAGTGGCTACATTGCTCGAAAATTGTGGTTTTAAAGTTGAAATTGGAAGTGCATTACTTGCAAAATCAATTTCGGATATCAATAAAATAGATAATATTTCTTTATTGGTTAATTGGATTCAATCTAATGGAATCACTAGATTGGGCTTTAGTTACAGGCTCGATCCATTTGATGCAAAATCAAACTTTTCAAGAGTTTTACATTTATTGGAATCCTTTCAAATGTTATGGTATCAGAATGGACCTTTAAATGCAGTTTATTTTGCAGGTTTGCCTAAAGCCTGTAAATTGGTAAGAGAAGAATACGGTGATAAAATTCCAGTTTTTAATGGTGATGAAACACAAGTAGAAACGCTAAAAAAAATTGGAATTCCTGATGAAAGAATTCCAGTAAGTATTTTAAATGGAAGTAAATACGATGAGGAAAGATGGAAATTCGCCTCGCGATTAATTGCCTCCGGAAAACATCATTACCATACTCCATCACCTAAGCCAACATACCAAAATTTCGGCACAAATAAGGATACTTTAGTAGAACGTATAAGTGCTAATCAAAATGAAGTTTGGGGACCATTAACTAGGGTTCATGTTGGACCATACTCTCCAAATTATTCAGATGCGAAAAAGGAGTTTAATTCCTGGTTAAAGCGACTATCAAATGATGGTTTTCTGGATATTGTTTCGGTGGGCTCATCTCAATTAAGTCAAAGTGATTTTGGTGCAGATTGGGGAGAAAAACCTAATGGAGGTGGCGTTCCTATCAACTCAGAACAGGATTTAAAAGATATTTGGGATAATTCAAGACCCTTGTTAGTCAGAACTTATGCAGGAACAAAGAATATTCCTGAGCTGGCAAAGGTTTATGAAAGAACAATCAATATGGCCTGGCATGCTTTGTCATTTTGGTGGTTTAATAAAATAGATGGCAGAGGTTCTTATGATGTATTAACAAATTTAAAGCAGCATTTTGATACATTAAAAGTGATTGCCCAATCCGGTAAACCATTTGAACCCAATGTCCCTCATCATTTTGCTTTTAGAGGTGCTGATGATTTTACTTATATTTTATCAGGTTACCTTGCTGTTAAATCAGCAAAGCTTCAAAATATTAAGTATTTGGTTTTACAAGTAATGCTGAATACGCCTAAATATACTTTTGGGGTTCAGGATTTAGCTAAATCAAAGGCATTATTAAAATTGGTCAGAGAATTAGAGGATTCAACTTTTAAAGTATTTCTTCAGCCAAGAGCAGGTCTTGATTATTTTTCACCTGATTTAGATAAAGCAAAAATCCAATTGGCATCTGTTTCTGCCATGATGGATGATATAGAACCGGAAAATCCAAATAGTCCGGAATTGGTGCATGTGGTAAGTTATTGCGAAGCCGTTGAATTGGCAAACCCTGATTATATCAATGAGAGTATTCAGATAACCAAATCAGCAATTCTTCAATACAGGGAGGAAAAACGAAAAGGGGAGATTGATTCCATGAAAAAAAATGAAGAAGTTGGATCTAGGACTTCATATTTATTGGAACAATTAAAAGAAGTGATTCATTTACTGGAAAACAATATTCCTAATTTATATTCACCTGAAGGATTATATGAAGTGTTTAAATTAGGTATTTTACCTGTTCCTTATTTATGGGAAGGACGTGAAGAGTTTTTTGAGGCAATTAAATGGAAGACTAATCTGGTAAATGGAGGTGTTCAAGTAATAAATGAGAATAACCAAATTATTGAACCACTCGAAAGAATTAAAAAGATATTGTTCGATAGAATAAATAAATCAAATTAATGAATTTTCAGGAATTTAAAGATAAGTATCAAAAGGTTGAAGTACCTGAATATCCAAATTCAGTTTTGGAGGCTATACCGGAACCATTCGTTTCAGTTAGAGTCAGTACTTATATGCACGCTAAATATATCAAAGAATGTTTAGATGGCATCTTGATGCAAAAAACATCTTTTCCATTTGAAATTCTTATTGGTGAAGACCAATCAAGCGATGGAACCAGAGAAATTTGTATTGAATACGCGAAAAAATACCCGAATCAAATTCGTTTGATATTGCATAAAAGAGAGAACAATATTCATATCAATGGAAGACCAACTGCAAAATTTCAGGGGATTTATACTAGTTATCTTTGCAGGGGAAAATATTATGCTGTGGTTGAAGGAGATGATTATTGGACAGACCCTGAAAAACTGCAAAAGCAGGTAATGTACCTTGAAAATCATCCTGATTGTTCATTTACTTGTCATGATGTTGAAATTGTGTATGAAGATGTACCTGAAGTTTTTCCATTTCAAACAGTATGGAGCAAATCAATAATTAATTTTGAAGACGCATTTCATCATCATTTTATTTCTTTTTTAAGTATCGTTTATAAAAGAAATGCTCTTTCTTCGCCTCCATCTTGGTTTTCTCAGGCAATTGTAGGAGATATTCCATTAGTTTTAGTATTGGCATCCCATGGTTATGGATATTATTTTCAAGATAAGATGGGAGTTAAAAGGAAAAATCCTGGTGGAGTTACACAAGATCCTAATAGAAAGAAAGTAGATTCCAGGCCGGCATTTTATTTCATATTTAAAAACATTCATAATTATACAAAAGGAAAGTACAGAAGTATTACTTTTCCTAAACTTGCTGGTTATGAAAGAGCTTTTGCGATTCTAAGTTTAAAAGAATTCAAATTAATTTCTTTTTTTAAATTTGCATTTTTAGCAATTTATCATGAACCAGGATTTTTAATAAAGAAATTTTTTAAACAATAATTTTAACTTTCAAATAGATTAAGTTTAAAAAAAATTGATAAAGCTCTTATTTACAAATTAAAAGTGAGCTGCAAATCCTCAATTTTACAAAATACAATTACAAAACATGACCTCCTTTTATAGTGAAGAAGAATTACAAAACTTAGGTTTTAAGTCTTTGGGTAAAAATGTACAACTTAGCAGAAAATCCAGTATATACGGTGCGTCAAGAATTACTATTGGAAACAATGTTAGAATTGATGATTTTTCAATCATTTCTGCAGGTTTAGAAGGAATTGAAATTGGTAGTCATATTCATATTTCTCCATTTTGTTCAATGCAGGGAAATGGTAAGATTGTAATGGAGGATTTTTCAGGCCTATCTTCTAGGGTTGCCATTTACTCAAGCAATGATGATTATTTTGGAAATTTTTTGACAAATCCAACTGTGCCAGCGCCATTTTCAGGAGTTAAAAGTGCTCCAGTTATAATAAAAAAGCATGCTTTGGTAGGTAGTGGAGCTGTCTTGCTTCCTAAAACTATACTTAACGAAGGTTCTGTTGTTGGTGCTTTAAGTTTGGTAAAAGGGGAATGTGAAGCTTTTTATATTTACAAAGGTAATCCGGCACAAAAAGTAATGGAAAGAAGCAGAAAAATGCTTGATATTGAAAAAGAATATCTTGAATTTTTAAGAGCCAATAATAGTTCAGTGGCTTAATTCACTACTTTAAATTTTAAAAATAATAAATGGTACTTTCTGTTTGCCTTATAACGTATAACCACGAAAAGTATATAAGAGAAGCTATAGAAGGAATTTTGAAGCAAAAAACAAATTTTAATTTTGAAATAGTCATAGGTGAAGATAATTCACCAGATAAAACAAGATTAATTTGTGAAGAATATGCAACAAAACATCCTCAGTTGATAAAATTGCTGCCAAAGACTAAAAATTTGGGAATGATGCCAAATTTCGTAAGGACCTTTAATGAGTGTAAGGGTGAATTTATTGCATTGATAGAGGGTGATGATTATTGGACAGATCCGGAAAAGTTGCAGAAGCAGGTTGATTATTTACAACTAAATAATGATTGTAGTTTATCAGCACATGATGTTCAAATTGTTTATGAAAATGTGCCAGAAATTTATCCTTTTCAAACAGTTTGGAATCAAGAGAAATTTGAATTTAAAGATGTTTTCGGATGTCATTTTTTATCTTCTTTAAGTTTGGTTTTTAGAAGAGATGCATTGTCTAATTTACCAGATTGGTTTAACAACTTAGTTGTAGGAGATATTCCAATCATTCTTATATTAACTTCAAAAGGTTATGGAAAATACTTTTTTGAAAAAATGGGGGTTAAAAGGAAGAATGAAACAGGAATTACGGCTGATCCAGAAAGACAAAAATTAGATATGGGTAAATTGTTTTTTGAAATGTATCAAAACGTTTTTGTCTTTATTAATAAAAAACACAAAAAATTATTTTATCCCAGATTTGCCAGATATGAAAGGTCTTTCGCTTCAGCAAAATTTTCAGAAGGCAACTATTTTTTGGGATTTAAATATACTATGCAATCGGTTTTTCATAATCCAACATGGTATTATTCCTGGTTAATTAAAAATGAAAAACCTAAATCTTGATTGAGGAATGGAAAAAACATTAGATAGTAATACCTTACAAAATAATATAAAAGAATCTGCAGAGAATAATAAAGGACTTTGGATTCATATTTGGTTGGCGTTGCCTTGTTTGGCAATGTATTTTATTGGTCCTGAAATTGTAAAGTACTTATTGATTCCTTATCCAATTATTTTGTTATTCCAAAAGGAAGCAAAATATATTCCGGCTATCATTTTGCATACTTTGGCTGGATCATCTATTTCTTATATAATACTATTAGCCTGTTTTTTTATGGCTATTTATAATTATAAGTACCTAGTTGCCTATAAAGTCAATTATCTTTTTCTGATTATTGCTCTACCCATGCCCTATATGTTATTTAACTTTTATTTTAGGTTCATGGTTTTGCATTTACCTTTATCTGACTCTTTAAATCCAATTCAATATTATTTGGGAATTTTCCCGTTTTTTTATGGAGTATTGGTATTTAGGAAGATGAATAGAGAAATTGTCCTCGCTCTATTTTATGTGTTTTTTTTAATAATGACAATGCATACAATCAGGGCTTTTGATTTTAAATACCGGATTACATTTGCACTTTATCCATTGTTTTTCTCTGTTTTTATCATTGGATTTTTGAAAAGTTATACCAATTATTTTCCTAGAGGAATTAAACTCATTTCTTATGGTGCGTTTTTCTTTTTCATTATTGATATTAAAGATGCATCTCTAACATTACTTTTGAGTATTATAGTTGCCACCTTGACAATTTATAGGTTCAAAGATTCCAAAATTCTAGTACTTGAGAAAGAAAAGAATTTTTACAAATTTGGTTTTCCAATTTCTGTTATTTTGATTTTATGGTTAGTAATTGCGAATAGCGGTATCGATAGTGGTCAAACCAATACAGCGGTTCTTCACCAAACTTGGGATATCACAGATTTAGACCAGTTATTTGACAGGATGATTGTAAAATTGACATCCGATAGAATGCCATTATGGAAAAGTGTATATAAAAATACATTCGTAGATTACCAATTATGGTTTCCTCCTTTAATTTTGGGCGAATATTGGGTGGAAGATAACTTTGGTAACTATTCCGAAATTACCTATGGTGCACACAATCTATTTCTTGAATTAAACAGAACAAACGGCATTTTATTAGGCACCTTGATATTTTTTATTTTTTCAACAATGTTGGTTAAAGGGTCCCAGATATTTAGGTTAAGAATGGCAAAGTCATATGTTACAAATCACTTAATTAAAATGTTATATGCTGCATTTTTATCTGCGGGATTTTTTGGGACTTTATTTGGTCAATACCCTTTGATGGTAGGAGTAAGCTTTGCATTATTATGTTTTGCAGGGATGTCGTATGGTGTTTTTTATGACCAGGTATACAATGCCAGAATGTTGGAAAGGATTAAATCATGAGGATACTTTGGTTTGCAAATACTCCATCTTTGGCAGAAGAGGTTTTATCGAATAAACCTACCAGCGGCGGTTGGATTAAATCTTTGGATAAATTTCTTCAAGATAAAGTTGATTTGCATGTTGCTTTCCATTATCATGAAAAAAAGGATAGTTTTAAACATGGAAATACAACCTATCATCCAATACATGCCCCTTTTTCAAAAATCGACCTGATTCGGAATTTGTATTTTAGAACCCGCGTTTTTGATACTGAATTCATCAATGATTATAAGAAAATTATTGAAAGTGTAAATCCGGATATTCTTCATATTCATGGTACCGAAAACTCGTTTGGTTGTATATCATCGTTTTATAAAAAACCATTATTAATATCTGTTCAAGGTATTGTTGACCTTATCTACCAAAAAGAAGTAAATACGGTATTGTTGGGTTCTGGTTTTTCATGGGATAGAATCAGAAGTAAAATGCGTTACGAGGACATGGCAAATTTAGAAAGAAAATATCTTCCAAATTTTAAATATGTTATATCTAAATCAGATTGGAATACTGATGTAATACGTGTTGTTTCTCCTAAAGCAAAAGTATTTCGATTAGATAATGTAATGCGTGATACATTTTACGATTTAACCTGGAATTCCAATCAATTAAACCAAGATAAAATAATCATTTCAACCACACTTTCAGGTGGATACCTTAAAGGCCTAGATGTGATTATTGCTGCAAGTACTTTATTACACAGAAGTGGTTTAAATTTTGAATGGCGTATTGCCGGGATTGATAAAAATACAGCTTCATGGAAGGCTATTCTTAAAATGAAAAATGCCGATTTTCCAGTGGATAAAATTAAATTGATGGGAAGATTAAATGAAAAGCAAATTGCAGATTTACTCTTGGATTCAGCTTTGTATGCAACTGCATCTAGAATTGAAAACAGTCCGAATAATTTAAATGAAGCCTTAATGTTGGGAATGCCTTGTGTTGCATCTTATGCCGGAGGAACTTCTACTTTCATCAATCATAATGAAGATGGTTATTTATTTCAGGATGGTGATGCTTTTGCAATGGCAGGTGGAATACTCAGGATTTTAGATAACAAAGATAATTCGATTGCTATGGGCGTATTAGCTCGTGAAAGAGCATTAAAGAGACATGATAAAATCCGGGTATTAAGCACTCAATTAGAAATATACCAAAGCATTTTATCAGAAAATTCAAATTAAAATGATAAATGTTTTAGAAGGAATTTTAGCAGGAATAAGAGAATGGATTACCAGCAGACTCATGCTCATCTTGCTCAAATTAAAAGGCGTTCAATTTCAATCGGGATTACGATTTTTTGGATTCGCCAAATTTACCAAAGTTCGAAATGGCAGCATAAAAATAGGTAAAAATTCTACCTTTCGTTCGTATGCAACCAGCAATTTAATTGGAGTAAACAGACCTTGTATTATATCCGCAATTGGTAATGATAAACCCATTGTCGAAATAGGCAATAACTGTGGTTTCTCGGGAACAGTTATTGGTGCATTTAATAAAATTATTTTAGGAAATAATGTACGTTGTGGAGCCAATACTTTAATTACAGATTCAGACTGGCATTTGGATGATCCCCGCTCAGGAAAACCAAGTCCGGTTTTTATTGCCGACAATGTTTGGTTGGGAGTGAATGTGATGGTATTAAAAGGTGTTAGTATTGGAGAAAATACCATAATAGGTGCAAACAGTGTAGTAACCAAAGATATTCCGGCAAATGTTGTTGCTGCAGGAAATCCTTGTAAAGTGTTAAAGAAAATAGATATATATGAGAGTACTGGTAGTATTTGATAACCATTATCCAGAAGGAATGGCAATGGCCAATCGTTTGCATTTATATGCAAAAGGCATTGTTGAACTAGGTGGTAAAATAAGAATCCTTGCGGGTAAGTATAAAAAAAAGAGTAATGGGATTCAAACTTATGAAGGTGTTGAATATTACACATTAAATGGTTCTTTTTATAAATTACCTTCTATTTTAAATAGGCTAACTGATTTTTTTGAAAGATTAAATTTATATGCACATTTAATTCGAAACAGAAAAGAATATGATATTATTTGGGCAATAGGTTATGCCTGGTTTCCATTATTGATTTTTTCTATTATCTCAAAATTATTTAATAAAAAGGTAGTAATAGAATTAAATGAGTTACCCCATTCAATTGTTTCAAGCAGGTTACAAAGTAATTTTACAAATTCTATAAAAAGAGGACTACTCTTCACCATTACATATCCTCAATTAAACGGATTCATTGTTATTTCAGAGGCATTAAAGGAATTAGCTGAAACAAAAAGGGCTAAATCTGCTAAAATTATAAAAATCCCGATTTTAATGGATGCAAGTAAATTTGCAGGTGAGGATTTTAATATAGATTTGAGATTTAAGGACAGATTTGTATTTCATGCCGGTACCTTAACGGAGGAAAAAGATGGCATTGTTGAAGTTTTTGAAGCAATAGCTAAGGTGATTAAAGAAAAAGACCCTAAGTTAAAATTTATACTTTCAAATAAAATTACTTTACCTAAAATTATTGCAAAAATTGATGGCATAATTGAAAAGTATGGCATTCAGGATAATGTGATTTTTCATAATCACCTTTCAAAAGATGAGATGCACAGGTACTTAAAAACATGTACTTTGGTAATCATTAACAAACCTGACAATAAACGCAACTCCTATAATTTTGCAACTAAATTGGGTGAATACATGAGTTATGGTATTCCAATAATAGCAACTCCGGTTGGAGAATCAGGGAAATATTTAATTGATGGAAAGAATGTTTTGTTAGTTAACTCAAAAGATGTTAATGAAATTGTATCTAAAATTTCTTCAATTTTAGATAACCCTGAAAAGTCATTGAATATGGGAAATGAAGGCAGGAAAACTGCTATTGAAAATTTCAATTTCAGAAATTATTCGAAACCGCTATTAGATTTCTTTAACGAACTTTAATTTATTTGATTTAAAGATTAATTCTTTAAAATGATCCATAGTTTAACAGGTTTAAAATCATTAGCTGGAAGAATCCATCTGAATTCAAAAGGATGGAAATCTAATAGGAAATTCTTTGTTATTGAATCTGATGATTGGGGAAGCAACAGAATGCCTTCAAAAATGGCATTTGATACCCTCAAATCTCAAGGTATCAAAGTTGAAAATTGTCCTTATAATAGATTTGATTCCATTGAGAATAATGAAGATGTTACTTTGTTGTTTAATCTTTTAAATAAGTTTAAAGACATAAAAGGTAACCCCGCAAAGTTTACTGCGAATTATATCCTTGCAAATCCTGATTTTGACAAAATTGAAGCATCCAATTTTACTGAATATTATTTTGAGCCTTTTCAAACAACATATAAAAATTCCAAAGACTCAGAGAATGTATTTGACTTAATTAAAAAGGGAATTGAAGAAAAGTTTGTTTTTCCTCAATTTCATGGCAGAGAGCATCTTAATGTCAATTACTGGATGAAGCAATTAAAAGAGAATCATCCTGAATTTAGAAAAGCTTTTGCCGAAAAAGTCTGGGGATTAGGTCCTAATATTATAAAAGGACAAGCGCTAAACGTTCAAGCATCCTGGGATATGCTTGATAAGAATGAATTAAATTCTAAAGTTTCAATATTAAAGGACGGTTTAAAGATGTTTGAGTCAGCTTTTGGGTATAAATCTGAAAGTTTTATTGCAAATAATTTCATTTGGCCTGCAGAAATGAATGAACACCTTAAAGATATGGGTGTCAAATATCTTCAGGGAATGAAGTTTCAAAAGTTCCCTAAATATGGTTCAACTCAAAGAGTTAATTTAAGGCATTACCTTGGAGAAAAGAATGAATATGGTCAATTATATTTAATACGAAATGTTGATTTTGAGCCATCTCAGGTTAATAATAGAGAATTAGAATTAAGGAAAAGTTTAAATGAAATTTCAATAGCCTTTTTAATGAATAAACCGGTTATTTTAAATACCCATCGATTAAATTATTCAGGAGGAATATCTAAGGAGAATAGAACTGAAAACTTAATTTTATTAAGTAAATTATTAAAAAAAGTATTGGAAAAATGGCCTGAAACTGAATTTGTTAGTTCTACTGAATTAGGCAAAGAAATTGAGAATTCGGTTTTTAAGTAGGAAGCGTAATTAGTTTTAAACTGTAGCTTTTTTAAACTGATGTAAAGAATGCATTTAAATAATAAAAAAAGGAAAATTCTATTTTATACTCCCGCACTTTCTTCCGGCGGAGCAGAAAGAGTTCTTTCTATTTTGGCAAATTACTTGAGTAATTTAAGTGACACTGAAGTCGTATTTGTTATTTCTTCTCAGGATGAACCTTTCTATGAATTAGATCCAAAAATTAGAATTGTAAAACCAGACTTTAATTATAAAAATTCAAGTAGATTAATTTTTACACTTAAGATTTTCTTTTTCCTTAGAAACAGTATTAAAAAATACAACCCTGATTCTGCAATTTGTTTTGGTGGAAGATATAATGCATTTTTTCTTTTAACTACTTTGGGCTTAAATATTAAAACGATTATTTCAGATAGAAGCAGGCCGGGAATTTCTTATGGAAAGGTTCTTGATGTTTTAAATAATTTAGTTTACCCAATAGCAGATGGTTATATCGCGCAAACTGAAGTAGCCGCTCAAATTGCTAAAAGTAATTTCAATCCCAAAAATATAATTGTACTGCCGAATCCTATTCATGTTACGGATGTTTTAAGCGTTAAAAAGGAAAAAATCATCTTGAATGTTGGAAGATTTATACGATCGAAAAACCAAATTGAATTATTACGAATTTTTCTTAATTTAAATAGAACAGACTTTAAATTGGTTTTCTTAGGAGAAGGTACAGGATTAGATGCCTGTAAATCCTTGTTGTCAAATATGAATATCGATGATAATCGAGTTCAATTTTTGGGGAATATTAAAAATGTTACCAGTTATTATAATCAATCATTAATTTTTGCATTTACTTCAACTTCAGAAGGCTTTCCAAATGTTTTAGCTGAAGCAATGGCATCAGGTTGTGCATGCATAAGCTATGATTGTTTAGCTGGTCCTTCCGATTTAATTGAATATGGTAAAACAGGTTTCCTAATAAAAGAAGGCGATACACTAACTTATCAAAATAAGCTCGAAGAATTGATGGACAATTTTGACCTTTCTGTAGAGATGGGTGAGAAAGGTTTTGAGAAAGTAAAAAGTCTGAAAGAGGATGTTATTTGTACCAGATTCGTAGAATTTCTAGACCAAATTAATCAAAAATGATTTGGTTATAATGTTAATTTATAAAATAATTAAAGACCTATAATACATGAATATCACAAATAAAAAATTATTAATTACCGGAGGAACTGGTTCATTTGGTAATGCTGTTCTGAGAAGATTCTTAAATGAAGGATTTAGCGAAATCAGAATTTTTAGCAGAGATGAAAAAAAACAAGATGATTTACGCAAACGTTTGGGTAGCTCTAAAGTTAAATTTTATATCGGTGACGTTAGAGATATAAATAGTGTTGATGCTGCCGTAAAGGGTGTAGATTATATCTTTCATGCAGCTGCTTTAAAGCAGGTTCCATCTTGTGAGTTTTTTCCAATTGAAGCAGTAAAAACAAATGTACTTGGTACTGATAATGTGTTGGCATGTGCTGAAAAATATGAGGTTCAAAAAGTAGTGGTTTTAAGTACAGATAAAGCTGCATATCCTATCAATGCAATGGGTATGAGTAAAGCTTTAATGGAAAAAGTTACTGTTGCCAGATCTAGAAATCTTGATGACAATAAATCTATTTTCTGTGCAACCAGATATGGTAATGTAATGGCTTCAAGAGGTTCAGTTATTCCTTTGTTTATTCAACAAATTAAGGATGGTCAACCTTTAACGCTTACAGACCCCAATATGACCAGATTCATGATGACACTTGAAGAGGCAGTTGATTTAGTTTTATTTGCTTTTGATCATGCCAAACAAGGTGATTTGTTTGTACAAAAAGCACCTGCTGCAACTATCGAAGTTTTAGCAAAAGCTTTATGTGAATTGTATGGTGCCAAAAACGAAATAAGAGTTATTGGTCAACGTCATGGTGAAAAATTATATGAAACTTTGGTAAACAAAGAAGACATGGCTAAATCATTGGATTTAGGTGGATATTACCGTATTCCTGCTGATAACCGTGATTTGAACTACAATGCTTATTTCTCTGAAGGTATTTCACTTGAAAACAGTTTAGAAGAATACCATTCTCATAATACCGAAAGATTGGATGTGGAAGGAATGAAACAATTATTATTAAAACTTCCATTAATCCGCAAAGAGGTTTTAGGTGAAAATTGTGAACAATATCCTGATTAATAAAAACAATGATTAGAGTTGGAATAACAGGTCAAAATGGTTTTGTTGCATACCATTTATACCAAACAATTCATTTATTAAATACAGAATTCAGTCTTGTCGATTTCGACAGGTCTGCTTTTGAAGATGAAAATAAATTAAGAGAATTTGTTTCTAATTGTGATGTCATTGTACACTTGGCCGGAATGAACCGTCATGAAAGTCAGCAAGTGATATATGATACCAATGTTAGATTGGCTCAATCTCTTGTTGATGCATTGGAATATACAGGAAATAAACCTCATGTTTTATTCAGTTCATCTACTCAAGAAGGACTTGATAATTTATATGGCAATTCAAAAAAACGTGCAAGAGAAATACTTGCAACATGGGCCAATAAAAATGCTGCGGTATTCTCCGGTTTATTGATTCCAAATGTATTTGGTCCTTTTTGCAAACCGGAATACAATTCATTTATTGCTACTTTCTGCCACAAACTAGTTACAGGTGCTCAACCTGAAATTAAAGTAGACAGTGAAGTGAATCTGATTTATGTTGGAGAATTGGTAACCCAGATTATTGAAACCATCAGAAATAAAAACAATCAGGTTTCTAATGATGAACCTGTTGTTATTCCACATACAAGTTCTAATAAAGTTTCTAGAATACTTGAATTACTTGTTTCCTATAAAGAGAATTATTTCGATAACGGTATCATACCTGAATTGAACAATCAATTTGAATTAAATTTGTTCAATACTTTCAGATGTTACTTTCCGCATAAAGAATATTTCCCAAAATATTTTAAGAAAAACATTGATCCAAGAGGTGCATTTGTTGAAGTAATCAGATTAGGAATTGGTGGTCAGGTTTCCTATTCAACCACAGTTCCCGGAATTACTCGTGGCAACCATTTTCATACCAGAAAAATTGAAAGATTTGCTGTTATCAAAGGCAAAGCAAAAATTCAATTAAGAAAAATTGGCACCTCAGAAGTATTCGATTTTTACCTTGATGGAGAATCGCCATCATATGTAGATATGCCAATTTGGTATACTCACAATATCGAAAATATTGGAGAAGAAGAATTATTAACCATTTTCTGGATCAATGAGCATTATAATCCTGCTGATCCTGATACATTTTTTGTTGTAGTTTAAAAAAGCATTCATGAAAAAAGTTAAAGTTATTACCGTTGTCGGAACCCGTCCCGAAATTATCAGATTAGCCAGAGTAATGGCAAAACTCGATGAATCTCCGGCCATCGAACATATCACAGTTCATACAGGTCAGAATTACGATTATGAATTAAATGAAGTTTTTTATAGCGATTTAGGTATCAGAAAACCTGATTATTTTTTAAATGCTGCAGGTGAAACTGCTACGGGTACTGTAGGACAAATTCTAATCAAAATTGAACCAATTCTTCAAGCTGAAAAACCGGATGCATTTTTGGTTTTAGGTGATACCAATTCTTGTTTATGTGCTATCCCTGCTAAGAAAATGCATATTCCTGTTTTCCATATGGAAGCGGGAAATCGTTGTTTCGACCAAAGAGTACCTGAAGAAACAAACAGAAAAATTGTTGACCATATTTCAGATATCAATCTTACCTATAGCGATATAGCAAGAGAATATTTATTAAGAGAAGGAGTTTCACCTGATAGAATTATCAAAACAGGTTCTCCAATGTTTGAGGTATTACATCATTATTTACCTGCCATTCAACAATCAGATGTATTACAAAAAATGAACCTTGAGAAAGGTAAATATTTTGTGGTTTCATCTCACCGTGAAGAAAATATCAATAGCGATAAAAACTTCAATGGTTTAATGGAATCTTTGAATGCTTTGGCTGATAAATACCATTATCCAATTATTGTAAGTACGCATCCTCGTACAAGAAAAATGATTGAATTGAAAAAGGTAGAAGTGAGAGATGAAATTCAGTTTTTAAAACCAATGGGTTTCATTGATTACAATTCTTTACAAATTAATTCATTTGCTGTATTATCAGATAGTGGAACCATTTCAGAAGAATCTTCAATTCTAAACTTCCCGGCATTAAATATCAGAGATGCACATGAACGTCCTGAAGCAATGGAAGAAACTGCCGTAATGATGACAGGTTTAAATCCTGAAAGAATTATGCAGGGAATTGTTCAATTGAGATATGAACTGGAAGCAGGAAAAAGAATATTCAGACCAGTAAACGATTACAGCATGCCTAATGTGGCTGATAAAATGGTAAGAATTATTGTTTCTTATGTTGATTATGTGAAAAGAGTAGTTTGGAGTGAAACCCGCTAATTCTAAAAAGTCAATTGAGTTATTCAGCTTAAATAAGAATTTTGTTTTCAACTCCTTCCATTAAAAAACACTCCTAAAAGATTGGCCTTAGCCAAAGTAAATATTGCGTTTGTAACTGATAGTTTAAACATTCCGAACTGGGAGTTTAAAATGATTGAAAAGCTACTTGCATTGCAAAAGGTTCAGGTAGTTTCAATCGTTCATCAGCATTCAAACAAAAATTCTACCAGCTATTTTGGAAGTAATAATAACAGCAAAAATAGTTTCTTGTTGAATTTGTTTTATAAGTTGGAAACTAGTTTGTTTAAACAAGTTCAATCAGCATTAAAACAAAAAAAAATACGAGAGACACTTACTCAGTGCGACATAATTAAATTAGAAAACTCAAATGATGAAAATGCTATTGACAAGTTGAAAAAACTTGATATAGATGTTTTTATTCAATTGGGATTTTCTGAGTCTCCTCAACTTTGTTTTGATCTTGCAAAATTTGGAGTTTGGAAATACTTTTTTGGCAGTAAAGAAAGAGGGGATTTTGGTCCTCCGGGCTTAATTGAAGTACTCAATAAAAAGCCTGATTCTTATTTAGGATTGATTGCTTCAAAAGACAATAAAAACTGGTATTTATTAAATGATACCTTTTCATGCACTGATAAAATTAGTTGGTTAAATAACTTAAGCAACAGCCTCAATAAAGCTGCATCATTTTTACCTCGAAAGTTAAATGAACTGCTTAGTTTGGGTAATGTTGATTTTTACCTAAAATCGGCAACACAAATAAATTCTGATAAACTACCTGAAAGTTTTGATTATTCAGGTTTAGGTTCAATTAAACTGATTTTTGGTTTAATTTCAGTTTATTCAGATTTTATACGAACTAAAATAGTTAATAGAAAATACTTCAAACAGTGGGTATTGTATATTGGAACCAATACAGGTTCAAATTCTAAACCTGATTTTTCTACCTATGATATCATTCTTCCTCCAATTGATAGGTCATGGGCAGATCCATTCCTTTATAAAAGAGAAAATAAGAACTATCTCTTTATTGAAGAGTATATTTTCACTACCAAAAAAGGATTTCTTTCGGTAATGGAATTGAATGACGATGGACCCTATTCTAATCCAATTAAAGTATTAGAAACCGATTACCATTTATCATATCCATTTTTGATTGAAGATGAAGGCAAGTTATATATGATACCAGAAACATCACAAAACAATACAATTGAATTGTTTGAATGTGTAAATTTTCCTTTGGAATGGAAATTGAATAAGTTAATCAAATCTGATATCTGTGCTGTTGATTCAACTATAATTAAAAAGGATGGTTTGTATTGGATGTTTAGTAATATCAAAGAAAATAAAGGCGCATCAAGTCATGATGAATTGTTTCTGTTTTACGCTGATAGCTTAACAAGCGATAATTGGATTTCTCATCCACAAAATCCTTTAGTGTCTGATGTAAGAGGAGCAAGGCCAGCTGGAAATATCATAAATGAAAGTGGTAAGCTTTTCAGAGTAGCACAAAATTGTTCAAATCATTACGGTTATGGTATGCAAATAGCTGAAATCATAGAATTGAATAAAGATACCTATTTTGAAAAGATAGTGAGTTCAATTCATCCTGATTTTAATAAAGATGTTATTTCAACTCATACTTATAATGTAATTGGAAATAAAGCAATTATTGATGCTCAAATCATTCGAAAAAGAGAATTGAAATAACTTAACAGTATTTTGAATATGAACAAGATTAACTTTATTTATCGTAAAAATATAACTGAATGATTTCTAGTTTTAAAGTAGCTTTATATAGTATTGTTGTGAAATTTTGGCCAACTATGATGTATAGATTCCAATTAATCAAATTTCATTTGCAATATGGAGATCATTGGTATATTCCAAATCTAAATGAGCCCAAAACATTTAATGAAAAGCTTTTAAGTTTAAAGCTAAATGTAGATTATTCTAAATATTCTCATCTGGCAGATAAATATTCAGTTAGAAATTGGGTTGAAACATTAATAGGAGAGCAATTTTTAATTCCTTGTTATGGCGTTTTTGAAGATCCGGATAAAATTGATTTCTCGAAATTTCCTGCAGAATATATTTTAAAACCAACTCATGGTTCAGGTTGGGTTATAATCAGTGAGAAAAACAATCCTGAAGATTGGGAAACTTATAGAGTAAAAATGAAGGAATGGTTGGAAATTGATTATTTTAAAACATCAGGGGAGTCTCAATATAAAAACATTGTACCTCGTATTGTTTGCGAATACTTACTAAAACCATCAAATGGTGTTCTACTTGATTTTAAGTTCTTTTGTTTTGGAGGAAAACCAACCTATGTTCAAGTTGATATAGATAGACATACCAATCATACCAGAAATTTTTATGATGTAAATTGGATAAAACAAGATTTTTCTATATGTTATTCAATGACAGATAAAGTTGTCCCAAGACCAGCAGAATTAGAAGAAATGCTAGAATTGGCAGCTAAGTTAAGTCAAGGTTTTGAATTTGTAAGGGTTGATTTTTATAATGTGGATGGTAAAATTTATTTTGGAGAATTAACCTTCCATCCGGGTTCAGGATATGAACCATTTTCAAGTTATGATGCGGATTTGAAAATGGGTAATTTAATTAAAAGCTCAACTAGGTGAAAATTTGTATAGTAGCAGCAGCCTTAACTGGAGGAGGTTTAGAAAGAGTAGTTTCGGTTTTGGCAAATAATTTAGCTGAAAATCATGATTTGCAGGTTTCAATTGTTTTAATGACAAAACAGCCTATAATGTATGATATATCTTCAAAGATTAAATTAATTGAACCCAATGAAAAAAAATATTCTAAACTAAATAGGATATTTAATTCAATTTACACTTCTTTTTTTATAAGAAAAGAAATCAAAAACTTGAATCCAGATCATATAATAAGCTTTGGAGAACGTTATAATTCATTTGTAGTTTTCTCATGTTTGTTTTTAGGTATCAAACTTCACGTTTCAAACAGGGCTTCTCCTTTATCTAGTTTAGTTGGTTTCAGAGGATTTTTTAATCCCATATTTTATCGTTTTTGTAAAACAGTTCATGTGCAAACTCAATTGGCAATCAAATTGATGGCAAAAAAGTACAAAGGCTCGAATCTTGTTGTTGTGCCTAATCCTTTTGATTTGCCTGAAATATTGCCAAACTTTGAAGATAGAAAAAATATCATTTTAAATGTTGGCTCAATTGGTGGAAAAAAGAACCAAGATTTATTATTAACTTATTTCAATCAGATTAAAGATTCAATCGATAATTCATGGGAATTACATTTTGTTGGTGATGGTCCCAAATCCAAACAATTACAAGAAAAGGTAAATGAATTAGGCCTTCAAAACAGAGTGAAATTACTCGGACACAGAAAAGATGTTTTGAGCTTGTATAAAACAGCAAAAGTATTTGCATTCACGTCTACATCAGAAGGTTTTCCAAATGCATTAGGTGAAGCAATGGCTTATGGCTTAGCAGCTATCAGTTTTGATTGTATAACCGGTCCGGCGGAATTAATTGATGACAAAATAAATGGATTCTTAATGCCTGTTGAGGAACATGAATATTATGTAAATCAATTGCAAGTATTATTGAATGATGCTGCATTACAAAAGCAATTTTCAGAAGCTGCAATTCAAAAAATGAAAAACTTCGAGATTTCAAATGTGACTCAAAAATTCCTTCAGACTTTGGTTTCCTAAATCCAAGAATATGTTATCTAAATTAAAATTATATACAAAGAATTTAATTGGTTGGTCTACAAAACGTAAGTTATTGGTTATTGCAGTTGATGATTACGGAAATGTTAGATTGGCTTCTAAAACAGCACGGCAGTATTTAGATTCAAAAGGTTTAAAGCTAAACAATCGTTTTGATGCCTATGATACATTGGAAACAACAGAAGATTTAGAAATGTTATTTTCAGTTTTAAGAAGTGTGAAGGATAAAAACGGCAAGCATGCAGTTTTCTCTCCACTTTCAATGGCCTGTAATTTAAATTTTGAAGCTGTTAGAGCCAATGGTATTACCGAAGTTGTGCTTGAAACAGTTTTAGATACCTACAACAGAATCAAAGTAAGTGAAGGCAATACAGAACTAATCAGACAAGGAATTAAAGAAGGAATATATGCTCCGGAATACCATGGTCGTGAGCATTTTAATATGAATCATTTTAAGCACATGCTAAATGAAAGAAATCCAGAATTACTTGCCAATATTGAGGTTGATTCTTTAACAAGTATTTCATCAAGACCATTTTCTGAAATCAATTTTACCGGTGCATACAAATTTCAAAAGTTCAGTGAAAACGAATCTTTGAAAGAAATTTTAGAAGATGGCTTAGAGAAATTTGAACAGGTTTATGGTTATAAAGCAAGGTTATTCAATGCACCGGGAGGTAATGAACACAAAACCTTACATCAGGCATTAAGTGAATCAGGCATAGAATTTATCGAAACCAAGCTTCTGAAAAAGGAGCATCAAGGTGATGGCAAATACAAAACCTTGTTTCAATACAATGGTCAGGCCGGACCCTATAACCAAACTTTAATGGTTCGTAATTGTGTTTTCGAACCGGGTGAAAAGGCAAGTTTCAATTGGGTTGATTCTGCTATGGAACAAGTGGATGCTGCTTTTACCTTAAACAAACCGGCCTATATCAGTTCTCACAGAGTAAATTTCTGTGGTTTAATTGATGAAGAAAATAGAAAAAAAGGATTACATGATTTAAAATCATTACTAACTAAAGTTGTGAAAAAATACCCTGATGTGGAGTTTGTTTCAGTACTTGAATTAGGGGATATTATTAAAAAAAGCAAAGCAAACTAAAACTCATGAGAATACTGGTTAATGCGAGCACATTAGTAGTTGGAGGTGGAATTCAGATTGGAGTTTCCTTCATTCAAATCGCTGTTCAGAGAAAAGGAGTTGAATACCTGTTCATAGTTTCAAAAGGTATTTATGACAACCTTAGCCCGGAATTAAAAGAAAAATACAATATTCAATGTTGTGAAATTTCTCCTGCTCATCCAATAAATGGCTATAAATCCAGAAAATGGATCAAACAACTTGAGAAGGATTTCAATCCCAATTTTGTGTATTCACCAGGTTTTCCATCTTATATAAAATTCAATAAACCTGAAGTTGGAAGGTATACCAATCCTTGGGAAATCAATTCAGAGCCATTGCCTTGGAATATTATACCGGGTGGTTTTATAGGAAGATTAAAAACCAAATTAGGCATTTGGTACCGTTTAATGTGGGCTAAGAGAACTGATTATATGGAAACCCAAACCGAAGCTGCAAAATTGGGTATCGCAAGAAGAGCCAGTTTCGATATCAATAAAATTAAAGTCATTCCAAATTCTCCAAATCCTGTTTTTATTGAACAGGGTAAAGAAATTGAAGTAGCAGGTCAATACAATCGCCCGGGAAATGCTGTATTTTGTTTAGCAGCCGGATACAGTCACAAAAACCTGAATATCATCCCTTCTGTTGCTAAAATAATGAAGGAAAAATATGGAATGAGTTTAACATTTCAATTAACACTTCCTCATGAAACCCTAATTTGGAAGGATGTTGAAAACAGAGCAAAGGAATTAGGAGTATCTGATTTGGTTATAAATCTAGGCCCGCTTAAGTTAAAAGATTGTTTACCTTATTATAAAGCGGCTAAATTGGTATTTTTGCCAACACTTATGGAAATCTTTTCGGCAACTTATTTGGAGGCCATGTCGATGAAAGTACCAATTGTTACTACAGATTTGGAATTTGCACACGACAATTGCGGAACTGCGGCTGCTTTTTTTGAACCTCAGAACGCCAATTCTGCGGCTGATGTCATAAATAAAGTACTCAATGACCAAAATTATTATAATTTCTTAATTGAGGAGGGTTTGAAAAAGTTAAATTCGTACCCTACTTTAGAAGAGAAGTATGATTCATTGTTTAAATGGTTTGAAGGAATAAATTAATTAAATGGAAAATAATAGACCTTATCAGATTTGTACCAAAACAATTATGGATACCACAGATCCAAATATTGTTTTTGATGAAAATGGAATCAGTGATTACTATCACAATTACCACCAAAGTATTGTTCCAAACTGGCATACAGATAAAGCCGGTTATGATGAACTAATGAAAATAGCTGAAAAAATTAAGGCTGAAGGAAAAGGAAAAGACTTTGATTGTATCATTGGTTTAAGTGGTGGATTAGACTCTTCCTATACTGCTTATGTTGCGAAGGAAATCATGGGAGTTCGCCCTTTATTGTTTCACGTTGATGCAGGCTGGAATACAGATAAAGCGGTTGGAAACATTGAAAAACTTTGTAAAGGTTTGGGATTAGAGCTTTTCACTGAAGTAATCAATTGGGAAGAAATGAAAGACTTACAGGTTGCTTATTTGAAATCCGGTGTTCCGGGTCAGGATGCACCTCAAGATATTGCCTTTTTCTCGGGTATGTATAAGTTTGCCAGAAAACATAAAATTAAGTATGTTCTTACTGGCGGGAACTTCTCAACAGAATGTTGCAAAGAGCCACCTGAGTGGGGCGCTTATCCTGGTATCGACAAATGGTTGGTAATGGATATTTATAAAAAGTTTGGTAACAATAAATTGAAAACATTTCCAATTTTAGATATTTTGGAATACAAGGTTTTCTATCAGGTATTTTTAGGAATGACAGTTTTTAAACCATTAAACTTAGTTCCATTTATTAAAGCTGATGCAGAGAACTTGCTATTCGAAAAATATGGTTGGGAAAAGTTTCAGCATAAACATCATGAATCAAGATTTACAAGATTCTATGAAGATTATTGGTTGCCAAAAAGATTCGGTTTTGAAAAAAGAAGAGCTCATTTTTCTAGTTTGATTTTAACAGGTCAAATGTCTCGTGATCAAGCTTTGGATAGAATTTCAAGACCTGAATTGGATGAGCAGACATTGAAAAATGAATTTGAATATGTTGCTCATAAATTAGATTTAACTGTTGACCAATTACAGGCCATGTTTGAATTGCCAATTACAACATTTAAAGATTACAGAAACAAACGTCAGGTAATTAATTTTGGAGCAAAAATTTTAACAGCTCTTAAAATTGAAAACAGATTAATGAGATGATAGGAATTTTAAATTACGGATTAGGAAATATTAAGGCATTCGAAAACATTTACAGGAAATTACACATTCCTGTAAAGGTTTTGAATTCTAAAGATGATTTTGAAGGAATCACCAAACTTATCCTTCCCGGTGTTGGTGCTTTTGATCACGCCATGACTACTTTCAACCAATCAGGCTTGAGAGAAATCAGTGAGAAAATGATTGTTGAAAACAATGTTCCTGTTATAGGAATTTGTGTAGGCATGCAAATGCTTGCGGCTTCAAGTGATGAAGGTAAATTGCCGGGTTTAGGATGGATTAAAGGTAAAGTTCATCGCTTTGATGAATCTAAAATCAATTTTGCTACTCATTTGCCTCATATGGGTTGGAATGATGTAAAAGTGAAACCTGATTCTCCAATTTTTGTTGAATTTCCTGCAAATCCAAAATTCTATTTCCTACATTCCTATTATTTTGAATGTGACAATGCTTCAGATATCATTGCTACTTCAGAATATGGTATAGAATTTACCTGTGCAGTGAATCATGAAAACGTTTTCGGAGTTCAATTTCACCCCGAAAAAAGTCATGAATATGGTATTAAATTATTAGAGAATTTTTCAAAAATATAATGCTTAGACCAAGAGTTATACCCTGTTTACTTGTTCACCAGAAAGGTCTGGTAAAAACAGTTAAATTTAAGGACCCAAAGTATGTTGGCGACCCCATCAATGCTGTTCGTATATTTAATGAAAAGCAATCTGATGAACTCATGGTTGTTGATATTGATGCAACTGCAGATAACGAAGAACCCAATTATCAAATGATTGAAAAATTGGCTTCAGAATGCAGAATGCCTTTGTGTTATGGTGGTGGTATTAAAACCGTTGAACAGGCACAAAGAATATTTTCACTTGGAGTAGAAAAAGTTGCGCTAAGCTCTGCTGCTATTGAAAATCCTCAATTACTTCCTGCAATTGCGGAACGTGTAGGTACACAAAGTGTAGTAGTTGTATTGGATGTAAAAAAGAAAATGTTTGGTGGCTATGAAGTTTATACCCACAACGGGAAAAAAGCTACAGGAAAAAATCCAATTGAACTGGTGCGTGAATTCCAAAAATTAGGTGCTGGTGAAATTGTTATCAACTCAATTGATAATGATGGTGTGATGAAAGGTTATGATTTAGATTTAATAGAAAAGGTTAGAAAAGAAATTAGTTTGCCATTAACCGTTTTAGGTGGAGCAGGCAATCTTGAAGACATTGGTAAACTTATTTCTAAATTTGGTATCATAGGTGCATCTGCTGGTAGTTTATTTGTATTTAGAGGTGCTTATAAAGCAGTATTAATCAATTATCCCAATCCTGAAGAAAAGGATGATTTGATAAAAATGAATTTTCCAATCTAATATGAGGGTACTTTTTCTGATGCTCGCTTTTCCTGACATGGAAAAGTCGTTTAACATGTACACCACTATCGTTAAACAATTTGCCGATAATGGTCATGATGTGTTGGTACTTGCGCCTACAGGCAATGATTTACCAACAAGACTTGTTAAAGAAGCAGGAGTAGATGTCATCAGAGTAAATACACTTCCTGTAAAAAATGTACCCAATTTTGTAAAGGGTTTTTCTAATTTACTGCTACCTTTTCAATATGGGAAAGCATTAAAGAAATTTAAACCCAATGTTGAATTCGATTTAATAGTTTCTCCAACTCCGCCAATAACTTTGGTGCAGGTAATTACCAAACTAAAGAAAAAATTCAATTGCCCTTTTTACCTCATTTTAAGAGATATTTTTCCTCAGAATGCAGTTGATTTAGGTTTTATGAAAAAGGGTGGTTTGATTTATAATTACTTCAAAAAACAAGAAGAAAAATTATATGCCCTTGCCGATCATATTGGTTGTATGTCGGATGCAAATATTGAATATGTAATCAAGCACAATCCTGAATTGGATAAAAGCAAATTACATGAATTAAAGAACTTTCAAATTCTTTACGACCTGCAATCAAAACCATCAGATAATATCAGAAAAAAACATAACCTGGAAGGGAAGTTTTTAGTTGTATTTGGTGGAAATATGGGAAAGCCTCAGCAATTAGAAAATGTGCTGGCATTAGCTAAATATTGTTCAAAATATCCTGAAGTTGTTTTTTGTTTATTTGGGGAAGGTGTTCAAATGAAAAACCTTCAGAAATTAGCAGAACAACAAGGCATTATTAATTTGGTAATTCAAGGTACCATTTCAAAAAATGAATACCAGCATTTTTTAAGTTCTTGTGATGTTGGATTAATTAGCCTTCATAAAGATTTTACCATCCCAAATATTCCGAGTAAGACTCTTGATTATTTTAATGTAGGAATTCCAGTTTTAGCTAGTCTAGATGCTGCTACAGATTATGGTATGATTTTAGACAAAGCAAATGCAGGTTTATGGTCTCTGGCCGGCAATCATGAAGAATTTGCAAATAATTTTGATAAGCTATACCTAAACGCTGAATTAAGAAAAGAAATGGGTGCAAATGGCAGAACATATTTCGAACAAAACTTAACTCCTGAAATTGCATATCAAACAGTTTTTACAAGAGTTGACAAAGCAAAATAAACAATGAAAAGGTTATTATATTTAGGATATTATTTAAAGCAGTTGGATAAAAATCTGTATGCCAAATTTTCTTCTTTTATTCAGGAGAAAAAAGGTATTTCAGCATTTTCAATTCCTTTCAGAATTATATACAACAGCCTAAAATACAATATCAGTATTTTAGAATATTTTCAATTCCGCTTTTTTGAAAAATCGGATGCCGAAAAATTAGAATGGGCAGGAACAGGTCATATGTACGAATACCAATTGAGAATGAATCCAAAAGGTAACCGTGATATTTTAGACGATAAAACTAAATTCTATAAGTCATATCATCCATTTTTTGTTCACAAAGCGGCCGATTTGGCTGAACTAAAAGCCAATCCTGAATTGGTGAAATTGTTATTGAATAGCAGTTCAGGAAAACTGGTTTTAAAAACGGCTGATGGAAAATGCGGTAAAGGAGTTAAAATCATAGATACTAAAAATGTAAATGCAGATACATTTTTACGTGAAATGGAAAAAGATGGGTTTGACTTGGTTGAAGAGTTCATTATTCAACATCCTGATATCAATAGACTTTCTCCATCTGCAGTAAATACTGTTAGAATTTTCACTCAATTAACTCCAGATAATCAGGTAGAAATTTTAGGTTGCAGATTAAGAATTTCAGTTAATTCTCCAATAGATAATTTAGCTGCAGGAAATTTAGCTGTTGAATTAGATGAAAAAACAGGTAAAGCTACAGGTGCTGCCATTTATAGTGATATCACAAAAGAGCCAAAAGAAATTCACCCGGTAACAGGAGTACAAATTTCAGGATTTCAAGTACCAATGTGGAATGAAACAATCGATATGGTGAAAAAAGCAGCATTGTTTAATACAGCAAATCGTTCTATTGGTTGGGATATTGTTATCACAGAAAAAGGTCCAGGTTTAATCGAAGGAAATCATGACTGGTGTAAATTGTTATGGCAATTACCAGTAAATCGTGGATTAAAAAAGTTATTGAGATAGTATGTACAGATTTTTCTTAAAACGCCTTATCGACTTTTTTCTCAGCTTAATCATTCTGATTCTGGTTAGTCCGATTATTCTTGTATTCACTATTATTCTATATTTCGTAAATGATGGTGAACCTTTCTTTTTTCAGGAAAGACCGGGTTTTAAAGCAAGGTCATTTAAGGTTATCAAGTTTCGTTCGATGAATAATAAAAAGGACGAAAACGGAGTATTACTTCCCGATAATATTAGATTAACTCCAATGGGTAAACTGGTGCGCCAAACTTCAATTGATGAATTACCTCAATTGATTAATGTACTAAAAGGTGATATGAGTTTGGTTGGTCCAAGACCATTGTTGTTTAAGTATATTCCATTGTATTCAGAAGAACAAAAACGCAGACATGATGTTAGACCGGGAATTACCGGACTGGCTCAGGTTAGCGGAAGAAACAGCATCAGTTGGACAGAAAAGTTTAGTCATGATGTTTATTATGTAGACAATCTTTCATTTTTGTTAGATATAAAAATTCTATTTCTCACATTAAAAAAGGTATTGGTTAGTGAAGGTGTGAACCAAAGCGAAGACCGACCTATGTTGCCTTTCAACGGAAAAAATTAAAACTTATGAAAATATTAGTTACAGGTGTAGGTGGCCCAACTCCACGTAGTTTTTCAATTGCTTTAAAAAAGTACAGCAGGTATAAAATGTATGAGCTGATTGCAACGGATATCAATCCTTTGTCGATGGGTTTATACCAAACAGAATTGTTTAGCAAATCGTATGTAATTCCAAGATGTACTGATGCAGCTTATTGGGATAAAATAGAGGAGATTGTTAAAACTCATCAAATTGATTTGGCTGTCATTCTACCCGAATTGGAAGTAATGGAATGGAGTAAAAGAGCTGAAGAAGGCAAACTTCCTTGTAAAGCATTATTACCGGGAAGTAAAATTGCCGGATTATTGGTTGATAAGGCACAAATGACGGAATTACTGGATTCATTGGATTTGGTTCCGCCATCAGTTGAATTTGATAGAAATATAACAGATTTTTCAAGTGTATTCAATAAATTAGGTAATGATTTTTGGGTAAGAAGTTCTAGTGGAACATCAGGTTTGGGTTCACTAAGAGTAGATGGTGAAGAATCATTGAAGAACTGGGTTCAAATCAATCCGGGTGTTAAAACCTTTTTAGCAAGTAAGTTTTTACCGGGCAGAAACCTTGCCTGTAAATTATTGTATTTTAATGGAAAATTGATCCGTTCGGCTTGTGGTGAAAGGGTAAATTATATCATGGCAAAAGTGGCTCCTTCCGGTATCACGGGAAATACCTCTTTTGGACGTTTATTAAACGAACCTAAATTGGTTGAAGTAGCAACTAAAGCAATGGATGAATTGTTTAAGGTTTCTGGTAGTCCCAAACATGGTTTCTTTACTGTAGATTTTAAAGAAGATGCTGATGGAACCCCATATATAACTGAGGTAAATGTAAGACACGTTGCCTTTACACAATGTTTTGCAGCAGGTGGAGCTAATTTCGCAGAAGATACAATCAGAATTATGGATGGTGACCCGAATTATGATTACAACTATAAAATGTACGAATTCGAAAAAGGATTAATCTTCTTAAGAGATGTTGATTCTTTACCTATTATGATGAGAGAAGAAAATCTCTTGAAACTAAACTAAACCTCCTGTTTATTGATGGCCGATAAGTTTGCTGTTTATGGCGCAGGAGGAATGGGTAAAGAGGCAGATTGGATAGCAGAATCAAACCAATCCAATCTTGAACTAGCATTTTTTATTGATGATGATTTAAATGTAAATTCATGTAATACCAAGCCGGTAATACATGAAGTTGCTGAGAATTTTCCACTGGTGATTTCCATTGCTGAACCTGCTATAAAAAGTAGGATTGTCAGCAAACTAGGAGCACAACAATTATATGTTAATTTAATTTCTGAATCGACTAATATACATTCATCTGCTTATTTAGGGTTAGGATGTATTTTGGGATTTGATGTGGTAGTGTCATGTGATGTAAAGGTTGGTCAACACAGTTTAATCAACGCAAGGAGCATCATTGGGCATGATTCTGTTTTGGGGGATTTTGTTTCCATCATGTACAATGTAAGTATTTCCGGAAATGTTAAAATTGGCGATGGAACCTTAATTGGTTCTGGGGCTGTAGTTTTACCCGGAATACAAATTGGCAAAAATTGTAAGATTGGAGCTGGTGCCGTTGTAACAAAAAATATTCCTGATAATTCTATTGCAGTTGGAGTTCCGGCAATTGTAAAAAAAACGATATGAATAAAGAAAAAATATGGCTTTCATCTCCGCATATGGGAGGGAAAGAAAGAGAATTTGTAACTGAAGCTTTCGATTCCAATTGGGTAGCACCATTAGGTCCAAATGTAGATGGCTTCGAAAAAGACTTAGCTACTTTTACAGGTACTGGTTATGCTGCTGCTTTATCATCAGGTACAGCTGCTATTCATCTATCATTAATCATGTTGGGTGTGGGGCATGGTGATTTGGTTATTTGCCAAAGTTTTACCTTTAGTGCATCTGCAAATCCAATTGTTTACCAAGGTGCAATTCCTGTTTTTATCGATTCTGAAAAGGATACTTGGAACATGAGTCCTGAACATCTTGAAGCAGCTTTAAAGGATTTAGCAGCAAAAGGTAAAAAGCCTAAAGCAATAATCCCTGTGCATTTATATGGTATGCCTGCTAAAATGGATGAAATTACAAAAATTGCAGCAACATATGGAGTGCCAATTATTGAAGATGCTGCAGAAGCATTGGGTTCTTCATTGAATGGAAAAGCTTGTGGTTCATTCAGCGATTTTGGTGTATTATCTTTTAATGGAAATAAAATCATTACTACTTCAGGTGGTGGTGCATTGATTTCAAATAAAGAAGAGCACATTAAAATGGCCAGATTTTTATCAACTCAGGCTCGCGATAATGCTCCTCATTACCAACATTCTCACATTGGATATAATTACAGAATGAGTAATATCTCTGCTGGTATTGGAAGAGGTCAAATGCTTGTTTTGCAAGACCGTGTAAACCAACGTAGGAAAAATTATGAGTTTTATAAAACTCAATTGGCTGGCTTTGATGGAATAGAATTATTGGAAGAAAAAGATGGTGCTTATTCAAACCGCTGGTTAACTTGTATTACCGTTGATCCTTCTAAAACAAAAGGAATTAGCAGAGAGGATATCAGATTGGCTTTAGATACAGAAAATATTGAAAGCAGACCTTTATGGAAACCAATGCACTTGCAGCCGGTTTTTGCGGATGCTCCTTTTTATGGCGATGGTACCGCAGAAAAATTATTTGAAATGGGACTTTGTTTACCTTCAGGTTCTAATCTTACCACAGAAGATTTAAATAGAGTTATTATAATAATTAAAACTGTGTTATCATAAAAAACAGGAATGTTATTTAATTCACTCATATTTTTAGTTTTCCTTCCCTTAGTATTTTTTATTTACTGGTTTCTTTTAAGGAACAATGTAAAACATCAAAATATACTTCTCTTGTTCTCAAGCTATATTTTTTATGGCACTTGGGATTGGAGGTTTTTGTTTTTATTGATGTTTTCTACCGTTCTTGATTACTATTCAGGTTTAAAAATACATGATGCAAAAAGTGAAATAAGCAGAAAAATATGGTTGGTATTAAGTGTTTCCATTAACCTGGGTTTTCTTGGAATTTTTAAATACTATAATTTCTTTATTAGTAGTTTCCAGGATTTATTGCAGGTGTTTAATTTACAAATCAATGTTAAATTATTAAATGTAATTTTACCTGTAGGGATTTCATTTTACACCTTTCACGGTTTGTCTTATGTAATTGATATTTACAAAAGAAGAATTGTTCCGGAAAGACGTTTTGTTGAATATGGTTTATTTGTAAGTTATTTCCCATTATTGGTTGCAGGTCCTATTGAAAGAGCAACTCACTTGCTTCCTCAAATACAAAAACCAAGAATTTTTAACAGCAAATATGTTATTTCAGGTATCAATCTAGTTTTATGGGGTTACTTTAAAAAAGTGGCGATTGCCGATAATATCTCCCCAAGTGTAGATGAAATTTTTAATAATTATTCCAACTATTCACCCGCAGTAATTTTACTGGGAGCCTTCCTTTTTTCAATTCAGATTTACTGTGATTTTAGCGGTTATTCAGATATAGCGAGAGGAGTATCGAGGTTCTTTGGACTTGAATTATTATTGAACTTTAATTTCCCCTATTTCTCTAAATCGATTCCTGAATTTTGGAAGAAATGGCATATTTCTTTATCAAGCTGGTTCAGAGATTATTTGTACATTCCTTTAGGTGGATCCAGAGTGAGTAAATTGATGGGAATTAGAAATGTGTTCATTATCTTTTTGGTTTCCGGATTCTGGCATGGTGCCAACTGGACTTTTATTATTTGGGGTTTGTTTCATGCATTGATGTTCTTGCCTTCATTTGTTGTAAGGTCTGAAAAATCTGAATTGAAGTCTTCAGATGCCAATCCAATTCTACAAATCGGAAACATATTACTCACTTTCGTTTTAGTAACAATAGGATGGGTAATCTTCAGAGCAAATAACCTCACTCATGCTTTCGAATACTTTAAAGCCATGTTCAATTTTGCAGAAGGAAAAATTGGCTTTTCATCTTTCTTAAATCCTTACGATAATCAACCATTAGGTATTGAATTACTAAATATTTTAGCTTTAATTATTATCGAAATATTAATTGTTAAAAAAGTTCATAACTGGTTAGAAAGAGTAAGTCCGAACTGGATGCTGGTTTTACAGGGAAGTATTATAGCTTATATCATTATTAATGTGCCAATAAATAAGGCATTATCATTTATTTATTTCCAGTTTTAATGAAACAGTTTTTAACAAAAATTGCCATCATTTTAGTCCTTTCAGTTCTGATTCTGGAAGTTTTGGTAAGAGTTTTGAACCTGGCTTCGATTCAAGTTCCTGCACAAAATATAAATGATAATATGCTTTTTCAAAAGAATTTTAAAGGAAAATGGGTAAAAGGAGGCTTAGGAGAAATAAAAGCAAATATTAACATTAATAATCAAGGCTGGAATAGTATTAAAGATTACAGCAATATTGATTCAAATAAAATTAACTATGCATTAATTGGCGATTCTTATATTGAAGGCTTTCATGAAAATGTTGAAACTTCAATAGGAAGGCGAATTGAAAGTTTAATGAATGATAGTGTTGAAGTTCATGAATATGGTCATTCAGATGGTAATATTTTTGACTATGTATTACTTTATAAAGAAATTGAAAAAAAACCTTACCACAAGGTGATAATCCTTATAACGAATGGAGATTTAATGCAGAGCAAAGCTATTTTCATGAATCAGGGAGTTTTGGTACAAGAAGAATCTTTGATCAAAAGGATATATTATAAATTTGCATTCTTGAGATATTTGATAAAAAATCAAGGCTTATTGATGAATTTTAAAAAGAGTTTTATGGAATTAATCTCAAAAGAATCTTATGTCGAAACCTTAGATCCTATTTATTTTGATTTCAGTGTTTTTAATAAAGATAAAACCATATTTATTTATGAAGCTAATAAATTCAATCCTACTATTCTGGATAGCTTAGGTTATAATTGTGTAGAAATTAATCATAAATTAAAACCATATTCTTTTGGATTTGATAAACATTGGAATACAAATGGCAGAATTAATTGTGCTGAATCTATTTTATCAGCCTTAAAAAATTAATTCAAGCCAATTTTTTTTACTTCTTATTTTAAACATTGTTCAACAAATACTAAGGGTTAACCACGATTTTTTATTTGGGATGAATAGCAAACACTTTTATTGTTTGCAAAAAAGCACAAAATCAAATGTTTGTGCTTTTTTTTTGCCTTCTTATTTTGAGAATTTGTGTTTTTTTGATTCAGGCATTTTTATTCTTCATTAAATTTAAATTTCTTTGTCTATACACCTAATTCAACCAAATATTAAATCATCATTATTTAAATAAAAATATTGTATGTAATCAAATTCGTTTCTGAAAAATCGGCCTAATCCCTTAGAGTAGCCTAGATTTGTTTCAGAGTTTCATAAAACCAAAACTCATTCAATTCCAAAATTTAATTACAGAAAAGTTTTTAAAGAAGAAGTTTGAAAATTTTGCTTTGGTAGATTCAAATGATTGTTTTTTAGTTGTTTAGATTAAAAATTTGACAATTAACAATATTTTTGTTTAAGTATTATGAATGATATTTGAATGATTTAGAAGTATTATTGCTAATAATTACTTAATGAGTTCAAAATTACAAATAGATTCTTTTTCATATTCAATTCAACCACAAGGAATCCTCAATAAAACGAATACAGTTGATGCCTTTTTTAATGGCATTTCAAATCAACTTTATCAAAAAATTAATTTATCGGTAAACGATTATAGTGATACTATTTTACAAGTTGATCCTAATTTTAATGAAATTTGGGCAGAACTGAACAGGGTTTTAGTGAAAGGTATCAAGGCTATAGTCGCTAACTATTTTACTGAAGAAAGAATTCGTTCTACCTATAATTTCCCTTTAGAGCTCGAAAGAATACTTGAGTTTGCAAAAGATGTTCCATTTGAAATTGGAATGTTTCGTCCTGATTTTGTAATTGAAGAAGCAACTTTACAACCTAAGATTTGTGAAATTGGTGCCAGATACCCAATCAATGGTTGGATGGTTTCTTATTATTCACAACAAATACTTTCTGAAATTTATAAAAAAGAGAATTTACCTTTTGAGTCAATTTCTTCCCAGTTGAAATTTCCTGAAGTTTTGATGTCAAAATTTAATAAAGACGTTGAACTCGTGCTTTTGCACAATAAAGAACCCGGAACAGAAGTATTTGGTTTATTGAGAATTTTTGAGTCAAATGGCTTCAAGGTACTAAGTATGTCTCCTGCTGAATTAAGTTTAAATGATTCGGGCCAGGTTACTTGCAAAGGTATTCCTGTAAGTCAGTTTATCTTGGAAATGGATAGACTGGAATTGTTGGGATTTGATTCTGAAGTTCTAAAATCAATGGTTCAGAATGGTTTTTGTTTGAATGATGTTCGTACGCTTATTTTGGTTCATGATAAAAGGATTTTGTCGATTCTTAGCAACAAATCTTTGATGACACAATTTTTAAATGAAGACGAATATACATTTCTAGAAAAGTTTCTAATTCCTTCTTTTGGTTTGGATAATTCTGATATTAAGAATAAAATTATTTCAGACTCAAATGAATGGATTTTTAAGAAAAACAGTGGAGGTAGAGGAATTGATATGTATCTGAAATCAGATTTCAAAGGAAATGATTTAGAAACATTTTTGCATGAACAGGGGGCAGATTATATGGCTCAGTTATTTGTAAAGCAGGAATTATTTCCTTCACCTGAACCTACAATTTATGTAGGAATGTTATTGTTTCTGAATGAGATTTCATTTGGACATGGAATTTTCAGAGGCGGGCATTCTGGCATAATTAATGTTAAAGACCAAAGAGCAAAGTTATTTGCGGGCTCACATCCAAAAAATTAAATAAACTAAATGAGTTATCAAAAGAATACTGATTTATTAAATGAGTTCGTCGAAAAGGTAAAAGGAAATCCTTTTTTAAAAGGTTTTATAAAAAGTGATTCAACTTACGAATCATTGCCAATTATGGATAAAACCGTATTAAGGCAGTTGATTGGTGAAAATTTTAAATTGCAAGAAGAACAAAAAGGTGTTTACCTGCAAAGAACCGGAGGTACCATGTCGGAATCTTTACTGATACCTGTTGACCCTTTCGAAAATTATAAACAAAGAGATATTCTGGTAGCTAAATTAAAGGCCGAATCACTAATTGAACCAACAGATATTTGTATTAATCTATTCAATTATAAACATTTATATCGTTCAGCATCCTTGTTGGATTATATTATAGAACATTGTGAAGCTACTTCTTTGGGACTTGGAGCTATAACACCTGATGAGTATGTATATAATTTTGCTAGTGCACTTCATGCAAATACCTTAGTTGGCACACCTACAAGAATTTTACAGTTTGCAAATTATGTTCAAGAGAATGGCTTAAAATTAAAATTCAGGAAGTTTATTTTTGGAGGTGAGGTTCTAAGCAACCAATTTTTACAAACCATTAAAGACGTTTTTGGAGTTGAGAAAATTGTAGGTTTATATGGTGCAATGGAAATTGGAACTTTTGCTTATACAGATTATTCTGCTTATCCAGGAAAGTATAAATTATTGGATGATTTAATTTTAGTTGATGTTGAAAATCCAGATGAATTTGGATATGGAAACATTTTAATTACAAATAAAGTTAAAGAACGTTTTCCGGTTTTAAAATACAGACTTGGTGATGTTGGAAGGGTTTATTTAGAAAACAATGAAACTTGGTTCGAATGGAAAAAAAGAGGTGAGTATGGATTCCGATTGCTTCAGGTTTATATTTTCGAAGAAATGCTCAATCCTGTTCTAAATGAATTTGCCAGGTATCAGATAAAACTTTCTTTAAACGATTTAGGTAAATCAAAACTTGAATTCCTTATTACTCCTTTTCAAGATAAATCAATTGATTTTGAAAAATTGGAGGCTGATTTAAGGTTAATCTTGAAAATTTCTCCTACAGAATATGAATTAATTTTAATAAAGGCTGAGTCCGGTGATTATTTTGTGAATCCTGTTTCACAAAAAAGTCCTTTATTGATTGATCATAGAAACATGGTTGTTGTTTAAAATCATTTTTAATCAGAGTTCGGTTTATAAATTTGGCACAAATTATTTTTAGATGACAATTTTTGAAAAATACTTTAGGTTGGCGTACACATTTAAAAAAATTGAGGGTATCAATTCATATGAATAAAATTTCAATTGTTGGAATTGGACCAAGAGGATTATCCTTAATTGAGAGAATCATTGCTCATGCGAGCCAAATAACTGAGGTAAATTTTCAGCTATTTTTGTTTGATAAAAATGAATTTGGTCCCGGCTGTCATTGGATTCATCAATCGGATAAGCATTTAATGAATACCATTACAAGTCAGATTACTCAATTTCCAATTTCTTCAGAAACGGATTTAGTAGATAGGTTTAAAGGTCCTGATTTTGAAGATTGGATTGCTGAATATGCGGAAAGAAATCCTGAATTAAACATTGAAAAAGGTGGTGATAAATACCATCCCAGAGCATATTTTGGAATTTACCTTCAGGAAACTTTCCAAAAATTAATGCAAAAGATTCCTTCAAATATTGATGTTCAAATAATAAAAGAATATGTGTCTTCTGCTAATCGTAATGATGATGGAACTTGGAATTTGATTGCAAATGGGATTGTCTATGAGAATTTTGATTTTCTATTTTTAACAACAGGGCACAACATGCCAAAGGAAAATTTATTAAAGGAAACAAAACCTCAGTATTTAATTGAAAATCCTTTTCCAATAGTTGAAAAATTAAGTCATATACAAGCTTCCTCTAAAGTTGCAATTGAAGGTCTGGGTCTTACTGCATTCGATTTAATTGCAGAATTAACCATAGGTAGGGGAGGCAAATTCGTTTCAGCAGGTGAGAATGAGAAAGAAGGATTGAAGTACATACAATCAGGTTCAGAACCGCAAATTTTTGCATTTTCAAGAAGTGGATTGCCTTTGCAAGCTAAGCCCAATAATTACAAGAAGTTCTCATACAATCCTCATGTAAAATATTTTACACAAGAATATGCAGAACAATTATGTGCTCAGAATGAAATAGATTTTGAATCACAAATCCTTCCTTTACTTATCAAAGAAATGGAGGAAGTTTACAATTCTGTTAATCTTCATAATGAATTGGCTGGCATTAACAATAATTCAACCAAAGAATTTTCTTGGACAAGAATCAAACAACCAATATCAGAATCTGTCTTAACATCTCAATCTGTTTTTTCAGATTTTATATTAAATCATATCAAAAAAGATTATGAGGAATCGTGTATTGGGAATGAGAAAAGTCCGCTTAAAGCTTCTTGTGATGTGCTTCGGGATTTAAGAGAAAGAATCGCAAAAGTTGTGGATTTTGGTGGACTTTCAGGTGAATCACATAAATGGTTTTATAATGATTTTTTACCCTTATTAAAAAGATTAAGTGTTGGACCTCCTAAAGAAAGAATTGCTCAATTAATAGCTTTAATTGAAGCAGGAATTTTGAAAATAGATTTCGGTCCTAAAGCTAAGTGCATCAGTCAAAATAGCAAATGGCTTGTAAAATCAGCAATTTGGCCTGATTATGAGGTTGAAGTTGATTATGTAATTAGAGCAAGAATTCCGAATGATTTATCAATAGAAAGGAATCCATTAGTTGATGGTTTAATTAATCAGGGTTTTGCTAGAATTTATTCTAAAGGTCCATTTGAGTCTTCGGGAATTGAGGTTACAAAGTCAATGAATGTAGTTTCAAAAGAGGGTAAAATAATGCATAATCTTTGGGCTAATGGGATACTAACTGAAGGAGTTCGTTTTTATACTTTTTTCCTTCCACGACCAGGAGCACCATCACGTTTTGAGGAGGATTCTGAAGCTGCTGTTAAATCGATGTTTGCTCAAGTTCATAAAACTCATTGCGCAAATAAAGTGATTGAAATGTCAAAGGATTATCTGCCATATTACATCAACTCAAATACATATCTTTAAAGTAAAATTCTCATTAATCGAGAATTTAAAATCAAATTGAAATGGAAAATTCAAATGACTGGAAACCCGGTATAAGTTTTATTGGAGAAAATGTTTCATTGATTCCATTAAAATTAGAGCACGAAGCCGATTTAGTTGAAGCGGTAAAAGATGGTGAACTTTGGAAACTTTGGTTTACTCGTGTACCATCGCCAGAAGGGATGAATGCTGAAATCAAACGCCGTTTAAATCTTGCTGAAAAAGGAACAATGATGCCCTTTACAGTGCTGGATAAAGAAAATAAAATTGTCGGTATGACCTCATATCAATTACTGGATAGCAATAACAAAAGAGTTGAAATTGGTTATACATGGTACGCTAAACGTGTTCAAAAAACAGCTTTAAATGCTGAAGCAAAGTATTTGTTATTAAAATATGCTTTTGAAAAACTTGATTGTATTGCAGTAGGATTTACTACTTCAACATTTAATGAAGCCAGCAGAAAAGCTATTGAAAGATTAGGTGCTAAACTAGATGGTATTTTAAGAAATCATTCCTATATTGACAATGGAATCATCAGAGATACTTGTTATTATAGTATAATCAACCAGGAATGGGCTGCAGTAAAACGTAATCTTGAGTGGAGATTGGAGCAGTTCAAATCAGATAATCAAATCACTAAATAAAAATGATTGGCTCAATTGATTTAAAAGAAAGAGATGCCTTTTACTGGTATTGCCAAATGGATAAGGCAACTACTATTGCAGCAAAAAAAGTCAAACTAATTCAACCTGAAAATGCGTCAATAACTGCAAAAACTATAAGTAGTGTTATAGACCATGTAAAGCAAATAACTTCAAATAAACCTACCGATTATTTACAAGTTCAGGCTATTTTACATAAACTTGGAGGGCCTGATGTTTCACGTATGCACTCAGGTAGAAGTCGTCAATGCATGTTAGCGACTTTGCACAGATTATTTCTTCGAGACCGCTTTGTTCATGTTTTATCTAAATTGAATGAAGTGCGCGAACTCATGTTAAAAGTGGGTTTTCAATATGCCGAATCATTAGTTCCTGCTTATACAAATGGAGTTCAGGCCCAGCCTGTAACTTTTGGGCATTTAATGTGTGGATATGAGGCTGCTTTGCAAAGAACTGCACAAAGATTGATTGAAAATTATAAGCGATTAAATCTAAGTCCTCTCGGTGCTGCAGCTCTTGCTACTACTAGATACAATGTAGATAGACCGTATTTAGCACAATTGCTTGGTTTTGATGCTTGTGTTGAAAATGCATTTGATGCTGCTCAAATTTCTGTTTTTGATGTTGGTTCAGAAACCGCTCAAAATGCATCATTAATTGGCTTATCCTTGAGTACATTTATTCAAGACATTCATGTGCAATTCCATCATAGTAAAAACTGGATTTTTATTGATGATAAAAACTTACTTAGTCCAAGTACTTTAATGCCACAAAAACGAAATCCTGTAGTATTAAACCGTGCTCGTTTATTGGCAAGTGAATTAATTGGAGCATCTGTTTCAGCAATGTTGGCAGGGCACAATGTGAATTCAGGTATGACCGATTATAAAAGGTTTGATGCTGCTCATACACTTGATACATCTTTACTTTTAATGAAAGAGGTAATAGATGTTTTATTAGGTATTAGGTTATCTGAATCGGCAGCACTATTCGAAATTCATCAGGAATATTCTACTTCTTCAGAATTAGTTTCTGCTTTGCAAGACCAGGCCAATATACCTTTATCAATAGGACATGGATTTGCTTCAAAGCTTGTTGATGAAGCTAGAACCAATGGTATTCCCATGAAAGATATTCCATTTGATAAAGTTCAATCTATTTACACTGAAGTTGTTCATAATGAAGCAACTTTGGTTAATAAGGAATTTCCAATGAACCAATCGGAATTTTTGGAAGCAATAAGTCCGGAAAAAATGGTTTTATCTTATGCTGCTTTAGGAGGATCGGCTCCAAAAGAAGTTAAAAGAATTTTAAAAGCATCTGAAGCACAATTGAACTCCGATAAACAATGGTTATTAGATACCATAAATAAATTGAGTCTTGCTTCAGATTTTCTAGAGAAAGAATTTGAGTCATTGAAACAATAATAAAAGAGTTCAATCAAAAACATAAAAAAATCCCCTTGTTCAATTTGAGCAAGGGGATTCTTTTTTATAATCCTAAGATTCTTTTCCAAAGTGGTTTTTTCTCTGTTTCTACATCTCCATAGTTACCATATCCATATCCGTAACCATATCCATAACCGTAGCCATATCCGTAGCCATAACCGCCATAGCCATATGAACCATAGTTGGCTTGGCCATATCCATAACCATAAGAGCCATATCCATATCCATAAACAGATGCAAAGTTGATATCATTAAATACCAATCCAATACTCTTATCTCTTTCTTTGTTATGAATATCATTGATCATGGTCAGGTAATTTTTACGAGAAATTCTTTGTCTTACCATGTACAAAATAATATCGGCATGTTGCATCAAATCCAAACCATCCGCAACCAATCCAATAGGAGGTGTATCCAGAATAATATAATCAAATTCTGATTTTAATTCCTTTAACAAGTCTTTGAAAGTGTCTGACATAATTAACTCAGAAGGATTTGGAGGAGTTGGTCCTGAAGTAATAATTGAAAGATTTTCAAGATTTGTAGGTTGAACAATTTCGTTTTTACTAGCTTTTCCAATGATGTAATTAGAAATACCGATACTGTTATCTAATTTAAAATCCTGGAAAATTTTCGGTTTACGTAAATCCACCCCAATCAATAATGTTTTGTAACCTCCAATTGCCAAAACCGATGCAATATTCATACTCACAAATGTTTTTCCTTCCCCAGAAACGGTTGAAGTAATAAGTATTGTTGTATTTTCATCTTTTCCTTTGGCTTTCCCCATATAATTAATATTGGATCGAAGATTTCGGAAACTTTCAGAAACGACTGCTTTCGGATGATTTGCAATAACTAAGGCTGTGTTTTTGTTATTGTGAGGTATATTTCCTATAACAGGAATACGGGTAATCTCTTGAAGAATTGAATGGTTATTTATTCTCGTGTCAAAAAATTCAATACTAAAAACAATAATTAATGGGATAATGATTCCTGCTCCCAATCCAATAAAAAAGTTTACAGAGTTTTTTGGTGAAATTTTAGAACCAACTATTGCATAATCTACTATTCTGTTATCAGAAATATTTGAAGCACCTGCTATACCAGCTTCTGCTTTTTTCTCTAATAAATAAGTTAATAATTTATCGTTTAGCTTGTATTTTCTCTCGATAGTCAATAGCTTTTGTTCTTTTTCTGGCAAAGTCATAGCTGTTGCTTCAAATTCTTTGATTCTGCTATTTAACTCACCAACCATAATTTTAGAACTTCCTTTGATGCTATTAAGATTTTCAATTAAAGTAGATTTAATTACTTCAATTCCTTTTTCTTTTTCAATCAAGGAAGGATTTAATTTTTCGGAATTTTGTTCCAAGATAATTTTTTCACTGTAAAGCTGAGAAAGACGAGCTACAAGTTGATTTAAAAGTGGGTCTCCAATCCCTAATATTCCAGGTGCAATTATTTTATCAAGGTCTTTATTCTTTTTGATATAATCATGCAGGTAATCATAATATTTTTGTTTGATTTCTTCTTCTGATTTCCTGTTTTCTAAATCAAAAATATTGTCCATTAAATTTTTTCCCTGAACACCTAAATCTACTAATTTATTGTTCATTCTAAAATTTTGAAGTTTGTCTTCAAAGAACTGCAAAGAATCAGTGATGCTAATTAGGTATGTGTCAATAAAGTGGATTGTATTTACTGAAATTTGGTTTTTATCTGAAAGGTCTTTTTGGATATAAGTCTGCATCAGGTTGTTGATGAATTTTACATCCTTCGCAGGTTCAGAGGTTTCTTTTGAAATATCTACAATACTAGCTTGTTTATTAATAGGCTTAATATCATAAGAATTTGAATATTTTCTTACTAAAGAACCAAATGAATTGAATACAAAATAAAATTCAGCTTGAGGTACAATTAATTCTGGAATTGTAGCAAGAACCTGGAATCTGAAACTTTCTGATTCAATGATTTCATTGAATTTGTACTCTTTCTTTAGGGGCTTAACTGGAATGTTTAGATTCTGTTTTTTAGCCGGAATTAATTGAGTATATTTTTGATCCTCAGGATTGATATCCAGAATAAAAGAATTAGAACTAACGATTTTAACTTTATACTTAAAATCAAAGATTTGGAGATGGTTAGAGTCTATAATAACTACAAATGGATGATTAGGATACAAATCTTGTGTTTTTATACTACCTGCACTAAAATAAGAAATGTTAAAATCACAATTTCTCAATGTTTCCTGAACAATGATTCTAGAACGCATCAATCCAATTTCATTTTCTATTGATTTACTTGAATTAACCAATTGCATTCCCTGAAGGAAGTTTTCCATTCCATCAAATCCACCTCTTCCCGTTTTTTCTTTTATTAAAAATTGTGATTTAACAGTATATTTTTCGGTTGAATAACGATTGACTAAAAATGCAATTGATAATCCTACAAAAATTGAAACAATAAAATAAGGCAAGTAACCGAGAAATCTACCAACAATAGTTTTAAAGTTAATTGTTGATGTAATACTTTGATCAACAAAATTTGGTTGATTTGAATTATTTTCCATTAGAATTATTTAAGATTTTGAAGAATGATATAAGTGTTCAGTACAGTTAAAAATGTACTGAAGATAGGTAAAACAGAACTTAATGTTCCCTGGAAATTACTCAAGTTACCAATACTCCTTGATTTAACAGGTTGAACATAAATTATATCATTTGGATGAATATAGAAATAAGGAGAGTTTAATAAATTACGATTAGTTAAATCGATATCGTATAAATGGGTTTTTCCATCAATCTCGCGAATTAAAGTTAGTTTGTTTCTTTTGGCTATTTCATTCACATCACCCGACATAGCCAATGCTTCAAGAATATTTAATTTGTTCACCATAAAATAAAACTGACCCGGTCTATTCACTGAGCCTAAAATACTAAACCTGAATTCAGCTATTTTTATTTGGATAAAAAAGTTTTTGAAATATTTTTTAGCTTCATTTTCTAATAAAACTTTAGCATCATCAACAGTTTTTCCCTTTAAATCAATTTTTCCTATATAAGGTAAATCCAAAACTCCATTTTTATCTAAACTATAACCCATAATGTAAAATGGTGTTCCTGCTCCTTGTTGTTGCATCATATTCATATTTCCAGCTGTTAGTGGATTAAAAATAGAGTTCATTTTTTCATCCTCTGTAACAACTTTAATATGTAGGATATCTCCTGGTTTTAAATGGTAGTCGCTTACTTGAATAGTAAAAGTATTAGCAGAATCATTACTTTTATCACCTTTATTCTGAAGATATATATAATCTTTATTACCTATGCATGATTGCATTACAAAGATTATTGGAACAATCAAAAAAAGGACTTTTGATAATTTATTCATTTTCATTTATTGAAATATTTTTATTTTAACTGATTACTAAACAATTGTGTAATAATTCAGAATCCTGCAAAAATAAGCCCTGAGAGTTGAAAACAAAGCAAAAATTAATAGGTGCAGGTTAAGCTTTTGTGATTATTTGTTTTAAAACACCTTCATTCTTAATTAAGTCTCAGAATCACTACTATTTAGGAGTTTTATTTTTGGAATTTTGATTTTCCTAAATTCCTGTTTATGGATAAGTGGTGGCTTTGGCTTTTAAATTGGTTGATGATTCCCAATTGTTTAAAATCATCCCATTTTACTTAAATTTCTCAATTTCCGTACATCCTTTCAATAATATCAACCACCATCAATCCGTCTTCTGCTTTAGTTGCAATACTTGTTTCTCCTTTTAAAGTTGAAATAATATTCTCGAATACATACTGGTGGTTCGATGCACTTCCATGGTAATTGCCATAATTATTAGGAAGATTGGTTTCAGGAAGTTTTGGCATTTGGTAGTCTTTTATATGGCAATAAGATATTTCATTCATGTATTGCCCGCCAATTTTAAAGGAACCATTTTCTCCAATTACAGTCATACTGCTTTCAAGATTTTTATCAAAAACAGAGGTGCTAAACTGAAAGATGCCACTTCCTTCTTTTACAAAATCAAAAGATACAATACCAGAATCCTCAAATTCGGTTAATTCTTGGTGGTTGAAATTGTAAAAACGAGATTGAATGTTTTTTACATCACCAAAAACCCAATACATGATATCTACAAAATGACTAAACTGTGTAAACAATGTTCCTCCATCTAGTTCCTTGCTCCCTCTCCAGGTTTTAGGTTGGTAATAACGTACATCTCTATTCCAGAAACAATTGATTTGAACCATAAACAATTTTCCAAGTTTTCCAGATTCAATTATTTCCTTCATCCAAAGGGATGGAGGTGAATAGCGGTTTTGCTTAACTACGAAAACCTTTTTATTGTACATTTCAGCTGCATCGATGATTTTTAAACCCTCATTTTTTGTCAAACACATGGGCTTTTCAATCAATGTATGTATGCCTTCATTGAGTAAACGTATAGCGAATTCTGCATGTAGTCCGTTTGGCAGACAAATACAAGCAACATCAGGTTTAGCAAAATCAGCCTTAAAAAATGAATCGAGGTTTTCAAAGAATGTTACTTCTTGAAATTCGGTTCCAATCAATTTGTCTTTTTGTTGTGGGTTGTTGTCGATTATTGCTAATAATTGGCAATCAGGGTTTTTAGAGATTAATTCGGCATGTCGTTTGCCAATATGACCAAATCCTATAACAATAAAAGTTGTTTTCTTCATTATTCTGATACAATCCTAAGAAAATTAGCGGGAATATTGATGAGAATTTTTTGGTTGATGGTTTCTAACTCCATCATAAAATGATTGTTTCCATTTTTTTGAACCAAGAGTCCGTTTAAACCTATTAATGGACCAGCAACAACTTCAACTTTTTGTCCGATTTCAAAAATGTCCTCTGTAACTTCCATTCCATCTGTATATCCAAGTAAAAGTTGAATAGTTTCAATTTCTCTTTGATTAACAATAACTGGTTTTTTTTCGAAATTGATAAACTTTACAACTCCATGGGTATTGAGGATATCGTAATAGTTTTTTTCAAGTTCGGTTTCAATAAAAATATAACTTTTAAATAATGGCTCCTCAACCCATTTTTTGCGGTCGCTCCATTGTTTTAAAGTTCTTTGAAGGGGAAGAAAGATTTTAAATCCTTTTTTTTGAAGTTCAATTTGAACCTTTTTCTCGGCGCGTGGGGCAGTGTAGAGAACGTACCAAAGTAGTTTTTCAGATTGAGTTTGATTCACGAAACGAAAGTAAGATTTTTTTTTGAAAATTGTTTTTGGGAAAAGGGGAAGAGGCCGTTTGAGTTTGAGTGTGAGTTTGGGTTTGGAGTGTGAGTTTGGAGAGTGGGTGACGGAGTGTGAGTTTGAGTTTGGAGTGTGGAGGGGAGGATGAAGAATGAGTGAGGGAGAAATCAGAAAGAAGGAAATACTAGAGGATAGTGATAAATATTTCTATTGATACTGTTTGTTTTACATTCTTCCTTTTAAATATAGAATTCAAAATCCCAAAGAAATCTTGCTGATACCTTAATAGCTTTGCGGCTTTAGCCCAAAGATATTGAGGTATTAAAATCATTTGGCAATCCTAATTATCATTTTAATTTCAATGTGTTAATTACAAAACAAGATTTATAGGTAAACATGCGGATAATCGATAAAAAATTACTTCAAGTAGAAATTCGGATATTTGTTATTAGTATATTCGTATTCAAACTCTAAAATTATGCAGATAATCAAGTTGAAAGTAAATGATATAGTTTATGATAAATTAATAAATATCTTAGGCCGGTTTAATAAGAGTGAAATTGAAATTATTGATGATAAATCTGAATTTGAATCAAACAAGGAATACCTTACAAATGAATTGTCGGAGATTCTAAAAGAAGAGGCAACTTTTTATGATTTGGAACAATTGGATGAAAAATTAGAACGAATAATTAAAAGTAAAGAAAACAATACGTTGTCATAACAATTTTGCTTAATCCGAATTTTCAGCAATAATAGCTTTACATCAATACAAATTTGCTTCTCAATAAAAATTCAAAAAGATAACCGCAGAATATCTTTAATTTGAAACATGTCAATCAACAGAGAAACATTTTTTAGCCACGAATCCGCCTTTATAGATGAGCCTTGTTCAATTGGAACAGGTACAAAAATCTGGCATTTTTCGCATATCATGTCGAATTGTACCATTGGTGAAAATTGTAATATTGGTCAAAATGTGGTGGTTTCACCTCAGGTAATTTTGGGCAACAATGTCAAGATTCAAAACAATGTTTCTGTTTATACTGGTGTTGTTTGTGAAGATGATGTTTTTTTAGGTCCAAGTATGGTTTTTACCAATGTTATCAATCCTAGAAGTGCTGTAAATCGCAAAGAAGAATATAAAAAAACTATTGTTCAAAAAGGAGCAAGTATTGGTGCAAATGCCACAATAGTTTGTGGAATTACAATAGGGAAATTTGCAATGATTGGCGCTGGTGCTGTTATAATAAAAGATATTCCGGATTATGGACTAGTAGTTGGAAATCCTTCTCGACAAATTGGATGGGTTTCTGAATATGGAGATAAATTGATTTTTGATTCAAACAATATTGCAATTTGCAATGCTACAGGCAATGTTTATGAATTAATTGAGGGAAAAGTGAGGAGGATTAAATAAATGGAAAAAGCTATTCAAATGGTTGATTTGAAAAGTCAGTACCAAAGATTAAAACCTGAAATTGATGAGGCTATTCAAGAAGTTTTAAATTCAGGAGTTTTTATAAAAGGGAACAATGTTTCTTCTTTCGAAAATGAGCTTTCTGCATTTATAGGTGGTTCATATGTAATTTCATGTGCTAATGGAACAGATGCGCTTCAGATAGCCATGATGGCACTCGATTTAAAACCGGGTGATGAAGTGATTCTTCCTGCATTTACATATGCTGCAACTGCTGAAGTTGTTGCATTATTAGGTCTGGTTCCTGTTTTAGTTGATGTGGATTCCGAAACTTTTAATATCGATATTAAACTAATTGAAGCTGCAATAGGTCCCAAAACAAAAGTTATTGTTCCTGTTCATTTATTCGGGCAATGTGCTGATATGGAGCCTTTGCTTAAAATCGCCAATAAACATAATTTATATGTAATTGAAGATACAGCACAGGCAATTGGAGCCAATTATTCATTTTCTGAAGGTATAAAAAGGATGGCAGGAACAATAGGAACCATTGGAACATGCTCCTTTTTTCCTTCCAAAAATCTAGGTTGTTATGGTGATGGTGGAGCTTTGTTTACAAACGATTTAGCATTAGCAGAAAAGATTCGAATGATTGCCAATCATGGTCAAAAAGTTCAGTATAAACATGATATAATCGGACTTAATTCCAGATTAGATGCTTTGCAAGCAGCGATTCTTCGGGTAAAATTGAAGCATTTAAAATCATTTGAAAAAGCCAGAAGTATAGTTGCTGGTTATTATGATTCAAATCTATCTAAACATTCTAATCTCTTGGTTCCAAAAAGAAGTGAATTCTCAAGTCATGTTTTTCATCAATATACATTAAAACTCAGAAACGGAAACAGAGATTTATTGCGAAATCATTTGAAATCAGAAGGCATTCCAAGTATGGTTTATTATCCGTTTCCAATTCATTTTCAGGAATCATTTAAAAATATATGCAAAATGGGTAGCGCTTTATCAATAAGCGAAAAACTTTGTGAGGAGGTAATTTCTATACCCATTCATACTGAAATGGATGAAAATCAGAAGGCATTTATTGTTCAGGGTCTAAACCAACATTTATAACAAAAGCATCTCAGAACTTGTATGTATAAATCCATCCGCATTTTCATTCAAATGAAAACTATGATGTTGTAAGCCATTGCTAATCCAAAGGTGATTAACTTTTAAAATTTGATTATAAGTTGAAATCTGCATTAAGGTTTCTGAATTTAGTTCAACTTCAAATGATTTACATTCTACCAATAAATGTGGTTTTCCTTGTTGATTAAAAACAAGGATATCAAAACGCTTTTTTAAATGATTAAACTCAAAAGCTCTTTCAACTGCGATTAATGCAGGTGAGATTTTGCAATCAAGAATCAGGTATTGAATTACATGTTGTCTTACCCATTCTTCAGGAGTTAGAACAATGTTTTTTTTTCTGATTGGGTCGAATATTTTTAGCGTTTCTTTCTCTTTTGAAATTCTAAATTGATATTCAGGAAAGTTCAATTTCATTATAAAAGCCGGTTTCTAAAAAAGCAAACCGGCTAAAGTAGCACTCATATAAGAGGCCATAGTTCCAATCATTAATGCTTTGAAACCTAATCGGGCTAAGTCACCACGTCTTTCAGGAGCTAATTCTCCAATTCCACCAACCTGAATTGCAATTGAACTAAAATTAGCAAATCCACATAAAGCAAAACTGATAATCATAACCGATTTTGGATGAAGCATATTTTGAGCAATCATTGGTGATAGTTTTGAATAGGCAACAAATTCATTAATTACCATTTTTGTTCCCATTAAAGAACCTGCTGTAACAGTATCTTGAGCGGGAACTCCCATTGTCCATGCAATTCCTGAAAATACCCAGCCAAATAGTTTATCTAAACTTAAAACCGATAAATCCATTCCAACAACATCAGGAGTTAAACCTGTCCAAACCAATAATGCACCAAATCTGCCAAACAACAAATCAACTAAAGCTATTAAAGCAATAAATCCAATTAACATGGCAATTACATTTAACGAAACTTTTAATCCATCTGAAGCACCATGTGAAATAGCATCTAATAGATTTACATGTGTCTTTTTTACATCTAACTTGATATTACCTTTTGTAGGAGAATCTTCTGTTTCAGGCCAAACAATTTTTGAAATAACCAAAGCTCCCGGAGCAGCCATGATACTTGCAGCCAATAAATAAGGTGCAGGAACTCCCATTGAAATATAAACAGCCATTACACCTCCAGCAATTGTAGCCATACTTCCACTCATACTGGCCAGCAACTCACTTTTTGTCATCGAATTGATATAAGGCTTAATCATGATTTGGGCTTCAACCTGACCAACAAATGCACTTGCTACATTTGATAAGGCTTCACTACCACTAACTCTCATTAACCTATGAACTAATCCGGCAATAAATGATACAATTCTTTGCATCAATCCAATATGGTAAGCGATATTCACCAAAACAGCCACAAAAATAATTGTTGGCATAATTTTGAACATAAATAAGAAGCTATATCTGTCACCAAAAATGGGTTTTAAAAGTTCTGGTTTCATTAATCCACCAAAAACAAAAGAACCACCTTCATCAGCAAGCATTAATAATTGTTCGATTTTTTTTCCAACCCAGGCAAATACATTTTGTCCGATTTGAGTTTTGAGAATGAATAAGGCCAGCGCTAATTGTAAGGCTAAACCACTAACAACAACTCTGTAATTTATCGCTTTTCGGTTGTTAGAAAATAAAAAAGCCAAGCCAAGTATTAAGGCTATTCCAATTAGTCCGGTAAATCTTTCCATATTATTTCTCTCTCCTGTTTATTTCATCTCTATATCTTGCAGCTAAGACATAATCCTCAATACGAATTGCATCTTCCAACTTTTTATTCAGTTGATCCAAAGTTAATCTTGTAACATCGTTAGGATCTACTTTTGGTGGGGTAGGAGTACTTCCTATTTCTTCTTCAAATTCACTTTCAGGGTCGTCGTTAAAAACAACCCCTGCTGTATCCATAATTTCTTTATAAGTATAAATCGGACATTTAAATCTAACAGCTAAAGCAATTGCATCTGATGTTCTTGCATCTATTTCTCTGATTTCGCCATTTTGTTCGCATATCATTTTTGCATGAAACACGCCTTCATGCAAATTGTAAATTACTACCTCATGAATATGTATATCAAAAGCTTTACAGAAATTAAGAAACAAATCATGTGTCATTGGTCTGAATGGTACTATTTTCTCAATTTCAATTGCAATGGCCTGGGCTTCGAAACTTCCAATAACAATTGGTAGTTTACGTTTCCCATGGTCTTCACTTAAAATTAAGGTATATGAGCCACTGGTTTGACCTGTGCTTAGTCCTGAAATATTTAATTTTATTCTACTCATTTTTTTTTAATCAACACCGTGATGAATCGCAATAGTACACCGCAATGAATCGCGATGGTACCATTTTATGCACGGGATTTTGCTGCATTAATAATTGCTGGTAAAACATCAAATGCATCACCAACTATACCATAATCTGCCGCTTTAAAAAACGGAGCTTCCGGATCTTTATTAATTGCAACAATAACTTTTGATGAACTTACTCCCGCCAAATGTTGGATTGCTCCTGAAATTCCTATTGCAATATATAAATTTGGTTTAATTGTAATACCTGTTTGTCCAACATGCTCACTATGTGGTCTCCAATGCATATCACTTACCGGTTTTGAACATGCAGTTGCGGCGCCTAATGCATTAGCTAAATCTTCAACTAAATGCCAGTTTTCTGGTCCTTTTAAACCACGTCCTCCACTAATAACTAATTCAGCTTCTGTTAATGCAATTTTACCACTCGCTTTAGATACTTCAATCGATTTGGTTTTAAAATCGTTTGCGTCAACCTGGTTGCTTGCTGGAACGATATTTACGGCATCATTAGTTTCATTAATTGTAAATGAATTTGGAGTTATTGAGATAACTTTAATATCAGAACTCATGTTTACATTAGCAAATGCTTTTCCTGAAAACACAGTTCTTTTAACTGTAAATCCATTTGATAAATCAGGATATGAAATAACTCCACTAACAATAGCAGCTTTTAAGCTTGCAGCTGTTCTTGGTGCTACTGATTTTCCGCTATAGGTATTAGAAAAAACTATAGTTTTACTGTTTTCTGATTTTGCTGTTTCTGCTATAATTTTCGAAAATACCTCTGCATTAAAATTAACAACGGAATCATGGTTAAAAGAAATAATTTTCTCAGCACCATTTTTTGATAATAAAGACAATTGCTCTTCATTAACATTTCCGATTGAAATTGCAGTGCAATTTCCTCCTGTGATTTTAGCTACTTCTTTTGCATAAGAAATTGCTTCTAAAGTAGATTTTTTAAAAATACCATCACTGTTTTCTGCAAATACTAAAACTGACATATACTTAATTATTATTTTGTTGTTGTTACAATCCAGCCATCATTCATTTCATATTTTGGATTTTCGGGTAAAGCTAAATTTACTAAATAACTTGCCCCAAATCCAATTCCTAATGAAACTAAAAATTGTTGACCTCTGCTTATATTATTTTTATCAATCATTTCAGAAATAAGAAAAAATGTACCAATGGCGGTTCCAAGTTTTAAAGTCTGTTTCAAAAATTTTCTGCCTACACTTATTCTTCTGAATTTAACAAAATCTTTCAAAAGAATCTCTTTGTAGGTAGGACCATTTTTTTCAAAATTCTTCCTTAAACCCGGGTGAACAAATCTGGTATCATTTCCCATAAAAACACTACTATCGGTTATGGCGAAAATATCCTGAGAATAAAACTCCTCTTGATTTCTATAACCATTATAGATAAGTGCTAACTGGTCTCCAATTCTTGCTTTGATTGATTTACCTGTTTTTTTATTGATAAAGACCAATTCTTGTGCATGTAAATCTGAGCACAATCCTAAAAGGATTGTTGCCAAGAAAAATACTTTCATCAAGCTTTGGACTTTTAACATTGATTAGATAACTTTTGCTTCCTCGTTTAATATTCTGATTAAATCACCAGCATTTGATGCATCAATCATTTTACAAGCTCCTTTTGGTGCTGGTAATTCAAACGATTGTGTGCTACTTCCAATTGCTGAACTTTGTGCTTCAATTACTTGAAGAGGTTTAGTTCTTGCAGCCATAATTCCTCTCATGTTAGGAATACGTGGTTCAGTTAATTCTTTTTGAGCACTAGCAACAAATGGGAAATTACAAGAAAGCTTTTCTTTTCCTCCATCAATATCTCTTTCCATGGTTGCAGTATTTCCATCAACTTCAATACTTGTAATTACATTTACACTTGGCCAATTTAACAGAGATGCTAATATTCCTGAAACCATTCCTCCATTGTAATCAATGCTTTCTCTTCCTGTTAAAATCAAATCAAAGCCCAAAGAGCCTGCATAATTTGCAATTTGTTCTGCTACAAAGTAAGCATCTGCAGGTTCAGCATTAATTCTTACAGCATCATTGGCTCCAATTGCTAATGCTTTTCTAATACTTGGCTCTGTTTCGGCTAAACCTACGTTAATTGCTGTCACAGTTCCACCAACTTTTTCAGTTATTTCCAAAGCTTTGGTTAAGGCAAGTTCGTCATAAGGATTAATGATAAATTGTACTCCTTGAGTATTAAATTTTGAGTTGTTTTCTGTAAAAGAAACTTTCGTAGTTGTGTCAGGCACATTGCTGATGCAAACAAGAATTTTCATATGGATAAATTATTCGATTTCAAATGGTAAAACTTGACTTTAATTGAGTCAAATGTGTTGCAAATAATTATTTTTTTTTCAATTTGAGTAACCATATTCTCCCCAAAAGAATAATTATTCATAAAATTACACTAAAATAGTTGAAATTATAGGAATGGAAAAGATGAACAGAAAGGAAAAATTGTTTGAAATGTTATTGCAAAGTCCTGAGGATGTGTTTTTAAACTATGCAATAGCAATGGAGTATAAGTCGGAAGGGAATTTGAATGAATCAATTTCTTTTTTTCAAAAATGTATTCAAATTCAATCAAATCATACGCCTTCAATGTATCAACTAGCGCTTATTTTCGAAGAAATGGGCGATTCCGAAAAGGTTTTATCAATTTTAAATACCGGAATAGAAATTCTAAAAGCCACAAAAGATTTAAAATCCTTAAATGAATTTTTATCCTTAAAAGAAATGAATTCTGATTTTTAGAATCGATTTATTTGTTTTCTATTAAAACCTAGATTTACTTAGTTTGGGGTTGATTGGCACCTATTCAAATAGATTATTAGCTATGATTTGATTTTTTTACTTTTTTTAGATAAAAATTAAGTATCTGACTATCAGTATAAAAATTCTATTTTAGAGTGGCGGTTTATGTGAATGATTTACTGGTAAGTTGATTTTGCCCATTTTTTCTTTAATTAGCAGCGATTTAACTGTTTAAATCAAATTTAAATACGCTAATGAAGAATTTTATACTGCTTTTCATAATTTTTGTTTTTGCTTCATGCGGAAGCGAACAAGGCGCAAGTTTAGGGGTTTTGCATAGTGATGCTCCAGTGGTTAAAAGTGATTCAGCAATGATTGCAAATTCATATAAAGTTGTAACCTTCGATAAATTTGTTGAAAAGCCAATTTTAGCTAAGGTTTGGGTTGATACCACTGTTAATTTTCAGTTTTCAGACCCCTCAGAACAAGACAAATTCAAAATTAAAATTGTGGGTGATGAATACTATGATGCCATGGTATACTTTTGGGTTGTTAAAAAAGATAGAAGTTTAATATTCACCGATTCTTTTCCATTAATTGATGCATTATCAATTGCTTTAGAAGGTGGTGGCCATTATGGTACCGATTCTCAAAAAGAGCGATTTGTAAGAAAATATGTTGATGGATTTTTGGATCCTGAAAACATTAGCGGAGCCATTTTAGATGAATCAGCTAATTTAGTTGAAGAGTATAAAGTTCATCCAAATTTTGAAACCTTAATTGCTGATAGTGCATACAAAACCTTTAGTTATGCCAAAAAGAAAAACAGCGAAACCTTAATCTCATTTAGCCCCGTTCAAAAACAAGCAATGGTTTATTATGAATACTAGTTTCTACTAATATTCACTTTATATAATAACATAGTTTTCTTGAATTAGAACGGAGCAATCGGAGGAATTCCACCCATAGAATCGTCTTCGTCTGTATGCATATCATTTAACCTTGAACTCATGGTAATTACACCTGGATTGTCAACCAGATCATTGTTATTGTCGAATGCATACTGATCTTCCATCAAATCTGTGAATTTCGTATAATCATTCAAAAATCTTAAACGAATATTATCTAGGGCTCCATGACGGTTTTTGGCAATCATAACCTCTGCCTGACCACTAGTTGGAGTTCCATCTTCCCATTCTGCTAATTGATAGTATTCTGGTCTGTAAATAAACATTACCATATCAGCATCCTGCTCAATGGAACCCGATTCCCTTAAATCCGATAACATAGGGCGATTTGAGGCTGATCTTCTTTCTGTTTGACGACTTAACTGAGAAAGAGCAATAACAGGTACATCTAATTCTTTAGCCAATGCTTTTAATGAACGTGAAATATAACTCACCTCTTGTTCACGATTTCCGTTTTTATTACCGGTATCATCACCTCTCATTAACTGTAGGTAATCGATAACAACCATAGAAATATCATTTTGCTGTTTCATCCTACGGCATTTAGCACGCAATTCAAAAACAGATAGGGCAGGGGTGTCATCAATTAAAATCGGAGCTTCACTTAAAGCTGCAATTTTTGCATTTAACTGCTCCCACTCATAATCTTTAAGTTCACCAGTTCTAAGTTTATGACCAGATATTTCAGCCTCAGAACTAATCATCCTGCTCACCATTTGTTTGTTACCCATTTCCAAAGAGAAAATAGCAACACCTCTTGGTGATTCATCTTTTCCTAAACCTTCAAACGATGCATTTCTGGCAACACTTAATGCGAATGCAGTTTTACCCATACCGGGCCTTGCTGCTACAATAATTAAATCTGAGCGTTGAAATCCTGCTGTAATTCTGTCTAGTTTTGTAAAACCTGAAGGAATTCCGGTGTATTTACCGGTTTTTAACTTCATGTCCTCAATATCTTTTAAGGTTTGTTTTACAACAGCATTCATGCTTAAATAAGCACGTTTGATATTACCCTGAGATAGATCAAATAATTTTTTTTCTGCCGAATCAAGCATGTTAAAAGCATCGGCACTGTCTTCAAATGCTTCAGTTTGAATTTCTCCTGAAATCCTAATAAGTTCTCTTTGAAGGAATTTTTCGGCAATTATTCTTGCGTGATATTCAATATTAGCAGCAGATGTAACTCTGTTTGTTAACATTGTTATATAATAGGCTCCTCCAACAATATCTAACTGACCTTTTTTTCTAAGTTCAGAAGTGACAGTTAAAATATCAATGGGTTCTGCTTTTCCAAAGAGTACAACAATTGCCTCGTAAATCATGGAATGAGTGTCTTTATAAAAACTCTTTGGAGATAAAACCTCAGCAACAACAGTAATTGCATGTTTTTCAAGCATTAATGCTCCTAAAACAGCCTCCTCAAGGTCTATAGCCTGTGGAGGTAATTTTGCTCCATCAGGTAATGTACTTTGTCTGATTAAGGGTTTTTTCTTCTTCGAATCCGATTTATAATTCTCTTCCATTTTTTCTCTTTGGGGGGTTAAAGATACGAAAGGAATCGGCTCTTTTTATTTTATTAAGTGATGCACATTTTTAAAAAACATCTTGATAAGCTGTGGAAAAGCTAAGATTTTTTTTGGTGATGCTTGATTATCAGAATTGAGTTACACACAATCAAAATTTACTTACCCAGAAACCTGCCATAATTCCCAATATAAATAGTCTGAAATTGAACCAGTCTTTTTTAATTAACAAAAGCCGTTGGATTTTTTGATTTGTTTAATTCAGGTTCATCAATATCCAGAACATAGCGGTGCAAATTTTTAATTCGGCTAAGCTGGAAGTAATAAACTACTATCGCCATAACTTAAAAAGCGATAGTTTTCTTTCAAAGCTGTTTCGTAAATATATTTCCAGTTTGAACCTACCAATGCTGATACCAATAGCAATAATGTGCTTTGTGGCTGATGAAAATTGGTTATAAGTCCTTTAATTATTTTGAATTGATAACCGGGTGCAATCATTAATTCTGTTGTACCACTAAGTTCTTTATAATTGTTTGATTCTAACTCTAAAATCAAAAATTCCAAAACCTCTTGTGGACTAAAATTACACTCAAGTTCATAAGGATCCCATTGTTTTACTATTAGCTCATTGCATTTAGTTTGAGCATTTTTTACTTTTAAGGCATGCCAGAACAAACTTTCAAGACTTCTGCAACTGGTGGTTCCAACAGGAATTATTGGATGTTCATTTTTTAATTGTTCAAGAATCTGTTTTATATTTTCTAAACTAAAAATTACAGTTTCTCTGTGCATCAAATGCTCTTCCATTTTGCTTGCTGAAACAGGTTTAAAAGTTCCTGCTCCAACATGCAAAGTGAGTTCTATTTTTTTATGTTGATTTGATAAAAGTTGTTGAATGATTTCCTCTGAAAAATGAAGTCCTGCTGTTGGAGCAGCTACCGAGCCCATATTTTTAGCATAAATGGTCTGGTATCTTTCTTCATCAGATGCTTCAGTTTCGCGATTTAAATAGGGAGGAATTGGTAAAATTCCGGCTGTATCCAATATTTCAGAAAAACTTATAGATGTTTGATCCCAGGAAAATTCAATGATGTATTTCCCATCAAAATTGTCTTTTATCTCACAGTAAAAATTGATTTGAGTTCCATTTATTTCTAAAACTCGATTTAGTTTACCACTTTTCCATTTTTTTGCATTGCCAATCATACAAACCCACTGACAGCTTGTTTGACTTGCAAAAGATTCTTCATAATTAGAAGGTTTGTAAGGGTCGAGACAAAATACTTCTATCAGCGCTCCACTTTCTTTTCTAAAAAACAATCTGGCATGAATAACCTTGGTATTATTAAACACCAAACACGATTTTTCCGGAAGAAAATCACCAATCTTTTTAAATTGTTGATGCTGAATTTCTCCCCTTTTATAAACAAGTAATTTACTGAGACTTCTTTCCTCAAGCGGATATAAAGCAATTTTCTCCTCCGGTAAATTGTAATTGAAATCTAAAATGGAAAGATTTTTTGGATTCATTTATTAGCTTCTTATTTACCAGAAAAGTTTGCTTTTCTTTTTTCAACAAAAGCATTCATTCCTTCTTTTTGATCTTCTGAAGAAAAAGTTAAATAGAAATTTTTTCTTTCAAAATACAAACCTTCTTGTAAGCCGGTTTCAAATGATTTTAAAACACTTTCTTTCGCAAGGCGTAAAGCAATCGGACTCATAGTCGCAACTTCTGTCGCCAATTTTATGGCTTCATCTAAATAAACCTCATCAGGAACAACTCTATTAATAAGACCAGCTTTTTGTGCTTCTTCAGCAGAAATAAATTTTCCGGTTAAAACCATTTCCATGGCTAAAGCTTTTCCAACTGCTCTCGTAAGGCGTTGTGTTCCACCTGCACCCGGCATTATACCAATTTTAATTTCAGGCTGACCAAATTTAGCGCTTTCACCAGCAACAATCATATCACAGGTCATAGCCAATTCGCATCCACCACCCAAAGCAAAGCCACAAACAGCAGCAATTATTGGCTTGGAAGTTTTTCTAATTTGGTCCCAGGTTTCAAATTGATCAATCTTAATTAAATCAACCGGAGTTCTCGATTCCATTTGCTTAATATCGGCTCCTGCAGCAAAAGCTTGTTGGTTTCCAGTAATAATTATACAACGAACTTCATCATTTTTATCTAAATTTTGAAGGGCATCTTTTAACTCAAGCATGAGCTGAAGGTTTAAGGCATTCAGTTCTTTAGGTCGGTTTAATTGAATTAAAGCGATGTGTTTTTTTACTTCCGGAGTAACTAAAATAAATTCGTAATTCATTTTTATGCTGATTTTGGTTCGAAATTAACTATTTTTGCACTCCGCAAGAGAAAATGAAGAATAAATCAATCTCAAGTAGTCCATTTAGCTGGATTTTAGCTTGGAAAAGATTTTTCTGAAACATTTTTTTGCTTTTTAATTTATTTCCCAGATATTTGCAGTCCTTTTTTCAAGAATAATACAGTCATGAGAGTTTGTGATTTAACAGGTAAGCGTCCGATGGTAGGTAATAACGTGTCTCACTCAAATAGAAAGACAAAAAGACGTTTTTACCCTAATTTACAGGAAAAGAAATTTTTCATTCCTGAGGAGAATCGCTGGATCGTAATGAAAGTTTCGACCAAAGCGATTAAAACAATTAACAAGAAGGGCATTAGTGCCGTTTTAAATGATTATATCCGTAACGGACAAATCTAATAGGAGTAAAGATAATGGCTAAGAAAGGTAATCGTATCCAAGTAATTTTAGAATGTACCGAGCATAAAACAAGTGGTTTAGCCGGAACATCAAGGTATATCACGACTAAAAATCGTAAGAATACTACCGAACGTATCGAGTTGAAAAAGTACAACCCGATCATGAAAAAAGTAACTGTTCACAAAGAAATTAAATAAGTAAGTCATGGCTAAAAAAGTAGTTGCAACTCTAAAAACCTCAGCAGGTAAAGATTACGCAAAAGTATACAGAGCTGTAAAAACCGAAAAAGGTTCTTACACTTTTAAATCTGAAATCGTTACGAACGAAGAGGTGAAAACTTACTTCAAGAAGTAATTTTATGTACCGTATTTATTGAAAAGCATTCTGTTTATCGGAATGCTTTTTTTTATTTTAGCAGCATCAATATGGGAATATTTAGTTTTTTCAGCAAGGAAAAGAAAGAAAAACTTGATCAGGGTTTAGAAAAAACCAAAACAAGTTTGTTTGATAAAATCAGCAAAGCTTTAGTTGGGAAAAGCTCTGTTGATGACGGTTTTTTGGACGAACTGGAAGAAATTCTGGTAAGCAGCGATGTGGGTATTGAAACCACATTGAAAATTATTGAAAGACTCCAAAAGCGTGTTGCTAACGAAAAATACGTGGGTACTTCTGAATTAAATACCTTGCTAAAAGATGAAGTTGGGAAACTTTTAGCTGAAAATAAAACCGAAATTCCTACAAACTTTGAAGATTTGAAAGGTCACAAACCTTATGTTGTGATGGTTGTTGGAGTAAATGGTGTTGGAAAAACAACCACAATTGGCAAAATGGCTAATCAATATAGAAAAGCAGGTAAAAAGGTTGTTTTAGGTGCGGGTGATACTTTTAGAGCTGCTGCGGTTGAACAATTAAAGATTTGGGGAAGCAGAAATGATGTACATGTAATTGCTCATGGAATGAATACAGACCCTGCTTCAGTTGCTTTTGATACAGTAAAATACGCTATAGAAAACAATGCCGATGTTGCTATTATTGATACAGCAGGACGTTTGCATAACAAAATTGGCTTGATGAATGAATTAGGTAAAATCAAAAGAGTAATGTCGAAGGTTCATGCTGATGCACCTCATGAAATTCTTTTGGTTTTGGATGCAAGTACAGGCCAAAATGCTTTCGAACAAGCAAAACAATTTACTGCTGCAACAGAAGTAAATGCTTTAGCTTTAACTAAATTAGATGGTACAGCTAAAGGTGGTGTAGTAATTGGTGTTGCTGATCAATTCAAAATTCCGGTTAAATACATTGGTGTGGGTGAAGGAATTGAAGACCTTCAGTTATTTGATAAAGTAGAATTCGTAGATTCTCTTTTTAAAGGTTAAGTCTAAAACTTATTCATTTTGAAAACTAAAACATTAAAAAAAGACAAGGTTAATATCATCACTTTAGGATGCTCTAAAAACATTGTTGATAGTGAGGTTTTATACAGTCAACTAAAAGCAAATAGTTTTGATGTTGAACACGAATCTGAAGATGATGATGCAAATATTGTTGTTATCAATACTTGTGGATTCATTGATAATGCCAAAGAAGAAAGTATCAATACTATCATAAGATGGGCTGAAGCAAAACAAGCCGGTGAAATTGATAAGTTATACGTTACAGGTTGTCTTTCTCAGCGTTATAAGCCTGATTTAGAAAAAGAAATTCCTGAGGTTGACCAATATTTTGGTACAACTCATTTGCCTCAATTATTAAAAACAATTGGTGCAGATTATAAACATGAACTTATTGGAGAACGTTTATTAACTACTCCTTCTCATTATGCTTATTTAAAAATTTCGGAAGGTTGCGATAGGCCTTGTTCATTCTGTGCAATTCCTATTATGAGAGGTAAACATCTTTCAAAACCTTTTGAGCAAATTGAAGCTGAAGTTAGAGGTTTAGTGAAAAATGGTACCAAAGAATTATTAATCATTGCACAGGATAGCACCTTCTATGGTTTGGATTTATATGGCGATAGAAAACTTCCTGAATTATTAAGAAGAATTTCTGATGTTCCGGGTGCTGATTGGATTCGACTACATTATGCTTATCCATCTCAATTTCCTTTGGAGGCATTGGATGTTATTCGTGAAAGAGAAAATATCTGCAAATACATTGATATTCCTTTACAACATGTAAGTGATTCCATGCTCAAAATTATGAGAAGAGGAATCACCGAAAAAAGAACTAGAGATTTAGTAACTACTATTCGTGAAAAAGTTCCTGGAATAGCACTTAGAACTACTTTAATTGTTGGACACCCCGGTGAAACTGAGCAGGATTTTAATGATTTATGCAGATTTGTTGAAGACAATAGATTCGATAGATTAGGCGTATTTACTTATAGTCATGAAGATGGAACCCATTCAGGTACTATGGCTGATGATGTTCCTCAGGAAGTAAAAGAAGAAAGAGCTGCAATTATTATGGAGATTCAACAAGGAATTTCTTCAGAAATAAATAAAGAAAAAGTAGGTAAAACTTTTAAAGTTTTATTTGATAGAAAAGAAGGTGATTATTTTATTGGTAGAACCGAAGCTGATAGTCCTGAAGTTGACAATGAAGTTTTGGTAAAAGCTGATAAACAATATGCCCGAGTTGGAGATTTTGCTCAGGTAAAAATTGATAGTGCAGAGGATTTTGATTTATACGGATCAATCCAGTAAAATGCTTGAAAGAGTTAATTTAAACGAAACACCTTTAGTTAATCCATTAGCATTGGATTATTTAAACAATGATGCCTTTTTGAAGGATTTTTTTTCCTTTTCACATGAACAGGGAAATTATGAAAAACTCATTCAAGCAAAATCAGATTTTCCTGAAACTAGAAGGAAATTATTGGTTGATGAATTAATCAAACAATACCAAAATGCCGGAATTGAATTAAAGGAAAACTCTTTAGTTAGGAAGCATATTCAGGACTTGGCCAATGAAAATACTTTTACTGTAACAACTGGCCATCAATTGGTTCTATTTGGTGGACCACTTTTTACTACTTATAAAATTCTTAGCACCTTAAAATTAGCTGCTGAATTAAATAAGACTTATCCTGAAAAATCTATTGTGCCGGTTTTCTGGTTAGCTTCAGAAGATCATGATTACGAAGAAATAAAAAACACCTATGTAAATGGTGAAACTTTGGTTTGGAATACAGCTCACGATGCTGAACCGGTTGGGAATTTAGTTTTAAATGGATTTGAAAATCTGATCTCTGAATTAGAACAAATCCTGCCAAATTCTGCTCAAAAATCAAGGCATGTACAAATAATTAAAAAGTCTTATCAAGACGGTTTTACTCTTGGAAAAGCTACTTTAAAATACTTTCATCAAATATTTGAAGAATGGGGATTGGTAATTATTGAACCTTCTAATCCATTGTTCAAAGCAGAGGTGAAGTCTTTAATGATTTCTGATATTATTGAGCAAAATTCATTCAAGGCACAGTTGGTTTCTGATAGGATTTTATCAGAAAAGTATTCTCTACAAATTGGAGCAAGAGAAGTTAATTTCTTTTATTTTACTGAAAATGGGAAAAGAATTTTACTAAAGAAAACGCAAAAAGGGTTTTCATTAGCCGATTCTTCGCAATCATTTTCTACATCAGAAATTGTAGAATTAATTGAAAAACATCCTGAAAGATTTAGTCCAAATGTAAATCTTAGACCTTTATACCAGGAAACTTTATTGCCTAATTTAGCCTATATAGGTGGTCCGGCTGAAGTTGCTTATTGGTTGCAGTTAAAGTCGATTTTTGATGCAAATAAGCTTCCTTTTCCTGCTGTTGTTTTAAGAATGATGCATTTGTTTTTACCTCCGGGATTGGATAACAGGATGAATAGATTTGGTTTAAAAGCTAAAGATGCATTGCTAAAACCTAATGATTTATCAGCAAAATATTTCGAAACAATAGGGGAGTCTTCAATTGAAAATCGGATTAACCTGATTTTAAATACCTGGCAGGAATTATATGAGTTAAGTTCAAAAGTTAATGATGAATTACAAGCGAGTATATTGTCGGAAAAACTAAAGGATAAAGCAGAATTAAAAGCTCTAAATAAAGAATACAAAGCAAAACGACTTGCAAAACACAATGAACGTTTGCAGAAATTAATGAAAGTAAGAGCGGAGATTTACCCCGCAGGTATTCTGCAAGAGCGAATTGAAACGCTGATGTGGTATGAATGTTTGATGGATAAATCTTTAGTTGGTGAATTGTATCACACTTTAGATGTATTTCAGCCAGAACTCTTAATGAGTTAAACTCTTATAATTTAAGATTATTGTTTCTAATTATTCCCTGCCAAAACCTTCATCATAGCTGCTGCTTTTAATAAACATTCCTCATACTCCTCTTCCGGTATTGAATCGAATGTAATGGCTGAACCTACTTCAAAATTCAGGTACTTTTTTACTGAATTGTATTGTAAACTTCTGATGACAACATTGAGGTCAAAATCTCCATTTGGTTCTATATATCCAATTGCTCCTGAATATAAGCCTCTTTTAGTTTGTTCATATTGGTCAATTAAAACCATTGCTTTAACTTTTGGAGCACCGGTCATACTTCCCATCGGAAATGCATTTTTTATGATTTGTGAGATTTGTATATCATCCTTTAGCTCTGCACTCACCGTTGAAATCATTTGATGAACTTGTTTGAAACTATATATTCCATACAATTCATTCACTTTTACAGTGCCGGTTTTTGCACTCTTAGCTAAGTCATTTCTCACCAAATCTACTATCATCAAATTTTCTGCTTTTTCCTTTTCTGAGTTCAATAAAAACTGTTTATTTTTCTCATCAATTTCAGGATTTTCACTCCTTTTTGATGTGCCTTTTATTGGTTGAGAATAGATGAATTGACCTTCTTTTTTAATAAATCTTTCCGGACTTGCTCCCATCATAAAAAGCCCATTTAAATTTGCAAAAACAGAAAATGGAGTAGGAGATAATTTGTTTAAATCTTGATAGGTTTTATAAGGATTTATTTCAATGTTTTTAGCATAGAATTCAGTGCAATAATTCAACTCATAAACATCACCATCTATAATATGATTTCTGATTTGTTTAACAGTATGAATATAATCTTCTTTTCTAACTTTTGCTTGAACTAAAATACTTGGATTTTCAATTGGAATCTCTATTTCTGTTTGAATTATTTTCTCCCAAAAATCTAAGCTTGAATAACTAATTTCTCCATCTGTTTTTACTCGTATAAAATCTTCAGGTACAATTGCGGTCAAGTCCGGAAATCCAATGGGATCAAGGTGTGCCGAATGTAGATGTTCAATTTCATTCTTTAAATCATAGGATAAAAAAAGCAGGATGTAATCATTTTTATTTGAATCGATAAAGGTTTGCAAATCACTAAATGCATGAGAACAATTGCTGTTTAGAATTTGCTTATATCCAACTGCAAAAATGTACTCAGAACTTTGAAGTTGAAATGCATTTTTTTGTTGATTATTATCTAAAATGGTGCAATAGGAATAGGTCTTAGATATACTCAAACATTTTTGTTTAAGTATATCTAATTCTTCTGCTTTCAAATTCATTTAAACATTACCTTTCTTTAGTTCATTTACTGCATGCTCACATGCTCTGGCAGTAAAGGCTAAATATGTTAAAGATGGGTTGATACATGAGCTAGAAGTCATAAAACTACCATCTGTTATATAAACATTTGGTACTTCATGTAATTGATTATTTCCATTTACTACTGAAGTTTTAGGGTCATTACCCATCCTGGCTGTACCCATTTCATGAACGGCTCTTCCTCCAACAGTATTGTAATAAAAGCTTCTGATGTTTTTAAATCCGGCTTTTTCTAGCATTTCCATTCCATGATTTTTTTGGTCTTCAACCATGGCTTTTTCATTTTCGCCAAATTCAAAATTAATTCTCACAATTGGTAATCCCCATTGGTCTTTTTGTTCCTTATCTAATATAACTTGATTGGTTTCATAAGGCAAACATTCTCCTCGCGACATCATCCAAAATGTCCATGGGCCCGGTGTAGTTAATTTCTCTTTGAAATCTTTTCCAAAACCGCCTTCCATTTTCATTCTATCAGGCCATTCTGCGCGTTCACCATCGCCTTGATAACCAAATCCTCTTTTGTAATTTCTACTGATTTTATCACCTTCAATATTTTGAAACCTTGGGATATAAACTCCTGCCGGTCTTCTACCTTGATAGTATTTGTCTTTAAAATCATCATGCTCGCCATAAGCTCCACCTCCATAAGGATGATCCATCAGGTTTTTTCCAACCATTCCGCTTGAATTACCCAAACCATTTGCATGGCGGTCTGAAACTGATTGTAACAATATTGCTGCAGTATTTATTGTTGATGCATTGATGAAAATTATTTTGGCATAAAATTCAGTTACTTCTTTAGTGTTTGCATCAATCACTCTAACTCCTACAGCTTTTCCGGTTTTATGATCTATTAAAACTTCCTTTACTATGGCATCATTCAATAAACTCAAATTTCCTGTTGCAAAAGCTGCTGGTAAACTAGCAGAATTGCTACTAAAATATCCGCTAAACGGACAACCTCTAGCACATAAATTCCTGAATTGACAAGGCCCACGTCCTTTTAATCCTTTGGTTAAATTAGCTACCCTAGCAATCGTGATTACTCTATCTGGAAAATGTTTTTGATTACTAACGGCAAGATGTTGTTCAATACAATTCATTTCCATTGGGTCCATAAAAACACCATCAGGTAATTGTTTAAGTCCTTCTGCTTTGCCACTAACACCAACAAATTGCTCAGCATAATCATACCAAGGAGCAATATCTTTATAACGAACAGGCCAATCAACACCAATTCCTTCTTTAGCATTGGCCTCAAAATCTAAATCTCCAAGTCTGTAACATTGTCTACCCCAAGTAAGAGAACGACCTCCTGTTTGGTAACCTCTAATCCAAGCAAAAGGCTTTTCCTGTATATATGGATTTTCTAAATCGTTTACAAAAAAGTGCTTATTACTTTCATCACAAACAGAACTTTGAATGGCTTGCTTTTGAATATCCTCATTGGTCATTTTTAAGCGATTTTCAAATTGCCAAGGGTTAAGCATTGCTGTAGGATAATCCGTAATGTGTTCTACTTTTCTACCTCTTTCAATCACTAAAGTTTTTAATCCTTTTTCACATAATTCCTTTGCTGCAAAACCACCACTTATACCTGAACCAATGACGATTGCATCGTAGGTTAATTGCTTATTAACTAAGCCTGTATTGATATAAACAGAATCTGTTTGAATACTATCTGTACTTAATGAATCTTTACTCATAATTATTTAGTAGCCCAGGATTTTTGACCCGGATTAAGTGTAATACAACCTAAAAATTTCCCTGGTACATAATCATATGCCAGTCCTTGGTTCATTCCTTCCATTGAAGTACAATATGCTTCACATGTAAGTTCTTTTAATGTTCCAAAAAATGAATCTCCCAAAAGTTTCTTTTGAAGTTTTCCTGCACTTCCCGGCAATGATTTCCCAGATGATTCCGCTTCTGATAATAACTCAATTCTTTGTTCTTCAGAGCAGTTTTCAAAATCTAAATCAAATCTGCTATTTGCTTTTTGTTGAATCGCAGCTAATCCATCAACAAACCTGTTTTGAGTTTTTTTATCATAACATTTTTGAATCATTTTAGCGATATAAGCACCGGCATTTGCATCACCTGCTCCAAGAGAATCTGTTCTTGGAATTATGGTTTGAGCCAATGCATTTAATAGAGGGATTTGATTTTGTAGGGAAGCTAAATCCGGAGTTTTGAATATTTGGTAAGCATTCCAGGAGCCTATTCCTCCAATGATTGCTGTTCCTCCAAAAAATAAAGATTTTAATACCGTTCTGCGTTTCATACTTAGTGATATAAAGCGAATATATAAAAATCTATGGCGAATAAGATTTACTTGATAAGAAATTTTTGCTTTTATTTTCTTTCTTCATTTTTAAAATAAGGAATTTGTATCTTTCAGCATGTTTTCAAATTTAGACCCACAAATTTCTGTAAGGATTAAAGAACTTTCCATTTATAAAGAGATTCCAGCAGGAACTGAAATTTTGCAATTAGGACAATATGTTAATGTAATTCCTATTGTAGAAAAAGGTTTAGTAAAAGTATTCACACATCATGAAGACAAGGAGCTTTTATTGTATTATATCCAACCGGTTGAAAGTTGTGTGATGTCTTTTTCTGCGGCATTAAAAGGCCAAAAAAGTAAAGTGAATGCAATAACAGAAGTAGATTCAAATTTATTGATTTTACCTGTTGATAAATTGAAGATTTTATTGGCAGAATTTCCTAAATTAAACGATAAATTTTATGAGCATTACAACCAAAGATACTCTGAATTGATTGATACAATTCATCATTTGATTTTTACTCATTTAGATCAAAGAATCCTGGATTTTTTAAAAGAACGCTCAACTTTGACAGGTCAAAATCCATTAAAAATATCACACAAGGAAATTGCCAATAATCTTGGAAGTGCAAGGGAGGTTGTTACAAGACTGATGAAAAAGCTTGAATCTGAAGGAAAACTCGTTCAACTAAAGGATGGAATAGAAATTTTATAGCTTGTGACTTTAGTCACCAACATCTACATGTATTGCTTATAATTTTGAATATTGAAAAACACAGATTAATCACATTTAAATATTCAAATTATGAAAAAGAACATGGGTAACTTAGACAAAATCATTAGAATTATCGTTGCTATTGCTTTTGCTGGTCTTTATTTCGGTGGAATTTTAACCGGAACAATGGGTATTGTATTTTTAGTTTTAGGTGCAGTTTTTGTTCTAACAAGTTTAGTGAGTTTTTGCCCACTTTACACCTTGGTAGGAATGAATACTTGTCCTAAGAAATAAATTAAATTGGTCTAAATCTAGCTTCATTTTTTGAAGCTAGATTTAAAAAGATTTTATTTATCAATTGTGGGATTTTCAAAATACTTCATCAACTTTTCTGCTTTCGATTTTCCAACTAGTTTTTGTAAGTCTTCAAAGCTTACTTTTTTTATTTTTTCTACTGATTTGAATTCTTTTAATAGCAGTTGTGCTGTATTTTCTCCAATACCATCTATCTCTTCTAAAACAGTTAAAAAAGTATTCCTACTTCTCTTTTTTCTGTGATGTGTTATTCCAAAACGATGCGCCTCATCTCTTAACTGTTGAATGATTCTTAATGTCTCTGATTTCTTATCAATATAAAGCGGAAATTCATCTTCAGGGTAGAATAATTCTTCCAATCTTTTTGCAATTCCGATTACAGGAATTTTGCCATATAAATCAAGCTTTTTCAAACTTTCTACTGCAGAACTCAATTGACCTTTTCCTCCATCAATTATGATGAGTTGCGGCAATGGTTCATTTTCTTCTTTTAGTCTTTTATACCTTCTAAAAACAACCTCTTCCATAGTAGCAAAATCGTTTGGACCAACAACCGTTTTTACATTGAAAATTCTATAGTCTTTTTTACTTGGTTTGGCATCTTTAAAAACTACACAAGCTGAAACGGGATTGGTTCCTTGTAGGTTCGAATTATCAAAACATTCTATATGTTGAGGAAGTTCTGTAAGCCTTAAATCACTCTTCATTTGGGTTAAGATTCTATCTACTTTAAATTCTGGATTTAGTTTTTCATACTGACTCAATTTTTCCTTTTTATAATACATTGCGTTTTTCAAAGAAAGGTCGAGCAGTTTTTTCTTATCTCCCGCTTTAGGTATGGTGATTTCTATTTTTTCATCCTGCCAATCCGGTTCAATTGGTACAATGATTTCTCGGCTTGTAGAATGGTAGGTTTCTCTTGTTTCTGCTATTGCAAAATTCAATAGTTCAGCATCAGATTCATCAATCTTCTTTTTAATTTCAAAGGTTTGTGTTTGAATAATCATTCCATTCGAAACCTTTAAAAAATTCACAAAGGCAAATTTATCATCACTTACAATTGAAAACACATCTACATCATAAGGTATACTTGTAACTATGGTTGATTTACTTTGGTAATTGGTAAGCATCGAAATTTTCTTTTTGAAAAAAGCAGCTTCTTCAAATTTCATTTCATTCGCTGCTTCATTCATGCCTGTTTTAAGGTGATTTAAAACTTCAGATAAATTACCTTTTAGAATATTTCTAATAAGTTTGATATTGTTTAAATAATCGTCTTCTTCCTGCAAGGCCACGCATGGTCCTTTACAATTGCCAATATCAAATTCAAGACAAGTCTTAAATTTATAAGCCCTGATATTGGCTTCACTTAAACCGAAATTGCAATTTCTTAAAGGATACAAAGCTTTGATTAGGTCTAAAATTGTATGCATCATGCCTACAGAAGCATATGGACCAAAATACTCTGAACCATCCTTTATAGGGTTTCTGGTTGGAAAAATTCTGGGAAACCTTTCTTTTTTGATACAAATAAAAGGATAGGTTTTATCATCCTTTAAATTGATATTAAACTTTGGTTGAAATTTTTTAATTAAACTATTTTCAAGTAAAAGAGCATCAATTTCTGTTTCTACAAGTGTAAAGTGAATATCTTCAATTTTGCTTACCATTACAGCTGTTTTGCGGTTTTCGTAATGGTTTTTATTGAAATAACTGCTAACTCTTTTTTTTAGATTTTTAGCTTTTCCTATATAAATTAATGCTCCGGTTTTGTCAAAATATTTATAAATACCAGGACTTTCCGGTAAAGAGCTGATAATATTTTTAATTACATCATTCGACATGGCACAAACTTAAGTTTAATCATGAGACTTAAAATCACACACACGTTGAATTAAAAAAATGTTAAAGGAAAATCATTGCATTTAGTTTTGTCAAGAAATTGTCAAGATTGACGAAATAATTAAATACACCTGTATCTAAATTTGAGATCTTTTCAATATAGGCTTAATAAAGAGGGGATTAAATAACGACAATTTAATTCTTAAAAATTTAACAATTCATTTGGAAAATTTTATGGAATAGATAACTTTGATAAAATAAAAATATGTATAAAAAATAAATTTCAAACTAAATAAATATTATATGAGAGAAAAACTACAAACGTTTCGGAGAATAGCAGGATTACTGCTATTTTTAACAGTTCTTTGGAATTCCTCATCAGCTCAGCTGGCGGGAACTCCTCCTTACTTAAATTTAATTGTTGGTGGACAAGCAGACAACGCTTTCCCTCTAAACAGTACAACAAACAATGTTCAATGGATTTATGGTCCGGGTGCATTTTATGCTGGTGGTGTTTCTACCGGAATGCCTGCAAACCCTGGTAAAATTACCAAGGTTTATTGGCAAATCGGAGCAACTGCAAGTTCAAGTGCTACTTATTCTAATTTTACAATTAAATTAGGTCAACCAGCATCACTGGCAACTGCAACTACCTTCCCTTCTGCAGGATGGATTACAGGTTTAACAACTGTTTTCCAACAAACAAGTTTTACAATTACAGGTGCTTCTTCTGGTGCATTTATTGAAATTCCATTACAAATGCCTTTCATTTATGACCCTACAAAAGCTTTGGTTTTTGAAATGTACGTAACTGGTGGTACTGGTAATCAAACTCGTCAATATGGCGGTACTGGTAACCAAAGACAATGGGGTACTGCTGTTAATACTGGAACTCCTTCTGCTGGTAGTGGATTAGCTCGTTTTGGTTTTGAGGTATTACCTAATGGTGGCAATGATATTGGTGTTTCTGCTATTGATTCTCCTACAACTTTCTGTGGTGGCCCTCAAAGTATTATTGCAAGAGTTCAAAATTATGGTAACAACCAGGTTTCTGGATTTAATGTAAACTGGTCTATTAATGGATCTTTGCAAACTCCAATTAGTTCAACTGCCGTTTTGGATACATTTAATGGTACTTTTTCAACTTGGACACAAGTAACCTTAAATAGTGGTTACACATTCCCTTCAACACCAACTATTATTAAAGCTTGGACATCTGCTCCAAATGCAGTTGCAGACACTTCTAGAAATAATGACTCAGTTACGGTAACTAAACAACCTTCAATTCAAGGAAACTTTACAATTGATCCTGCGGGTTCTGGTGCAACAAATTTTACATCATTTACAGATGCAATTAATGCATTAACTGTTGCAGGTGTTTGTGGTCCTGTAAATTTCACAGTTGCTCCTGGAACTTATTCTACGCAAATTGTAATGGGAAACATTGCTGGTGCTTCAGCTATTAATACAATAACTTTTGATGGAGTAAATTCAACCAATAGAATCATTTCTTCAAATCAATCAGCAAGTGCAGTAGTTTTATTTAATGCATCAAAGTTTGTTACATTTAAAAACTTTACTGTAAACAATACAAATACTACATCTGGAGTTGGTATAGGAATGGTTGGTTCAGTTACCAACATGAATATTCTAAATAATAAAGTAAATGTAGCTATTCAATCGAGTACCTCTTCTAGTGGTTATGGTATTATTGCAACTGGTACAGCTGGTGGTAATGGTGTATCTGGAATGAGTGGAGATTCTATTGTAATAGATAATAATGTTGTAACTGGTGGTGGATATTCAATTACTGTTTATGGTAATTCATCAGCTGGTTCAAACAGAGGTATTGTTGTAACAAATAACATTGTAAATAACAGTAATTACATGGGTGGTTATATTGCTTATAACTACAATCCTGTGATTGTTAAAAATAATAAATTTAACATGAATGGATTCCAATATGGCTATTATGGTTTGTATTTCTACTATAACCAATCAAATAACACAACTATTAACCATGAAATTATTGGTAATACTATTAATGGTTTTGGTGGTTACGGAATTTATTTATATTATCCTTTGTCTACTACAACTGCTGCTAAGGTAAAATGTCACAGTAATATTATTACTAGTTCTTTGGGTGGTTCTTACCCTGGTTATTATGGCATTTACTTGTATCAATACAATACTGCTTGTAATGCTGAAATTTATCACAATACTGTTTCAATGAATGGTAATGGTGCTTCAACTACTTATACTTGTTTCTACAATACCGGTTCAACAAACACTATGGTGAAAAATAATATTTTCGCTGTTTATGGAGGTACTGCTACTCCAATGTATTTAGCTACTTCACCTGCTGGTAGTAATGTAAATTACAATATCTATTATAATGGTACCAACCCAACTTCAGGTAATTTAGTTTATAGAGGTACTTTTTACAATCCTTCAAATTTCATGACAACTACAGCAGGTGGTGATTCATCTGTTAATACAAATCCTTCTTTCATTTCAAGAACTCCACTTCCTGGTAACCTTCATTTAACTGATGGTTGTAATGGATATGGTGTTGACTTAAGAGCATTTGTTCCTTATGATATTGATGGTGATACTTTCTCTATTACACCTACTATTGGTGCAGACCAATTTACAGGTGGTGTAAATGATAACTTAAGATTAATGAGTATCCTTACTCCAAATGCTCCTATTATTAGTGGTGCTCAAGATGTAAGTTTCATCGTTAAAAATATCGGTGCTAATACAGTATCTAGTTATAATGCTAGTTATAGATTGAATAATTCAACGCCTGTTACGATTATCAGAACCAATAGTGTTGCAGCTTGTTCATTAGATACAGCTTTATTCACAGGTACAGATCAAGTAACTTTAGGTGCTACTAATAATATGACTTATTATACATCTTTACCTAATACTAATGCAGATGCTGATGCCACAAACGATACTTTAAGAGCTACATTATTGGCTCCATTAAATGGTGTTTACACTGTTGGTGGAACTACTCCTGACTTTGCAACAATTATTGATGCTGCAAATGCTTTGGTAAATGGTGTTGGTGGTCCGGTTACTTTTGACATTCGCCCAGGTACTTATACAGGTCAGGTTGTTGTAAATGGTCCTATTCCTGGAACCAGTGCTACAAATACTATTACTTTTGAAGGTAATGACAAATCAACCCGCATTGTTACTTCATCAACTGCTGGTGCTGCTTTCTTAATTAACAATACAAGTTTTGTAACGGTTCAAAATTTAACTATTACTAATACCAATACATCTTCCCCTGTTGGATTTGCTGCTGTTTCTGCTGGTTCATCTACACTAATGAAAGGTATTACTATCAAAAAATGTAATATTAACTTACCAATACAAACAGGAACATCAAGTACTGGTAATGGTATTAACTTTACTGGAACTGCAAATGGAACAGGATTTACTGCATGTGGTGCAGATTCTTCTGTTATTGATAGTAATGTTGTTACTGGTGGTTCTTATGCTATTACCCATTATGGTTCTCAAAATGCGAACTTTAATCGTGGTGTTATGATCAGAGGTAATACTTTGAACAATATCAATTATATGGGTATTTATGCTTATTATAATTATAACCCAATGGTAGTGAACAATAATATCATCAATATGCAAGGTCAGAACTATGGCTATTATGGTATATATTTCTATTATAACCAATCAAACAATACTTCTATATCTCATGAAATTATTGGTAACAGAGTTAACAATTTTGGTGGATATGGATTGTATTGCTATTATCCTTTAAATACTGCTGGGGCTGCTAAAGTAAAAATCTACAATAACATTATCATTGGAGGTACTGGTTCATCATATCCAGGTTACTATGGATTATACTTATACCAAGCTAGTACTGCCTATAATGCTGATGTTTATCACAACGTTGTTATCATGAATGGCGCAGCTACTTCAACTTCATACTCTGGTTTTTACAATACAGGGTCTGCCGTAACAAATGTTAAAAACAACATTTTCGTTTCAACTGCCGGTACTTATACTCCTGCTTATTATGCAACTTCTCCAGGTGTTAGTAATGTTAACTTCAATGTTTATTACAATGCCTCAAATCCATCTACAGGAACTTTAGGTTTTAGAAATGGTGTTTTCTTCAACCCTGGTAACTATAAAACTACAACAGCCGGAGGTGACTCTTCATTTAATTTAAACCCTCCTTTCATTGGTGGTGGTAATTACAACATAACCAATGCTTGTTTAAGAGGTACAAATTTATTTGCTGATGTGCCTACAGATTTTGCAGGTACAGCTCGTTCAACTTCTCCAAATATTGGTGCTTATGAAGCTGCTGCAGCAACTTTGGACATTACTCCAACAATGGTACTTGCTCCATCATTCCCAATAAGTTTAGGGTCTCATGATTTACAAGTTGTTGTTAGAAATAATGGAGCAACTGCTGTTACTTCATTTAATTTAACTTATAAGTTGAATAATGGAACTCCTGTTACAACTACTTTTAGTGGTAATTTAGCAACTTGTGATACTGTTTCTGTTTACTTTACAGGTACTCAACAAATCACTTTAGTTAATCCTCAAAATACATTACAATTGTATACTTCAGCGCCTAATTTAGGTGTGGATGGATTACCATCAAATGATACATTAAACTCGAATCTTTCTACACCATTAAACGGTAACTACATCATTGGAACTGCTCCATCTGATTTTGCTAATTTCACAGAAGCTGTTAATGCCTTAAAATTAAGAGGTGTTGGTGGTCCAGTTAATTTCTCAGTTAGAACTGGAATTTATACTGAATCAATTAATATCACGGGTATTATTGGTTTAACTCCTTCAAGCCCTGTTTCATTTAGCTCAATGGCTAATCATAGAGATTCAGTAACTTTACGTTGGAATTCAACAACTGGTAATGGTTATGTTGTAAGATTAGGAAGTAACTATGTTACTTTAAGAAACATGAGTCTATTACAACAAACCAATACAAGTACTGTTGTAGATATTGATGGAACAATTTCAGATACATTAGATAATTGTGTGATAACAAGTCAAACCTATTCACCAACTTCAACTCACTATACAATTAAAGCGAATGGCGCCTTAACAGATAGTTTAGTTGTTAGAAATTGTTTAATTACAGGTTATTCTTATTATGGTATCTATATCTATGCAACTTCTACAGCAACTGCACATAGAAATACTGTATTTGAAGGTAATACAATGCAAAACTTAGGTTATACTTATTTGTACTATTTCTATTATGTAAATGGTTTGAAGTTTAGAAATAACACAATTATTGCTGGTACAACTAGTGGAAGTACCTCTTGTTATTTATACCATTATTACAATAATGATGGATTTACTTACACCGGCAATAGAGTTACTATGGATAGAACAACAAACTATACTTATTTAGGTTATTATTCAATTAATACTCCAACAAATAGAGGTTTAGTTGCAAATAATGTGTTTAACTATACTGCTACTTCTGGTGCTGGTACTCCTTATTTAGGATATGCTTCTCAGTACTTAAGTTATTTGAATAATACATTCCGTACTACAAATGCTACCTATGGTGCAGGTTATTATGTAAATTATAGTTGTGTAGATTTTGAATTCAAAAACAATGCAATTCAAGCAACCAATCAATATGCAATTAACTACTACCAGTTACCTACAAGTAATAAAATTGATTTTAACAATTACTTCACTACTAATGCTACCAAAATCAATGTAACTACTCCAGCTGCAACATACGCAACTATAAATGCTTGGAAAATTGCGAATCTTGGAGTTAGAGCTGATTACAATTCATTGACTTTAGATCCAGGTTTTACAAGTGCAACTAATTTAGTTCCAAATCCTACAAATGCTAATTCTTGGTCATTAAATGGTAGAGCTGATCATGATTCAAGAGTTTCTAAAGATATCAATAATGTAACTCGTCCTGCTACTACTGCTGATGGTGTTCCTGATATTGGTGCTTTTGAATTCACTCCAACTGCTACGCCTCCTGCTTGTACTGCTGTTCCTGCAACTCCTGTTGCCGGTGGTACTCAATCTTTCATCTTTGGTGGTGATACAGTTGCTAAAATAACTTATGATCCATTAAATACTGCTCCATCTAGTGTAGTTGCAAGATTGTACAGTGGTGTAGTTCCTCCTTTGGTTACTGGTGCTACTGCAACTCCATTCTTCTATGTTTCATTAACAGCAACAGCTTCAAATGCCTATTACTATACAGGTGAAGTTAGATACAAATCTTGTTGGATGGGTAATTTACCTAGCCAAGCTCAATTGAGATTTGCTAATAAAGTACCTTCTGCAGGTTGGAATGTAATGACAAGCAGTTTCAGTACTGTTGATACTATTAATAAAGTTATTACTGGTAGTTTAGCAATAACAGAACTTCCAGCTGTATTTACTATGGCTGATGATTTAAATCCATTACCGGTTACTTTAATTAAATTCAACGGTCAAAAAGTTGATGTTGCTGCAAACTTAGCGTGGTCTACAGTTTCTGAGAAAAATAGCAGTGTATTCAATATTGAAAGATCATTTGATTCAAAAGAGTTTGAAACAATTGGTGGTATGGATGCCAGAGGTAATAGTAACTCATTGGTGAATTATTCATTCAATGATGAAACAGCCTTTATCAGCAACCCAGAGGTTGTTTACTACAGATTAAAAATGATCGATCGTGATGGAAGTTTTGAATATTCTAAAACTATCGCTGTTAGAGCCGAGGATGAAACTAAAACTCCTGTAGTTAAAGTTTACCCTAATCCATTCAATTCTGAAGTTATTGTAGAAAATGTTCCTACTGAAGCTAAAGAAATCAAAGTATTGGATTTAAGTGGTAGAGTAGTTTTCACACAAAAAATTAGCAATGCAGAAGGAACTGTTCAAGTTATTTTGCCTGCAAGTTTAGAAAGTGGTATCTATTTCATGATGCTTGATGGCTCTTCAAATGAGCTTATTAAGTTGATTAAGAACTAATTTAAAGTTTTTAAATAGGAGAGGGGCTCGAATTTTCGAGCCCCTTTTTTTGTTTATATGCCTGAATATGAGAGTGAAAGCTATGGAGTAGTTATTTTATTACTGATTTATTTTATACAAATAATTCAAAATCAATTTGTTTATACCAAAAACTTACCTATGTTTGCAGCCCCATAAGGGAAAACATTAGATAAGACTGATGGTTAAAGTTAGCATTAACCCGCTCAGCAACAAATATTTTCAATATTTTTTGTCAAGCACTTGCTTTGCTAGCTCCATCTCCTTACCTTTGCGCTCCCGTTTTTAAGACTAAAACTGCGTATTTATAGAGTAAGATATGCCTACTATTCAACAATTGGTTCGTAAGGGCCGCAACGATGTAATCACAAAAAGCAAGTCACCAGCACTTGATTCTTGTCCACAAAGACGTGGTGTTTGTACCCGTGTGTACACTACCACTCCTAAAAAACCTAATTCTGCAATGAGAAAGGTTGCCCGTGTTCGTTTAACTAACGGAAATGAGGTAAACGCTTACATTCCTGGAGAAGGCCACAACTTGCAAGAGCACTCTATCGTATTAGTACGTGGAGGTAGGGTAAAAGATTTACCAGGTGTTCGTTACCACATCGTACGTGGTGCATTAGACACAGCAGGTGTTGATGGTCGTAAACAACAACGTTCTAAATACGGAACTAAACGTCCTAAACCAGGACAAGTTGTTGATCCGAAAGCAAAAGGTAAAAAGAAATAATTAAACCAGCGAAAGTAAAAGACAAATGAGAAAGTCAAGAGCTAAAAAGCATATCTTATTACCTGATCCAAAATTTAATGATGTTTTGGTAACCCGTTTTGTGAATAACATGATGTGGGGTGGTAAAAAAAATACAGCTTATACAATTTTTTACATGGCTTTAGATAAAGTTGAAGCCAAAGCTCAGGAACGTGGTTTAGACGTTTGGAAAAAAGCCCTTAACAATGTGATGCCTGCTGTAGAAGTAAAATCACGTCGTGTTGGTGGTGCTACATTCCAAATTCCTATGGAAGTACCTGCAGATCGTAAAATCGCAGTTGGTATGAAATGGTTAATCCGTTATGCTAGAAACCGTGGTGAAAAAACTATGGCAGATAAATTAGCCGGAGAAATTATTTCTGCTGCAAAAGGTGAAGGAGCTTCAGTTAAAAAACGCGAAGATACACACAAAATGGCTGAAGCTAACAAAGCGTTCTCGCATTTCAAAATCAGCTAATTAATCAGGAGAAATATTAAATGTCACGCGACTTAAAATATACAAGAAATATCGGTATCGCTGCTCACATCGATGCTGGTAAAACCACAACAACAGAACGTATTCTTTACTACTCTGGTGTTAACCACAAAATTGGTGAAGTACATGATGGTGCTGCAACAATGGACTGGATGGTTCAAGAGCAAGAAAGAGGTATAACAATTACTTCTGCTGCTACAACCGTTTTCTGGAACTACCGTAATAACAGATATCATATCAATATTATCGATACTCCGGGTCACGTAGATTTCACTGTTGAAGTTAACCGTTCTTTACGTGTATTAGATGGATTAGTATTCTTATTTAGTGCTGTTGATGGTGTTGAACCTCAATCTGAAACAAACTGGAGATTAGCTAATAACTACAATGTAGCTCGTATCGGTTTCGTAAATAAAATGGACCGTTCTGGTGCCGACTTCTTAAACGTAGTTAAACAAGTACGTGAGATGTTAGGTAGCAATGCAGTACCTCTTCAATTGCCAATCGGTGCTGAAGATAATTTCACAGGTGTTGTTGATTTAATCAACTTCCGTGGAATGGTTTGGAACGAGCATGATAAAGGTATGACTTACGAAGTAGTTGATATCCCTGCGGATATGATTGATGAAGCTACTGAGTGGAGAGAGAAATTACTAGAAGCTGTTTCAGAATATGATGATAAATTGATGGAGAAATTCTTCGATGATCCATCTTCTATCTCTGAAAGAGAAATATTAGATGCTTTGCGTCAAGCAACCATCGATATGAAAATTGTTCCTATGGTTTGTGGTTCATCTTTCAAAAATAAAGGTGTACAAACTATGTTGGACTTAGTAATGGAAATCCTACCTAGTCCATTAGATAAGAAAGAAACAACTGGAATTAATCCTGATACAAACGAACCTGTTACTCGTAAACCTGATTACAAAGAGCCATTCGCTGCTCTTGCATTCAAAATTGCAACAGATCCTTTTGTAGGTAGATTAGCTTTCATGCGAGTATATTCAGGAATGTTAGATGCTGGTTCTTATGTATTCAATACCAGAAGTGGTAACAAAGAACGTATCTCTCGTATCTTCCAAATGCATGCAAACAAGCAAAATCCGGTAGAAAATTTAGGTGCAGGTGATATTGGTGCAGCTGTTGGTTTTAAAGATATTAAAACAGGTGATACTTTGTGCGATGAGAAACATCCAATTGTTCTTGAAGCAATGGATTTCCCTGAGCCGGTAATCGGTTTGGCTGTTGAGCCTAAAACTCAAGCTGACTCTGATAAATTGGGTATGTCATTAGCTAAATTAGCTGAAGAAGATCCTACATTCAAAGTTCATACTGACGAAGAAACAGGTCAAACTGTAATCTCAGGAATGGGTGAATTACACTTAGAAATTATCGTTGATAGATTAAGACGTGAATTCAAAGTAGAATGTAATCAAGGTGCTCCTCAAGTTTCATATAAAGAAACAATTACTCAAGCGGTTTCCCACCGTGAAGTATACAAAAAGCAATCGGGTGGTCGTGGTAAATTCGCTGATATTCAGTTTGAATTAATCCCTGGAGACCCTGCTAAAAAAGGATTAGAATTTGTAAATGAAATTGTGGGTGGATCAATTCCAAAAGAGTTTATCCCTTCAGTTCAAAAAGGATTCGAATCTGCAATGAAGAATGGTGTTTTAGCCGGATATGCAGTAGAAAGTTTGAAAGTTAGATTGTATGATGGTTCATTCCACGCAGTCGATTCAGATTCATTGTCTTTCGAAATTTGTGCTAGAATAGGATTTAAAGAAGCAGCTCGTAAAGCATCTCCAGTATTGTTGGAACCAATCATGAAAATTGAAGTTCTTACACCTGAAGAAAATATGGGTGATGTTATCGGAGACTTAAACAAACGTCGTGGTCAATTGGAAGGTATGGATAGTCGTGCCGGTTCACAAGTTGTGAAAGCAAAAGTTCCATTGGCAGAAATGTTTGGTTATGTAACTCAGTTGAGGACCTTAACTTCAGGTCGCGCAACATCAACCATGGAGTTTAGTCATTACAACGACGCTCCTAGAAACGTACAAGAAGAAGTATTAGCAAAAGTTAACGGAAAGGGAGCAAAAGCTTAATTATCATGGTTAGCCAAAGAATAAGGATCAAGTTAAAATCGTTCGATCACAACCTCGTTGATAAATCAGCTGAGAAGATTGTGAGAACTGTGAAGGCAACAGGTGCCGTGGTTAGTGGACCAATTCCATTGCCAACACAGAAAAGAATCTACACAGTGTTGCGTTCACCCCACGTGAACAAAAAGGCTAGAGAGCAGTTTCAATTGTGTTCGTACAAAAGATTACTGGATATCTATAGCTCAACAGCAAAAACTGTAGATGCTTTGATGAAATTAGAATTACCAAGTGGTGTGGATGTAGAAATTAAAGTTTGATAGAAAGCTATGTCAGGTTTAATAGGAAAAAAAGTAGGAATGACCAGCATCTTCGATGCAAACGGAAAACAAATTCCGTGTACTGTTATCGAAGTAGGACCTTGCGTAGTAACGCAGGTTAAGACCAACGAAAAAGATGGTTACAAAGCTGTTCAGCTAGCATACGGAGAAGCTAAAGAAAAAAATACTCCAGCAGGGCTTAAAGGTATATTTACCAAAGCTAATACTACTCCAAAAGCAAAAGTTGCTGAATTCAAAGGATTCGAAACTGAATTAGCTTTAGGTCAAACATTAACTGTAGATTTGTTCGAAGTTGGTGAGTTTGTTGACGTAGTTGGTACTTCAAAAGGAAAAGGTTTCCAAGGTGTTGTAAAACGTCATGGTTTCTCCGGAGTAGGTATGCAAACACACGGACAACACAATAGGTTGAGAGCTCCGGGTTCAGTTGGTGCTTCATCAGATCCATCACGTGTATTCAAAGGAATGCGTATGGCTGGTCGTACCGGTGGCGTAAGAGTTAAGAAAACAAATCTTGAAATCCTGAAGGTTCATAAAGACCAAAATCTTCTGGTAGTTAAGGGTTCAGTCCCTGGTCACAAAGGTTCAATCGTTTTGATAGAGAAGTAAGATGGAATTAGCAGTATTAAATACAAACGGATCTGAAACAGGTAGAAAGGTTACCTTGAACAATGATGTCTTCGGTATTGAACCTAATGATCATGCAATCTACCTAGATGTTAAACAATTTTTGGCTAACCAACGTCAAGGTACTCATTCTTCTAAAGAAAAAAGTACTGTAAGTGGTTCTACAAAGAAGTTACATAGACAAAAAGGAACAGGTGGTTCACGTAAAGGTAGCATCAAAAGTGGTACATTTGTAGGTGGAGCTAGAATTCATGGCCCTCAACCACGTGATTACAGTTTCAAATTGAATAAGAAATTAAAACAGTTGGCTCGTAAGAGTGCTTTAGCTTACAAAGCAAAAGATAACAACATTACAGTTTTAGAATCATTTCAGTTTGAAAGTCCTAAAACTAAAAACTATATCAATATCCTTGATGGTTTGAAGATGAGTGGTAGTAAAACATTACTAGTACTTGCTGATTACAACGAGAATATTTATAGATCAGGAAGAAATCTTCCTAATACTAAGATTATGGCAGCAAAAGATTTGAATACTTATGATATCTTGCACGCTGATACAGTAATCTTAATTGAAAATTCGGTTGGTGTTATTGAAAACATTTTAAATAAGGCATAATGAGTATACTTAAGAAGCCTTTAATTACAGAAAAGTTCACAGCAATCAGCGAGAAGTTGAATAAATACGGATTTGTTGTAGCTAAAACTGCAAATAAAGACGAAATTAAAAAAGCTGTTGAAAGCATGTACGGTGTTAAAGTAACTAACATTAACACTATGGTTTACCAAGGTAAAAACAAATCTAGGTTTACTAAAAGAGGGTTTTTCTCAGGAAGAAAACCTTCATTCAAAAAAGCAGTGGTAACATTAGAAGAAGGCCAAAAAATCGACTTCTTCCAAAATATTTAATTGAACGATGGGAATCAGGAAGTTTAAACCAGTTACTCCGGGTACGCGCTTTAAAGCTGCTAATACCTATGAAGAGTTAACACCAAAATACGAGGTGGAGAAATCACTCGTAGTAAGCTTGAAAAATTCCGGTGGACGTAATAATACCGGTAAAATGACCATGCGTTACATTGGTGGTGGTCACCGCAAAATGTATCGTTTGATCGATTTCAAACGCAACAAACACGGAATCGAAGGTACTGTTGATTCAATTCAGTATGATCCAAATCGTACAAGCTTTATTGCTTTGGTTGTTTATACTGATGGCGAAAAGCGTTACATATTAGCTCCTAAAGGATTAGAAGTAGGTACAAAAATTATCAGCGGAACTGGTGTTGCACCTGAAGTTGGTAATGCACTACCAATGAGTGAAATTCCTTTGGGAACTACAATTCACAATATTGAATTACATCCTGGTAAAGGTGGACAAATAGTTCGCTCAGCAGGATCAGCAGCACAATTGTTAAACAGAGATGGTAAACATGCGGTTGTTAGATTAGCATCAGGTGAAACTCGTATTGTATTAGCAAGTTGTTATGCAACTGTAGGACAGGTATCAAACCCTGATCACATGAATGAGCGTAAAGGTAAAGCAGGAGCAAATCGTTGGATTGGCCGCAGACCTCGCACTAGACCAGTAGCAATGAATCCGGTGGATCACCCAATGGGTGGTGGTGAAGGACGTGCTTCTGGAGGTCACCCTCGTTCACGTAAAGGCTTGAAGGCGAAAGGTTATAAAACCCGTACACCTAAAAAGTACTCAAATAATTTCATTATCGAAAGTCGTAAGAAGAAATAAGGATATATGGCGCGTTCATTAAAGAAAGGTCCTTTTGTTGACATCAAGCTGGAAGGCAAAGTTATGTCAATGAATGAAGCAAAAAAGAAATCAGTTATCAAAACCTGGAGTCGCAGGTCTATGATCACTCCTGATTTCGTAGGTCACACCTTCGCAGTACATAACGGAAATAAGTTTATTCCTGTTTATGTTACTGAGAATATGGTAGGACACAAACTGGGTGAGTTTGCTCCAACCCGTACATTTAAGTCGCATCCTGTTAAGAAAGATTAATCAGAATGGAAGCAGTAGCAAAATTGAATAATTGTCCAACCTCTCCACGTAAAATGAGGTTGTTGGCAGACCTGATTCGCGGTAAGCGTGTTGAAGAGGCTTTTAATATTCTTATTTTTAATAATAAGAAAGAAAGTTCTCACCGTTTAGAGAAGCTTTTACGCTCAGCCATTGCAAACTGGGAACAAAAGAATGAAGGTAGCCGTGTTGAAGAAAGCGAATTGTATGTTAAAACATTGTTCGTAGATGGTGGTCCTATGTTGAAGCGTATTTTACCTGCGCCTCAAGGAAGAGCTCACAGAATTCGCAAGCGCTCAAATCATGTGACTTTAGTAGTTGATAGTAAATCAGCAGCTACAGTTATTAGTAACGAATCAGTTGATAACGCATAATTAAATAATAGAATGGGACAAAAGGTTAACCCGATAGGTTTTCGTTTAGGTATCATCAAAGGCTGGGAGTCTAACTGGTACAGCGGTCATAAACTTGCCGATAAATTGATTGAGGACGAGAAAATCAGAAAATATCTCCATGCCAGAATCAATAAAGGTGGTATCGCTAAAATCATCATCGAGCGTACAATTAAGCGCATTATCATCACTATTCACACTAGCCGTCCGGGTATTGTAATCGGAAAAGGCGGAGCTGAAGTTGATAAAATAAAAGAAGAAGTTAAAAAGCTTACTAAAAAAGATGTAGCTATTAATATCTTTGAAATTAAACGTCCTGAATTAGATGCAGCATTAGTAGGTGAAGCAATTGCTAGCCAAATTGAAGCTCGTGTTTCTTTCAAACGTGCAGTTAAAATGGCGATTGCGTCTACCATGAGAATGGGTGCTGAAGGAATTAAAGTAATGGCTTCTGGTCGTTTGGCCGGTGCAGAGATTGCTCGTTCAGAATCATTCAAAGAAGGACGTACTCCATTACATACACTACGTGCTGATATTGATTATGCATTAGCAGAAGCAATGACAGTTTATGGTAAAATTGGAATCAAAGTTTGGATCTGTAAAGGCGAGGTTTTCGGAAAACGTGATTTGTCTCCAAATGTTGGACAGGCAGCTCAAGGTGGAGATAACCGCGGTGGAAATAACAGACCTGACAGAAGAGGTGGAGATAGACCTGATAGAAGAGGTGGAGATAGAAGAGGAAATTCTGGCGATAGAAGACAGGGTGGAAACGGAAACTCAGGTGATAGAAGAAAAAAGTAATTGTTGAAGATAAAATTAAACTGTAGAGATGTTACAGCCTAAAAAAACCAAATACAGGAAACAGCAGAAGGGCAGAGTTAAAGGTAATGCCGGAAGAGGGTTCACAGTAGCCTTCGGTTCATTCGGACTGAAAGCATTAGATACTTGCTTCCTAACCTCGAAACAGCTTGAAGCTGCAAGGGTAGCCTTGAATCGTTACATGAAACGTGAAGGTCAAGTTTGGATCAGGGTTTTCCCTGACAAACCAATGACACGTAAACCTGCTGAAGTAAGGATGGGTAAAGGTAAAGGAGCACCGGAATTCTGGGTAGCTCGTTGCAAACCAGGTACAATTATTTTTGAAGCAGATGGTGTTCCAATGGCAACAGCCCAGGAAGCTATGCGTCTTGCTTCTCAAAAATTACCGGTAATTACCAAATTTGTTGTTAAACCTGAATACGCTGAATAATCATGAATAATAATGAGATCAGGGAGTTGTCAAACAAGGAATTGACAGCTAGAATTAAAGAAGAAAGACTTTCACTAGTGAAGCTCAGATTAAACCATGCTGTTTCACCTGTCGAAAATCCTAATAAGATAAACGAAAGCAAAAAACTGATTGCTCGTCTTTTAACAGAGTCTAGAAAGCGTCAGTTGTTAAATGCTCAATAATCGTCGAAGATGGAAAATACAACTGTAGAAAGAAACTCAAGAAAAGTCATCGTTGGCAAAGTAGTTAGCAATAAAATGCAAAAAACTATTGTAGTTGCCGTAGAACGTAAAGTGATGCACCCGAAATATGGTAAATTCATTAAGATGACTTCAACATTCAAAGCTCATGACGAGAAAAACGAATGCAGCATCAATGATGTGGTAAAAGTTATGGAAACTCGTCCGATGAGTAAAGATAAACGTTGGAGACTAGTAGAAATCATTGAAAAAGCTAAGTAATCATGATACAACAGGAAAGCAGGCTTAAAGTAGCCGATAATAGTGGCGCACGTGAAGTATTGTGCATCCGTGTATTGGGTGGCACAGGAAGACGTTACGCATCTGTAGGCGATAAAATTGTAGTAAGTGTAAAATCTGCACTTCCTTCTGGTGCCGTTAAAAAAGGTGCTGTATCGAAAGCAGTAGTGGTGAGAACCAAAAAAGAAGTTCGCAGAGCAGATGGATCTTACATCCGTTTTGATGACAATTCATGTGTATTATTAAATGCACAAGACGAACCTCGTGCAACTCGTATCTTCGGACCGGTTGCCCGTGAATTGAGAGAAAAACAATTCATGAAAATCGTTTCATTAGCTCCGGAGGTATTGTAAGATGGGAAATAATATGAAAAATCCAGCAAAACTTCATTTGAAAAAAGGTGATATGGTTTTAGTTATCGCCGGTGATGATAAGGGTAAAAAAGGTCGCGTGATTGAAGTTATTAAAACTGATAGTCGTGCACTAGTTGAAGGTGTTAACATTGTTAGCCGTCACACTAAACCTAATGCTCAAAATCAACAAGGTGGTATCATTAAAAAAGAAGCACCTGTTCATATTTCAAATTTGAAAGTAGTTGACGCTTCAGGTAATGCTACCAGAGTTGCTCGTAAAGCTAACGAAAAAGGAAAATTAGTTCGTGTTTCAAAAAAGTCTGGTGAAGTAATTGACAAATAGTAGTATGTATACACCTAGATTAAAAGAAAAATATGCAAAACAGGTAATTCCTGTAATGCAAGAAAAATTCAACTATAAGAATATGATGCAAGTTCCTAAATTGGAAAAAATTTGCATCAATCAAGGAGTTGGAGCTGCAGTTGCTGATAAAAAATTAGTTGACCAGGCTTTAGAGGAATTAACTCTTATCGCAGGACAAAGAGCTGTAGCTACTAAATCTAAGAAAGCAATTTCGAATTTTAAATTAAGAGAGAACTTACCAATCGGTACTCGTGTAACATTACGCGGAGAAAGAATGTATGAGTTTCTTGATAGATTAATCTCTGTTTCTTTACCTCGTGTACGTGACTTCCAAGGTTTAAACCTTAAAGGATTTGATGGTCGTGGTAATTATAATATGGGAATCACAGAACAAATTATCTTCCCTGAGATTGTTATCGATAAAGTTAACAAAATCAATGGAATGGATATCGCCTTCGTTACTTCAGCTAAAACTGATGAAGAGTGCATGGCTTTATTAAAAGAGTTCGGTTTACCTTTCAAAAAATCATAATTGAATTATAATGGCTAAAGAGTCGGTAAAAGCACGTCAGCGTAAAAGAGAAAAAACTGTTGCGCAATTTGCAGCTAAACGTGAAGCATTAAAAGCAGCTGGAGATTATGAAGGTTTGCAAAAACTTCCACGTAATGCTTCTCCAGTTCGTTTGAAAAACCGTTGTAAATTAAGCGGTCGTCCGAAAGGATACATGAGAGACTTCGGTATTTGTCGTAACCAATTCCGTGAATTAGCCCTAATGGGTAAGATTCCGGGAGTTACCAAATCTAGTTTCTAAAATAAAAAATTTGTAAGGGGTGCGAATATTACTATATTTGCAGCCCTTTAGTTTTCATTAGACAACTTAGCGAGAAAGAGTAAAGCCTTGGCTAACTTCTCGCAAGGAATTAAATAAAACATATGACAGATCCAATATCAGATTATTTGACAAGACTTCGTAATGCGATCAAGGCAAACCATCGCATCGTAGAAGTACCTTCTTCTAAATTAAAGAAGGAAATTACAAAAGTACTCTTCGAAAAAGGTTATATCCTTAACTACAAATTCGAAGATGTAGTAAATCATCAGGGCACAATCAAAATTGCTCTTAAGTACAATCCAGTTACTAGAACTTCAGCTATCAAGAAAATGGAACGTGTAAGCCGTCCAGGTTTACGTCGTTATGCTGGTGTTGAAGACATGCCAAGAGTAATCAACGGTATGGGTATCGCAATCATTACTACTTCTAGAGGAGTAATGACAGATAAAGAAGCCCGTAAATTAAATGTTGGTGGTGAAGTATTGTGTTATGTTTATTAATCATTAAAAAGAAAAGAACATGTCACGTATAGGAAAAGCACCAATCGCATTACCGGCAGGAGTAGAACTTAAAGTTTCTCCTTCAAACGAAATCACTGTTAAAGGTCCAAAAGGAACTTTAACTCAGAATGTTGACGCAGATATCACTGTAAAAGTGGAAGATGGAAATATCGTAGTATCTCGTCCAACAGACCAAAAAAGACACAAAGCTCTTCATGGGTTATACCGTTCACTAATCAATAACATGGTTTTCGGTGTTTCTCAAGGATACAAAAAACGTCAAGAATTAGTGGGTGTAGGTTATAAAGCTACTAATGACGGAAATATTTTAGACCTTACTCTTGGTTACTCTCACCATATCTACTTTGAGGTTCCAAAAGAAATTTCAGTGAAAACTGAACAAGATAAAGGTAAAAACCCAATTATTACTTTAGAAGGTGCCGATAAACAATTAATCGGACAAGTTGCTGCAAAGATTCGTTCATTGCGTGCTCCTGAGCCTTACAAAGGAAAAGGTATTAAATTCGAAGGTGAGTTATTACGTAGAAAAGCTGGTAAAACAGCATCTAAATAATATTGAGTTATGGCTACAAAAAGCGCAAGAAGAAGTAAAATTAAAGCTCGTATTCGCAGCCGCGTTACGGGAACAGCTCAAAAACCACGTTTGTCGGTTTACAGAAGCAATAAAGCAATTTACGCTCAATTGATTGATGATTTGAATGGTACTACAATGATTTCAACATCATCTAGATCAATAGCAGATAAAGTTACTAAAGTGGAAATGTCTGTTATGGTTGGTAAAGCATTAGCTGAAAAAGCTATTGCAGCAGGTTTAACAACTTGTGTATTCGATCGTAATGGTTACTTGTACCATGGCAGAGTTAAAGCTCTAGCTGAAGGTGCTCGTGAAGGAGGTTTGAATTTCTAATATTATAGGAGTAGAATCATGTCAACAGCAAACATAAAGAAAGTAAAATCCAGCGATATCGAACTGAAAGAAAAAGTTGTATCAATCAACCGTGTTGCGAAAGTAACTAAAGGTGGTCGTACATTCAGTTTCTCAGCATTGGTGGTAGTAGGAGATGGTCAAGGTATCGTAGGTTATGGATTGGGTAAAGCCATGGAAGTAACCGATGCAATTAGCAAAGGTATCGACGATGCAAAAAAGAATTTAGTAAAAGTACCGGTTCTTAAAGGAACAGTTCCTCATGAACAATATGGTAAATACTCTGGTGGTAGAGTTTTCTTAAAACCAGCAGCTCATGGAACAGGTGTAATTGCAGGTGGTGCGATGCGTGCAGTATTGGAAAGTGCTGGTGTTACAGACGTATTGGCTAAATCTAAAGGTTCATCAAATCCGCATAACGTGGTAAAAGCAACAATCAATGCATTATTAAATATGCGTGATGCTTATACCATTGCTCAAACTAGAGGAGTAAGTTTAAAGAAAGTTTTTAACGGAGAGTAATACAATGGCAAAATTAAAAGTAACTCAGGTAAAAAGTACCATTGATCGTCCGGAGAATCAAAAGCGTACAGTTCGTGCTTTAGGTTTTACTAAATTAAACCAGACTATCGAAGTTGAAGGTTCTCCTTCAATCCTTGGAATGATTAAACAAGTTTCACATCTTTTAAAGATTGAAAATATTTAATCAACAGAAACTTTAATAATGATTGAGAGGAATCTCAAACCAAATTAAAAAAAAGAAGAAATGAAATTACATACATTAAAACCAGCTGCGGGTTCAACCCATAAAGAAGGCAAACGTGTTGGTCGTGGTGAGGGTAGTGGAAAAGGTGGAACAGCTGCACGTGGTCACAAAGGTGCAGGTTCTCGTAGTGGTACCAGCACAAAACGTGGTTTTGAAGGAGGTCAAATGCCATTGTACAGACGTATTCCTAAGTTTGGATTTAAAAATCTAAACAGAGTAGAATTCGCTCCTATCAATCTTGATAAACTTCAAGAACTCGCTGAAAAAGGCTTAACCAAAATCGATCGTGAAGTTTTATTAGCTAATGGACTTATCGGTAAAAAAGATTTAGTTAAAGTTTTAGGACGTGGTGAGTTAAAATCAGCACTTGAGATTAAAGCAGATGCCTTTTCTTCAGCAGCACAAAAAGCTATTGAAGCAGCAGGCGGAAGTATTTCAGCAAATTAGTTTGAACCTTAAAGCTTCCATAATAAAGTGAAGAAATTAATAGAAACTTTCCAGAACATTCTTCGAATTGAAGAATTGCGTTACAAATTAGCGCTTACTTTCTGGCTTCTGCTTGCTTACCGCTTGGGAACTTATGTTACCTTGCCAGGAGTTGACCCAAATATGTTACAAGGTTCAGCTAAACAAGCTGATGGTGGTATATTCGGTTTAATCAATATGTTCGCAGGTGGTGCCTTTGCTCGTGGTTCAATTTTTGCACTTGGAATCATGCCTTATATCTCGGCATCAATTGTTGTTCAGTTATTGAGTTTAGCTGTACCTTCATTCCAGAAGATGCAAAAAGAAGGTGAAGAGGGTAGAAGAAGAATCAATCAAATTACAAGATACTTGACAATTGTTATTACAGCTGTTCAATCAATCGGATTTTTGATCAACTTAAAAACAGAAAACTCTCAGGCAATTGTTTCTATTACAAATCCTGCAGTGATGTCAGACTTCTTCTTCATGTTCAGTTCAGTTGTAATTTTAACCTCAAGTACTATGTTTATCATGTGGTTAGGTGAAAGAATTACTGAAAAGGGCATTGGAAATGGAATCTCGTTAATCATCATGATTGGAATTATAGCCCGTTTACCTTTTGCATTAAAAGATGAATTTAACTTTAAATTGTCTGAAAGTGGTGGAGGTTTGGTTATATTTTTAGTTGAATTAGCTGCATTGTTTGCTGTGATAATGATGACTATCCTCTTAGTTCAAGGTACAAGAAGAATTCCCGTACAATATGCTAAAAGGGTTGTTGGAAATCGTCAATATGGAGGTGTTCGTCAGTATATTCCTTTAAAAGTAAATGCTGCTGGAGTTATGCCAATCATTTTTGCTCAAGCATTAATGTTTATTCCATCAACAATTGCACAGTTCTTACCAAATTACGAAGCAATGCAAGGATTTTTAGGTGCATTTATCAACCCGATGAGTTGGGCCTATAATATTACTTTTGCTTTACTAATTATATTGTTTACCTATTTTTATACTGCAATTTCAGTGAATGCAGTACAAATAGCAGATGATATGAAAAGAAATGGTGGATTTATTCCTGGAGTAAAACCAGGTAAAACAACTGCTGACTTTATTGACAATGTAATGTCAAGAATTACCTTACCTGGAGCTGTGTTTTTAGCAATTGTTGCTATCATGCCTTCTTTAGCTAATGTATTCAATATCAATAGTCAATTTGCTCAGTTCTATGGTGGTACATCCTTACTAATTCTAGTGGGAGTGGTATTAGATACCTTACAACAAATAGAGAGCCATTTGATGATGAGACATTACGATGGATTGATGAAATCCGGAAGAATAAAAGGAAGAACAGCGGTTGGTGGTGTTGTTTAAATAACAATTAGTTGATATTTAGAATTAAAAGTGTATTTTTGCAGCCCCTTTTTCGGTTAATATGACAAAACAGTCGCTAATAAAACAAGATGGTACGATAACAGAATCGTTAAGTAACGCCATGTTCAGAGTACGCTTGGAAAATGGGCACGAAATCATAGCCCACATTTCCGGTAAGATGAGAATGCACTACATTAAAATCTTACCAGGAGATAAGGTGTCAGTAGAAATGTCACCATATGATTTAACAAAAGGTAGAATAATTTACAGGTATAAATAAACCTATAAGAAATGAAAATCAGAGCATCTGTCAAAAAGCGCAGTGAAGACTGCATTATTGTAAAACGTAAAGGAAGAGTTTACGTAATCAATAAAAAGAACCCAAAGTTTAAACAACGTCAAGGATAAAATAAAGTATGGCTCGTATTGCTGGTATTGATTTGCCCAAAAATAAGAGGGGCGAGATTGGATTAACTTATATTTTCGGAATTGGACGCTCCACTTCCCAAAAGATTCTTACAAGTTGCGGCATTAGCTGGGACAAGAAAGTAAGTGAGTGGAATGACGAAGAGTTAAATGCAATCAGAAAACACATCACCGAAGGTTTAACCATCGAAGGTGAATTACGTTCAGAGCGTCAATTGAATATTAAGCGTTTGCTTGATATCGGATGCTACAGAGGATTACGTCACCGTAAAGGTTTACCTGTTCGCGGACAACGTACTCGTACCAATTCTAGAACAAGAAAAGGTAAACGTAAAACAGTTGCAGGTAAAAAGAAAGTAACTAAATAGTAAGAAGTAAGAAAGATGGCAGCGAATAATAAAAAAGTTACCAAAAAGAGAGTTGTTAGTGTAGATGCTCATGGACAAGCACACATTAAAGCTTCTTTCAATAACATCATTATTTCATTAACCAATCAGACAGGTCAAGTTATTTCTTGGGCTTCTGCAGGTAAAATGGGATTTAGAGGTTCAAAGAAAAACACTCCTTATGCAGCTCAAATGGCAGCAAGTGATTGCGCTAGAGTAGCATTTGAAGCTGGAATGAAAAAAGTTGATGTATTTGTTAAAGGACCGGGTTCTGGTAGAGAATCAGCTATCCGTACTTTACAAGTAGCAGGTATTGAAGTTTTATCTATTACGGATATCACTCCACTTCCTCACAACGGATGTCGTCCTCCAAAAGCTCGTAGGGTTTAATATTTAAAAAGAGACGCAAAATGGCAAGATATATAGGACCAAAAACCAAAATTGCAAGACGTTTCAAGGATCCGATTTTCGGACCTGATAAGTCTTACGAAAAAAGAAATGTACCTCCTGGGCAGCATGGTATGGCACGTAAACGTGCTAAACTAACAGAATATGCAGTTCAGTTGTATGAAAAACAAAAAGCAAAATTCACTTATGGAGTTTTAGAGCGTCAGTTCTACAAAACTTTTGAATTAGCTGCTCGTAAAAAAGGAATTACAGGTGAAAACTTGTTAAAATTCTTAGAAGCTAGATTAGACAATACAGTATTTCGTTTGGGTATTGCTCAAACACGTGCTCAAGGTCGTCAGTTAGTTTCTCACCGTCATATCACAGTAAATGGTAACATTGTTGACATTAGTTCATATCAATTAAAACCAGGTGATGTTGTTGGTGTAAGAGAAAGATCAAAATCATTAGAATTAATTACCGAATCATTAGCTGCTAGCAATTCAAAGAAATTTAATTGGTTGAATTGGGATGGTAAATTGATGAGTGGAACTTTCATGGCTTATCCAGAGCGTGATCAAATTCCTGAAAACATCAAAGAACAGTTGATCGTTGAGTTGTATTCAAAATAATCATTAATCAGATTTATCAATGGGTATCCTTGCTTTTCAAAAGCCCGACAAAGTTATTATGCATAAAGAAACTGACTTTTTTGGTCAGTTCGAATTCCGTCCTCTTGAAAAAGGATATGGTGTAACTATCGGTAATTCTTTACGCAGAATTCTCCTTTCATCATTGGAAGGATACGCGATCACAGGTATTAAAATTGCCGGTGTTGATCATGAGTTTTCAACCATTAAAGGTGTAATTGAAGATGTAACTGAAATTGTTTTGAATTTAAAACAAGTTCGTTTTAAAAGAATTACAGATGGAGTTGATAATGAAAAAATCTATATCAATATCAAAGGTCAGGAGCAATTCTTAGCGGGTGAAATTGGTAAACATACCAATTCATTCAAGGTGTTGAACCCTGATTTGGTAATCTGTAATATGGAATCATTTGTTCATTTGGAAATTGAAATGACTGTTGAAAAAGGTCGTGGATATGTTCCTGCAGATGAAAACAAACCTAAAGATGCAGTTATTGGATTGATTCCAATGGATGCAATCTTTACACCAATAAAGAATGTTAAATATGGTGTTGAAGATTATCGTGTTGAGCAAAAAACCGACTACGAAAAACTTCAAATTGAAATCACTACAGATGGTTCAATCCATCCTGAAGAAGCTTTGAAAGAAGCTGCTAAGATTTTAATTCAACACTTTATGTTGTTCTCAGATGAGTTAATCACTTTAGATACTCAAGTGAAAGAACCTACTCAAGAAGTTGATGAGAACTTCCTTCATGTTCGTAAAATATTAAAAACTCCTCTATCAGATTTAGATTTATCAGTAAGAGCTTACAACTGCTTGAAAGCTGCTGATATTAAATCGTTAGCTGATTTGGTTGCTTATGATATTGCTGATTTGTTAAAATTCAGAAATTTCGGTAAGAAATCATTAAGTGAGTTAGAAGAATTAGTACGTGAGAAGGGATTAACTTTCGGTATTGATATTTCAAAGTATAAGTTGAACGAAGACTAGAACTTAGATTTTAGTTAAGAACAGAAAATAAAGATGAGACACGGAAAAACATTCAATCACTTAGGCAGAACTGCTTCGCATAGAAAATCTTTACTTGCTAACATGGCTAGTTCATTGATTATTCATAAGCGTATTAGTACAACTTGCGCAAAAGCTAAAGAATTGCGTAAATATGTAGAGCCTCTAATTACTAAAGCAAAAGACGATAGTACTCATTCTCGTCGTGTTGTATTTAGTTATTTAAAAAATAAAGAATCAGTATCAGAATTATTTGGTGCTGTTGCTCAAAAAATCGCTGATCGTCCAGGCGGATATACCAGAGTTTTAAAAACTATGAACCGTAAAGGCGATAATGCTGAAATGGCAATTATAGAATTGGTAGATTTCAACGAAAACCTACTTGGTGAGAAATCAGCTAAATCAACTGCTTCTAAAAGAACTCGTCGTGGTAAAACTGCTAAAAAAGCAGAAGGAACTACAACTGAAGAATCAGCTAGCTAATCAGAAATATTTAATTATTAAAAGGCAGTATCATTTGATGCTGCCTTTTTTTGTTTTGTGATGTAGCTTTAAATTTGATTTTTTATCGTTAAAATCAATCTTAACCTCAAATATTAAATATGATTAGTATAATGTTTCTTTTATCAAGTTGTTATAATCCAGAATGGATGACATTAGTATAGAAGATAACATTCGGAAAACCGACTCCCTGAATTCCCCATCACATGGACTGAAGGTTCGTCTGATGGAGAGTTAGATGGAATTCATTACGAGCATTTTTCTATAATCATGAGACCACCTATCGGGGTCTTAAATCTTATAAAATAGGAAAAATTCATACTAACTTTTTGATAAAATTTTTCAAATATGCAAAGAATTATGAAAATCACTTCTGGTAAATATGTGGATATTGCTTACCTAAATATTGTTTAGAAATATCAGCATGTTGACCTGAAATTTATTTTAGTATAACTCTAGACATTTTAAAATTGAAATATGGCATTAACTAAAGTCAAGACAGATTAAAGATAGAATCTGGTTTTTAATGAAAATTACTATAATTCCATCAGGATGAATTTATTGTAGTAAATATAAATAAATGAATTACCCTCCTCCCAAAAGGGATATATATAATGTTGTTAATGAGTTAAGAATATAGTTTAATTAGAAATCTAAAGTGTGTTATTTCAAATTATGTATATTTCTAATAAATTAAATAATGGACGACAATCTAAATAATGATTATAAAGTTGGAGAATTGATTTACGATGCCAACATTTATGATGGTTTAAATACCTTCTTATCTGACTTTCAATTTTACCTGAATTGGATGCCAAAACAAATCAATACTAAAGTGTTAGAACTCTGTTGTGGCTCCGGACGATTAACTATTCCTTTGGCAAAGAGTGGAGTTAATATTTCGGGAATAGATAATTCTAAAACAATGTTGGCTAAAGCAAATTTAGCAGCTCAAAATGCTCAGATTAAAATTGAATTTATAGAAGCCGATATAAGAAATTTTGATTTGACAGATAAGTTTGATTTAATTTTTATTCCGTTTAATTCGATTCATCATTTATATCAAAACCAGGATTTATTTTCTGTTTTGGAAAATGTTAAGAAGCATCTAAAAGATGATGGCTTGTTTATGTTTGATTGCTATAATCCTAATATGGATTATATCATAGCATCAGAAAAAGTCAAAATTAAAATTGCTGATTATGAAACAATAGATGGCAGAAAAATCCAAATAGAACAAACCATGAAGTATGAAAATAATACCCAGATTAATAGAATTAAATGGCATTATTTCATCAACAATAAATTCAATTCCATACAAAATATGGATATGAGGTTGTACTTCCCGGAAGAATTAGATTCTTATTTAAAGTCAAATGGTTTTGATGTATTACAAAAGTTTGGAAACTTTAATGAAGAACAATTTTCAGATACCTCGGAGAAGCAGATTTTTGTTTGTAAGAAATCAAAGTAAAGGATAATCGACTATTTTTATTGGATATACTTCTTTATCCCCTTTAAAATATCAGCAGCAGTTCTTGCAGCAGCACCGGCATTTTCATTCATCCAATTTTCTAATTCTTGATTTCGGTTTTCCTGTTTAATTTTATTTTGAATAAATGTATTTAGCCACAAATTAAATTCTTGTTTGTTGGAAACAATATTGGCAAGATTTAAATTTATTAATTGAACAGCTTCAGGAAATCTTGAAATTTTTGGTCCGAAACAAATAGGAATTCCATAAACAATTGCTTCTAAAATATTATGTAATCCACCTTTAGAAAAACCGCCCCCTATAAATGCAAAATTTGCATATTGATAGGTCATAGCCAGTTTTCCTATGCTATCAATAATTAGTGTTTGATAATTACCATTTTGGTTAAGCTCGAAATTTGAAAATAAGGTTGAATTTGGGAGTAATTTACAAATCTCATTTATATTATTAGAATCAACAAAATGTGGAGCTACAACGCATTTTAATTGAGGGTTTTCGTTTAGAAACTCAACTATGGTTTCAATTTCAATTTTATAAGCACTTCCTATAACAATTAAATTATGATCACCTTTAAATTTTTGTATCAAAGGAAGTTGCTTATTTTTTGATTTAAGTTTAATAACATTATCAATACGAGGATCACCATTAACCTGTACTTTTTTAATTCCAAATTTAAAAAGCAATTCTCCACTTTCTTTATTTTGGCAAGAAATTGATTCGAATTTTTTGAAAACATCAATAAAATTTTCACCTGCTTTTTTGAAATATATTTGATTCTCTCTAAACAAAGCAGCAATTAAAAAACAAGGAATTTTATTGTTATACAACTCATTCAGGTAATGTATCCAAAAGTCATATTTAACCCAAATAGCAAAATCGGGTTTTATTTTAGCGATTAGTTGTTTCGCTGAATTTTTAGAATCAAAAGGTAAATAAAACGCATAATCAATTAAAGCATCATTATGTCTGTTTTCATAACCAGAAGGAGAGTAGAAACTAGTAAAAATAGTTAGGTTAGGAATTTCAAATTTCAGGATTTCTAAAACCGGTCTTGCTTGTTCAAATTCACCTAAACTTGCTACATGTAGCCAAAGTCTGATTTCATTTTTGTTTTTAGCAGGAGGATGAATCTCAATTTTTCTTGAATCGATTAAAGCCTTTGCTCTGGCATTTATAGGTGAAACTAATTTAGCGGCAGTAATAAATCCTTTAGTGGCAATAGAATAATAAAAATCTGATAACATATTACCTGAAATTAAATTCATCTTCATTTTTAGATTGGAGATAGATAGGAATCATCCAACCGAAACGGAAACCAAGGGTAAAATCTTTTTTATCAGCATTATCAAAAGTCTTTTTATCATAAATATAACCTCTTCTATTTTGAGTAAATGCTTCAGATAAATCAAAACCTGCATAGAAATTAATCAAGCGATTTTGACTATGAAAGTAATATCCTATAAACTGATTAAAAGCAATACCATTCGTAAGCCTATCATAACCTTTAAAATACTCCTCATCTAATTGAGGTATGTCATTATTTTGGGTTTGAAAGTTAATTTTATATTGAAGAAAACCTATACCTGTTTGAAGAATTAAGCCTCTATTCCTTTTTGATGAGCTAAAAGAAAATAACCTACCACCTTTTATAAAGCAGCTATATCCTCTTAGATTTACTGAATAATTTCCAGGAGAACCACTTACATTGGAGATATATCCGGAACCATTGACAAGATTATTTAATATATCAACATCCTTCAAATTATTTCCGAAAATATAATTAGCCTCAGCAGAAAGCAGCCAATTTGTTTTTGTTTTATAAAGACCACCAAATCCAATCGTATTATGTGGCCCAAAAGATTTAGCCATATCACCGCCTGGGTATTGTTGATTCACTAAAAATTGAAGATTAAAAATTCTGTTACTGAAAGTATATTTATCATATTTATTACTTTGTGCCGAAACACTTAAGTAAGAAATTAAAAGAAGAACATTAAAAATAATTGCTTTTTGGTTCATGATTTGACAAATATGACTTTTTTTGAAGATTTTTAACAATAATACAGCATAAAAACTAGTAAAATTCATTTGAAATTTCATTTGTAAAATGCGGTAAAATGTTATTTTCGTTCCATTGAAATTACAAAAAATCTTCAGACCTGATATTTGAGGAGTTTTGTATAGCTTATGTCTCATCTAAAAAATATTATAAAATGAAAATTGTTGTTATTGGAACCGGTTATGTTGGACTAGTTACAGGAACCTGTTTTGCAGAGGTAGGTATTGATGTTGTGTGCATTGATGTCGACACAAAAAAAATCGAAAATCTTAAAAAAGGTATCATGCCTATTTATGAGCCTGGTTTAGAGGAAATGGTTATTAGAAATGCTGAAAAGGGAAGACTTCAATTTTCAACTAGTTTAAAAGACAACTTATCTGAAGCAGACGTTGCATTTATTGCAGTAGGAACTCCTCCGGGAGAAGATGGAAGTGCTGATTTGAAGTATGTAATAGCAGTAGCAAGAGAAATTGGACAGGGAATTAATGAGCATATTGTTGTTGTAACTAAGAGTACAGTACCAGTTGGAACCGCAAACAAAGTTAGAAATGCAGTACAAGAAGAATTAAATAAACGTTCATCGAATATTGATTTTGATGTTGCTTCAAATCCTGAATTCTTAAAAGAAGGTGCAGCAATCGACGATTTCTTAAAACCAGATAGAATTGTAGTAGGTGTTGAATCGAGAAGAGCAGAAGAGGTAATGAGAAAATTGTATAAGCCATTTTTGTTAAATGGACATCCAATTATTTTCATGGACGTGCCATCTGCTGAGATGACAAAATATGCTGCAAATGCGATGTTAGCAACCAAAATTAGTTTCATGAATGATGTTGCAAATCTTTGTGAAATTATGGGAGCTGATGTAAACATGGTTAGAAAAGGTATTGGAAGTGACCCAAGAATTGGTAACAGATTTATTTATCCTGGTATTGGATATGGTGGATCTTGTTTTCCAAAAGACGTAAAAGCACTTATCAAAACAGCTGCTGAAAACGGTTATAACATGCGTATTTTAAATGCTGTTGAAGAAGTAAATGATGCTCAAAAAAGTGTATTGTTTAACAAAATCAGCACTCATTTTAATGGTGTAATGAAAGGTAAGAACTTTGCTGTTTGGGGATTATCGTTCAAACCAAAAACTGATGATATGAGAGAAGCTCCTTCATTAGTGATTATAGAAAAATTATTAGCTGCAGGTGCAAATGTGAAAGCATATGATCCTGTTGCGATGCATGAAGCAAAGAAAGATTTGGGAGAACAAATCGAGTATTCAAAAGATATGAATGATGCGATTATTGATGCAGATGCGCTTTTAATTATTACAGAATGGCCTGAGTTTAGAACACCAAACTTCAAGGTTATGGGCAAGTTAATGAAGAATAAACTGGTATTTGATGGTAGAAATATTTATGATATTGGTGAAATGAAAGAAAACGGTTTTGATTACTATTGTATCGGTATCAACACTTCTAAATAATAAAACATGCCTAATAAAAGAATATTAATTACAGGTGCAGCAGGCTTTCTTGGTTCGCATCTGAGTGACCGTTTTATCAATGAAGGTTTTGATGTTGTTGGAATGGATAACCTGATAACAGGTGACATGAAAAACATTGAACATTTGATGAAACTAAAAGAATTTGAGTTTTACAATCATGATGTAAGCAAGTATGTTCATGTATCAGGACATATTGATTATATCTTGCATTTTGCATCGCCTGCAAGTCCAATAGATTATTTGAAAATTCCAATTCAAACCTTAAAAGTTGGTTCATTAGGAACTCATAACTTATTAGGATTTGCAATGGAAAAAAAGGCTAGAATTTTAGTTGCATCAACTTCTGAAGTTTATGGAGATCCTGCAATTCATCCACAGAATGAAGACTATTGGGGAAATGTAAACCCTGTTGGACCAAGAGGTGTTTATGATGAAGCTAAACGTTTCCAAGAAGCAATTACAATGGCTTATCATACTTATCATGGTTTAGAAACCAGGATTGTAAGAATTTTCAATACATACGGACCAAGAATGCGTTTAAATGATGGAAGAGTACTTCCTGCATTTATTGGACAAGCTTTAAGAGGAGAGGATTTAACAATTTTTGGTGATGGTTCTCAAACCAGAAGTTTTTGTTTTCAAAGCGACTTAATAGAAGGTATTTACAGATTATTGATGAGTGATTATCCTTATCCGGTAAACATTGGAAATCCAAGTGAAATAACAATTAATCAGTTTGCTGAAGAAATCATTAAGTTAACAGGAACATCTCAGAAATTGATTCACAAACCATTACCTCAGGATGATCCTAAACAACGTAAACCAGATATTACCAGAGCTAAAGAAATATTAGGTTGGGAGCCTAAAGTTGATAGAGCGGAAGGATTAAAAATTACTTATGACTACTTTAAAGGATTAAGTCCTGAGGAGTTAAATAAGACTGCTCATCGATTTGACTAAACAAAAATCATTTATACTTTTTTAAGTTTTTTATTGGGCCGAAATGCATAGTTTCGGCCCAAATTTTTTAATACACTCAAAACACCAATGAAGAAATTTATTATCGCATTAAGTTTAATCAGCTTAGTTTTCGTTTCATGTAAAAAAGACGAAACTAGCACAACCAACACAAACAACAACAATAACGGAGGTGGAACCCCAACTGTAACAGAATGGTATTCTTTTAAAGCTAATGGTGTTTTATATGAAATGAAATCATTTACAGCAGGTAAAGATGATTCTATTACTCCAGGATTATTATTCTTAGCAGGAACAAAAGTATTTGGACAAACAAAACCGGGAATTAGTATTTCATTGAATAGACCAATTGTTGGATGGGGAGATGGAACTAATTTTTTATTAGACGAAACAGAGCAATTCAATTGGGCTGAATATACAGATGCTGATGGATTTATTTATAAATCAAGAGCTACTCCAAAAGGAACAGGTAATGGACTAACAGTTGTATTTACTAAAATGCCAATGGCTCCAAGAGAAACTGTAGAAGGTACATTCAGTGGAATTTTGAAATTGGAAGAAGATGTAACTACTGTAACAATTACAGAAGGGAAATTCAAAATTAAATCAGTAAACTAATTTCTTTTTAAAAGAATAAATCAGGCCTCTTCGGAGGCCTTTTTTGTTTCATTTAATGGAACATTTTCATAAGCACCAATTTTGTCTAATTCCAAAATTGTTTGTAAACCTTCTTCACTTCGTTTGAACATAGGTAGAAATTTTGCACCCCAAACAAAATCTTCAGCAATATAACTAAATCGGGTATGAACATGCTGACTATATGTATCTTCAAATGCTTTAAACATAACAATGAACTCAGCATTTAAGTCTAATAAATCAGCTTCAGTTAATCCATAAATTGGACTGTTTTCTGTAATTGGATGAACAATTGTCCAGCTTAAAGCCAAGGCATTAATTTTTGAATATTCTAAATCCAGAGTTATGAAATTTCTTTTATTGGAATCCTTATCGATGATGCTTAAAAGCATAATTGCCTCACACTCCAATAATTGATTTTTTCTACTGTTGGCTATTCGAATCATCAATGCATTGATATCATTAAAAGGAGCTATGACTCCATTTTTGCTAAGTGTTAATTTAATTATGGGTCTTGAAAATCTTCCGTACAATAAACCCGTAACCAAAGCAAAACTTAGTAAGCCAATCATTGCTTCAAAACTGGCAATGGTACCAGCCCAATATCCTATAGGGTTCACTCTACCATATCCAACCGTTGTTAATGTTTGTGCACTAAAAGTAAGTAAATCGAAGAACTTCCCAGGGGCATGATTAAATGCAAAGCCAGTGAATTCATCAAAACCCACAAACATATAAAGTATACTAAAGATGATATTAGTTAAACAAAAAATTAAAAATATCATCAAAAAGAAATTGGTCCAAGTCATAGTAACCAATGAATGAAAAGGACTGTAATAATCTGTAAAAGCCTGTCCTGTTCTTTCTACATTATAAGTTCCATCTCTACCAAGTAATCTTGCACCTTGACTATTCGCACCAGAACCAAAGCCTGTGTATTTATCTTCCTTGAAACGTTTTTGAAGGTTTTTAAAAACGCGCCTTTCTCTTTTATTCTGCATGAGATTCTAATTGTTTTTGAAGAGCAAACATTTCATCACGTAATCTGGCAGCTTCCATAAATTCCATATCTTTTGCAGCCTGAACCATTCGCTTTTTGGTTTCATCAATTGCTTTTTGTAATTGATTTTTATTCATGTATTGTAAAACCGGATCAGCTGCTGCAGACACTTCTTCCGGTTCAATATAAGCCATTGTTTCTGCACCTTCTTTTGCATCGGCAACAGAAGTTTGGCGCATAATTTCATCCTTGCTCTTTCTTACTGTTTTAGGAGTGATTCCATGTTTTAAATTATAGGCAGTTTGAATTTCTCTTCTTCTGTTTGTTTCATCAATAGTTCTTTGCATACTGTCTGTAATATGATCAGCATACATTACTACTTTACCATTTTCATTTCTAGCAGCACGACCAATTGTCTGAGTTAATGATCTTTCATTTCTTAAAAAGCCTTCCTTATCAGCATCCATAATTGCAACTAAACTTACTTCAGGTAAATCAAGTCCTTCTCTTAATAAGTTCACTCCAACCAAAACATCAAACTTACCTAATCTTAAATCTCTTAGAATTTCAACTCTATCCAAAGTTTTTACTTCACTATGAATATACCTACACTTGATATTAAGTTTTGCCATATACTTACTTAACTCTTCGGCCATTCGTTTGGTTAAGGTTGTGACAAGAACTCTATCACCCATTTTTATTCTTTCATCAATTTCATCGAGTAAGTCATCAACCTGATTTAAGCAAGGTTTTACAAAAATCAATGGGTCTAATAAACCTGTTGGTCTAATGATTTGTTCCACAACAACACCTTCAGATTCTCTAATTTCATATTCAGCCGGAGTTGCACTTACATAAATAATTTGATTCACCATTTGTTCAAATTCAGGAAACATTAATGGCCTGTTATCTAAAGCAGATGGTAAACGAAATCCAAAATCAACCAGGTTTTCTTTTCTACTTCTATCACCTCCGTACATACCTCTAAGTTGTGGCATGGTAGCATGGCTTTCATCAACAATTAATAAAAAATCTTCAGGGAAATAATCTATTAAACAGAAAGGTCTATCACCTGGTTTTCTTTGATCCATGTAACGACTATAATTTTCGATACCATTACAGTAGCCTAATTCACGAATCATTTCCAAATCAAAGTTTGTTCTTTCTTCCAAACGTTTTGCTTCAAGATATTTTCCTATTGATTTAAAGTAATCAATTTGGCCCATTAAATCATCTTGAATTTCATGAATTGCTCTGTTGAGTTGGTCTTTTGGAGTCACATAAATATTCGCAGGAAAAATAGCAACATTGTCAACCTCTTCTTGTTTTTTTCCTGAAACCGGATCTATGATATGAAGACTTTCAACATCATTTCCAAAGAAAGAAATACGAATAGCGAAATCGGCATAAGCAGGAAAAACATCAACAACATCACCTTTAACTCTGAAATTTCCTCTTTGAAAATCGGCAGTAGTACGGCTATATAATGAATCAACAAGTGCAAACAATAAATTATTTCTTGATATAACCTGATTCTTTTTTATCCTAATGATACTATTCTCATAATCCTTAGGATTACCTGCACCGAAAATACATGAAACTGAAGCCAGAACTATAACATCTCTTCTTCCAGATAATAAAGAAGAAGTTGTTTTTAGTCGAAGCTTTTCAATCTCATCATTTATTTGTAAGTCTTTTTCTATATAAGTATTTGTAGTTGGAATAAAAGCTTCAGGCTGGTAATAATCATAATATGAAACAAAATATTCAACAGCATTTTCGGGAAAGAATTGTTTAAATTCTCCAAAGAGCTGAGCTACTAAAGTTTTATTATGACTGATGATAAGAGTTGGTTTTTTTACTTGAGCAATTACATTAGCCATAGTAAAAGTTTTACCTGAACCTGTAACACCTAAAAGCACTTGTGAGCGATCTCCGGAATTAATTCCATTAACAAGTTTTACAATAGCATCAGGTTGATCACCTGTTGGTTTAAATTCAGAATTAAGTTGAAAATCCATTTTGTAAAATTAGTCTTCTAGTAATTCTTTTCTCAAAATATCTAAAGCCATTAAAGCAGTTCTTAAAATGGTCCTTTCTCTATTATCTCCCATGTTAAATACTCTACCAAACGATTTGGATTCACTTGCAAAACCAATCCAAACTGTACCTAGAGGTTTTGTTTCTGTTCCACCGCCTGGACCAGCAATTCCGCTTGATGAGATAGCATAATCAGCACCAGTTTTTAAACGAACTTCTTCAGCCATTTTTATAACACATGCTTCACTTACTGCACCATGTTCAATTAATAATGACTCAGGAACATTTAATTGTTCCATTTTAATTTTGTTGTGATATGCAATTACAGAACCTAAATAATAATTTGAGCTCCCGGGTACAGAAGTAATCAAATGAGCAATATAACCTCCGGTACAACTTTCGGCAGTAGCTAATGTTTTTGATTGACTGTTTAATAAAGCACCAACTACTTGTTGCAAAGAATCATTTCCTTCACCATAAATATAATTACCAATTCTATCATAAAGTTTATTGATAATTGGATTCAGTTCATTGTTTAATTCAGATTCATTTTCACCATAAGCACTAAAGCGAAGCCTTACAGAACCAACTGATGGCAGGTAAGCTAACTTGATATGTTGTGGTAAATCATTTTCTATATCTTCAATTTTTTTAGCTAAGAAACTTTCACCAATAGAACAGGTTTGAATGGTGCGATGAACTATTGAAGGAAAAGAAAAAGTTTTTTTAAGCATAGGAATAACTTCTTCTTCAAAAATTGTTTTCATTTCAAAAGGAACTCCTGGCATTGAAACATAAGCAACATCATTTTCATTAAACCACATACCTGGAGCAGTACCACTTCTATTCCATAATAATTCACAATTAGCAGGTAACATTGCTTGTTGATTATTACTTTCAATCATTGGTAAATTTCTCTTAGTAAAAATTTCAGTTACCCAATCAAGTACTCTTTGATTGAGAACTAAATTTGTTTGAAAGAATTCACACATAGTAAACTTAGTAATATCATCTTTTGTAGGACCAAGTCCACCGGTAATTATTACTATTGAGCTTCTGTTGGATGCTTGTGAAAGCGCGTCCAGTATAGCTTCGCGCTTGTCGGAGATTGCAGATTTGTAATGAACATGGATACCAAGTTTATTAAGTTCCTGTCCGAGCCATGATGAATTTGTATCAATCACCTGACCTAATAAAAGTTCATCACCAATAGTTATAATTTCTGCTTTCATATATTTTTTTATCGAAAGAAATAGTTTCCTAGTACAATTGATTTTATAAATTAGAAATCAAATTGATTTACAAACTTACATACAATTTTAATTATAGAATTATGTATTTAAAATTATACTCTTTTTTGTGTAAGTGTATGTCAATTTTTTAATTGATGATAAAAAAATAAAATGTAAATCAAATTGTATTTTTATCAAAAAAGAAATGAATGATTCCTGTGAGTAATAGTAAAATCAGATTCTCACAAGGATTTATGTTTTAGTATAAACAATAATTTGTTTGAATTGGTTTTAAGCTGCTTAATTAAAAGATAAAAAAAATTCATGAATTTAATCACAATTTATATAATGGCTTAATGGCTGAAGATATTAATGAATTCAGTACTTTACAAGTATTGTATTGAGTTATCAACAGTTGAAAGTGCTTATTTTTTTAGTCTGATATACAGCAAGTACTTGAAAATATTTAAGAGCCTTCTAACTTTGTTATGTAATCAATCAAATTTTTATACGTATGGCAACATCGAAAAAAACTAAAAAAGCAGCAGCTCCAACTAAGAGTGCTGCTCCTAAAAAAGCCGCTAAGAAAGCTGCTACTAAAAAAGCCGCTGCTCCTAAGAAAGCTGCAACTAAAAAAGCTGCTGCTCCTAAGAAAGCTGCAACTAAGAAAGCTGCTGCTCCTAAGAAAGCCGCTACTAAGAAAGCTGCTGCTCCTAAGAAAGCCGCTACTAAAAAAGCTGCTGCACCTAAGAAAGCTGCTACTAAAAAAGCTGCTCCTAAGAAAGCTGCAAAATAATTACAGTCTGTCTGTACTGAAAAGACCTCTTCGATTAGAGGTCTTTTTTTTTACTTTAAATTGAGTAAATTGAATTAAAATTATTCTCATGAAAAGAAAAATATTTATTCTCTTACTGATATTCTTTATAGGTACTTCATGTAAAGTAAAAAAGTGTCCAAGTGTTGAAGACCAAGAAAACAGAAAAGGTGCTCGTTACAATAAAAGAGGTTTAATAAAAAAGTAATTAAACAACTTCAACTGTTTTAATTGAATCATTCATTCTTCTCAAAATATGCAATGCATGTTGAATTGTATTTACAGGCTGTGCTAACAATGATAAGTTGTTTCCTGTTTGTTTCAATCTCATAATTGTAGGATTCATTTGCACATATTGTAATATCTGTGAAAATTTTTCAGATTGATAATAATAGTGTTTTGATTCAGGTGGGAAATAGGCTGCCATCTTTCCGGCTTTTAAAACCATTCTCTCAAAGCCCATTTTCTTTCCTAATTCTCTAACTCTTATCAAGTCAAATAAGTCATCTATTTGTGAAGGAAGTTTTCCAAATCTATCCTGCAATTCATTTCCAAATTTAGATAAGTCCTGCTCTGTATTAATTGATGCCAATTGGTTGTATAAATTTAATCGTTCACCAATATTCCTAACATAGGCATCAGGAATAAGTGCTTCAAAATCGGTTTCTAAATTGCAATCACGTGATTCTAGTTTTTGCAATCCCGGATCATCCTTAAACAATTCTGCAAATTCATCTTCTTTTAATTCATGAATGGCTTCGTCCAGAATTTTATGATACATTTCAAAACCAATTTCAGCAATGAAACCACTTTGTTCTCCACCTAATAAATTTCCTGCTCCTCTGATATCTAAATCTCTCATCGCAACATTAAATCCACTTCCCAGTTCACTAAATTCTTCGATTGCTTGTAATCTTCTTCTAGCATCATTGGTTAACGACATAATACTTGGAACCAGTAAATAACAAAATGCTTTTTTGTTACTACGGCCAACACGACCTCTCATTTGATGTAAATCACTTAGACCAAACATGTGTGCACTGTTGATGATGATTGTATTCGCATTAGGAATATCTAATCCTGCTTCAATAATTGTAGTTGCTACCAATACATCGTATTCTCCTTCGATGAATTTAATCATAGCATCCTCTAGCTTTTCTCCTTCTAATTGTCCATGAGCAACACCAACTTTTATACCTGGACAAATAGTCATCAACCTATCTGCTAATTCATAAATATCTTTTACTCTATGATGAACAAAGAACACCTGACCACCTCTTCCAATTTCATGCATAATGGCTTCATGAATCAATTCATCATTGAAATTATGCATTTCAGTATTTACAGGCTGTCTGTTAGGTGGAGGCGTATTGATGACAGATAAATCTCTAGCGCCCATTAATGAAAAATGTAATGTTCTTGGAATTGGAGTTGCAGTTAATGTTAAAGTATCAACATTGGTTTTAATCGCTTTTAATTTTTCTTTTGCTGCTACACCAAACTTTTGTTCTTCATCTATAATTAATAAACCAAGGTCTTTGAATTTAATTTCTTTACTCAAAAGTTTATGGGTTCCAATTAATAAATCAACTTTTCCTTCAGCAACTTTTTTCAAAACTTCTTTTTGTTCGCCTGCGCTTTTAAAACGATTGATATAATCAATATTGCAAGGGAAGTCTTTAAGTCTTTCTTTAAAAGTTCTATAATGTTGATTAGCCAAAATAGTAGTTGGTACTAAAACCGCAACTTGTTTACTATCAGATATTGCTTTGAATGCTGCTCTAATTGCAATTTCAGTTTTTCCAAAACCAACATCACCACAAACAAGTCTGTCCATTGGATTTGGTTTCTCCATGTCTTTTTTTACATCAGCAGTTGCTTTGCTTTGGTCAGGAGTATCTTCATACATAAAAGAAGCTTCAAGTTCAATCTGCATGTAATTATCTGGAGCAAATGCAAAACCAGATTGTGATTTTCTAGTAGCATAAAGTTTTATCAAATCACGTGCGATATCTTTAACTTTCTTTTTGGTATTGTTTTTTAGTTTCTCCCAAGCATCACTTCCCAATTTATTCATACGAGGTTCGGTTCCTTCTTTACCTACATACTTTGAAATCTTATGAAGTGAGTTAATGCTTACATATAATAAATCATTGTTTTTATAAACCAATCGAACAGCTTCTTGCAAATGTCCATTGATTTCAATTTTTTCTAATCCGGCAAATTTCCCAATACCATGATCGATATGTGTTACATAATCTCCGGGTTTTAGTTCTTTGAGTTCTTTTAATGTAATTAGTTTATTTCCGGAATAACCTGCTTTGATTTTCCCTTTGTAGAATCTGTCAAAAACCTGGTGTTCGGTATAACAAGCTAATTTTAGTTTATTGTCTACAAAGCCATTGCTTAAACCATGGTAAACCGGATCAAATTTTACATCCTTATCAAGGTCTTCGAAAATGGTATACAATCTTTCAACCTGTCGACTACTTTCACTAAAAATTAAATTGGTATAATTAGATGAAGAGTTTTGTTTGAGATTTTCGATTAATAGCTTAAAGTTTTTATGAAAGAGAGGTTGAGGTTGAATATTGAATTGAAAACTTGCTGTTGTTTGATGAAAATGTTTTCTGGTTCCAAATTCAATGATTCTAAAACGATTGATTTCTTTTAACCAATCTGTTGTGTTCATCCAAAGTTCTTTGCTAGATTTTTCTTTCAATTCATGGTCTTTATTTTCTTCAAACCATTTATCTGCCTTTTCAATTCCTTTGGTGATTTGTTCTTTACCTAAATTTAAATCATGAAACCATAAACAAGTATCTTCAGGTAAGTAATGAAATACTACTTGTTCTTTTTCTCTGTTTTTTTGAACATGCGGAATGATAAAAAATCTGTCAACTTTTTTTAATGATAATTGGTCGTGAGGATTAAAGATTCTGATGGATTCAATAATATCCTCATTTAATTCGATTCGATAAGGCTGTTCATTACTAAAAGAAAACACATCAATAATTCCACCTCTTAAACTATAGGTTCCGGGTTCGTAAACAAAATCTTCTCTTTCAAAATGATGTTCGTTTAAAAACTCCATAAAGAATTCGAGGTCGAGTGTTGAACCCTGTTTAATCTCGTATGTATTTTTATCTAAATCCTCTTCGCTGATAACCCATTCTGCTAAAGCTTCGGCAGTGGTTATAATTAATTCAGGAATTCTGTTGTTTTGTTTTAAACGATTTAATGTTTCAGCTCTTTCTAAAACCAAACCATTTTCTAAAGTTGCAGGAATAAAGCTTCTTTTAAAAGAGGATGGTAACAACAAACAGGTTTTGCCTTCCAGAATATTAGATAAATCGGAGTAAAAATAACCTGCATCTTCTGTATTGTTGAATACAAAAATATGGGTTTGTTGTTTGAGTTGAAAAATTGAAGCCGCGATAATTGCAGCAGAAGAGGCCATTAATCCGTTAAGATGAACTCTTGCTTTATTTTGTTGAATAGCAATGGTGCTTGCATTAACTTCTTCCTGACTGCAGTATATTTCTAATAATTCCTGAATTTTCATTGAATAGATTTCTAAAATGAACAAAAGCGAAAAACCCGGGAATTGTTTTTGGCAAATCCCGGGGACATTTCGGGCGAATATAAGTAATTGATATAGATTGAAAAGAATATCAAAATTAAATTTCATTAACTATTGAAATTGCTGATTTTGTAATTATTAGAGATGATTTTTTTTATTAAAAACCATCTTGAATTGAAAATAGTTATTTTTACAGATTCAGAATTATGATTCCACAAAGCAAAATAGAAGAAATCATTTCAGCCGCATCAATTGAGCAAGTCATTGGTGAGGTGGTTCGTTTAAAACGGGCCGGTTCTAATTTGCAGGGATTATGTCCTTTTCACCAGGAGAAAAGTCCATCTTTTTCGGTTTCAGTTAGTAAAGGAATTTATAAATGTTTCGGATGCGGTAAAGCAGGGAATGTTGTAAATTTTGTTATGGAAAACGAAAGTTTGGGTTACCTCGAAGCTTTAAAAACTTTAGCTGAAAGATTTAATGTTGAATGGCCCAAACAGGAGAATATCAATATTGAGCAAGAGCATCAAATCAAAACAGAAAAAGAAAGTCTTCAAATTCTCAATAACTGGGCTATCAATTATTTTGAAGAACAATTGTGGAATTCGGAAACCGGAAAAATGATTGGACTTTCTTATTTTGAAGAAAGAGGTTTTAGGGAAGATATCATTAGAAAATTTAAACTGGGATACGCTCAAGATGAATGGTCAGCTTTTCATGATTCAGCAATTGCATCTCAATTTAATGAAGAGGTTTTATTCACTTCGGGACTTGTAAAAAAATCGGAACAGGGTAAAATTTATGATGCTTATAGAGGAAGGGTTATTTTTCCAATTCATGGTTCAACCGGAAAAGTAATTGCCTTTGCAGGAAGACAATTAAAAAAGGATGATAAAAGCCCGAAGTATGTTAATTCACCTGAAACATTATTATATCATAAAAGCAATGAGTTATATGGACTTTCATTTGCCAAAAATGCGATAAGGAAACACGATTCAGTTTATTTGGTTGAAGGATATACCGATGTTATAAGTTTGCATCAGGCTGATGTAGAGAATGTAGTAGCAAGTTCAGGAACATCGCTTACCGAAAATCAAATCAAACTAATAAAAAGACAAACAGAAAATGTAACTGTTTTGTATGATGGTGATGCGGCTGGTATTAAAGCCAGTATCAGAGGAATTGATATGTTACTCGAGCAAGGTTTAAATGTTCGTGTTGTATTGTTTCCTGATGGTGAAGATCCTGATTCATATTGTAAAAAGGTTGGTTCGGAAGAATTTAGGACTTATTTAAAAACAGCGGTTCGTGATTTTATTTTATTTAAGGTTCAATTATTACAAAAGGAAAGTGAAGGCGATCCGATAAAAAAAGCGCAGGTTACCAGAGATATTGTTGAAAGTATAAGTAAAATTCCTGATGCCATTAAACGAATGGCGTTTATAAGAGAATGTTCGGTTTTGCTCGATATGAATGAGCAGGTATTGATAACCGAATTAAATAAATCTCGTAAATCTTTTTTAGGCGAAAAAGAAAAAGAGTGGGTAAAAGAAGAGCCTGCACCTTTAAACTACGATGAGGAAATAAAGGAACTTGTTAAAGAAACAGGTTCATTAAAACAAGAGCAGCATATAATTAAATTATTGATGCAACATGCTCATTTCGAAGTAAACAATGAAAGTTTTGTATCCTTAGTTTTTAAATTGATTCATGAGAATTTAATTGGTTTTGAAAATGAGGTTATGATTTTATTGGCTGAAGAAATTCAGAAATTATATGTGGCAGGAACCGAAATTAACGCGAGTTATTTTCTGATGCATTCAAACCCATTGATTTCCAGTTTTGCAGCGAGTGTATTGTCGGAAAGGTATGAAATCAGCAAAAAATGGGAAGAAAAATATGATATCATTCCCGATGCACCTGAGTTGGTTATAAAAAGAGATATTGAATCTTGTTTATTTTATCTTCAATTACATTTGGTTAGAAAATTATTTTTTGAAGCCATGGAAAGTCTTAAAAAGGCACAGGAATTAAACGATGAAACTGAAATTAACATGAGTTTATCGATGGTTATGGTGTTAAAAGAAAGGGAAGCAGCATTAACCAAAGCCAATGGAATAGTGGTTTTCGACTAATTTTTTCTTCGATAAAATAACTTAAGGTTTATTCAATCTTTTCAAGAGTTTATTTTACTAACTTCGCCGGCTGTATGAGCACCATAGGCGTAATCAGAGAGGGCAAAAAGCCTTTCGACCATAGAACACCACTTACACCACAACAATGTGTAAGTTTGCAACAATTTTTTCCAGGCACCAAAGTGCTTGTTCAATCATCAGAACACAGATGTTTTGCTGATGATGATTATAGGAAATTGGGTATTGAAATCACCGAAGATTTAAGTGAATGTGATATTTTACTAGGAGTTAAAGAAGTACCCGTTGCTGAATTAATTCCAGAAAAAACTTATTTGTTTTTCTCTCATACCATCAAAAAACAAGCACATAATCGTAATTTACTAAGAGAAATCCTGAACAAAAAAATCAGAATGGTTGATTATGAAACCCTGGTTTGGGATGCCGGAAATCGTATCATTGGTTTTGGTCGTTTTGCTGGTTTGGTGGGTACACATTATGCCTTGATGATGTGGGGTAAAAAGTATGGTTATTATACCATGAAACCTGCACATGAATGTAGGGATTTGGCTGATATGATTAGTCAGTATGAAGGAATTAAACTTCCTCCTATGCGAATAGTTTTATGCGGTGATGGTCGTGTTGGTCATGGTAGTTTAGAGTTGTTAAGGAAGTTAAAAGTACATCAGGTAAGTCAAGAAGAATTTCTAAACGATGATTACAACGAAGCCATTTATGTGCATTTAAGAAGTGAAGATTATTATGCTCACAGAGATGGAAGATTCTGGGATAAATCAGATTTCTACAAACATCCTGAAGACTACAAAAGTGTATTCAAGCCATTTTATCAAAAAGCAGATATTATGGTAAATGCAGTTTTTTGGAAAGAAGGCATTACTCCGTTTTTTACGCATGAAGAAATGAAAGGTTCTGATTTCAGAATTAAAGTTATATCAGATATCACATGCGATATTCCGGGACCATTGCCATCAACATTAAGAAGCACTGTAATTGGTGATGCATTTTATGGCTATAATCCATTATTGGAAAAAGAAGTGCCAGCATTTTTACCAAATGTAATCGATATTCAATCGGTGGCAAATTTACCTTGTGAATTGCCAATTGATGCATCGATGGAGTTTGGAGAGCAATTAATCAGGCATGTTTTACCAAGTTTATTGGTAGAAGATAATGAAGGAATCATTGCAAATGCCACCATTGCAAAAGATGGTAAAATTTGTGATAAGTTTAAATATTTAGAAGATTACGTAGCTTAAGAAGTTCAAATTGTCAGTTTGCAAGTTATGGACTGATATTTGGGTTTAAGAAACATCATGGCAAAAAGAAGCAGTTATAATAGCAACGGTAAATTGGATAAAGAGCCCGAAAAAGTAAAAATATCAAAGGAGAGTTTAAAAGAAACACTTTTACTATTTACCTATCTAAAACCTTATAAAACGAAGTTTTTTCTCAGTTTAGTTTTCATAGCTTTATCTGCATTCAGTACAATGATTTTTCCTTTATTATTAGGAAAAATGATTGATGCAGCAGCTCCTGGAGTAAAGGTAGATTTGCCACAAAGTCAGATGAGCGGCGGATTTGGCGGTTTTGATTTAAAAACAGTACAATGGAGTTTGAATACCATTATTCTATTGTTGTTTTTGCAGTTAACTGTTCAGATGGTTTTTTCATTCATGCGCATTTACCTTTTAACAGAAGTTGGAGAGCGCTCATTGGCTGATATGAGAAAAGACCTTTATGGCAAATTGATTTCTCAGCCGATGTCGTTTTTTTCTGAACAAAGAGTAGGGGAGTTGAGTAGTAGAATCAGTAATGATTTATCACAAATTCAGGATGCCATATCTTTTACATTGGCAGAGTTTTTAAGGGGAATTTTTACGCTTGTTATTGGCTTGTCTTTTATCTTTTGGATTTCAACTGAACTTGCCTTGGTCATGTTATCTGTTGTGCCAATGGTAGCAATAGTTGCGGTGGTATTTGGAATGCGTATCAGAAAGATGGCACGTAAAGCACAAGACCAATTAGCTGATAGTGGTAATATTGTTCAGGAAACATTTTCAGGAATATCAGTAGTAAAAGCATTTACTGCTGAATCGAATGAAATGAAAAGGTATACCAAAAGTATTTTTAGTGTGGTTGATACCGCAATAGGTAATGCTCGATACAGAGGAGCTTTTGTGAGTTTTATGATATTCTCGGTATTTGGAGCCATTTCTTTTGTGATGTGGTATGGCGCAAAAATGATTCAAACCTCAGAACTAAGTACTGGTGAATTAACCATGTTTGTAATTTTCTCTGCTTTTGTTGGAGGAACTTTTGCAGGTTTTGCAGATATGTTTTCGAACCTTCAAAAAACACTGGGAGCCACACAAAGAGTGAGAGAATTATTAAGAACAGAAGGTGAACCCGTAATTTTAGATGACAGAATTATTAAACCTGAACATATTATTAAAGGTGAAGTTGAATTTAAAGATGTAAAATTCTCTTATCCTTCAAGAAAAGATATTCAGGTTTTAAAGGGCATCAATTTAAAAGTTAAAGAAGGCGAACAAATTGCATTGGTAGGTCCAAGTGGCGCCGGTAAAAGCACGATTGCCTCCTTGTTATTGAAATTTTACGACCAGGAAAGTGGTAGTATTTTGTTTGATGGAAAAAATAGCAATGATTTTCAATTAACTGAATTACGTTCTCAAATGGCATTTGTTCCTCAGGATGTGATATTATTTGGAGGAAGTATTAGAGAAAATATTGCTTATGGAAATCAGGAAGCAACAGATGAACAAATTGAAGAAGCTGCTAGAAAAGCAAATGCACAAGAGTTTATCAATAAATTTCCAGAAGGATATGAAACCATAGTTGGAGAAAGAGGCGTTAAACTATCAGGTGGTCAGCGACAAAGAATCGCTATAGCCAGAGCTATATTAAAGAATCCGGCAATTTTAATTTTAGACGAAGCTACCAGTTCTTTAGATAGCGAAAGTGAACAATTGGTGCAAGAAGCTTTAGAAAGATTAATGAAAGGCAGAACCTCATTTGTTATTGCACATAGGTTGTCGACAGTACGAAATGCAAATCAAATCGTGGTAATTGACAAAGGAGTAGTTCAGGAGACAGGCACTCACGATGCTTTAATACAGTCGGAAAATGGCTTGTATAAAAGGTTGGTTGAAATGCAATTCGACTGGAAATAGGAGAACTTCAAATAAATTGGCATTGGTTTTAGATTTAATTGCTTGATAGATAAGATAAAATCCTGAAAAATTTTTTCAATCGGGAATTTCAGATAAATTTGTTGGCACAGAAGGAAACTCTATTTTATTTTTTATATTGGACCTTTAAGCTTTGGTAAAAACAAAGTTTAAACTAAATAAGAAATAGAATAAGTAACCATCTTCAAAATAATTAAAAATACATGTCTGAATTTCAATTGGTGATGCCCAAAATGGGCGAAAGTATTGCCGAAGCCACCATTATCCGTTGGACCAAGAATGAGGGTGATGCAATAGCTGTAGATGAAACAGTATTAGAAATCGCAACCGACAAAGTTGATTCTGAAGTTCCATCGCCTAAAGCAGGAATTTTAAAGAAGAAATTATTCAACGATGGTGATGTAGTAGCAGTAAATGCGCCTATAGCCATTATTGAAATGGAAGGTTCTGCTGTATCTGCACCGGCCCCAAAAGCAGAAGCTATTCCTGCTGCAATCGCAACTCCTGTTCAACAAATTACCAAACAAGTTGAGACAGCAGCGGCAACAGTTGCAAGTTCAGGAAGCAGATTTTATTCTCCATTGGTATTAAATATCGCCAAAACTGAAAATATCAGTATGGCAGAATTAGAAAATATTCCAGGTACAGGTAGCGAAGGAAGAGTAACAAAAAGAGATATTCTTGATCATGTTGCCAATCGTTTATCGGCTCCTGCAGTAGTTGCAGCACCGGTTGAAAGTGCACCAGTTGTTGCTGCTCCGGTTGAAACTCCGAAAGTAGAAGCACCAGCTGCTAAACCTGCCACAGCTCCTGCAAAACCTGCAGTAAGTTTAAGTGGTGGTGATGAAGTAATTGAAATGGACCGCATGCGTAAACTAATTGCCGATCACATGGTAATGAGTAAACATGTTAGTCCGCATGTAACTTCATTTGTAGAAGCCGATGTTACTAATATGGTAATGTGGAGAAACAAAGCAAAAGGCATTTATGAAAAACGTGAAGGAGAGAAAATTACTTTCACTCCAATGTTTATTGAGTGCGTTGTTAAAGCAATCAAAGATTACCCAATGATTAATGTTTCTGTTGATGGAACCAATATCATCAAACGTAAAAATATTAATGTAGGAATGGCAGCTGCTTTACCTAGTGGAAACCTGATAGTACCGGTAATTAAAAATGCCGATATGATGAATTTGGTTGGATTAACCAAAATGGTAAACGATTTAGCAACTAGATCTAGAGCTAATAAATTAAGTCCTGATGAAATTAGCGGTGGTACCTTTACCATTACCAATGTTGGTGGATTTGGAAACGTAATGGGAACACCTATTATCAACCAACCTCAAGTAGCTATTATGGCAACAGGCACTATCAAGAAAAAACCTGCTGTATTGGAAACTGAAATGGGTGATGTAATTGCTATCAGACATATGATGTTCTTGTCTTTAAGCTACGACCATAGAGTAGTTGATGGATCATTGGGAGGAAGTTTCTTACGCAGGATAGCTGATTATATGGAAGCTTGGGACGTTAATAGGGAAATCTAAAAGCGACTTTGGCTTTTAGCTGTTGGCTTTTGGCGTAGGGTGATTGGTTTTTAGAAGAAGCTGCTGGCAACTGGCTGCTAGCTTCTGGCTTTTTGAGCGGCTTTGGTGGAGAACAATTGGTTTCTAGACGGCTTTTGGCTTTTAGCTTTTGGCTGTTGGCGGAGGGCGATTGGTTTTTAAAAGAAGCTGCTGGCAACTGGCCGCTAGCTTCTGGCTTTTTGAGCGGCTTTGGCGGAGGGCGATTGGTTTCTAGAAAGCTTTTGGATTTGAGATAGTAGGACAATTTTTCATTCAACTATATTCTGCCAATTGCAAAAAGCCAATGGCTAAAGTGTTTTCAAGCATTGTGTTTAATAAAACTATTTTTAAATTAGATATAAATTTTTAAAAAGGGGCTTCGGCCCCTTTTTTTGTAGGAAGTGGAATGAATTAGTAAAACAGAATTCAAACTTTAGTTTTTCAAACATTCTATTGGTCCCATTTGTCCTTTAAGTCCTTAGCTTTTAATAGTAAAATAAAAGCCACAAAGCAACGATTTATTAAAACACATTACCTGAGAATAAAAAACGATTATAAAAAGTAATGAAAATTTTGACTACGCTATACCTATACATTGTTTTGTCATTTTTATCATGTAACCCAAAAGTAGAATTGATGGATGGTTACTATTTTGCAAAAGCAAAAAATGAAATTTATGATGATTTTGTAACATTGAGCAAATTTCACAAAAGTGATTTTGAAAAACTTAGTCCATTTACTGATGAGAAATCAATCAAAATGAATGAATTGCTTTCAAACGACATTTATCATTCAGAAACGGAATTAGGAACGTGCTTGGTAAATGGATGTTTAGTTCAAATACAAAACAAACAGATAATTAAAATTATATACTTAACATGTAATAATGTTCAATTATTAATTTTTGAAGATGAAAGATTCCAAAATTCAATATTATTAAATGATAGTGGAATAGCTGAAATTGACAAAATACTTGAATAATTTTCGCAAAAAAATTCTTGTTACAAAGTAAAAGTTTCAAAATACTAATCAAAGAAGTATGAACAACAATGAGATTAATTTTTTAATTGGTATTCTAACAATGATATGTTTATGTATTTTCTTACTTGTTAACGGCAGATATATTGCGGAATCGAATTGTAATGAAGTATTTGAAAATAATTATCAGTTTGTTGTATTGAAAAAGATTAAAGAAAAAATGAATCATGGGCAACTGAAATTAAAATGTAGAGATATTGAAAATGACAGTATTTTTATCTTTTATCCGGATGCTATTATGCCTTATAATCTGATTTATGATAAGGTTGCAAGAGGTGATACAATTATTAAGTCTAAGAAATCCTCTTTGTTTTTAATTTTTAATAAAGAAAAAAAGGATACATTTAGATTCAATTGTGAATGATAAATTATCTTGATTTGCGGGAGTGTAAATTTATTTAGGTATGAATAAGAAGCCATTATTTAATTGTGTTGATTCAATGAGACTTGCTTGTTTTCTTTCTGTTTTATTGATAATTTCAGGTTGTAATCTTCAAAAAAATATTTCTGATATTGATTTAGATTCTATTGATATTACTGAAGGCGAATTAGGTGAAGATTATTTTTTAGTTGATACTATCGAAGGAGTTTTGACTAAAGAAAAATTGAGATTAACAGGTAAGGTGCATACAGATTTGGGGTTTCCTGTAGAGAATGTAATTATTAAAAGTATTTCTAAAAAGGCTAATGACACATTGTTATATGAAAAAGACCTAGGTCAAAGTGATACTTCTGGTTTATTTAGCATTGAAATTCGTAATCCAACCCAAGGGAATATTTTAATAAGTTTTCAGAAGGATATTTATTTAACAAGAATTTATAATGTTTCAAGCCTAGTTAAAAGTAAATTCAATAAAAGAAATACAGTAGCAAACAAAAGAAAGCTAAACTAAACGAATTTTTAAAATTGAAATGATGAACAAATTAGCTTCAGTTCTGCTATTATTTTTATTTGTGTTTATACTTAGTGGAATTTTCTTGATTTTAAGGTGTAACAAAAATAAAAGGGAAAATTTTGCGAATGAATTTTATAGGAAGTCAATCTATTCAAAAGTTTTGGGTAAAGAAATTGAGTATAAAAATCACCATGTTAAAATAATTAGACTATATGATATTAAAAAGAAGAAAAATTGGCAAATTCAAGTAAGTACATCTGGTTTGACTTTTTATGAATTATGGGAAAAAACAAGTATTGGTGATACAATCATTAAGGAAATTAATAGTTTGTCTATCCAAGTAATAAAGGAGGATAAAACCAATCTAAATGTTTTGGTAAAGGATTATAAAGGTTTTATAAAGTAATGTTGTCATTTTTTTATGACTTCTTATAAGACATTAAAATAAATCTTACTCATTTTTAATGATGGTTTTGGATGGATTTAAAATTAAATCACCAAAGCCAATTTTGATTTTAATATTCTGAGTAAATTTTAGGAGAAATAAGGTCTTTTAAATAAAATGGAATTGAGTTAATAAAAGGCTTTTTCTCTTTTTCAATTGATAATAAAAACTGAGGCACTTCTCCAAAAGTGGAAGTATCAAAGAAATCTATTGAATCGAAAAAGTCATAATGAGAATTTAAATTTGCGTACCCTTCAAAATACCTTTTTTTTATTTCATTTTCAGGCACAAAATGCCCTCCATTTTGAACTCGAATTTCAACACGTTTTATAGCTTCCTCAATTGAATTTAGGCATAAAAATGCCATCCTAATTTCATAATTATTTTCTTTGAAAATTTGGGGCCAAAAAAGTGGACTTGAATTAAAGTTAGTTTCATAACTAAAATTTGAATTATTTTTTATAGCCTCATTTACCTGAAGTTCTAATTGTTGCCAGGTTAAATTATGTGCCATTGTTTCTTTAATATCAGAATCACGAAGGCCTGAATAATTCTTCAAAAAATGAAAGTCGTAATCAAAAGGTTCAAAATTTCCAGAACCAAGTTCTTTCGAAAATGTTGATTTGCCGGATCCATTACATCCTGCAATTACAAACAAAATTGGCTTAGCTATTTTTGAACTGAGGTGCAATCTTTGGAGATTTAATTAGGGTATTTGTTCTTTTTGCCTTTTCATAAACTTCAATTTGATGCTTAACTTCAGGCATAGCTTTTTTCATTTGCTCTAAAAAAAAGCTAACTCTTTTTTGTGTATTTGAAAAATCTACCATCTTTCAAAGTTAATAATTTATTTGATAAAGAATTATTTCTCCCAAAATCTAAAGTGTCATAAGAGTTGGATATAAAAGCTTGAAATGTATTGTTTATTGTAAAAATTATAAGATTCAGATTTCAATCGTTTTTAAACATTTGAATCCCCAATTTCATTCCAACTCTAATTTTACTAGTAACAAGATTCCAATGGTCCTATTTGTTCATTAAGTCCTTGTTTTAAAAGTAAATAAAAAACTGCCAAACAAATTGTTTTCGCAACACTTTACCTATGAATAATAATTATAAATTATTCGCCGTTTGGTGCACCGCAGGCAACACTCAGATTACCAGCTACAATTCCTTCACCTGAATAATTTTTACAGGGCAAACCAATTCAGCTCTTTTGGCGGCTTCTAGCTCTTCGTTCGGTAATTTGATTTGGTAAATTTGTTTTTTCTCAGTGGCGCCAATTAAAACACTTTTGCCATCTCTTCTCGACATTCGCCAATTGGCGGAATCAGCTTCCACGCATGCATTACAGCCAATGCACTTGTTTCTGATATGAATAATCTGAATCACTAAGCGCTTACTTTTTTGTATAATTTATCCGAAGGTCTGATTTTGCCTGGAACCTTAAACGAGATGTTTTGTCCTTGTGCAGCTTTCTCTATTACTTGGTTATCAAACCTGATTTCATCAACAGTAGTTTCAAGAAATCCTGTAGTTGGTCCTGTGATTATGATAGTATCATTTGGTTTTAAATCATGCGATTCTATGAGGAATTCACCAACCCCAATTTTATCAAAGTATTTTACTCCTTTACCCAAATATATTTTTTTGCTTGTAGCAGCCGAACCATATACTTTGCTCCATTCACCCAGTTTTCTTCCTAAATAATAACCATCCCAGAAACCTCTGTTATAAACGGTTTCGAGTTGCTTTCTCCAGGTTTCAACTTTTTCGGGAGTATAAGTTCCATCAGCAATGGCATCTGCAGCTTCTCTGTAACAAGTAGTTGTTACATGCACATAATCTGCTGCTCTTCCTCTTCCTTCAATTTTTAAAACACCTACTCCTGCATCCAGAATTTTATCTAAAAAATCAATGGTACACAAATCTTTCGCCGACATAATATATTCATTGTCGATTTCGAGTTCATAACCTTCTTCTTTATCAGTAACCACATACGATCTTCTGCAATTTTGAACACAAGCACCTCTATTAGCAGAAGCATTATGGCTATGCAAACTCAAATAACATTTTCCTGAAACAGCCATACACAAAGCACCATGGCCAAATATTTCCAAACGAACTCTTTCTCCCGAAGGACCACAAATATCTCTTCTTTCAATTTCTCTATGAATCAAACTGACTTGTTGCAAAGTGAGTTCTCTTGATAGCACCATCACATCAGCAAAAGCAGAAAAGAATTCTACAGTTTCAATATTAGTGATATTGGTTTGGGTTGAAATATGAAGTGGCATATTTTGTTTTCGACAATAATTCAAGACAGCATGATCGCTTCCAATTATTGCTGAAATGCCAGCTTCTTTCGCTTCATCCACAATTTTTCGCATCAGTTGAAGGTCGTGGTCGTAGATGATTGTGTTTAGTGTTAAGTAGGATTTGACATGCTTATAAGTACAAAGTTTGGCCACCTCTTTTAAATCAGACAAATAGAAATTATTGGTTGAACGCGCTCTCATATTCAATTGTTCAATTCCAAAATAAATTGAATCGGCACCTGCTTTTATAGCTGCAGCCATCGATTCTTTAGAACCTGCAGGAGCCATTATTTCTAATCTTGATTTATTCATGTAAAATTTCAAAAAATGTTTATTCTTGCAAACAAGGCTTCAATTTTACTGCAATTGATCAATAAAAATTATGATACAGGTCAGACTTCAACCCTCTTTTTTAAAGGGAATGAATATTTATTGACTACACTAAAATCAATAAATAATCAAAAAAAGGAGTCAGTTTCAAAAATTATAATTCATTTATTTGAAGGTGAATTAGAAAGTGGATTAAAGATTAAATCAGAAGGTATTCTTTTGGATTTTAATGCTTACAGAGAATTCATGACTATTAATCCAAGCTTTAATAAATTGTTGTTTTTGCAAATCAAAAAGAAAAATGAATTAGAGATTTGGAAAAACGAATTGAAGTCAAATAAGCAAATTATTCCTGTTGTATCAGAATTACGAACAGATTGGTTAAGAAACATTTTTATAGAACAAATTCCGGTATTGTTTGAAGTTTCATCAGTATTTGAATTTCCTGATTTTATACCCGGTTATATCCTCAAAAAAAACAAAAAGAAAAAGGTTCAGGAGCTTGCAGATTTTCGATTGAAATTAAAGGATAATTATTCTCAAATTTTAAGCTTATTGGCTGAAAGAAGGCGATTAATCGGGCAATTGGATATCATCAAAAAAGAAAATGAAATTGATATTTTTCAAGATGATATTTATTTAAACAACCTAATCAAATCTTTTACTGATTCAAAGGAACATTCATTGCCTTTAGGTGATTGCATTGATATTTACATGTTACTTCATTCGATGTCGGTGAAACAACAGGAAGAATCATAAAATGACAATTAGATTCTCTTTTTTCGAAAATAATTCTTATATTGAGGCAAAAGTATCCCTGAATGAATAAGAAGATTAATATTTCACTTGCTGTATTGTTTGTTTTGATTGCGGCCTATTATATGGGTCCAAAGCCATCGGTTCCTGTAATTGTTGAAGATTTACCTGTGGTTCCTAAAAGTCCTGTTGAGTTAACAAATTTTGTTAATACCAAAGAACTTCAACATAAAATAAAACCCGGAAATGAAGCTAAAATTATTTGGGCAGATTCAATTCCAGGGAAAACAAAATTTACTGTTTTATATCTGCATGGATTTGGCGCTTGTTCTTATGAAGGTCAACCAATCAATATTGATTTTGCGAAGAAGTACCATTGTAATTTAGTGTTATCCAGATTGGCATTTCAGGGAATTGATACTTCAAATGCAATGTATTTTTTAACTGCAGAAAATTTATGGGCATCGGCATTAGAGGCTTATGCAATTGCTAAGGAAACAGGAGATTCAGTTATCATCATGGGAACATCAACAGGCTGCACTTTGGGTTTAATGTTGGCTGCCAGGTATCCTGAAATTAAAGGATTAATCAATATGTCGCCGAATATTCGATTACACGATCCATTATCATTTATGTTGAACAATCCTTGGGGAATTCAAATTGCAAAAATGGTGATTGGTGGAGATTCTTTTAATTACCAAAGTGATGCAGAATTTGGCAAATACTGGTATTTGAGTTACAGACTAGAACCTGTGGTTGAGTTGGAGAATTTATTGGAAACCCAAATGACAGAAGAAACCTTTGCTAAAATTAATAAACCTTGTATCAACTTGTATTATTACAAAGATGAGGAGCACCAAGACCAAATGGTTGACGCCAATAAAACCCAGTGGATGCATGAAAAATTAGCCACAAAAGCTGAATTAAAACGAATAGTAAATGTTGATGATGCCGGCGATCATATCATTGGAAATCCAATCAGGTCGAAAAATGTGGCAAAAGTTTATTCTGAAATATGCAATTTTTCTGAGCAGGTAATGGGATTACAACCCTATACTTTACAATAAGTTAATTTGTAAAAACTAACGATTGTTCAAAAAATATTGAAAACCTCTTGGCAACATTAAGGATAGCCAAAAAAAATTAGCTTACTTTTGTATCCCGTAGGGTAACAAATTGTTCTCTTCAAATTCCTGCAATTTGAGCTTATTTGCTCATTTTCAGGAGTATCTACAAGAACCATTATGAGCGCAAAATATATTTTCGTTACCGGCGGGGTAACATCTTCATTAGGAAAAGGCATTATTGCAGCCTCTTTAGCTAAATTATTACAAGCAAGAGGTTATTCCGTAACTATTCAAAAACTTGATCCATATATTAATGTTGATCCGGGAACTTTAAATCCGTATGAACATGGAGAATGTTATGTGACTGAAGATGGCGCTGAAACCGATTTGGATTTGGGTCACTACGAGCGTTTTTTAAATACACCAACTTCGCAAGCCAATAACGTTACAACAGGTAAAATTTACCAACATGTAATAAATCAGGAACGTCAGGGTGCTTATTTAGGAAAAACCGTTCAGGTAATTCCTCATATTACAGATGAAATCAAACGTAGAATTAAGCTTTTAGGCGAAACAGGAGAATTTGAAATCGTAATAACTGAAATTGGAGGAACTGTTGGTGATATTGAATCTTTGCCTTATGTAGAATCAGTTCGTCAATTACTTTGGGAATTAAAAGAGGAAGATGCATTGGTTATTCATTTAACTTTACTTCCTTACTTAAATTCAAGTCAGGAATTAAAAACAAAACCAACTCAGCATAGCGTAAAATTATTATTGGAGAGTGGAGTTCAGCCAGATATTTTGGTGTGCAGAACCGAACATGCTATCAATAAAGATATGCGTAAAAAGATTGCTTTGTTCTGTAATGTTGAAACCAATTCGGTAATTGAAGCATTAGATGTTCCAACTATTTACGATGTACCTTTAATGATGTTGAAAGAGAAATTAGACAAGATTGTATTGTCTAAGATGAAACTTTCTACTAAAAATGAACCGGATTTAGAATCATGGAAGAATTTTTTGGTAAGACATAAAAATCCGAAAAATGAAATTAGAATAGGATTAATTGGTAAATATGTTGAATTACCTGATGCTTACAAATCTATTGTAGAAGCATTTATTCACGCAGGAGCGTTTAATGAAGCTAGGGTGCGTCTTCAATACATTCATAGTGAGTTAATTGGGGATGATAATGTTGCTCAAAAACTAGGTGATTTAGATGGGATTTTAGTAGCTCCAGGATTTGGAGAAAGAGGTATTGAAGGGAAAATTATAGCAATTAAATATGCAAGAGAAAACAAGGTTCCATTTTTTGGAATTTGTTTGGGAATGCAAATGGCGGTGATTGAGTTTGCCAGAAATGTGATTGGTTGGAAAGATGCTCACAGCACAGAAATGAATCCAAAAACAAAACATGCCGTGATTGACATGATGCCTGATCAGAAAAAAATTACTGCTAAAGGTGGAACCATGCGTTTAGGTGCTTATGTGTGTGAAGTTTCAAAAGATTCGAAAGCATACAAAGCATATGAGAAAACAAAAGTAACTGAGCGTCACAGACATCGTTATGAATTCAACAATAAGTATTTAGCTGATTTTGAATCGTTAGGAATGGCAGTTACAGGAATAAATCCTGATACTAAATTGGCTGAAATTGTGGAAGTAAAAGACCATCCATATTTTGTGGCAGTGCAGTTTCATCCTGAATACAGGAGTACGGTTTTAAATCCGCATCCATTATTCATCAAATTTGTAAAAGCTGCTGTTACTTTTAATCAAGGTTAAATCAGCTTAATAATTTAAATTTTTGGGGTTTTTCTGAAAAAGAAAATTGAGTTTTAATCTGTTTAAGAATTGATTATTAGTT
>CALRIT020000008.1:0-160917 GCA_943361925.1 Vulcanococcus limneticus LL | reverse complement strand
TCAATATCAGCAGTAATTCTATCGATTGCTTTTCTAAGTCTTTCACCGCTAATCGGTTTCATGATATAATCAACCGCGTTTAATTCGAAAGCTTTGATAGCAAAATCTGGATGAGAAGTAATAAAAATGATTTTTGGATTACATGAAATTTCATTCAATAAATCAATTGAAGTAATTCCATTCAAATCAATATCAAGAAATACAAGGTCAGGAGTTGTTTTATTAATAACATCTCTCGCTGACTCATAATCTGATGCTTCTCCAACTATCTCAATGTTTGGAAAGTTATCGAGTACTTTCTTAAGTGTAGCACGCATCATGTCCACATCATCGACAACTACCGACCTAATCTTATCTTTGTTCATATAGCAATTGCTCCAATATTAGGGATTTATCTTCAAAATCCATATTTTCATTTTCAATTATCCGAAATAAATTTATATAAAAATTAAATTTTCTGTTTAAATAGAAGTTTTTAATATACAGAGAATTGAACTTTTTAAATATCTATTATTTATTTTAATTTAATAATCGCAAACGCCTAATATTATTTCGGCAATTGCTTTTATTTTTTCTCCAAGTAAATCAGTTAGAAAAGGGTATTTCAAACATTTTCGAATACAAAATTTGAAATATTTCCTCTTTTTTTCAAAGGTGCTTATGAATTCGGCTCAGCTTCATTTTCTTCTTTAACATCCTTCTTTTCAGGCCTCATTTATGCGCTTTTGATTTTTTTCAAAGGTGCTTATGAATTCGGCTCAGCAACTTCTTCTTGTTTCTCAGAACCATTCTTTTCAGGCCTCATTTGAGGGAAGAAAAGCACATCCTGAATGGAAACTTCATTGGTCATCAACATACAAAGTCTGTCAATTCCAATTCCGATTCCGGCTGTTGGTGGCATTCCGTATTCCAAAGCTCTTAAAAAGTCATGGTCGATAAACATGGCCTCATCATCGCCTCTTTCCATCAGTTTTACCTGGTCTTCAAATCTTTCTCTTTGGTCGATTGGATCATTTAATTCAGAATAAGCATTGGCAATTTCTTTACCATTTACCATCAATTCAAATCTTTCAACCAATCCTTCTTTCGAACGGTGTTTTTTGGTTAAAGGACTCATTTCTACTGGATAATCGATGATAAAAGTTGGTTGAATAAATGTTCCTTCACATTTTTCGCTGAACAATTCATCAATTAATTTTCCTTTACCCATTGAAGCCTCCACTTGTATATGAAGTTTTTTACAAACCTCACGTAGTTCATCCTCATTCATCTCACTCACATCAATTCCTGTATTTTCTTTGATGGCATCGAAAATACTGATTCTTTTGAATGGAGCTTTGAAATTCAGGGTTTTATCTCCACAAGGAACTTCCGTTGTGCCATGTAAAGCAATGGCTGTGGTCTCCAACATTTTTTCGGTGAAGTCCATCATCCAATAGTAATCTTTGTAAGCTACGTAAAATTCTAAAATGGTGAATTCAGGATTATGAGTTCTATCCATTCCTTCATTTCTGAAGTTTCTACTGAATTCATAAACCCAATCAAAACCACCAACAATTAATCTTTTTAAGTATAATTCATTAGCAATCCTCAAATAAAATGGAACATCTAGGGCATTGTGGTGAGTGATAAAAGGTTTTGCAGCAGCACCTCCCGGTATATTTTGTAATACAGGAGTGTCAACCTCAAGCGCACCATGATTATTTAAAAAATCTCTGATGGTTTTAATCATCAAAGTTCTTTTCATGAATGTATCTTTTACCTGTGGATTTACTATTAAATCGGCATAACGTTGTCTGTATCTGAATTCAGGGTCTGTTACAGCATCAAAGGTTTCTCCTTCTTTTTCTTTTACAATTGGAAGCGGACGAAGTGCTTTGCTAAGTATTTGTAATTCTTTAGCATGAATTGAAGTTTCTCCGGTTTTTGTTGTGAAAACATATCCTTTAACTCCAATAATATCACCAATATCTAAAAGTTTTTTGAAAACTACATCGTAAAGTGATTTGTCTTCACCCGTACAAATATCGTCTCTTCTTACATACAATTGAGATCTACCTGCATCATCTTGAATAACTACGAAAGCAGCTTTACCCATGTCTCTAACACTCATGATACGGCCGGCAACACAAACTTCCTTCCACTTTTCATCTTCCTTATTTTCAGGAAATTCTGCCTTTATTTGAGCAGATAAAAAGTTGACTGGATATTGTTCGGCAGGGTAGGGATTGATTCCCATTGCCAATAAGTCTGTAAGTTTCTGACGGCGTAATCTTTCCGGTTCGCTTAAGTGAGTGTTTGCTTCCATAATTTAAAAGTTCGCGAAAATACGACCTTAAATTTGATACAAAAAATCTAATTCAATAAAGGTTTCCTAAGAAATCCTCTAACTGATTTGTAATGTATAGATTTACAATGATCATTTGGGTCGATAGAAGAGCTTAACATTAATACAGGAGTTTTGTTTCCTGAATTTTCTAGTTCATTCAGAAATTCCCAGCCATTCATGCCAGGCATATTTATATCGAGTAGAATTAAATCAATTCTACTCGATTTTAAATGCTCCAATGCTTCAAGTGCATCGGTAAAGTCCACAATTTCTATAGAAGGATTTATCTTTTGTAAAAGCCTTTTGGTAACCAAATTATTGATTGGATCATCATCTACAAGAATAACCTTTCCGTTTTTATCACTTATAATCATAATTTGGTACCTCTTTTTTTTAAGATAAATTATGGTTTTACATAAATCTTGGTTGCATCTCTGTAACCTGATTTGTTTTGGTACCAATCGGTATAACTTGAACCACCACTTTGAGCCCAAGATGCAAATCTTAAATGAGCTAAAACTATCTGAGTTTTTTCCCATGGATAAGCAAATCTATCAGGGATAGCAATTGCAAATGGTAAATTATTTTTAGTTTTATAATAGATACCTTTTGATGGTGTTGTGGCATCGGAATTAGTTCCTAGTACAGCACTATTAACTAAAGAAGTTGGAGTTTGTCCGGTTAAATGTACCTCATATCCTCTTCCTTTTCCTGGTTCATCCACATAAATAAATGGATTGAAATTACCCAAGGTGATATTTTTAGAATTAGTTAAAGTTATTGTGCTGTTAATGGTATCAGTTTCAGTGTACTTTACTCCAACATTGGTATTATATCCTGAAATAATTGCTTTTGAATTACTGAAAACTTTCAAAATAGCTTTAGTTGAACCTGCCTCTATTCCTAATCCGTTTCCGGTTACAGATGCTACTTCTGAAACATTAAATGGCATTTCAACACTAAATCCATTTCTGAACACACCACCTGCTGCTCTTAGTTTATATTTTGCTTTAATATCTTTTGTTCTGTTTGCAGCATCAGTTACAGCCTGGTATTGGAAATCAACCACTACATCATTCAAATCATAATCACCTTTACTTGGCCATAAATCTTCAAATGCAACTGTAGCAAATGAGTTTTGTGAAGGGTAATACACATTATAAGCTCTGGCTGGATCTGCCGGATATTCATCAAATTCATCATCTACAGAATCGCCATCAGTATCCTTTGCTTGAGTTGTAGGAACACAATTTTCTTTATCTACGGCTTTAACAGGGTTTGCAGTTGCATATACAATTGCATCATTAAAATCTTCATCAGAGCCGCCATTACTTCTTACCAAATCTTCAAATCCTATTAAGAATCTTTCAGTAGGATTGTCATACAATAAAACAACATGTTCTGCTTTTGCTGGATTTGTTTCAGGGTTAAGTTCTTTAATTGTTGTATATAAATTCAAACCCATTCCAACTGTCCTGTTTGAACCATTCCAACCATTGGCTGCAATGGCAAAACCAATACAAGTGTCTGCACCAAAACGGCCAATGTATACTTTATCACCTGAAACCATAGATCCGCCACTACCACTAAATGAAGCATTTGGGAAAATATGATAAAATGAATCAACTTGGGAAATATTGGTTGGTTTGTTGTTTTTGTTATAAACGAAAAACATCAAGGAGTTTTGGTAACCAGCGCCTTCAGCAACAAAAGTTACCCAAACATCACACATTTCTTTTAAAATCAAATTTCGCTCTTTATTATTTGCTAAATATTCCGGGTTGTATTGAGGAACTGGTCTTCTTTCAGGTAAAGAAACATTCACATCATTTAAGAAAGTTTGTGAAATATTATCTCTGCTTGGCATTAAATAATTTGGTCTTCCATTGGCATCCCAAGAACCCAATTTGCGTGAAAATTTGCTGGCATTTTTTCCAAGTGGAGCAGTTGGATAATTCTTCCTTGTATCAGCAGTTACCAATCTTTGTGGAGCTGAACCACCAATGTTTGCAGTTAATTTACCTCCTTGAATGGTTCCAATTAAATTATTTGGTAATCCAAGATAATCGGTATTTATTATAATTTCTGTAACGCTTGTTGGTAGCTCTTTTGATACTTCAACATATCCATTGGCATCACTAATTCCAGTTGCATAAATAATTCCACCATCTTCAGGCGATTTATCCATAAAATCTACTCTGACACCTTTTAATGGTTGGTCATTATTGGTTAAAAGCTGAACTTTAAAATCAATGTTTTGAGAGGTTTTGTAATCAAAACTCTCAGGAACAATCATGTCGTTAATGTCTGTAACAAACTCTTGAGGAGTTTTAGTTCCATTTCCAGCCTGATTTTCTAATGATTTTCTGCAAGAAACCAAACTTGCTGCTATTGAAATGATTAATATATACTTTTTCATAATTATTTATTTTATTCTATCACAATTCGTGCCTGATTGTAATTGCTTAATAATCAAAATTATGCAATCGAAAAGATTTACTAAATTGGGAAATTTTTCCAAGTTAATTCCCACTATTGGATTTTAGATAAATCATTTTTTTTGCTTCCTTTAATTCATCAATTTTTAATTTAAAAATGCTATTTTTTTGTTTTTTGTGAATTTAAATATAAGTCTTTCTCTTTATTTAACTATTGCTCTAAATAATTGTCCAAATAATTTAAAGTTCGATGAAATTATAAAATTTATGGTTTTACATAAAGTTTAGGCGAATCTCTATAACCCGATAGGTTTTTATACCAATCAGAATAACTACTACCTCCGCTTTGAGCCCAGGATGCAAACCTTATATGTGCTAAAACTATTTGTGTTTTTTCCCAGGGATAAACAAATCTTTCAGGGACTGCTATGGCAAATGGAAGGTTGTTTTTTGTTTTATAATAAATTCCTTTGGCAGGTGTGGTAGCATCTGAATTGGTTCCCAAAATTGCTGTATTTACAAGTGAAGTAGGCGCTTGTCCACTTAAATGTATCTCATATCCTCTTCCTTTTCCTGCTTCATCAACAAAAATAAATGGATTGAAATTTCCTAAAGTTATACTTTTCGAACTGCCTAATGTTAGCGTACAAGAAATAGTATCTGATTCGGTGTATTTAACATTTGCAATGGTATTATAACCTGAAATAATTGCTTTTGAATTATTAAAAACTTTTAAAATTGCTTTCGTTGCTCCAGCTTCCAAACCAAGTGAATTTCCAGTAACCGAAGAAACTTCAGAAACATTAAATGGCATTTCTACACTAAATCCATTTTTATAAACCCCACCTGCTGCTCTTAATTTATATTTAGCTTTGATATCTTTTGTTTTATTCGATGCATCAGTTACTGCCTGGTATTGAAAATCTACAACAACATCATTTAAATCATAATCACCTTTGCTTGGCCATGAATCTTCAAAGGCAACTGTTGCAAAAGTATTTTGACTTGGATAGTAAACATTATAAGCTCTTGCAGCATCATTTGGATATTCATCAAATAAATCATCTACAGAATCACCATCAGTATCTTTAGCTTGAGTCGTTGGAACAAAATTGTCTATAGTAACTGCTTTAACAGGATTTGCACTCGCAAAAATTACGCAATCGTTAAAGTCATCATCTGAACCACTTCCACTTCTATATAAATCCTCAAAACCAATTAGGAATCTTTCTGAGGGATTGTCGTAAAGTAAAACTACATGCTCAGCTTTTAAAGGATTGGCTTCAGGATTCAATTCCTTAATTGTTGTATATAAGTTCGAACCCATTCCTACTTTTTTGGTTGTATTGTTCCATCCTCTTGTTGTAATGGCAAATCCAATACAAGTATCTGCACCAAATCTTCCTAAATAAACTTTATCACCGGATGTCATTGCTCCTCCACTATTAGTAAATGAAGCATTTGGAAAAATATGGTAGAATGAATCAATTTGGGAAATATTGGTTGGTTTGTTGTTTTTATTGTAAATGAAAAACATCAAAGCATTTTGATTTCCTGTTCCTTCTGCAACAAAGGTTACCCAAACATCACATAATTCTTTTAGAATTAAATTTCTTTCCTTGGTACTAGATAAATATTCAGGATTAAATGATGGAACAGGTCTTTTTTCAGGTAAGGAGACATTAACATTTTTCAGGAAAGCAGATGATACAACATCTCTTGTTGGTAGCAAATAATTTGGTTTCCCATTATTGTCCCATGTTCCTAATTTGCTTGAAAATTTACTCGCATTTTTTCCTAAAGGAAAACTCATCGATTGTGTTTTGGTATCTGCAGTATATAGTTTTTGAGGAGCACTTCCTCCAATTACTGCCATTAATTGATCTCCTTGAATATTGGCAACTAAATTGTTAGGTAATCCTATAAAGTCTGTATTGATAATGATTTCCTTAGTATAAGATGGAAGTTCTTTGGTAATATTAACATTCCCATTTTCATCACTAATTCCGGTAGCTAAAATAATTCCATCTTCTTCCGGAGCCTTATCCATAAAATCTACACGAATTCCTTTAATAGGCTCGTCGTTATTAGTTAATAACTGAACTTTGAAATTGATGTTTTTAGTGGTTTTATAGTCAAATCCATCAGGTACAATCATTTCATTGATATCGCTAACAAATTCGGGTATAGCGGTATTTCCATCATTAACTTTATTTTCTAATGATTTTCTGCACGACGCAAAACTTAGGGCGATGCTTAGGATTAAAAATATTTTTTTCATTTCTAAAAGAGTATTTACATTTATCATACCAAAGCATAATTTGCTGTAAAACAATTATTTAATTTTTTCAAGAAATCAATTTTGGGATTGATTTTTTCTGTTTTTCCCATTTTGAAATCTTATTCAAGTTAAACTTAATTGTTCAATTTTTTTGCCGGTTTTGATTAATTATTCATTAATTTCAATGTAGCCAATCCGTTTTTGGCTTCCTGATGAATACTTTGTTTGTATTCGTAATTTTTGAAATTTAAAACCTTGTTATAATATGTTTTTGCTTGAATCAAATCCCCATTTCTTTCACTAATATAAGCAATCTGTAAACAGGCATTTGGAAGAAAATAGGTAGGAGGAGGAGTTTGAAAATCTAAACACAATTTATAATGATACCTGGCTTTGGCATCCATTTCCATTTCATGATAATTACGTGCCTGCCTGTATTCAAATTCTATTTTTTGATAGGTTGATTTTAGCTCTGATACTGATATACTTTGGCAAACCAATAATGATTTTTTAAACAATCCGGCATCAGAATATAACCTTGCTTTTAAAAGGTTTTTATTTGGATAAATTCCATTTTCGATGTCTTTACTTACAATACTTTCTTCTATTGATTGCTGATTCAGTTTTAATGATAATGCCCTGTATACCTTATATTTTTCAAGGTTCCCTGTTAAAAGAGAATACCAAGATAATTTGCGATAGGCATCCTTTTTTAAAAAGTTGGAACTTGAAAAAGTAACATATTTTTTTAACCAAACATCTCCATCTGTTTCCATCAAATTAAGCTTTGCTGAGCCCAATAAATAATCAAACAAACTTATTTGTTCAAATTCTAAGCTTTGAGGCTTTTTGCTAATCACTCTAATACATTCTTCAGATTGAAAACATTTTTCAGCTGTCAATGCTCTTAAATAAGCTTCTGTTATGCTTTCCTGATAATTTAATGTATGGTTTTTGACAAACTCCCAAGTTGCTTTTTTACTTTTTCCAAAATTTAACATCAAGTAGGAGTAAGCGAAAATTGCTTCTGAATGTTCTACTTTTAAATCGGTTTTAGGTTTACTTTTTTGGATGAAATCAACCAAAATATTCATTCCTTCCTTAAAGTTTCCATCTAAACCAATCGACCTTAATGCCCATTTGTATTGGTCGGGAAAGGTGCCAATTGCAGCATAAAGTAGTCCGTAGTTTTTTTGGTTTGTTAAATTACCTGGTTCTTTATCTCTTACTAATTTGCTATACTTAAATGCTGCTCTGAAATTGAGTGCAGCGCCGATGTATTCATTAAAAACAATTTTCGCAAAACCCGATTGAAGTTCAAATTGAGAAAGTGAAATCTGCTTTTGATTGCTAGTAGTTTCCCAATTATCAAATTCATTGATTCTATCATCCAATTTGGATTTAAATTTTGCATACTCACTTTTATTCTGGCTTATCAGAACTCTGTAACATTCAATATAATTCAGGTAATACAAACTTGCAAGGTTATCAGGGTTTTGATTGATTTCTTCCTTAATTAAAGTTTCAGCAGGAATTAGTCTTAAAGTTGATATATGTTCCTGAGCAAGTAATAATCGTTTTGTAAGTTCATAATATTTTGCGGCACCAACATTTATACTGCTGAACAATAGAGAAATAAGAAGAATTTTTTTCATAGAGGTGCGCAAAAAAAAAGCCGCAAAATGCGGCTTAAATATAAATTTTATTTGTTTAGATTTTAATATCATCAACAATTTCGTCAGAAAGACCAGAATCAATTAAAACTCTACCACAGTTTTCACAAACAATGATTTTCTTTCTTTGTTTGATATCACTCTGACGTTGAGGAGGAATTCCAGCAAAACATCCACTGCAACTATCTCTTTGGATGTTTGCAACCCCAATGCCATTTTTTACGCCTCTTCTGATTCTTTCGTAAGATGAAACCAAACGCTCATCAGCAACAGTAACAGCAGTAGCACGAACTTTTAATAATTCTTGCTCTTCTTTTTCTGTTTCGTTGATGATATTATCTAATTCACCTTTTTTATTTTTCAAATCTGTTTTTCTTCCTTCTAAATCACTTTGAAGATTGTCTAAAGAAGATTTTTTCTGTTCAATGTCGAACTGAATATTTTTGATTCTTTTTTCAGCAGCCATTTGCTCAAGTCCTTGAATTTCAATCTCTTTTGTAAGAGCTTCGTATTCACGGTTGTTTTTAACATTCTCTAATTGCTTTTCGTACTTTTTTACAAGTGCTTTAGCATCAACAATTTTGTTTTTGTTAACAGAGATGCTTTCATCCATTTTTTTGATTTCGGCCTGAACATTTCCTAGTCTGGTTTCGTAACCCGCTATTTCGTCCTCTAAATCGGAAACCTCCATAGGAAGTTCACCTCGTACCGAACGAAGGGTATCTATTTTAGAATCAATTAATTGTAGCTTATATAAAGCCTTCAATTTCTGTTCAATGCTGATTTCTGTTGCGCCTGCCATGTTTTAAATATAATAGTTTACAGGGTTAGTGTGTGTAAATGATAAAAGGACCGCAAAATTAGGAAATTTTTTGACAATCAAGTCGCTTAGTAAATCTTTCGTGTATTTTTCGCTTTCAAAATGACCAATATCTGCGATTAAAATGCGATTTTCTGCATCAAAAAAATCGTGATATTTAAAATCGGCACTTACAAATGCCTGAGCACCAGATGATATTGCTTTTTTTGTCAAAAAACTTCCGGCACCACCACAAACTGCAATTTTATTAATTTTTTGATTACTTAATTTTGTGAACCTGATTAGTTTAAGCTCCATTTTAACTTTTAGGAATTCCAAAAACTCATTTTCGTCCATTTCTTTAGTTAAATTTCCAATAATTCCTGAACCTGTTTCCTGATTTTCATTTAATAAAGGAATTATTTGATAGGCAACCTCTTCATATGGATGAGCATTTTTTAAGGATTTTAGCACAGCCGATTTTAAATAAACCGGAAATATCAACTCAATTCGGGTTTCAGGTTCAAAATGTGTTGTTCCTTTTTCTCCTACAAATGGATTTGTATTTTCGTTTCCTCTAAAACTACCAATTCCTTCGCTGCTAAAACTGCATTCTTCGTAATTTCCTACTTTTCCTGCACCAGCTTCGAACATAGCTTTTTTTACATTATTTGCATGTGAATGAGGTGCATAAGTTATTAGTTTTACCAGATTACCTGATTTTTTTTCTAAGATTTCAGTATTTGTGAGTCCTAATTTTTCTGCAATTTTTGAACTTACTCCACCAAGAATATTATCTAAATTGGTATGAATTGCATAAATTGCTATATCGTGTTTGATAGCTTTAATTACAGTCCTTTCAATATAGTTTTTACCTGTCAGCTTTTTAATTCCGGAAAAAATAATTGGATGGTGACAAACAATTAGGTTACAATTCCTTTCAATGGCTTCTTCTACAACCTCTTCAGTACAATCTAAGCTGACAAGAATTGAACTGATTTGTTTAAATTGATCTCCTACCAATAAACCGGAATTATCATATGATTCCTGTAAATATGGATTAGCTATCGAATCTAAATAATTACAAATTTCTTGAACAGTTGACATAATTATTTCTTTTCAGCATACAAAAATTCTGCAAAGCCCATCAGGTCCCAAAAAACTCCACCCGGAATAAATTTATACTTGATAAACTCTGTTACAATTGTAAATGGCAATAAAACAATATATGGCCAATATTTTCTTGTTCCTTTTTTTAGGATGGTGAAATGATTGTTTTCTAAAACTTTACTAATCTCAGGAACACTGTAAATTCTTACATGAGTAGGGTCGTCATAAAAATTTAAGGTTCTTTTCATACTTGGCAATTTGGTGCTCTTTTCACCAGGATACTCAATATAGATTTTGCCACCTTTTTTTAGCTTTTTAACAAGACCTTCAATTACCAAATCACCATTAAAAAGATGTTCGATAATATGACTCATGATGATTACATCAAAAAATGAATCTGGAATTTCATCAAATTGAAGTTTTGTTAAATCCATTTGATAAAAACCTTTCATGGCTTTAAAATCGTTCTCATCATTTTCATATTCCTTGGTAATATCAATTCCATAATAATTACATTTTGGAAATATGCTTTGAGTTTTTGTAGCGCTATGACTTCCTGCTCCAACATCTAATAAGTTGAATTCCTGACTTTTGAAACTGCCAGGAAGAAATCTGAATTTATGAGGTATAATGAGTGCCATTTATTTTGAAGCCAGTTGTTTGTTGAATTTTATTTTTCGATAAAGCTGAAATATCGTTGAATTACTAAAGTTGCGAATAATTTTTACTTTTATCCAAAGTAGGGGATAAAATAAGTGGTTTTTGAAAGAAACTAAAAACGGAAAATGTTTTTTCCCAAAATCTAGGTATTCTCTATAGCCGGCCATTCTTTTATGATAGGTTGTCCCTTGAATATCATAAAATGCAATAACCATATCAATGAATGTACAGGCCTTTGACTTTGCTTTAAATAAACGCGCAAACCATTCAGTATCTGCAGCTAATTTGTATTTTGTGTTAAAAAGCCCAATTTCATCAAACAAAGATTTTTTGCTAAATGTAGCCTGGTGGCAAATTGGATATTTGGTATAAAAATCCTTTAGTTCAATAGGTTCTCCGGTTATATAATCTATGCCGGTTGGTTCATTTTTAGTTTGAACTTTTCCGTATATAAAATCTGATTTTGCTAAATCAGGATTGTTAAATAATGAGCTTAAAACCTGATTATTATAAAATGAATCACCTGCATTTAAAAAGTAAAGCCATTCCCCATTGGCAGCCTGAATCCCTTTATTCATGGCATCATAAATGCCTTTGTCTTTTTCTGAAATGATATAACCAATTTTTGAACTGAATTTCCTGGCGATTTCTAAAGTTTTGTCTGAAGAACCACCATCGATAATTACAAACTCAAAATCTTGAAAATCTTGAGACATTGCCGATTGAAGGCTTTGTTCAAGCACTTTTTCTGCGTTATAACAAACTGTAATTAGACTTAATTTAGGGGAATTACTCATTAAAATTTAGGGCAATTACATTTTTTGTCTCTGAAAATTCCTTTTTTACTGCACGATGCTGTTCCTAACAAAATGCTGCCTAAACAAAGCAATAAAATTATTCTTGAAATTCTTTTCATGATTAACAAAGGTAAATAAAACAAAATAAAAACGGCTTTTGATTCAAATAAGTGCCCAAAACTTGCATTTGTTGGATGTTTTAAACTCAAAATATACTGTGTATGAGTTAATTGTTCATTTAATATGGTTAAATCTGATACTTTGCTTAAAATTGCCACTTTGTCTAAATTATGGAATTAATCGATTTTATTTTACATTTTGATAAACATCTTCAGGATTTTATCAATGCTTATGGGGTTTTAGTTTATGGATTGCTGTTTCTGATAGTATTTATGGAAACAGGTTTAGTTGTAACTCCATTTTTACCTGGTGATTCTTTACTTTTTGCTGCAGGTGCATTGGCTGCTAATCCTGTAAATGGTTTAAATATCTTTTTGATAATTATTCTATTGATTTTAGCTGCTTTATGCGGTGATAACTCAAATTATTTTATTGGGAAGTTTTTGGCTAAAAAGGGTGAAGGAGCGAAGCTTTTCGGGATTTTTACCATTAGAAAAGACTATTTAGACAAAACACATCAGTTTTACGAAAAACATGGTGCCCGTACAATTATAATTGCCCGTTTTGTACCTATTGTTAGAACATTTGCTCCTTTTGTTGCAGGTGTAGGTAACATGGATTACAAAAAATACATCAGTTTTTGTATTGGTGGTGCAATTTTATGGGTTACATCAATTTCATTAGCAGGATATTTCTTTGGAAGTTTACCATGGATTCAGGCAAATTTCGAAAAGGTTGTTTTTGGCATCATTTTGGTATCTTTGGTTCCTGTTGCCATTGAATTTGTTAAACATAAAAGAGCAAGTAATTAGGATTTTAATTTTTCAATTAATCCTTTTTAGTTTTCCTGTCTGGGTTTTTGCAGAAAAATCAGCAGGAAACTGTTCTATATATTTTGATGTGGAAGGCGAACAAGTTGCTGAATTGTACCCAAATTCTTATTTCATAGCTCATAATTTTAATGCACGTAAATCTAGAATCTTATTGGATTGTTGGGTGAAGAAAAATCAACAATACGATGGAATTAGATTGGAAAGAGGCGCATTACTATATAATTCATCTTTAAAAAAGACGGGAAAAGTAATTCGACCATTTAATCCAATGCGTGAATTGGAGTCGAATGATAGTATGGCGCATATTCAAATTGTAGCTTTTATTGATAATGCTTCTATTGATCCTGTTTCGGTGCCAGAATTGGAATTAGAAAAATTATTGGGTAGTGCGAGTCAAAATGAGAGGTTTTCCTATTTTGAAGAATACATCAAAAAATTTGGCTATTTTGAGCAGGAAAAGTACGAAAATTATGAAAGTTGGCTGATTCCTGAATTTGATTTTGTTACGCAAACTTATACCAATAGAATTCTGATGATTTTTTACAATAGAGAGTTAATTTCTATTTTTCATCACAGGCCAGTTAAAGTTAAAGTTTATGATTCTATTGAAACCGGAGGCCGTTTTGGAATGATTTATAATTCTAAATTTTCGGAAAATTCAAAAGCTAAATTGATGGAAATTTACAAGAGAAGAATGATTATTTCTCATTAAATCTAATGTCGAATTTGGTATGATTTGTATAGAAAATCCTAAGCTTTTCCCAAAATTGGACAATTTGACGAATTATTTCAACAAATTGTAAATTTCACACTATCTAAAATAATCTGATAATCAGTCCTTTGATTATTAATTGTACAACTAACATGCTGAGTTTAAAATAAAATATGAAAACTTTAAATTCTTTGTTCATTTTTGTTTTATAACATGCCGCATTTATGGCGACTCATAAAAATAGTTTTAAAATATTTATAGTAGAAGATGATACCTGGTATAGGAATTTCTTATCGTATTCGGTAGGATTAAATCCTGACTATAAGGTAGAATCTTTCGCTGATGGTAAAGAATTTTTGGCAAACATTCATAAAAAGCCTGATTTGGTAACCGTTGATTATAGCTTACCGGGAATGAATGGTGCTGAATTGATCAAAAAAATCAAGGAAATTGATGACCAAATTCAAATTGTTGTTATTTCAGGTCAGGAAGACGTTGGTACAGCTGTAGAATTATTGAAGCTAGGTGTATTCGATTACATCATAAAAAATGAAGATACCAAACCTCGTTTACTTAATTCTATTTTTAATGCACTTACCAATACCGAATTAAGAACTGAAATAGATGAGCTAAAAGAAGACCTTGGTAAAAAGTACGATTTCAGCAAAACAATTATTGGAAATAGTGATATCATTAAAAAGACCTTTTCATTAATCGAAAAGGCTGCCAGTAGTAAAATTACGGTATCAATAACCGGTGAAACAGGAACAGGAAAAGAATTGGTAGCTAAAGCAATTCATTACCATAGTGAAAGAAAAAAAGCTGCTTTTGTTCCTGTGAATGTGGCTGCAATTCCAAAGGATTTAATAGAAAGTGAATTGTTTGGACACGAAAAAGGTTCGTTTACAGGTGCTGATGCCAGACGAATTGGAAAGTTTGAACAAGCGAATAAAGGAACTATATTTTTAGATGAGATTGGTGAACTTGATTTAAGTCTTCAGTCGAAACTATTACGCGTACTTCAAGAAAGAGAAGTAACAAGAGTAGGAGGTAATCAAACACTTTCGATTGATGTAAGAGTGATAGTTGCTACACATAAAAATTTGGCTCAAGAAGTTCAAGAAGGAAGATTCAGAGAGGATTTATACTACCGCTTATTAGGATTGCCATTAGCTTTACCTGCTTTAAGAGATAGAGGTCATGATATCATACATATATCAAAATCTTTTATTGATGAGTATTGTAAAGAAAATAAAGTAAAGAAATTGATATTAAGTTCTGAAGCACAAAAGAAGCTTTTGGATTATACCTATCCAGGAAATATTAGAGAACTTAAAGCAATTATTGAACTGGCTTGTGTAATGTGTGATGATGGTGTAATTGAAGGAAAAGACATTACTTACAATTCAGAAAAATCAGTTTCAAATTTTTTAAGTAAAGAAATGACACTTGATGATTACAATAATTTAATCATTAAGAATTACCTTGAAAAATATGATGACAATGTAATTACAGTTGCCAAAAAACTGAATGTGGGTAAATCAACCATATACAGAATTATGAAAACTGAAGAATTCCAAAGTATTTATAAAAGCAAATAATAAAATAAAACCTATATGAAAAAGACATTACTGGCCCTTGATGATGAAATCAGTATCCTTAAAATTCTGGATTTCTATTTTGGAAAAACCTACAATGTTGTAGCTAAACAAAATGGAAAAGAAGCTTTGGAGTGGATGCAACAAGGTGTAATTCCTGATGTAATTGTGGCCGATATTAATATGCCTGAATTAAACGGAATTGAGTTTATTAAACAAATTCGTTCAAGCGGTTTCTTTAAAGATATTCCTTTAATTATGCTCTCAGGTAATGAAGGAAGTGCTGAGAAAATTAAGTGTTTAAAATCCGGCGCTGATGATTATTTAATTAAGCCTTTCAATCCGGAAGAACTTGAAGCTAGAATTGATAATATTTTTCGCAGACTTAAAAAGGTTTAATCGATGGAGGCTTCCAATAACAAACCAAGAATTGCATTTATTTCAACAGATGCAGATTCAATTGTAGAGTTCTCTCATTTGTTTAAAGAGGAATTTGAAATTTATCATTTCGATAATATCTTTCAATTTATTCAATGGACAAATAAGAATGAACCTGTAAAATTAATTGTTCCTCATTCTGATTTGTTGGGTGTAAATGGTATCACGCTTAGAAAAAATTGTAAGAATGTTCCAAATACGGCCAATGTACCTTTTGTTTTAATTGTTGATAGAATCAATGATTCAAGCAGAAGTATTGCTTTACATGAGCAATTTGCCGATATTTTTGAACGTCCTGTAAATAAGGAAGAGTTTCTTACCAGAACAAAATATTTAATTGAAAATCCTCCAAGGTACCACAAGTCAATTTTGGATGCAAGAACGGAATTCCCAAAATATCATATGCCTTTTTCAAAAAGGTTGTTTGATATCATTGTGGCTTCAATTGCTTTAATAGTTTTATCTCCAATCTTATTACTGATTATTATTATCATCAGTCTTGAATCTAAAGGACCTGTATTTTATGCAGCTAAACGTGTTGGTACAGGTTATGTTCTATTTGATTTCTACAAATTTAGATCGATGCGCCAGGGTGCAGATGCGATGTTGAAAAACCTGAAGCATTTGAACCAATATGCAAATGCTCCTGAGGAAAAATCAATTGAAGAATATAAAACCTTTTTATGCGATGAGTGTAAATCCGCAAATACACCATGCAGAAACAAATTATACATGGATGGTGATATGATTTGTGAAAAAGTATTCGCTGATGTTAAAAGGATTAAAGAAGGTTCTAAATTTATTAAAATAGAAAACGATCCACGTATCACCAAATTCGGTAAAATCCTTAGAAATACCAGTATGGATGAATTACCTCAGTTAATAAATGTATTAAAAGGTGATATGAGTATTGTAGGTAACAGACCTCTTCCTTTATACGAAGCTGAAAAATTAACTACAGATCATTTCTCTTTAAGATTTCTTGCTCCTGCAGGTATTACCGGTTTATGGCAAGTAACCAAAAGAGGTAAAGGTGGCCCAATGAGTGAAGAAGAAAGGATGGAATTGGATAATGAATACGCTAAAAATTATTCATTATGGAATGATATCAAATTAATTTTGAGAACAATTCCTGCCTTATTCCAAAAGGAAAATGTTTAAAAAAACATTCATCAAATTATTCAATAACAAAAAAGGAGTTTCATTTGAAACTCCTTTTTTGTTATATTAAATCGATATGTTTAAACCTTTTCCCACTTACCAGAATCTTTGTTGTATTGTTTGATAACTCTTGCAGGATTACCTACTGCAATTGAAAATGGCGGAATATCTTTTGTTACTACTGCACCGGCTGCTACGACGCAATGTTTTCCTATAGTAACTCCAGCTGTTACAACCGCATTTGCACCAATCCAACTATCATCTTCAATAAATATAGGAGCAGTACTCACAGGTTGTTTATGAATAGGTAAATTGATGTCTTCATAACCATGATTTAATCCACTCATTACAATATTCTGAGCGAGAATAACATTGTTTCCAACGGTAACAGGTCCAATTACAACATTCCCAATTCCAATTCTGCTATTGTTACCAATTATTACTGCACCAACACCATTGTTTATTGTTGAAAAATCTTCAATTGTGCTTCCTTCTCCTAAACTAAAGGGGTTAAAAGGTAGCACATCAATTCTGGTTCTTCTTCTAATCACCGAATTTTTACCTCTTTGGTGATAGAAGGGATTTACAAAATATTTCACCCAAAGTCGGGGACGTGCCTGACCTCTTGGTATGAGTAAATAATGAACAAATTTTTTAAGTGATTTATTCGATTTGATTGTTTCTGCTATTCCCATTTCTAATTATAAAGAAGGTTTAACTTTTTCAATGGAATCATAAATAGCTTTTACACTGTTTTCCCAAGTATGAGCAGCAGCAAAGGCCATTCTAGATTCAATTTTCTGAGGATTATTTTCTGCTAATGCTTTTTTAATTAGCGGAGCATAATCATCAGATGTTTGTGCAAGATAACAATGCTCGGCAAATATTTCCATTGCTTTGGTTGCTGTGGCTACAGTTGGTTTTCCCATAGCTAAATATTCATCAATTTTTCTTGGATAGTTCCCAATAGTAACCTCATTTAGAATTTGAGGATTAATTGCAACATCAAATCCGTTTAAATAATCTGCAAGCACATTTCCGGGTTTAGCTCCTAAAAAATGAACATTTGGAAGTTGATGTAAATCTGAGTTTTTAAAACCTTCATCTTCAGGTCCAATTAAAACGATATTCCAGCTAGGCTCTTTTTTTGCAATTTTTCGGATAATCTCCAAATCAAGCCTTAAAGTATATAAAGCACCTATATAACCAATAATAGGTTGTTTAAGATTCCTCATGTCTTCAGGTATTTCTCTGTTTACCTGAGGATTGAATGCGCTAATATCACAACCTTGTCCAACATAAAAAGAGTTTTTATTGTGTTTTTGTGCCAGTGAAGCTAAATAAGTGGAGTTTGCGCAAACCAAATCAACTTTCGACATAAACTCCGCTTCCAATAAGTGCCCGTGTTTCTGCCAGTAAGGAACGCTCATCATATTATCACGTGTATAATAAATAGATAATGCAGGTTTTAACATTTCCTTTAAATGGTAACTGCGAAACATATCACTATCGGTAAAAATGATATAATCCTTAAAATTTAATTCATCAATTGCTTTCTTAATTTCACTTGAAAAACGCTTGTTATTTATTCGGTTAAATAAGCGAAATAAAAATGTAAAAGGAAGCCAGTTTATTGATTCCAAAAGTGAGGTAGGAGAGAGGGTCCAAAGATTCTCTTTTACAAGCTCTAAATTAGGTTTTAATCCGTCTTTCATTTCTTGACGAATTTTTACTTGTGGCTTGTCTTTTTCCCTTTTTGCACTTGACCTGTCAAATGCATAATTAACATAAAGTACTCTATTTTGCTTCGATAGTTCCTCTGCAATGTTAATGCAATTGCTACCAATGGGTAGGTAAAATGGTTGCAAGCTTGTAATGATAATGTCGCGATTTCTCATGGGTTCCGAGTCTTTTTCAAGTTGATTCAAATAACCGATTTTTTTTTGAATTTTAGCAGTTTTAAAAAATTAGACACCATTATTCTAAGGGTTAATAACTGCTTTCATTCAATATATGCTTCTGAACTTACTTTGTTGTAGCACAAAATAAATAATGTGCACGAACTATAAGCATGAAAAAACTAAGTCTATATTTACTCATTTTGTCCAGCCTTTTTGCAATGTCATTTCAGGCAAATGCACAAGGTGACGAGTCTGTCTTTTTAGACCCAAAAGTTGATATTGAAGTTTTACTCCCAAGGTTTGATTCTTTATATCAAATTGCTTTAGCTAAAAATGAAAACTTTAAAGCTGAAGGCGCTGTCATGCGTTCGAATATGTGGACTGAAAGTTATACCCGTTGGTTATGGGCGAATAACGTGAGTGTATTCTATAACTATTCTTTCGGTAGTTTACCATTTTTTGGTTATGCCGATCCGGTTCAGCCAACTCAGTTAGTATTAGTAACAAGAGGTTATAGAGCCGGTGTAAATATTCAAATTTCAGTTTTTGATGTTTTGGGTCATAGGGGTAGAGTGAATGAAGTAAAAGAAAAAATTATTGCTTCAAAACACCATAAAGAGGCTGTTGCACAGGAATTAAGAAGAAGTTTAGGTCAGTTTTATGCTGATATGGTTGGCTACAATAGATTATACAAAGCCAGAAACGAGGATTTATTAACTCAAACTGTAGCATGTGCTGTTGCAGAAAAAGAGTGGAGGGAAGGAACAATTCATATTTCTGAATATTCCAGACAAAAAAATGTATTAGCAGATGCTGAGTCAGCTTATCATGAGGCTTTCAGGTTTTATTACAGTTCACTGTTGCAATTTGAGGCTTTATTAGGGGTTCCATTGAAGAGTTTAGTTAAAAAGAAAAAAGGATAATAATGACATTTATACAGTTTTTAAGGATATTCAGCCGAAACCTAAAGTGGTTAATTTTCTTTCCATTACTGGTTGCTGTATTGGTATATTTTCTTACCTCGAAAATGCCAAAAGAATACCAATCAGGTACAAGTGTGTATACCGGTTTTGCATCTGGTTATGGTATTACCAGTGGTGAAGAAGTTCAACGAGTGGATTATTTCGCTGTAAATAATGCATTTGATAACTTGTTAGCAACAGTTAAAGCTCGTCAAACTCTTGAAGATGTTGCTATTAACTTGTTAGCTCAGCATTTGTTATTGGAAATGCCTGATCCTTTGTACCTAAGTGCTGAAAGTTTTGAGCGTTTAAAAAACGAAATTGATGAGCCTACAAGAGCTAAGTTAATTGTCCCTGGTAATTTCTCTGCTACAGTTGATCGTATTACTAAAGAAAAAAACAGCTCTACAGATAATGTAGTTGTAAAGTTATTATCTGACCCAAAAGGTCATTATAGCCTTCAAACTTTATTCAATAATTTAACTGCTGAACGTAAATCAACTTCCGATTTCTTGGATATCTCATTCAAATCAAGTGATCCGGGTGTATGTTTAAATACAGTGAAATTTGTTTCTTTGGTTTTTATCGAAAAGTATAAATTCCTAAAAACTTCTGAAACTGTAAATGTAGTTAAATGGTTTGAAGCCAGATTAAAAGATGCTGCTGCTGAATTGAATAATTCGGAAAACAAATTGAAAGATTTTGGTATCCGTAATAAAATCATCAATTACTACGAACAAGCAAAAGCTGTTGCAATTGAAAATGAAACCAACGAAACTGAATACTATAAAGAGTTGATGACATTTGAATCGCATAAAAAAGCGATTGCTCGTTTAGAGGATCAATTAGAGTCAAGAGAAATTTTGTTGAAAAACAACTCTGAATTAAATCGTTTAAGAAAGCAATTAGCTGATGCGCATGAAGAATACGAACGTGCTAAATTGTATACCAATAGTGAAGAGAAAATTGCAAAATTAGCTGCTAAAGTTGATGCCTTAAAACAAGAATTAAAGGTTTGGGTACTTCAATATTATAGCATCAACAATACCATGGAATCTGTTCCTTCATCTGTTGTATTGGAAAACTGGTTGAGAGAAGTTATTGGTGCAGATGCTTCTGAAGCTCGTTTGCAGGTTTATGTAGATAGAAGAAAAGAATTCGATAGAAAGTATAATGAATTCTCTCCTTTGAATATGCAGGTTGGTAGACTTGAGCGTGAAATTAGTGTAGCTGAAAAACAATACCTTGAAATCCTTCATGGTTTGCACTTGGCTAAATTGCGTCAACAAAATATTGAGATGTCGAATAACCTTCAGGTTATGGATAGCCCAATTTTCCCAACAAAACCACTTCCTTCACGTAGATTATTGTTAATCATTCTTTCATTCCTTGCTTCATTCTTCTTGTTATTGATTTATTTCATTGCAAAAGAATTATTAGATGGTTCAATTAAAAATACTACTCGTGCGGAAGAATTAACAGGATTGAAAACATTCTCAGCTTTGCCAAACAGAGGTGGATTAAGTTCTCACTCAAATATTGGAAAAATTGAAAATACATTGTTGGATTACGGTGTTACCAATTTGAAAATTGAATTGGAAAATAGCCCTGAGAAGACTGCAAATTATTTGATAACCATCATAAGTTCCCGTGAAATGGAAGGAAAAACTTATGCTGCTCAAAAACTTGCAGAGAAATTATACAGTCTTGATTATTCAGTATTATTCTTATCTAATGATGATGCATTAGAAGATGCAGAAACTGAGGATAGAAGATTTAGAATGATGCGTTATGATATTACCAGCAAGTTCTTCAATGCTAAAACTGAGGATAATTTATTACCTGAATTGTCAAGAGTTAGAAAAGATGCGTATAATTTTATCATAGTTGAAATTCCGGCTATTAGCGTGAATGCTTTGCCAAATCAATTAATTAAAAATAGTCGTTTGTCATTATTGGTATTAGATGCTCGTAGAGGCTGGACAGCTTCTGATGATTATATCTTAAAATTATTTAGCAAAGCTTCTAGTTCTGATAACAAAATCATGACATGGTTAAACCATGTTGAGGTTGAAAACTTAGAGAATTTAGTTGGATCAATACCAAAATCTTCAAAGCCTGTTAAAAAGGCGTTGAAACAAGAAGTTATTGAAGAAGCATAATCAGGGATTTAATATTAAATGCGTGCCATTACCCAAATCATTAAAAGTAAAAGCTTTTCCTCTTTGCTCGGGAATGGTATTGGCGCGCTTTTAGGTTTATTAACGTTTGCTTTTTTAGCCAGATTTCTTGATAAGTCTACCTTTGGAGCCTGGATTGTATTTTTAGCTGTTTACGGCATCTTTGATACCCTTCGCATTGGTATGGTTTTAAATGCTTTGGTTAAGAACTTGGCACAGGCAATTAATCCTTCTGAACAAGATCAGGTGATTGGTTCATCATTGGTAATTACCTCTATTATAACCGGACTTTATTTGGTTGTTAACTTAATTGGATACATTATTTGTGTAAGTTTTGATTTGCTTCCGGAATACCATTCCTTCTTTAAATGGTTTGTTCTAATCTCACTTTTAACTTTACCGCATAATTTTTCAACCTGGTTATTAAATGCGAAGCTCGAAATTATTTCAATGAGCATTATTCGTATTTTAAACCAAATTGTTTTTATAGCTTATATCTGGTTTTTTATTAAAGCTAATCCTAGTATAGATCAGGTTTTTATTGGTTATGCAATTTCTAATTTAGTTCCAAGTTTACTTTGTGTTTTCTTAGGTTGGGCCGGAATCCAAAAGATTTTCTCTTATTCAAAAGAAATGATGAGTAAGATATTTCATTTTGGAAAATACAGCATGGGCACACTAATTGGTTCTAATTTATTAAGGAGTTCAGATACTTTTATCATCAGTACAATGTTGGGTCCTGGTGGTGTTGCTACTTACAATGTTCCTACCAGAATGATTGAAATTATTGAAATGCCATTAAGAAGTTTTGCTGTAACAGCATTACCTCAATATGCAAAACTCTTTGCTGATGGAGCCACAACAGAATTAAAGGCAATTTTCGAAAGAAGAACAGGTTTGATTTTCTATTTGTTACTTCCTATTTCTGTTTTGAGTTTTCTTTTTGCTGATTGGATTGTACTTATTTTAGGCGGAAATAATTACGCTGATTCTGCGGTTTTACTGAGATTTTTCGCTACCTACATGGCTATTCTTCCTTTAGATAAATTCTCAGGAGTTTTATTGGATACAATCAATAAACCTGAAATTAATTTTATTAAGGTAATGATTATGCTGGTTGTGAATATTGCTTCAGATTATTTAGGAATTTACCTCTTTGGAAACCTTGAGTCGGTTGCTTTTGCTTCAACATTAACATTTTTATCAGGTATGTTATTTGGTTATTACCAATTAAATAAACACTTGGGCTTAAATTTTAAAAATATCCTGGTATTTGGCTGGGATGAATTTCTTCACTGGTCTTTTAAAGTTTTGAAAATTAATGGCAATAAGTAGACCAAATACCACAACATTTTTTTCTCCTGAAGTAAACAATGTGTTAATTGGAGCAATGATTCTAATGACAGGTATTACCATGTCGATTGTATTATCGATGGGAAATCTGGGTGTTGGTGCATTGGTGGCTTTCTTACCTGTAATTTTTGGTTTGATAGTTTTGATTATTAATAATCCTCTTTATGGATTGCTTTTCTACATTAACTATTCATTCTTCTTTACCGGATTAAACAGATACATTGTTGGAGCTCCCTTGGGTTTATCAATTGACGGGGTATTGTTTTTAACAACGCTTTCTATGATTTTTAGGTTGACCAAAGACAATGTTAAACTCTTGAATAATGGTATTTTATACACGACTTTACTTTGGTTTTTATATACATTATTAGAGATAACAAATCCTGATGCAAACAAAATAGGTTCATGGGTTTACGCAGTAAGGGGGATTTCATTATATGCTGTTCAAACTGTGCCTTTAACCCTTTTGTTATTTACTAAAAAGGAAGATTTAAATGCCTTTTTTAAGATTATTTTCGGGTGGGGATTGTTCACAGCATTTTGGGGTTGGAAGCAAATTAATATTGGTATTGATGCCTTTGAAAAAAACTGGCTTGATGTTGAAGGTAAATCTACCCACATTCTTGGTGACCAGTTAAGGGCCTTCTCTTTGTATTCAGATGCAGGACAGTTTGGGGTAACTATGGCTTATGTGGCATTCCTGTTTTTGATTATGGCTTTAGGTCCATATACAACTCGAAATAAGGTGCTTTATACCATCGGTTTTTTTGTTTGTTTGATTGGTATGGGAACCTCTGGAAGTCGTGGTCCGGTATTCGTAATTTTTGTAGGTATTATTTCTTATCTGTTGTTAGTTAAAAATTATAAAATTTTATTTCCTGGTATTCTAACTATAGCCTTGGTATTTTCAATCTTAAAGTTCTCCTATATTGGTAATGCGAACTATCAAATTTATCGTGTGAGAACAGCTCTTGACCCTAAAGAAGCCTCTTTGCTAGTTCGATTGGAGAATCAGGCTAAGTTACGGAAATATTTAGAGACAAGACCATTTGGTTCTGGTATTGGTACTACCGACGTTTGGGCGAAAAGATTTTACCCTGGTTCTTATTTGGCTAATTTGCCTACAGATAGTTGGTTTGTAAAAATCTGGGCTGAAAATGGAGTAGTCGGATTAAGTATTTATGCCTTTTCATTGGCCTTTGTAATTGTAATGGGTGTTGTAAATATTCGTAAATTAAGAAATCCTGATACCCGTCAAAAAATGATTGCATTGTATGGTGGATTTTTAGGAATTTTAGTGGCAAGTTTTGGTAATCCAGTATTCGGACAAGCTCCATTGGGTGCATTGATGTATATCTCGATGACAATTCTAAGTACGGCAACAATATTCGATTATGATGTGGTTGATAAAAAAGGATTATTAAAGAATGCATAATGGAAAATCAACCAAAAATTACCATTATCACCGTTAATTATAATGGTTTAATTCACACAGAAGCTTTTTTGAATTCTCTTCGAAAAATCACCTATAAGAATATAGAAATTATAGTAGTAGATAATGCATCTCCCCAAGGTGTTGGGAATTTGCAATCAGATTTTCCTGAAATTAAATTGATACTGAGTCCTGAAAATCTTGGTTTTGCCGGTGGTAATAATTTAGGTATCAAAGAAGGTACTGGGAAGTATTTTTTTCTGTTAAATAATGATACAGAAGTTGAACCTGATTTTATTGAACCATTGGTTGAATTAATGGAATCAAATCCGCAAATCGGAATTTGTTCATCAAAATTAGTTTACTACTCACAACCCGATACATTACAATTTGCCGGAAGCACCGGAATAAACCCTTATACAGGAAGGGGTTTTGCAATTGGTCATGGTGAAAAAGATGAGGCTAAATTTGATAAAAGCTACAAAACATTACTTGCTCATGGTGCTGCAATGATGATAAGCAGAGCTGCCATTGAAAAGGTTGGAATGATGGCTGAATTGTTCTTTTTATATTATGAAGAAACTGATTTTTGTGAAAGAATAAAAAGAGGTGGATTCGAAATTTGGTATTGCGGAAAGTCAAAAGTTTACCACAAAGAATCCATGTCGGTGGGAAAGGAAAGCCCAATGAAGGTGTATTATTTAACCAGAAATCGAATTATTTATACAAGGAGGAATACAAAAGGACTACAGAAACTGCTAGCACTCAGCTTTTTTTATAGCTTTTCATTTCCAAAGGGAATTTTTAAGTATCTTTTGAGAAAAGAGTTTAAATTGCTTGCATCCTTTTGGCAAGGTGCCATTTGGAATTTGTACCATTTTCAAATCTATTCAAACACAGGTTTGATTATAAAGTAAGAAATTATGCCTATACTCATTGAAATACTACTTTGGATTCTATTTGGTGTACTTGCACTAAATGTAAGTTATTTCCTCTTTTTTAGCATGGGTAGCCTAATCCCAAGAAAACCTAAATATGCTAAAGTAGAAAAGTACAATAATTTTCTTGTAATGATTCCGGCCTACAAAGGTGATGAGGTTATTATTCACACAGTTGAAGAAAGCTTTAAACAGAATTATCCTCAGGAACATTATCGCATTTGTGTTATTGCTGATAAGCTTCAACCAGAAACAATTAAAGAATTAAATACACATCCGGTTTCAGTTGTTGAAGTTAAATTCGAAAAAAGTACCAAATCAAAATCATTAAATGCTGCCCTAGATGCAATGGAGGGTTCAGTTTTTGATTATGTTGTTTTGTTGGATATTGATAACATTATGGACCCCGCATTCCTTGAAAAGATGAATGCCCTTTTACAACACAATGAAGTTGTAGTGCAGGGTCATAGAATGGCTAAAAACCTAGATACTCCATTTGCAATTTTAGATGCAATTAGTGAGGAAATTAATAATAGTATTTTTAGAAAAGGCCATTATAAACTTGGACTTTCTTCTGCATTAATTGGCTCAGGAAAAGCAATGAGATATGATATTTTTAGAGATATCATGAGAAAGATTGATGCTGTTGGTGGATTCGATAAAGAAATGGAGATTTACTTAATTAGTTCAGGTATCAGGATTGGATATGACCATACTGCAATTGTTTTGGACGAAAAAGTACAATTACCGGAAGTATTTCAGAACCAAAGAAGAAGGTGGTTATCAGCTCAATTGGCTTACATGAAAAAATTTGCCTTCAAAGGAATTATCAAAGGCATTTTTACATTTAAACCGGATTTATTGGATAAAAGTATTCAGTTGACTTTATTACCCAGAGCAATTACTATTGGTACTTTAGGGATTTTTGGGGCTCTGTATTTTGTTGGTTTTGAAATGGGGAAATACTTTTTGATGTTATTAGGCTTAAATATTTTAGCCATGTGGATTGCTTTACCAAGAAGATTTTATCATCCAAAATATTTAAAAGCAATACTTTATTTCCCAAGTGTTTTTATGCTGATGTTTATGAATTTCTTTAAATTAAAAGGAGCCAATAAAACATTCATTCATACGCCTCATCAAGTTAACCAAGATAAAAAGAAATAGACTGTTTAATGATTTATCAGGCTTTATATATAATTGAGTTAATTCTGCTTTGTTATCTGGGCTTTAATGTCTTGTATGTTTCTGTGTTTTCTATCGCAGGCTCATTCTATAAACGCACAGATTTTAGAGCTAATAAAGTTGAAAAATACAATCGTTTTGTAATTCTAATTCCTGCCTTTAAAAGTGATGAAGTAATTCTAAACACTGTAGGCCATGCTTTAAATCAAAATTATCCAACAGAAAAGTTTGATGTTATTGTAATTGCAGATTCCTTAAAACAATTAACGATTGGTGAACTTTTGGTCATGCCAATTAAACTTATTCCTGTTCAATTTGAAATTAGTACCAAAGCAAAATCATTAAATACAGCTTTAGGTTTATTGCCTGATAACGCCTATGATTATTGTGTTGTTTTAGACGTAGATAATATCATGGAACATGATTTTTTGAAAAAGATTAATGCTCGTTTACAAAATGATGAATTAGTAGTTCAAGGACATCGTACTGCAAAAAATTTAGATTCTGCTTTTGCCATTTTAGATGGAATTAGCGAAGAAATTAATAACCATATTTTTAGAAGAGGACATGTAGCATTCGGATTGTCAAGTGCTCTTTCAGGTTCGGGACAATCTATTAATTACAAGTTTTTTAAGGAAGCAATGTTTAATATTCATTCTCCGGTTGAGGATAAGGAACTTGAATTTTATCTGGTTAAAAACAATATCAAAGTTTTGTTTGAAGAAGATGCTTTGGTTTTTGATGAGAAGGTTCAAAATTCTGCCGTCTTTATGAAACAAAGAAAAAGATGGGTGGCTTCTCAATTCTTCGATTTTAATTCTGTTCTTTTAGAAGGTATAGCTAATCTGGTATTACAAGGTAATTTTGATTTCTTCGATAAAGCTTTACAAAGAATATTAATGCCTAGGGTTCTTTTATTAGGCTTATCGTTTTTTATGGCATTAACTGTGATTACTCCAATTTTTCATTTCGGACCTGTATTTTTTGCTATGTTTATATTGGTTGCATTTAGTTATTTAATTGCAATACCAAGTCACTTCTTTAATTCAAATACATTCTTTGCTGCTTTACGTGTTCCTCAGGCATTTCTACTAATGATATTGGCTATGTTCAGAAGTAAAGGAGCCGCGAAAGTGTTTAATCATACGCAACATACCACGGTTGTTGGAGCAAAAATTGTTGGTTCTGCTCAAGATTATCAGGAAAACCAAAAACAAATCAATCTTTCTAAACAACAAGGTGAAATTTTAACTCTTAATAGCAATAGCAATGAGAATAGGAATTGAGGCGCAAAGAATCTTCAGAACAAAAAAACATGGCATGGATATGGTTGCCCTTGAGTTAGTGAAACATCTATACGAGGTTGATCAAAAAAATGAATATGTTGTTTTTGTTAAAGAAGATGAAGACCATGCCTGTTTACCTTCTTTTCCAAATGTTGAATTAAAAGTTTTACCTTCTTCTCCCTATCCAGTTTGGGAGCAATGGTTATTGCCTAAAGCAGCTAAAAAAGCCGGAGTAGAGCTTTTACATTGTACGAGTAATACAGCTCCTGTTTTTCCAGGAATGCCATTGGTTATTACTTTACATGATATTATTTATTTAGAAAAACTTCATGTTAAAGAAGGCACTACATATCAAAAGTTTGGTAATTTATACCGACGTTGGAATGTACCAAGTGTTGTAGATAAAGCTGAGATGATTATCACCGTTTCTGAATTCGAAAAAAACAGAATATGTGATCATTTTGGTTATGAGAAAAATCGTGTTGAAGCAATTTACAATGGAGTAAGTCGCCATTTTAACAGAGTAGAAGATCCACAAAAACTTGCTGAAGCTAAGAAGAAGTTCAATTTACCTGATAAATTTATCTTCTTTTTGGGTAATACCGACCCTAAAAAGAATGTTCACGGGGTTTTAAAAGCACTTAGTATTTTAAAACACAATGGTGAATTACCTTGTAAATTACTCATGCTGGATATCAATAGAGATTACCTTGCAAGAGTAGCAAATGAAATTAATGATCCCGGAATTTTAGAGGAGATTCAGTTTACAGGTTATATTCCAAATGCAGATTTACCTGCTATTTATAGTCAGGCAAGTTTGTTTTTATATCCATCATTAAGAGAAAGTTTCGGAATTCCGATGATTGAAGCGATGAGATGTGGAGTACCTGTTATCACTTCAATTACTTCTTGTATGCCTGAAGTAGCTGGAGGTGCAGCCTTGTTAACGGATCCTTTTCAACCCGAACATCTGGCCGCATCTATTAGAGACTTAATCCACAATGAAATCAAAAAGAAAGAACTTGTAGCCCTTGGTTATGAGCGGAGTAAATTGTTTTCGTGGGTTGAAAATGCCCGAAAAACAGTTGATATCTATCACCAAATATTGAATAAATAATTCAAAAAAAATCATCAAATTGCATTTATAAAAGCCCCTGATATAATTTTAAAAACATGGAAACTTCATACAGATCAGCAACCACCTACTCAGATATTGAAGATATCAAAAGGTTGGATTTCATTGTGAATTCAATTAAAGCAATGAATAATCCAGATGCCAAAATCCTGGATATCGGATGTGGTAATGGAAATATTAGTCTTGCTTTAGGTTCATTGGGTTACAATGTTACCGGCGTAGATATTGACCAAGCTTCGATTGATACAGCAAGTAGCAGAAATACCTATTCAAATGTGAAATTTGAAGTTTTAGATGCTAATTCATTTGCGTTAAATGATGCCTTTGATGCAGTAGTTTGTTCTGAGGTTCTTGAACATCTTCATAAGCCTTACGAATTACTTGAAAGTATTTATCGCATTTTAAAACCGGGTGGTGTTTTTGCAGCAACTGTTCCTAATGGTTATGGTCCTCGCGAAATGCTAATTACTAGACCTATGCAATGGTTAGGTAAACATAATTTAGATAAAGGAATTATTGCTTTCAAAAAACTTTTAGGCTATAGCGCTAAAACTTTGCAATCATCAAATGAAGATTTAACTCATGTTCAGTTTTTTAGTGTGGGTGGTTTCAATAGATTATTAAAAGGTGTTGGATTCAAAGCTCTTGAATACCAAAATGCCGATTTTTTAGAAAGAATTTTCCCATTTTCATTGTTTACCAGAAGAATTAAAGCTTTACAAAGTTTTGATTGCTGGTTAGTTGATTTTTTACCTCGTCATTTTACCTGCGGTTTTTATACTTCATGGACAAAACTAGGCAAACAATAGTATGAGTATTTTTGAATGTATTTTTTGGATCGGAATTGCAATAGTTTTTTATAGTTATATCGGCTATGGAATACTCTTGTATTTTCTTGTAAAATTGAAGAACATTTTTTCTTCTCCAAAACAATATGATTTAAAGTACGAGCCTACTGTTAGTTTAGTTGTTCCTTGTTTTAATGAAGCCGATTATATTGAAGAGAAAATTAAAAACAGTTTACAATTAGAATATCCAAAAGATAAACTTCAATTAATTTTTATTAGTGATGGTTCAAACGACGATACTGCATTAAGAGTTTCAAAATATCCACAGGTATTAGCACTACATGAAGATGCCAGAAATGGTAAAGCTGCTGCTATGAATCGTGCCATGCAGTTTGTGACAGGTGAAATTGTTGTATTCTGTGATGCAAATACAGATATCAATCCTGAAGCAATTCGTGAAATGGTTAAACATTATGCAGATTCTGAAGTAGGCGCTGTTACTGGCGAAAAACGTATCATCACCAAGGATAAAGAAAATGCAAGTGGTGCGGGTGAAGGTATTTATTGGAAATATGAAAGCTTTTTAAAACAATTGGATTCTGATTTTTATACTATTGTTGGTGCTGCGGGTGAATTAATGAGTTATAGAAAATCTCTATACAAAGAATTACCTAAAGATTCTCTTTTAGATGACCTCATGCAAAGTATGCAAATAGCTCTTGAAGGTTACAGAGTTATTTATGAAAAGAATGCATATGCTGCTGAAACTGCTTCTGCGAATGTAGGAGAGGAACTAAAAAGAAAAATTAGAATTGCTGCCGGTGCATGGCAAAGTATGAGTCGTTTGCCCAAAGCATTTAACATTTTCTCGAATTTTAAAGTGAGTTTCCTTTTTATCTCCCACAGAGTTTTAAGATGGACATTAGCACCTTTATCATTATTGGTTTTACTGCTGGTTAATTTTTTTCTTATGATAGATATTGGTGGTATTTATACGCCAATTATGATAGCTCAGATATTATTCTATTCAATGGCTTTACTTGGTTGGTATCTTGCCAATAAACAAATGAAAGTCAAAATCCTATTCGTACCATATTACTTCTTTATTATGAATCTTTGCATGTACCTCGGACTAGCCAGATTTTTAAAAGGAAAACAAAGTGCAAATTGGGAAAGAGCTAAAAGAGCTTAGATTTTTTATATTCTTGACTATTTTCTAATAATTTTACAATAGCCGATTGATTTGTTTCAATCGGCTATTTGTTTGTTAATCAGGTTTTTGTTATTGATTTTTTTGATGTTGGCTTTGTTGTTTTCAATCTATTTTTAGTTCCATTACCATAATCTAATTTTTGTTTTTTGGGAGTTAATAAAATAAGCTTAATTTTAGCTGATTTATATAAACTAAGAAAAATGAATAGCCTTGTTAAAACGAAAAAACTTATACTATTTCTAAGTTTCTTGATTCTTTTTTTTACCAATTCAATTTTTGCACAGAATATTTTTTCAGGTGAGCCAATTCAGGTGGTTGGACAAATGAATTCTTATTCTACAACATCTGCATCAAATTCAAGTTATAGAAGAATTTCTGTTTCAACAGGAACTCCCACAGATGGAAGAGGTCAATGGGTAAAAACTTACAATGTTCAATCAAGTGGAGGTGATTTTATTCCAAGAAATATGAGTGGTGGTGGGGGAAATGGATTTTTGTTTATTTCCGGACCATCTTCAAACAGATTTCAAAATAAATGGGTATTTACAGGTACTTCTGTTGCTGCTTTAAACGCTATCAACAATAACTCAGCCTATAATTCCGGTAACGATATGGGCCTTAATATGAATACGGCTGGTAGATACACTTTTGTTTTTAATGATTGCGGATATACAGCAACAAATGCAAAGTTTTATATTGCCTATACTCAAAATGCACCTGTTACAGTTACAAGAAATTCAGTTACTGTAAATCCTGATAGAAGCGCAACGATTGCTATCTCTAGTTCTGATTCATTATCACCAACTGAAAATATTTATGTAAGATATTCTACCGGAGCAAATTTTGCATCTACTGGTACAAGTGCTATTGTTCAGGCAAGTCCAACAAATTCTCCAACAAATACATCTTGGACTGCTACTATCCCAACAACCGGCTCAGTTAGTAGTACTATCAAATATTATGTTTTTACTTCAACCCTGAGTTTAAGTGCTTTAAATTCATTAATCGAATTAGAAAAATCACTGGCTGTTATTAATGTTGATGATAGTCTTGGTTTAAATTACCAATATACCTTTCCTTCAACATTCACTTCTGTACAAAGTGGAAATTTCAGTGATGCTTCAACATGGGGAACAGCTTATGTAGCAGGAGGGAATTATATTATATCAAATGGTCATAGTGTAACTGTAGATGCGAATAGTTCAGTAAACACAATTCAAATCAATGCAGGTGGAACTTTAGTAGGTGACAATGGAACAGCAAAAACTTTAACCATATCAAGTGGAGGTAGTTTTAGTAATTCAGGAACCTATACTTCAAGTTCATTCAGTACAATAAGTTTTGCAGGCTCTGGAAGTATTTCTGGAACAACTACATTTGGAAATGTAAGTATAGCAGGTGGCGTAGATTTTGGAAGTGGCTCAAGTATCAATCATAACTTAACACTTCAACCGGGTTCATATATTCAAACCAATGCACCAAGCTATAATTCAGGTTCAACCTTAATTTATAATACAGGTGGAACTTATGGTAGAAGTTTAGAATGGAGTGCATCTAGTGGAGTAGCTTATCCTCACCATGTTCAAATAAGTGGTAATACAACCTTAAACTTAAAGGGTGGAAGTAATACTGCTCGCTTTATGGCTGGTAACCTAACAATAGATGCCGGTTCAGGATTAAGTCTACAGGATTTAACTATTACTAATCCAACTGTAATCGGGTTAACAGTAGGAGGAAATATCCTCAATAATGGAACTGTGAACATGGGAACATCAACAGAAAGAATAGTTGCAGGTTCTTATACCAATTCAACCGGAGCAACTACAAGTTTGAGTTCAATAAGTGGAGGCGATTTAGAAATCACAGGAAATTTATTGGATAATGGAACATTCAATTCTAATTCAAGAGCAGTGTTTTTTAGTGGTTCGTCAGTTCAGGAAGTAAGTGGTTCTGGTACTTTTAATATCGATTATATCGTATCGAATAAAAGTGCAGGAAGTATCAGAATGATGTCTGATTTATTGTGTGAAGGTCCAAATGGAGGTAATGCAATCACCTTAAATACAGTAACAGATGAACTAGACTTAAACGGATTTAATTTAACATTAGGAAAAGCTGGAATCACCTCAGGGTTTAGTGGTTCAGGAAGTTTCATCGGAGATGCGAGTTCTAATTTAACGATATTGGGCAATGGTAGTTTCGGAACGATTCGATTTAGTTCAGGTTCAGAAATTATTGATACAATTATTCTGAATAGACCAAGTTCTGGAAATATAAATTTAGGAAGTAATTTAAATATATTGGGAGCCTTAACACTAACACAAGGAAATCTACAAGTATTATCGAATTATACATTACGCTACTCAGGAAGTTCAATCAGCAGAACTGGAGGAACCTTACAAATAGGAAATAGTGGCAATGAATTGATATTTGAGAACAGTAGCAATTTGGTATTACCTGCATCAATGTTTAATGGAAATATTCAAACGCTTCGCATCAATGGAACGGGAAGTTTAACCATAAGTTCAGCCATCAGTATCAACAATTATCTGGTATTGAATGGAGGAAATTTAATAGGTAGCAGCAGCAATAGTATCAGTTTATTAAATAGTTCAGATACCTCATTAAACAGAATAGGTGGTTATATTGAAGGTTCATTAATCAGAAGAATACCGGCAAGCAGCGCAGGAACAATCAGTTATTTATATCCAATAGGAAAAACGAGTTATAGTCCATTTGAGTTGGTAAATCCAATTACAACAAGTGGAGGAGTAGTTGATATAAAAGCAGAAGTATTTGAAACAAGTACTGGTGGATCAGCAGGTACAAATATGTTCAGCATTAGCAGCAACAGATATTGGGAAAGTTCAATCAGTTCAGGTGGAAGTAATTTCACCAGTACAAGTATCAAGCTAACTGAGGCTTCAATTGGCACTATGAATGCTATTGCAAGAAGTGCTACTTTAACAGGTGCTTATGCTAAATCGAGCGAACTTAACCCTGTAGGAAATTCAATTACCACATCTTCAATAAGCAGTCTTGGCTTTTTAGTTTTTGGAGAAGCGATTCCAACTCTTACCTCCGTGCAAAGTGGAAATTTTAGTGATGCTTCAACATGGGGAACAGTTTATGTAGCAGGAGGGAATTATATTATATCAAACGGACATACTGTAACTGTAGATGCGAATAGTTCAGTAAACACAATTCAAATCAGTTCAGGTGGAACATTAGTAGGTGACAATGGAACAGCAAAAACCTTAACCATATCAAGTGGCGGTAGTTTCAGTAATTCAGGAACCTATACTTCAAGTGCTTTCAGTACAATAAGTTTTGCTGGCTCAGGAAGTATTTCTGGAACAACTACATTTGGAAATGTAAGTATAGCTGGGGGAGTAGATTTTGGAAGTGGCTCAAGTATCAATCATAATTTGACACTTCAACCGGGTTCATATATTCAAACCAATGCACCAACATATAACTCAGGTTCAACCTTAATTTATAATACAGGTGGCACTTATGGCAGAAGTTTAGAATGGAGTGCATCTAGTGGAGTAGCTTATCCTCACCATGTTCAAATAAGTGGTAATACAACATTAAACTTAAAGGGTGGAACTAATACTGCCCGCTTTATGGCAGGTAATCTTACAATAGATGCAGGCTCAGGATTAAGTCTACAGGATTTAACTATTACTAATCCAACCGTAATCGGATTAACAGTCGGAGGAAATATCCTCAACAACGGAACTGTTAATATGGGAACATCAACAGAAAGAATAGTTGCAGGTTCTTATACCAATTCAACAGGAGCAACTACAAGTTTGAGTTCATTAAGTGGAGGAGATTTAGAAATCACAGGAAATTTATTGGATAATGGAACATTCAATTCCAATTCAAGAGCAGTGTTTTTTAGTGGTTCGTCAGTTCAGGAAGTAAGTGGTTCAGGTACTTTTAATATCGATTATATCGTATCAAATAAAAGTGCAGGAAGTATCAGAATGATGTCTGATTTATTGTGTGAAGGTCCAAATGGAGGTAATGCCATCACCTTAAATACAGTAACAGATGAACTAGACTTAAATGGATTTAACTTAACATTAGGAAAAGCTGGTATTACCTCAGGATTTAGTGGTTCTGGAAGTTTCATAGGAGATGCAAGTTCTAATTTAACGATATTGGGCAATGGTAGTTTCGGAACGATTAGATTCAGTTCAGGTTCAGAAACGATTGATTCAATCACCATCAACAGACCAATTTCAGGAAATTTAAATTTAGGAAGTGATTTAAATATATTGGGAGCCTTAACACTAACACAAGGAAATCTACAAGTATTATCGAATTATATTTTACGCTACTCAGGAAGTTCAATCAGCAGAACAGGAGGAACCTTACAAATAGGAAATAGTGGCAATGAATTGATATTTGAGAACAGTAGTAATTTGGTATTACCAGCATCAATTTTCAATGGAAATATTCAAACGCTTCGCATCAATGGAACGGGTAGTTTAACCATAAGTTCTGCCATCAGTATCAACAATTATCTGGTATTGAATGGAGGAAATTTAATAGGAAGCAGCAGCAATAGCATCAGTTTATTAAATAGTTCAGATACATCCTTAAACAGAATCGGTGGTTATATTGAAGGTTCATTAATCAGAAGAATTCCGGCAAGTAGTGCAGGAACAATCAGTTATTTGTATCCAATAGGAAAAACGAGTTATAGTCCGTTTGAGTTGGTAAATCCAATCACAACAAGTGGAGGAGTAGTTGATATAAAAGCAGAAGTATTTGAAGCAAGTACTGGAGGATCAGCAGGTACAAATATGTTCAGCATTAGCAACAACAGATATTGGGAAAGTTCAATAAATTCTGGTGCAAGTAATTTCACCAGCACAAATATCAAACTTACAGAAGCTTCAATTGGAACAATGAATGCCATTGCAAGAAGTGCTACTTTAACGGGTACATATGATAAGGCAAATACGAGCGCTGCAAGTGGAAGTTCTATTACAGGTAATTCATTGACTTCATTGGGATTCTTTTTGTTTGGAGTAGATTCTTCTTCATTAAGTTCATCTGCTACATTAAATATAACAGCTTTTTTGGAAGGATTGTATTTGGGCTCCTCTACAATGACTGCTTCTCCTTTTAATGCAGATGGAATTAGTCCTAATACAATCGCAGATACAATTACAATTATTTTGCATGATAAAAATAATTTTGATAGTGTATATGCAGTTAGGGGTACAATCAGCACAACAGGTTTAGCAAGTTTATCATTGCCTTCAATTTATATTGGAAATGCATATTATATCGCTATTAAACATAGAAACTCATTAGAAACATGGACAGCAGATACAGTAGTCATTACATCAACAACTAATTATGATTTTTCAGATGATGCACTTAAATCATATGGCTCAAATCTGATTGATTTAGGTTCAGGTGTTTTTGGAATTTATGCTGGAGATATCAATCAAGATGGATTTATTGATGGCAATGATTTTACTGATGTAGATAATGATAACAGTAATTTTGCTTCAGGTTATTTAGTAACAGATACAAATGGAGATGGATTTGTTGATGGAAATGATTTTACTTCAATTGATAATAATGGAAGTATGTTTATTTCATTAGCCCGTCCATAGTTTTAATTAATTATAAAACCAAAAGTGGGGCCAATGGCCCCACTTTTGGTTTTTATTTGTTTGTAGTTTAAATCAATTGTTTACTATGTGCTTTTGTATCTACTTTCTCTATAATATTTGAAAGTTTTCCTTTGGCATCAATTACAAAAGTAGTTCTTAATATTCCCATGTATTTTCTTCCATACATGCTTTTTTCTCCCCAAACTCCATAGGCTTCAGCCACTGAATGATCTTCATCAGCCAACAAAGAAAATGGAAGTTCATGTTTGTCAATAAACTTTTGATGCTTCTTTTCACTATCAGGGCTCACACCTAAGATTTCAAATCCTTTACTTAGAAAGCTTTGATAATTGTCTCTTAAATCACAAGCTTCTGCAGTACAACCCGGTGTATCATCTTTTGGATAGAAATATAAAACCAGATTTTTTCCTTTAAAATCCTTCAATGAAACCAATTCTCCTTTTTCGTTTTTACATGAAAAACTTGGAGCTTTATCTCCTATATTTAATTTTATTGTCATACCAAATAAACCTTCTTATTAAAGTTTTGTTTTACCAATCTAGTTGCCAGGTTTTTTCAAATTTGTTTCCTTTTTTATCAAGCAGTTTTATACTCCAGTTAGCTTGAGTATTGTTTAAAAGTCCATTCGATTTTTCTCTGTAATAAACCTCATCAAAAGTGTAAATCAACAAATCATTTTTAGCATCATAATCTCCAAGAACCCAATTATTATTTAGGTATAAATCATAAGTTGCTATTCCCGAAAACTGATCATCTATTTTAATTCTAATTGAGGTGGTATCTTTTGTATTAAGCAAGTTTGCAGTTGGTGAAATACTATCTGCCGCTATTGTATAATTACCAAAACTTCCAATTTCTCCTTTAACCTTGTTATTGTAAAATTTCCCGTCTGCATAACTTAGTTTTCCTGCTTTGTTTACACTTGCCAAACATAAATATTTTGAATCACTAAATGAATAATCTGTTACATCAATTTCAATGCTTAAACTTTTATGAATTGGTGTTAAATTCTGATGTACTTTATATACTGGTGAAAAGGTGTTTTTTACTGATTCTGTTTTGTAACAATCTAAATAAATGCTGTCATAAAAATCTCCGGGTTCCGATTCAATTTTAAATCCTGGAAAACTAAATTTGTTCTTGGCATTTGGCTTCCACAATGGTTTTGATTGTATAGATTGGAAATACTTTTCCTTTTCCAAATTCAACTCAGGCTCCCCGGTTTTTACATACATCATTACATAGGTATAGTTGTCATTGATATCTCCTACATAAATAATAATTGAATCGAGGTGATTGGGCTTTAAATAAAATTTCCCTTTCTGTTTGTTTGTCTCAATCATACTAAATGTATTTCCATCATCTTTGAAACACTTTTGTATTTTTTGTTGATTGAGTTTATACCAGGGGTAATCAATATGCTGGTTGATGTATTTACTTTCACTAAAAGCAAAACGTTTCAGTTTAAAGCCAAATATTTTTCTATTTTGATGAATCAATCCGTAGTCATACAAACCTTTTTCATCTCTTGTTTGATGGATGTAATCATAACCTGCAATACCTAAGCCATATTGTTCAGGAGGAAGTTGAATAGTATCTTCATACACCAAAAGTTTGTGATACAAATAAACACTATCTCTTAAATACAATTTCTTTTGTTGAATAGGGATACGTTTTTGCAACAATAATCCTTCAGGGACAAACTGGTAAAAATGTACAACAGAAAGAAATGGTTTTATACTATCAATTGGTAACATTCCAAACAATCCGGGATTCCAGATTTCTTCAGTTCTTGTTTCTCTGATTTCAAAATGTAAATGAGGCCCTGTTGAGCCACCGCTATTTCCTGATAAACCAATTGTATCACCTTTTTTTACCCAGATAAATGCTTGTTTAAAAACAGTATCAAATGCAAATTTTTGTTGTTTGTTTTGATACTTTTTTATCCAATCTGCTATTGCACCTTTGTAACATTGTAAATGACCATAAACACTTGTAAAACCATTTGGATGATCAATATAAATTGCTTTTCCATAACCATTTGAGGCAATCTTAATTCTGGAGATATAACCATCTGCAACAGCATAAACAGGAAGCCCTTCTTTTTCTTGTGTTTTTAAATCTACTCCGCTGTGAAAGTGATTGTCTCTCATTGCTCCAAATGGAGAAACAAAGTGAGGCAATGAATCCATTGGATACCTGAAATAAGGTTTATAATCGCCTTGTGCATTTGCTTGAATTCTTAGAACAAAAAGCAAGAATAAAAGCACACTTTTTAATAAGCTGAATTTGTATGGTTTGTTAATGTTTATTTTCAATTTATTTTACCTCGCAATGCAGCATTTTTTTATCACCAATAAATCCTTCAAGTTTATCTCCAATTTTAATCCGACCCACTCCGGCAGGAGTTCCAGTATAAATTAAATCACCTACTTTTAAGGTGAAATATTGAGAAATGAAACTTACAATTTTGTCGAATGAAAATATCATATCATTAGAATTTCCATTTTGTGCTAATTCACCATTTTTCAGTAATGAAAATTGTATTGGATTTTGTAAGTCTTTAACGTTTAAAAATTCTCCAATAGGAGCGGAGCCATCAAAAGCTTTTGCTAATTCCCAGGGTAATCCTTTTTGTTTTAATTGTGTTTGTAAATCTCTTGCAGTAAAGTCGATTCCAAATCCAATTTCAGAATAGTAATTTGAAGCAAATTTCTCCTGAATTTTCTTTCCCATTTTGCTGATTTTAATAACAAGTTCAGCTTCATAATGAACATCATTACTAAAATCAGGCAAGTAAAAATCCTCGCCATTTTTTAATAATGCTGTATCTGGTTTACTAAAGATTACAGGATTTTCTGGTACCGCATTTCCTAATTCTTTTGCATGTTCGCTATAATTTCTTCCTACGCAGAATATTTTCATTTTCTTTTTTTCTGAAACTAAAATCAGGCAATCAAATTTTGATTGCCTGATTTTAAAATTAATTATTTTTACTTAGTTCGTCTTTTACAAATTTCATTAATTCATGAATATAGGCGGTATTAAAATTAAATTCAATTCCTGCAGTTTGATAGATTTCTCCAATTGTTTTTGAATAACCTAAACTCAATGCTGCTTTATATTGCTCAATAGTTTTTTCTTTATTGTTCAAAAAGTTTTTCCAAACTGCCAATGCTCCTAATTGAGCAATTCCATACTCGATATAATAAAACGGAACTTCAAACAAGTGTAATTGTTTCTGCCATGAAATGGTTCTAAAGTGTTCAAATCCTGTCCAATCAACCATTCCTGTTCCAAATTCATCACTTAGTTCAATCCAATATTTTTTACGTTCTGCTGCAGTATGCGTTGGGTTGGTGTAAATCCAATGTTGGAATTTATCAATAATAGCAATCCAAGGAAGAATTTTAATGATACCTTCTAAATGCTCTTCTTTTGCTCTTTTGAAATCTTCTTTGTTTGGATAAAATACATCTTGTCCTTCATAACTCAATAATTCCATACTCATACTGGCCAATTCTGCAACTTCACTTGGACAGTTTTTAAAAGCAGCTAGTTCAAGGTCTTTGCTTAAAAAAGAATGAACTGCATGTCCACCTTCATGAACCATTGTTTCTACATCTCTAGTGCTACTGGCAGCATTCATAAAAATAAAAGGTACACTTGTTTCTGCCATTGGGTAATTGTAACCACCGGGAGCTTTTCCTTTTCTGCTTTCCAAATCAAGCCTGTCCATATCATCCATGGTTTGAATGCACCAGGCAAAATAGTCGTCAACTTTTTTAAAGCAAGTAATCGTTTTTTCCAACAAATCAGCACCACTTGTAAATGGTTCTAAAGCAGGTCTGTTTTGTGTATCAACTTCAGTATCCCAAGGTTTTAATGAATGCCCTAATTCAGCAACTCTTTTTTCATTAAATTCTTTAACCAAAGGCATTACTTCTTTTTGAATTGCTTCATGAAAAGCGAAACAATCTTCAGGTTTATAATCAAAGCGACCTAATTCTGCGAATTTGTAATCTCTGTAGTTTTTAAAACCGGCGTTTACTGCAATTTGATGTCTCAATGCAATAAGTTTATCAAACAAATTATCTAATTCATCGGCATGCGAAAATCTTTTTTCCTGAATAGTTTTGAATGCATTTTCTCTGATTGCTCTATCAGGATTTTTTAGGTAATTCGATGCTTGTTGAAGTGTAAGTTCTTTTCCATCTAGTTCAATGGTCATACTACCAACGATTGAACCATATTTTTGAGATTCAGTAGCAACTTCAGCCATTAAAGGAATGTTTTTCTCACTAAAAATTTCAATTTCCTTTTTAATGCTTCGTAAATAAACGAAGTATTTCTCTTCATTTAATTGATTTAAAAATTCGCTATTGATTAACTTTTTATTCAATGAATCACTGTAAGGTGCCGTTTGAGGTTCAATTTCATTAACGAAGAACAAATAAGCTTCTTCCAATTCTTTAGCTGTGGTATCACAAGTCATTTTAACATATCTCCAAGCTAGATCTTCACTTAAAAAAGCATCTAGTTCACTGCGGTCTTTCAACCAATCTTCCAGTTCTTTAACAGAATTTATTTCTCTGTTTTGAAGACTTTCAAAATAAGGTTGAATGACATCCCATGAAGTCACTTTAATTTTATTGGGTAAAAAACGTCTTTTTATTATTGTAATCATACTTTTTGAATTAAACTCAAATGTATATTCTTCTTTTAGAAACTTAGTCTTTTTTACTTAAGATTTTTGTCAATCTTTCTAATGTAAATTTATATTTTATTGAGATATATCATTTTTTTCTTTGCTCAGTCGATTCACTTTTGGGAACCAATTAAACCAAACCAAATCATCTCATTTTTAGGAATGGGATTATAAAAAACCAAAAAATGAGAACAATTATAGAACCATTTAGAATTAAATCGGTGGAGCCTATTAAAATGACTACCCGAGAAGAAAGATTAGTATACCTCGAAAATGCGCATTACAATTTATTTTCTTTGGATTCTGAAAATGTATTGATTGATTTATTGACAGATAGCGGAACCAGTAGCATGAGTGCAAACCAATGGGCTGCTATTATGAAAGGTGATGAATCTTATGCAGGTAGTCCTTCTTTTCATCGTTTTGAAAAAGCTGTTCAACATTTAATGCCCTTTAGCCATATTATTCCAACACATCAGGGAAGAGCTGCTGAGAAAATTTTGTTTTCAGCTATTGGTGGTCCTGGAAAATATATTTTAAACAATACTCATTTTGATACTACTCGCGCAAATATTGAATATTCAGGTGCAATTGGTGTGGATTTAGTAATTGAGGAAGGTAAAAATCCGCAAAGTGAACATCCATTTAAAGGAAATATGGATATTGAAAAACTGGAGGCATTTATTAAGGAGAAAGGTGCCGAAAATATTCCTTTATGCATGATTACTATTACCAACAATTCAGGTGGTGGTCAACCGGTTTCAATGGACAATATCAAACAAACCAAATACATCTGTATGAAGTATGGTATTCCATTGTTTATAGATGCTTGTCGTTTTGCTGAAAATGCTTATTTCATTAAAATGCGTGAGCCCGGTTTCGAAAATCACAGCATTGAAGCAATTGTTCAGGAAATATTCTCTTATGCTGATGGATGCACAATGAGTGCTAAAAAGGATGCATTAGTTAATATTGGCGGTTGGCTTGCAATGAATAATGATGATTGGGCCCTCACTTGCAGAAATTTATTAATTCTAACTGAAGGTTTTCCTACTTATGGCGGTTTAGCAGGAAGAGATTTAGATGCAATTGCTACTGGTTTAGAGGAAGTTGTTCATGAAGATTATTTACATTATAGAATTATTTCTACCCAATATCTTGGCGATCACTTAACAAAAGCAGGCATACCTATTATGCGCCCGGTTGGTGGTCATGCAGTTTATATTGATGCCAGAGCCATGTTGCCTCATATTCAGCCTTTGCAATATCCTGGTCAGTCTTTGGCTTGTGAAATGTATTTACATGCCGGAATAAGAGCTTGTGAAATTGGAACGGTAATGTTTGGTTTACAAGCAGATGGAGTTACTGAACTTCCTGCTTCAATGGATTTGGTTAGATTGGCAATCCCAAGAAGAGTTTATACCCAATCTCATATTGATTATGTAATTGAAGCTTTGGTTGAAATCAATGAAAATAAGAATTCTTTAAAGGGAATGAAAATTAACTGGCAGCCGAAACAATTACGCCATTTTAGCGCCAGATTTAGTCAAATCGATTCTGATGTAATTAGAAAAAAGACAATTATTGATTAATAATTATGCTTAATTTTTTAAAGCTGGTTCGATTTGAATCAGCTTTTTTTGATTTTAAGTCGATATTGTAAATAATTAAGCAAAAATTATCGTATTTTATGGATTGTTTAAATAATTATTCTTAAGCAAATTGCAGTCCCTTAGAATCGTAGCCCTCTTCTATTATTGTCTTTAAGTTATTTCTATTGACCTCAATTTTTTGATTAAATAGGAATAACTTTTTTTATTTTTAGCTTAAGGTAACAATCCATTTTCATAAGCAAAACTTACTAATTGAACCCTGTTTTTTAAATCCAGTTTAATTAATAAATTTCTGATATAGGTTTCAATTGATCTTGGAGAAAAGTTTAATACTTCTGCAATCTCTTCAGTTTGACTCCCTTTTGCTAGTAATTTGATGATTTGTAAGTCTCTGTCACTAAATATGAGTTTAGGATAATCAAATTTCGTATTTTCATGAATCTCAGTTCTGAAAATTTTGTCGAAGGCCAATTCACCACTAAGACAAATGTTTATTGCTGGTAATAAACAGCCTTTAATCTTAGATGAAAATCCGGTGGCACCGAGTTTAAATAGTTGCTCCGATAAATTATCTGAATTAAATGAACTGATCATTAAAACTTTTTGATTGGGATCCATTTGTTTGATAGCTGCTAATGTTTCGAAGCCATCCATTACAGGCATGAACAAATCCAATAATATTAAGTCGAAATCTTTTCTTTGAAGAACATTTAAAGCTAGTTTCCCATTTGTAGCCCTCGAATTGAGGTCTAATTCAGGGCTAGATTTTAAAGCCGATTCTATATAATAAGCTTCTGTTGGGGTATCTTCAACTAATAAGATTTTATTCTGTTTCACTTCGCAAACTTAAACAGAATAAGCTATATTTTGTTTTGATTAAAATTAACTTTTGTCTGATTTTTCTTAAAAATTTAGTTTTTGAAGAAAATTTTAGAGCATAAAAAAAACACATAAACAAATTGTCTATGTGTTTTTGTATTCGTGAAATAAATTTATTCTGAATCTTTTGCTTTTTTAGCTGCTGTCTTTTTAGCTGCAGTTTTTTTAGCAGGAGTTTTCTTTGGTTTTTCTTCAATAACTTCTTCAGCAACAATTTCTTTTACTTCTTCAATAACTTCTTCAGCTTTTTCAACCTCAGCAGTTTCTTCGTCTTTTTTGCCTAATGTATTAAAGTCTAAAACAGATTTTAAAGCATGAAACCAATTCATTAGTTTTTTGATATCACTATCATATACTCGCTCGCTGTCTAATTGAATGCATTCAATTAAAAAAGTTCTTATTTTTTTGATGTCTTCTTTTGCTTCAGGTAAATTACTTGAATTGTTTAATTTGATAAAAACATCGGATAAATGCATATCTCCTTCCAAAGTATAAATGGAAATATCTTCTAAAACAGAAACTTTATCATGAAAACCTGTTGCGAATTTTCTACCAGTACCTATTGTTTCAACTATTAAACCATTCTTGCTTCTGCCTGTAACATGGTGTAAACCACTCATACCAGAAATTGCTACAACGTCTTTTAATTCCATTTTTTAATTTTTTAAGGAGGGCAAATGTAGAAAAAAAATGTAAGACTCGTTTATAATCCTTGGTTCATTGAAAAAATGTTTTTTTTCCTTTAAAATCAGCTGTTTGTAAATTTTGAATAGATACAGTTGTATCTAATAATTAAAAAATCGTTGAAAAAGAGTCACAATTCAATCCAAATAATATTTTTGCACCCGTTTTGAAAAAAATACTCATTTTCTGCTTTTACCTGATTTCAATTTTTGATTTGAATGCTCAGCAAGTTATAAATATTGAAACCAAACGTTATGATACCCGTGATTCCTCATGGCATGGCGATATTGAGTTGAATTTTAATTATATTCAAAACAGAAATACACTCATCAATTTAGGTAACAAGCTAAATTTTATTCTTAAAAGAGATGTAAATACTTACTTGTTACTTTCTGAATTTAACTTCCTTCAATCAAATAGTAAAAACCTTGATTATGCAAGCTATCAGCATTTCAGATTTAAACGAGAATTAAAACCTTGGTTAAGCGGAGAGGCGTTTGCCCAAACACAATTTAATCAGCAAATTGGATTAAACTTTAGAGGTTTATTGGGTGCCGGACCAAGATTTAGATTGTTTTTTGAGGATAGCATGAAAATGTTTTTAGGCCCCATGTGGATGTACGAATATGAAAGCACAACCGATACTGAAGCCAAAAATGTGCACAATCGTTTGAGTTTGTATCTATCATTTTTATACTTTAAAACGAGGAATTTTAATTTTGATTTGGTAGCATATTACCAACCGGATTTGATTGATTTCTCGAATTTTAGATTCTCTTCAGAAGCGAAAGTAGAAATGCATTTCACAAACCATCTGAGTTTTCGATTTAGTATTAGTCAGAATTATAATTCCATTCCTCCTCCAAATATTCCAAAGAATATAGCAAATGTCAGGAATGCTTTTGTCTACAAGTTTTAGTTCTCTTTTTTTATTCGGACCATTTCCTCTTGATTCCTCAAATAATCAGGCTAATCCAGCTGTTTTTTTAGTATTTTGAAATTCAATTTTAGTTTGATTTTCAATTCTTTTCAAAAGCTTCATTCAAACCCTTTTTAAAGAGTTGTTTAATCAGTCTTAAAGCCTATTTTTGCCCAAAATCTTGTATTATGGAGAGCATTGAAAAATATACACCTAAGCACAAAATCAGAGTAGTAACTGCGGCAAGTCTTTTTGATGGCCACGATGCTGCTATCAATATCATGAGAAGAATTATTCAGGCCAGTGGTGCCGAAGTAATTCATCTTGGACATGATAGAAGTGCAGAGGAAGTTGTGAATACCGCAATTCAGGAAGATGCCAACGCAATTGCCATGACAAGTTACCAAGGCGGACACGTTGAGTATTTTAAATACATGTACGATTTGCTCAAAGAAAGAGGTTGTGAACATATCCGCATTTTTGGTGGTGGTGGTGGAACTATTTTGCCTGAAGAAATTGCTGAATTACATGCTTATGGAATTACCCGTTTATACCATCCTGATGATGGCAGAAGCATGGGTTTACAAGGTATGATTAACGACATGCTCGAAAAGTGTGATTTTCCAACCGGTCAAAATTTAAATGGCGAAGCAACTCACTTAAAAGATAAAGACTGGAAATCTATAGCAAGACTTATATCTGCTGCAGAAAATAATCCTGAGGTTTTTGCAAATATGCACAAAACAATTCTTGATTCTGCTGCAGTTTCGCATGTTCCGGTACTTGGAATTACAGGTACTGGTGGTGCGGGTAAATCTTCTTTGGTAGATGAATTGGTACGCAGATTTTTGTTCGATTTTAAAAACAAAACAATCGGTATTATTTCGGTAGATCCAAGTAAAAGAAAAACAGGCGGTGCTTTGTTGGGTGATAGAATTCGTATGAACTCTATCAAAAACAACAGGGTTTATATGCGTTCATTGGCAACACGTCAGAGTAATCTGGCTTTGTCGAAACACGTTAAAGAAGCAGTTGATATCATGAAAGCCGCTGCCTTCGATTTAATTATTCTTGAAACTTCAGGTATTGGTCAAAGTGATACAGAAATCATGGACCATTCAGATGTGGCATTGTATGTAATGACTCCAGAATATGGCGCTGCAACTCAATTAGAAAAAATTGATATGCTTGATTTTGCTGATATCATTGCTATCAATAAATTCGATAAAAAAGGTTCTTTGGATGCATTGAGAGATGTTAAAAAACAGTTCCAAAGAAATCATCAGTTGTTTGATATCAATCCGGAGGAAATGCCGGTTTATGGAACCATTGCTTCTCAGTTCAATGATCCGGGAATGAATCGTTTGTATAAAGCAGTAATGGAAATCATTAAAGATAAAACCGGTGCTGATTTACAAACAACTTATGAGATTACAGATGAAATGAGTGAGAAGATTTTCATCATTCCTCCTGCTCGTACACGTTATTTATCTGAAATTTCTGAAAACAACAGGAGCTACGATAAATGGGTTAACAAACAAGTTGAGATTGCTGATAAATTGTATAGTTTAAAATCATCAATTGAAGTAATTGCATCAGGTAAACTTGAAGATAAAGATCGCTTGGTAAAGAGTTTGCAAGAAGCTTATCATGAGATTGAATTAGATCTTGATCCTAGAAATAAAATCATTTTAAATACCTGGGAAGAAAAGAAAAAATTGTTCAGAGATGAATATTATATCTTCAAGGTACGTGATAAAGAAATCAAAATTAAAACGCATAGCGAATCATTGTCACATACCATGGTTCCTAAAGTGGCGGTTCCAAAATTCAAAGGTTGGGGTGATATTTTAAGATGGTCTTTACAAGAAAACTTCCCCGGAGAATTTCCTTATACAGCAGGAATTTATCCATTTAAACGTGAAGGTGAAGATCCAACCAGGATGTTTGCAGGAGAAGGTGGACCTGAAAGAACTAACAAACGTTTCCATTATGTAAGTTTAGGAATGCCGGCTGCTCGTTTGAGTACAGCATTCGATTCTGTTACATTGTATGGAAATGACCCTGACCACAGACCTGATATTTATGGTAAAATTGGAAATTCAGGTGTAAGTGTATGGAGTTTGGATGCTGCAAAAAAACTGTATTCAGGTTTTAATCTGGCTGATCCTAAAACATCAGTTTCAATGACAATTAATGGTCCTGCAGCAATTATTTGTGCTTTCTTTATGAATGCTGCAATCGACCAACAATGTGAGCTTTATATTAAGAAGAATGGTTTAGAAGATGAAATCAATAAAAAGATTGATGACATTTATAAAGCCAAAGGAACTCCGCGTCCGAAATACAACGAAACTTTACCTGAAGGAAACGATGGTTTAGGATTGATGTTATTGGGTGTTACAGGAGATATGGTTTTACCTGCTGATGTTTACCAATCGATTAAAGTTGCTACATTAAAGCAAGTAAGAGGTACTGTTCAGGCTGATATTTTAAAAGAAGACCAGGCGCAAAATACATGTATATTCAGTACAGAATTCTCATTAAGAGTAATGGGTGATGTACAACAGTATTTTATTGATAATGGTGTTAGAAATTTCTACTCTGTTTCAATCAGTGGATACCATATTGCAGAAGCTGGAGCAAATCCAATAACTCAGTTGGCATTAACTCTATCAAACGGATTTACGTTTGTAGAATATTACTTAAGTCGTGGCATGAACATCGATGATTTTGCTCCGAATTTATCTTTCTTCTTCTCAAATGGTATCGATCCTGAATATTCAGTAATTGGTCGTGTATCTAGAAGAATCTGGGCAAAAGCCATGAAATTGAAATATGGTGGTAATGAAAGAAGTCAGATGTTGAAATACCATATTCAAACATCAGGACGCTCATTACATGCACAAGAAATCGATTTCAATGATATCAGAACAACCTTGCAGGCATTGTATGCTATTTATGATAACTGTAATTCACTTCATACAAATGCTTATGATGAAGCAATTACAACTCCTACAGAAGAATCTGTAAGAAGAGCAATGGCAATTCAGTTAATCATTAACAGAGAATTGGGATTGGCTAAAAATGAAAATCCATTACAAGGTTCATTTATCATAGAAGAATTAACAGATTTAGTTGAAGAAGCTGTATTGTCTGAGTTCGATAGAATTACTGAAAGGGGAGGTGTTTTAGGTGCCATGGAAACCATGTACCAAAGAACTAAAATTCAGGAAGAAAGTTTGTATTATGAAATGCAAAAACATACAGGTGAATTCCCAATTATTGGAGTAAATACTTTCTTATCAAGCAAAGGTTCACCAACAGTTTTACCTAAGGAAGTAATACGTTCTACAACTGAAGAAAAAGAATACCAGATAGAAATGTTGAATGTGTTGAAAAAAGTGAATGAAGATAAAGGAAAGGAGATGCTTCATAAACTTCAACGCAAAGCCATTTTGAATCAAAATATTTTTGAGGAATTAATGGATACAGTAAAATATTGTTCATTAGGACAAATTACCGCAGCCTTATTCGAAGTAGGAGGACAATACCGTCGTAATATGTAATTTCAACGCGTTCCGCGTTTTCTCCGTTCCGCGTGAACACTGCGTTCGTTGTATCACTGCGATTCATCGCAGTGCAGTCTCAGTGAACTCGCAGTGCACAAGCAGTGTAAACGTGGTTAAACGTGATGTTCATATTTACACTAATTTATTTTTATCATGAAATTCAATCTTAGCACCAACATAGGTAAATTCAGATTAATAGCCTTGTTAGAAGGGATATCTTTTATTGTTTTGGTATTTATAGCCATGCCATTAAAGTATGGTTTTGATATGCCCTTGTTTGTGAAATATTTTGGTTGGGCACATGGATTGTTGTTTGTGCTTTATATGATTCTATTGCTTCAATGTGCCTTAGAATATTCATGGAAATTTAGCAGAATTGCATTTGCTTTTTTTGCAGGATTATTTCCCTTTGGTACTTTCGTTTTAGAACGAAAATTAAGAAATGAAGATAATTAGCTTAGGGCCTGCTGAAAAAGACAGAAACAGGTCAGATTTTAGACGCTGCCAAATTATACCGAATGCATTTTGTTAAAGTCCAATAAATTGGCCTAAACAAAATTGCCTCAGTATTAAACAGGATTATTTCTGTTTTTTGTTTAAGATCTATATAAAATACTTCAATTTGGCAGCAACGACAAAGATGGCCTTGTTTCTGTCTTTAGGTAATTTGAAAACTAATTTTACTTGATGCAAGGATTTTTAAGCCATTGTTCTTAAAACCTTGCATTTAAATTATTTAAATACAATCTAATTGATTGATAATAAGTTCTAATAAAGATTTTCAGCAGGCCCTAGCTTAAGATAGGGGTAGTTCAATCACAATTGTAGTTCCCTTTTCAAACTCACTTTTAACTAGCAATTTGCCCTTGTTTTGAATTACAAAATCGCGGGAAATCATCAATCCAATTCCGGTTCCTTTTTCACCCATGGTACCGGGTTTCGAAATGCTTAAGTCTCCTTGATTTATTATGTCTAATTCTTTTTGATGTATTCCTGTTCCAAAATCTTGTATGGTGAGAATACAAGTGTTTTCCTTAAGCATGGAATTAATAAGAATCTTACCTCCTTCAAAACTGAATTTTATTGCATTAATAATAATATTTCTAAGTATTAAGTCAAGTTGATTATGGTCCGCATAAACAATATGTGTCAAATCGACATTGTTATTTATAATTAAACCTTTTTGCTCTGCTTGTGGTACAAATAGTTTGAGGTTTTGTTGAATAATATTGTGTAATAAAATTGATTCCGGTTTAGTAGTATTTTCTCCGGTCATATTTGATCTCGACCAGTTTAAAAGATTGTCAAGTAACTGATTTAGGTTACAAAACTTATCTCTTAATGAGTTTTTTATGAATTCAAATTCTTCCTTTTCTATTAGGTTTTCATCTAATAAAAACAATGTTTGCTGTAATGAAACCAAAGGACTTCTTAAATCATGAGAAAGTATTGAAAAGGTTTTATCTTTAATAGCGTTGATTTTAATAAGCTGTTCTGCTTGTAAACTAAGTTTTTCTGCTTGTTTTTTTATGATCTGATTATCATTTATTTTCTCATTCCTGCTTCTTAAAACATAAAATAAAACTATAGAAATGCTTGTTAATAAAACAATTAAAGACCCTATTATTAATCTGTTCGTCCACGATTTTGTTTCGGAAAGTTCTTTGTCTTTCTCCAATATTGATATCTCAGCTTGCTTTTGAGCAAGTGTATTTTCATATTCTAATTTCTGTATTTTTTCATCGGAGTTTGCGGCAATGAGTTCATCCTCTATAATATGCTGTTTTTTGTAAAACTGATAAGCAGATTTATAGTCGCCGGTTTTCTCATAAACTAAAATCAAATTCTTGTAGCTTCCAACAAGCATTGGTTTGAAATCGTATTTTTCTAAGATTTCAATACCTTTTTTATAAAGATTGATTGCGCCTGTATGGTTATTTTTTAAAGAAAGAATTTGGGCCCTACCAAGATTAGATGCGGCTTCCGCTTCATAATCTTTAACTAATTTACAAATACTCTCTGATTTTTTAAAATAGCTTTCAGCCTTTTCATAATTTTTCAAATTGGTTTCAATTTCACCTAAGTTATTGTAAGAAATGACTTGATTTAAAATTTGTCTGTTCTCAATTGAGTTTTGCAATGCCAATTCAAACTCTTTTTTTGCGTCAATAAATTTATTTTGGTAATAATATGTTCCACCCAAATTTGTGTGAATACTGAAGTATTCTGCATCAGCTCCTGAAATTTCTTGCCAGACCTGAGCGGTTTTTAAGGAGCTAATTGCTTTGTCAAAATCACCAATTGAAAGATAAACATTCGATAGGTTCATAAATGACCTTGAAATGCTGTTTGTATCGTTCCTTTTTATTTTAATGGATAAAGCCTGTAATAATTGAACCCTAGCTTCCTGAAAATTGCCAAGTTTCATATTAGTATTTGCCATATTATTTAGGCAGCTCGAAATACCATTTGAATCTTTTATTGTTTGTCTTATAAATAAACTTTTATTATAAAAGGAACGAGAAATGTGGTTATAACCAACATTTGAATAATGAACACCAAAATTATTTAGGCTTTGTGCAATTTCTTTGAGATTGTTTTGTTTTTTACTTTCCTCAAATGCTTTATTTAACCAAATTAAAGACGAATCAGGTTTTTGGGAATTTATATAAGCTGATGCAAAAGAATTGTATAATTTAGGGCGATAGTTATCAGCAGAAAGTTTTTCAAGTAATTCAAGCGCTCTATTTGCAATTGGTAAACTTGAATCCGGATTAATAAATTGATAAGCATAACTTAATTTAATTAATGCTTCAAGTTTTAAACTATCATCTACCTGAGAATAAGCATTTAAAGTGGCTCTTTGGTAAGGCCAAATTTTATCTGCAAATAGATTATTACCAACTAAAAGGCACCAAATTGTGATTACAATTGGCAATAATCTGTTTTTTATTTTAGTTGTAGTCAATTGAGGTTAATTTGATTGAAATAGGTCGCTAATTGCAGTTGCAATCTAATGATTTTTACAAAGCAGGAATAATATTTTTTTATAAATATTCCGGCGTTTGTTTCAATAATTTCGCCAATTGATATTTACTTATATGATGTTTTAATTTATGCCAAAATCCAGTTGAACTTAAATTCAGTATCCGGAATTTTCATTCTCTCAGAAATTCTCGTTAATCTGTCCGGAAGTTTTGTTAAATAATCTCTGGCTCTTTCACCTTCTTCTTTTAAACCTCTGATGTTTTCAATATTCCATTCTTCAAGTAAACCTTTTAAGATATCTACGTAATCTGTTGCGGTATAAACTCCTAATCTTTGAGCACAATCAGAAAAGCTTGAGAATGAATTTACTTTATCACCTAATTCTCTAAGGTATTGAGCAGGCATCACAATTTTTTTCTTCATCATATCCTCAAATGCCAACATCATTTCGTTTGGATCGATTTCGAATATTTTAGATACGAAATTTTTGTAAGCTTTGGCATGACGTGCTTCGTCAGCTGCTACCAATCCACACATTTTTGATAACAAAGCGTTTCCTTGTTGTTTGGCAATACTGGCAACTCTTCTATGTGAAATATTGGTTGCTAATTCCTGAAATGATGTATAGATGAAATTTCTATAAGGATCATCAGATGCACCATTATCAAATCCATCACGAATTAAATATTGTGTTGATGCTTCAAATTCACGCATATTAATTCTACCACATAAATATAAATAGCGGTTCAATGCATCGCCATGTCTGTTTTCTTCAGCTGTCCAGGCACGAATCCATTTCATCCAGCTGTTATTTTCAGTCTGACTTACGCCTTTTAAACCTGCCAACCAGGTTTCATAAGTTGGTAATGCTTCCTCAGTAATTGTATCTACAACTAAAACAGCCAATAAATCATAAGATAAATTTGATGCTTGTTCTTGAATCTCTTTCAAATCAGCAATAAATGAAGCATCCGATGTTAATGGCAGAAGCTCAGAGGCTTGCCAGTTAGTTTCAACTGGTTTTAAGTATTCAGATGCAAAAGTTTCAGCTTGTGATCCTAAATGCAACATTACTTCAGTTCTTCCCGGGGTTAAAGCATTATTCATGTGTAGATATAAACGTCAAAAATACCTGTTTTTTATCATGTATCCAAAGTAATTGACCAAAGCCTATAATTTTTACTAAGTATTTTTTATTGTATTTAATTAGCAATTTTAGTGGTTCAAACAGCTTTTAGAATTAATAAAAATTATAATACATTGTTTTTTAGTGCTTTCCCTTTGATTATTTTAGGCTTTTCAGGCTTTGATGGAAAAATACTTTTAAAACAAATATTAAATCCTTCAAAATAAATCATGTCATTTTTTGATTTGGAGAAATTATAACGTAGAGAAATTTCATCTAAAGCGGGATTTTTAAAACCAAGGAATATCCCCAATAAATTGTATTTTTCATCAAGCTTTCCAATTGAGCTACCAAGACTTATTTTGTATTTTGATTTTGGATTTAAAATCTTTTTTAGATGAAGAATGGAACTCAATTTTGTCTCATTTTCTAATCGTGAGAATTTTAAATAATTTTCTAATTGTAAGTGAAAGCTTGTTTCTTTATTTATTAAATTCCAAATATTGCCCGTGTTCAAGACTATGTAAGTTGGAAATACTTGTTTAGAAGAGAATGCCCGTAAATTCAAAGCCATCATACTAAATATAATGTTTTTTGCCGAATCATTTAAAATGAAGGAGCCATTAAGCCCATCTGAGAATATACCAGTTCCTCCAATAGCATCTTGTCTTAGATAGTCGAAATAGCCCAAGGACAAATTATTATTAAGGAATTTGTAACTCAGACCTAGAGCCAAATTCAATTTTGGATTTAATTTTAAATTATATCCTGTTCCAATAGAAACATTTCCAACAAATACTTTTTCAGGGAAATAAATGGGATTGAACATCATTCCCCAATTCATGTTTTTAAAATTGCTTGTAAATCCGGCTCGGAAAGTTTGAATCCTGTAAACATTGTTCCCAAACTCTGATACATTTCCTAAAAATTCAGGTTTATTATTTTTTATTCCAAAGTAAGCTGGATTGACTTCAAAGTCGGTATTTTCAATGAAATTGTATTGATAAACCTGTGCTGAAGTTCTTTTGGAAATTATAGTTAAAATTCCAATTGCTAAGTAACAAATTAGTTTATGTTTAAAATTTAAAATCATATACAAAATTGTATCTTCAGGATTTTCAAAAATTTAATCAGAAATAAATTTAAGGTCTTTAATTCTTGATTCCAATTTTTATCCTTTAAGCATTCTATCATCATTTTGAATTATAGTTTCATTTACAATTAAAATTGCATGAGGATTTATTAAATTGAAGCGAATTAGATTAAAATTCTAAACTGAATCTTATTTTTGGATATCAACTACATCGATATACATACACACCATTCTTATAAACCAACTGATGATATAATTTTTATCAGACAGGCTTATATGCGCACATTTATTCCGGAAGTTAAAAACTATTTTGTTTCAAAAGGACTTCATCCCTGGTTTATCGAGCAAAAATTTGACGAAGATTCTTTCATTAAATTACTTTCAAATCCAAAAGTTCTGGCAATAGGGGAGTGTGGTTTAGATAGATTAAAACCTCAGTTTAATTTACAAATTGATGTATTTAAAAAACAATTTGAAATCGCAAATCAATTAGGTAAACCAATGATTTTGCATATTGTAAAAGCATATGATGAAATAGAACTTTTAGTGAGGGAATCAAAGGTTCCTGTTATACTTCATCAATATTTGGGGAATGAAATTCAAACCAATAAATTATTAGCTAATGAGCAGATTTATTTTTCTTTTGGTAAGAATCTTTATCAACCCAAATCGAGTTTAGTCTTAAATCAAATTCCTTTAAATAGAATTTTTTTAGAAACGGATATTTCATCTAAAAACATTAAAGATGTTTATCTTGAATTTGCTAATCTAAGGCAGTTAGATTTGCTTAATCTTAAACAAATTTTGTACTTAAATTTTGAAAAAGTTTTTGGTTTAATTCCATAAATAATCTTCAGGTGAATTTGCCAAATATGCGAAATCTTCACCCAATTCTTTTACTTGATTCTCCCATAATTCTTCAGATTCCGAGTCAAAAACAACCGTCTGATTAGATGGGATTGTCCACCAAGCCTTTTGTTCAATTTCTATTTCAAGTTGATTCGGTCCCCAACCACTATATCCAATAAAAAATTTGAAATCAGATTCTTTTGCTAAGCCTTTTTCAAACAAAACATTAACTTGTTCAATGCTTCCTCCCCAATAAATTCCATTAGAAATTTCAATTGAATCTTCAATTAAATTTCCTAATCTATGTATAAAATGAAGGCTGTTTTCTTCAATTGGTCCACCATAAAATAAAGGGAAATCATGGTCAAGAATTTCAGGAACTAATTCACTACACATAAGGTTCATAGGTTTATTTAAAACAAATCCTACCGAACCTTCTGATTCATGTTCACATATTAATACCAAACTTTTCCTAAAATTAATATCAGCCATAAAAGGTTCACCAATTAAAACAGAACCTTTTGATGGTTTAAAATTGACTCCAATTTCTTTAATTTTCATTGATACAATTTAAGAAGATTCATTTGTTATTAAAATAGATTAATAGAACTTATTGATTGTTAGGTGTCTTTTTTTTGGTGGATTCTTAAATCACAATTTCGTTTAATTTCTTTTGTCTTTTTTGATTGTTATCAAATTAATTTTAATTGTTTGGTTATACCTTCGAGTTAATAAATATTGAGTTTATGATAACAAGTGAACAATTAGCCGCAATACGAGAAGATTATACCCTGAAAGAATTTAATGAAAAAGATTTGATTAAAAATCCTTTTGAACAATTCAAACAATGGTTTCATGAGGCAATTTCTGCTGAGGTAAACGAGCCCAATGCGATGACCTTAGCTACAACTAATTTTTCAGGAAGACCAACTGCACGTATAGTTCTATTAAAGGGAATTAACGAAGAAGGTTTAATGTTTTATACCAACTACAATTCTGATAAAGGTAAACAAATGCAATCAAATCCTTATGCTGCATTGGTATTTTTTTGGCCTGAATTACAACGTCAAGTTAGGGTTGAAGGAAGTATAAAAAAGGTATCATCAGAAGAATCAGATGAGTACTTTAAATCAAGACCCATTGATAGTCAAATTGGGGCTCATGCTTCTCCTCAAAGTCAGCCAATAGAAGGCCGACATGTTATCACTGATAGATTAGAGGAATTAAAGAAATTATTTTCTGAAACACCAATTATACGTCCAATTCATTGGGGCGGATATATTCTTGAACCAGATATGTTTGAATTTTGGCAAGGAAGAGCCAGCAGGTTACACGATAGGTTTAAGTTTTCTTTAATCGAAGGCAATTGGGTAACTCAAAGATTAGCACCATAATAGACTTTAAGGCGGATTTAACTTTTTATTAACATGCTTTTAAATTTAGAAAAAATTAATATATTGCTGATTCAAGACCTTAACCCCAGAGCATGATTGATATTATTTTGGTAAGTATTTCGGCCTTTTTGATTGTAGTTTTTGCAATTCCTTCTATTATAACAGTTGCTAAGTTAAAAGGACTTTATGATAAACCGGATGAACGTAAAATACATTCAAACAAAATCCCCCGTTTAGGAGGTTTAGCTGTTTTTATCGGCTTTATTCTTTCAGTTTCTATTTGGGGAACATTTTCTGATATGCCTGGTATTCAGTATCTTCAAGCATCCTTAATTCTTTTGTTTTTTAGTGGATTAAAAGATGATATCATCATTTTATCTCCAATGAAAAAATTAGGTACTCAACTTATTGCTGCTGGTTTTGTATCTTATTTAACTCCAATTAGATTAACAGATTTTCATGGGGTATTTGGAATTCATGAAATACCATTAAGCGTAAGTATTCCACTAACCATGTTTACGCTGATTGTAATAACAAATTCATTTAATTTAATTGATGGTGCTGATGGTTTAGCAGGTGGATTGGGATTATTAATGAGTCTTACTTTTGCAATTTACTTTGTTAATTCTGAAGATCATAGTTGGGCATTAATGGCTTTTGGATTGGCTGGTGCACTTTTAGGATTTTTGTTTTTTAATTATAACCCCGCTAAGATTTTTCTTGGTGATGCTGGTTCCTTGACTACTGGATTTTTACTTGCAATTTTTGCAATTCATTTTATTGAAATGAATATTTCTAGTATCAATAATATCAATAGAATTGATTCTGCTCCAGGTATTGCTATTGCAATTTTAATTGTTCCACTTTACGATACTTTAAGGGTTTTCATTTTAAGAACAAGTAAGAAAAAATCACCATTTCAAGCCGATAGAAACCATATACACCATTGGTTAATGAGAATTGGAATGAATCACCGTGAGGTTAGTTTTACTTTAGTTGCAGTAAACCTTGTATTTATTTTAGTAGCATTTTCTATTAAAGATAACCCGGCCTATCTGGTTACTTCAATTATTGTTGGATTGTCAATTATTGTTGGACAAATTCCTGCATATTTCTACAGACACAAATTATCTGATTTAGAAGCTGATGATTCAGCATTACTAGAATTACAGGAAAATTTAAAAGGGAAACCAAGTACTATAAAGTAGGATTTACTTTCTTTTAATTTTGAGGACTTAGGAGTAATGAATTTGGTATTTAAAGCAGAGCAAAAGGATTTTCGGTCCTTTTACCGCTTCTTTTACTTAGAGAAAAATTTAACAGGGAAAAAAGTAGCTTTTGTAATTTTAGGCTCATTTATTATTTTCTTGTTTATTGGGGATATCAAAGAAAACGTTTGGTTCAATCTTCTTAAATATTTCTGTTTTGGTCTGCTATCTTATTTCTTTTATTTATTTATACCTTTTTTAACAAGCTTCAGGTTTCATAAATCAATTTTAGGCGAACAGTCTTTAACAATTGAAGAATCGGGAATAAAATTTGAGTGTAATAATGTAATTGTTTTGAGGAAATGGAATAGTATCAAAACAGCAGACAAAATCGATAATTATCTGTATATCATTCTCAGGGACAATACGACTTATATAATTCCATCAAATAGTTTTATTTCTTCAAATGATGAAATAAATTTAATTTCTAAAATCCATTCTGAAATTATCAATGTAAGAGGTCAACTCCATCTACCTGCTAATGAAAAACCGCCCTATTGGGTTGGAATTTTTGGCTTTATTCCTTTAGTCGGCACATTGGTAGGATTTGTATTAATTATGTTTGGGATTTTCCATTACAAAGATAAATGGCTTGTAATTGTTGGAAGTGCATGTATTCTTTTTACAGTTTTCATTTACTCAACTGCTTTTAATGAAATGAATACCCCTGAAAGCTTTGAAAGTAGCATTTCTAAATTTTCACAAAATAATTTGAATAACCTGGTTAAAGAAATAGAGTTTTATAAACTTCAAAACGGGGAATATCCTGACAGTTTAAGGGAATTGAAAAAGGATATATTTCTATTAAAAACAGATCCAATCCAAAATAATAAAGGAACCAATGTCGATTATTACTATGAAAAAATTCATAACCGATATAAATTGTTTTCTTTAGGGAAGGATGGCTTAGCCAATACAGAAGATGATATACATCCTACAATAATTTTTACTGATACTAGCAAAATAGGCTTAATTAAAAATTGAATTAATAAGCGAATTTCCCCAACCTTTACATTTTTCGAAGCTTATTGTAATCAGATTTGATATTAATCAATTCTAAGCCTGAAGTTTATTTTTGTTTAAACTAGTTGGATTTAAATTCTTTTAAAAAAGCTTTCATTTTATTCAAAGCAATTGCTCTATGAGAAATTTTATTTTTCTCTTCTGAACTCATTTCGGCTAAGGTTCTGGTTTCTCCTTCAGGAACAAAAATTGGATCATAACCAAATCCATTAACTCCCTTCATTTCTGAAATAATTGTACCTTTAAGTTCACCTTCAAAATAATAAGTTTCATTATTGATTATCAAACATATCCAGCTTACAAATCTTGCCTTTTTATTGGATTTATCAGATAATTCCGTAATAAGTTTTTCCATGTTTTTCCAAGCCAGCTTTTCAGGACCTGCATACCTGGCACTGTAGACTCCCGGTTCTCCATTTAAAGCCTCTACTTCTAATCCAGTATCATCTGCAAATACATTTAACCCGGTAATTTTTGAGCAAGCCTGTGCCTTTATAAACGAGTTCTCTTTTAAAGTTACACCGGTTTCAGGAATTTCTTCAATTATTCCAATATCATTTAAAGAGTATACATTAACTAATCCTTCTAGTAAGGAATTTATTTCCTTGACTTTATTCTGGTTATGACTCGCAAATATTAGTTTCATAAGATTTAAGCAAAAAACATTTTTTTCATAGCAACCCAAAGTTTTCCTTTTGCAACATTATCATTGATGTATTCACTTAAAGATTGTGCCTTTAAAATTCCAATGCCATGTAATAATGCCTGTTGGTGATTATCCATTCTTAAATTATTTTTAGCCATAAAAGAATCACAACCCCAGATAATAACTGTTTGAGGTTTTAACTGATTAAGAATTACGTCAAAACTAACATTGTCTTTTTCGGTATTGATGAACCAAATATCATCAAATGACTTTTTTAGACCTTTATCCAGGATACCACTTAATAACTGTTTTTCAGGATCTGAAAAATAATCGTGTGTTTTACAATCACTAAGCATCAAGAGTTTATGTTGTCCTTTTCCCAAAGGGTTGATTTGTATGGAAAAATCTGTTTCTTTGACCCCGATTATTTCATCGAATAGGGGAAGCACAAACGCATCATCTATCTTTAAACCATTATTCATACCATGGCAATTTCGATAAAAATTAATAAAACACAGCAATCAAGAATTGATCAATGTGATTTTGAGAACATTGAGTTCGGAAAAATCTTTTCAGACCACATGTTTAAGGTGGATTTTATGGATGGCCAATGGCAAAATCCTCAAATTCTTCCTTATGGCCCTATTTTAATGGCTCCTTCAATTTCAGCGCTACATTATGGACAAGCTATTTTTGAAGGCATGAAAGCTTTTAAAAACCCACAAGGTGACGCTTTATTATTCAGACCAATGGATAATATTGTTCGCTTAAATGAAAGTGCAGTTAGAATGGGAATGCCGGAAATTCCTGAAGAATTATTCATGGAAGGTCTTAGCACGCTAGTTTCTTTGGAAAAGGATTGGATTCCAACCAAAGAGGGTAGTGCTTTGTATTTAAGACCGTTTATGTTTGCTACCGACGATTTTGTTGGTGTAAGACCAAGTAACAATTACAGTTTCATTATTTTTTGTTGTCCTGTTAACAGTTACTACCCAAAACCAATTAAGGTTTTAGTGGAAGAAAAATTTGTTAGGGCTTCTGATGGAATGGCTGGATTTGCAAAAGCTGCAGGTAATTACGGTATCTCTATGCTCCCAACCATGGAAGCTAAAAAGAAAGGTTACGACCAAATTATCTGGACTGATGGTAGAACTCATGAACATGTGGAAGAATCTGGTACAACTAACCTATTTTTCATAATTAATGATGATACTGTTTGGACTCCTTCTTTAGATGGAAACATACTTAGAGGTGTAACAAGAGATAGCTGCATTAAGTTGTTAAAACAAAGAGGCTTAAAAATTGAAGAAAGAAAAATTTCTGTTAGTGAAGTAATTGAAGCTGCAAAATCAGGAGCAATGACAGATTGCTTTGGAACAGGAACAGCTGCAATTATTGCTAAAATTGCTGGAATTGGTTATAAAGGAGTAGATTATATGCTGCCGGAAGCAGAAAATAGAGTAATATCAAACTGGATTTATAAAACGATGTACGGTATTCAAACCGGTAATCACCAAGATGATTTCAACTGGGTTGTAAATCTTAAATAATTTAAAACATAAAAAAATAGCCATTAGAAATTTCTAATGGCTATTTTTTTATGTTTTTATGTTGGTTATGCTAAGATTGTATTCTTACATGCCTCCAGAATTTTCTGAGCATTTTCATCAGAATCACTTTCAGAATAGACCCTTAAAACAGGCTCTGTTCCACTAGCACGAATCATTACCCATTCTCCGTTTCCTAAATGGAATTTAAATCCATCTAAATCTTCAGTTTTTTCAATTTTGTAATTGCCAAACTGAGTATATTTTCCTGATTTACAAGCAGCTAATACGTTTTGTTTAATTTCTTCAGTGATATGTAAATCAATTCTTCCCATTGAGAAAGAACCAACAACATCATAAACTTCCTGAATCAATTCATCAAGACTTTTGCCGGTTTTTGCCATGAATTCCCAAAGGGTTAATCCAATCCAAATACCATCTCTTTCAGGAATAAAACCTTTAATGGCAATTCCACCACTTTCTTCGCCACCAACTAAAACATTTTCAGTCACCATTTTTTCGCAAATGTATTTGAAACCAATTTTTGTGATTTCAATTGGTAAGCCATAAGCTTCTGCAAGTTTTGTAATTTTTGATGTAGCACTAAAAGTAGTGATTACCTTACCATCCATTTTTTTGTATTTATGCAAATAATGCACTAGAAGTAAAATGATGTGGTGAGAATCTACAAATTTTCCTGCTTTGTTATAAAGTCCAATTCTATCTGCATCGCCATCAGTAACTAAACCGCAATCTATTTCTTCACTAATTCTGATTAACTCACTGAATTCACCTAGATTTTTATGAATAGGCTCTGGAGCTTGTCCATCAAAACCCGGGTTGTAATCGCAATGTAATAAGGTAATTTCAGGGAAAATTCTTCTCATAACATTTTGCCCAGCACCATACATGGCATCGTAGGCAAATTCCATTCCTGAACTTTTAATTAGTTTTAAATCGAATTTTGATTCAACTTCATTTACATATAAAGTTTCTAAATCTACATATTCAATCATTCCTTCACCGACCAATGTTTCAATTGATTTTGATGGAACATCAACTAAATGATTTGGAATTGCACCTTCAACTTCATCAATTACAGCAGGACTAGAAGGTCCGCCGTAATGAGCTTTTAATTTATAACCATTGTAAGCAGGTGGATTGTGGCTTGCAGTTAAAATAATACCCAAAGCAGCACCAAATTTTACAGCACCCAAACTAATCATTGGAGTAGATACAAAACCTTTTGCCAATTTTACTTTTATTCCATTAGCACACATTACTTGAGCAGTTGATTCTGCAAATAATTCACCGGCAAATCTGCAATCGTGACCCAAAACAACAGATAAATTGTTTGGAAAATTTTTCTTTAAGAATTCAGCAGTTCCCTGCGCAACTCTTTTTACATTATCAACGGTAAATTCATTGGCGATAATTCCACGCCATCCATCGGTACCAAATTTAATTACGTACATAATATCTTTATTTATTGAAATAATACATTGGGTTCAACTTACAATTTTACATGTACAATGCAAAATTAATATGAACAAATTAAGTGTTAAACAAAAGCATTTTCTCCTGTAACATCCATGCCCGTAATCAATAAATGAATATCATGTGTACCTTCATAAGTTACAACCGATTCAAGATTCATCATATGACGCATTATTGGATATTCACCAGTAATTCCCATTCCACCAAGCATTTGACGGGCATTTCTTGCAACATTTAAAGCTAAATCAACATTGTTTCTTTTAGCCATACTAATTTGTGCAGGAGTAGCTCTACCTTCATTCATCAAAACACCTAATCTCCAGGTAAGTAATTGTGCTTTTGTGATTTCAGTAATCATTTCAGCCAATTTCTTTTGTTGTAACTGGAATCCTCCAATTGGTCTTCCAAACTGAATTCTTTCTTTGCTATATCTTAATGCAGTATCATAACAATCTAAAGCAGCTCCTATTGCTCCCCAGCTAATTCCATAACGAGCAGAATTTAAACAAGTTAACGGACCTTTTAATCCTTCAACATTTGGAAGAATATTTTCTTTTGGAACCAATACATCATTGAATACCAATTCTCCGGTTGCACTGGCTCTTAAACTCCATTTGTTGTGGGTTTCAGGAGTCGTAAAACCTTCCATTCCACGTTCAACTATAATTCCTTTAATTTTACCATCATCATTTTTAGCCCAAACTACAGCGATATCAGCAAATGGTGCATTGCTAATCCACATTTTTGCACCATTAAGAATTACATTTTTACCATCACCAGCATCTTTAAAATTGGTTGTCATGCCAGCAGGATTAGAGCCATGGTTTGGTTCTGTTAAACCAAAACATCCCATTAATTCGCCTTTAGCTAGTTTCGGAAGGTATTTATGTTTTTGTTCCTCAGAACCGAACTTGTAAATAGGGTACATCACCAAACTTCCTTGAACAGATGCAGTGGATCTAATACCTGAATCACATCTTTCCAATTCTTGCATGATAATACCATAGGTGATATAATCTAATCCACCACAGCCATATTCTGCCGGTAATTGCGGGCCAAATGCTCCGGCATCTGCCAATCCTTTTATTATATGATGAGGGAATGCAGCTTTTTGTGCGCAATCTTCAATAATAGGGGAGAGGTCTTTTTTTACCCAGTCACGTACAGTGTTTCTAATTAAGATGTGTTCTTCTGTTAGAAGTTCATCCATTAAATAGTAGTCGTGGTGCTGGTAAGCGTCGGTTTTGTTCGAGCGAATAAAAGAGTTTTCTGCATTCATATGTTTTAAACATTTAAAGTCCTTATGAAGTTTCAATAATCAGACTTTTTTTCTTGCTGCGAAATTAGCTTTTTTGTACAAGTAAAAAATAAGCAAATGAAGCTTGAGACAAGATTAGAGGGAATGGAATTTCATGCCTTTCACGGTTGGTACCCTGAAGAGGCTAAAAATGGCGGTAAATTTAGGGTTGACGTAATCCTTGAACAATTTGTTTATGACGACAAAGAATTCAAAGATTTATCTGATGTCGTTAATTACGAAGATGTTTTTTCTATGGTTAGCATACAAATGCAACATAGAAGACAACTAATTGAGGATTTGGGTAAATCTATAATCAATGAATTAAGCGAACGGTATCACCATTTACAAAAGGTAAAAGTTAAAATTACAAAATTTAATCCAGCCGGAAAATTTGAAGGTGCTAATGCGGTGATTGTTTTCGAAAGAGATTTGTAAAATTAAATTTAATAAAAGGTATAAAACGAAAAAAGGCTCCAATGGAGCCTTTTTTCGTTTTATACCTTTCAAGGATTAAATACCTACATCATGTAAAGCACTTTCCATTACATAAGGATGTTTGGTTGGATAAAGATTTGCTTTTGTTAATGCTTTTAATGTCATCCATAAAAACAATCCAGCAAATAAACATAAGAATCCAATTTCCATTAATCCAATTCCTTGGAAATCAACTTTAATAATTCCAGTTGGATTTGCGTCTGTTGGGTTAGTAGCGATGTTCATAGATGATGGCATAACCATTAAAAATACATCTAACCAGTGACCTAATAAGATAGCACCACCAACGATAAAACCTACAATTCTGCTACGTTTAAAATCTCTTCTCATGAAAACAAAGAAGGGAACAATAAAGTTTAAGAAAATAATAAAGAAGAATAAGAAATTATAACTTCCAAATAATCTTTCAGTATAGTATGTTACTTCTTCAGGAATATTTGCATACCAGATTAATAAGAACTGAGATGTAAACATATATGTCCAGAACACTGAGAATGCAAACATAAATTTACCTAAATCATGTTGGTGTTCATCAGAAGCAATGTTTAAATATCCTTTTCCTCTTAAGTAATGAGTAAATAAATACATAATAGTTAATGCACTTACCCATCCTGTTGCGAAGTTATAGATAGAGAAGATAGTTGAGTACCAATGAGCATCAATACTCATCATTTGGTCCCAAGAAAACATTGAGAAAGTAAATCCGAAAACTACGGTGAATCCTGCTGATAAAGCATAAGTCTTTTTATAATTTTCTAAACCACCTACTAAATCTTCTTTTCTAGAATATTGGCGAAATAAGTGAGCACAAAACATCCAGAAACCCATGAACAATACCATTCTCACATAAAAGAAAGGTACATTTAAATACCAGCTTTTACTAGCTAAAATTGCATCGAAATTCAAAGATTCAGCGTCCATGATACCATGGTGAGCCCAATGGTAAAGAACAGGTAAAGCGATAATGCTGATTAAAATATATAAAGGTCCACCAACAAGTGAATATTCACTCATGGCTTCAGGAATTCTTCTGATGGCGATATACCAACCGGCATTTGCAATTTGTGAGATAGAAATAAATACTGCTGCACAAATTGAAACGATAAAGAAGAAATAACCATTTACAAGTAAGTTACTTAATAAACGTTTTTGTATTAAGTGGTGCAAATCGTGTTCACCTAATCCTTCAATATGAGGATGGTAAGTGAAATAGCCGATAGCAGCCAGAATTAAACCGACAATCATTAGACCAAATGCCCATTTTTTATTGCCGTCCGAGATTTGATATTTTTCTTCTCTGATATGTACTTCTGCGTGTTCCATTGTTAAATTCTTTTCTGTTAATAGTTATTTTGAAGCAGTTACATTTGAAGCACCTTTGTAAGGACCACTAACAGTGCGGATGTAGTGAACTACTTTCCAGATTTGGTTTGGTGTTAATACTGTTCCGTATGCTCCCATTAAGTTTTTACCATAACGGATTGAATAGAACATTTTACCATCAGGTGTAGTTTTTATTCTATCTGAATCATAGCTTGGAGGAGGAGGAAATTTTCCTGCACTTACAATGGTTCCATCTCCTAATCCTTTGTCACCATGACAAGGTGTACAGTTGATGTTATACAATGTTTGTCCTTCTGCTACAACTTTTGGGGAACTAGCAACCGGATTTTTCAATGAAGCAGAAGCTTCATAAGATTCGTTGCTTACAGTAAAAGCATAATTAGCGAAATCTTGCTGACCTCTTGCAACTGTACCTTTAACCGGTTCTCTCATATTCATACCATGTGGATTGATAGTATTAGGCTCATCTTCTTTTTGAGAAAGAGGCTCATAACCGAATCCATGGTACATATTAGGTGCATATTCGTAACCTGGGTTGTCACCACCTGCGCTGCAAGCAGTAAATAAAGCCATTACCGAAAATAAGGCAAATGTGCTTAATATAATTCTTGTGTTAGCCATTATTCTTTGGTCCTTTCTCTTACTTCCAATGCGCCATTATCAATTAACAACTGATTTAGTGCCTGGATGTCGGTTTTGTTTTGTTGAACATTTACTGCAACTACAAACAAATCGTCTGTAACTCTAATATCAATGATATCTGCATTTTTACCCCAAAACATTCTGTTTACAATAAAGAAACTCGATACCATTCCAAATGCAGTAAATAAGATACTTAATTCGAAAGTAATAGGAATGTATGTTGGGATATGAAGATTTGGTTTTCCACCAATAATCATTGGCCAATCGAAATACGAAACGTAAACTTGGAAGGTTACAGCTAAAGATAAACCTGTCATAGCAAACAAAAATGCTGCTACAGAAAGTTTTGATCTTTTGATACCCATCAATCTATCAATTCCGTGAATTGCAAAAGGAGAATATACATCTTCTACTGAATAACCACTGTTAAGTAATTTTTTAGTAGCAGCATAAGTTTTATCCGGGTTGTCGTAAACACCCAAAATCATTTTTTTAGTTTCCATGAATAGCTCCTTTCTCTGCTGTTTCATGACTGTGATTGTGGTGAGAATCATGTCCATGGTCACCTTCGTGGTGCGTAGGAATGATACTTTTCACTTCAGCCATATTGATAGTTGGTAAAAATTTGCAAAATAGGAAGTATAAAAAGAAGAACAATCCAAATGAACCAATTAATATACTTACTTCTGTGATTGTAGGTGTATACATAGCCCAAGCCGATGGAAGGAAATCTCTATGCAATGAAGTTACGATAATTACGAAACGCTCAAACCACATACCTATATTTACAATGATTGACATGATAAAGATAAACCAAGGTGTAGTTCTTGCCCATTTAAACCAAAATACTTGAGGAGCAAGTAAGTTACAACTCATCATTGTCCAGTATGCCCACCAGTATGGTCCAAATGCTCTGTTTAAGAAAGCATATTGTTCGTACTCAACACCAGAATAAGCTGCAACGAAGAACTCAGTGATATAAGCCATACCAACCATTGTACCTGTTACCATTACAACTTTAGTCATTGCATCTAAATGCGCTTCAGTAATGTAATCTTTATAATTCATTACTTCACGTGCAATAACCAAAAGCGTAAGTACCATTCCAAATCCTGAGAAAATTGCACCGGCAACGAAATAAGGAGGGAAGATGGTAGTATGCCAACCTGGTACTAAAGACGTAGCAAAGTCCATTGATACAATTGAGTGTACTGATAATACAAGTGGTGTTGAAATACCAGCTAAGATTAAGCTGATTACTTCATATCTGTGCCATGTTCTTGCAGAACCATTCCAACCCATAGCGAAAAATCCATACCAGAATTTTCTAGCTTTAGTTACTGCTCTATCTCTTACTGTTGCGATATCTGGAATTAAACCGATATACCAAAACACTAATGAAACTGAGAAGTATGTTGAAATTGCAAATACGTCCCAAACCAATGGTGAGTTAAAGTTAACCCATAAAGTACCAAAAGCGTTTGGAAGTGGGATAGGCCAATAAGCAACCCACGGACGTCCCATATGTGATAAAATAAATGAGGCTGCGCAAATTACCGCAAAAATGGTCATCGCTTCTGCCGATCTATTGATTGACATTCTCCATTTCTGACGGAATAATAAAAGTACTGCGGAAATAAGGGTTCCGGCGTGACCAATACCAACCCAGAATACGAAGTTGGTAATGTCAAATGCCCATCCTACAGTTTTGTTCAATCCCCAAGCACCTAGTCCTACAACTACGGTGTATGTGGTGGCTCCAATCCAAAGGGCAAGGACTAAAGTTGAAAGGCTAAACCCAATCCACCAGCCTTTTGAAGGGGCATTTTCCAGTGGCCTGGTAATATCGCGCGTAACGTCGCGGTATGTTTTGCCACCGGTTACTAATTGATCTCTAATTGGTGATTCGTATGACATGTGCTAGTGCAGTTTTCAGATTATGAATGTGACTCTTCTTTTTTGTTTTCATCATGAGGCTTTGTTGCATCATGTTTTTTTGCCGAATGTTTTTCTTCTGCTACCAATGTTTCATCCACATTACGTATTTTAGTCAAATAAGTAACTGATGGTTGTACATTGTACTCATCTAATAAGAAGAATCCACGCTCGTTTTTGAAGTTTTTTGCCACTTCACTTTCCGGATCATGAATATCTCCAAAGATGATTGCATCAGCAGGACAAGTTTGTTGGCAAGCAGTTTTAACATCACCATCTTTAATGGTTCTGTTTTCTAACTTAGCTTTCAATTTACCTGCTTGAATTCTTTGTACACAGAAAGAACATTTTTCCATTATCCCACGTGAACGTACTGTTACGTCAGGATTGATTACCATTCTTCCTAAATCATTGTTGAAGTTGAAATCAAATTGATCGTTTTCTCTGTATTTAAACCAGTTGAAACGACGAACTTTAAATGGACAGTTATTCGCGCAGTAACGAGTTCCTACACAACGGTTATAAGCCATGTGATTCAATCCTTCGCTGCTATGAACAGTTGCCAATACCGGACAAACTGTTTCACAAGGCGCATGTCCACAATGTTGACACATTAATGGTTGGTGTAAAACACTTACTTCTTGGAAGTCAACTCCCGTTTTAGGGTCATTGTATTCGTCTTCTTTTGAAATATTGTTGTTTTCCTTATTGCGGAATCTGTAGTATCTATCGATACGAATCCAATGCATTTCGCGACGTTTTAATACTTCTGCACGACCTACAACTGGTACGTTATTTTCAGCATTACAAGCTACAACACATGATCCACAACCTGTACATTTTCCTAAATCTACAGCCATTGTCCATTTGTGACCTTTGCTGTCATGCTCATCCCAAAGAGTAATTAAATTACCGTTTTCTTTTAAGATTGCATGGTGATCGTGGTTACCTGCTTTACTATCTTTAATGTATTCACCTAAAGAAGCTTCTTTTATTAAAGCACGACCTTCAATTGTATGGTGAGTTTGTGTTTGAGCCAATTCGTAATCACCTGCAGCCTTTTCGATAGTAATATCAAAATTGCCATATTGAAGTGAATTGTTGCTGAAAGAAGCGAATGCATAAGCATTTTTACCAACTCCAACTGCTACTTTACCACCTGAAGTTCTACCATAACCTACTGCTACTGCAATAACATTATTTGGTTGACCAGGTTGAACTAAAACAGGGATTGATTCAATTTTACCGTTTTTACCGGTAATATTAAGCATATCGCCGTCTTTAACTCCCATTTCATCAGCAGTTGCTTTGCTGATATTTGCATAGTTATCCCAAGTTACTTTACTGATTGGATCAGGTAATTCCTGTAACCAAGGGTTATTAGCCAATGAACCATCTAATACTCCAACTTTGCTATAAAGTTTAAGTTCCTTTTTGGTTTTGTTAGTGCTATAAGCTGAGTAAGCTGTATTTACAGTTGAAGTTAAATCTGCGTTGAATTTAACAGCAGAAGCTGTTTTTGCAACGTAGAAGAATCCATCATGTAAACTTTTAACCCAAGCTTCTTCAAAATTACCATTTCCGTTAAGGATACCTTTCCAGGTTTCACGCATGAAATCGTAGTATGAAGTATTATTATCAGCCCAACGTAATAAACTATCTTCAGTTTGACGAGTATTAAATACAGGCGAGATAGTTGGTTGAGTTAATGCATAATAACCTGCTTTTGGTTCAGCATCATTCCATGATTCCAAGAAATGACCTGCAGGAGCGTTGAATTTGCATAAAGCTGAAGTTTCATCAATACTGCTATTGGTTGAAATGCTCAGTTTTGCTTTCTTAATTCCTTCAGATAATTTAGCTGAATTGTAGTATGAATAAACAGGATTAACATTCCAGAAAATAACTGCATCAACTGAACCTGAGTTCAAATCCGAAACCAAAGTTTCAAATGCAGCATCATCACTGTAATGTTGATTGCTATAATTGTCTAAATCTACAGTAGTACCAATATTTCCTAATAAGCTATTGATTGCAGCTACCAATAATTGGTTATCCAAGTTATTAGTTCCACAAACTACTAATGAACTTCCTTTTGCAGCCCATAATTCTTTGGCTGTAAGTTCAATCATATTTAACGGTAATTCAACAGAAGGCATAGAACCTAAAGTTGGAACACCAGCTAAACCTGCGATTTTGTTATAAAGGCTGATTAAATAAACTCCTTCAGCAGATGGTTTGATTGGATATCTTACATCGGCATTAGAACCTGTAACAGATAAATGAGATTCAAATTGAATATGACGACTCATTTTTTTAGTTTCTGGATTTCTAGTTGAAGACCATTGTTTGGTGTATTCAACTGGTGAAATCCAAGTACCTAAGAAATCAGCTCCAAATGAAACGATTACATTAGCTAAATCAAATCTATATCCAGGTATAACCGATTTACCAAAAGCAATTTTATTTGCTTCAGCAATCGAACCTAAAGAGAATGATTCATATTGAATATGTTTTGAAGAAGGATATTTTGCAGCAAAAGCACTGATTGCTCTTTTTCCTGATGGGCTGCTAACTGTTCCTGAAACAATACGAATATTTGAAGCAGATGCTAATGCTTTTTTGATATCTGCATCAACAGCTTCCCAAGTTGCATCATTTCCAGATGCTTTTGGTCCTCTTAATCTTTCATTGTCATATAGTCCTAAAAGTGCACCTTGATCAGCAGCACTTGCAGCACCTTTAAAAATTGGTGATTCAGGATTTCCTTCAATTTTAATTGGTCTTCCTTCACGGGTTTTAACTAAGATACTGCAACCTGAAGGGGTTGTAGAAGCATAGTAGTTAGGAATACCCGGAGTGATATTTTCCGGTTTGATGATATAAGGAATAGCATTTTTAATTGGCGCTTTGTTACAAGCAGCCAATGCTACTGCTGAGATACCAAATCCAAAGTATTTTAAGAAATCACGACGGTTTGCATTTAAGCCACCATCTTCTTCTGTAAATACTTCATCCAAAGGAATACCTTCAGCAAACTCATTTCTTTTATGCTGGAGGAATTGGGGATCTCTGTTCAATTCCTCTAAACCTTTCCAGTAACTATTTTTATTTTCCATTGAGCTTTGTTTTCGTTTAGAAATCGCTGTGAGCGAAAGTTTAATTGATTAATAGTGACATTTACCGCATTCTAATCCACCATTCTGAGCTACGGTTACCATTTCTTTACCTTCAGCTTTTAAGTTAGCATGAAGTTTTTCGTAGTAATCATTATTAGCCACATCAACTTTTGCTTCTCTGTGGCAATTGATACACCATCCCATTTGTAAACTTCTTTGTTGTGAAACAACAGCCATAGTTTCAATAGGACCATGACAAGCTTGACATTCAACTTTACCGATTTTTACGTGTTGAGCATGATTAAAATAAGCATGATCCGGTAAGTTGTGAACGCGAACCCATTTAATAGGTTTCTTTTCTTTGCTTGCATCGTATACACGTTTTTCAGCATCCCAAGCAACTGCATCATAAATTTTTTGGATTTCAGGAGAAACTGAACCATTGTATTTAGCAGAAGCTGTAACATGCATATGACAATTCATACAAGTGCTAGGCGAAGGAATAGAGGCTTGTTTTCCTTTGTCAGCTCCGTTATGGCAATACAAACAGTTAATTTTGTAAGTACCGGCATGTAGTTCATGTGAATATTTAATTGGTTGTTCAGGTGCATAACCTTTTTGAACTCCAATTTCTTTGTTACCGTAGTCAAAACCAAGTAATCCAAAAACTACCATGAAAATGATTGAAACCAATAATGTTCCAACAACTGGATGTTTTTTGAATAATTTGTAACGGAAATCAGATTTGTCTTCTTTCCAGCTAATGTTTTCAGCTTTTTCTTCAGCAGCTTCTTCAGGGAATTTTTGAGCATGTAACTCTTCAACTACCTTTTTCAAGCGATAAAGGATGAAAGCAATCATTAATAGGATTGCAGCCATTACCATTAAAGCTATAAAAGTTGTTTCTGTGTAGAAACCTCTTCCTGAGTTAGTAGTTGCTGCGCTAGGTGTTTCCACTGACGCACCAGCAGTTTGAGGAGCAGCAGCAGGAGCTTCGCTTTCTTTTTTAATGTAATCAACAATACTGGTTAATTCAGCATCTGATAATTGTTCAAATGAAGTCATTACTGACTCATTGTTTTCCTTGTACAATTGAACAGCTGTAGCGTCACCTGCCTTTACCATTGCTTGTGAATTTTTGATCCACTTGAGCAGCCATTTTTCATCACGGCGCTTATGGACATCCTTTAAGGCGGGGCCTACAATTTTTTCACCGATGGCATGGCATGCGGTACAATTAGCTTTGAAGAGCTTTTCTCCTTCAGCCGCATCTGCGAAGGCTGAGTTTAAGGAGAAGATAAAAATTACAACAAATGCAAGTAATTGATGAAGCTTCATTTAAATAATGATTTTCTGTGTTTACTTGTGTTCTGTAAAAGCTTTGTCATATAATGATTATACACGCAGGCTTTTTAGAACACAGCCGCGAATATAATTACATTTATTTACAGCGCGAAAGCAGAAATAAAAAAAGACTATTTAGATTTGTTCTAAAAAAAACTGCTAGATTATGAGGACGTTATTCGAAACAAAGAAACTTAATGGTTTAGTTTATGCCTGCTATTTTGCATGATTTTTAACTTATAAATCAATGTTTAGACCATTTTTTTGCAATTTGTTCGTTATCGATAACATTTTGTTTGGCACAACCATTCAAAAAAAGAAAAGGCAAATTCATCGAATTTGCCTTTTCTTTTTTGATTATAAAATAAATTATTGAAGTAACATTTTTTCTAAATCTGAGCTGTCTGGTAAACGAACATCGTTGTCTAAGCTTTCATAAATTGAGTTTTTACTTTTGAATTCAGGAACGATAGTTTTCATTTTAGTTACTATCTTCATCATATCTTGAGTTTGATATAAATTAATTAGTTCCTTAGTATTTGATTCAACTTCTGCAAAATCATAAGTTCTTACTTTTCCAATCATAATTTTTGAATGGTGAGTTGGTAAAGTATTTTCTTCATCATTCAATAATTCTTCATAGATTTTTTCACCTGGTCTTAATCCTGTAAACACAATTTGGATATCCTTACCAAGAGTTAAACCAGAAAGTTTGATCATTTTCCTTGCTAAATCAACAATTTTGGTAGATTTACCCATATCAAAAATGTAGATTTCTCCTCCATTACCCATATTACCTGCCTCAAGAACAAGTTGACAAGCTTCCGGAATGGTCATGAAATACCTTGTAATATCAGGATGTGTTACAGTAATTGGTCCACCATCTTCAATTTGTTTTCTAAATCTAGGTATAACTGAGCCACTAGAGCCTAATACATTACCAAATCGGGTAGTGATGTATTTTGTTTTAACATTGTTTTTTAGAGCATTGTGGTAAAGAGATTGCACATAAATTTCTGCAATTCTCTTACTTGCTCCCATCACATTCGTAGGATTTACAGCCTTATCTGTACTAACCATGACAAATCGATCAGAATTGTATTGGTAAGCTAAGTCTGCAATAGTTTTTGTACCTTTTACATTAACCCAAATTGCTTCACTTGGATTTTCTTCCATTAACGGAACATGTTTATAAGCCGCCGCATGGTAGATAATTTGTGGTTTAAACTTTTCAAAAATCATTTTCATTCTGGCCTCATTTGTGATATCTCCAATAAGAATTTCAACAAATGTATTTAGCTCATTTTTATGTGATTCTCTAAGTTCACCATCCAATTCATAAAGTTTGATTTCAGATTTATCTACACAAAGTAGCTTTTTAGGTTTGAACTTAATAATTTGTCTAACCATTTCTGAACCAATAGGACCTCCGGCACCGGTAACCATAACAACTTTACCATTTACCTGATTTCCAATTTTAGCTTTATCCAATTCAATTACATCTCTTTCAATTAAATCTTCAATTTTGATGTTTTTAATCTGATTGAAACTCAATTCACCATTAATCCATTTTTCAATTGGAGGAACAGTTCTAACATTTACATTCAGAGCAAGACATCTTTCAACTATATCTTGTTTTCTGCTTTTAGAAATTGAAGGTATCGCTATAATAACCTGTTCTATATTATGGCGTGTAATGATATCTTCTAATTCTGATGTTCCATTGTAAATACTAACACCTTCAAGAATTTTACGATGTTTGTCAATACTGTCATCAAAAAATGCTGCAACTCTAATTCCTCTTCTGCTTTCCTGTTCCAGTTTCCTTTTAGTTGTTATTCCGGCATCACCTGCACCATAAATTGCATAATTAATAATTGATTTACTGGTAGTTGAATTAATTCTGATGTACATCAACTTGATAAAAACTCTAAATGATGCCAAAAAGAAAGTAGATAAAACAAAATCAATTAATAGAATTGAAAGAGGGAATAAGTGTAATTTATTAGAAGGAAGGTAGTTGTAAATTGAATCAACAAAAAACAAAATAAAACTAGCACCAACCATCGCGTAGAAAATTCTTAAGCCATCCTGAACACTTGTATGACGAATAACAAATGCATTCAAGCGGAAATAACTCATGGTTACGCCCTTAACTAAAAAGTAGATTGGTAAAACGGTTAAAGATGGGTACAAGTACTCCATATTTAAATCCATGCTGAAACGTGCAAAAATTGCAAGAATATATGCTAAAGCACATAATCCCATATCAAACAAGAAAATAAACCACCTCGGTATTTTACTAGAATTTGAAAAGAGTATTCTAAAAATTTTCATACGCAACAAAAATACTTTTTAAACATTATCAAAACTTTAAATTTAAATAATTCTTCAGCCTGACATAGTTTAAAGAATTATTATAACACATCAAAAATACTATTTTTTTTAAGATTTGATTCGTTACTAATCCATAATTTTTAAATGGAGGACTTTCTTGAATAAGTGGAAATTCTATTGTTTTTAGTTGAAAATACTGAGTTTTTGGTGGAATTTTAAATTCGTCTTCATATTGATTCAAAATGGGACGTTGTATTAAAAGTGGACAGTATTTTCTATTTGGGTTGAATGGCTTCCTTTTTTTGGATGAGTTTGAAGCCTTCATTGATTTTTTTACCAATTGGCGTGATTTCTAATCCTAAATTTTTAAGCAGAAAATCATGGTGACTTTTACTTACACATGGTAGCGGGCAATCCCAGCAATACACTCTTTCCGGGTAATAATAAAAAACCATGTTATTAAATCGATTTGTGTAAATGGGACCATTGTCAAATTGATGCCATGGTTCAATTAAGTATCTGTGATTAAATCCTTCTGAATTGGTAATTGATTTGTTTCTTGAAGAATTTGAAAATGCTGAAAATGGTATAAATGCAATTACCCACAAATACATTGCAACAGTAAAACTACCAATTTGTAAAACTTTCAATTGGTTCATTTTTTCCTGGATTTTATTTAATAAACTCAAAATATAAAACAGGTTTAATATAAAAATGGATAAACCTGTTGCCAGCATTAGTCGGTATTGACTTAAATAAAGCCATTCAAAAACCTGAAAAAATAGAAGTGCAATGAATAATGAAATCTGAATCCTGTTTATTTTAAGTTTTCGTATAAATCCAATTCCAATTAAAAGCAATGCTAAAACCCAGTTTAAAAACAAAATTTTATTCATTAAGCCCTTATATCCAGTTCTAAAAAGCCATTTGCTTAATCTGTTTCCTTTTTTCTCCTTTTGGGTGTCCCAATCTTTAATTTCATATTTATCTTGAATTCCCCATGAAACTATTCCTTGACGATAAAGTTCGTTCCAGTTTTTTGGAACTTTCCATTCAACTTTTAATAAATCTGGCTGATTCATTGGATACAAGACATATCCACTTAACATCACATTTTTGAATAGTAGAATAAATAAAATTGGAGTTATGATAATGAGACTATTAAGCTTTGATTTGAAACTGAATTTTTTATCAAGTAAAACAATAAATGCCAATACCAGTGCTGTAGAAGCCGGTGGTTTAATAATAAATAAACCAATACAAATCATCCACCATATTAAAGGATGATATGATTCATTTTGCTTCAAAAGCTGAAAAGCAAGTAAACCCGAAAAGCAAATCATAGGTAAATCTGCATTTGGAGCGCTTAAAAAGAAAAATCCAAAAACTAAAACATACACCAGCATACCAACCAAAGCCAGTTTTAAAACTCCGTTTAAGTTCAATTTCCATTCTCTTAAAATCCAGAGTAAAAACCAACTGAGTAAAAAACCATTGATTTGATGATATGAACCAAGGCCTATTTGGTTTAAATCGAACAATGCCGTTAATGAATGCCAGCTCGAAAACAGACCAAGTGCAGGATAAATATTCGCTAATCCTTTTACCAATCCAAATTGTTCCATCCAGGCAATTGTTGGTTGATAATATCCACCGTTATCATTGATTTTAGTAGCTTGAGCCGATTGATATAGAATTGGAATTATCAAAGTTATCAATAGCAGGATTTCAATTTTGCTAAATTGTTTAAATGCACTGATGAAAAGCTGAATTCTATTTTTAAATTCTTCTCTTTGCAGATAGGCAATCGCGGCTGTTGAAAACAAAAATATTCCTTGTGTAAGTAAATTTATTGGACCTCCAATTACAAACAACATAGAAATAATACTCAGGAAAATTATTCCAAATAGTATATCAAAAAATACATTTTCAGGTTTCTTGATTTTGAGTAACCAAAACGGAATCTGAGCCCAAATCATTGAAATGAGGCCAAGAATAAAGTAATATGGAAAAAGAATAAGCATTTATCGGGTAAAAATACAAATAAGTATTTTAATTAAGGATGTTCTTTAAATAAGAAGTTTAAACTTCAGTAAAAGTTAAAATTAAAGGTCCAATTATTGCTTGAAATTGATTTTCTTTGGGGTTCTTAAAGATTTTTTATGGATCAGGAAAGTATCGACCAATTAAAAGAAGCACTTAGTTTTTCTCCAAACAATATTCCTCTTAGATTACATTTAGCAGATTTGCTTTTTAAATTAAAGCGATTTGATGAATCTGAAATAGAATTTCAGGAAGTTCTTTCTTTTCAAGCAGAAAATACTAAAGCTAAGTTTGGATTAGCAACTATATATTTTGAAAAAGGGAATTATTCGGTTTGTAATGTTGTTTTAGAAGAATTGATTCAGCAAAAAAATGCAAGTGAGGAAGTTTATGTTTTGCATATGAAGGCACTTGTGGAAGAGAAACTTTTTTCAGATGCCATTAGTATTTATCAGGAATACCAAAGAGAACATCCGGGTTTTGTTCATATGGAACTTGAAGAAAAGTTAAAGATTCACTCAGGTTCTTCGGAAGGGGATGATATGGATATTTCTGATTTGATGGGATTTATGTCGAAACCGGATGTGAATTTTTCTCATGTTGGAGGAATGGATGTTGTAAAAAAGGAGATTGAAATGAAAATCATTTTTCCATTAAAACATCCTGAAATGTATAAAGCTTATGGAAAGAAAACCGGCGGTGGTATTTTATTGTATGGCCCTCCGGGATGCGGAAAAACTTTTATAGCAAAAGCTACTGCAGGTGAAGTAAATGCGCAGTTTATTTCGGTAGGATTAAATGAAATTTTAGACATGTGGATTGGCAATAGCGAAAAGAATTTACATGAAGTTTTTGAAAGAGCCAGAGCCTACGCACCTTGTGTTTTGTTTTTTGATGAAATTGACGCTTTGGGAGCAAGTAGGTCCGATATGCGTCAAAGTGCAGGTCGACATTTAATCAACCAATTTTTATTGGAATTAGATGGTGTTGAAAATAATAATGATGGAGTTTTAGTTTTAGGTGCAACAAATTCACCCTGGCATTTAGATCCTGCATTTAGAAGACCGGGTAGGTTTGATAGAATTATTTTCGTTCCACCACCAGATGATACTGGTAGGGAATCGATTTTTAAGTTGAAATTAGAAAATAAACCATTGGATAAAATTGATTATTCTAAGATTATTAAATTAACTAAGGAATATTCAGGGGCTGATATTGAAGCTATTATTGATATTGCAATAGAGTCGAAATTGCATGAATCGATGAAAACAGGAATTCCTCAACCAATTCAAACAAAGGATATTTTAAATGCAATCGATAAGCACTTTGCCAGCACCAAAGAATGGTTTACTCAGGCTCGTAATTTTGCTTTATATGCAAATGAATCAGGTTTGTATGATGATATTTTAAAATACCTGAATATTAAAAAATAATGGAAAATCCTGAATTAGGACGTGTTCATTTATTAATGAACCAAGGTAGATGGAAAGATGCAGAAATAATTTTAGGCCACTTGATGTTAAACGAACCTGATAATACAGAAGTTTTAACTTTAATGGCTGAAATTAAAATTCAAAATGATAATCATACAGAGGCAGAAAGATTAATTGACTTGGGGATTTCTATCAATCCTTCAGATGACTTTTTGTTTTATATGAAATCGAGAATTAAACTCATTTTAAAACAAGGTGAATTAGCTGAAGAATGGATAAAAAAAGCCATCAATATGAATCCGGAAACATCTGTGTATTTTGGATTTTTGGCTTATGTTCAATTGCAAAGAAAGAACTTTAAAGATGCATTGGAGAATGTTAATCATGCATTATCATTAAATCCGGAAGATTTATTTGCATTGAATACAAGAACTTCTGTTTTGTTAAAATTAAATAAAACAGAAGATGCTTTTGAAACAATAGAAGGGGCTTTAAGAGAGGATCCTAATAATGCTTACACTCATACAAATTATGGTTGGAATTTATTGGAACATGGTGATGCAAATAAGGCACTTGAACATTTTAAAGAAGCGCTGAAAATAGATCCGAATTTTGAACTGGCACAAGCCGGGATGGCTGAAGCTATTAAGGCACGTTATTTTGTTTACCGTTGGTTTATGAAGTTCCAATTTTGGATGGGTAATTTAACCAGCAAATACCAATGGGGAGTAATTTTGGGTTTTTATTTTGGTTCAAAATTCCTGAGAGGTCTAGCTGCTTCAAATCAAACTTTAGCTCCATATTTAAATCCTATAATTTTTGTGCTTTTTGTTTTTGCTTTTTCTACGTGGGTAATGACACCACTCAGTAATTTATTTTTGAGGTTAAATCCATATGGCAAATTTTTATTAAGTAAAAACGAAAAACTAAGCTCAAATTTTGTGGGCTTATTTCTACTAGTATTTTTAACAGGCCTTATTGGTATATTTTTAAATGATTCAGCCTGGATTTTTGCATTAATGGTTTATGGATTTACCATGATGATTCCAGCATCGGGGATGTTTACCAAAGCAAAGTATAAGAATATCATGTTGTATATTTTTATTGCTTTAGGTTCTGTTGGATTATTAGCACTTTTATCAACTTTAAAAACAGGAAATTTAGAAAGTGATTTTGGTACTATTTATATAATTGGATTTATAGCTTACCAATGGTTATCAAATTTTCTGGTGATTAAACAAAATGACATTAACTAATGAAATTACTACAATATTTAATTTTTATCTTTCTAATAAGTTCATGTGATTCTGATTGGGTTCCCGGAATAAAAGCCAGTTCAGATAAAGCCGAGATTGATTCTTTTTTATTACTGCCATCTCCAAAAGTAAAAGGAAGTGTTTTTTTATTCGGACCTAAAGTTGATAGTTTGAATTGTAAACTTTCTGAAGCTGCATGCAATTGTTGCAGAGAACGTTTGATTTTTACCAATGATTCTGAATTTATCGCCATTTCTTATTGTGAAGAAAATGAAAGCTTTTGTAAGGGAAAATACATTTTTTATGGACCACAAGTTATCTTAAATTTTTCAAACAAAAGGTTTGATTATATTTTACAAAAAGATCATTTGTATAAATCAGCAGATAGAAGAACAATTTCAGAAAGAGTTAACCAAATGGCTCCCTGGATATTTGTAAATTTTAATTGTACAGATAAAATTGGTTTGAAAAATGAAAGTGAAACTCTGTTTGGTTTTGAAGATACCGTTTCAACAGATTTTATGGTAAATGATATAGCCGGTAAGGGGATTTTAGAAAAGTTAAACAATTAATTCTAATTTTAATTAATTGTAAATCAATATTTTGACTGTGTTTTTCTGGATTTGTGTAACTTTTCTTTTTAGGTTGACGTCATAATCACAAAACTTAAAACCCCCTGACGATTGAATGACTGTTACTGAGTTCAATAAATGTGTTGATGAGCATTCGAATGGCTTATATCGCTTTATCCTTAAAAATATAAGGAATAGTGATTTGGCCCATGATATTGTGCAGGATACTTTTGAAAAAATTTGGATTAAGGTTGACAGTATTCCTTATGATAAATCTAAATCTTATTTATTTACTACAGCCTATCATACAATGATAGATAAGATTAGAAGACAAAAATTTGAAACTCAAATTGAAGATCATCATGAAGATATTGTTACAACTCAAAACAAATTCAATGATGTAAAGAAAATTTTGGATAAAGCTTTAAATACACTGAATGAAATTCAGCGCTCTGTAATTTTGTTAAGAGATTACGAAGGTTATAGTTATGAAGAAATAGGAGAGATTACCGGCTTGAATGAAAGTCAGGTTAAGGTTTATATTTATAGAGCCCGTTTAGCTCTGAAACAATATATTGGTAGTTTAGAGAACGTATTATAATGCAAATTACAAAAGATAATTACGAGTTATTTATCATCGATTATTTAGATGGTAAACTTGATTCCAAAGAGAAGCAAGATCTGGTTGCTTTTGTTGAAGCAAATCCATCAATAAAAGAAGAATTCGAATTGCTAAAAGATGCGGCCGATTTAGAAATGGATTCTACGATTCAAATCCCTGATTTTAGTGGTTTAAAAAAGCAAACTATTTTGCCTGAAAATCATTTTTCAGATGAATTAATGATAGCCAGATTAGAAGGAGATTTAAATCAAAGCCAAATAAAAGAGTTTGATGCAGTTTTAGCTGAAAATGAAAACAAGCAAAAAGAATTTTCTTTGTACAAGTCAACTAAATCAATTCCGGATTTAAGTATTGTTTTTCCAGATAAAAAAGCACTTAAAAAAGGCGGTTTAATTATCCAGTTTAAATCTATTCAAAGATATGCTGCTGCGGCCGCAGTTATAATGATATTGGGTTTTTTAGGATGGATGAATTTTCGTTCTGATTTAAATTATCAAACTGCTCAAAAAGGAAATTTCGTAAGAAGTAAAATTAAAGATAGCAGTTCAAATAGCAGTAATGAAAATTTATTGGCTCAGGTTAAACCTGCAGATAAAGTTGAATCAACTCCTAATTCTGTTAATGGTTCTTCTGTAAATATTCAGCCTAAAAAAGAAGGTTTTGTTGAAGAAACTAAATTCAAAAATCAAATTGCCCAAAGCGAATTAATCAATAGCAGAACAGCTTCATTGGAAACAGTAAAAATTGTATTTAATAAATTTCCTCAACAAGTATTTCCTGTTTTTAATTCCAATACTTCAATAGCAGCAATTAATCCACAAATAGATGAATTCAAAACACCTGGAAAATGGTTAATTGAAAAAGCTAAAACTTTAAGCACCGTTCAACCAATACTAAAAACCGATTCATTAATCAGAAACAATGAAGTTGGAAATGTTGCCTTAAATTTATTGAATCAAACACCGGGAGTTCTTGCTACTGCCAAAACAGATGAAGAAGGTAACAGCAGAGGCTTCGCTATTATGTCGAGATATTTTTCTATTGAAAGAAGTTACTAGTTCATGTAACTTTTTGAAAACACAATCCGTCATAAGTTCAGAAGCAATTATTAAACAATCAATAATAAAAACGAATATGAAAAAGTGGTTAATCTTATCAATGTCTCTTGCCTCAATGAGTATTTTTGCGCAAGAAAAAGAAGTTAAGGAATTCACAAAAATTGAACTTGGAATGCCTTATAAAATTGAATTAATTCAGTCGAAAACCAATAAAGTTGATGCAGGTTCAAAAACTGATAAATTGGAAATTTCTGTAAGTGGTGGAATACTAGAAATTGAGCCGGGAACAGCAGGTATTTTTGATGAACCAATTAAAGTTTATTTCACAAAATTAAATTCCTTGGAAATTAGTGGAGCTGGTGAATTTTTTACCTCACCAAATTCAGTAATTGAAACCGAAAAATTGGAAGTTGAAAGTAGTGGTGCTTCAAAACTAAACTTGAATATAAAAGTAACAGATTTTAAATTAGAATTAGCTGGTGCTTGTAAAGCTACAATTAAAGGTACAGCACAAAAAGCGGAAGTAGAAATTGCAGGTGCATCTAAATATTATGCATCTGATTTAAAAACTGAAGAAACTAAAATAGAAGGCGCCGGAGCAACTTACTTTAATGTGTTTGCCAGTAAAAATTTAAATGTTGAAGCTGCAGGTGCAACTAAAGGTGTGTATAATGGAAATCCAACAACCAAAAATATCAATGTTGCGGGTATTTCAAATGTAGTTGATGGTTCAACAGGTGAACAATTAAAAGATGAAAGAAATGGCGAAGATGGTGATACAACTAAAATTCGTATTGGAAACAGAAAAGTTTTAATTTATGAAGATGGTAAAGAATTAGCCATTGAACAAAGAGATGCTGGTGATGAAGACAAAAAGAAATCGAGCAAGAAAAAACCTTTAAAAGAAGTTTATAGTGGTTTCGAAATTGGAATGAATTCTTTTACCGATAATCAAATGAATTTTACCATGCCAACGAATTATAGTTTTCTTGAAACCAAAATAAATAAATCATGGTTTTATGGCTTGAATTTATTGGAAGGAGATTTAATTCTAATCAAAAATAAATTAGCCTTAACATCTGGTTTAGGTATGGAGTTTCAAACATTCGAATTCAATACCAATAGAGTGTTAACACCAAATGTTAGAGCAGTTTCAGCAGATTCAAATCAAAAAGCGTTAAACAGAAACAGGTTATACAATTTTAATTTCAATGTTCCTTTATTAGTAAAATTTGCGCCAAGAACAGCTAAAGGTAGAAACGGATTTCATATGGCATTTGGTTTAATTGGAACTTATAAAGCTTATTCACATGTAAAAATTGAAAGCACTGCTGATGGATATGAATTAGAATCAAAAATGAGAGATGACTATAGCATCAATCCTTTCAGAGTTCAAGCTACAGCTAGAGTTGGTTACGGATGGTTCAGAGCTTTTGCAAATTATTCTTTAACACCATATTTCAAAAAGGATTCAGGTGTTGCTGGTCAGGAAAATCCGGATATCAGAGTGTTTTCAGCAGGAATTACACTTATCCCTTTTCAATAACCAATCAACTATAAATTTTTAAAAGAGCAGGCTTAAGGGGTTGCTCTTTTTTTATAAAATTTTCTTAAGGTTTTAGCTTTGCTGAAGTTTGAGTTTAATTTTATTAACTTCACATTTATGAAGAAATATATACTACTGTTTTTATTCATTGTTACATTAAAAGCAAATGCTCAGATTTCAATTTATAGAGAAGATATGGGTTTGCCGGGTGAATGGTTTTTAATGGCAAATGATACCAATATTGATGTTGAAGAACTTGCAGCAGTTATGCAAATCGGACCAAATTGTAATTGGGATGCAACAGGAATCAGGCCACAATCGCAGGATACATTTTTTTATGTGAGTCCACAAGATTTTCCAAGTGCTCCCGAAGGTTGTAACTTGGTTTATATAAATCCAATTGTTAGCTCTTTGCCTGATTTTTACAATGCTAATATTGCTCAAATTAAACAGATCGTTCAACCTGACGGATTTTTTGGTGGTGAAGGGAAAATTTTATACATGGAATTCCCTTCAACATTTGGGTCGAAATTTGCAGATTCGATTACTTCAATTTATACAACTTTAGCTGTTGATTTGGGCATTCCTGCAAATCCATTATTTGATTCAGCTCAAATTTATTTCAAAACTATTTATACTTCAGATTATGTTGGATACGGAACTATTAGAACTAAATTCAACAATTTACCTATTAATGCCATTAAGCGAAAATTGGTAAAAAGTCAACGAACTAATTTTAGAGTTCGTAACAAACTTTCAGGAGCTTATGTAAGTATTCCCGGTGGGTTTGATCCCGGCGGAGTAAATACTAATAAAACGATTTATCAATGGTTTGTAACAAATGGTGGAGCTCCAATTTTAGAGTTTGAAATGGATACCATTTACAAAGCTAAAAACCTGAAGTATTTGGTTAATTCTTCTAGATTATTGAGTACTGGATTATCTGAAAATGATTTTTCTCGATTAATAAAAATTTATCCAAATCCTGGAAAGGAATATTTCCAGGTTTCATTTCAAAACCAATCTAAAATCGAACAATTAAGTATTTATAATTCATCAGGGATTTTACTTAAAGAGTTTGTTGATGTTGATCCTGACCAAAAAGTATTTCATGAAATTGAAAACAATGGTTTGTATATCATTCAAATTAAACAAGGCAATAAAATCTACCATGTTAAATGGTTGAAGAATTAATTCAGGTAAACCTTAATACCAGTGCTTAATTTAAGTCTTGCATGGAATTTGGATTTTATATCCAATTCATTGTTAAGAAGTTTGAATATTTTTAAATATTTTCTTTGATGAGCGATTAAATTGTGGGTCTCAATTTTTGATTCTTACAATGAAATTAAGTCCTGAACAAAAGCAAATTATAAACTCGGTTGGAGATATAAAAATTAATGCCGTTGCCGGTTCCGGAAAAACTACAACTATCATTGAATACGCTAAATCGAGGCCGGAAGGAAGTAAAATTCTGTATTTGGCTTATAATAAATCGGTAAAAATTGAAGCTCAGAATAAATTTGCTGAAGCAGGACTGCATCATGTAAAAATTGAAACAGCTCACTCGCTTGCTTATAAAAATATTGTTTTTAAACATAATTATAGAGTTCGTTCACAAGCTTACAGAACTTATGATATTGCTGAATTATTAGGTTTGAAAGTAGGGGGGGAAAAGCATGCTGAATTTATTGCCGCCAATCACATCAACCAAATGATTTCCTATTTCTGTAATTCAGATAAATTGAAACTGGCAGAATTGAATTATCAGGATATTGTTTCTGATAAAAAGGCATATGCATTTGTTTCAAGGTATTATGATTATTTACTTCAACATGCCCGTATTCTTTTGGCTAGAATGGATAAAGGTGAGATTGAAATAACACATGATTTTTATTTAAAGAAATTTCAGTTGGCAGCACCCCAACTACCTTATGATTATATTTTGTTTGATGAAGGTCAGGATGCTTCTCCGGCCATGTTGGATGTTTTTATAAAACAAAAAGCAGTAAAAGTAATTGTTGGAGATACTCATCAACAGATTTATTCTTGGAGGTTTGCAATCAATTCATTAGAGCAATTAGACTTCAAACAATATTCCTTGAACAACAGCTTTAGGTTTCCAAAACCCATTGCCGATTTGAGCAAGAAAATTCTCTCTTTTAAAAAGCAAATGGGACTAAAAGAAGTTCCTCCAATTGAAGGTTTGGGAGTAAGTAAATCAATTAAAACCAAAGCTGTTTTGGCTCGAACAAATCTTGGATTGTTATTAAGGGCAATTGAGTTTTTATCAAAAGAATCAAATATCAAAAAAATATATTTCGAAGGACATATCAGCTCTTATACTTATGCCGATGATGGAGCTTCTTTATATGATGTTTTAAATTTATACAATGGAAGGAAGTCGCTCATAAAAGACAAATTAATTGGCTTGATGAGAAACATGGAGGATTTGGAAGAATACATTGAAAACACAGAAGATGTACAACTTTCGATGATGGTGGAAATTGTAAATAAGTACGGCAATGAAATTCCGAATATTTTAAAGGAGTTAAAGGAAAAACATCTTGATGCAGCTGATAAACATAAAGCTGAAATTGTGTTTTCAACTGTTCATCGTGCAAAAGGAATGGAATATGATGAGGTAGAATTGGTAAATGATTTTATCAATGAAAAAAGATTGGACCGACAGTTGAAGGATGAAAAAGAGGCTCCTGATTTATCGAAACTGAATGAAGAAATAAACTTGTTATATGTTGCGATAACAAGAACAAAAAATAAACTATCTATTCCTTTTGTGCTTGTTCCTGATGGAATTTCTGAATCAGCAAATATTGAATTTGTTTATGATGATGAAGAGGAGGAAGTTGAAACAAAACCTGCTAAGCCTAGTAAGAAGGTAGTTTCATATCCAAAAGCAAAGGAAAAACCGGCATTGGTTAAAGCTTATACTGTTGATGAAAAGCGTGAGACTTATAAAGCGGCTTATAGACCCTGGACAAAAGAATTGGATGATGAGCTTACCGATTTATACTTTTCGGGAAAGAAATTAAATGTGATAGCAGAACATTTTGGTAGAACAAAAGGTGCAATTCTTTCGAGGTTGGCTAAATTGGAAATTGAGAATTTTGATTAATTGGAATCAGGCTCAAACCCAAACCAAACGCAAGCATAATTGCCTTTAATTCCGATTCCCATTGCTTTAAAGCTTTTAGTTTTCCAGATACCTTTTTGTAAAATTACATCATGGTGTGAAGGACTTTTCTTCCACATATCCAAAGCCATTTGTGCGGTTATTCCATCGCTGTAAAACGCAGCAATTTCAAATCCATCTCCCTGGTAAGAACTTAGTTCTCTTGGTTTATCCCACATACATTTTGCCTGTTTGTGGTTATCAGTGTAACAACATTCTTTCCAATTCCCGTTTCTCGACCATGAGTGCATATTACAGCGATTACTTTCTTTATAATATAAATGAAGGTCGTTGGCATGAGTTTGGGCTACAATATTAAGGTTTGCAGAAACGCTTACTGAATCAAGTCTTTTACTTATTCTGTATGAATTGATAAGTTTAGCAAGTTTTACTTCTTCAATACTTTGAATTGGTTTTTCATTGATTGATGTGTTAGCATTGAAGGATGTAAGCCAGGATAAAATTATAAGGATATTTAGCATGATTTTTTATAACGTATAAACAAAAAAAAACTGCCTTTTATGGAGGCAGTTTTTTTATTTTAATTGGAAACTGATTATTCAGTAACCATTAATTTTTGAGTTTGAACACTGTTACCAGCTTTTACACTAACTGTGTACATACCTGGAGTTAAAGTGCTTAAATCAACATTGTAATCATATTTAGCAGCAGCAACTTTTCCTAAATCCATAGTTGCAACTTCTTGACCTAAAATATTGTTAATGCTGATAGTTACATTGCTGTTGTTTTTTAATGAGAAACGAACCGCAGTGCTGTTAGTAGCAGGGTTAGGGTATAAACCAGAAATTTCTACATTTTTAGCATCTTCAATACCAGCACCGATATTACCTGTAACTGTTAATTTGAAATAAGTTTCTACAAATCTTTCGCTTTGGAAAGCTTGACCTGCAATGAAACCTTCCCAACCATTAACTGTAGCATATGAAGAAGCTTTTAAAGCCATTATAGCAGTATTGTAAGCTTTAGTGTTTTCCCATCCAGTTGAACCTTCGTTTAAGAATAATCCGTAACCAGCATAGTTATTTCTTTTCATACCGGCAGGAGCAGCAGCAGGATCTAATTGGTAAACATGAACAACCGTATCAGTTCCGGTTACAGCAGGCACACCAGATTTGAACGTCCAAGCATAAGCAACTAAAATATCATTTGTAGTTCCATTAGCATTGATTTCCATTCCTGCAGGAGCAGCTGTTTGATAGTATTTGCTAGTCCAAGCGTTTTCAAAACCACCATTATTGTTATTAGCTCTAGTTGTGTCCATGTCTCCATTAGCACCACTTGTTAACAAAATAGTATCAATAGCAAAATAATTAGCTGGCATTCTTTTTCCAAAATTCCAACCATTTACAGGCATAGCATAACGAGTACCATCTGTGAAATTAGCTCTACGTAATTGAGAACCTTTCCAATAAGTAACAAACATTGTATCAACTACATTTCTTTGTCCACCCATTCCATCATCAACTTTATCTACGTTACGTACATATAAGTATCTGAAAATGATTGAATCCACTTTATAACTAACAAAACGTGAAAGTTGATTTTCAGGTTTGTCAGTTAATTGAATTAAATCATCAGTCGCATCTAAAACCTGACCTACAGAAGTAGTACCGCCATAAGTAATTGTTCCATCATCATTAACGAATTTACTCAATGAATCACTTACCAAGAAATCTACATAACCTTGTAAGTTAGCACCAACATTACTTTTTCCGATGATATCCATTACATCGTACCAATCAGAAACCATAGTTCCACCTTTACCAAGGTTTTTTCTAGAGAAAGGATTGTTGATGTCTTTAATTGCTTTGTGACGAGCTTCTCCGCTGTTGTCGATTTTTTGTTGAGCAAAAGTTGCGGTTCCTAATGCAACTACTGCTAAAGCTGAAAGTAACAGTTTTTTCATTTGTTTGATATTTAGTTTTGTGTTTTTTTCTTAGTTTTTACTTTTTAAATAAAAAAGTAATTTTTGATTTGTGGCTGAAAAATAAGTAATTACAATTTCATAATTACATTTTCGGCCTAAATCAGCTGTCGAAAATAAGGATTTCCCTTAATAAGACAAAAGACAAGTTAATTTTGGGAAGGGTTGCATCATTCTGAAATTTCTGTCCAGTCCCCGTTTTCCTTAATTAAATTGATTAATTCATTGACTGCAAATTCAGTGTTAACACCTTTTTTTACGAGCTCTTTACCTTTATATAAAGTAATTTTTCCGGGTCCTGAGCCTACATATCCATAATCCGCATCTGCCATTTCTCCAGGTCCGTTTACAATACAACCCATAATTGCAATTTTAATTCCTTTTAAATGGTCGGTTTGTTTGCGGATTTTTGCTGTTGTTTCCTGTAAATCGAATAAAGTTCTGCCACAACTTGGGCAGCTTATGTATTCTGTTTTGCTGATTCTAACCCTTGCTGCCTGAAGAATACCAAAACAAATATCATTTAATCTTTTTGCTGATAAATTTTCAGCACTAATCATAATTCCATCTCCAAATCCATCAATTAATAAACTGCCTACATCAGTTGAAGTATGCAACATAGCTTCTTCTAATCCTGAATCATATTTTGATTGAATGATAATTGGTTGATGGAAATTATTCTGTTCTAAAAAGAAAAATAAATTTCGTAATTCAGGCATTTTTGCTGCTTGCACGGCTTTTACAATTAAAACAGCATTTTTAATGGTTTTAATTAATCCTAAGCTTTCCAGATTCATTTCATTGGAATCCAGCGAAATGAAATTTAATGTCGATGAAAATATCTTGTTGTTTTCAATTTCATTAAGGTTAATTAACGGAAAAGCACTTTGTTTATCAACCAACTCAATCCATGTTTTTAAATCGTAAATGGCTTGAAGTCCCATCGGTAACATAAACGGCGCTTTATTTTTGCCAAGAAAAATATAATCGGCACCAACATCTAACATGGTCCATTTATCTAAAGTTTCATTGAAAACGTGTCCAATTTCAGATAATTGAGCTGGTGTTAAGGTTTCAATTTTACTTAGATCAGCAATAACTCTTGGTACTTGATGGCCACCGAAATTGTATGTTTCATCGGTTTTTCTCTTCGCATATGCATAAGGATTCCAGGTACCATTTTCTCTATCCTTAATTACAGGAAGTCCTGCGTTTAAAATGATTTTAGGATTGATTTCTGCATGTGAATTTCTGTTTTCATACCTTTTAGCCAACATTTTGGCAACAGGAACTTCGAATTCAGGATCTTCAGTTAGTGAAACTCTAATTGTATCACCAATTCCATCTTCAAGTAAGGCTCCAATTCCTAAAGCAGATTTTATTCTTCCATCATCACCATCACCGGCTTCTGTAACACCCAAATGAAGAGGATAATGCATATTATTTTCATCCATGGTTTTAACCAATAAACGATAAGCCTGCACCATCACCTGAGGATTGCTGGATTTCATACTCAAAACGATGTTATGAAAATTCTCCGCATTGGCAATTCGAAGAAATTCCATAGCAGATTCAACCATACCCATAGGAGTATCGCCGTATCTGCTCATAATTCTATCGCTTAAACTACCATGATTGGTTCCAATCCTCATAGCAGTTCCATAGTTTTTGCAGATTTTCACCAGAGGAACAAATTTCTCTTTGATTCTTTCTAATTCTTCTTCGTAATCATCATCGGTATAATCAAAAATTTCAAATTTCTTTTTATCGGCATAATTACCCGGATTGATTCTAACTTTTTCAACTAAACGTGCAGCCATTTCAGCGGCATTAGGTGTAAAGTGAATATCAGCAACCAATGGAACATGGATTCCATCAGCTCTTAAAGCTTTTTTTATATTTTCAAGATTTCTGGCTTCATTGATACTTGGAGCAGTAAGTCTAACCAGTTCACAACCGGCCTCAACCATACGTTTAATCTGAGCAACCGACCCAGTTGTATCCATCGTATCAGTTGTGGTCATACTTTGAATTCTAATAGGAAAATTACTTCCCATTAAAAGGTCACCGATTTTCACATCAATAGTTTCTCTTCTTTTGTATTCAACCAGGCTTTGGCAATAAGTATTCATAGTTTTTTCTTTAATTGATATCGCCTGCTAATGGACGAATAATAATCTCTTCAACATTTGTAGAATAGGAAAGTTCTTGAACAGTTGAAATTAGTTTAGCAATGTCTTCTGAAGGAATAAATCTTTCCTCAGGTAAATCGGTCCCGGCCCAGCTATTCGTTAGAGTCGCTCCCGGTAAAACTGAACTTACTTTTATTTGATATGTTTTTAATTCTTCTCTCAAAACTTTACTCATTCCTAACATTGCGAATTTGCTAATACAATAAGAACCTCCATTGGTATAAGCTGTAATACTTGCTGTTGAACAAATATTAAAAATATGACCGGATTTATTTTCTTTCATTACCGGAACGATGGCTCTTGTTAAATGATATGCACTAGCAACATTTGTTGACATTTGAAGTTCAAAAGCACCTTCATCTTCCTCACAAATGGTTCCTGGTTTAAAAACTCCGGCATTATTTACTAAAACATCAATGTTTCCAAATTCAGTAATAACATCATTTGCGAAAATTTTTAGTAAATCAATATTTGAAACATCGCATACCTCCATAAAAAATTTTTGTTTGGGGAAATTGCTGCTCAATTCCATAAAAAGTGAGGTTAATTCCTCTTTATTTCTGGCGCATCCGGCCACATTAAATCCTTTAGAAGCAAACTCTTTCACAATTGCCAAACCAATTCCTTTGGTGCAGCCGGTAACCAAAACCGATTTTTCTTTCATTCCTGCAAATTTATCTGAATGTGCTGTATTTCCCCGTTTTAAATTTTTCAAAAAAAAATTCAGCACCAAATTCATTTTTCTTTAGTTAATTTGGAACTTATAGCAATTTAAATGTTGTTTATTTTAGCTTGATTATCAAATTATATGAAGTATTTAAGTCAGTTTGGACATTATATTTTATTTCTAAAGAGGAGCATTGGTAAGCCTGAGAAGTTTAATATTTTTTGGGAATTATTTGTTCGAGAATTATATAAAATGGGAAATGATTCATTCGGAATTGTTTCAATAATTTCTTTATTTATTGGGGCTGTTGCTGTTATTCAGATTGGATACCAATTAATAGGAAGTTTAGTGCCCATGTATGTTTTGGGAAGAATTGTTCGTGATTCTAATATTTTAGAGTTTTCGCCAACAGTTACCGCCCTAGTAATGGCTGGTAAAATTGGTGGAAATATTGCCTCTGAAATTGGAACCATGAAGGTAAGTGAACAAATTGATGCACTAGAAATTATGGGAGTAAATGCTGCTAAATATGTGGTTTTACCAAAACTTGTTGCGGCCTTAATTGCTATTCCGGCATTGGTGGTTTATTCTATGTTTTTATCGAATTTAGGTGGAATTATATCAGTTTCTTTATCCGGCGTTGTTACTGTTGATGGATACTTAACCGGATTGAGAATGGATTTTGATGGATTTTCTATTACTTATGCTTTAACTAAGGCTGTAACATTTGCTTTTTTAATCACTACAATTTCTGCTTCACATGGTTATAGAACTGAAGGTGGTGCGTTAGAAGTTGGTTGGGCTAGTACAAGAGCTGTGGTTCAAAGTTGTATTGCAATTATCTTTTTTGATTTTATTCTTACACAAATCATGCTTTACAAATGATAGAATTAAAGAATTTAAATAAATCGTTTGATGGCAGACAGGTTTTGTTTGATATATCAGCAAAATTTGAAAAAGGAAAATGTTCATTTGTAATTGGTGCAAGTGGCGGTGGAAAAAGTGTTTTGATGAAAACCATGGTCGGATTGGTTGAACCAGATTCAGGTAGTTTGAGTTTTGATGGACGTGATTTTCTTAGATTGGGATATCAGGAAAAAAAGGAAGTAAGACAAGAAATTGGAATGCTTTTTCAAGGTTCAGCTTTATTTGATTCTCTTTCTGTTGAAGAAAATGTGGCTTTTCCTCTTCGAATGTTTACCGATTGGACAAAAGAACAAATTTTAGAACGGGTGAATTTTTGTTTAAAGAGAGTGAAATTGGAAAACGTAAATGCTTTATATCCTTCCAATATCAGTGGTGGAATGAAAAAAAGGGTAGGTATTGCCAGAGCAATTGCTCTTAATCCTAAATACTTATTTTGTGATGAACCCAATAGTGGTTTAGACCCTGTTACATCAAGAGTAATTGACGAACTAATTACTGAGATTACACAGGAATACCAGATTACAACCATTATAAATTCTCACGATATCAAAAGTGTTTTTGATATGAGTGACCATATCTTATTTATTTACCAAGGCAAAGGATGGTGGAGAGGAGTAAAAGAAGACATCAGAAAAACAGGTTCCAAAGAATTATTGGATTTTATCAAAGCAAGTGAGTTTTAGTTTTGCTATTTAACTATACAATTGACCAAGGTTAGTAAATACATGATTAAAATGCTTAAATTCGTCTTAAGTTACAACTATGAGAAAATTAGCAATTTTTGCCTTTTTAATAACAATTAGCCTCGCTTTTTATACTTCATGTAAGCACGAGCCAACCCAAATTTATACAGGAAATCCTGGAGATACTACTAGTAATAATAATGGAGGAAACAACAATCCACCCAAAAGTGATTCAGTTTGTTTCAATACACAGGTTCTTCCTTTAATCATCAACAATTGCGCGATGTCGGGTTGCCACGATAAAATTACCCGTGAAGAAGGATTGGATTTAACTACTTATTCAGGTATTCGTTCAATTGTTACTCCTTATAACATGAATAGCGAATTATTGCGTGAAATTCAAAGAACCGGCTCAAAAAGAATGCCTCCTCCTCCAATGGCAGCCTTAGATACAGCAGCAATTAATTTACTTAAAAAGTGGATCAATCAGGGGGCAACCAACAAAATTTGTAAAGATGATTGTGATACAAGTTCTGTAAAATTTGCTACTCATATAGCTCCTCTTATTAATACCTATTGCAAAGGTTGTCACCAAACAAGTAGTCAAGGTGGTGGCATTGTATTAGAAAATGCAAGTCAGGTTCAAAACCAAATTGTGAATGGTAAACTTTTATGTTCAATCAAGTGGAGCGGTTGTTCGAATATGCCAAAAAGTGGAAGTAAATTTAGTAATTGTAATATAAGAAAATTCGAAATCTGGCAAAATGCGGGTTTCCCTCAATAGTATATGAAAATTAGAAATATTTTAATTGTTGCATTGTTTTTAATGTTTACGATAGCTTGTTCTCATTATGAGGAATTAAGTAAAAATTCTACAGAAAGCAAGTCCGGCGATGATGAATCGCATAATCCCGGTCAGGATTGTGGTTCATGCCATAATAAATCTGGTTCTGAGGCCGCCTTAGAATATTGGTGGACAGTTGCAGGAACGGTTTTTAAAACCAATGGTTCAGCTCAAAAATCGGCAACTATAGAATTATGGACAAAACCCGGTAAACAAGGTACAATGGTTAAACGTTTAGTTACTGATGATTTAGGTAATTTTTATACAGACCAAATACTCAATTTTCAAGGAGGTGTTTATCCGGTATTAATTTCGGCAAGTGGCGAATTAGAAATGAGTTCAGCTTTTTCAGGTGGAAGTTGTAATTCTTGTCATAATGGTTCTAAAGAACCTAAATTAACAATCAATTAAAGAATTTTAAAATGATAAAAAGGATTTTATTTGGACTTTTAGTTTTGGGTAGTATTCAGTCGTGTTATTACGACAAAGAAGAAGAGCTTTATCCAAATGATTATTATAGTGCTAATGATACTGCTAGTGTAACTTATGCTGCAACTATTGCTCCATTGATTTCAACAAATTGCGGCTCTTCAGGTTGTCATCCAACTTACACAACTTATACTGGGTTAAAAGTTATTGTTGATAATGGACAATTGAAAAACAGAGTAATCACCCAAAAAACAATGCCGGCAGCAGCGCCACTTAGTAGTACACAAATTTCTAAATTACAAAGATGGCTGGATGCCGGAGCATTAAATAATTAAGATTGAAGATGAAAAAATTTATATTCTTTATAGTTTTATTCAGTTTGTTTAATCAAACTCAAGCACAGGACGAATTATTAGGAATGTTACAAGCTGAAGCTCCTAATAAAGCTGTTCCTGTAATAGCAACATTTAAAGCACCTCGTGTAATTACAGGTCAAAGTATTGAACATACTGCAGCCAAACATTTGAATTTTGTTATCCTTCACAGATTTGGTGAAATTAATGGAGGCGCTTATACCTTATTTGGTATTGACCAAGCTAATATTAGATTGGCATTTGATTACGGACTTACAGATAAATTACAAGTTGGATTGGCTCGTTCATCCGTTGGTAAGGCTTATGATGGAAGTTTAAAGTATAAAATTCTTGCACAAAGCAAAGGCAAAAAAGCAATGCCATTTAGTTTAGGTTATTATGGAAATGTTGCCATTAATACATTGGAATGGGCAAATCCAAATAGAAATAACTTCTTTACTTCAAGAATGAGTTTTTTCAATCAGTTAAATATTGCTAAGAAATTTGGAGATAAATTTAGCTTACAAGTTTCTCCAACGATGATTCATTATAATTTAGTTGGTCCAAAAGATTATGATAATACAACCTATGCTTTAGGTGTTTCGGGAAGTATTAAACTTAGCAGAAGTATTCGTTTTAATTTTGAAACTTACCCTCGTTTAACAGGCAGAGATCAGTTGAGTTCTAGCGGATTAAAAACCTATGATTATATAGGAGTTGGTTTTGATATCGAAACCGGTGGTCACGTATTCCAATTGATGTTTTGTAATGGAAATGGAATGTTAGAACAACAAATGGCATCAGAAACTACAACCACCTGGACCGATGCCGGAATCAGATTAGGATTCAATATTTCAAGAACCTTTTCTTTTGATAATAAACCAAAAGGGAAAGCTTGGTAAGGTTTTTGTATTAGTTTGATTAATAAATAAAATAAAATGAAAAAAATATTATTGGTTTTGGGTTTTGCCTTGTTGATGGTTCAATTGAAGGCTCAGGTTTGGTCTACATCTGCAGGAAAGGTTAGCTTTTTTTCTGCAACTCCGGTTGAAGATATTAAAGCTATGAATAACCATGTTTTATCTGCGTTAAATTCAAAAGGCGAAGTGGTTGTTATCATTACAAATACACAATTTGAATTCGAAAACAAATTGATGCAGGAACATTTCAATGAAAAGTATATTGAAAGTGAAAAGTATCCTCAAAGTTCTTTCAAAGGAAAAATCAATGAAACTATTGATTATACCAAAGATGGCGAACACAATGTAACCGTAACAGGTAAATTAAATATCCATGGTGTTGAACAAGAAAGAACCATTTCTGGTAAAGTAATTATAAAGAATGGTACCATTCAATTAATCAGCGAATTTAAAGTTAAAAACGCCGATCATAAAATTGAAATACCAAAATTGGTTGTAGCAAAAATTGCTGAAGCAATCGAAGTAAAAGTTGATTGTTTATTGATGCCTAAGAAGTAATTGAAAATAATATTCTAAGATAAACCCGGAGTTTTTACTTCGGGTTTTTTTATAGGCCCCAACCAACAAGAATAGCCAATAGGATTCCAATGATAATGGCTATAAGTTTTCCTGTCTGAAAGCTATGTTTCTCGCTACTTTCAAATAAAATAGTAGTTGAAATATGTAAGAATGTTCCAATTACAAATGCCATAAAATAATCAAACAAATATTCAGGAACATGTTGACCTATAAATCCGCTGCTTAAAGCACCTAGTGGCGACATACAAGCATAAATCAACATTAGCACTACAAGAACCTTGTTAGGGATTTTTATTCCTTTAAACAAAGTAATCATAGTAAATGTGGCCGGAATTTCATGCAAGAAAATTCCGAAAATCAGAGCAAAACTAGCTTGGTGATTGTCTTGTAAAGCTCCAATTGGAATTCCTTCGGTAAATGAATGAAAACCTAAGCTCAATAAAATTCCAAGAGGAATAACTTTGTTTTTCAGGTGATGATTAACATGTAAATGGCCGTGTTCAATTCCTTCTGAAAATCGTTCTAAAAAGACTTGAAAAAGGAAACCGCTTAGAACAAATAATCCTTTATAAGTATCAAATTCCTGAAAAACTTCGGGGATTAAATGAGTTAAGGTTACAGCCAATAAGTATGCACCTGCGAATGATAAAAATAATTTCAGCTGTTTTTCATAAACATTTGCACTTAATAATGCCAATGTTCCACCGGTTAATGGGCCTAAAAACAATAAGATAAAACTACTTTCCATCAAAACCTCTTTCTGTATATGTGGATACAAACTTAAGGGTATATTTTCCAAATGCCAATCCGAATAAAATACCTACCAAAGCCCCAACAATTACATCAATTGGATAATGCACACCTACGTAAACTTGTGAAAATGCTATAGATGTTGCCCAAAGTATAGTGGTAATCCATAGCCATTTTTTTGTTTTAAAACATAATGAAATAAACATGGCCAAAGCAAAGTGATTTGTAGCATGGGCAGATATAAAACTATAACCATTACAACTACTAATCAAATGATGAACCATACCTCTCAAACTAGGTTCATTACATGGTCTGATTCTTTGAAAAGTATTCTTAACTAAGTTAGCACTAAATTGGTCACTAGCTAAAATCATCAATCCTATTCCCAAAAGTATTTTCCATGAATCTTTCTTGTATTCTTTAATTAAGAAATAAATGAAAGTTGCATAAAATGGATACCATACTTCCTGTTTTCTGAGAATTGGACACAAAAAATCTAAAAAAGGAGAGGAGAGTCCATTGTTTATGGCTAAAAAAAAGTTTTTATCAAACTGTAATATTTGTTCAAGCATCTTGTCTGGCTGATAGTATAATTAGTCTTTCCGATACCTCAGGATTGTATTCATCTAAATTGTAGTTTCCGTAAAACTTCAAAGGTTTGAAGCCAGATTCTTCCAACATTTCTGTGAAATCATCTAAACATAATGCCTGCACATTTTCTTGAAAATGATAATCATGTCCTTGCTCTGAAAAGCGAATATCCTTTATAATTTTATTGTCTTCAATTTTTTTGCTGATTTGAAATTCGATTCCTGATTCAATTTTAATTTCAAATGGCTTCATTATCTTTTTTACATGATTGATATTTAGAAAGTCAATAAGTAAACTTCCATTCTCATTTAAAATCGAATGTATACTTTTTAAAACCATTTTATTGGTTTCCATTGAATCAAAATAACCAAAACTTGTAAATAGGTTCAGTGCAATATCAAATTTATGATTTAGCTGAAGGTTTCTTAAATCCTGAACTTCAAAATGCAAACGTGGATTTTCAAATTTTTTGGCAGCCAGAATGCTGTGTTCAGCCAAATCAACTCCGGTTAATTTATAACCTAAGGAGTTTAAATAAATTGAATGTCTTCCTTTACCACATGCTAAATCAATGATTTCACAATCTTGTCTTGGCTTAAAAAGTTCAACTAATTTATTTAGGAAGTTTGCGGCTTCTTCATCATTTCTGTTCTGATAAAGTATGTGATAATACTTCGAATCAAACCAATCCTTAAACCATTCATTTGTTTCCATATTCCTGAAAAAAGAAAGGCTGCCTTTGGGCAGCCTTTCAATAAAAATTATTTAATATTAGTGATGTGCTGCACACTTTTCGCCACAGCTTTTTTCACAAGATTCTTTGCTATCACATTTGTGTTCGCAACCTTCCATACATCCACCTTTTTCATCCATAGCACATTTGCCTGAATCTTTTTTGCAATGTGCATCATCCATTTTGCATTCACCACCTTTAGCATGTTTCAAACAAATTTCTTTTTGCTCTGGAGTACATTGCATACTATCGCAATAAGCAGCACATTCTTCTTGAGTCATGTTCATGCATTTATCCATGTCACATTTTCCCATATCCATGCCTGCACCCATTTCTGAGCAACATTCTGTTTTAGCACCATTCACCATTGATTTATCAGCTTTCATTCCGCCTTCAACAGCGATATAAGGAGCGATAACCAAAGAAACGATTGACATTAATTTAATCAAAATGTTCATTGAAGGACCAGAAGTATCTTTGAAAGGATCACCAACTGTATCACCTGTTACTGAAGCTTTATGTGGCTCAGATTTTTTGTAGAACATTTCACCATTGATAAGAACACCTTTTTCGAATGATTTTTTAGCATTATCCCAAGCACCACCTGCATTCGATTGGAAAATTCCCATCAATACACCTGATACAGTAACACCGGCTAATAATCCACCTAAAACTTCAGGGCCAAAAATAAATCCTACAATTAATGGAGTAATTAAAGCAATAGCTCCAGGTAACATCATTTCACGAATAGAAGCTTTAGTTGAGATAGCAACACATTTTTCATATTCAGGTTTTGCTTTGTATTCCATAATTCCAGGAATTTCGCGGAACTGTCTACGAACTTCTTGTACCATGTCCATAGCCGCTTTACCTACAGCTTGAATACACAATGCGGAGAAAATAAATGGAATCATACCACCTACAAATAAACCTGCTAAAACAGGAGCTTTGTAAATATCAATTGCATCAATACCTGCAATACCAACGAAAGCAGCAAATAATGCCAATGATGTTAATGCAGCAGATGCAATAGCAAATCCTTTTCCTGTTGCAGCAGTTGTATTACCAACAGCATCCAAATTATCTGTTCTTTCACGAACTTCAGGAGGTAATTGACTCATTTCAGCGATACCACCTGCATTATCTGCAATTGGACCAAATGCATCAATAGCTAATTGCATAGCAGTTGTAGCCATCATACCGGCAGCAGCAATTGCAACACCATATAAACCTGCAAAATGGTATGATAACATAATACCACCAGCTAAAGTTAAAATAGGAATAACTGTAGATTTCATACCAACTGATAATCCACCAATAATATTAGTAGCGTGACCAGTTGAAGATTGTTGAATAATAGAATTAACCGGACCTTTACCCATTGCTGTGTAATACTCAGTTACAATACTCATGATAGCACCAACTACTGTTCCAACTACGATAGCAAAGAATACATTTAATTTTGTGAATTCATATCCACGTAAACTCAAAGTTTCTGGTAACATCCAATTTACGATGAAGTATGAAGCTGCAACTGTCAATAACATTGAAGACCAGTTACCTAAGTTTAATGCGTTTTGAACATTTGATTTTTCATCTTTAATAGTTACAAACCAAGTTCCAACGATTGAGAATAATATACCTAAACCACAAATAACCATTGGTAATAAAATAGGAGACATTCCACCAAAATTATCAGTAACAACGATTTCTTGTCCTAATACCATTGTAGCTAAAATTGTAGCAACATAAGAACCGAATAAATCCGCACCCATACCAGCAACGTCACCTACGTTATCACCTACGTTATCTGCAATAGTTGCAGGATTACGAACGTCATCCTCAGGAATACCAGCTTCAACTTTACCAACTAAGTCAGCACCTACGTCAGCAGCTTTTGTATAAATACCACCACCAACACGAGCAAATAATGCAATTGATTCAGCTCCTAAAGAGAAACCTGTTAAAACTTCAATTGCAGTTTTAACTGTATCTGCACCTAAATCAGCAAAAATATTTAAGAAAGCAATAAACAATCCGCCTAAACCTAAAACAGCTAAACCGGCAACACCTAATCCCATTACAGTACCACCTGTGAATGAAACTTTTAATGCTTGTTTTAAACTAGTACGAGCAGCTTGAGTTGTACGAACATTAGCTTTAGTAGCTACTTTCATACCAATATAACCTGCAGTTGCAGAGAATACTGCTCCTATAATGAATGAAATCGAAATAATCCAGCTAGAGTGAATTGGTTTGCCATTGATTTCGTGAATGGTTCCTGAATAAGCTAATAATGCAGCAGCAATTGCTACGAAAATGCTTAAAACTTTCCATTCAGCTTTTAAAAAGGCCATTGCTCCATCAGCAATATAACCTGCAAGTTCTTGCATGTTTTTATCACCCGCATCCTGTTTACTAACCCAGGCACTCTTAATGGCCATTACTATTAGGCCAATAATCCCCAACGCAGGGACTAAGTAGATTACATAATCATTCATAAGTATTTATTTTTTTATCAGTATTTATTTTTCAAGCCTGCGAAAATAGCATTTGCCAAACATATTTGTTGCATTGGTTTTTTTTAGGTTTTTATTGGCTTGATTTTCAAAACGTTGTAACTACCTATATTTTTGCTAATTAAAGGTAGGTGTAAATTTAATACATGCGATTTACACTTTTTTTATTCATTATTTTTAGTCGGATAAGCCTGTTTTCTCAGGTTTTACAAGGCTTTTCAGGTTCAGAATCTTTAGGTTCAGCCCAAAATGTCATTATTCCTCATTCCGCAGGAAATTTATTTCTTCAACCCGCAGTTCCATTGAATAATTTGGGTTATTATTCATCCATTTCATCAGTTGTTCCTGCAATTTCGACTTCCTTGTCTGATTTTCAACTGATATTAGTAAAACAAAATAAGCTTAGTGCCTATAAAATTGGGCTAGTACAGGCAAATGAGGCTCAATTAAAGAAGCAGATTTTTGTACTTGGGATTTCAAAAAAAATATTACCTGAATTTTTTATGGGAATCGACCTGCTTTACTTTCATTCAGGAATTCCTGAATATGAATCGGGAAATTTACCTGGTACTCAATTCTCGTTTTTTTATAAAATTAATTCAAACATTCAGGTGGCTTCTAATTTAGGAATGATGAAATCGTTCAATTCAAATGAAACCCTTTCCGATTATTACAGACTGAATCTTTCATGGCAATTGGTTCCAAACCTCAAATTTTTAATGATGGCTAAGAAAGAGCCTGATGTTAAATCCTCCGAACAATCCTTCGCATTTCAATTTCAAAAGCCGGAATCATCGTTTTATATTAATTCAGGTTCCTATTTAAACCGACCGGAATTCTGCTTTGGATTAGGATTTAAATATAATCAGCTGGATTTTAATTTCTCAAATTCCTATCGACAATACTGGGGATTGAGGTTTGCATGTTCAATTCAATATTTTATTGGAGCTCAATAATATGAAGCATTATATATTATTGATTTTCCTGTTGATGTACGGTTTAATTTCAATTGGACAAATTTCTTCAGGCAATCAAAATTGGGAGAACATCATTAAAAATCACCCCGATTTTTCTGCTGATGCCAATTTGCAACAAGATTTAATTTTAAAACTTGAGGATTTGTCAAGCCATCCACTTTCTTTAAATAAATGTACTGAGAAAAACTTGATGGAAATTCCATTTGTGAATTTGTTGGATGCGCAGTTAATTATCAAACATAGAATTTTAAATGGCGACTTTTTATGTATTGAAGAATTGGTGGCTGTTAATGATTTGAAAATTGAAATGGCGCTTTGGATTCGACATTTTGTGTTTGTAGATAAAAAGCTGATTTCATCCTTTAAATCTAATAGTTATAATGATAATTCAAGAGTGGAGCTCAACTTAACCAGAATGTTTAAATCAATTGATGTAGAATTATTTCCCAAGCAATATTTTCATGATTTGCTCAAATTTAAAATGAAACTTTCAGATGCCTGGCAATTTGGTTTCAATCTTGAAAATGATGCAGGCGAAAAATATACAAGCTTAAAGAATGGAGTTTTTGATTTTCGCAGTTTTCATCTTTATTACCAAGGGAATACACGTTTAAAAAGAATAGCTATTGGCGATTATCGTTTGCATTACGGACAAGGTTTAGGGCTTGGTTTAGGTTTTGCACCCGGAAAAGGCGCTCAGGTCTTGAATGCAATTCGTTTTAATGATGGAATTAACAAATTCAGTTCTTTTGAAGAAAACCGATTTTTTAGAGGAATTGCTTTTTCTTATGATTTTAAATTGTTCGATTTGGATGTGTTTTGCTCCTATAAAAACAAAAGTGCTAGTTTAGTTTCTGATACTTTAATGTTAGGTTCGATTTATGAAACAGGACTTCACCGAACTGAATCAGAATTAGCAAAAAAGAATCAAATAGCTGAATACTTAGTGGGATTTCATTTTCGATTTCAAATCAAAAAAATAAAATTTGGCTTATTGGCTTTGCACAGGAAATTGTCGGAAAACTTGCAACTTGATAAATCAAAGCCTTATCAATTTTGGAATGAAAGTGCTTCAAATTATTATTTAGGAGGAATGAACCTTCGTCTAAATTATAAAAATTTACTTTTGGCTTCTGAACTAACATTTGATTCTTATCGCGCTCATGCAGCCCAAATAACAGGATTGATGGCCTTTGATTCAAAACTTGACTTTGTTTTTTTACTTAGGGATTATTCCAAAAACTACAACAATCCTTTTGCCAATGGAATGTGTGAATGGGGAAATCAAAATGAGCGTGGATTTTATTTTGGAACTTCATATAAAATAACAAGGAATTTAAGTTTATCGGCTTTTTGTGATTATTATGTTTCAGATTGGTTAAAGTACAGATTTCCAAGTTGCAAATGGGGATTGGATTACTTTTCAGAATTAAAATATGAACTCCGCTCAGGGCTAAAAACTAGCATTAGAATGAGGAGAATTAGTTCAGAAGAAAATCAGGATAATTCTATCAAGCCCATTGTTTCCGGCCAGTTACGAGGATTCCTTCAGTTTAAAATTCATAAAAACATAGAATTATTAAGCAGGTATGATTTAATCTCAAAATCAGGAACATCAAAATTGAGTTCAAATTTATTTATAGAGGAATTAGAGTGGAAATCACAAAAAATGAGCATCAATATTCGGTATTCGATTTTTAGTTCAGACGAAAATGGACCTTTATTGTATGCAACAGAATCGGAATTAAATGGAGTTTTTGGACTCAATACCTACAGTGGAAATGGGAACTCAGGTTTTTTTATGATGAATTATTCAGTATCAAAAAACTTCAAAATTGGGATGAAATTGGGTTATTTAAAATCAGATAAACGTGAGTTTACAGAATATGATTGGAAACTACAATTGCGCTTTAAATTCTAATTTTTACAATTTTAGGAGGTAAAAAAAGCTGAAATTTAATGTTAAAGTGGCGATTGACTTCTTTACATCGTATTTTCGCGCAATTATTTAATCGAATCATGGATTTATTTGACAAACTTCAGAAAAAACTCGGCCCATTAGGACAATATGCCGATGATGCTTATGGATATTATATGTTCCCAAGATTAGAAGGGGAAATTGGTCCAAGAATGACTTTTCGTGGTAAGGAAATGTTGAACTGGAGTTTGAATAACTACCTGGGTTTGGCAAATCATCCTGAAGTAAGAAAAGCTGATACAGAAGCTACTGAAAAATTTGGATTGGCTTACCCAATGGGAGCCAGAATGATGAGTGGAAATAGTGTTTACCACGAACAATTAGATAGAGAATTGGCTGCGTTTGAATCTAAAGAAGATGCAGTTTTATTAAATTATGGCTACCAAGGAATGGTTTCTGCTATTGATGCATTGGTTGATAGACATGATGTAATAGTTTATGATGCAGAATCTCATGCTTGTATTGTTGATGGTGTTAGATTACACATGGGTAAACGTTTTGTTTACGAGCACAACAACTTGGAAAGTCTTGAAAAACAATTACAACGTGCAACTAAACTTACTGAAGAATCGGGTGGTGCTATTTTGGTAATTACCGAAGGTGTATTTGGTATGACAGGTGCTCAAGGTCGTTTAGCTGATATCGTTGCATTAAAATCAAAATATTCATTCAGATTATTTGTTGATGATGCACATGGATTTGGTACATTAGGTAAAACAGGAGCCGGTACTGGTGAAGAGCAAAATTGTCAAGATGGAATTGATGTTTACTTTGGAACTTTTGCAAAATCAATGGCATTAATTGGTGGTTTTATTGCTGCTGATAAACAAGTTGTAAAGTTTTTACGTTACAATTTGCGTTCTCAGATTTATGCAAAATCAGTTCCAATGCCAATAGTTTGGGGTGCTTTAAAAAGATTGGAATTAATTAGAAACCATCCTGAGTTAAAAGAAAATCTTTGGAAAATTGTAGATGCATTACAAAAAGGATTAAAAGATGTTGGTTTTGATTTAGGTAGAACCAATTCTTGTGTAACTCCTGTTATGATGCACGGAACAGTAGGGGAGTCGACAGCAGTAGTTCATGATTTGAGAGAAAATTATGGTATTTTCTGTTCAGTGGTTGTTTATCCTGTTATTCCTAAAGGAATGATTTTATTAAGATTAATTCCTACTGCAGTTCACACTTTAGAGAATGTTGAAGAAACAATTAAGGCCTTTGTTGAAATTAGAGAAAAATTGGCAACTGGAGCTTACAGTGAAGTAGGAAGAATAGTTTCTATGGCTGAAAACGCTTAGTAATATTCTTAAGATATTTTAAGGAAATTCTTTTTTTACTTTTGAAAACAGGATTGCTTAAAATTCACTTGCTTGCTGTAGATACTTTGTTATTTTGCAGAAGTAAAATTTGGCACTAGAATTGTAACATAAGAAATATGCATAAAATAAAATTAGTAGTATTAGCCTTGGTAACTATCATGGCTACTTCCATGAAATCATCCGAAGAAATTAAGTGGATGGATTTTAATCAAGGTTATGAATTAGCCAAGAAAAAGAATAAAATCATGTTGGTTGATATATATACCGAGTGGTGTGGCTGGTGCAAGCGCATGGATAGAGATGCTTATGCAAAACCTGAAATTGCGGAATTAGTAGGTAAAGATTTTATTGCCATTAAATTCAATCCTGAAATCGAAGGTGTTACTTATACTTTTGAAGGCAAATCATACACAGGTCCTCAACTTGCTCAAGTTATAAGCAACAATCAAATCAATGGTTATCCAACAACCATTTTTATGAATCCAAAAGCTAAAACTTCTGAAATTATGGTTGGATATAAAAATGCAGAGCAATTAAAACCAATTTTGGTAGACATTGCCGGCAAATTGAAATCTAAAAAGTAATTTTAATAACGAATAAAAAAGGGCTTGTATCAATCGATGCAAGCCCTTTTTTTATGAAATTTTCTAATCTTCTAAATCATATTGTTTGATTTTTCTATACAAGGTTCTTTCTGAGATGCCTAATTCCTGTGCAGCTTTCTTGCGTTTCCCATGATGCTTTTTAAGCGATTTGCTAATCAACTCTATCTCTTTTTGCTCCAATGATAATGATTCAGGTTCAGGATTTGATTCTGTTATATCAATGTAATCATTTGTGTGAACATGATTTGGATGCGTTATTTGAACTACTGGTTGTGTTACCGGTAATGTTTGGTTATAATCAGGTGCGGTATAAACAGGAGTATTGATATTGTTATGATTTACCGGTTGTTTGAATATTTCCGTATTGTTCAAGTTTCCCTGCATCATATCATAAACCACCGCTTTTAAGTCGGAAAGATCTTTTCTTAAATCCAACAAAAACTTATACATAATATCGCGTTCACTCAATTGCATTTCTGCAGCAGAGTTTCCAATAATCATTGGTAATCCCGATTTTTCTGGAGGTAAAATTCTTTGTAATTCAACTCCACTAACAATTTTGTCTTCGTCTAAAACCGATAATTGTTCAGCAATATTTTTTAATTGTCTGATATTTCCCGGCCACCTAAAGTTGATCATCATTTGTAATGCTTCCGGTTCTAATACCACTGGTTTCGATCGGTATTTTTCTGCAAAATCTGCCGAGAATTTTCTGAATAACAAACCAATATCTTCTCTTCTTTCTCTTAAAGGTGGAACTTTAATTGGAACCGTTGAAAGTCTGTAATACAGATCTTCTCTAAATCTTCCGGTTTGAGAAAGGTCTAATAAATCTTTATTGGTTGCTGCAATAATTCTTACATCAGTTTTTTGAACTTTACTAGAACCAACTTTTAAGAATTCACCACTTTCTAGCATCCTTAATAACCTAGCTTGTGTTTCTAATGGAAGTTCTCCAACTTCATCTAAAAAAATGGTTCCTGTATTTACTGTTTCAAAATATCCTTTTCGTGTATCATGTGCTCCGGTAAACGAACCTTTTTCATGTCCAAATAATTCTGAATCTATTGTGCCTTCAGGTATTGCACCGCAGTTAACAGCAATAAATGGACCATGTTTACGGTGACTCAAAGCATGTATAATTTTCGAAAATGCTTCTTTACCAACACCACTTTCTCCGTTAATTAACACTGTTATATCAGTTCCTGAAACTTTAACTGCTGTTTCAAGTGCGATGTTTAATAAGGGAGAATTTCCTATAATTTCAAAGCGCTGTTTAATATCTTGAATATTCATTTTTATCTTCAATTAATCGTTTTTCTGAGACTACCTCATAGCCAAAAATGCTGGTAGAAACTGTAAATTTAAATTTGGGGTTTTCGGGGAAATGTTCCGGATCTATGTCTTCAACAAATAATGTTCTTGCTTCAGGGTAATCGTTTAAAAAACCATCAGTAAAATAGTAGGTAAAGCTATGTACGCGTGTGCCTCCACTTTTAGTCCTTTTGCTTATGGTATCTCTTCCTTCAATGTTATGTTCTGAAATAATCGGATTGAAATTTAAATACAAACTGCTCCAAAATAATAAAAATAAAAGGGATGGTCCGAATCCTAAAAAGCAATTAAATATCAACCAAAATTCAGATTTAAATAAACCTCTTCCTATGAAAAATTTTCGACCAAAAACATAAATCAACAAACTACTAATAATAGTGATTATTATAAGCTGATTGAAAGTTAACAATAAATGTGGCCTTATATAATAAATGAAGAAAACAGGGACAAGAATTATATTGAATAATGGCAAATTATGTGTCCAATGTGAGGTATAGTAAGAATAGACTTTTTTTATTTTCTCAGGGATTGGACTAATATTTTTTTTGTTTCTGTATTTGGTTTTATCAAGTTCATAATCAATGTCAAAGGCCATTGGATCTTGGTTATACAGAATACATAATCGGGTATAAGTATCAGGTAAAGTTTTAGAAAGTTCAATTGGATTATCAAAAAATAATTCAGTTAAAATTGGAAACAATGAATCGAAATCCTGATTTTTTATAGAGCTTCTATTGTTGTTATAAAAGCTAAGAAATTTGTTTTTTTCTAATTCTGAAAATACAATTTCAGCAGCTGTTTTATAGTAACCAACAAAAATATCATCAATTGAATCGCCGTTTTTTAAAGCCTGAACCATTGCTTGTGAAATATGGTAATAACCTAGATTGTCACCATCATTAACTTTTAAGTGTGATTCAGAAAAATGATACCATGAAAGAGCAATTATTTTAGAGTGAAAAGTTTGGCCTGTTTTTGATTTATTACCGCTAGCTCCTGTAAACTCCTTTTCGTAAAGATAAATCGTATCAAAATCACCAATAAAATAATTTTCTAATCCGAATGTTAGTTGCGTAAAGTAGGAGAGTACAATAAGTTTGATTTCCGGACTAACATCCATGTCTTTGCCATAAACATTAATCTCTTTGCTAAGCACAACTGTTCTTTCAAGGAATTTTGTTCGGCCCGACTCCGACAATTCCCTGAAATAAAGATTAAACTTTTCTAATAACTGATATGACTTTTCGTAATCCAAATTAAAATTTTACTTCTTCAACTACCTTGCCAATTAAGCTGGTTTGAGTTACCCTTTCAATCAAAACTTTAACGTATTGTCCCTTTTGGTAATGTTCTCTTGGAAAAATTACTACCTGACTTTTATCGTTTCTACCTCTTAAATCATCTTCAGATCTTTTTGAAAAACCTTCAATTAAAACGATATGAGTTTTGCCAATTTCTAATTGGTTTAATTCAATGCTGTTTTTACTTTGAATGGCAATAATTTCAGAAAGACGTCTGTGTTTTACATCAACCGGAACATCATCTGCATACCTGCGTGCCGCAAGTGTTCCGGGTCTTTCACTGTATTGATACATAAATGCAAAATTGAATTTAGCATCTTTAAATAAGGAAAGTGTATCCTGATGTTCTTCTTCTGTTTCGCTGCAAAATCCTGCTATAATATCTGTTGAAATGCCACAATCAGGAAGTACTTCCCTGATTTTCGCCAATCTCATCTCTAACCATTCTCTATCATAAGTACGGTTCATCAGTTTTAAAACTCTGCTGTTTCCTGATTGAATAGGGTAATGGATATAATTACAGATATTATCATACTTTTTAATGGTATACAAAACTTCATCTGTAATGTCTTTTGGATGGGAGCTGCTAAATCTAATTCTTAAATCAGGAGCAATTTGTGCTACCTTTTCTAAGAGTTGTGCAAAATTGCAAATCACATTTCCATCGGCATCTTCCTCCCTGTATGAATCAACATTTTGACCCAATAAAGTTACTTCTTTGTAACCAGCTTCATATAAATCACGAGCTTCCTTTAAAATCGATTCTGATGCTCTGCTTCTTTCTCTTCCTCTGGTAAATGGAACTACACAAAACGAACACATATTATCGCAACCACGCATAATACTAATGAAGGCTGTAACTCCATTTGAACTCAAACGAACCGGTGTAATTTCTGCATAAGTTTCTTCTCTCGAAAGCAAAACGTTCACAGCTTTTTGCCCTTCTTCAACTTGAGCAATCAATTGAGGAATATCTCTGTATGCATCTGGTCCAACTACAATATCAATTATTTGTTCTTTTTCAAGAAACTGAGTTTTTAATCGTTCAGCCATACAGCCAAGCACACCAATAATTAAACCCGGATTGCTTCTTTTATAGGGTTTCATTTCTTTAATTCTTCCCCAAACATGCGCTTCTGCATTGTCTCTAATCGAACAAGTATTCATAAAAACCACATCAGCTTCAGCTAGGTTTTGGGTAGTTTTAAATCCTTTATCACCCATAATGGAAGCAACAACTTCACTATCGGCAAAATTCATTGCACATCCGTAAGTTTCAATGTATAAGTTTCTTATTGCTTTTTCAGGCGCTTTTGCTTCTAAATCTCCGTTCATTTATTGAATTTTTGGATTACAAATATACGGGAAATTGTGACAGAGTGGCAGTAAAATTGTTAATTATGGCAATATTATTTAAATGGTATTTCTAATCATTGATTTCTTGTTGATATCAAATTTACTTTTGATTTCATTCTTAATGATTTGATTCTTTTTGCTGATATTGCAACCAAATCAAACATTCGAAAATGAAAGTTCTAATTACCGGCAGTAATGGTTTATTAGGTCAGAAATTAGTCGACCTTTACAAAACAAATTCTTCAGTAGAATTAATAGCTACAGCCAGAGGTGCAGATAGATATCCTGATAAAACAGGTTATACCTATGCATCATTGGATATTACTCAAAAAAATGAAGTTGATAGTGTTTTGGATTTATACCAGCCTGATGTTGTTATCAATACAGCTGCTATGACCAATGTTGATGCATGTGAATCTGAAAGAGAAGCTTGTGATGCATTGAACATCCATGCGGTTGATTTTTTGGTAAATGCATGTAATAGAATCAATGCGCATTTTGTTCATGTTTCTACTGATTTTATTTTCGATGGAACTCATGGTCCTTTAACAGAAGATGAAAAACCTAGTCCAATAAGTTATTACGGTTTATCTAAAGTTAAGGCTGAAGAAATTGTTCAAGCAAAATCAAAAAGCTGGGCAATTGCCAGAACTGTTTTAGTTTATGGGATTGTTAGCGATATGAGTCGTAGTAATATTGTTCTTTGGGCAAAAGGTGCCTTAGAATCAGGTAAATCAATAAATGTAGTTGCTGATCAATTCAGAACACCAACTTTAGCTGAAGATTTAGCTCAGGGTTGTGCCTTAATTGCTGCTCAGAAAGCTTCTGGAATTTATAATATCTCAGGGAAGAACTTTATGAGCGTTTACGATTTAGTCGTTCAGGTTGCTGATTTTTGGAACCTGGATAAGAGTTTTCTTCACTTATCGAGCAGTGAAGGCATTAAACAACCGGCTAAACGTCCGCCTATTACAGGCTTTAGATTAGATAAGGCGATGAATGTTTTGGGGTATAACCCTAAATCGTTTCAGGAAGGCCTAAAATTGCTCGATGAACAGCTAAAATCAACAAAATCATGAATTATTTAATATTGCTCACAGAGCCCGCAGAACCTGCAAGTTTCACTTTTTGGTTCTTAACTGAAGCCTTTTTTGGTTTGGTTGTTTTTGCTCTTTTGTATTTTTTCATCGTAAAAAATCCAAAAATCAATAAACCACCAACACATGGAGATGAAGACAAAAATTAAAACCTGGATAGAGTCCTATTTTTATTTTAACAGATTAGAGCAGCAAGGTATTTACCTGTTGCTCTTTTTTATTTTATTAACTTGGTTAATTAAATTATGGGTGCCGGTATTTTTTAAGCCAAAACCAATTGAAGTACATCTTACAATGGCTGAAATCCCAGCAATCACTTACAAAGATTTTGAGAAATCAAACTTTAATACAGTTTACGCAGATTCTATAAAAAAGAAACCTGAACCAAAACCGAAATTGGCAATAGTAGATTTAAACTTGGCTGATAGTTTAGAAATACTTTCTTTATACAGAGTTGGTCCTGCACTAACATCGAAAATACTTCAATACCGGAAAAAGCTGGGTGGTTTTGTGAGTTTGCAGCAGTTAACAGAGATTTATGGGTTTAATGAAGATTTGTTATATGACCTGGATGGAAAAATTACGATTAGTTCAAAATCTGTAGTTAAGTTTAATCTCAACAGCGTAAGTTTTGATGAATTAAAATCGCATCCATATTTCAAATTTGTTTTATCAAAACAGATAGTAAACTATCGCCAAGTTCATGGCCAATTCAAGGAAATTTACGATTTAAAAAACATCAAAACTGTAAATGATTCGATTTTAAATTTGATAAAACCATATGTATTTGTTGATTAGCAAAATTTGCAAAATATCTTCATCGTTTTTTAACGACTAAGTTGGATATTGCGGAACAAACCGAAAACCAATTTTATGAATTTCGACCAAACCGAAAACCAAAGAATGATCGCCCAAATGGTGCGTGATTTCGCTGAAAAAAATGTTCGTCCCTATGTTATGGAATGGGATGAAGCGCAATTCTTTCCAAGAGAAATGTTTCGCGAGATGGGTAAATTAGGCCTATTGGGAGTTTTAGTTCCTGAAGAATACGGAGGCTCCGGATTGGGTTATTTTGAATATGTTACTGCAATTGTAGAATTATCTAAAGTTTGTGGCTCAGTTGGTTTAAGTATGGCTGCACATAATTCACTTTGTACAGGACATATTATGTATTTTGGAAACGATGAACAAAAGAAACGTTGGTTACCAAAACTTGCTACCGGTGAATGGATGGGAGCTTGGGGTTTAACTGAGGCAAATACAGGAAGTGATGCCATGCGAATGCAATGTGTTGCTAAAAAAGATGGCAATCATTGGGTTTTAAATGGCACAAAAAACTGGATTACACATGGAATTACAGGCGATGTGGCTGTTGTTTTAGCACGTACAGGAGAATTGTTAGACTCAAATGGTATTACAGCATTTGTTGTTGAAAGAGGAACTCCTGGTTTTAAAGGTGGTAAAAAAGAAAATAAATTAGGAATGCGTGCTTCTGAAACTGCAGAATTGATTTTTGAAGATTGCAGAATTCCTGAAGAAAATGTTTTGGGTGAAGTAGGAGATGGTTTTAAACAAGCCATGAAAATTCTTGATGGAGGTAGAATTTCAATTGCCTCTTTATCATTAGGAATTGCTAAAGGTGCATATGAAGCTGCTTTAAAATATTCAAAAGAGCGTCAACAATTTGGTCAACCAATCTCAAATTTCCAGGGCATTTCGTTTAAAATAGCTGATATGGCTACCAGAATTGAAGCTGCTGAACTATTAACTTTGCAAGCTGCTGATAGAAAGAATAAAGGTTTAAGCGTTAATAAAGAAGGTGCTTTTGCCAAGTATTATGCAAGTGAAGTAGCAGTTTGGGCTTCAACGGAGGCAGTTCAAATTTTTGGAGGTTATGGTTATACCAAAGATTTCCCTGTAGAAAAATTCTATCGTGATTCTAAATTATGTACAATAGGAGAGGGAACAAGTGAAATTCAAAAATTGGTAATTTCAAGAAGCATATTAAAATAACAAGTTTTTAAACTTCGATACAAAAAGAGCGGGCGAACCTTTGGTTCGCCCGCTCTTTTTATTTCTTATTGATATTCAAATTCAAATAATTCAGCTAAATGAATTTTTAGTTTTTCCTTTACTTCATCCATATCAACTTTTCTTCCCAGTTCACGTTCCATGGATGTCACATCTTTATCATCAATGCCACATGGAATGATATTCTTAAAATAGTTTAAATCCGAATTTACATTAAATGCCAATCCGTGCATGGTAACCCATCTGCTGCATCTAACACCCATTGCACAAATTTTCCTCGCTTTATCATTATCTGCATCTAGCCAAACTCCGGTATAACCTTCATACCTACCTGCTACGATTCCATATTCAGCCAGCGTGTTGATTATTGCTTCTTCAAGTGTTCTTAAATACCGATGTATATCTGTGAAGAATTGTTCCAAATCAAATATCGGGTATACTACCAATTGGCCGGGCCCATGATAGGTTATGTCTCCGCCTCGGTTAATCGGATAAAAAACTGCGTTTGCGTCTTTTAAGCCCTGTTCATCTAGCAATAAATTCGCTACATCTCCACTTTTACCTAAGGTATAAACGTGCGGATGTTCGCAAAATATCAAAGTGTTCTTTAAAACAGTTTTCTTGTCCTCTGCAAATTCTCTTTCCAAAAGTTTGGTATCAACCAGTTCTTTAAAAAGAACTTCTTGTTGGTCCCATGCAGTTTTGTAATCTATTAATCCCCAATCGGTTAATTTTACCACTTTGTTCATGGTAACTTATTTATAGATATCTTTTAGTTCAACTGATTTCGAATCTTTTTTGCGCATTTTCATGTTCAATAATTCTATTCCAATTGAAAAGGCCATAGCAAAATAAACATATGCTTTCAGGTTGAATTTTTCAGCCACTTCGTGATTCCAGCCTTCAATTATTAGCATGATTCCTATTACAAGTAAAAATGCTAATGCTAATAATTTAATACTTGGGTGTTTATTAATGAATTCAGCAATATATCCTGAAAAGAATAACATAATAATCATTGAAATAACAACAGCAAGAATCATAACAGGCAAATCCTGAGCTAATCCAACTGCCGTTATGATAGAGTCAAATGAAAATACGATATCAATCAAAATTACCTGAAAAACAACATTCCAGAACTTAGCTTGAATATTCTTACTGTGTTCTTCACCACCATCTTCAAGTAGTTCGAAAATTTCAATTGTACTTTTATACAATAAAAATAATCCTCCACCTAATAGAACAATATCTCTAACAGTAATAGGGTGCTCTATAATTGTAAAAACCGGGTTCTGCGGACTGTTCACAATATGAGATAAAAAGCTCAAAAGAATAATTCTAATGAAAAGTGCCAGAAATATTCCTATTCGCCTTGCTTTTTGCTGATGTTCTTTAGGAAGTTTACCTGTTACCAGTGAAATGAAAATTACGTTGTCGATTCCCAACACGATTTCCATTATAGTTAATGTTACTAAGGAAAGCCAAGCTTCCGGTCTGCTAAATAGTTCTATCATCTTTGGTTTTTTCCGGCTGCAAAAATAAGTAAATTTATTGAGCTTTGTTGTAATGACATGTAAACACTATAAGTTCCTTTATTTCAGCGACTTCTCTTGCTTTTTTCCAAATAATCTCTTCGTCTTTTTTAAACCAAGTTAGTTGACGCTTAGCATAATTTCTACTGTGTTGCTTAATTTTATCAAAAGCAAATTCGATTTCACATTTTCCATCGAAATAATCAAACAACTCTTGGTAACCTACAGTTTGTAATGCGTTTAAGTGTTTGATAGGATATAATTCTCTGGCTTCTTTTTCCAAACCATTTTTTCGCATCATATCAACCCTTAAATTAATTCTTTGGTATAATTCTTCCCTTGGCCAGTCAATTCCAATTTTTATTGTTTCAAATCCACGTGTTTTTTTTACGTTTCCTAGTTCAACACCTTGTATGCTCATTTCAATAGCTCTCATGAGTCTTTGAGGATTTTGTTGGTCAATCATTTCCCATTTTTTAGGATTGAGATTCTTAAGTTCATTTTGTAAAAAATCAATTCCATTTTTAGCATAATCCAACTCTAACCTTGCTCTTAATTCTAAATTTGCTTTGGGCATTTCATCCAATCCATCAACCAAAGCTTTTACAAATAATCCGGAGCCTCCGGTTGCAATAACTATATCCTTTTCTTGAAATAACTCATTTAGTTTTTTTATTGAATCTCTTTCGAAGTCACCAGCTGAATAATATTGTTCAGGCTCAAGAAAGTCTATAAAATGATGTTTAGCTATACTTAATTCCAATGCATTTGGCTTGGCAGTTCCAATATCCATTCTTTTATAAAACTGCCTTGAATCAGTTGAAATTATTTCTGTTTGAAAGTGCTGTGCCAGCTCTATTGATAATGCAGTTTTTCCGGAGGCTGTCGGGCCAAGAATTAAAACAAGGTATTTTTTTTTGTCAGGCATTTTCACAAATATGAGGCAAAAAAAAAGAGTTGCAATTTCTTGCAACTCTTTTTTAGTAATCTAATTGTTTTTATTGACCAGCAACTGCAAAGAATGCTCTTCCAATTACCTTGTTTCCATTAGTTAGAATAACATGGTATTTACCTGCATCTAAATTTAAGTTTCTAAATTCAATGCTGTTCTCGTTTCTTAAATCATGTGATTTGTTATAAACTGATCTACCTAACATATCAACGATAACTACATCAACATCTTTGTAATTAACCATATCTGCTACACTAATTGTGAAACTTCCAGTATTAGGATTTGGATACAAATTAATATTGAAACTATTAGCAGTTACAGAAGAAACTCCTGTCACATCAGAACCTGCAGCTTTTACTTCACCATCTTTGCTGATTTCAGTTGGTAGGTCGTCCATAGTAACCACTGATAATCCTGTACAAGGTAAAGCCACAACTGTTACATTCATTGTTGCACTTCCTGTGCAACCTGCCATTGAAATAGCATTTAAAGTAACTGTATAGGTTCCTGGTGCTGAATAAGTTTTACCATAATGGAAAGTTGAAGTAGAAGTTGTTCCATCACCAAAATTCCAGGTATATCCATTATTTACCCAACCCCATCCAATGAAATAAGTAGAATTTGAGAAATCAAATCTGTTTGAACTAATACACTGTGTTGCAAGTGGAGTTGTAAACTGCACAATTGGACCACTATGTCCTACTGCAGCATGAATATTTTCTGTATAAACTGTTGAACAAACACCATCATTTACAGTTAATGAAACCAAATAAGTTCCAGGATAATTGTATCTAACAGTTGGTGATGCTACTATTGAAGTATCACCATTTCCAAAATCCCATCTGTATGAAGGTACGCCTGTTGATACACTTGAAGTATTCATGAATGAATGAGTATTTGTACATGAAGTTTCAACTGCACCATGTGAGAACGATGCTATTGGAGCTTGAGTTGCAGCTACTGCAGTAATGCTTCTAGTGCTTGAAATGCTACATCCTGTAGAATTCGTTGCTGTTAATGTTACAGATTTTGATCCTGAACTTGCATAAGCTTTTACCGGTGTTTGTAGTGTTGATGTTGTTCCATCTCCAAAATCCCAGCTATAAGTTAAATCTCCATAATCAACGCTTGAATTATTTACAAATACAATGTTGTTGGCACAAGTTCCGATTGAATCAGAGAAACTAACTGTTGGCGAAGAACCTACTTCAACAGTTTGTGTATTTGTAGAAATACATCCTTGGTTATTTACAGTTAAAGTAACATCATAACTTCCAACAGCTGCATAAGTAATACTTGGATTTGTAGAAGTTGATGTTGTGTTATCTCCAAAATTCCATTCATAAGTAATTCCTGCGCCAGCACTTGAAGTATTTGTGAAACTTACTGTTTTGCTACAAGCAGTATATGAAGGAGTAAAAGATGCTGTAGGAGCTGTTCCTACATATAATATTCTGCTGTAAGATGATGAACATCCAACTGAATTTACAACTGTCAGTGTAATTGTTTTATAACCTGTTGTTGCATAAGTTTTACCATAAACAAATGTATTGGTTGATGTTGTTCCATCACCAAAATCCCAAATTGAAGTTGGAATCCATCCTGGTCCTACATGTGAAGATGTATTTAAGAAGCTAAATTGTGCTCCGGCACCACATTGACCAGTATTCTCGATTGTAAAACCTGCTAAAGGACCGTTTGCTACACTTGTTACAACTAAACTTGAACTTGTTACAGATTGACATCCAGAACCATTAAATGCTGTTAAAGTAATTGTATAGGTTCCTGTTGCTCCAAAACCTTTTGTTGGATTTGCAACATTTGATGTGCTTCCATCACCAAAATCCCATAAATAACTTGTAGCTCCTGTTGATGTGTTTGTGAAGTTATATCCTGCGGCACATCCACCTGCTGTTGAATTGGTAAATGAAGCTGTTGGTCCACTTGTTGCTGGTGTATTAACAACTACACTTTGACTAACTGTTGTTGAACAACCTACAGAGGTAATTGCAGTTAATTCAACAAGATAAGTACCTCCTGTTGAGAAACTATGACTAGTATTAATTGAAGTTGAATTTGCTCCACCATCATCAAAATTCCAGAAATAAGTAAATGGTCCTGTTCCTGATGTTGTGTTTGCAAAACTTAATAATGTATTACAGCTTTGTTGAGTTCCAACTGTAAATGCCGGTGTAACATCTCTGTTTAATGTAAATGATTTTGTCTCATTACTTACACAAGCTCCTTCTGTTGCTCTTAAAATAATAGTATGAGCTCCATTCGATAAACTACTTAAGGTAACCGGGAAAGATGATATAGTTTGAAATGCTCCATTATCAATTGAATATTGATAGGTGGTTGAAACTGTTGAGTTTAAAGATGTATTAGCTAAACTCACAGAATTTACACATAAATCAGCTTGCGTAATTGTGAAATCGGCATCAATAACATTTGAATTGTAAGCACTTGCAGTTACCGATTGAGTAATATTTGCTACGCAACCTGTTGTTGATACTGCTTCCAATACAACACTTTTACTTCCACTAGTTAAATAATCGTGAGTAGGATTTGCTAAAATAGAAGTATCTCCATCTCCAAATCTCCAAATATAACTAGGAGTTCCACTAGGACTTGTTGATGTATTAGTAAAGCTCATTCTGTTGTTACAGCTATTTGTGGCAGTTGTAAATGATAAACTTGGAACATTACCTACTACAACTAATTGACTATCTACACTTGCAGAAGAACCACATGAGTTTGATCCATTGATTGTAAGTTTAACATTGTAAGCGCCTGGTGCAGCATAAGTAATTGATGGATTTGGAAGTGTTGATGTTGTTCCATTTCCAAAATCCCATGCGTATGAAGTTGCATGTGCTGAATGATCCGCAAATGTAACACTGTTTGTGCAAGAAGCATTATGAGTAAAAGAAGCATCAGGTGCACTTAATACATTTACATCCATGTAAGTTGTATCTGTACAACCTGTTGATGCGTATGAAATTAAATGTACTCTATATGATCCTTCACTTGCATAATTATAATCATTATAGATTGTAGTAATATTAGTATCACCATTTCCCCATGTCCATTTATTACCATTTACAAATGATGGCCAATGATTAGTTGATGCATTTCTAAAGTTAAATGCATTACCGTTTAAACATTGTGTAGTTGGGAATGACATACTAATAATTGCGGTTGGTGCATTGGTAATATGACGAGTAATTGTAGATGTTGAAACACAACCTCTGTCTGAAGTGGCTGTTACCAGAATAGAACGAATTACGTTTGGATATCCTGGATCTCCCCATGCCATTAAACTTTCAGCTTTAATTGGAAATTCATGTTTTAAATCGTCTTGAGATGCTGTTGAAACTATCGCGCTACCATCATTAAAGTTCCAAGTGTAATTTACAATAGAACCTTCATTTATAGTAGATGCATTTGTGAAAATTACTTTGCTAGTACATAACAATTGACCAGCATTTGCAGAAACTCCTCCTGAGATTGTTGAACTTGTACCTGCAACAATATTTGGACTAGGCCAAACATCTAAATAATTTACTCTGTTAAAACTATCAATACAACCGTGAGTAGTTGTAGCGGTTAAAGTAACTGTAAAGTGTCCATCTGCTGTATAAACTTTAGTTGGAGTTGCTCCAGTACCTAAAGAACCATTTCTGAAATTCCATGAATAACTTGTTCCTACATTTGGTGTTCCATCACTTAATGTTGTTCCATTTGTAAATACAAAGCTATTGGTACTTAAACATTGTTGTAATGCACTAGATGATGCAAAACTTACAACTGGTTTCGGACGAACAAAAACATTTCTTGTAGCCGTGTTTGTACATCCATTATTGTCTAATAAATTTAATGTTACAGTATAAGTTCCTTCATCACCATAAACATATGAATTATAAGTAGAGTTTGATGCACCACTTGATGCTCCAATTCCATCTCCTAAATTCCAACTGTAATTGGCAATATTTGTAGTATTAGAACTTGAAAAGTTAAATGAATTGTTTCCTGCATATCCAACTCCGTTAATACATTGGTCTGCATCATTTACGCCAATCGTTGCAGATGGCAATGTGTTTACTGTTAAAGTTTGTGATGAACTTGTATTTGAACATCCTAAATTATCAGTAACTCTTAATGTATATGAACCTGCTGTTGATGTTGAATATGAATTCGAATTTGGTCCAACTGGAGTAACTCCACGTAACCATGCATAAGTTGTAATACTGCTTCCATCACCTAATGATGAAGCCGAACCATTAAAACTTGCTGAACTACTTGAACAAATAATATTGTCATTAGGAATAACTGAACTTTCTGTAATACTATAAGATGCTGTAGGGTTTTGATATACTGTAACAGAAGTTGAATTATTTACTGAACATCCATTGGCATCTAATACAGTTAATGTATAAGCTCCATCATTTGCATTTACAACTGAATTGATTGTTGCATCTTCAGTAGAAGCAGCAAATCCGTTTGAACCTGCCCAAGTGTATGAAGAAATTGCTCCATCACCAGCACTTGTTGTTGCAAGAAGGTTGATATTTAAACCTTCACATTTAGGACCATTATTAGAAATAGCTGAAATTGAAGGTTTTTGATGAACAACTACAGTTGTAGAATTATTTATTGAACAACCATTTGCATCTAATACAGTTAAAGTATAAGCTCCATCATTTGCATTTACAATTGAACTGATTGTAGCATCTTCAGTAGAAGCAGCAAATCCGTTTGAACCAGCCCAAGTGTATGAAGAAATTGCTCCATCACCAGCAACTGTTGTAGCGCTTAAGTCGATATTTAAACCTTCACATTTAGGACCATTATTAGAAATAGCTGAAATACTTGGTTTTTGATATACTGTTACTGTTGTAGAATTATTTACTGAACAACCATTCGCATCTAACACTGTTAAAGTGTAAGCTCCATCATTTGCATTTACAACTGAACTGATTGTAGCATCTTCAGTAGAAGCAGCAAATCCGTTTGAACCAGCCCATGTGTATGACGAAATTACTCCATCACCAGCAGCTGTTGTAGCGATTAGGTCGATATTTAATCCTTCACATTTAGGACCATTATTAGAAATAGCCGAAATGCTTGGTTTTTGATAAACTGTAACTGTTGTAGAATTGCTAACTGAACAACCATTAGCATCTGCAACAGTTAATGTATAAGCTCCATCATGTGCATTTACTGCTGAATTGATAGTAGCATCTTCAGTAGAAGCTGCAAATCCGTTTGATCCAGCCCAAGTGTATGAAGAAATTGCTCCATCACCATCACTAGTCGATGCATTTAAATTGATATTTAATCCTTCACATTTAGGACCATTGTTAGAAATAGCAGAAATTGAAGGTTTTTGGTGAACAACAACTGTGGTAGAATTATTTATTGAACAACCATTGGCATCTAATACTGTTAAAGTGTAAGCTCCATCATTTGCATTTACAACTGAATTGATTGTAGCATCTTCAGTAGAAGCGGCAAATCCGTTAGAACCTGCCCATGTGTATGAAGAAATTGCTGCGTCACCGGCACTTGTTGTTGCGCTTAGGTCGATATTTAATCCTTCACATTTAGGACCATTATTAGAAATAGCCGAAATGCTTGGTTTTTGATAAACTGTTACTGTTGTAGAATTATTTACCGAACAACCATTAGCATCTAATACAGTTAAAGTGTAAGCTCCATCATTTGCATTTACAACTGAACTGATTGTTGCATCTTCAGTAGAAGCAGCAAATCCATTTGAACCAGCCCAAGTGTATGATGAAATCGCTCCGTCACCGGCACTTGTTGTTGCGCTTAGGTCGATATTTAATCCCTCACATTTAGGACCATTATTAGTAATAACAGAAATTGAAGGTTTTTGGTAAACTGTAACCGTAGTTGAATTACTAACCGAACAACCATTTGCATCTGCAACAGTTAAAGTATAAGCTCCATCATTTGCATTTAAAGCTGAACTGATTGTTGCATCTTCAGTAGAAGCAGCAAATCCGTTAGAACCAGCCCAAGTATAAGAAGTAATTGCTCCGTCACCATCACTTGTAGAGGCATTTAAATTGATATTTAATCCTTCACATTTAGGACCATTATTGGAAATAGCTGTGATTGAAGGTTTTTGATGAACTGTAACTGTTGTAGAATTGTTTACAGAACAACCATTGGCATCTAAAACTGTTAAAGTGTAAGCTCCATCATTAGCATTTACAACTGAACTGATTGTTGCATCTTCCGTAGAAGCTGCAAATCCATTTGAACCTGCCCAAGTGTATGAAGAAATTGCTCCATCACCTGCACTTGTTGTTGCACTCAGGTCTATATTTAAACCTTCACATTTAGGACCATTATTTGAAATAGCCGAAATTGTAGGTTTTTGGTATACAGTAACAGTTGTTGAATTACTAACTGAACAACCATTAGCATCTTCAATAGTTAAAGTATAAGCTCCATCATTTGCATTTACAACTGAATTAATTGTTGCATCTTCTGTAGAAGCAGCAAATCCGTTTGAACCTGCCCATGTATATGTGGTAATAGCACCATCTCCATCACTTGTTGTAGCGTTTAAGTTGATGTTTAACCCTTCACATTTAGGACCATTATTAGAAATAGCAGAAATTGTAGGTTTTTGATATACTGTTACCGATGTGCTTGACGATGCAGAACAATTATTGTCATCAGTAATAGTTAATGTGTAAGAACCATCATTTGCATTAACCGGATTGTTAATATTAGCATCTTCTGTATTTGCACTGAACCCGTTTGGACCTGACCAAACGAAATCCAATGTTGTTCCATCGCCATTTGCTGTTGTTGCTGATAATGCAATTGTAACTCCTTCACACTTTGGACCATTATTGGAAATGGCTGAGATAGTTGGCGCATTGTTAATGTTGACAGAGAAACCAGTAGCGTTGTGAATATCGCCATTGTCATCAACTTGAACTGATAAAGCAAATACTTTAGTGCTTAGATCGTTTGCTCCCGGAGAATATGTCGTGGATTGTGCTGAACTATTCGAAAAAGTTCCGTCACCAGTTGTACTCCAAAGAAAAGTTGTTGGTCCAACCGGTGTTCCTGTAATATTGACAGAAATACTTGCCCCGGGAGCATTGTTACAAATACTTGTCGGAGACGAAATTGACACTCCGGTGATTTGTGAAAATGAATCCGAAACAAATCCCAATGTGGCCATGAAAACCATTAGAAGAATTTTGTAGTTGAGTATAGATTTTTTCATATGCAAAAGTTGTACTATTCAGTAGACTAAGCAGTTTATGCTTAATCAATATCAATCAAGATATTTTTAATTGATAGAATGAGGCAGAATAATTATATGAATGGCGTAAAAATTTTGTCTTTTTGACTAAATATCTATTTAAGCAGCTATATTTAATGTCGCATTGCTTGTTTTTTTTTGGGATTTTTTGTGACATTTTCCCAATTATGGAATCAGTTCTTAGGTTTAATTAACGGAAGATTGATTTAATTGGCGGCTAATAAATTTGTATAGCAGTTTTGAAGTTTTAAATATTCCGTCTCCCAATTTGTAATTTTTTCAGCAAGTTCGATGCAATTTTCACTCAGTTTTTGATGTAAATTTTTATCCTTAATTAACAATTCAATAGCCTTAGAAATTTCATTTTCTGAATTTAAGTTAACTGAAATTCCAATTTCGCTCTTATGATTTAATTCAGAGTAGATTTTTTGATTACAAAAAATTGATGGTAAGCCTAATGCAATATATTCAAACAGTTTTCTTTCATGAGAAAAAACGAGTTCATCGGGTTGATTTTTCAAACATATTCCAACTAAACATTTTTTGCTTATTTCATAAACTTCTTCAGGTTTAAGTTTTCCATGAAATTCAATTAATTCCTCTTTAAGATTGGGATGTTTCAACATGATTTCCTCAAAGTTCCCCCAACCAAAAACGCCTATTAAATGAAACTTAATTGAATATCCTTTTTTAGATAGAGTTTCTAATGCATCCAGAATTGGGTGGATATTATAATAGTGGTCTTGAATTAAACCTGCATATAAAATATGGATCTCTGAAAACTGATTTCGATTTCTAACTCTAAAAGGTTTTAGTTGTTGAATTGAAGCGTAGTTTTGAATGATTGTATAATTTCCTTCTTTTAAAAATAATCTTCCTTTAAAACTATCATTTGCTATCACCGGAATTAAATGCAAATAATTACTTGCTGCCTTTAACAACAATTGATAAATATTTACGAATAATTTTCTTAAGTATTGAGGAATCCATTCTCTAAATAAAATATCGCCGGAAGTATTTTCATGAATATCATAAATTACTTTCTTCCCCGAAAAGCTTAACAATATCCCAAATGGAATCATTTCAGGATCATGTATATGGTATAAAACAGCTTCAGTTTTAATTGCTTCAGAAAAGGCTTTGTAACCCATTGTGAAAAGTCGGAATATTCTATTTCCAGAAGGTTTAATGCCAATTACTTTTACGCCTTCAATGGTCCCGGTAAAATCTCCTATTCCAATTAATGTAACATCAAAATCTTTTGCAAGACTTACACATTCACGATAAAATACACGTGTATCATCAATTTTATGAACGGAAGAAAAATGGCAAACCTTAACTTTTTTCAAACCTGACTTTTAAGAATTGCAAGATTAACCATTTTGAAAAAGTATCCTATTTTTTCTGAATTTTATTGGGTTTATAATTTATCGCTGTATCAATAATATTTTGGTTTGGTTACTCGATTTTGTTCTTAACTGATAGTAATAATTTCCTTCAGCAAGTCCAGTCGTATCTAACCTAAATTCGTAATTACCGGCCGCTTTAAATTCATCAACTAGAATTCCAATTTCTTTTCCGGAATGATCAAATAAACTGATTGTTATTTCTCCACTATTAATTTCATATCGAATTACTGTATAATCATTTGCCGGATTAGGGTAATTACTTAAACTAAATAGCTCATTTTTAATATTCTGTATTCCTGTCGCTGAATTATCGATTACCGGAATTGTATTGAAACTTTTCATTAAAATGCTATTCATTTCATTCTCAGAAACTTCAAACCAATCTTTTAAAATACTGGCATAAACTTGCCTAAAATCAAATTGCATTGGTAAATTATCTCCCGTTCCAACATTTGCAGGAATATTTGGATTGGTGCCATACAGGCCGCCTTTTACTTTATTCCCAAACATAAACAATGGAGCTGCTGCACCATGGTCTGTTCCTAAACTTGCATTCGATTTTATCCTTCTTCCAAATTCAGAGAATGTCATTCCCAATACTTTATCAGCAATGTTTAGTTTCTGAATATCATCTTGAAAAGCATTGATTGCTTGTGATACTTTTTGAAGCAGAACTGCATGAGTACCAGTATCTGAAGCCCCATTTATTGATTGAGCAGAATGGGTATCAAATCCACCTAAACTCACCATATAAACCCTTGTTTTTAAACCACCAGCAATTAATTGTGCTACAATTTTTAACTGATCAGCCAGTGAATTTTGTCCTGCTGTTGGATATAATGTAGATAGATTCTTGGCTTTTTCTGCTGCTGATTTAATTGAGCCTGAATATTGCTGAGTTTGCTGTGCTACCAATCTTACAAAAGTTAGTTCATGTCCTGCCGGTGTATTTGGCGCGGGATCAACTGTTCCACTAACAAATTGATAAAAACTTGTTGGGTCAGTAATACTCATTCCTAAACTTGCATTTAATCCTTGTAATGCAGGCGAAACCATTGGTCCAATTTGAATGGATGGTGGATCAGGAAATTCTGTATTTGGATAATTTGTAGGAAAGTTTGGGTATTTTGTATCTAAATATCTTCCCATCCAACCTGTTTCAATATTTTGATTGCTTTCGCTTGCTGTTAACCAAATATCAGTAGCTCTGAAATGTGAAAAATCAGGATTTGGATATCCTACAGATTGAATAATTCCTATTTTACCTTCATCATACAAATTCCTTAATTCACTCATCATAGGGTGCAATCCTGTTTGAGTACTCCCATTTAATTTTAAGACTTTGTTTTCCTGAATTAGAATATTACTTCTTGCTGCACTTAAATTCGAATATTGGTCCAAAGGGATCACCGTATTTAAACCATCATTTCCTCCATTTAATTGAATTAAAACCAATACCCTGTCCGAATTTCCGGCTTTACCTAAAAATTGTACCAATGGGTTTTCAGCAAATGCATTTAAACTAAATCCATTCATTACAACAGGTAAAATACCTGCACCAACTCCCTTTTTTAAAAACTTTCTTCTGTCCATTTTTCTAAAGTTTATTAACTCAACTGAAATTCAGGTAATCCCAATAAATATTTAAACATGCCTTGAAGTCGGCTTTCTACTGCCGTTTTATTGCTTGCAGTAGGATTCGTTTTATAAGCTAACCAAGCATCTGTCCAATAATAATCTGAACTTTGTCCGCTTAATAAAAAACTCGTTTTAATTAAGTTTATATGTGAAGCACTTATATCAATTGCGTACAATAACTTTAATGAAGAACTAATAAGTAAATTAGGATCTTCTGGATTGCTAAATTGTTCAATAAAAGCAATACAGTTAATTTTTAATTGGAAACTAAATCGATTATATCCAACATAAAGTAAGCTATCACAAACCGAATTTCTTTTTGGTAATGAATCTGAATTAATCCATAGTTCATAAAATTGCGGGTCTTCATAATACGCCGGCCAACCAGCAACATTGGGAGCATCACCAATATTCATCCCAATAACTGCTAAAACTTGCTGAGCATATAACCAATGCCCATATGATTGTTGAACATTACTTGGGTCAGGAAAGCTTAAATTAAAATTTCTGGCTAATCCCAATAAATGATCTGCCGGCGATTTAATCATACATGCTCTATTCAACTCATCATAAAAATGCTCACTCTTTAACAATGTTTCAATCACAGGTTTGATTTGAAAATTATTGTTTCTTAATACCGCAGCTAAAGGAATAATCACATTTTGCTCAACACTGTTATCGATTAAATAGTAAACAAAAAAGCGATACAGTTTTCGACAAATGTATTTCGATACTTCTTCTTGATTAAAAATCATATTGATCAAGTCATTCAATTCATCATTTCCTGCATTTGATCCGCTTCTACCAGTAATTACCGTATTGTTATAAAAAGATGAAAATTGTTTGTTGGTAGTATCATGTCTGTTAGGATCAAAATAAGAACTGATACCTAATCTATTATTCCTCCAACCGGTTAAAACTCTTGCTGCTGCTTTTACATCTTCCTCTGTATAATGTAAGGCTAAATCTTTTCCTACTGTAAATAGCTCCTGCAATTCTCTGCCATAGTTTTCATCGGGTGCTGTTTTGGTATTGTCTTCACCATTTAAATAAACCAACATGGCAGGATCAATGGTAACTTGCTTTACCAATTCTTTGAAATTTCCTAAACAGTTAGCTCTTAATAATGCATGATGTTTGTATAAATACCTTGAGTCTTGGATTACTGCTGATTCAGTAGCAAAATGATTGTGCCAAAACAAAGTCATTTTTTCTCTAATGTTTCTTTGTGGATTAACCATTTGACTAAACCACCAAGCTTTAAATGAAGCTATTCTTACTCCTTCAAGATTTGGATTTACTGCCGCATTTACCCATGTTGATCCTGCTGGAACTTCGGTATCAGGGAAATTAGTATTGTAACTATAATTATTTAAGGGTGGAGGAGGAGGGGAGTTTGGTATTAACAACAAACTATCTACTGCTTCATTTAATGTTTTATTCTTGAAGAAATTAATATCAGATTGACTTACTCCAAATAAAGTTCTTCTGAGTAAATGAATCAATTGACTTTCTCCAAATGCTCCGGTATAAGCTCCAATTCCTGTGCTTGTTTTTCTTAGTCCTACGGGTAATTTTTTATTTGATGGATCAACATATTCAAACTTTTTTTCCTGGTTGTTTATACCTAAAAGTTCATCAGCCGATTCTTTCAAAAAATTTCTTCTGTCAATCTTTTCCATAAATTGAATTTATAATTGGATGTTATTTTTTTGAAATAGTTTAATCAGCATAAAATTAAAATTATCTTTCTGATTTACAAGAAAATACTTTTTCATTTTTTTTGAAATTTTAAATGATTCAAATTCTTTAGTTTCAATAAATATCCCAACTTCTTATTAATTCAGACCAATTACTTTAATTTGCGCAATGCAGAAAATTCTAAATTATATCAACGGAAATTTAATTGAACCTCAAAAAGGGGAATTCATGGATAATATCAATCCTGCTACGGGTAAAGTTTATAGTTTGTGTCCCGATAGTACTTCCGAAGATGTTGAATTGGCAATTCAGGCTGCTAAAGCTGCATTCCCTTCGTGGAGCGCAAAATCTGCTAATGATAGAAGTGAAATTCTACTTAGACTGGCTAATTTAATCGAAAAAAATAACGACAAATTAGCTGAAGCTGAAAGTATAGATCAGGGTAAACCTTTTTGGTTAGCTCAAAAGGGAGAAATTCCCCGTGCTAAAGCCAATATTCATTTTTTTGCAACTGCAATAGAACACTTTGCTTCAGAAGCTCATCCAATGGGTGATCATGCAATTAATTATACTTTAAAAACACCTTTGGGTGTGGTTTCTTGCATTAGTCCGTGGAATTTGCCTTTGTATCTTTTCACTTGGAAAATCGCACCTGCTTTAGCTGCTGGTAATTGTGTGGTTGCAAAACCTTCAGAGATTACTCCTATGACGGCTTTTCTTTTTTCAGAACTTTGTATAGAAGCGGGATTGCCTGCAGGTGTTATAAATATCGTTCATGGTTTAGGTCCTAAAGTTGGTCCAACAATGACAACTCACCCTGATATCAAAGCAGTTTCTTTTACAGGTGGTACTAAAACCGGTGCTGAAATTGCTCGAAATGCAGCTCCATTGTTTAAAAAACTTTCACTTGAATTGGGTGGTAAAAATCCTAATATCATTTTTGCAGATTGTGATTTTAAAAAGGCCGTGGCAGAAAGTGTTAGATCAAGTTTTACTAACCAAGGTGAAATTTGTTTATGTGGTTCCCGCATTTTTATTGAAAGAGGAATTTATGAGGCTTTCAAAAATGAATTTATAAATCAAACTAAATTACTAAAAGTTGGTAATCCTTTAGCTCCCGATACCAAAGTTGGAGCTATTGCTTCTAAGGTACATTTCGAAAAAGTTTTGTCTTATATCAATCTTGCCAAAGAAGAAGGTGGAACAATTCTTAGTGGCGGAAAATCTGTAAATGTAGGTGGTGAATTTAGTGAAGGATATTTTATTGAACCTACAGTAATAGAAGGACTTTCTTATGATTGCAGAACCAATCAAGAAGAAATATTTGGTCCAGTTGTTACTCTTACTCCTTTCGATTCTGAAGAAGAAGTTTTAATGATGGCAAACTCAACAGAGTATGGTTTGGCTGCAACTATCTGGACAGAAAATTTAACCAAAGCTCACCGTGTTGCTGCGCATATTAAAAGTGGTATTGTTTGGATTAACTGTTGGTTATTAAGAGATTTAAGAACTCCTTTTGGTGGCGTTAAACAAAGTGGTGTTGGTAGAGAAGGTGGTTGGGAAGCATTAAGGTTTTTTACAGAACAAAAAAATGTTTGTATTAAACTTTAAAGATTGATTTTCATTGAAGTAAATGAGAATTTTTTGATAGTTTTTATATCAAATGAATAAGTCTGAGGCTATTCCATCTGCAAAAAATCTACCTTCTTTACTTAATATATATTGATTCTCGAGCTTAATAATTTTCCCACTGTTTACCCATTTATTAATGTTTTTTTCAAAGGCTGATATTATATCACTTGAAAACATGTTTTCCATTCTTTCCATCACTATTCCTTCTCGGGTTCTTAATGAAGTCATGATTAACTCATTGAATTTATTTTCAAGACTTAATGTTTCAATTTCTTCAGGTATGATTCCTTGTTCAATTGATTTGAAATATTGTTGATTATTCGAAATATTCCAATACCTGTTTTCTCCATTAAAACTATGTGCACCCGGTCCTAAACCATGGTAAATTTCACCCGACCAATAACTTTTATTGTGCTTGGATTCCATGCCGATTTTTGAAAAATTTGATATTTCGTATTGATGAATTCCTTGTTTTTCAAAATAATCAATCATGATTAAAAATTGCTCTGAAGCCAACTCTTCATCCGGAATCTGAATTTTCTGTGTTTTAATTAAATGTGCTAATGCAGTTTTTTCTTCTACTGTTAAACAATAGCTGGAAATATGAGGAATATTTAGTGATACAGCTCTCTCTAAATTTTCAATCCAATTTGTATTGTTTAGGCCCGGTATTCCATAAATTAAATCAATACTGATATTCGAAAAACCTGCTTCCTGTGCTAATTGAATGCTATTAAAAGCCTCAATTCCAGTATGAGCTCTGTTCATTAGTTTCAAATCAGATTCCCTAAAACTTTGAGTTCCTATACTTAATCTGTTAACACCATTTTCAAGCCAAAAATCTAATTTATCTTTTGTTATATCATCAGGATTTACTTCAATTGTAAATTCAATTAATTGTGATAAATCAACTGAATTATTTAGCTTATTTATAACTTCCTTGAGTTCGATTTTCGATAATATACTTGGGGTTCCTCCGCCAAAATATAAAGTAGAAATCGGCGAACTATTTAGTTTTTTTTTCTTTAGTTCTATTTCCTTTACAAGTGATTGTACAAACTCATTTGTATATTGCAAACTAGTACTAAAATGAAAATTACAATAAAAGCAGGCTTGTTTGCAAAAAGGAATATGAATGTAAATACCTGCCATAATTATTTTTTACAGCAAATCTATTAACAAATCTTGACTAGGATTCATCTTTTTGTTTTTGCAGTTTTAATATTGTTCATTTTGGATAAACTTAATGGGCAGGTTCTTTGGGTCAATCAATTTGATAACAAGTCTGTTTTTAATGGAAATTATAAAATTAAGATTGATTCTTTTACTTCATTAGAAAATGAAAGAGCCAAAGTTTTTAGCGAATTACAATCGAACTCATTTTTATTTCCTAAGGTAGAAAAAGAATTTTATTCGCTTAATAAAGATACCTTATTTACCTTCTGGAAATTAGGAACCGGATATAAGAAAATTAAAGTTTCAAGCGGCAATTTACCGGAGAAAATTTATTCTGAATTAAACGAATTACATAAAGATATAACCTTTTCAGATTCGAAATTATCACAACTCAGAAATAAAATTCTTGAATTATCTTTAAATAGTGGATATCCATTTTCAGTTGTTTTTTTTGATAGTGTTTTAGTTGATTCATCGAATATTCATATATCAGTAAATCTTCAAACCGGACCATTATTTTATTTTGATTCACTCGATTTTGCAGGCACTTCAGAATTGAAATTAAAATATTTACGTAGTTTCTGTAATATCAAGCCTGGCACATTATACAATGAATCAATTCTGAAAGATATAAATACTACTTTAACAGAATTACCTTATATTAAAATTACCAGACCTGTTGGGATTTATTTCTATGGAAGTAAGGCCAAACCTTATGTTTATATTGATAAAAAGAAAGCTGGAAATTTTGATGGAATTATAGGATTTGCTCCCAATAGTAGTCTCAATAATAAGCTGGTTATTACAGGTGATATCAACCTGAAATTGCAAAATATCTTAGGTTCCGGAAAGGCTTTGGAAATTGGCTTTAGAAGCTTTTTGAATAATTCCCAAGACCTCAGAATTGTGTTTAACTGGCCTTATTTTTTAAATACAAGATTTGGTTTGGATTATGATTTTAGACTCTTAAAATTCGATTCATTATACCTTGATTTATACAATGAAATTGCTTTACAATACAGAGGTAATGGTAAAAGTATTTTTAAGTTGATTTATAATTTTCAAAATATTTCATTGATTTCTGTTGATACAAATTCAATCCTTTTGTCAAAACAATTACCGCTTTTTCATGACCTTAGATCAGATTTATTCGGATTTAGCATTAGACGTAATTCTTTAAATAATTTTTTTAATCCATCAAAAGGTTCAAAAGTAGAAGTTGAGTTTTTAGCAGGTACACGTAAAATTATTAGAAACTCAATTATCAATGATTTGAGATTTTCAACTCCTGATTTAATTGAATATAATCCTTACGATTCATTGAAATTGCAGTCTGTTCAACTTAAATTGAAGTATAATTTTTCAAAAAGTATCACGCTGTATAAACAGATTGTCCTTCAAATTTCTTCACTTGGCGGACATATTTACAATGAAAAATTGTTCCAAAATGAACTTTTTCGCATTGGTGGATTAAAAACTTTAAAAGGTTTTGATGAACAAAGTATTTTCGCAGAAACTTTCCTGATTGGAAATTTAGATTTGAAATATATGATAGCTGAAAATTCATCATTTTTGGTTTTCTATAATAGTGCTTTTGTGAAAAACACTTTAGCTTCATCATTTCAAAACGATTTCCCAAAAGGTTTTGGTGCTGGAATGAATATTGAATCGAAAGCAGGTGTTTTTTCTTTGTATTATGCAGTGGGTTCTCAGAAAAATAATCCAATTTTGTTCAATTCAGCAAGAATTCATTTTGGATTTGTAAATTATTTTTAATGATAAAAAGATTATTTTTTTTAGTGATTTTGGGATTAAGTTTAGTGTATTCATACGCTTTACCTAAGGATTCTCTTGTTGCTAAAATCAATCCGATTGATTCTTTAAACAGCACTTCTACTAGTCAAATCAAATTTACAAGATCTGATTTTACTCTATTAGACTCTCTAAGAAAGGATTCAATATTAAGAAGGATTGCTTTTCCATATGAAAATTTACAAAGCACAGAAATACTTGATGAAATTAAATTTGAGAGTAGAACATTACCAGGCGTAAAAGAAATTGAATTCAGGAAAAAAAGAGATGAAAACTGGAAGTTCTGGATTTTAATGGCAATTATCTTTTTTGTAGCTTCTGTACGATTAATGAATCTTAAAAGATTTGATGAAATTATATCATCAGCCTTTGAAATGAGTTTTGACTTAAAAGTATGGAAAGATAAAAGTCCAAACTACCTCTTAACTTCTTTAGCAATCTTTTTGGGCTTTGTAGCTTCGGGGGCACTTTTTGCTGTTACTTATGCCGAAAGAAAAAGTTTAATTGAAGTAAATTCAGATATTTCTTTGTTTTGGACAGTTTCTTTGGGGATGATAATTGTTTACCTAGCCAAAATTATTTTAAATCTTTTTATCGGATTTATTTTCAAAACACAGCAACTTTCACAATTATTTCTATTCAATGCCATCTCAATTAGCAATTTAGTTGGTCTTTTTTTAATTGGATTTAATTTGCTTTATATTTATGTGCCGGACGTATTAATTGTCAGATTTATAGGTGCTTGCGCGATAATTATTATCCTTGTTGGATTCATTTTCAGGATGGTTAAAAATTTATTAATGGGTGTCAACGTTAGTAAATATCCAACCATATATCTTTTTACTTATCTTTGCGCCTTCGAAATATTACCCTGGTGTGTCGTATTTAAACTATATTTAAATACTTGGTTCAATTGAAAAACGCGAAAATAAAAAGTATCATCATCTCTCAGCCGAAACCGGAAAGCGAAAAGTCGCCATGGTTTGAGCTTGCCAAAAAGTACAATTTAAAAATGGATTTTCGTCCATTTATTCAAGTGGAACCTATTGGTGCTAAAGAGTTTAGACAGCAAAAGATTAATATCCTTGAACATACTGCTATCATTCTTAATTCAAGAAATTCGATTGATAATTTCTTTAGAATGTGTGCTGAGTTAAAGTTGGAAATTCCCGCAGAAATGAAATATTTCTGTGTAAATGAAAGTATTGCTAACTATTTGGCCAAATATATTCAAGTTAGAAAACGTAAAGTATTTGTTGGAAAAGGTACTGAAATTGAATTACTAACAGTTTTTAAAAGTCATCCTACAGAAAAGTACTTATTCCCTTGTTCAGATTGGAGAAAACAGGATATTGAAAAGTTTATGAAGAAAAGTAAAATTGCTTTCAAAGAAGCATTTTTCTACCGAATTAAATCTTCAGACTTATCTGATTTGACCAATGTAAATTACGATATTATTGCATTCTTTTCTCCGGCAGATATTCGTTCTCTATTTGAGAATTTTCCTGAATTCAAACAGAACAAAACACTCATTGCCGGATTTGGTGCAACTACCATCAAAGCTATGATTGAGGCCAAATTAGAGGTCAATGTTCAGGCTCCAACTCCGCAAACTCCTTCAATGGTTATGGCTATTGATAAATTTATTGAAGCACATCACAAAGCTTAATACCAGTAAACACTGGTGATATACGCTTTTCTTAATTTTTTAGTTATTAGTAAAATTCTTGTTTAATTCGATTTTTTTCGTATTATTGTTTTTTGATACTTAATAGCTAGTGCCAATGAATTTAAGCTTTACAAAAATATTAATGCTGGTAGCAGGTCTCTCTGTCTCCCTGATAGCCAGTGCACAACAGGATCCGCACTATAGCAATTTTATGCATAATAAACTTGCTTTCAATCCAGGCTTTGCTGGTAACGGAGATAAGTTTTGTGCGACATTGCTTCATAGAAGCCAATGGGTTGGTTTTGGTGGCGGACAAGAAGGTGATGTACCTCGTGGTGCAGCTCCGACAAATCTTGTTGGTTCATTTAATGCTCCTATCAGTAAGCGCATCGGTTTAGGTGTTCATATTTTAAGAGATGAACTTGGTTTCGCATTGGCTACAACTCCAACTTTATCTCTTTCATACAAGCATCCTTTTCAAAATGAAGATGTTTTAGCTATTGGTGTTAGTGCAGGTTTGATGCAAAAATCACTTGATGGAACAAAATTAAAGCCATTAGAGGATGGCGATGCTAAAATTCCTAACGTTAGTGTTAGCGGCACAACAATGGATTTTGGTGCAGGTATTTATTACACTAGACCAAGTTTATCTATTTTTGATAATTTTTATGCGGGTATTTCAGCAACTCACCTTAACCAAGGCAAAGTTACCTACGAATGGAATGGAAACAGTAGAACTGATGATTTAAAAATGCACTACTATTTCATAGCAGGAGCAGAGTATGCTTTGAACAGTGATTTTAAATTACAACCAAATTTGATTGTAAAAAAAGACCCGGCTAAGATTCAAACAGATATTAATTGTTTTTTAATCTGGAACGAAAAACTACGTGGTGGACTAACTTGGAGACCTATGGATGCAGCAGTTGTTTTATTAGGATATTCAATTAGGGACAACTTTTATTTAGGTTATTCATATGACTTAACTACCTCACGTATACTCAAATACAGTTCGGGTTCTCATGAAATTGTACTAAGATATTGCTTCGGTATTAAAATTACACCCAAAATAAATCCTCCAGTTCCTATCCTAACTCCGAGGTTCATGTAATAAAAATTTGAATGTCGCGTTTTTAACCCATTCAATCAAAAACTTGCATTTCATAATTGATTTAATAAATTTGCCAGAATCGACTAATTATAAACTGAAATAAGATGAAGACATTAAGGTGGTTTGTATTTTCCTTTTTTGTGACCTCACTCGCTAGCTGTGGGCTGAGTTCAGATAACGGGGAACTAAACGGTGTAGGTGGGCGTAAGGCCTGGTTTCACCCTCAACCCTACGGAACGGTTTATATACCTTCAGGAACCATCCACGTGGGTGCGAATGAACAGGATATTCCAAACTCAATGATTGCTCCTAACAAGCAAATCACAGTTACCGCATTCTACATGGATGAAACCGAAATTACAAATAACGAATACCGTCAGTTTGTTGATGAGGTTTTAGACTCAATCTTCCGTGATAAAATGGGAGAGAAATTCCAAATTCAATTAACAGATCCAATCTCTGGTGAAGAAACCGGTGAACACGCTATCAATTATCGCGAGAGAATTGAAGAAGAGGATATGAAGAATGGAGATATTCAGGATTTATATTACCAAGGTGGTGAAATCTATTATAGAACAAAACAGTACGATGTTAGAAAAATCAAGTATCGTTACGATTATATCGATTTACGCGCTGCAGCTCAATTGAAGCGTCAAGATGGTTATAAAGTTTCAAGAGAGAAGTTCAAGAAACAAGAAGAAGTAGAAATCTATCCTGATACTTTGGTATTCATGCGTGATTTTACTTATGCTTATAATGAGCCTATCTCTACTATGTACTACTGGCATCCAAAATATGATGATTACCCTGTAGTTGGAGTAAACTGGAAACAAGCTAGAGCATTTGCTCATTGGAGAACATTTAAATTAAATGCATTCTATTCAATGAATGATGAAAATGGTGTTACTGCATTCCGTTTACCAACAGAATATGAGTGGGAATATGCTGCTCGTGGTGGAAGAGACCAAAGTATGTACCCTTGGGGTGGTCCTTATGTAAGAAATGCTAAAGGTTGTTCTTTGGCTAACTTCAAACCGGGTCGTGGTGATTATGGCGCAGATGGTGGTGTTTACCCAATTCGTGTTGCTTCATATTTCCCTAATGATTTTGGTTTATATGATATGAGTGGTAATGTTGCTGAATGGACAATTTCAGCTTATGCAGAATCAGCTCATTTATTCACTCATGATCTCAATTCAGATTACCAATACGATGCCAAAGATGAGGATTCTGAAACCCTCAAAAGAAAAGTTATCAGAGGCGGTTCTTGGAAGGATATTGCAGCTTTCGTACAAGTTGGATCTCGCTCTTATGAGTACCAAGATTCATCAAACTCTTACGTAGGTTTCCGTACCGTTCAAAGTTACGTTGGTCGTTCAAACAGAGATAAAAAGTAATCAAACAAATTTTAAATAACACTTAAACAAAACAAGCAGATGAAAAACAGTTTTTTAGAAAGTAAACTTTTCAAGTCAATTATGGCGAAAGCCTACGGTATTGGTGCCGCAGTCGTTATCATTGGTGCATTATTCAAAATTCTTCACTTACCTGGTGCAGATGGAATGCTTATGGTAGGACTACTAACTGAAGCCGTTATTTTCTTTATCTCTGCATTCGAACCACCTCATCAAGAGCCAGATTGGACATTAGTTTATCCAGAACTTGCTGGTCTTGAGCCAAAAGAAAAGAAATCAACTTCTAACAAAGGAAGCTTAACTCAACAATTAGATAAAATGTTGGAAGATGCTAAAATTGGTCCGGATTTAATTTCTAGTCTTGGTAATGGTATTCGTGCTTTAAACGATAATGTTACAGATTTAAAAGATTTATCAAAAGCTGCTTCAGCAACTGAAAGCTACACTAAAAATGTACAACAAGCTGCTGATTCTTTAACCGGCATCAATACTTCATATTCTAAAGCTGTAAATGCTATGGAAGGTTTAGTAAATGCTTCTGAAGGTTCAAGAGAATATGGTGCTCAAATCGAAAAAATGACTAAAAATCTTTCTTCATTAAATTCTATATATGAATTAGAGATTTCTGAATCAAACAATCACTTGAAATCTATCAATGAGTTTGTTGGTGGTTTATCTAAAGTTGTTAATACTTTAAATGAATCAAACAATCAAGCTGAGCATTTTAAAGCTGAAATGGATAAATTATCTAAAAACTTAGGTAATTTAAACAATGTTTATGGCAATATGCTTGCAGCTATGAATGTTCGTAGCAACTAATTCAATCATTATCGAACTTTAAACAAAATTAAGATTTAAGAAATGGCAGGAGGTAAAGTAAGCGTTAGGCAGAAGATGATCAATATGATGTATTTGGTGTTAACAGCATTGTTAGCATTGAACGTATCTGCTGAGATCCTGAAGGCCTTTCATATGGTGGAAATAAGCATGGATCGTGCCGGAGAAAATATTGATAAGAAAAATATCAATACTTTAAAGGCAATCGATAAATACCACAAGGAAATCAGTCCTGGCGACCCTAAAGGAAAAGAGGCTTATGATAAGTCTTTAGAAGCGAAAAAAATAGCTGATGAAGGTGTTAAATATTTTGCTGATTTAAAAACTCAATTAATTGAGGCAGCAGGTGGTCGTAAAGATGGTAAAGCAGAAGAAGAAGTTGCTCAAGCTAGTAATATTGAAAAGCATGCTAACTTGATGATTAATCAAGGAAAAGGAAAAGAAGTTAAAGCTAAAATTCTTGATATCAAGAATAAATTATTAGCTCTTTTGCCTAAAGAAAAACAAGCTGAAGTAAAATCAGATTTAATCATTGAAGATCCTAAAGATGGTCAATCTTGGGAATCAGAAATGTTTGAACATACTCCTTTAGCAGCAGTTGTAGCTTTGATTTCTAAAACTCAAAATGATATCAAAAATACTGAAGCGCAAGTTTTAGATATTTTAAAAGGTTCAATTAAAGATGATGTTCTTATCATTGATAAATTGGAAGCTAAAATCATTCCTAATAATGGTACTTACATCACTTTAGGAAACAAGTATTCGGCTGATATCTTCTTAGCAGCTTCTAGTTCAAGAACAAACCCTGATATCTCAGTGAATGGTTCTGGAGTTAAAGTTGAAGGTGGTGTTGGTAAATATGAAGTTACAGCAACCAGAGAAGGTGAGAATAAATTCAAAGCAGTAATTGTTACTCAGGATGCTCAAGGAAAACCAAAAAGAGATGAAGTAGAAGGTTCTTTCTTTGCTCTAGCTCCTTTAGCAGTAATTTCTGCAACAAAAATGAATGTAGTTTATATTGGTTTAGAAAATCCAATTTCAGTTTCTGTACCGGGTGTTTCATCTCGTGAAGTAACTGTTACATCATCTGCTGGTGGTAAATTAAAATCTGGTGGACAAGATGGAACATTTTTGTTAACAGTTGATGGTACCCAAAGAGAAATTACAATTAACGCAACAGTTAATGGTAAAGTAATGGGTTTCCAAAAATACAGAGTTCGTCCAATCCCTAAACCAATGCCTCAGTTAGGTTCTATCTTCCAAAGTGGATCTTACTCGGCTGGTGAAATCAAGGCTGCTAACTTCGTTATCACAGCATTAAAAGATTTCGCATTTGAAGGTGTAAATTTCACAACTTTAAGATGGACATTAATTTATCAACCTAAAAGAGGTGATGGTAAATTTGCTCCTGGTAATGGAACAAACATTTCAGGTGAAGCAAAAGCATTATTAAACATGGCAAAACCTGGTGATACTTATACTTTAACTGGTATTAGTGCTCAAGGTCCTGCTGGTGCTGTGCAATTGCCTTCATCTTTAACAGTAACTGTTAGACAATAAGAAAAAGTAAAAGGCGTTTTAAAATTATTCAATAAAGACAATGAAGAAGTCAATAATTATCCTGATGTTTAGCATGCTTTCATTTGCAAGTTTTGCTCAAGGTGTGTATGATGATTTCATATACAATCGTCAGGCTGTAACTGAAAGGAAAGTTATTCCATGGCCATATTTGCGTGAAGCTGATGTGTTTTTCGCAAAGAGAGTTGTGAGAATAGTTGACACAAGAGAGAAACAAAACCAGCCAATGGCTTGGCCTAAAAATCCTCTTAGTGTTGTTCTTTATAACAATATCAAAGAAGGAAAAATCATTCCTTACAGAGATGATTCTTTGTCTTCTCAAATGTCAATTGAATATTTTTTGACTCTAGGTACTGATACCGATTATATCGAAGTTCCAATCGATCCTAATGATCCTTCTTTGACTAGAACTGATACTATTATCAGTCCGATGATTCCTGAATTACGTATTCAAAAATTCAGAATTGTAGAAGATTGGTTGTTCGATAAAAAACATTCTCAAATGTATGTTAGAATCGTTTCAATCGCTCCTCGTTACAATGTGAGAATTAAAGGAGTTGACTTAGGTGAACAAGATTTATGTGTATTGAAATACCATGCAAAAGATGGTAGTGGTGAAGCTGATTTGAGACACATCATGGTTAATTATGAAATATTTAATCGTCAAAATGATGCAGCTAGATTAACTTACGACGATTGGTTTGAAAACAGATTGTTTACTAGCTATATCGTTAAAGAAGCTAACCAACAAGATATGTATATCAAAGAGTATGATGCTTTCAAAGACAATGGAGTAGCTGCTTTATTAGAAGGTGAAAAAATCAAACAGGAACTATTCGAAAAAGAACATGATTACTGGGAATACTAGTAGAAATATTTGAAAGGGGCTTAGGCCCCTTTTTTTATGCCTAATTACCTAATTTCAATTTTTATCCAATTCAGATTTTTATTACCTACTTGTCTTAGAATTTTCAATAGATAGGCCAAGTGTTTACTTTATTTTATCTTCTGGTTTTGGCCATCTTTAACTATTCCTGAAATAGAAAGCCTGTTTTTATTTCAAAGCTCATAATTGTTTTATTATAGTTTAACATTATTTTATCTGCACGTTAAAAGGTCTGTTTCATTTAATCAACATGCTACATTTTTAGCCTTATTGTCTTTAAGTGTCCTTTTTGTTGAATTTTATTCCTTAATTAAAATGCTCTTTAAGCTTTCGTGCTTTTAAAGAACATATTTCATTCAATTTTCTATTGTTGTTTTTTAACTCCAACTAATAATCGTTCTTTTTCTAACTCATCCTAAAAAAACTTGTTTTATTTTTTAAAATTTAATTCTCTGAAAACTAAATACTAAGCATATTTATTTTATGTTTTTTGAAAATATATTGAGTTAAGATTTGTTTTTTGGAAACATTATCTATCTTTGCACTCCCCTAAGGGAAGGGAGGCATAGCTCAGCTGGTTCAGAGCATCTGCCTTACAAGCAGAGGGTCCTTGGTTCGAATCCATGTGCCTCCACAACAATAAAACCCGTCAATCTCACGATTGGCGGGTTTTTGTCGTTATTGATGGTTTTTGTATTAAAGGTTAATAAATGCTAATGAATAATGTAAATGTATTACCTATGTATTACCTAATTGAATTTAGCTTATGAGTCACAAGATTGTAATTCATAAAGAAAGGTTGTGTATCAGGATCACAATTAACCGGGTTCAGAGATACATATTTCTTCCACCATATATTGATTTGAGTCATTGGTCAGAGGAAGCGAACATGCCCAAACCATCTCACCCAAATTACAGGTCCCTGAAAAAGTACATTGATTCAATTACTGATAGTCTGGAAGCAATTATGTTGGAAGCTTATCGCTATAAACTTGGTGCTAATGGTGCTAAGGCTTATGTCGAAAAGGCTTTGATTGGCAAATCAAATGAAAGTACTGTACTTCATTTTGGAAATCAGCTCATAGAAGAATTATTGCAGAAGAAACAACCTGGCAACGCTCGATGGTATAAGATTGCACTGGAACAATTTCTGAACTTTAATAATGGAAATGATATTGAGTTATCTGAGATATCATATAATCTTATGCTATCGTTCCGACTGCAAAAAGAAAAGGAAGGGGTTTCTCCTAATTCAATTAGCAACTATATAAGGGCAATTCGAGCCATGTATCGTGAGGCAACTAAAAGGGAATTGTTTGAGACTGCATTTAAATACCCTTTCCAACAAGGGTTAATCCCTAAACTAACCAGAACAATGCCGCGAAATATATCGGCCGATGATATTCAGAAGTTGGAAGATGGAAGATTTGATAATCCTAAAATTCAGAAAGCGGTTGACTTCTGGTTGATTGGTTTCTATTTGCAGGGATCAGACTTTATCGACTTAGCTAATCTGAGTCTGTTTAATTTCAAAGACAATTACCTGGTATTTAATCGTGCTAAAACTAAGCAACCGGTTAAGGTATTTATCAGCCCAAAGATTCATTCAATTATATCTAAGTATTGGGATGGTAAGTCAAATAAGATACTCCCTATAATTGATGGGATTATTACTGACTTTGAAGACATTGAGATGTACCAAAGGAAAGTAAAGGAGCAAAACAAGTATATTAAACAGGCCGCTCAATCACTTGGAATCAATGCAGATATGACAACTAAGTGGTTACGCCATTCATGGATTACTATTGCTAAACGATTGTATATTGATGAGGATATTCGTAAGCAGGCGGTTGGACATAGGGACCTAAGCAGCTCACATTCTATCTATGCCGATGATTATAAGCAGCACATTATAGATGCAGCTAACATGTTAGTTATTGGTGAGATTACCCGCGATGAATATCTTAAGCGTATCAGTAATGAGAATAAGTTGTTAATTAACTCTATTGCAAATTAAAATACATTTGCCTCATTCTATTTAAATATTTAAATATTGTATAGTGAGTAATGAATCTGTAATAGTAGTTGAGACAATTATAAACAGACAGCTTAAGCTTGGCTTAACTGATGCTGCATTAGTAGAAGGAATTATAACCTATCACAGATGGTGGAGGATTAAAAGCTCAAAGAAAGATATTAAATTTGATGAAGCCTTCAAGCTACTTACAAGAGTTGGATATGAATTACGTTTAGTTATACCAGAACAATTGATAGTACTTAACAATCTAAAGTCTGATGCCATCAATACCTAAAGCACGACATTCATTCTTTGCCTTAAGCAATCCACCTAAGAAGAAAGAAAGGTGGAGCAAAGGACCTAACGCTGCGGTGTATGACAGCCCACGTTGGAGGGCATTAAGGCTACAAGTTTTAGAAGAACAACCATTCTGTAAGTTTTGCCAGGAAGACAAAACCATTGGCAATTCAGAAGTAGTTGACCATATTATTCCAATTGAGTTAGGCGGCTCAATCTGGGACTTAATTAACTTGCAGGGTATCTGCACACGCCATCACAATACGAAGTCTTCTTACGAAGGGAAATGCAACAGCTTAACAGATTTAAAAACATACGTTACATCCAAGAGGGGGGTAGGGGTCAAAAACTTTTGGGGTTTTTGACTTGTAACCGTACAGGTATGTAAGTGTGTGTGAATGCAAGTTTTCAAGAAAGGGGTATTGAATGGGTTTGAGAGGTCCAAAACCACTTCCAACTTCGATTAAAAAGAAAAAGGGCACTTTTCAGGCTTGTAGGTCTGCAAAAGATGAGTATTCTCCTAAAACTTTTACTGAGCTTCCAAAGCCACCGGTGTTTTTAAACAAGTGGGCGAAAGCTGAATATTTAACTGTTGGAAATATTCTGATTCAAGATAATTTACTTGCCACAATCGACCTTTCTCTATTCATTACATACTGTCAACAGATGGGTGTTTACTATGAATCTCAGCAAACTTTGAAAAAAGAGGGCAGAGTTTTAGAAACTAAATCTGGTTATAAGCAACCACATCCAGCCGTATCTGATGGCAATACAGCTTTAGGTCAAGCAATGAAAATTGCCGCGAGTTTTGGAATCACTCCAAGTGCAAGGACTCGCGTTTCTGCTGAGAAAACTGAAAAGAAAGATGAGGGTAACCCAATTTTAAAACTGGTCCCACGGAAAGCAGCAAAGCATGGTTAAGAGAAAAATACATGCTGCTGAAAAATATGCTTATGATGTAGTTTCTGGAAAAATTCCTGTATGTAAGGAAATCATCCAAACTTGTAAGCGATACATTTACGATCGGGAAAATTCAAAGGATTATTACATTGATGAAGAAATTGCCCAGGCATATATTGACTTCATTCAACAGATGCCGCTTACAAAAGGTAGACTTGCGGGTGTTCCATTGAAGCTTGAACCTTGGCAATTGTTCATTATATGGAACATTTATGGGTGGCATAAAAAAAAGGATGGGTATAGGAAATTCAATAAGGTTACAATATCGGTCCCAAAAAAGAATGGTAAGACTGAATTAATTGCGGCCATTGCTTTAGCTCATACAATTCTTGATGATGAATTTGGAGCGGAGATTTATATCGCGGCTACATCTCGAAATCAGGCTGGTATTTGTTTCAAGGCTGCAAAAACAATGATTAGGTTGTGCAAACCCCTGCAGGAAATTATTGAACCATTACAATCCGGATTATTTTATGAAAATAACAATTCTTCTATTAAAGCAATTTCATCTGAAGCGGGAGGGATTGAAGGAGGTGGAACCTCACTTGCTGTATACGATGAAGAACATGAGCAAAAAGATACTGAGTTAAAAGACAACCTTATTACAGGTCAAGCGGGAAAGGATCAGCCGCTTTTTATTAGCATTTCTACATCGGGATTGGATAAAAACCGCCCGTATTACGACCATATCAAGGATTGTAAGAAGATTCTGGATGGCATTTTAACAGAAGAAAACCACTTCATCATGATTTATGGACTTGATGAAGGTGACGATTGGCGCGATCCTAAGTCATTAATTAAGGCAAATCCTAACTATGGCGTGTCTGTTATACCTGACAATGTGCTGGAAAAGCTGTATGAAGCCATCCAAAAACCTTCATTTCAGGCTTCTTTTAAAACAAAACATCTTAATATTTGGACTGATGCGGATAAAACATGGATACCTTACGAAGTCTGGCAGAAGAATTCGCGTGAAATCAAAATTCAAGAGTATTATGGTAAACCGTGCTATGTCGGAATTGACTTGGCATCCAGTCGAGATTTCACGGCTGTTGCATTCATGTTCGAAAATGGTGATGGTAGCTTCACCAACTTCTGGAATTATTACATCCCGGAAGAATCGATGGAGGAAAGAACAAGAAAAGACAATTTAAAGTTTAGGTTGTGGGAAGAACTTGGATTTATTCAAATCACTCCTGGTAACGTAGTTGATTACAAGTATATTGAAAATGATATACTTGAATTAAGCAAAAAAGTAACAATGATTGCTGTGAGTTATGACCCACATAATTCATCTGAGATTGTTACAAACTTTGTTGGTGCCGGTTTACCTATGAATAAATTCCCCCAAGGAATTAATTACATGTCTCAACCAACTAAGGAATTTGAAAAGCTTGTCATGTCTGGCAAATTTCTTCATGATGGAAACCTGGTCACATCTTGGATGCTTTCAAATGTTGTGATTTATGTTGATGCCAATGAGAACATCAAACCACATAGAGGAAAATCAGCTAATAAAATTGACGGTATTATAGCAACCATTAATGCTATGGGTGGATATTTACAATTAAAACTTGAAGGTGTTAACAATACCTCCGTATACAGCGAACGGGGAGTGAGAACACTATAATGCTTACATCTATTAATCAAAATTGCCATGAAAAGTGATCACAGAAAAGACAATTATGGATGCAAAGCCATATCCAGAGGAAATTCTAAAGCTTAACAGCCTGAATGGTTTTATTGCAGAATTCTACCACCAATGCACCAGGTTTGATAAGTGCGAAGATGCATTTGATTTCCTAAATGAAACTTATGAAACCTATTTTGGCAAACCTCGATTTGCTGACTACCATTCATTCAAGAACCAAAGAAATGCTTGGATTAAGAAGCTAAAATCATAATCCCCCACAAATTAACATGAACCTTGTCGGTTCATCCCGTCCCTATTCACAAGATTTGCTTATCAGAATCGCGTGAAAATATTAGGTCTTAACATATCAAGAAGCAAAAAACAGTCTCGCGATAGTGATGGCAGTTCTTTGACAACACCATCAAAGGAATTATTATCAGCTCTGGGCATTGGTCCGGGCACAACTACAGCTAACCATTCTACAGCGCAAAAACTATCTGCATTCTACCAAGGTGTAAGATTGATCAGTCAGGATGTAGCTGGAATTTCAATCGGATTCTATACAGATATAAACGGAAGCAAAGAATATCTCAATAATGAGGTTTCAAGACTATTTCGGTCAGAAGTTGACCCAATAGGCCGTGTTTCTAAGTATAAGTTTTTAGAAACTACAATGAAATGGTTGCAAATCAGAGGTAATTCATTCGCAATCATCCATAGAATTCCAAAATTAAGACTTGAATTTGTGCCTGCTAACAAGGTTACTCTGTGGCAGGATAAGTATACACTCGAAGTATTTTACAGAATTGTTGATAGAACTGGTCCCATCAATGGAATGTTTAGTTCTAATGACATTTTGCACTTTAAAGGACTAGGAGACAATCCTTATTGGGGTGATTCGGTCCTTAAATACGCTGCAAAATCACTTGGTATTGGCTTAGGAAATGAAGCTTTAGCAGAAAAGTTACTCGAAAATGGAACCCTTGTTCGCGATTACTTTAAGCATCCTGGAAAACTTGATGATAACGCTTTTAACCGTCTAAGAAGTGAAATAGGAGGAAAATACCAAGGACTAAATGTAGCAGGTAATACTCCAATTCTCGAAGAAGGTATGGAATACCACACAGTACAAGTTCGTGCTGAAGATTTCCAACTTTTAGAATCAAAAAGAACCACAATTTTAGATGTAGCAAGGTGGCTTAATTGCCCGCCCGATAAATTGTTCGATTGGACTAAAGTTTCTTACGCATCAATGGAGCAATCATCGGCAAACTATGCTTTGCAAACCATTGCGCCTTGGGCTACCAACATCGAGCAAGAAATCAACATGAAGTTACTTAACACAGCTCGTGGTGAGTATTCAAGATTCAATCTTGAGTCTTTAATCCGTGCTGATGCTGTGGCTAAAGCTGATTCACTTTCAAAATTAGTTGCCGGTTCAATCTTTGACCGCAACGAAGCTCGCTCACTTTACGAGCGTAACGAAAAAGAAGGAGCCAGTCAATTGCTATTCCCTCTTAACTCAATTCCTGATGGCAAAGTCGAAGCATACTATGATGCCAAAATTGAACAAATGAAAAAAACTGCAGAGCCTAAAACTCCGCCAACGAATTAATAAAATGAAAAAACCTGAATTTCAACTTAGAGAAATAAGAACACTCATCTCAACATTGGGTGGATTCACAACCCGCGAGGAAAATGGTAAAACATTTGTTCGTGGTTATGCTGCTGTTTTCAACTCAATGAGTGAAGATTTGGGCGGTTATAAAGAAATTATCGACCCTGCTTTCTTCAATGAAGTTCTTCAAGATGATGTTCGTTGTTTATTAAATCACAGCGATAACAATGTTTTAGGCCGTTCAACAGCCGGAACTTTAACTCTTGGTGTTGATGCAAAAGGATTATTCTTTGAATACGAAGATCCAGGCACAACTGTTTCCCGCGATTTGCTTATTAGCTTATCTCGCGGAGATATCAGCCAATGTTCATTCCAGTTCGAAGTTTTTGATTCATCAGAAGGTGGATACAAGTTCGAGCGCAAAGGAGAAGAATGGTTTTGCACGCTGTTACGCTGCAAAAGACTCTATGATGTTGGTCCTGTTACGTTCCCAGCTTATACAGAAACTTCAATCGGTAAACGAGGATTGGAAGAAGCTAAAAAGCTACTTGAACCACCTACAGAATTCGATTATTCACGCAGCTTAGAAAGAATAAAATTATCACAAACACAATTCTAAATTTTACATAAAATGAAAAGAACAATCACTGAGGTTCAGAAGGACCTCAACGAAAAAAGGGCCGCTATCAAAGCCATCAGTGACACTTTGGAAACTGAAAAACGTAGCATGACCGATGACGAATTAAAGTCATTTGAAACCTTAGAAACTGAGGTTCGCGGTCTGAATACTGAATTAAGCAAACTTAATGCAGAATTAAGAATGCAAAATATGGCTCCTGTTGATATGGGCTTAGGTGGAGGCGAAGGTGCTGAAATCGAAAAGAACTTCAGCTTTACTGAAATGATTAGATCTGCTGCTGATAAAGGCGGATTGGTTGGATTTGCAGCAGAAATGCACCAAGAAGGCGAAAAAGAAATGCAAGAAAGAGGATTAGTAAAGAGCACTAACTCTTTAATTCTTCCTGAAAAAGCCTTGAGAATGATTGGTAAGCACAGAAGTAAAAGAAGTGTTTCTGTAACAGGAAGTACTTCTGTAACTGGTGACCAAGGAGGTTTATCAGTTGCTACTGATATCGGGGATTCATTCTTCGTTGGTGCATTGCGTTCTGAGTCTGGCTTAGGTCAGTTAGGGGCAAGATTTATCACTGATTTAAGAGGTGATTTCCAAGTTCCATTTGGTAAAAATGTTGCTTCTGCAACTTGGGAAGGTGAGGAAGATTCAACTTCAGCAACTCAGTTGAATATGGATTCATTCAAAGGCCAGCCAAAAAGAGTTTCGGTATTAATTCCATACACAACTCAAATGTTGCGTCAAACTTCAATTGAAGTTGAAAGATGGATTCAAGATGAGGCTTTGAACTCAATTGGTCGCGGATTGGATGAAAAAGCCATCAATGGTTCGGGTTCGGGTTCAAATCCTAAAGGTATTTTGAACTATACTTCTGGTGATGGTGTTAATGTGGTAACTATCACATCTGATGCAAATGCCGGTGGTGCAATTACCAATGCTAAAGTGGTAGACTTAGAGTCAGCTCTTGGCGGTGCTAATGGCATTATGGGTAACATGGGTTACTACACTAATGCTAAAGTTCGTGGAGCCATGAAGAAAATTCCAAAAGAATCGGGTGGTGCTTCTGGTTATATCTGGAATACTTCAGACCCATTAACTCCGGTAAATGGTTATGCTTGTGTTATTTCGAATAATGTTCCAAGTACACTTGCAAAAGGTACATCTGGTAACGTTAATTCGGCTTTAATTTTTGCGAGCTGGGAAGAATTGTTCTTGATGCAGTGGGGTGGAATGGAAATCATCGTGGATCCATATTCAAGCAAAAAGACTGGAAATATCGAAATTCAAATCGATACTTTCTGGGATATCAAATTGCGTAGAAAAGGATGCTTTGGGTACATCAAAGACATCACTACCTAAGATTAGGCTCTTTTTTGATTATTGATTGATTAATAAGATTAGGGAGGGGTTTTCCCTCCCTTTTCAAAATCGCGAGATGGAGCAGTTGGTAGCTCGTAAGATTCATACTCTTAAGGTCGGCAGTTCGAGTCTGTCTCTCGCAACCAAATTTTTAAAATATGAAAATTCTAATTATTGCATCAGCATCGTTTGCACCATTTTTTCTTTCAAATTCTCCTGGTGATGTTATCGACATGCCAGAGGAAATTTCAAATGATTTAATCGCAGCCGGTTGTGCTCAAGAATTTGTTGAAGAATCTTCTGAAGTTTTAGAAGAACAAGCTCCTGAAAAAGAAGTCCAAGAGCCTGCTAAGGAAGAAGAACAAGCTCCTGAACCATCTGCAGAGGCAACTACCAAAAAAACTACCAAAAAGTAATTAAATGTATACAGTCGTAACCCCTCCATCATCGCAGCCAATTACAACAAGTAATGCAAAGCTTTTTGCACGCATTACAAGTTCAAGTCAAGATTCAATTATTGAGTCTATGATTAAGGCTGCTATTGATATGGCAGAGGAATACGCATTGATATCATTTATCGATACTACTTGGAAGTTAGTTCTAACAGAGTGGCCTACTGATTACAAAATCAGGGTTGGAAAGGGTAAAGTTTCTTCTATTGCTCACATTAAGTATGTAAATGTAGAAGGTACAGAAACCACATTAGATTCTTCTAAATACTTTATCAATCTCGATGTTTGGCCAGCTCGAATTCATATTCCTAATCCTCCTGAATTGAATGTTAACAATCCAAAAATTACCATTCAGTTTGTTGCAGGCTTAGGTGCTAATGCTGATGCAGTTCCAGACCGTGCAAAAAATGCTTTGTATTCAATTGTTCGCCATTTGTACGATAATCGTGCTAATGGAACTGATGTAATTCCTGAAGCTGCAAAACGTGCTTTAAATTTTTACCGGAATAATCTTCGCCAAATATGATTGTAAATGCAGGATTATTCGATGAAGATATCACAATTTTATCTCCTTCAATTTCCAAGTCGGAAGATAATGGTAGTGAAAATGTAAGCTATGCCTCTGTAGGTGTAGTTTATGGGGCTGTAGATACTCGCGCTAATAATGAGCAGTTTATTGCCAATAAAAGAAACGATGTTAAGTCTGTTGTAATCAATGTTCGTCAAAATGATTTAAACATCAATACTAAATTCAGGTTTGAATTTCAAGGAATTGGTTATCAAGTAAAAGGTTATGAACCTAATACTAATTTCCCTCGCAACGAAGTTTTTAGATTAACAGGGGAGGCTGTAACATGAGTACCGCAAAAAGATTACTCGATGCTAAGGCTGGCAGGGGAGGTCGTAAGGCTGAAAGCGGAGCCATGTATGCTGTTATGTATGGCGTTGATGATATTGTTAAAGCACTTCAAGAAGTTCAATTAACACAGCGCGAAGTTTATGCTATTGTTACAACAGTTGCTCAACCATTAGTGGCAGCAATTCGTAGTGAATTGCCTGTTAAAACAGGTTCATTATATCGTTCAATTCAAGTTTTTAGAAGTAAAAGAGATTGGTATCGTAAGGTTTGGATTGGTCCTCGCTACATTAGAGGTGGCGGTCCTGATGCTGGTAACCATGCTCACTTTCTTGAATATGGTACCGATAACCGTATGCACGATAAAGACTTATTACCCGGTGGAATTACCCGTTCTACTTATGAACGTTTTCGAGGTCCTTGGTACTTTCGCCCGTATGCAGGCAAAAACTTAGGTGCAACTAAAGCAATTGGTTTTATGCAAAAGGCTTATTCTAATAACAAAGAAAGAATTCAATCTGAGGGCAATGCCTTATTCATGGAAGCTTTCGAAAATGCTGCAAAGCGGAAAGGATTTACAGTAAAATGAAAAGCTTAGAGCAAACTCCCAATGTTGTTTACAAAATCCTTAGAGATACATCAAGTGTATTCGATATAGTTGATGAAAGAATTTATCCAATTGTAGCAGCTCAATCAGCATCAGCACAAGAACCATATATTGTTTACCGCCGTACCGGTTCTAATTTAACCAGGTCAAAGGATGGCAATTCTGGCTTAGGCAATATGATGGTAGAAGTTGAGATTTACGCTAATACATACGATGTTCTTACAGATTTAGCAACCAAAGTTCGTCAAACTCTTGATGGTCAAGCGGGAACCTTATATGGTCACTCAATCCAAGTAATTGCTTACGAATCAACCCGCGACAATTATCAGGATGCCGCCGCTTTGGATGGAATTTTTATGCTTCAACAAGATTATTTAATCATCGCTAATACTAACTAAAATGCAAGGTCCAATCATAGGTAATTTTTTCGGATTATATGTTCAAGGCAAACGTGTTGCTTTGGCTCAAGCTAAGTCTGTAAGCTTTAAAACAGCTACAGAAAACATCACAACCGATGATTCTCAAGGGTATGAAGAAATCATCCCTACCATCCACAATCTATCTACTTCTGTTGATGGATTGGTTTGTGCTCACTTAGACAATTACCTTCAATTCCCTGAAGATTTAACAAAATCCGGATGGACTAAAGATTCTGCAGTTACTATCAATGCTGCTTATGGCGAAGATAGAAAAGGCCAGCTTCGTTCAAACAAGATTACATTTAATGCTGGTTCTCAAGTTTCGCAAATCATCACTCCAGATGGCGAAGGTAATTACTGGGCTTCTTTGTATGCAAAAGGTTCTGGCAAAGTAAATCTTATCATTACAGATGGTACCAATTCAGAAACTCTTTCCATCACTTTAACTTCAGAATGGGTTCGTTACTCTGTAGCATTAGAAGGAGATACTGACCCTATTACTTTTAGAATTCAAAAAGATACCGCCACATCATTAGATGTATGCGATACAATGGTAAGTCGTGGCGAGTTCTTATCAGATTACAAAGGTTCTCAGTTAATGGCTAAGGAGTTAATGAACTACCAAATCAATAAAACAAAGGTTCAAACCCTTTGGTCAAACGATTTAGATGGAGACACTAAAATCACAGTCGATGCCTACATATCAGGCTTCGATTTAAAAACTAAAAACGATACCGCTACCCAATTCTCTTGCAGTTTGGCGGGTAAAAATGCAGCAACATTCACAGAAATTTAATTATAAAATAAAATGGCAGATCCAAAATTAGGCAATGTAAGCCGCATCAAACTTGCAACATTAGCAGTTGCCAATGTGAAAGACGAGTCTTTCTCATTAAAAACCGCCACAGAAAATATCACAACCAAAGATTCTGTGGGTTGGGAAGATATCATCCCTACAATTCACAATGGCGAATTCTCGCTTGAGTTGAATTATGAAAAGAAACCAGGTTCACCAACTAAAAACTATGCTGTTGATTTACTTGGTATGCAAATCAACAAAACCAAAACAGCTATTCAGATGGATTTTTCTGATGAATCTGGTGATGTAAGATTAACCGGGTATGTATATGTTTTGGGTAACGATGTAAAAACCAAAAACGATACTGTAACCACTGTTTCTGTTTCGCTTAAAGCTACAGGAACACTTACTGTTGGTACTGTTTCCTAATTAGTAAATTTTTAAAATAACCCCGTATGATAACTATTTGTTCAAGAGAACCTGAATTAAAAATGGCTCAATTAATTGCCATTTGTAAAGAATTAAACTGCAAATCTGCAAGCGATGTATTAAAGATTATTCAATCTACCTACAACAATATTGGAACTGAAGAAGAACCAAAAATTATTGTGGAAGATGTGGTAACTCTTACAGAAGTTGCTTGGAAAATTGCTCACATCTCTTTAAAAAAGCAGGTTCCATTGGAGGAAGTTCAAGAAGAACTTTCAGATTTTAATAAGGTTCAAAAAATTATTGCCTGGGCAACAGATGCGTTAATTCACGTCATGAACCCTCCAAGCAATCAGGAATCTGACCCAAACTAAAAGAGGTCCATTCAACTCACCCGTTGGATGGACCTTTTACAATAGAAGCTCTTTCTCAGTTCTTTCTTGGTGTTCTTAGGTATTCACCTGATGCATTCTTCCAACTCGAATTAGAGTTTGCCAGATATGCTATTGATGGATATTTCAAAGAATACTTTTGGAAGCTCGAAACCACACGACTCGAAAACAAAAGACTGGCTTATTCAATTGCTGCAATTCATAATGCAGATGCAGATGGTCTGCAAAGTCTTTGGGATTTTGGTCCTGTAATTCCCACAACCCCAATAACAGATTCAGATAGAATCGATGCAATTTCAGAACACTTTAAGCCGGTAATTAAATGAGTGATAAAATAATGAATATCGGTATTGTCGCCGATACCGATCCTTTACAACAGAGTATGAACGAAGCCGCCCGTGTAGTTAAACAGGGTTCTGAGGCTATTGCACAAGCCGCTGTGGTTGGTGGTAAATCTGTTGAAAATGCTCACGAAAAGGCAACGGCTAAGGTTTCATCTTACAAAACTGAAATTAGAGCGGTCCAAAAAGAAGCTGAAATTCTAAGCCGTAAGTATGGCGAAAATTCAAAAGAAGCTTTGGCTCATGCTCAAGTTTTGGCAGGCTTAAAAGATGAATATGGAGATTTCCAAGATAAAGTAAAAGCATTAAACCCAGATGCACCATTTACAGCTCTGGGCGGAGTTCTTCAGGGAGTTGCTGGCGGTATATCCGCTGCACAAGGGGCAATGGCACTCTTAGGGGTTGAGAGTGAAACCGCCCAGCAAACCCTGTTAAAAGTACAGGCCGCAATGGCATTAAGTACAGGCATCAATTCAATTCTTGCAATGAAAGATGCCTTTTCTGTGCTTTCTGCTGTAGTTACTACAAGGGTTATTCCTGCCATCGCTACAACTAAGGGTTTATTAATTACATCGGGTGTTGGTGCTTTAATTGCTGTAGTTGCTACTTTGGCTTATAGCTGGTCCCAAACTGCAAGTGCTGAAGAAGAAGCAACAAAAAAGGCAGAAGAATATGAGGCTCAATTAAAAGCAGTTGAGCAAGCTTATGAAATGCTCAGAGAGTCTGCTATTAAAACTTGGGAAGGCCAAGTAGACGCTATGCAGGAAGGTGCGCAAAAGGAAAGGGAAATTTTAAACATAGAAAATGCCAAAAAATCAAATGCGATTGTTGCGGATTGGAAAAAGAGAAAAGAGACATTAGAGCTACAAAGAAAAGAAGGAAAAATTTCAGCGGAACAAGAGGCAAAACTTTTAAAGCAAATTGAAGCCGATAAAAACGCTCAAATATTAGCATTGAATCAAACTCAATCTAATAAAGCAGTTGCTATAAGAGTAGAGCAAACAAAAAAAATTAAAGAACAACAGGAACTCGAAGCAGCAATGGCTATAAAAAACATGCCGAAACTGCAAGGCAAAGTATTTTCAGAAACTTTGGTTACTTCAAAATTCATTCCTCCTGATTTCTCATTAGCAAAAGTTGCAATTGAGAATTTTACCATAATGGCTCGAAATGAATATGGCGCTCTACTTACAGATGTTGAAACGTTAAATAACAACATTAGTAAAGCTATGGAAAACGGAGCTGCAAATGGTATTGCTAATATTGCTGCTGCAATTGGCGATTCATTGGCTACAGGTGGAAATGTTCTTGAGGTTGCTGGTGTTGCTTTCCTTCAATCTGCAGGGGCTTTGGCTCAACAATTAGGAAGTTTATTAATTGGGTTTGGTGTTTCTATGGAAGCATTCAAGAAAACCTTTGCAAATCCTGTAGCTGCAATTGTGGCGGGTGCAGCTTTAATTGGAATTGGAGCTGCTGTAAGTGGAAAAGCTAAACAGCTTCAATCTACAAGAGGCGGTGGAAGTTCCGGTGGAGGTGGTTCTTATGGAGGTGGAGGATATGATCCAATGGAAAGATATCGCGCCGATTTTGCACAAATGAATGCTCAATCATCGCTTATACAAGTTGATGGAGTAGTAAGAGGTAACAATATTGTAATGGCGGTAAAAAATACCAATAACCAAAAAAGGAGATTAAGGTAATGGGTGTTAAGTTTACAGTAGAATTCGAATCAAAAATAAATGGTACTCTTTACCGGGTTGATTTATTAGATTCAGCTTTTTCAGGTTCATCAACCACTATTCCTGCATTGTTCGATGAAGGGGTGGAAATTCAGTACGAAGAACAAGGAGATGAACGCCATGAAACCATTAAGGCATCGCAGGCAACTGTATTTTTGCGAATAGATGAAACCACAGAAGGTTTAGCATTAGAAACCTGGTTAAAAGCTACCATGTTAAACAATAACGAAGACCGTTATCATTTAGCAATTTATAAAGAAGGTAGTTTGTTTTGGTATGGCGTTATGTTACCCGATTTCCATTCGTGGCCAAATAGCCCATATCCTTACAAATGGAGTTTTCGAGCTACCGATGGTTTGAAACGATTAGAGGCATACCGCTTTGATTATGCTGTTACCCGAAACGACCTTGATAAATTCACAACCTTAATTCATGAAGTTTTAAAGAAAACTCCATTTTATATCGGTAATCCAATTTCTGTAATGTTTTCTACCTTAGTAGATTGGTACGAAGATAACATGCCGGCTGTTGCAGCCAATACAGACCCATTGGCACAATCGCGGGTTCAAACTTTTGTTTTTACCGAAATCGACAAAAACAAGGTTCGAATTGGCAAGACTTATTATGAGGTTTTAAAAATGATTCTCGAACATTGGGTTTGTAGAATCGAACTTAGTGATGGTATTTTCAGAATTATTCAACTCAATGCCCAGGTTGATGATTCCACAACCAAGTATGAGCGATTTTATTCAACAGCTTCAGGGGCTTACGTTTCTGCATCGGTCCCTAATTATAACTTAGCAATCAACCAAGATACTAAATTAACTTTAGAAGGTGCTCAGTTCGAAAACTTCCCTCCAATACACAGAATTTACCTTAAGTATCCATTTGTAAACAAAAACAAACTGAATGAGTTAACCTCATTTCCATATACTCAAGTGCTTAAACAGGGAATTGTTGGCGGTACTACCAGAAGATTGAATTTTGGTACTATTTTAATATTTCAATTGAACAATGCAACGCTTATTAGTACTTATACTATTGAGTTTAAGATTCGAATTATTCTTCCCAAAACAGGTACAACCTATTATTTAAAAAAGGATCCTATTGGAGCGGGTTATTCATGGACAACTGTTTCAACCGATTCAGTATTTATTCTTCATGAATTCCAAAGCATAGGCACAATTCCATTCGATATTGCATTAGGTTTCACAACTCCTGCAATTCCTTCAGGTGTTTATAATGCTGCTACATTTTCAATTGAAGTTGCCAGTGTAACCGATAATGTTTCTGGTTTACCAATTTTCGACTTTAACGTAGGTAGATTGGAGGGTTCAACTCAATTGTTGTATACACAATCAGCATTGGGCGATAATGAAAACTACTATGAGTATATTGGTCAGAATACTGCTGATACTATCAACTCATACGATATAGAGTTACCAGATGCCCAATTTGGCGAAATGTATGATGCCGCTTACGATGGATTTCTTTATACCGGTACAACATCAGGCGTTTCAGAATCTACAGGCTTATGGCAAATAAATGGTTCTGGTGCTGCTTACGATTTTAACGAAATTCGTGTTCGCGAAATTCTTTCCGGCCAAACCCTTCCTACTCGCAAATACCAAGGTACTTTAAAAAGTTCAGCTATTCTTCCACATTCAAGAATTGAGTATGATGGAAAAGTATGGATTATGAATGGTGCTACTTTTAAGCTTACATCTGAAAAAGTAGATGGTGAGTGGTTTGCAATATCATACGACCGTGCCACTTACGAAAGTATTCAATCTGCAACCAATCAAACGGGCGATGGTCCTGTAGGAGATTTAATCAGAACACAAGGAGCGGCACAAGAAGGAATTTCCATCACTAAATCGCAGCTCAGAGAATTAGCAGGCGAAAGATTCTTTGCTTATACATCTGCAGAAATTGCAATTGGTACGGGTATAGAATCAGTTCCAATAAATGCTGTTGGAGTTGATAACTTAGTATTAGTATCTGATACTATGAGACTAATTCCACCCAATGGAGGTAAGAATATAAAGCTAAGTGTTACAGAAGATGTTTTAGGAACGGATACTGAAATTCGTGTTGATGGATTTGAAGCAACTCAAACAATTCCTGAAGGGGCTATAATTGCTTACGATTACTTTGAGCCGGTATTAACAAACATCAGATTAAAATCACTTCCCACATCCGATCCTGGAATACCCGGTAAACCATACCGCGATTCAGAAGGACGGTTGTATGTTTCTGTATAGCTTTTAAAATAACATGAACCTTGTCGGTTCATCTTGCTGTAATAATTAAACTTTGAGTTCTACAATTCTCACTCAAATAATTCTATTATGGCTAAACCATATTCAAAGGCTCAAAATTTAACTGCTACTATGGTTGCACTTGGTGGTGGTTATACTGCTGGTATTTGTTTAATAAACAACTCAGGAGCTTCGATGAGTTATAAACTCAATGATGGTGATACAATTACTTTAGCAAATGGAAATAGTATTTATCATCCAGAAGTCGAAAACACTTCAGAAGTAAAAGTTTCCGCAGCATCAGGAGCTTGCCATTATGTAATTTATCAGAACTAATTTATTATGAATCACGTATCTCAGTCAATTCATAGTAAGAGGTATAGCTTAATAGGCGGTACTAAGTTTAATCCTATTGAAATTGGTCAATTAAAAGGGTGGTTAAAAGGCGGTACTGGCCTTACATTAGTTGGAGGTGAAGCAGATGCTTGGGCAGACCAAAGCGGAAATGGCAACAATGTAAGCGCCCCTGCTTCAATAAACCGCCCGACTATTGAAATTGTAAAAGGTAAACAAGCTTTAGTATTTAATGGCAGTAACAAATGCCTTCAAAATACTACCACAGAACTGTTAAGAAATTTAAGCGCAGCAACTATAGTTGTTGCTGGTAGAGCTAATAACACATCAAGTTCAAGACATCAGGTAAACATAGGAACACCTACTTTAACAAGTAGGGCTGCATTAGGTTATCGCCCAAACAACTCAACTAAATTAGGTGCAGCAGCTTTAGGAAGACGTAATAATGCTGATTCTGTTTCAATTGAAGTTGGACAAAATACTTTATCCACTTCTTGGTTGAATAATGCTGCCGTGTGGAACTGGGCAACAGCTACACTTACAACATATGTAAATGGGTCTCAAACAGACGTTTTAAATCCTTTTCAAACAGCCGGAATAACTCCCAACGATGGAGGTGCTTTAACAATTGGCGCAAATAGCTTATTAAATGCTGCTTTTTTTGATGGAGTTATTGGTGAAGTATTGATTTTTCATAAAGAATGTAATATTTCTGAAATAGGTCTTCTTAACACATATTTAAACTCAGAATGGCTATAAGAGGTATTATATATTTAACGGAAGCAAGTGCAAATGCAGCAAATGTATTATTGGCAGAATTAAATCACAAGCCTGTTGAATACATCGGACTTCCACCATTTGAAGAACCGGAATCCAAACCTTATACTAATGTTTATAAGCATCCGACCCTTAATAAATGGGCTTTAAGTAGCACTGCTGAAATTGAAGCATTTTTAAATTTAACTGCTGAGGAATTAACCTCAGATTGGTTTGTAAATAACGATTAAAACTATGGCAACAGAATTAAGACCTAAGAAACCTATCAAAAAACCAAAACCAAAGAAAATCAATTTCATTAATGGCAATTTTGGTTGGATAGATGCACAAGATGAATTTGAAGTTGGCACAACTCTATTCACTTGTACCGATGAAAACACTCCTGTTTTCGAAGAAGTGCAACCCGGAACATATACATTAGAAACAGGCGTGCCTGTTGTAATTGGTACTGATGGCGTTATCGATGAAATTGGCTAATTCAACCATTGTATTAATAGCCATTGTAATACTATATGTATTAATATCAATTGAATTTCAAATTGAGTTCAAAGGGGTAAAGCTATTTGCAAACGATTTATCAGATAAGGATGTAGTGGCAACTTTGTTTTATGAAATTGCCCTTTCAATTTACCTTACAATTTTTGGAGTGATCTACTTTGTAAACATACCCGAAGAATTTAAATCAAGGTTATTCATTTCACTTATTATGGAATCGCTTGTGTTTGCTTTAACCTACTTAATTTTCGGACACGATGAACCATTATTTATAAAAATTATTTCCAACTCAATCCCCTTGAGTTACATCATTTATTCATATATAGCCTATGGAAGAATTCAATCACATATTTAACTATGTCTTAGGGCTACTTGTATTATTACTTGGTTGGATAGCTCAGAGAGAGATTAAGAGAAATGATAAGCAGGATGAGAACATGGTTACGCTAAGAAAAGAAACAACAGATTTGGCAAAGGATGTTCAGTCTGTTAAAGATATCCATACTCAACAAATTACAAATTTGTTTGAATACATAAGGGAGTTTAAAACCGAATTTAAACAAGATTTAGGAAGCTTTAAGGATGATGTTAAAACAGATATGAAGTCGCTGCAAAATGAAGTTCATGCCAATAAGAACATGGATGGAACATTAAACCATACACTTAAGCTCATTTTAGAACATTTAATCTCAGTACAAAAAAATGAAAAACATAATTAAATTCTTAAAATTCTGGTCCGCATTTTGGACAACCCCAGTAGGAATTATTCTTTTCTACTTTTCGCCATTTGCCATCCATTATCTCGATCCAACTGCAGAGGTATTGACTATCGGCCAAATTCAGAAAATCATTTTTGTAATAGCCGGAATGTTCATTGTTGATGGATTAGTCTGGTTTATGATATACCTGAACTTTCCTGGCATATTTAAAAAGTACCGCCAAAATTACGGAACCGTTGTTCAAGCAATAAAATTAACAGAATGGGAACAAAGAAAATACTTGCTTTCATTGCTTTGCATCTACTTTTTTGCAGCAGTGTTTTTAGCAATAGCCGCCGCAATATAGATAGTTGCGTTTGGCAGCAAGCTACGTCACAGATTGGCGTACAGGAAGCAACAGGAAAAAACGATGGTCCACAAGTTGAATCTTACTTGGCTTCTGTTGGCTTAAAAAAAGGAAATCCTTATTGTGCAGCATTCCTGGCATGGTCCCTTAAGAATTGTAATCAGAAGGCTGCAACTGCATTTTCTCCATCGTGGTTTCCAGATAGCCGGGTAATTATGCAAGCTCAGAAAGGATGGGAGAATGTTGGTTTTATGTCTGTGTTTGGCCTTTTCTTTAAAACCCATAATAGAATAGCTCACGTTGGTTTTATTGAGAAAGTAACCAGAACCCATGTTATAACAATCGAAGCTAATACATCACCTGGTCAAGCATCGGGCGAAGCAGATAGAAATGGGGATGGAGTTTGGAGAAAAAAGCGGATGAAAAAAGGAATTTTCAAAGTAGCTAAATGGATTTAATCTTATGGTATACACAATCGTTTCTTTCAGTTTAATCATCGTTTATGTCGAATACCGCAAATACTTTTCCATCAATAAAAGATTATAAACCAACCCCCGAAAGAATTCAATCTCACAAAGAGCATGAAGAAAAGCGAAGGGCTGAATGTGCAGCATTAGCAATTAAAATGAAGGATAAATGGAAAAATCAAAAGAAAAAATGAGTGCTCACCTAATAGTGTTTTTTGCTATAATAGGTTTAAGTATTGGCATTACTGTTGGAATAATTATGATCCATTCATTACATCTTTACGTTCCAAAAACAATTAACCAGGTAACAAAATGAAATTCATAGCAAGAATATTACTGGCCTTAATAACATTTGCCTTGTTGTCATTATTAATGACGGGCTGTTATACCAAGAAGCAAGCAATTGAAAAGTTCTGCAGAACCGATACCGCAAGCGTAATAGTTACCCATATTGATACTGTGGTAACTAAAACCATTCAGGCCGATACCGTATTCAGTATTCAACTCGATTCAATAATACTTGTCCAAGATAGGCTTGAAATTAGATACAGAAAGATAAGAGATTCTATTTACATCGAAGGAAAATGCAAAGGTGATACCATTATAAAGACAATTACATTACCGGTTAAGATACCCGTAAAATGTCCACCTTGCCATGAGCCTGATATATGGGATAAACTCTTGCTCTACATCATTTACATCCTTGCATTGTACGGAGCAATTGAACTCATTGGCAGGATATTCAATAAACTTATTTCAAAGTAAAAAAAAGGCACTAAATCAGTGCCTTTTTTTATTTCCTTAGCTTCTCAGATTCTTCCTTCAGAAATGGAATCAGCTCCATGTTTTTAGGATAGATCTTCATTTTCTCCTTTTCACCATACTCCCACACATTGTGGCACGATTTACCCCAGTTGTTTTCATCATCACCAACTTTACAAAGTATATTATGATTCAACTCATGCAAGTACAATTCTTCATAGGTGCTACCTGGTAATATGTGAGACACGTTCATTCCTTCTGGGTTCTCAATATTCACTCCACATTCCTCGCAAGGGCATTTCCCTTTGTTTTTGGCAATATGCCGTGCAATAGCTAAGCGGTAATATTCTTCGCTCTGCT
>CALRIT020000007.1:0-164379 GCA_943361925.1 Vulcanococcus limneticus LL | reverse complement strand
GAACCTTCGGTTCGCGTCCGTTTTGGGGGAGGGTAATTCTTTCATTTTTATTTACTACTATAATGTCATCCCTATGGGATTTTAGGAATTTTTATAAAAACTAAATACAATTTTTTTTATTCAATTTGACCTAATTTATCGCCATAAATGAATTTTAAAATATCTAGAGTTTTTCTAAAATAAATTATAGGTAAACATGCGGATCCTCGTAATTCCTCAATAACCCCGGGTTAAAACCACGGGGCTATTGAGGAATAAGCCAGATTCGTTTAAAATTAAATTTTTAAGAATTCATACCCCAAAAAATATTTTCCATTCACATAGGGGTAAAACAAATTCTGCAGCTCTTATCAGTAAATCAACAAAAAAACAGATTTACTTATGAAGAAGATTTTATTACTTATTGGAGGTTTAAGCCTCTTTTTATCAAGCATCAAAGCACAAATTCCAAATGGTGGTTTTGAAAACTGGGATACCACCAATTTATTCATCTACAAACATATTTATCCTATTGGCTGGATGAGCAATAACCTCTACTGGCAATCGGTAAACAAACAAAATGCAGTAGTTCCAAGCACTGATGCTCATTCGGGCAACTACTCAATGAAAATGACCGTTTTAAACGATACATCTGAATATAAACAGGGTGCTAGTTGTGGAACTTTTGAAGGTGATTTATTAATGGGTGAAGCCAATGGAAAATTCGCCATCAATTCTAAACCGGCAGGTATTGAATTCTGGCACAAGTTTACCTCTCCTAAAAAAGAAAGCTTTCTTCTATTTGTGAATTTATACAATGGAGAAAATCAGGTTGGTTCCGCCATGATTTATAGCGAAGAAAATAGCACATCATGGAGCAAATTGGCTTCTGTCATTGATTATTCTTCAAATGAAACTCCTGATAGTGCAAGCATTTCAATTATGGTTGGATTTTCAGATACACCAACTGTAGGAACTGTTTTTATGATTGACGACTTGTCTTTCACAACAACAACAGCAATCAATGAAATAAGTATTGAAAATGGTTTAAATGTTTATCCGAATCCTAGCCAAGGTGAAATAAATATAACTCTCAATGATGCTCCATCAAAAGACTTGTTATTAAGTTTAAAAGACATTAGTGGAAGAACCATCAAAACATTTTCTAATGAAGAGTTAGTTTTTAGTCATAATGAAATCAAACTAAAAATTAATTCCTATGAACCGGGCATCTATTTACTGGAAATGAAATCTAATAGCAAAATTTTAAGCAAAAGAATCATCCTTCAATAATCAGAGAGAGCCTGTCCTATCATGAAAACCATCACCACCATTCTTTTGCTACTAGGCATGAACCTTACTGTACATGCAACTAAATTAAACTTTCAGGTTATTGATTCTAAAACCAATGAAGCTATTATCGGAGCAAGTATTATTAGAAGTGATAATAAAGTTGGAGCACAAACCAATGAGTTAGGACAGGCTACTTTTGAAACTGAACTACCTGCAACATTTACAGTTTCATACATGGGTTATGAAAGCAAAGAAATGCAGGTGAAACAATATTCAAATACACCCATTTTAATAGAACTCAAAGAATCAAAAAAAGAACTTAGAGAAGCCAAAATTCAGGCTTCAAAAAGTAAAATATCTCAAAAGGAAAAAGCAGGAATCATCAGCATTCAACCTAACGAATACAAGTTTCTTGCCACTGCAGGTGGTGAAAAAGATCCCATCCAAGTTTTACAATTAATGCCGGGTTTAAAAAAGGGTGCAAATGGTGGTGATGGATTTTTTGTGAGAGGTGGTTCAGCCGATCAAAATCTAATTCGACTTGATGGTGCTACAGTTTATAATCCAAATCACTTATTAGGTTTGTTTTCGGTATTTAACTCAGATGCCATTCAAGATTTAAAACTCTATAAAGGAGCATTTCCTGCAGCAATGGGCGGCCGACTTTCTTCAGTAATGGACATCCGTTTAAAAGAAGCAGACAATATAGATTGGAACGGAACTGCAGCTGTTGGTTTATTATCAGCAAGAGCATTTTTAAGCGGACCTATCATCAATAACAAATTAGGTTTTTCAGCATCATTCAGAAGAACTTATATCGAACAATTATTTGCTTTGGCTGGAAACGAATTGCCATATTATTTTCAAGATGGACATATCAAATTCAATTATACCATCAATGAAAACAACAAATTATCCTATACCGCTTTTTATGGAAATGATGTTTTAAGAATCAACCGTGAAAAAGAAAACGAAAAACAAATTGATTTTGGAACAAGTTGTCATAACTGGGTTCAGGTTTTACATTACCGTCACTTTAATAAAAACTATAGCAGCAATTTATATGCTGTAAAAACCAATTACGCTTACACTGTTAATGCGAATATTGATGGAAACATTTTCGGATTAAAAGCAGAGGTACAAGACTTACAAATCAAGGGGGATTTGAGTAAACAAATCAACAAAAAAACCAATTTCAAAACGGGTTTCGAGTTTACACGACATAATTTCAACCCCAATCAAACCAGCATTTTTGGCTCATTGAATGAACTATTAAGAAAAACTGAAAGTAGTAAATTTTATGCCAATGAAGCAGCGGTATTTGGTATGTTCGACAAAAACATCAACCAAAAAATGAACCTGAATTTTGGTTTGAGAATGTCATCTTCATTTGGAAAAAACTTTATGTATGTAGCACCTGAACCAAGAATGAGTTTGCATTACCAAATCGATGAAAATTCAGGTGTAAACTTATCCTACAACAGAATGAAACAATACCTGCATTTGGTAAGTGGTTCATCTGCTGTAATGCCAACCGATTTATGGTTCCCGGTATCGAAACAAGTGAAACCACAAAGTTCTAATCAATATGCTATCAGTTACCAAAAAGAATGGTTAAACAAAGGATTGTTCCTACAAATAGAACCCTACTTCAAAACCATGAATAACCTTGTTGAATACAAAGAAGGAACACAGATTTTATTAAACAATGAAATTGAAAAAGACCTTGTTCAAGGAATTGGACGAGCTTATGGAATTGAATTAATGTTACAAAAAAAGACAGGTAGATTAAGTGGTTGGGTTGCATATACACTCTCTTGGTCGGAAAGAAAATTTGAAGAATTAAACAGAGCCAAGTGGTTTTATGGAAGGTACGACAGAAGACATGATTTGAGTTTGGTAGGTAATTTTCAAATCAATGAAAACTGGGGATTTTCAAGCACCTTCACCATTGGAAGTGGAATGCGTGTAACACCAATGGTAGGCAAATACATCATGCCATCGGGTTCATACAATGATGTAATTGGAGTGCCCATTTATGGTGATAGAAATTCGTTGGTATTATCACCTTTACATCGTTTGGATGTCAACCTTACCTACCAATCGAAACCAGGCAAAAGAATAAGAACTGAATGGAATATTGGTGCTTGTAATGTTTACAACAGAACACAAGCTTATAAACTAAGTCTGGTTAAAAATGCTGATAATTCAAGAAGTTTCAAACAAGTTGGTTTGTATGGATTTGTTCCTTCGGCCTCATTTAACATGTACTTTTAAAATGAAAACAATGGAAAATATGAAGATGATACAAGAGAATAAAAAAGAAGCTATTCATTTCCATCCCGGATTGATATTATTGATGATTATTTTGAGTCAGTTACTCTCTTGCAAACCTGAAGCACTTGATGTTGACATGCCTCAAGCACCTGAAAAACCTGCTGTTGCAGCCCAATACGGAATTGATGGAATTATGGGTTTGGTTTTAAGCAGAACCTTTGATGCAGGCAAGCAAATTTATAGAGCAGATAGCAATGGAATAGATTATGATTCTACCTTATTGTTAAGTGGTGCCGATGTTGAAATTAGCGGAGAAGGAAGAAGATTTATGATGGAGGAATTAGATCCAGGAATTTATGCAAGTACAGAAGCTTTTTTTGAAGACAGAGCCTTGTATACACTTCAAGTAAAATGCAAGGATGGTAAAAGTATAAGTGCCCAAAGCAGAAAAATGCCCAAGGTTAGTTTTAATGATATTAGTATTGGTTTAAATGAGAACAATAAATTAGTTAAAATCAATTATTCATTCAATGATATTATTGATGCTGAAAGTTATTATGTAGTGAACTATATCAGTGGAAACCAACAACAAAAAATTCCTGAAAAACCAGACCCAGAATTTATAGCTAAAAGAATCTTGGAACAAAATGCCAGTTACGATTTAATTGATGAAAGCATGTTTAAAGAAGGTGTATTTACTGGCGAAAAAACAATTAACAGACCAACAAATTCAGATTCAATTGGTGTTGCTTTAACACATATCAGCAAAGACTACTACCACTATTTACAAGCACAAAAAAAGGCAGGTACATTGTTCAATCAAATTAGAGCTGAGGTGATCAATTTCCCAAGTAATATCCAAAACGGATATGGCTTTTTTGAACTCAACGAACCTGATTTCAGGATTATGGAATTGCAATAAAAAAAGCCTGTTTGAATGTAGATTTCAAACAGGCTTTTTATGTTATAGGCTCCTACTGAATTGCAAGTTTCAATACTTGTTTTTTGCCTGTATTAGGTTGATAAAAACGAATAATGAAAACACCTTTATCAGAAGCGTAAACCGGAATTTCGTTGTTAACCAACAGGCGATTCTGGTATAAAATTCTTCCATGAATATCAACCATATCAAAGAACACATCACCTGGTAAATTTTGTAACACCTGAACACTTGAACTTGACTCAGTATAGTACAATTTATGAATGATTGGTTCAGATTCAATTTCAGCATTTACCTGAATGATTTTTGAATAAGATGATTTGCCATCAAAATCAACCTGACGAATTCTGTAGTAGTACAAATCTTCTGTTGCTTTGTTATCAAGATATTCGTAATGAGTAAGTTTATTGCTGTTTTGTTTAGAATTGATTTTAGCTAAAACATCCCAGATTTCTCCATCTAAACTTCTTTCTACTTCAAAATGCTGGTTATTTTTTTCTGATGCTGTAGTCCAGTTTAAAGCCACATCAGTTTTTGATATTCTTCTTCCATCAAACGATGCCCAACTAACAGGTAAAGGATTGTTGGCAGGACCTGTGATGGTCCAATCGTCGATAGCAGCACCTAAATCTGTTGTATTAACATCCGTTAAAAAAGCAACTCTAAATGCCACCCTATTATTTCCGGCAAGTGAATTGATATTATAAGAACGTAAAACATAACTAGTATTGGTTGAATTAAAGAATGCTTCATTTACAGGAAATGCAGCTGTTCCGGCTGTATTGGCAAAATCGTACCATGAAGTTTGTACAGATGTACCCAATGGAAGCCAAGATGAACCTGAGTTTAAACTATATTCAATTCTGATACCATCATAGGTTAATTCAAACTTATTCTTCATGAAAAAACTTAAGGTATAAGAAGAAAGATTTGATGTTAGATTATACGAAGGTGAATACAAATAACAAATGGTATTATCCTGGTATTGCGATGCTGTTGGATCTATAACCCAAGCGTTTGAACCTGATACAACCCCATTTTTTCCTGCAACAGTTGAATTACCTCTTACAAAAGCTGAACCTGATTCTGTATTCGGCACAAAATCATTCGGGTTCACTTCAAAATTACCACCTGCAGAAAGTGTATAAGGCGTACCTCTATAAGGCAAAATCTTTATATAAGCAGTTTTTGTAGTTGTAGCAGCATTTCCATTGATGGTTAATGTAATATTAAAGGTTCCACCATCTGAATAAGTCTTAATAGGATTCATGGAAGTACTGGTTGTTCCATCACCAAAATCCCACAGATAACTTGTGGCTCCGGTGCTTGTGCTTGTAAACTGAATATTTGATGTTGGATAAGCAACAGTTTTATTTGCAACAAAATCAGCGGTGAAAGTAGGATTTGAACCATAATCAGGTAAAAAGGCAGTATATAAACCTCTACCATGAGTAGCAGCGGCAATTAATCTGTCTGAATTTCTAACCTGTAACATATCAACCCTTACATTAGCTAAACCAATATTGGTAGGAGCCCAATCGGTTGTAGTTCCTTTGAGAGAATCGGTGCTCCAAACACCAAGTTCAGTTGCAACTAAAGCTTTGTATCCATTTTGAGGATGTAAAGCAATCCATCTGATTGGCATATCAGGTAAATTTCCTTCAATGGCAGTCCAAGTAGTTCCTGCGTTTCTGGTTTCCCAAACAGATGTAAGACCATAATTAGTAATGGTTAAAAGGATGTGATTTTCATTTCCCTTTTCAACTTCAACACAAGAAATATAACCACTGCTAGGAATACTTGCATTGGTAATAATGGTTCCGGTAACTGAAGTTCCTGTGTTTGCATTATCTGCTCTAACAACCCTTCCTGTAAAAGCGAAATAAACTCTATTCAAAACATTAGGTGATACTTTAACTGCTGTTACTTGTCCACTTCCATTACTCAATGTAACCGTAGCTGTTGTTGTACCTGTTTGAGGATTTGCCCACCTGAAATAAGTTGAAGTTCCGGAAGCACCATAGAATACATTTGAACTATCATCATAATCTGTTGGATTAATAAATCTTCCGGTATTACTATTAATTACACTAGCAAAACTGGTTCCACTATTCGATGACCTGTAGTAGTTATTATAAACATAACTGGTCCATTGATATTGAGGTTGGTTTTGGTCGATATGACAAAAAGCACCATCACCACCTGTTACTTCAACTGTGCTATTTATACCCGCAACAGTAAAGCGATGTGAACCGTTGTCTTGTGCACCTGTTAAAAAGAAGTTTGTTGAAGTTGGATGTACTGCAACTGCATAAAATTGTGAGGTAATATATCCACCTTCTTTAGATGAAATGGTTGGAATAGTAGCTGTTGAATTTGCTGTTCTGTAAACACCACCATCATTACTAAAATAAGCAATATCAGATGAACCCGGTGAAAATACTGCATAATGCTGATCGGCATGAACATCTTGTATACCAAAACCTCCGTACCAGTGACCAACCTGCGTCCAGCTACTTCCACCATTAGCAGTTTTAAATAAATCTACTCCACCTACATAACAAACATTGCTATTATTCGGATCAACTGCTATTGATAAATCGTACCAGGCTTGCGTTCTTGAAAAATCAGTTGAAGGAATTCCACCATCCGCATCAACAGGATAAGCAGTAGTAGCTGCAAAACTTAAACCTGCATTGGTAGATTTGATAATAGCAGGAATGGTACTGTTATTTTCAACCAAACCCCAGATGGTATTGTTGTCATAATCAGAAACAGCTAATTCAATTTCTCTTCTTGTAACTCCTGTAATAGTTAATGGTGTTGACCATGTGGTTCCATTATTTGTTGATTTATGAATGCTTCCTGTTGATGTAGAAGCAGAAGATATACTCGTATAAAGTGTTCCGTCAAAAGTTCTTTCAATGTCATAAGATTTATTTCCACCTGCACTTGAAGTACCTGTGCCCAAAACTTTTGTAAAATTAGTACCACCATCGGTTGAACGATATAAACCTAAGGTGCTACAAACAAAAACGGTATCAGGACCATAAGGACAAAACACTTTATTACAATAATAAAAATTACTATTATTGGTTGAAGACAATTGAGCCCAGGTTGCACCACCATCGGTAGATTTCCAAACACCTAATCCACGAACTGCATCAGAATTACCATTTCCTTCTCCGGTACAGAAGTAAATTACAGAAGGATTTCCTTTGCTTTGTTCGATATAAGTGATAGCCATATTGCTAAAAAAATCATCAATTGGCACCCAAGTTGGATTGGTCAGCGTGATATCGGTAGTTTTCCATAATCCACCGCAAACACCACCAGCCCATAAAGTTTTGTAGGTAGGGTCATTTAAATCAACGCAAATCGCACGAGTTCTGCCACCCAAATTATTTGGACCGCGTGGAGTCCAGTTAACACTAGGAATTGCGCCTTTACCTAAACCTTGCTTTTTAATTAACTGATCGCGGTATGCCATAGCAGCCAGTAAACGTTCTCTTGGAACATCTCCAGTTTTAGGATCACGGGTCATTTCTGCCTCCTGCTCCCAAGCTAAATCCATACGATCTTTTTTGGGAACTTTTTTTACCCCCATTAATTTATTTGGTTTTCCTTTTACAAGAACCAACCAATGAAAACGTTGGTTAAGTCCTGAAAAAAGCAAAATGACAAAAGCTAATACAAAAGCAAAATTTCTCATAATCATGCAAAATAAGAATAAGTGCTGAATTTATCGGTATGAGTTGCAGCGTTTTTAAGAAATCTGATACAAAGGGATTTTACAAAAGGATAACAAACTATTAATAAAACAGCAGGTTTCTAATCCAATGAGTTATTGAAAAAATGACATTTGATTTTTAGAGCTAAGACTCAAATCATCAATAAACCCGAAATGAAATTAATGAAAAATAAGAATCACAATATTCTTACGCCTCTGCTAAAGCTTTCATTTGAAGCAAAATAGGATTCCAGCCTTCGCCATTATTGTAAACATCCTGATAACGTTTCTCCCCTTCTGCTGCTTGTTCAAATCCATCCTGAGTAACTGTTAAAGTGGTAATACCATTGGTCTCAGATAATTCATAAGTAACATGTAAATGATTTTCGGGAATATCTGCATAGGAGGCAAAGGCATCAATCACAGAATATTTTAATAAATGAGGAGCTTGAATAGCCAAAATTTTTCCTTTAACCGGAATCATTTCTTTACCCTCATGAATCATCTTCCAAAGTAAAGGAGTACCTACTTCCCAATCACAAATCACTTCACAACCAAACATATAAACTTTGGTGAATTCAGATTCGGTAAGCACAGACCAAACCCTGGTCATAGGAGCATTGATTTGAATGGTATTTTGGACTTTCATAGCTCAAAGTAAAGCCTAAAAATCAATTATTGAAACAAGTAAAATTTAATCTCAAACATATTTCAAGCTGTCACATACTTGTTTTTTCCTTTTAGCATGAATTAATAGACCTTGTTTCCATCAATAAACAATCGTTTGAATTGAATGTGCAGGTGCCACAACAGGAATTGAATGCGCATGCATCTGAATGGTGTATTTAACTTCCTTATCGGTTTCATTCATTACAATAACTGATATCTTTCCATCTACATTTTTAAATGCTGTGGCTTGTAATACACTCCTACTAGAAGCACAAGCTAAACGGCGTGCTCCTGGACGAATAAACTTTGAAAAATGGCCTATATAATAATAGGCATTTGTGTAAATGATTTCGTTTGTTTTGGTATTCACATGAACTGGAGCAAAACAAAAATTATCCTTGTGATTTGGTCCACCCTTTTCATCTAAAAATATATTCCAATCTGTCCATGCATTAACGCCGTTGTTAAAATCTTTAATCATAGCAGAAGCATAGTATTCACCTAATTCCCAGGCATTGTATCTTTCTGCATTAAAGGCTTCTTTGCAACCTTCAGTAAAGATTAAGTTTTTATCAGGAAACATTTCATTTACCAAATCTAGATTTTGGTGCATTTGTGCGCCACCAGCCCAGGTTTCATACCAATGGTAACCAATTCCCCAAACATATTTGGCAGCTTCTTTATCCGATAAAATTACATTGGCTCTTTGAAACAACAAATCGCGGTTATGATCCCAAACAATGATTTTTTTGTTTGACATTCCTGCTTTAAAAAGTGTAGGACCCAAATGTTTCTTTAAAAAATCTCTTTCTTCTTCTGCAGTGTAAATACACGACTCCCATCTTTGTTTGGCCATAGGTTCATTCTGAATGCTAATACCCCAAACCGGAATACCCATTTTTTCATAAGCTTTGATAAACTTCACATAATAATTAGCCCATGATTGATAGTACTCAGGAAGTAAATGTCCACCACCCAACACATTGTTATTGTCTTTCATAAAAGCAGGCGGACTCCATGGCGAACCATACAATTTCATCTGGTTATTGGAAGCTGCCATGGCTCTTTTTATGAGAGGAATTTTATACAAAGTATCATGTCCAATATTAAATGTCTTTAGTTCTTTATCTCCTTCTTTGATATAGGTATAAGAAGCGCTCGAAAAATCACAACTATTGATATTTGTACGAGCCAAGGTATATCCTATTCCTGTTTTAGTATTAAAGAAATCCTGTAGTAATTGTTGTTGAGTTTCAAGAGATACCTTAGCAAAGGTTTCAGCACTGGCATCGGTAATTGCAGCGCCAATTCCAAGCATTTGTTGAAACGGTTTTTTATCATCAATAAAAACCGCAATTTCTGTTTCTAAAGGTTGTGCTTGTGGTTTAAAAAATAGAGTATCAGTAGCACTTAGTTTTAAACTGCTTTCTTTTACTGTTTGAATAAGAACTGCTTTACGATTGTTCATCAAATTTTGTGCTTGCGAAACAAATCCACAAAAAAATAAAACAGCAAAAAGAGAAAAATAAAGCGATGGAAAAGACCTTTTAGAATAGTACATGAAATGAAAATTTACTTTGCTAATGTAAACCCAAAAGGTTGATAAAAAACAAAAATATTGAAGCAAAAAAAAGGGGCGACTTTAGCCGCCCCTTATCTGGAAAGAAATACAATATAAATTACTCTTTAAAATCAGCACCCAGATTCCAAAGCACAAAACTCCAGAAATCTGCCGCATCTTCAATTAATTTAGCAGTTGGTTTTCCTGCGCCATGTCCTGCTTTGCTATCAATTCTAATGATAACAGGATTACCATCTTTGGCTTGTGCCTCCTGCAATGTTGCTGCAAATTTAAATGAATGAGCAGGTACTACTCTGTCATCGTGATCTGCTGTCATAACCATTGTTGCTGGGTAATTTGTGCCGGCTTTTAAATTGTGTAATGGTGAATATTTGTAGAGATAATCGAATTGCTCTTTTTTATCACTACTTCCGTATTCAACAGCCCAGCCCCAACCAATAGTGAACTTGTGGTAACGTAACATATCCAATACTCCAACTGCAGGAATAGCTACCTTAAACAATTCAGGTCTTTGAGCCATACAAGCACCAATTAACAATCCACCATTAGAACCACCATTGATAGCTAATTTTGATGAACTGGTATATTTTTCACTGATTAAAAATTCTGCTGCTGCAATAAAATCATTGAATACAGTTTGTTTCTTTTCCAACATTCCAGCTTTGTGCCAATCTTCTCCATACTCGCCACCACCGCGTAAGTTGGCAATGGCATAAACTCCACCTTGTTCTAAGAATAACATTCTTGAAACAGAAAACGATGGTGTTAAACTGATATTAAATCCTCCATAAGCATATAACAATGTAGGATTGTTTCCATCTAATTTAATTCCTTTTTTATGTATGATAAACATAGGAACTTTTACACCATCTTTTGAAGGATAAAATACCTGTTTGGTTTCAAAATCATTGATATTAAAGGCTACTTCTGTTTTACGGAATTGTTCTGCTTTACCAGTATTTAAATCGTAACGGTAAATTTCACCTGGATTGGTAAATGACGTGAATGAGAAGAAAGCTTCCTTGTCTTCTTTTCTTCCTCCAATTCCTGAAGCTGTTCCAATGCCCGGTAATGGAATTTCATTTTCAACTTTACCTGTTAAATCATGTTGGTAAAGACGAGAACTTGCATCTTTTAAATAAACAGAAAACAATTTTCCTCCGCAGGTAGAAACACTTTCTAACAGGTCTTTTCCTTCAGGAATAATATCTGTCCAGTTTTTGCTTTCAGGATGATTAGGGTCAACCAAAACCAATCTGTATTTAGGAGCATTCAAATCGGTAATGACTAAAATCTTATCTCCGATATTATCAACTACACCATAGTTGTTTTCAAAGCCTTTAAATAAGGTTTTAAATCCGGTTTCTTTTTTGCTTAAATCCTTGATTAAAACCTCAGAACCTGATGTTCCTTCAGAAACCCTAATAATTAAGAACCTGTCGTCTTCAGTAATTCCTGCATTGAAGTAACGTAAAGGATGCGCTTTGTCTTCATAAACCAACTTATCGTCTTTTTGAGATTTACCCATTTCATGAAAGTAAATTTTCATGAACTCATTGGCATTACTAAACTCTTTTCCTTTTTTAGGTTCATCATAACGACTATAATAAAATCCATTTCCACTCCAGGTGGCACCACTGAATTTTACCCACTCAATTTTATCTGCCAATTTTTGTTTTGATACCATGTCCATCACAAAAATTTCATTCCAGTCGCTACCGCTTTTAGCAATACCAACTGCAGCATATTTGTGGTCTTTACTGAAGGTGATACTTGCCAAAGAAACAGTTCCATCGCTTGAAAGTGTATTTGGATCAAGAAATACCTCCGGTTCACCGTTTAAACCTTTCTGACGGTATAAAACGCTTTGGTTTTGTAATCCATCATTTTTATAAAAGAAGTAATAATCACCTTCTTTAAAAGGAGAACCATAACGAGGATAATTCCAGATTTTACCCAAGCGAGATTTAATTTGTTCCCTGAATGGAATTTGAGACAAATAATTCTGGGTTACTTCATTTTCCTTTTTCACCCAATCAATTACATCAGCAGCAGTATCATTCTCCAGCCATCTGAAAGGATCTGCTACTTTTGTTCCAAAATAATCATCAACTGTGCTGTCTTTGTGGGCTTGAGGATATGCCGTCACTTTGATTTCTTTTCTTTCCATCTTTTTTTCTCCGCAGGCAATGATAGCAAGGCTGCAAAGGAAGAGCAAATTTTTACGCATTAGATTTGAATTTAAATCAAATGTAATGGATGTGTTGAAAGCAAAAAAGCCACTCATCAAAAAGCACAACTAAACACTATAACTCGCTAAATCTACCTATATTAGTATAGATTTAGCGAGTTATAAAGAATCAAAAATATTAGAAAGCACAAAAAAACCGCATCCAAAAAGAATGCGGTTTCCTATATTTTAAATAAATTATTTTACAGCTTCAGCATACATTCTGCTAACTTCTGTCCAGTTGATTACATTCCAGAATGCACCAATATAATCAGGTCTGCGGTTTTGGTAATGCAAATAATAAGCATGCTCCCAAACATCTAATCCTAAAATTGGAGTACCTTTTACATCAGCCACGTCCATTAAAGGATTGTCTTGATTTGGAGTTGAAGAAACAACTAATTTCTTATCAGCATTTACGCTTAACCATGCCCAACCTGAACCAAATCTGGTTGTAGCAGCTTTGTTAAACTCTTCTTTGAATTTATCCAACCCACCTAAATCTGATTCGATAGCAGCAGCTAATTCAGCAGATGGAGAAGAAGGAGTTCCACTAAGAATATTCCAGAACATGCTGTGGTTAAAATGACCACCACCATTGTTTCTTACTGCAACAGGGTGTTTGCTAATGTTTTTGCAAATTTCTTCCAAACTCAACTTTTCAGTATCAGTTCCGGCAATTGCATTGTTTAAATTGGTTACATAAGCATTGTGGTGCTTAGAATGATGGATTTCCATTGTGCGCGCATCGATGTGCGGCTCAAGAGCGTTGTACTCGTATCCGAGTTTCGGTAATTCAAATGCCATTTTTTTATAATTTATTTTACGAATATATGTGTTTAAAATTTGGCCACATATGATTGCCTAATTAATTAACACGTTTATCAAACAAAAGGTTTTAAGCTTCTAATTCTTATAGATTTCAATCAGATTAATATCTTCATTACTAACCACAATTAAGTAGGTAATCCAGTTCCCTTTGCCAAAGCTTAGTTTCATTTTTGCTACTTGAATTGGGAAAATATCCTTTTTAAAAGTTGCACCTAACTGAATACTACAGCCGTTTTCTCTTGAACACTCAGGAAAATCTTTTGGAAACTTTTCTTTCCAATCCAAATTCCCATAAATGGTGCGAATTTCTTCAATTTGTGCATTTACTCCCATATTAGCCAGGTTCATCAAAATGTATTTTCCATTCGATTCAAGTCCTTGGGCCATCATGATTTCAGGCTCCGGTATTCTTATTTTAACGATGTTATTTAAACTATAATAACCCTTTCTTTTCCCTAAAGGAACCACCGCCTCGGATGCATGAAAATACAATGAACCATCTTTGGGTATCGTGGCTTCCAGTTCATCCAGGGTCAATACCATAACATTATCATTTATATAAGGTAAATCTGGAATTTTATTGAGGTCATTTTTATTCTGAGAAACAAAGTCTATTTCCCCATTTTCAATGAAACAAAGTGTAAATCTATTTCCTGTTCTTTCCTTTATCCAGGCCCCAACTTTCATAACTTCATTATCAAATTCCCATTGCTCTTCTTCAGAATCTGCTTTTGTAGCAGGAAGTCTGCTTCTATCGAAAATCAATAAATCATTTGTTTTCGAATTTTTTAAACTCGTATGAAGCGAGGAATAATACATGCTTGCAACTTGTTCCTGAGAATTAGTTGCTACTTCCAAAGAAATTTTGGAATAAGCTGAATAAACTAAGAATCCAATAATTAGCAAAATTGGCAGACTAAAACTCAAAAAAGGAAAACGATAAGGAATAAAAGTTTTTTGGACAGCTTCTAATTCTGTTTCAGAAATTTTTCTTTTAAAACCATTTTCCATATGTATCAAATATTCTTTGCCAAGTGGAAAAACAGGAATAAAATAGAGGTGGAAATAATTTTGTCGCACTTCAAGAACTTCTTTATCCATCAACAAAAACTCAAGTTCTTTTTGGTCCTTTTTAAACTTTCTGAAAGACATCGATTTGACACCAAATACTATTCTCATTGACCAGAAAATTACCTCAAACCCTTAAAAAAATCTTTGACCAATAAACTGCATTTGTCTTCTAAAACTCCACTTCGAATTTCTGTTTTAGGATGAATTAAGTGTTTTCCTTCCCTTAAAAATCCCCTCTTAGAATCGGCAGCGCCAATAATTAATTCACCTAATTGTGCCCAATAAATAGCACCTGCACACATAATACAAGGTTCGAGTGTAACATATAAGCGGCAATTAACCAGATATTTCGCCCCTAAATAATTTGAGGCTGCGGTAATTGCCTGCATTTCAGCATGTGCTGTAACATCATGTAGTCTTTCAGTGAGATTGTATCCTTTTCCAATGATTCTATTTTCACAAACAACAATTGCTCCCACCGGAACTTCACCTTCATCAAAAGCTTTTTGGGCTTCCTTATAGGCCATTTCCATAAAATATTCGTCACTGAATAATTCTCCCATTTCTGTATTTTTTTTACAAAAGTAAAGGCAATCAGCAGAAATATTGCCTTATTCTCAACACAACTACTTTGATACACTATTTTGAAACAAAAATCTGCCTCAAATTTTCTATTTTCGCGCTCCTTTGGACAGAACCCAAATTAGAAACAAAAAAACAGAACTATGTTAAGATCGAATACTTGTGGAGAGCTCAGATTATCGGATGCTGGAAAAGAAGTTGTTTTATGCGGATGGATTCAGAAAAGCAGAGATTTAGGAGGGATGACCTTTATAGATTTGAGAGACCGTTATGGTTTAACTCAATTAGCTTTTAATATGGATACAAATGCAGATCTGTGCAGCGCTGCCCGTAAACTAGGTCGTGAATTTGTTTTGCAGGTTAGTGGTTTGGTAAAGGAAAGAGAGAACAAAAATGCAAACCTTCCTACTGGAAAAATTGAAATTGAAGTTACTAAAATTCAGGTTTTAAACGAGGCAATAACTCCTCCTTTTACCATAGAAGATAATACAGATGGTGGTGATGAACTTCGTATGAAATACCGTTACCTCGATTTAAGAAGAAATAATGTAAGAGCGAACTTGCAATTACGCCATCAGGTTGCCAGACATACCCGTACTTTCCTAGATAACCAGGATTTTATCGAAGTAGAAACACCTGTTTTAATTAAATCAACTCCCGAAGGTGCACGCGATTTTGTGGTACCTAGCAGAATGAATCAGGGTGAGTTTTACGCTTTGCCTCAATCACCACAAACTTTTAAACAATTATTGATGGTAAGTGGATTTGACCGCTATTATCAAATTGTAAAATGTTTTAGAGATGAAGATTTACGTGCAGATAGACAACCGGAATTTACCCAAATAGATTGTGAAATGAGTTTTGTTGAGCAGGAAGATGTGCTCAATATGTTTGAAGCTTTGGTGAAATATTTGTTTAAGGAAGTAAAAGGAATTGAAATCGATTCACTTCCAAGAATGACTTATGCTGATGCCATGAAATTTTATGGTTCAGACAAACCTGATACTCGTTTCGATATGCGTTTTGTGGAATTAAATGATTTGACAAAAGGTAAAAATTTCAAAGTATTTGATGATGCAGAATTGGTGGTAGGAATTTGTGCTAAAGGATGTGCCGATTATACACGCAAACAATTAGATGAATTGACTGACTTTGTAAAACGTCCTCAGGTTGGAGCAAGCGGATTGGTTTACGCTAGAGTAAATGCAGATGGATCTATCAAATCAAGTGTAGATAAGTTCTTTGATGAAGCTGCTTTAAAAACATGGGCCGAAGCAATGAATGCAGAAGCTGGTGATTTGATACTAATTCTTGCAGGTAAAGCCGATAAAACAAGAAAAGCCCTAAACGAATTGCGTTTAGAAATGGGAAGCAGATTAGGTTTAAGAGATAAAAATAAATTCTCTTGTTTGTGGGTAATCGATTTTCCTTTATTGGAATTTATTGAAGAAGAAGGAAGATTTTTTGCTATGCATCATCCATTCACTTCACCAAAACCTGAAGACATTGCAATTGTGGATGAGATGCTACAATTACAAGCAGAAAATAAACTAAGTGAAGATTGTGTGAGTCCGCGTGCCAATGCTTACGATATGGTAATTAATGGTGTAGAAGTAGGTGGAGGTTCTGTTCGTATTTTCAACAAAGATTTACAAAAGAAAATGTTTACGCTTTTAGGCTTTACTGATGAAGAAGCTCAGAAACAATTTGGATTTTTGATGAATGCTTTTGAATTTGGAGCACCACCACATGCAGGAATTGCCTTTGGTTTCGACCGGTTATGCTCATTGTTCGGAGGAGCTGATTCGATTAGAGATTTCATTGCATTCCCTAAAAATAATTCAGGTAGAGATGTCATGATTGATGCACCATCAGAAATCGCTTTAAAACAACTAGACGAATTAGGAATTAGCACAAAAAAATAAAATCATTAAAATCAAATTTTCAGAAATTGAATTAATGATTAACTTGTAATAGAGAAAACATAATAATTAAACATATGGCACTAGATATCATCGGAAAAATCATTCAGGTAATGCCTGAAACAAACGGACAGAGTAAAGCAGGAAAACCTTGGTCAAAGCAAGAGTTTGTTATTGAAACAATGGAACAATATCCTCGCAAAGTTTGTATGAGTGTAATGAACGATAAAGTTCAGGAATTAAAGAAATTTGCAGTTGGTCACGAAATTAAGGCATCCCTTAATATTGAATCTAGAGAGTACAATGGAAGATGGTATACTGATATCCGTGCTTGGAAAATTGAATTAAATGGACCTGCAAGTTCATCATCAGCACCAGCAGCAGGTGAAACTTTTTATGCAGATCCTGAACCACAATTTACTTCTGATTCTGCTACTGACGACCTTCCTTTTTAATTACGATTTTGATACAATATCTCCAACACCAAGATTTAGATAGAGCCAAATGGGATGTTTGCATTGAACAATCCATTAACTCGCTTATCTATGCTTCTTCCTGGTATCTCGATGCAGTTTCACCCGGTTGGGAAGCCTTGGTGTTGGACGATTATACGGCAGTAATGCCACTTACCAAAGGAAGAAAGTATTTTCTAAACTACTTGTACCAGCCTTTCTTTACTCAACAATTAGGTGTTTTTAGCAAAATTGAAATTCGTCAGGAAGTTTTACGAGAATTTATTGAGGCTATCCCCAAAAAATTCAGTTTTATTGAAATTCAACTAAATGAACAAAACCATTTATTGGATGAAAGATTCAAGGTTAAAAAGACAAAAAACTACCTCTTGAACCTAAATAAATCTTACGATAAAATCTACAAAGACTATAACGAGCAAGCCAAAAGGAACCTGAAAAAAGCCAAAAAGCAGGAAATTGAAATCAAGACTATTCCACATGCCGATATCATTAATTTCTACAAACTTCATAAAGGAATTGTGACCAAAGGGGTGAAAGAAGCAGATTACCAAAGATTTTCTGAACTCATGGAAGAAGCCTGGCAAAGAAAAAAATTAATTGCAAGAGCTGTTTACAATAAAACCAATGAATTACTAGCTGCAGGTTTATTTTTGAGTCATAGAAATCGAATTATTTTTATTTTAGGAACTGCATCTGAATCCGGAAGAGATGCAGGGGCCATGCACTTTTTATTCGATAATCTGATTTTTCAGTTTGCTGAACACAAAATGGTTCTGGATTTTGAAGGTTCAGAAATTCCTGGAATAGCACGTTTCTTCAAGAGTTTTGGTGCTGAGAAATTCCATTATTACAGATTAAAAATGAACCGTTTACCTTGGTTTATCAAACTAATTAAGCCTTAATTTACATGAAACTTGCTGCCATTGATATTGGTTCAAATGCTGTTAGATTACAAATTGTAAGAACAGTTGAAAATGATCCCGGAGAAGAAAAATTCAAAAAGGTAGAATTTGTTAGAATACCTGTTCGATTAGGTGATGATGCCTTTAAAGACAAATACATCAGTAAGGAAAAACGAAAACTCTTTACTAAGGCAATGCACGCGTTTCAATTAATGCTTGAAGCTTTTGAAGTGGATCATTATATGGCTTGTGCAACTTCTGCTATGAGAGAAGCAGAAAACGGACAAAAAATTGTCAGGAAAATTGAAGAAGAATTTGGTCTTAAAATCCAGATTATTGATGGACAAAAAGAAAGTGAAATCATCCTAAAATCAATTTCACATTTTTTCGAAAAAGGTAAAAATTATTTAAGTATTGATGTTGGTGGTGGTAGTACAGAAATGACGGTAATAAAAGACTGTAAAATCATAAATTCTGAGTCATTTGATATTGGAACAGTGCGTGCTTATGATGGTGCAGTTAAAGAAAAAACCTGGCAAACTATCGAAAATTGGGTTAAACATAAAACAGCAGGTTTAGATAAACTCGAAGCAATTGTTACTAGTGGAACGATCAATAAAATTTTCCACTTGATTAATGAAGAGTCATCGGATTTAACTTTCACCCGTGAACAATTAAAAACCTTTCATAGAAAGGTTTCTAAAATGTCATTACAAGAAAGAATTGAACAACTTAAACTTAATCCTGATAGAGCTGATATTATTGACGTTTCAGCTGATATCTATTTAAGAATTCTGAGTTGGGCAAATATTGAAAAGGTTTATGCGCCTGCTAATACAGGTCTAAAAGACGGTATACTATTACATTTGTACGATAAGTATAATTCTTAATATTATACTTTTATGGATTCTGATATTCAGATTAGGCCGGCCAGACCTAATGATGCAAAAAAATTATCTATTCTATATAAAACAGTTTATATCCATACCTATGGATTTGAAGGTGTTTCAGATGAATATGCAAATTTTATCGAAGAGCAATTTTCACCTGATTTCCTAGAAAGTAAAATCGAGAAAGATGAAGGCTTTCAACTTGTGGCTGATCTAAAAAATAATTTATTGGGTGTTACCGAAATTTGCTACGATAAGCAAAATCCAATTGATGGAATTTCAAGACCTGAACTTAGCAAATTATACATTCTTGAGGCTTTTAGCAGACAGAAAATCGGAACACAATTAATCCTTGAAGCAGAGAAAATTATTCGTAATAAAGATTATTCAGAATATTGGTTATGTGTTTGGGCTTTGAATCCTAAAGCAATTTCGTTTTATGAAAAGATGGGTTTTGAAGCACAAGGAACTGTTCCTTTTCAGATGGAAACCAATTGTTATGAAAACATGGTGATGATTAAAAAGCTTCAGCCATAGTGAGGTACAAACCTTTAATTCCTTTGGCCCCAAATCCCATATCAATTCTAAAATTGACATGTTCCTTTCTTAATACTACTCCTCTTATACCCAATCCATAATTTGGTTTAATAGAAGAAAATAAATCTTCAGGGTTGTTTCCAACATTTCCCAAACCAGCAAAAACAACCATTCCAAACGGACCCCAAACAGTTTTTCTTAATTCAGCTTGGGAAGCAAACATATGTTGGTCGCGGAATCTACCATTATAATAACCACGCATATAAACCTCATTTCCAATAGTTCCTAATTGTCGGTAAGGTGTTGTACCAATATTAATTGCTCCAACCGCTTGAAATGCAAGTACATTGTCTTTCCAAAGGGTTTTGAACTTTCTAAGATCAATAAAATAGTTGCTGTGGTTAAATTGCCCCCCTAATGATTTGTTATTCCAGATACTTGAAACCTCCAAATAGGCTCCTTTTTGGGTATAAAAAACATGGTCTCTGTTGTCATAAACACATACAATTCCTAAACCCAAGGTTTCAAATCCATCAAGACCTGCAATTCCTTTATTTAAAAACTTACTATTTTCTTGAAGTTCAAGATTATATAGTTTTTCATATTGTATTTGAGGACCAATATAAACACCTTTAAAAAATTGCCTTAAAAAGCGAAAATTCAATTTGTATTGCTGAAAATTATTCAGCTCTTTGTCATCCTTTAATGTATTGTTTCCAATTCCCCAGAAATTTTCATTGAATTTATTGTATACAAATTGCCCTTTAATATTGTACTTATTTCCTTTCAGAAATAAATCAACAGAAGGCCTAATACTTAGCTGTTTCTTTTCTGTAAACTGCCAGTTCAAACGAACAATAGATGGCCTTGTTAAACTATCTTGAGAAAATTTTAGCAAATAACCTGCAGAAATACCGAGTTGCCAACCTGTTTCGGGACTAACACCCCAGATTGGCAATAGAACTAAAACCGCTTTTCTCGGCTTCGCACTATCACCCTCCATAATTTTATAGCCCCAATCCATGAGCTTTTCGAACTTGGTTTTTTCTTGTGCCAAAGCATGAACAGAAAGCAAAAGAAAAACACTAAGTCCCAAAATAGACTTCACAAATTGAGGCTTCATAAAAAAATAAATGTTAAGGCAATAATCTACCATACATGCGAGGGAAAGGAATACTTTCTCTAACATGTGGCAGTTTACAAATCCAGGTAACTAAACGCTCTAAACCTAAACCAAATCCGGCATGAGGCACAGTTCCATATCTTCTTAAATCCAAATACCATTCGAAAGCCTGCATTGGTAACTCGTGTTCATTGATTTTATCAATCAATAAATTCACATCAGTTTCACGTTCACCACCACCAACAATTTCGCCATAACCTTCCGGAGCCAAAGTATCTACTCCACGAGCAAATCTACTATCATTAGGATCGCGTTTTAAGTAGAATGCTTTTACCTCATGTGGCCAGTTGTAAACCATAATTGGCACATCAAACAAACGAGTTAAAACTGTTTCATCTGAACCACCAAAATCGTTTCCGTATTCGAAGTTTCTTGCACTGTTTAACCATTGAGGAATGTTTCTGGCTTGCTCTTCCAAATCAGCTAATTCCTGTTTCAATTTATCAATTTGTGCCTGATTAAAACCAATCTCTCCTTTTTTCATTCCCGGAGTTTTGATTTTTTCTTCTCTTGCAGCTATATCTGTATTGATTTCAATGATTCTGGCTTCAACTTTCTTCATTTCATCTTCCAATGAAGTAATGGCATTTTTACCATTAACATCTTCTTCACCTTTGATGATTTTTACAGCTTCATCGTAAGTTAAACGAGGGAAAGGTTTGATAATGTTTTCTAATACTGATGTATCTCTTCCAACTATCTCTAATTCCTTTTTACAATCATTTAAAACAGATGAAACTACAGCACGAAGAAATCTTTCAATCAAATCCATGTTATCGAAAATATCATGGAAAATCATTTCAGGTTCAATCATCCAGAACTCACTTAAATGTCTTCTGGTTTTTGATTTCTCTGCACGGAATGTAGGACCGAAAGTATAAATTTTGCCCAAAGAAAAAGCCATTGCTTCTCCGTATAATTGTCCACTTTGACTTAAATAAGCCGGGTCACCGTAGAAATCAGTTTCAAACAAATTTGATGTTCCTTCACAGGCATTACCTGTAAAAATTGGCGCATCCATTTGAACAAAACCATCATTTTGAAAAAATTCATGAATCGCAAAAATGATTCTATTACGAATTTTCATAATAGCCCATTGACGCTGGCTTCTTAACCATAAATGACGGTTATCTGTAAGAAAATCAACACCATGTTCTTTTTTAGCAATAGGATATTCAGGAGAGGTTCCAATTAGATTTAAATTATTCACCTGAATTTCATATCCGCCAATCTGGCGTTCATCTTTTACAACTAAACCCGTTAATTCAAGAGAACTTTCAAGTGTTACTTTTTTAGCTTCATTGAAAATTTCTTCAGATACAGATTCTTGTGAAACAACACATTGGCACCAACCGGTACCATCCCTTAAAATAATAAAAGCCAAGCCTTTACCTTCGCGTTTGTTACTTGCCCAACCTTTCAGAGTAATTTGTTTACCCTCATAAGCAGCTAAGTCTTTAATTAAAAATTCTTGCATGAAAATCCTCTCTGTTTTCTTTAAATAAGCTACAAAAATACACATTTTTTAGGCTATTTGTTAAACGATAAATCAATTCATGGCTTTGCAATTGTTTCATTCATTTGTTTACTTATATATTTTTTCATATTCCTATAAAAACAACATCTTTGAGGATTATTTAAATTTGTATCAATTCTTAATCAACCACTTTGCGCTACTTTTTAGAACTTGCTTATAACGGAAAAAACTACCATGGTTGGCAGGTGCAACAAAACGCGCATTCTGTTCAGGCCGAAATTGAAAATAAATTACAAATTTTATTAAAAGTACCTACAGAAATTACCGGTTGTGGAAGAACTGATACCGGCGTTCATGCACGTCAATATTATGCACACTTTGAGTCAGAAAATGAATTAGATACAGGCAAATTTTGTTACCAACTCAATGCAATTTTACCAAAAGATATTTCGGTATATAGAGCTTGTAAAGTTCCTGAAAGATTTCATGCAAGATTTGATGCAATTTCGAGAACATACGAGTACCATATTTCAAACAGATTAAACCCGTTTTTACAAGAATTAAGCTGGTGTTTTTACCGTGATTTAGATTTCAATAAAATGAATGAAGCTGCTTCATTATTAAAGAACTACTCCGATTTTGAATGCTTTTCAAAAGTACATACACAGGTAAATACATTCATTTGTAGAATAGATGAAGCTAAATGGATTAAACACGAAAATGGTTTGTTAATTTTTTATATCCAAGCCGATAGATTCCTGAGAAACATGGTAAGAGCAATTGTAGGAACACTAGTTGAAGTTGGACTAAACCGTTGTTCTATTGATGATTTTATCAAAATTCTAGAAAGTAAAAACAGGTCAGAGGCCGGACAATCAGTTCCTGCGCATGGTTTGTACCTTACGAAAATTGAATATCCAAAAACAGAATCTTTAATCTTTTAAGAGTAATTCTCTGCATTTAAGAATCTCAGCTTCTTCAAACAAATTCAATTTTGGATACTTCGGATTCATATCATCAAAACAATTTTGAATGATTGTGCTCATACATAAACGGGCAAACCATTTATCATCCGCAGGTAAAACAAACCATGGCGCTTCTTTTGTTGAAGTTGCTGAAATCATCTCTTCGTAAGCCGACATATAATTGTCCCAAAGTTTTCTTTCGGCTAAATCACCTGAAGAAAATTTCCAGTTTTTACCCTTTTCCTCAATTCGTTCCAATAAACGTTCCTTTTGAATATCTTTTGAAACATGCAAAAAGAACTTCAAAATCACAGTTCCTGAATCCGATAAAGTTTTTTCGAAATGATTGATTTGTTTGAATCTATTTTCCCAAAACTTCTCATTCACATCATCAACTGAATCAATTCCAGGAATATGTTCATTTAAAATATATTCAGGATGAACACGTGTAACTAAAACATTTTCGTAATGTGAACGATTAAAAATCCCAATTTCACCTTTGGCAGGAAGAGCTTTATAATGTCTCCATAAAAAATCATGTGAAAGTTCTTCTTTTGAAGGAACCTTAAAGCTTGTAACCCGCACTCCCTGTGGATTTAATCCACCCATTACATATTTTATTGCACCATCTTTTCCCGCAGCATCCATGGCTTGAAGGATGATTAAAAAACTTCTCTTTCCTTCAGCATAAAACTTATCTTGAAAAACAGAAAGTGCTTTTAAACCTAATTCAAGTAACAATTCACCTTCAACTTTTTCAAAGGGCTTGTTTGAAATATTTGTTTTGAATTTTTTAAGCTCAAACTTTTTTCCCTCCTTAACTTCAAGCTTAGAGACAAATTTTTTAATTGCTTTAATTTGGTCTTTGATTTCACCATATTCGGCCAAATCAGTAGAAATAATTTCGGAAATAGAGCTCATGTGTAAGTTTGATTGTTACACAATATAACAAAAACTTAATTTGCAGCTAAATAAGTAGTGTATTCGGGAATTGAATCCAGGGCTTTTTGAGCAGCCATTTGTTCGGCTTTTTTCTTATTTGTATGTTCTGCCTGACCTTTTATTTCTTTGTTTACCAGAACTTTAATTGTAAACAATTTTTGTTTTCCATCAGGTCTTTCTTCAACATCAAACTCAACATTTAATGATTTTTTCTGTCCAAATTCTATCAATCTACCCTTAAAATTAGTTTCTGTATGTTCTAATTTATCTACATCAACGTGGTATTTGAGTAATTTATCTAGAATAAAATCGCGGCAAGTTGAAAAACCACCATCAAGAAAAATGGCACCAAGAAAAGCTTCAAGTGCATTTCCAAAAATGCTGTTTCTAAGATTGATATTGTGCATACTACGCCTATCATAAACAACCAATTTATTCAATTGAATTTTCATGGCAAGGTCGTTGAGGCTTTCACGACTGACAATTTTGGAACGAAGTTGGGTTAGGAAACCCTCATCCTGGTAAGGGTATTTTTTGAATAAATACTCGGCGATGACAGCATTCAGCATGGCATCGCCGAGAAATTCCAATCTCTCATTACTATCTCTAGACCCATTGTGATGAATCGTTTTAGAGACAGAATGATGTCGCAAAGCTTGCTCGTAGCAAACCAAACGACTCGGTTTAAAACCGGTTATTGATTTAATTTGAAGGGCCAAAGCCCGCTGCTTCGCATTTCTGGGCCAAACAGAAGTTACGAGTTTCCGAAGCACAAAAATTACTCAGTAAATTTCTTAATAATAACAGAAGCATTATGTCCACCGAAGCCAAAAGTATTGCTTAAAGCAGCTCTAACTTCGCGGTGTTGTGCTTTGTTGAAAGTCAAATTCAAACGAGTATCAAAAGCCGGATCATCTGTTGTGTGGTTAATTGTTGGAGGAATAATTCCTTTATCAACAGCCAGAATACATGCAATTGTTTCAATTGCTCCAGCACCACCTAAAAGGTGACCAGTCATTGATTTAGTAGAACTGATATTAATATTGAAAGCATGGTCACCAAAAATATTGGTAATTGCTTTTACTTCCTGTGGATCACCTAAAGGAGTTGAAGTTCCGTGAACATTAATATAATCAATGTCTTCGGGTTTCATTCCTGCATCTTCCAATGCATTTTTCATCACATTAGTTGCACCCAAACCATCAGGATGTGGAGCAGTCATATGATATGCATCAGCAGATAAACCACAACCTACTACTTCGGCGTAAATTTTTGCACCGCGAGCTAAGGCATGGTCTAAATCTTCAAGAATTAAAGCACCGGAACCTTCACCTAAAACAAAACCATCACGATTTAAATCGAAAGGTCTTGAGGCAGTTTGAGGGTCATCATTACGTTCGCTCAGGGCTTTCATAGAATTGAAACCACCCATAGCGGCTTCATTAACACAAGCTTCAGAACCGCCTGTAACAATAATATCAGCTTTGTTTAAACGAATATAATTGAAGGCATCAGCAATGGCATTTGTTGATGAAGCACAAGCAGACATGGTAACGAAATTGGGACCACGATAACCATGGCGAATAGAAATCATACCCGCTGAAATATCTCCAATCATCATTGGAATGAAGAATGGACTAAAACGCGGTGTACCATCACCTTTAGCAAACGAAGTAACCTCACTCAAAAATGTGTGAAGTCCACCGATACCTGTACCCCAAATAACTCCCACCCTATCTGGATTGATATTTTCGGAAGTCAAGCCCGCATCACGAATTGCCTCATCTGAGGTGACAATTGCAAATTGAGTAAAACGGTCCATCCGTCTTGCTTCTTTTTTATCAATAAATTCAGTTGGGTCGAAATTCTTGACCTCACACGCGAATCGGGTTTTGAACTTGGATGCATCAAATTGGGTAATTGGTGCTGCACCACTTACCCCATTTGATAATCCATCCCAATACGCCTGAAGGGTGTTGCCAATGGGTGTTAAGGCACCTAATCCTGTTACAACAACTCTACGCAAACGCATTTGTAAAATTTTAATGCTGCGGCTTAGTTTTTTACATTTGCTTCAATGTAGGCAACTGCCTGACCAACTGTAGCAATTTTCTCTGCTTGGTCGTCTGGAATTGCAATATTGAATTCTTTTTCGAATTCCATAATCAATTCTACGGTGTCAAGTGAATCTGCACCTAAATCATTGGTGAAGCTTGCTTCGTCGTTGATTTCGCTTTCTTCAACACCTAGCTTGTCCATGATGATAATTTTTACTCTTCCTCTGATGTCTGACATTGTTCTTAAGTTTTATACTGTGCAAATAAACTACTTTTTAGATTTAAAATGCAAATTTTAGACTTGCTGTCATTTTTCTTCCTTTTTTAAGCTGATTTTAAATGCATTGGGTTAAGCTCCCAAAAATTTTGTTTATTTGTATTATTGAAGCGCCAACAATTAGATTTTGAAGCAGATGTTGATTTCCTCCTGATTGGAATTGTTACTAATCAAACAATCAGCAGATTAGGCTGGTTAATTAACCAAAAAACAGGTTTAGATTTTAGCAGAATCGAGGATTTAGAACTCCCTGATTTTAATCCTGCGGCAAATTCCGGTTTCTCTAAATTGGATTATTTTGACGAGGAAAATCACCTGGATTTTTCTTTAATAGCCAATAAAGAATTTGGAGAAATACTGAGTCCTGACCTAAAACAATTCGACTTTTTAATGGTATTAAGAGGTGGAATTGAGTTTTTTGAAGAAATTAATTTCTTAACACAGCTTCGGAATATTTCTGAAATTAGATTGGCCGCTTCAATCGATCAAGCCAAAGTAAAAAATAAATTAAGTTGGATAGTATAATAATATGACACACAATAGCATCTTTAACAGAACCAAAATTATTGCCACAATTGGTCCGGCAACCAGTAGTTATGAAAATCTTAGAAAAATTGTAGAAGCAGGTGTAGATGTTTGCCGCCTCAATTTCTCACATGGTTCATATGATGATCACCAACAGGTAATTGATAATATTAGAAAAGTTAGAGAAGATTTAAATGCACATGTTGCTATTTTACTCGATTTACAAGGTCCTAAACTTCGTGTCGGTGAAATGGAAAACGGAAAAATTGAAATTATTCAAGATTCTATCCTGGAAGTTACAACCGAAAAATGCATTGGAACCTCTGATAGAATTTATGTAAATTTTGATAGCCTTCCAAAAGATATCAATGCAGGTGAAAGAATTTTGCTTGATGATGGTAAACTTGAATTAAAAGTAGTTGAAACCAACCGCAAAAATTTAATTAAAACCAAAGTAATTGTTGGTGGTGTTCTTTCTAATAAAAAAGGTTTTAACCTTCCTGATACCAGATTATCAATTCCTTCTATGACTCAAAAGGATTTAGATGATTTGAAATTTGGTCTTGATAATAAAGTTGAATGGGTTGCTCTCAGTTTTGTAAGAAATGCTGATGATGTTATTTTTATTAAAAATATCATTGAGCTAAACGACTGGAAACCAAGAATTGTAGCTAAGGTAGAAAAACCTGAGGCAGTAACTAATATTGACAGAATTGTTCAAGTTACGGATGCAGTAATGGTTGCTCGTGGAGATTTAGGTGTTGAAATGCCAATGGAACAAGTTCCGGTGATTCAAAAAATGATTGTAAAAAAATGCATTGAACTATCAAAACCGGTAATTATTGCTACTCAAATGATGGAAAGCATGATTACAAATGCTGTTCCAACACGTGCAGAAGTAAATGATATTGCAAATGCTGTTATGGACGGTGCTGATGCTGTTATGTTAAGCGCAGAAACTTCTGTTGGTGCCTATCCTGTTCAGGCAATTACCTACATGCGCAAAACAATTGCTGAGGTTGAACAAAAAACAAATGCTCCTTATTTCAAAGGAAAACGTCCGGATGAAAATTCACCAACTTTTATTTCTGATGAAATATTGTTTACTGCGGTAAGAATTTCAGACCACTTAAAAGCACATGCTGTTGTTGGTATGACTTTCTCTGGTTATTCAGCATATCGTTTGGCTAGTTACAGACCAAAAGCTCCAATTTTTATTTTTACAACCAATCCTCGTTTATTAAATACATTAAGTTTGGTTTGGGGAATCAGAGGTTTCTTATATAGAGGTTTCGAAAGTACAGATGCTTCATTGAATGATATCAATGACCAATTGGTACAAATGGGTTATGTAAAACCCGGTGAAATTGTTATTAATACTGCTAGTATGCCAATTACTGAGCGTTCAAGAACAAATGCTGTAAAAATCACAGAAATAAAATAATTGGATATGAAATCTCTTAAAATCGCACTTGTCGCTTTTGTTTTATTAAGTGTTTTTGCCTGTAAAAAATCAGAAACAAGTAATACCCAACTCGAAAATGAAGTCATAACCAATGATACATCAGAGTTTAATGGAAGACTTTTTGTGATTCCTTACAATGCTGAAGGAACTGTTAAATTAACAAATACTGATATTTATTTATATATCAGTTATGATGATTTAAAAAGAAATCTGCCTTTGAATGCTATCTCAACAGGTAGTTTTAATAGTCAGGCTGACTTTGGCTACCTTCTACAAGGTAATTATTATATAAGAGCCACAAAAGATGGAAAAGCTGATACCTCCTTGGTGCAGGTTTTAAGCAGAAGAAATATTTTTAAAACCATGTTTCTAAAATAGCATATGGCTAAATTAGATTTGATAGAAAATAAAGTTGCCGCAAGTGGTTTAATTACTCTTAACCTGGAGGATTATTACCACAGCGGAGAACGTATTCATTTTGATATCAAGGATTTTCTTTTTCGTGAAATGATTTTAAAAGAAAAAGATTTCAGGGAGATGGTCAAATCTTACAATTGGGAACAATTTCAGGGAAAAAATATTGCTTTTTATTGCTCAACAGATGCAATTATTCCTACATGGGCTTACATGATTTTAGGAATTGCCGTTGAATCTTTTGCCAATCGATATGTATTTGGTTCTTTAGAAAATCTGGAAGCAATTTTGTTTCAGGATGCATTAAATCAAATCAATCCCGAAAACTACAAAGACCAAAGAGTGATTATAAAAGGATGCAGTGATGTGCCGGTTCCGGTTCATGCTTATTTAGAAATCACACATAAACTTTTACCTTTTGCAAAAAGTTTAATGTATGGTGAAGCCTGCAGCAATGTTCCTTTGTATAAAAAGAAAATTTAACGACGTTTCTTCTTTTTCTTGTATTCGAAAATTAAAGGCTTATTAGGTTCTAAGTATTCCTTGGTTTCTTTTTGAAAAATTGCCTTTTCCTTACCAAACCAGTTTATTTGGTAAGATTTTTCGTTTGCTGTTAATACAAATCTTCCGCCCTGCGTTTTTTGATAATTTACATTCACAAATTTTTGTCGGTATAAAATCGTATCAACTTCATTTGGTCTCAACCATAAATAATACTTTTCAGGCTCATTTTCCAATTGTTCAATAGTTCTGCTTAATAGTAATAATTTTTTACCTGTTTGGATATAAAAATAATCGAGAACACTTGAACTTAATGCCACCGAATCAAATGGCTTCACATACATATCATTCCAAGCAAATGGGTAAGGACAAGGATGTAAAACATCAAATTCCTTAAACATACATTGGTTAAAATAAATCAGTAAAAAAACGGAGTTTGAAGTTCGGTTTACAAAATAGAATTTTTCAGGAGTTTGAGGTAATTCTTGGTTAAAACTTCCTCTTCGTGCTTTTAAAAGGTAATCACCTGTTTTTAATGGAATGATACTATCTAATTTAAACTTATAACCTGCCAATTGAGCCATTCTACCCGATTCTGCATTGATAACTAAACTATCGGTTTTTGATACATAATTATAGGCTATTCTGCTTGAAACAATATCGCGATTTGAAGCAAACTCTCTTTCAACATGACGCTCTGATAAAAATCCATCTGTGGGCATTACATAAGGCTTTGGCAAACTAGGTTTATGAGTCGAAACCAAGTAAATTATTGGTCCGAAAATGATTCCAAGAATAATCAAGATTCCAATCCACATTGCTTTATAACTACCGCCGGCATTCATGGTAGTAGCCATCACATTTACTCCTAAAACGAAATCATCTCTGTCGTATTCATGGATATGAAATAAAACTGAATCAGCAAAATCCTGCCCCTTGGTATAATAACTATGTTTATTATAAAACTCAAGCAGTTTAAAAATCAAAGTGCTTAATTCTTCATCCTTATAAAAACTCAGAACCATGTAAAAATGCCTGTTCCTGGCATAATTGATTCTTTGTTCTAACACAGGATCTGTAGGCATTTGCTTAAACGTTTCAATTACATATTCAAACTTCGCCTTCAATAATTGTGACAAGCGCTGTTTAAATGATGCTGAAAAAATTTGCTCAGTTAAATGCCATTTATAAATTTCAACAATTTTATTTGAAACAAAACGCTTTTGTACCTGATCTAAAAAATCATCAGCTAAACACTCTTCAAAAAATAATTTTACCCTTTCTAAGTCGTCTTTATCAACCGGATAAAAACCAATAAACTGATTATCATTAAACTTTTTACCCTGAGATAAGTGATACAACATTTCATCAGTATAAAAACATACAATTGCTCTGTGATGCTTTTTTATAGCTGATAAAATATTTTCATTTGCCTGATTTTCATAAGCACCCGACATCTTACTTCGGGCCTTTAACTTTTTTTCTAATCTTATAATTCCCTTTTCATCTAATTCTGAAATATTCTCACGATTAATCCCTAACTCCTCCAGAATCCTAAAAAATTCAGGAACTATGGGCTGATGATTCAGAATTTTGAGCCAAATCTTTCTTAAAAAAATTCTTATTTTTAGTAACAAAATAGGTTAATTGGGGAATAAAATATCTCTTTGAAATAATAAAAATGCAACATACAATAAATTTTGGTATTGATTTAGGCACCACCAATTCCGCTATAGGATTTTACAGTCAGGGAAAAGCCATTATTCTGAAAAACCCAAAAGGTTTCAGGGAACTATTGCCTTCTGCTGTTGCTTATAAAAATGGAAGGATTCTGGTTGGAGAAAAAGCTTTGGATTTGTTACAAAGTCAACCCGGAAATGTATTTACCAGTTTTAAAAGAAGTATGGGGACCGATGCCGAATTTCAAATTGAAAATTCTGATATCAAAACAAATCCGCTTGAATTATCCGCTGAAATTTTAAAAACGCTGATTGGTTTTGAGCAAGATAATCCAATTAACTCTTGTGTAATTACCATTCCAGCTTCGTTTGATACTGTGCAATCGAATGCTACAAAAAAAGCCGGTGAACTGGCAGGATTAAAAGAGGTTGTTTTATTACAAGAACCGGTTGCGGCTTGTTTGGCTTATGCAAATGACAATTCGCTTGACATGGATAAACTTCAAAGGTGGCTTGTTTACGATTTTGGTGGAGGAACCTTTGATTGTGCTTTGGTTGAAATCAATCAACGTGAATTAAAAGTCAAAAATCATTTGGGAAATAATTTCCTTGGTGGTTTTGATATTGATTTTAGTTTGATGCAAAAAATTATCATGCCATTGATAAATCAAGAGAAACTGGAATCAATTTCTGCAACTCAAAAAAAGGCACTTGAAGAATACTTGTTGCATCAATTAGAAGAAGCCAAAAAGGAGCTTTCATTAAAACAAGAAACACTGATAGAAATTGAATTTGATGAACTTGATATTTATGCTGAATTCACTTTAACAAGAACAATATTTGATGAAAAAGTAAAGCCCTATTTTGATGAATCGGTGCAGTTAATGGAAGAAATGTTACAAGCATCGTCTTTCACTTACAAAGATTTAGATAGAATAGTTTTGGTTGGTGGAACTACCTATATTCCTTATATCAGAGAACAGTTGAAAGTAATTTCAGGTTTGGTAATTGATAGCAGCATCGACCCTACTACTGCTGTTGTTAAAGGTGCAACTTATTATGCCGGAACCAAACCTTCAAACATCAATATAAATGAAGATAAACCTGCTGAAAGTTTGAAAATTCAATTGGTTTATGAAAGCAGTACAAGAGATGAAGAAGAACTGATTAGTTTTAAAGCAGAAACTGATTTTGTTGGATTTTATGAAATCATCAGATTAAACGACTCCAAAAGTTTAGGAATACAGCCTTTTAAAAATGAGGCTGAAGTTTTTGCTCCTATTATCAGCTCTGAATTAAACCAATTCAGATTAATCATTTACAACAAACAAAAGTTAAAAGTTTCTACTCATGAAATCAGCATTTCTCATGGTTTATACAGTGTAAGCGGACAACCATTACCGGCTGATATTTGCCTAGAATTAGACAGTGGTGAAGAAGATACTTTTTTAGAGCCTGTATTTTTGAAAAACAATTTGCTTCCCCTCAAAAAAACCATCTATAAAACTTTATCGAAAACAGTTATTGCCGGTTCGGAAGATGCAGTGTTTATTAATGTTTTGGAAGGAAGAAGAGGAACTTTACCTGCATCTAATTTGAGTATTGGTTTGATATCAATTAAAGGAAAATTATTGAAACACGATTTGGTAAAAGGAACACCAATTGAGTTAGATATCAGGATTTCAGAATCGAGAGATTTATCGATTACGGTATTGGTACCATCATCAGATTTAGAATTAAAAAGCACTTTTAATCCGCATATAAAAATAGCTGATTTAGAAAAAATTGAACTTGATATTGAAATCGCTGTTAAAAAAATTGCAGGCCAAATAACTATTGCTTTACAAGAGCAGGAATTTGACGTGGCAGAACAACTTCAAAATATTGCCAATAAATTAGAATTGTTATTAAAAGAAGATGTTGATCAACCCTATAAACTCGATGAAAAAAAGAGGAGTTTATTAAAAGAACTGGATAAGCTGAATCGTTCGAATAAGCTTCAAAAAGCAATTGAAGAATGGGAAGAAAGTAAACTAAGTATTGATGCTATAAAAGAAGATGCAAATCCATCTCAAAAAGAAAAAATAAATCAAATTATAGCTACAGAAAAAGAGTTGTTAAATTCAGGTGATTACTACTGGATTAAAAGAATGATAAAAGAACTCAATCATTTATTTAATGAGATTTATTATTCAATCGACAAAAACTATGTTTCGGTATTTTTGAGTTTAAGAAATATGGATTTGAGTTATTATACCAATCCCGATAAAGCTTTAAAACTATTTGACAATGGGGAAAAAGCGCTATTGGATCAGAACTATAGCCTAGTAAGAGAAATTTCATACTATTTACTTTCATTGATTGATAAAGAACATCTTAAAAATGATGAACCTGCTTTAAAAGCTATTATTGGAATAAAATAAGTAAAATCTTAGGGACAAAATTTACTTCATATTCATTCTAAATACTGAATGCTTTGTTTATTCCTGCCGGCTTGCTTTCCTTTGAAGGAATTTTAGGACTTATCAAGAATCATTATGTCGTTTATCTATCAAATAAAACTAGGCGGAGTTAATAACCTATCGGATGCCAGATTTGCAGCTGCTGTTGGGATTAATTATATCGGATTTAGTTTCAACCCTTCAAATCCTGCTTATATTCCACCAATAAAAGCAAAAGAAATTATTGATTGGACCAGCGGTTCACATATTGTAGGTGAATTTGGTGAACAGGATATTGAAGAAATTCAGACTATTTCTGAACTACTCAATATTGATATAATTGAGCTTGAAAACGATTTACTTCCTGATGAATTAGGCTCATTTGAATTGCCTATCATCAAAAAAATTAGTTTAAAAGACTTCAATCCTGAAATGTTTACCCAACTAATTAATGCATATACAGGTAAAGTTCAGTCTTTTCATTTTTACGATTGGGAGCATTTGCTTATTAAAAATACAGGTCTTTTAAAAGAGGTAAAAGAACAGGTGTTTATCGACTTAAACCCAAATTTAGAAAACTGGAAAACGGTTCTTGCTGAAATTCATCCTTTTGGAATTCATTTAAGTGGTGAAAATGAAGAAAAAACCGGCATCCGTGATTTTGATGAATTAAACGATTTAATTGAACAACTTACGCTATAATGGAAAAGTTATATTTGGTGTTGTCACAGAAAATTTTTCGTTATGTATTTTTAATTGGCTTATTACTTTTATGTGTTTACCAATTAAAAAAATATAAGCCCTACCCTACCGGTGATGCACTAGAATATAGCTTAGTAACAGAAGCACTGTTTCAGCACCAAAGCCCTGATATTTTACCTAGTGATATTCTTACATTCAAAGAATCTACAGAAAAAAACAGACCCTGGAATGAAGTAGGAAAAAATGAATGGTATAGTGTTTTTAAAGATAGTATTCAGACTTTTAAAAATGGCTCAAATACATTATTAAAGACAGATTTTCATGGCATAACCGGCAATGAAAACAGAAAGGTTTACAGCATACATTTTATTTCCTATTCCATTTTTGCTTTGCCTTTTAGAATCGTTTTCGAAATAATAAATGTTGAACCATTAAAAGCATTTATCGCTTTAAATATGTTCATTATGCTTTTGGTATTGGCATACATTTTATTCTTTTTAAAAGCCGAAAATCATTTAAAAATTCCTCTTAGTTTACTTTTTATAATTTCACCATTAAGCTGGTATATTTCCTGGGTTCATGCCGATTATTTTATTGCTGCATTAGCTTGTTTAAGCATCTTACTTTATGCCGATAAAAGGTACTATTTATCGATTTTAGTTATGGCCCTTGCAGCTACACAAAATCAAACTTTTGTATTGATAACAGCAGCAATGGGATTTAAATTATGGATGGATTCAAAGTACTCATTCAAAACATTTCTTCTCTTATTGATTCCAGCAGTAATTTGTGTTTTACATCCTATTTACAACAAGATACTTTTTAATGAATGGAGCTTAATCACATTTTTTAAATATACAGATAGTGCCAACATCTCAATTAAAAGATTCTCCAGTTTTTTCTTCGACCTAAACCAGGGAATGATTATAGCTTTTCCGGTTTGGATGGTACTTGGAAGCTATTTTCTTATAAAATCAAAAAAACAGCTAAAAGACATTTTTTCAACTGAGCTAGTTTTCGTTTTAATCATCTTAATAAGCATAATCCCAAGTTTATCATTCAATGCATGGAACCTTGGTCAGGCAGTTGTAAGCAGGTACGCCATTTGGTTTGGAGCAATTTTGATGGGTTATGTGCTTTCAAAATCTGCCCTGTTCAAAAATGGAATATTGATACTATTAGTACTTCAACTGAGTTTGAGTTTATTGGTCTTTAAAAAGAAAGGTTTTTTTATTCCTGAATGGGACAATGAAGAAATAAAACCGCATGTAACTTGGATTTGGAATAAGTTTCCAAACTTGTATAATCCGGAGCCCAAAATATTTTATGAAAGAACCCAGAAAAAATGGCTTGATGTGTTGAATCCAAGCGGATTTCCAGCCTATTACACCAATTCATCAAATGGTATAATTACCAAAGTTCTGGTACACAAAAACCACCCAGAATCACTTTTATACCCAGGCTCAGATAGCAGCAATGTTCAAACAATAATGGCTGAATTAAATTTTGACCATAGAGGATTTGCATATTATCATCCAAAGAATTAGAAGAGATTTTGGGGTTTTGAAGATGGGGTTACGTTATACTTAAAGTAAATATATCTATTAAAATTTAGTCAGACTGAGACGAATTTTACGCCAATTGCAGTTATGCTTTTAGTAGATAGTTACTCTTTGATTCGTATTTTTTTATTCCATAAGTTCTGTTTTCTTAACTATGTCCTTCTGACTTTAATAGTTCTGCGTATTCGTCCTGAATTATACCCGCGTTCACAAAGTTGATTTTACCTAGTAGAAATCTTTCTTGAATATACTTAATTGCTTTCTCGGTGTTGTCAAAATAGTTTGTTTCAAAATCCATATCAGGGTCAACATAAGAGAAAGAATAAAGGTCAAGAAACTCTAAATTACCATCATCATAGTGTTGAATATATACTACTTCTATTTTTTCTTCTTTCGTTTTGGATAAAGTTAGGTAACCAATAACTTCTTTGTCTTCATTAATTCGTCCAAGAAACACTTCTACGGTTTTGCCTAAATTCAGTAGAGTGTTTACTTCCTTTTCGTCAAGATACTTTCTCATTCAGAATAGATTAATTTGTCTCGTCAATGTTGCCTCATTCGTGTTTTACAATTACCACTGAAGGTTTGCACATTTTTGATGGGCCCGCGTTTATACTCAAATTTAACTTTGGAAAACAAATTTACTAACTACTTAAATCCCTTCAAACGGAGACGAATTGCACGCTTATTTCAATTGTGATGTTATCGTTATTTGCTCCATTTCGTCGGTCTTTTTTTAAAGCGTCTAAATTTCCGTTTCAAATTTTTCCAAATTACGTTTGTAACATTCAATATAAAATTTCTTGTGTCATCAATTGAAATTACTGGAAGTCCAATTATTTCTTTTTTCATTTCATCAGGAATTTCCCATTTCGCTCTTGGGTCAATGTAGTTCACGTCAAACATTGCACTTCTAGGATTAAATCTAAATCGTGCCTTTTTGTAAAAACCATCTTGATAGTTTTTAATAATATTTCTTATAAGTCTAAAAGTATCTCTTTCATATTCTGCTTCTTGTTCGTTTTCAAACCTTGTATAGAAGTCAGGTTGTGAACTCCAAAATATTAATAAAGCAGTACCTTTATCACATAAAGGACTATTGATTATCCATTCTAGAACTTCTGTGTCATCATCCCAATTAAAAATGGATGCTAAATAATGCAGCTCTTTTGCACTTTTTAATTTGTCAAAGTCGTCTCGATTAACTTTATCTTCTCCATTACCTTTAAATGAAACTTCAAAAAATTTATCATTAATGAATTTGCTTGTTTTTGTTCCAATTATGTACATAAGTTAAATTTATCTGAATGCAATTACCGCCAACATCATTTTGCCAATTTGCGATGGGCCCGCGTTAAAACTCGAATGTAAATCGGGAAAACGAATTAATCAACCATTAAAATGCCTTCAAAAAGAGACGAATTGTAAGCCTATTGCAATTGTGCTGGTTTGCGTGGTCTTTATCTTTAAGTAGTCAGTTTTGAAAGATTATTCATTTGATTTAGATGGGGGAATTAAATTCGATTTAGGAATAAATCTTTCATAAAAATCACCTGTGCCTTTGGCATCAAGTCTTCCAACAATTACTGTTTCGGAGCTATTTGCTAATTCTAATTTTGGTCTTAGTGAATAATGTTCTCTTGCCCCAATAGGTAAATATTTATCTTCAACTTCCTCTTGATTAAGGTCAGCAATTTCAATGAGTAATTTAGCAAATGACCTGAGACCTTCTGGGTCTCCATGTATTAGAATCTCGTTCCACTTAGTAATTTCTCCTTCAAATTCATCTTCATTGTGAGTTACAAAAATGTCTAAATGTCCTTGTATTTCTCCCCCTTTGGTATGTTGATATTTCATTGTTTCTATAATTGAAAGTTGGGTTCTGTAAAATCACTTGGAACGGTTGGTATTTGGTAGAAGTTGTTAGTGTTAGTAGGTTGCATTTTGTTTATCATAGTTAATGATGTTTATAGTTTCTCCAAAAAGGTTTGGAAGGCATATTTCTTTCTTCTGTCCATTTGCTATATTCTACCATGACATTAAAATGGTCGAATAAAAAAATGTTTATGCTTGTCAAAATGGAAAGTACGAGAATGAATATAATTAATTTGTCAGTAATTCTAATAATGGTGGGTTTGAATTTACTAACCAAAAGAATGAGTACCCCTAACAATAGCGAAATTATGGCCCATAACATAAAGTCGACAGCGGTGTGATTTGTCCTATTGGTGTAGCAGTAAAAATTATAAAGGAATAAAAATAAAATTTGGCCGAGGATGATAATTATTTTAAAGATTTTCATTTTTAATTCAATAAATTGTTTTGTCATCAATTATTCTTTTTCCTATTACCGCCAAAGGTTTGCAGATTTGTGACGGGTCTGCATTTAAACTCGAATGTAAATCGGGAAAACGAATTAATCAACTACAAAAATCCCTTCAAACTGAGACGAATTGCTCGATAATTGCAAATGTGCTGTTATAGCCTGCTTTAGTTTGAAGGTAATATCTTTCCATCCCCGTCAAAGTAATATTTAGAGTTTTGGTCACCACAAGTCACTTTGAAGGTCTGCTCTTCCTTTGCAAAGTCTCCTGAGCAATATTTCTTTTCTCCATCTGCCCATGTCGCGAAATCTTGAATTGAAATTAGTTTCCTCATTTTGTCAAAAGTTCTAATTTGGAAATAATAACTTCTATTATCTGTATTGTCCTTTAACAATACTAATTCGGCTGAGAATTTATCATTTACAAATAATGTATCCCAAGGAACCAGTTCATTGTTATAATAAACTATTGTATCTAATTCTTTGACTTCTACTGTAGTATCAAATGCACTTTTCAATTCATCTTCGGTTAAATAATGCATTAGTCCTAGAGTGTCTTGAAGTGACTGTAGTGATTGATAATTTGCACTTTCAGTTAAAAACAAAATTCCAGTATGATCAACAGAATATTGACTATCATTACAGCAGTTAATCCAGTAATGATTTGACTTGTTTCTACAACTTATTGTCATTATGAAAAAGCAAATTATAAGATATTTGGTCATAAAAGTTGCCTACAACTCCCCACTAACTCTCATACTTCCCCAATACTTCAAAAAAGGCATCCAATTCTTCTTTTGAATTGTAAATATGAGTTGATAAACGCAATGAATTCAATCCGTTTTCGTGCACAACGCGAATTCTGAATTTCTTTTCAGCACAATACTGGTAAACCTTTGCAGCATCAGTTCCTTTCAACCTAAAACCATTTACTCCTGCTCGTGAGATAGATTCTGTTGGTGTAATCAATTCAATTTTATCGCCCATTGCCAACAATTTTTCTTGGGCATAAGAGCCTAATTCGAAAATGCGATTGTAAATTTTTTCGGGACCAATTGTATTAAAAAAATCAATCGCTGCATCTACGCCTCTATACAATCCCAATGATTGTGTGCCGCCATAATAACGATGAGCAGAATCGGCGTAAGTGCCCATTTCAGGTGGATTCAAAGCCATATTCCACTTGGCATTATCACTTCCTCCGCCTACAAAATAGGCTTGAAGTGTTTCTCTAAAATCTTTTCTTACATATAAAAATCCGGTTCCCTTTGGACCCAATAACCATTTATGAGTGCAAGATGCATAAGTATCACAACCCATATCATGTAAATCGAGATGAATCATTCCCGGACCGTGAGCTCCATCTATGATAGAGAAAATTCCTTTTTCACGAGCCAGTTTACATATTTCTTTGGCAGGAAGAATTTGTCCTTGTGTACATGGAATATGAGGTACGGCAATGGCTCTTGTTTTTTTGGTGATGAGCGAATTGATTCGGTTTAAAGTTTCTGCTGCTGTAGATGCTGGTTCAAATGTTTTGATAACAATGCCTTCCAGTTTTCTTCTATTGAGCCATGGAAAAGCATTTCCAACATGTTCATGAGTAGTTAAAATTACTTCATCACCTTTTTTTAGTGGAATTCCCCAGCAAGCAATATTAATTCCATCAGTCACATTATGGGTAAGTGCAATTTCATCCTCTGTAGCGCCAACAAAATCGGCAATTTTCTTTTGGGTTGATTCCCAGCCTCCATATGCACCAAACTGGTCACCATCCATCATTCCTTTTTTAACAGCTTCAATTACAGGATATGGCGATGGACCCATTGTTCCATTATTGAGGTAAGTTGAATCTTTTTGCAATGGGAATTGTAAACGCAAAGCCTTCCAAAACATAGAATCATCTTTATCAGCTAATGACTTAATTTCTTGTAAAGAAGGAATTAAACTCGTTCCTGAAACTTCCTTGAGAAAAGTGGCTGAGATAAGCGCAGCTCCGGAACTTTTTATGAAGTTCCTTCTATTGTTTGGATTTGGTTGGCCCATTATCAAATTTGATTAATTGCTTTGAATATGACAAGGATTATTTTCACCACCTGAAGAAGGTTTTCACTGAAAATGAAGTTTTAAAAAACAAGTATTATGCTAATCGTTTGCCTGACTGCATAAATTGGCTTAAAAAATATAACTTCGCAGCCCAAACTTTTTTCTATACATGCAAAGTTATCAGGTAATTGGTTTAATGAGTGGAAGTTCCATGGATGGGGTTGATTTGGCTTGCTGCGAATTTTCCTATAAAGATAGCAATTGGGAGTATCGAATTATTGCTGCAGAAACCATTCCTTATGACGAAAAATGGAGGGTTAGGCTTTCTCAACTTTATAAACAACCCATTGATTTGTATGCCAAAACCGACGCTTTTTATGGTAGGTATTTGGGCATCCTCATCAAAAATTTCATTCAAAAACACCAAATAAAACCACAATTGGTGGCTTCTCATGGACATACCATTTTTCATCAACCTCTTGCAGGTTTCACCGCTCAAATTGGCGATGGTGCTGCCATTTCAGCCATGTGTGGTTTGCCGGTGGTAAATGGTTTCAGAAACATGGACCTTGCCTTTGGTGGTCAGGGTGCGCCTTTGGTGCCGGTTGGAGATAAATTTTTATTTCCAAAAGAGGAAGCATGTTTGAATTTAGGTGGTATTGCAAATATCTCCTTTTCAAAAGATGGAAAAGTAAAAGCATTTGATATTTCTCCATGCAATATTGTGATGAACAGAATTGCTCGCTGGTTGGGACAAAGTTTTGATGCAGAAGGTAGAATTGCTGCTACAGGTGAAATTGATCCAATTTTACTGAATGAATTGGAGCAACTCGATTTTTATCAAATCAACAAAGCAAAATCATTGGGCAGAGAATGGATTAATGCAGAATTCTGGCCAATTATAAAAAAGTATCAGGATACCAGTGAAGAAGAAAAAATGGCAACTATTGCTGAGCATATTGCATTAAGAATTGCTGCTGTTTTGAATGAAAATAACATTGACAGAGTTTTGGTTAGCGGAGGAGGTGCTTTTAACAGCAATCTTATTCAGTTAATTCAAAGCAAAACAAAAGCACAATTGGTATTGCCTGATGAAATGACCATTCACTTTAAAGAAGCATTGATTTTTGCCTTTTTAGGTGTATTAAGAATTAGAAACGAAGAAAACGTCTGGAGTGAAGTTACCGGTGGTAAAACAAACCATATCGGTGGTGCACTTTGGGGAAATTTTAAAGATATTATTTAAGCATCAAACCTATAAAAAACCACAAGCATGCAATTAGAAAAGCTGATTAAAAAGTACGAAGACAAACAACCCGAAATTGTTTTTGAATGGAAAGATAGTGAAACCGAAGCTGAAGGCTGGGTAGTAATCAACTCATTAAGAGGAGGTGCTGCCGGAGGTGGAACACGTATGAGAAAAGGTCTGAATAAACATGAAGTTACTTCCCTTGCTAAAACCATGGAAATTAAATTCACTGTCGCAGGACCTGCAATTGGTGGAGCAAAATCAGGTATTAATTTCGACCCTGCCGACCCTAGAAAAAAAGGTGTTTTGGAGCGTTGGTATAAAGCAGTTTATCCATTATTGAAAAACTACTATGGTACCGGTGGCGATTTAAACGTTGATGAAATTCATGAGGTAATTCCAATTACTGAATCATACGGTTTATTGCACCCACAAGAAGGTGTGGTAAATGGCCATTTTAAAACTGATGAAACCAGCAAAGCAAAACGTATTGCCAATTTAAGAGAAGGTGTTTCTAAAATCATTACAGATGATCGTTTTTCTCCAGAGGTTTCTCGTAATTATGTAATTGCTGATATGATTACTGGTTTTGGCGTAGCAGAAGCTGTCCGTCATTATTACAGCATTTGGGGTGGTAATGTAAACATGAAAAGAGCCATCATTCAGGGTTGGGGAAATGTAGGAGCTGCTGCTGCTTACTATTTAAGTTTATATGGTGTAATCATTGTTGGAATTATCGATAGAAACGGTGGTATTCTAAAACCGGGTGGATTTTCAAAAGAAGAAATCAAGGATTTATTCATTAAAAAAGATGGAAATACTTTGGTGTCTTCTGATATGATGTCGTTTGAAGAAATCAATGAGAAAATCTGGTCGGTTGGTGCTGAAATTTTTGTACCTGCTGCTGCTTCTCGTTTGGTTACCAAAGAACAGGTTGATATGATGAAGGATAATGATTTGGAAGTAATCAGCTGTGGTGCAAATGTGCCTTTTGCTGATGCTGAAATCTTTATGGGACCAATTGCCAATTATACTGATGACAAAGTATCAGTATTACCTGATTATATTGCAAATTGTGGTATGGCTAGAGTATTTGCCTATTGCATGAGTAATGATGTGGTAGATTTAAGTGATGAAGCTATTTTTAAAGATACTTCAAAAACTATCTGGCAAGGTTTAATGAGAGTGCATCAATTCAACCCAAAACCAAAAGGAATTTTGAAAAAGGGAATGGAAATGGCATTGGTTAATTTAGTAAAATAAAAAAATGGAAAACTTCAACTGGGATGAAATCTACTGGGGAAACTCGTTGCGCGACTATTTTAGTTTCGCACTGATTCTTCTATTGGGTTTCATCTTCAGTGGAGTATTTGCCAGAATATTTTCATGGGTTGCTTACCGATTATTCAGAAGGTTTAGCAAAGGAAAATTCTTCGATGAGTTTTTAAGGTTACTCAAAAAACCTTTTAATAACCTGGTTCAATTAGTAATCGTTTATGCTGCTTGTTCCAGATTAAGTTTTCCTATTGAATGGCATATTGCAAGTGGACAAGAATTTGGTTTAAGATGGTTAATTCATACCGTATTTCTTGTTGCCATCATTGTAGGAATTATGCGTGTGTTTAAACGTGGTGTTGATTTTATGGAATACGTTTACATACACCATGATGAATCACCAATAAGTCCTGATTTAGCTACTTTTATCAGAAGATTGGTTCAAATACTGATTTATATCCTTGGCTTTTTTGTGATTCTTGCCAAAGCATTTGAAGTAAACATAACTGCAGTAATTACCTCATTGGGAATTGGAGGTTTGGCCATTGCATTAGCAGCTCAGGATACATTGGCAAATCTCATTGGTTCATTTATTATTTATATCGATAAACCTTTTAATGTTGGCGATATTGTTGAAGTTGGTGAAATTACCGGTGAAGTTGAAAAGATTGGTTTCAGAACAACCAGAATCAGAACTTTAGATAGAAGTTTATTGATTGTTCCCAACAAAAAAATTGTTGATTCAAATCTCAATAATATTTCTCAAAGTAACCAAAGAAGAATTAAATTTAAACTAGCATTAACTTACTCCAGCGACCCAAAATCAATACTCACAATTATTGAAGATATCAAAGGTTTTATTCTTGAAGAAATGCCTTTAACGTCAGATGAAATTACTGTACGTTTTATTGATTTCGATTCGAGCTCACTCAACATTTTAGTCATCTATTTTGTGAACTCCAATATCTATGAAATCAAAGCAGAAGTAAAGGAACGCATCAACATTAAAATTCTAAATTGCATCGAAAAACGTGGATGTAAATTTGCTTATCCTACACAGACTGTGTATGTGCAGAATCCATAAATTATCAGTTTAAAATTGATTTTATAGTTCTGTTATAGGCAACCAGACTGACATCGACAATGAAAAAGACATTCTACATATTAATTTTCTTTTCGTTTCTTAAAACAGGTAATGCGCAGACATTTGAACCTGTCAAGGCTACAATTCTTCTTGAATATAAACTGAATCCTAATAAACCTAAAAGAAAAGCAGAACTAATAGACACGTTCTTAATTATTAAATCTGAATCTAACAAAGAGATTAACCTTGAAGATTACGAATTAAAAAAATACAATGTAAAAGTAAAAGCTATTCCTGACACTTCATATAAACTGGAAATTGATGGTTTTGTTAAATCACGTCAATTCAAAATTCAAAAAGGCGCAACATTTTATAAGAAAGCTAAATTTTCTGAAAATCATATTTCAGACTCAACTTACACTACCTATGCATTTCTTCAAAATTTCGATAACAAGGCAACACATATGGACTACTATTTTACTTTTGACGAGAAAAAGCAATTAGTACAATATGAAGCAGACTGCTATGCACACAAAGAATTTGTAGTATATAAATATTCAGACAAAGGTAAATTAATACAAATTGATGGTAACAGACATGTAACTATAGAATATGAAGGTAAAATAATTAAAAGAATATATTATCACGAATGGAACAGCCAAAAAAAACAATATTACCCTACAAGTTTCATTGAAGTAAAAACAGATTATTTTTTTTTCAACTCAGACAACCAAAACTAAGTCTGCGTTAGGCTGGCAACTTATAACAGCACATTTGCAATAGGCGTGCAATTCGTCTCTGTTTGACTGGATTTTAGTGGTTGTAAAATTCGTTTCCCTAAGCTAAATTTGAGTTAAAACGCATGCCCATCGCAAATGTACAAAACGTTCCTACTCAAGTAAAAACTTCCTGCTTTCAATAACTTCGGCGTTTTTTATCATCAATAAATAAACACCTTTTGGCAATTCATCAATATTCATTTTAAATGAGTTTGTTTTTGCTTTTTCTTGTTTGATACAAGCGCCATTGATTGTAAAAATCTTCAATTCAGTTTCAATACCCGCAGGATTATTAAATATCACTTCAATAAAATCTTTGGCAGGATTAGGAAAGATTTCTAAACCTAAATCTGTTTTTGAAAGCAAGGAATTTCCTGTTGGAATAGCAACTCTGAAAACTGAATCAATCACCATCAAACTATCGATCCAATTATAAGCCTGAATGCCATAAACTCCATATGCAGCAAGACTATCAACACTAACTGTAAATGAAACCATGCTATCATTGATAACTTTAATCGAACTTGTTTTGATAGATGAACTTAGCTGTGAATTCTGTGTAAACTTAACTGTAACTGTATTTGCCCTGGTAGTAAAATGAGTACCACTACAGATTAAAGTATCAGTATAAGATGATTTTCTATTTTTTTCTTTGATGGATACAGAAAGTAATTTGGGAGTTCTTTCAAAAGGTAAAACAGTGAATGAAGCTGGTAATTCAATTAAGCCTGCCAAAGGGTCTACAATTCTAACATCATAAGCACCCAGTGAATCTAATTGCAATAATGTAATATTAACTATTACAGTCGTATCATTTGTGATGGTATAAGAATTAACAGGTAATTTAAAATTGCCCTTTCTGATTAAAAGAGAAAATCCAGGTAAACGTTTAAGACTTGTAGCTGAACAATTGATTTGCAAATCGATGGTTTTACCTTTAGCAGCGCTAATAGGAGATATATTTTTGATGAAAGGATAAGTGAATCTTTTCACAAAACGATCATACCTTTTTACAACTGTTCCATTCGGATCTAACAATGCACGTGCCATATAACCCTTGGCTCCCTTTGCCAGCCATTGGTATTCGATTGTTCTTTGAGAAGAATCTAATCCAAGAAAGCTATTGATACTTCTCCAACCCGTTGTTGGCATTCTTCCGTACAAATTGGTTGCAGCAAGACTACTTATTTTCACCAAAATTACCTGGCAACTTGTATCAGGTAAAATCAATAATCCGGAAGCTATACAAGTAATTGTATCAAACACATTGATTTGTGCACGCAAAGAATCATAACCAATGGTACCAAGTATAGGTGCATTAAAATCGAATGGTGTACCATATTTACCATACTTTAAACTATCTCTAAAACTATTGCCATAAGTAATGGGAAACTTCAAAAAACTAATAGCCAAACCCAGCATATTATTATTGGGTCTGTCGAGAATCATTTTTACGCCTGAACTATCAGCATATTCATAGTGTGCACCGTTTTTACCTTTAACAAGTAAATTGGTATAAACAGGCGCATTTGCAGGCACCGAACTAAATGAAATTGAATCATACACATAAGAATGAGGGACTGTTGAGAAATCCCAGGTTTTATTCAATCCGGTTTTAAAAGCAATTGTGCTGATATTAGCAGCAGCAGGAGTATCTGATTCATACCTCATAAAATCACCGGGAAAAGCATAGTCTTCTCTAGTAATAGTAATTTGAGCATTTAATCTAACAAAAGAAACAAACAACAATAATAATAGGAGCGATTTTTTAATCATATATGCGCGTTTTCACTGATAAATAGATGCCGCATAATAGCCCTTTTAAAAAAGAAAATTTCTTAGAGAACACATAAAAGTAGCAAGCTTAATAAAATTTAAGGTGAAGTGATTTTGCTTAAAATAAAAACGAATGAAAAGGTGGAAATCAAACTCCTAAAAATTACATAATTACTTACTAAACTTTTACTAATTCTTAATCAGTCCATATCCATGGGTTAAAAAAAAAATTAACTTGCATAAAAAAATACAATTATGAAACGAATTATATACTACCTGATTTTTGCATTTATTTTTTTTATACAGTCAAATAGTTTTGCCATGCACTTAATAGGTGGGCAGATGACTTATCAGGCTGTACCAAATAGTCCAAACCAATACCTGATTACCTATAAAATGTATCGTGATTGCAGCGGAATATCATTTTGTAATTGTGGACCAGGACCACTTTCCAGTTCATGTTCAATAAGCTTATCTTTAACTGGAGCCCAAACACCATGCGCTGGACTTTCTTATGGGAGTGCTACACTTCCTATTTTGACTGCCGGTAGTGGATATGATATTATACAATTATGTAACACATCAAAAACAATTTGCTCAAATTGTGGAACTCGCACACCCGGAAGTTTTACACCAGGAGTTGAAGTTTATACCTTTCAGGGGATTGTTAATTTATCTGTATTTCCTTCAAGTTGTTGTTTGGTGAATATTGGCTTTTCCGATTGTTGCAGAAACAATGCAAATACTATCCTGGCTAATCCTACAGGTACAAATTATTATGTTGGCGTTAGTATCAATAGGTGTATAACTGGTCCAAATACTTCACCAATATTCAATAGTGAACCTGAATTTGTTGTCAGACAAGGAATTGATCAGATTATTGATTTAAGTGCCACTGATGCTGACGGAGATTCACTTAGTTATAATTTTTCACCTGCCAAAACAGGCCCTTTAACTACAGCTACATACATGGCTCCTTTTGGTCAATTCTTACCATTTCCTTATTTAGGACAACCTTTAACACCGCCTAACGTGCTTCCACCTTTAGGAATTCATCTGAACCCTGTTACTGGTCAGTTACAGTTTAGACCTGTTAATACCTGGGTATCCAATCTAGCAATTGAAGTGAAAGAATGGAGAAGAATAAATGGAGTGATGACTTATCTCGGAAGTGTTATCCGCGACCATCAGTTTTATAGTGTAATAGCTAGTGCTAATAGTTCACCCAGAGTAAAAACTTTTAACTCATCAGGTGCGATTTATGACCCCAATTATCAAATTACAGAGAATACCTGTCCAGGAGCAAATATTTGCAGAACATTTGTTGCCACAGATTTTGACGCCTCTGATACGACTGATTTAACAATTTCAAGTAATGCCTACTCATTAAGCAATTTTAGTTTTACCCGTTTGTATGATAGCACAACAAGGTCTGTTAATGGACCTCAATTTGACTCGGTTAGAATATGCTGGACACCAAGTCCTACACATTCCTCTAACAATCCTTATATTTTTACTCTTACTGCTACAGATAGAAAATGTTCTATCAAAGGAAAATCAACTTTGTCATATTCAATCTATGTTGGTAATATCCCTAATGCCAAAATCAATAAAAAAGTAACAGGCTTGTTGAGCAGAAAGTTTACTTATTCAAAAACCAATTCGATACCTAACAATGCAACTGTTTGGCAAATTGAAACAATTCCAGGTTCAAATACCTACACAAGTATCACAGCAGATTCATTAGATTATAATTTCCCTCAAATTGGATTTTATAGAATCAGATTGGGTTTAAATTCAAATTGTACTACTAACTGGATTCTTGATTCCTTGCCTATTGGAGGATTCAACATTATGCCTATAAGTGAAAAAGGAATTAGTTGCAGAGGGATTTCAACCGGCTTTATAAAAGTTGCGGGACTTGGAGGAACAGCGCCTTACCAGTATAAATTAAACAATGGAGCTTATAGTTCAATCGATTCGTTTTCGAATCTGCCAGCCGGCAATTATTGGGCTTATGCAAGAGATGTCAATAATCTGAGAGATAGTGTTCTTATTACCTTATTTCAACCTGCAAATGCAATTACACTTACCACAATAGAAAAGAAAATAGTTACCTGTTCGGGTGATTCAAATGCAAGTATCATTCTGGGTGCCAATTTTGCAACAGGATTCAGACGTTTCAAAATGGGTAATGGAAATTTTCAGGATTCCGCAAGATTTACAAATTTCAAATCAGGGACCTATACTTTTACAGTTATGGACTCACTGGGCTGCACCAATTCAAGTTCTATTCAATTTAGTGAACCATTACCTATTACAGTAACAAATAGTTTGGGAAATAGAATTGCATGTAAAGGAGATACAAGTGGAAGTATCCTCTTTTTGGCAAGCGGTGGTATTAGTCCTTATACCTATAAATTTGATACAGCAAGTGTTTTCAGTAGCAATAATTCTTTCAGTGGTTTACTTCCCGGAACTAGATTATATCAGGTAAAAGATAATAATTCATGCATCCGAAACTTTAGTATCACACATACAGAACCAAGTATCAAATTAACTGCGAGTATCAGTACCACACAACCCATTTGTGCCAACACAAAAGGTATTGTTCAAATTAATGCAATTGGTGGAAATACACCTTATACCTATGGCGTTTTTAATACCACATCAGGCTCTAGTTCTACTATAGGAAACATTAATCCGGGTACTTATACTTTTTACATCAAAGACTCAAATAATTGCCAGATAAATTTCCCAAATATCCTCATCAATGCAGCTCCAGCAACAGGCGTATCAATAAGTTATACTAAAAAGAATGCATTTTGTTTTGGCTCTGCAACTGGTGAGATAAGCTTATCAGCAAATGGAGGAAAAAGACCTTACTTGTTTAAAATTGATAGTCTTAGTTATTCAAGTGATTCTGTTTTCAGAAATGTATTTGCCGGCTTACACCAATTATATGTAATGGATTCAAATGCTTGTATAGCTTCTGATACAACACGAATCACACAAAATCCAGGTATGAGCTTAAGTGTAAGTACACTTAACAGTATTACTTGTAAAGGAGATTCAAATGCCTCGATATTTCTATTGGCTGGAGGAGGAACGCAACCTTATGCGTATCGAATTGATAGTGGTGCTTACCAAAGCAGTCCAAACTTTACAGGATTAAAAGGGGGTAATCATATCATTCAGGTGAAGGATTCAAATGATTGTGTTAAATCTATCGGTTATACTATCAGTGAGCCAAATGTGGCATTAAGTTCAACAGTTAACATCAACCAACCTAATTGTAATTTACCAAAAGGTCAGGCTGTTTTTAATTCCATTGGAGGAGTTCCACCCTACCTTTATGGAATTGTAAATGGAGCATCTTCCAACAGTTCAACCATTAGTAATCTCAATCCGGGTACTTATTCGTTTTATGTAAAAGATGATAACAATTGCCAGGTAATAATGGCTAATAAAACAGTACTTCCTTTGCCTTCTGCACTAAGCTTCACTCTAAGTAAAACAGATGTTTATTGTTTCGGATCAAACAATGGAGAAATAAAAGTTTCGGGTACTGGAGGAAAAGCACCATATACTTATCGCATCAACACAGGTGTTTATCAAACTGATAGTGTACTAAAAAATCTGAATGCAGGAAGATACAGGGTAACAATGAAAGATTCTGTTGGATGTTTGTATTTTGATTCTATTCAAATCAATCAAAATCAAGCCATACAAATTACAGTAAGTGGAAGCACAAGAATTGCTTGTAAAGGAGATTCAAGTGCAAGTATTCAGGTTTCTGCATCAAATGGTGCAGGTGGATATTTGTTTAGCTTCAACAATTCACCTTATCAAACAAATCAAATATTCAATAATTTAAAAGCAGGTGTTCAAATCATTAGTGTGAAGGATCTTGAAAATTGCACGAATACAATTAATTATACCATTAGTGAACCACTGGTAAAACTATCGACAACTGCCAGTGTAAATCAAACAATTTGTGATTACCAAAAATCATCAATTACATTGAATACATCAGGTGGAAATCTTCCATATTCTTACAGAGTGAATAGTGCAACTCCTACATCAAATCCTCAATTCAACAACTTAGATCAGGGTATCTATTCATTTGTGGTGACAGATAGCAATAGATGCAGCATCAATCTGGAAAGAACCATCAATGCTCCTTTATCGAATTTAAGAACAACAATTAATAGTAAAAATATCAATTGTTTTGGCAAAAAAAATGGTGAATTTACAGTGAGTGCAAGTGGTGCGCCAAAACCTTATGTTTTTAGAATCAATAATGGAATCTACTCACAGGATTCTACCTTCAAAAATCTTGCACCCGGAACGTATACAATCACAACACGTGATGGAGTGGGATGTATAAATGAAGAAAGTAAAACATTAAATCAGGAAGCAAAAATTATAAGTACAATTACTGCAACAGGTAACAATTGTCTGGGTGCCAAAAACGGAACTGCATCTATTTTTATCAGTGGAGGAAAATCTCCGTTTAACATCACTTGGTTAAGTAGTCCAACACAAACCGGAAACACTGCAAACAATCTGGAAAGTGGCTTATTGAGGGTATTGATTCAGGATTCAGTTTTATGTACCACATACGATTCGGTAGTGATTCCATTTAAACCTGTTTATCAAGATGAAAACATCTGTGCAGTTACCTGTGATACTGCAAGTTTCAAATACAGATTAAGCTGGAATAAAACACTGAATAAAGGAATAGCAAGTTATCAGATTTACAGAGGAAGCGCTTTGATTGCTACTGTACCATTTAATGATATTCCGGTATTTTTGGATGCAAATTATCCATTGCCAACAAACGGAATTGCTCCCTCTTACTATTTAAAATCAGTTGATAGTTGTGGTAATAGCTCTGGATTAAGTGATGAAACCAAACCAATACTCATGAGCGCAAATGTTGGTGGAGGAAACATCAATTTAAGTTGGACACCATATACAGGAAGCAGCGTTCCAAGTTCTTATCAGGTTTATCGAAAAATAGGAACTGGAAGTGCCATGGTTGTTTATCAAACTTCTGCAGCTAGCTTAAATTATACTGATACTTTTAGTGGTGCTCAAAACAGGTCTTATATCGTTGAAGCCATATTCTCGTTGCCTTGCTCTGGTGGAATCAGGGTGCTAAGTAATCCTTTACATGTATTTCCAAGCAGTTTAAATGAAAGCAGTCAATTGAATAATGAATATGTATTATTTCCAAATCCCGCTTCATCAAATATCAGCATCATCAATAAAAGAGGAATCAATCAAATTAAAAGCATTCAGGTAACTGATGTTTCAGGTAAAATCATTGAAAACTTTGAGTATGATAAAGTACAATCTGAAATCAAACTCGATATTCAGCATTATGCCAATGGCTCTTATTTTGTGATACTGATTTTAGAAAATGGTATGAAAGTAAATCTGCCTCTTCAAAAGAGATTATAATTAATAAAAAAAGCCATTGCAAATTGAATCTGCAATGGCTTTTTTTATGGTTAAGAATTGAAGTCTTATATTTCAAGATTAATCCATAATTCATACAACAAATTTCTAATTATTAAACTTTTACTAATTCTTCTTTCATCAAATATTAAAGCTTTAAAAAAAATTAAATTGCTTAAAATATCTTTTATGAAGCGAAAAATACTCTACCTATTAATTTGTTTACTTTTTATTGGTAATACCTCAACTAAAGCACTCGATTTAGTTGGAGGTTTTATGACATATCAACAAATGGGAGCAAATTCGACCTTTTATCTTATTACTTATAAAATGTTTCGCGACTGCAGTGGTGCTACTCTTTGTGGTTGTCCACCCGGGCCAGTATCGAGTTCTTGTGCCTTAAATTTAAATATTACAGGGGCAGAGGCTCCATATTTAGGCGTTTCATTTGGAACTGTTAACCTTACAGTTTTACCAAACATAAGTGGATATGATGTCATACATCAATTATGTAATACGTCTTCACCAACAATCTGCACTAATTGTGGAACACGAACCCCTGGAACTTTTTCTCCGGGAACTGAAATTTATACCTTTCAGGGTATTGTAAATTTAGCCACAATCCCAGCTAATTGCTGCATGGTGAATATTGGTTTTGATGCTTGTTGCAGGACTAATGCAAATACCATTCTTGTAAATCCTTCAACTTTGAATTACTACATGAGCATTAAAATCAATAAATGTGCTCCGAATTCTTCGCCAAGATTAAATAATAACTTCGATTTAATTGTCAGACCGGGATATGACCAAGTCTTAGATTTAAGTGCAAATGACACAGAAGGCGATTCTTTGAGTTACCATTTAGCACCATCTAAAACCGGTATATCATCTATAGCAACCTACCTTGCTCCTTATGGTCCAAATCAACCCTTTCCTTATATGGGAGTTCCCGGACTATCACCACCACTATTGCCACCATTTGGTTTACAACTCAATCCAATAACCGGACAATTAAGATTCAGAACACTAACGACCTGGGTTGCGAATTTGGTTGTAGAAATTAAAAAATGGAGAAGAGTAAATGGAGTCATGACATTTATTGGAAGCATTATAATGGATTACCAGATTTATTCAATAGCACAACCAGCAAATAATCCTCCAATAGCAAGAACTTTTAATGATTCAGGAACCTTGATAAACCCTAATTACCAGGTAGTTGAATACGCTTGTCCGGGTGTTAATTTATGTAAAACCTTTGTATCAACAGATGCGGATGTAGATGATACAACTGATATTACAGTTAGTTACTTTCCAAATACTAATAATAATTTAACAGTCACAAGACTTTATAATGTGGCAACAAGAGCTGTTAACGGGCCAAAAAATGATTCGGTTAAAGTTTGCTGGACACCAAGTGTTTCCGATGTTTCAAACAACCCTTTTATTATACCTATCATAAGCACAGATAGAAAATGTCCGTTAAAAGGAAAATCGAGTTTATCCTTTTCAATTTATGTTACAAATGGCCCAACAGCTATCATCAACAAAAAAATTACGGGATATTTTGATAGAAAATTTTCTTATACCAGAACCAATCAAATACCCAATAACAAAGCTGCTACCATCTGGCAAGTAGAAACTAACCCTGGTTCAAATACATATAATTCTATCAATTCAGATTCTATTAGCTATACCTTTCCTCAAATAGGTTTGTATAGAATAAAAGTAGGACTGATTACAAATTGCGGAACAAACTGGATTAATGATTCTCTTCAAATTGGTGGGATTTTTAGAATTGTTAGTTTAGTTGAAAAAAATATTACCTGTAAAGGAATACCAAATGGCTCTATCAAATTAGCTACAGTTGGCGGAATAGGTCCATATCAGTATAAACTTAATAATGGAGCTTATGTACTAAAAGACACATTCAATAATCTTGCTGCAGGTACTTATTGGGCTTATACAAAAGATGTCAATAATTTTAAAGATAGTATTCAGATTACCTTAAATGAACCTGCTCAGGCCATTTCAATTTTCACGAAGGAAATGAAGTCGGGGGCTTGTTACGGAGATTCAACAACTAGCATAAATTTAGGGGCAAACAATGCCGTTGGATTTGTCCGTTTTAAAATGAATAACGGAAACTTTCAGGATTCTTCTTTCTTCAAGAATATAAGAGCCGGAAACATTGCTTTTACAGTTATAGATTCATTGGGTTGTAGCAGTAGTTCAACTGTTAATTTTATTGAACCACCCATCATAAACTTAAGCAATAATTTAAGTAATAAATTAGCTTGTAAAGGCGATTCAACAGGAAGTATAAATCTAGTTACAACGGGTGGTATTAGTCCTTATACCTATAAGTTTGATACTGCTACAGAATTTTCTCCTATAGCTCAATTTACCGGCTTAAAAGCAGGCACAAAATTAGTTCAGGTAAAAGACAGCAATAATTGTATCAGGAATTTTAGTTTGATACTCACAGAACCGGATATCAAATTAACCCTTACAACTCAGGTAAATCAATCTAAATGTGCCAATGATAAATCATCCATTGTAATGAATGCTGAAGGAGGTAATTTACCTTATACATATTCAATGAATAATGGAACTCCTACATCAAATAATGTATTCAATAATCTTAATCAGGGTACTTACCAATTAATGCTTAAAGACAGCAACAATTGTTCAATCAGTTTAGAAAGAACAATAAACCCGCCACTTTCAGGCTTACAAGTAAGTATTCAAAGAAAAGATATTTCTTGTTTTGGTTTGATGAATGGAGAAATTAATATCAAAGCAAATACAGGAATTAAACCCTATTCTTTTAAGTTAAATGCTGGTAGTTATTCGTTTGATTCAAGTTTCAAAAATTTAACAAAAGGTCAATACTTTATTACAACAAAAGATTCTCTTGGCTGCACCATTTCTGATACTTTAATGATTGTGGAGCCTACTAAAATTTCTACAACTTTAACTACTAGTCCAAGTTCTTGTTTAAGCCTTAAAAACGGAACAGCTTCTATTTCAGTAACAGGTGGTAAAACGCCATATACCATCAACTGGCTAAGCAATCCAACTCAAACCGGAATGTTTGCAAGTAATTTAGAAAGTGGTTTATTAAAAGTAGTAGTTCAGGATTCAGCTTTTTGTCAGGCATTTGACTCAATTTTTGTTCCTTATAAACCATTATTCGAGGATGAAAATATTTGTGCCATAACCTGTGATACATCGATAAACAGATATAAAATAGTTTGGAATAAAACGCCAAATAGAGGAATTGCAAATTACCAGATTTATAGAGGCACCAACCTTTTGGCTACGTTACCATTTGGCGGAAATCCGGTTTTTGTTGATACAAATTTTCCTATCCCTACAAATGGAATAGCTCCCACCTATTATTTAAAATCAGTTGATAGTTGCGGAATGAGTTCGAGTTTAAGTGATGAAAGCAAGCCGATTATAATAACATCAACCATAAGTGCAGGAAATGTAAACATTAGTTGGACACCCTATATTGGAACGCAGGTTCCTAGTTCATATTTAGTTTATAGAAAAATTGGCAATGGAAATGCTTCAGTTGTTCATCAGGTTTCTTCAGGCAACTTGAGTTATTCAGAAACATTCTCCAATACTCAAAACAGAACTTATTTAGTTGAGGCTTTATTTTCACAACCATGTGCATCCGGTATAAGAGTACTTAGCAATCCTTTGTTTGTATTAGCTAATAGTATTAATGAAAACAGTGTTGTAAATAATGAATATGTATTGTTTCCAAATCCTGCTTCATCAAATATCAGCATCATCAATAAAAGAGGATTAAACCAAGTTAAAAGCATTCAGGTAACTGATGTATCAGGTAAAATGATTGAAAATTTTGAGTTTGATAAAGTACAATCAGAAATCAAACTTGATATTCAGCATTATGCCAACGGCTCTTATTTTGTTATACTGATTTTAGAAAACGGTATGAAAGTAAATCTGCCTCTTCAGAAGAGATTATAATCAATAAAAAAAGCCATTGCGAATTGAATCTGCAATGGCTTTATTTATTTAATTATGAATGATAAATGTTGATAGATGGAAGCTTTAGAAAGTTGAACTTCGAAGCAACTTGATGTCACTAATACCTGAATCTTGATTGGACATTATTCTTCACCGCCAATTTTACGGTTCAATTACTCTAATTTTTCCGTCTTCGCTAATGACAAGCTTTTGCCCAAGAGCTCTCTTCTTTTCAATTAATTTTTCAGAAGATATTTTGATTGCTCTTTTAATTTTTTCCTTTAGAATTTCTTTCTCTTTATTGCTCATTAGAAATGAATTTTAATATGTTGAATTTTGAGGAATTGTGTATACAAACTCTTTACAATTTAGCAGTACAGGAAGAATATTGAAGGATGCAGTAGTTTTACCGGCTCCATTACAATCGCTTATTATGTATAGCCTCTTCTCCTTCATATTCAAAGGTAAAGAACTTTACCTTCAATACATATGGCTCCTATTTTGTGATATTGATTTAGATAACGGTATGAAAGTAAATCTGCCTACTCAAAAGAGATTGTAATCAAAAAAGCCATTGCGAATTGAATCTGCAATGGCTTTTTTTATGCTTGAAAAGTATCAGAATTAATTATCATATCCCAAATTAGGAGCCAACCATTTTTCTATGAATTCAACAGTTTCTCCTTTACGTTTTGCATAATCTTCAACCTGGTCTTTTTGAATTTTTCCTACACCAAAATATTTCGATTCAGGATGAGAGAAATAATATCCACTCACCGCTGCTGCAGGATACATTGCAAAACTTTCGGTTAAATGAATTCCAATTGCTTTTTCAGCATCTAGTAATTCAAATAACAATCCTTTTTCGGTATGGTCAGGACAAGCAGGATAACCCGGTGCAGGTCTGATTCCTCTGTATTCTTCCTTGATTAAATCTTCGCTGCTTAAGTTTTCAGAAGCATCATATCCCCAATATTCTTTGCGAACCAATTCGTGCATTTTTTCTGCAAATGCTTCTGCCAATCTATCAGCAATAGCTTTAATCATGATGCTATTGTAATCATCATGGTCTTTTTCAAAAGCTTCAACCAGTTTTTCAATTCCAATTCCGGCAGTTACAGCAAATCCTCCAATATAATCCTGCGCTTGTTCTTTGCTGGCAACAAAATCTGCTAAACAATGGTAATTCTGTCCATCAGCCTTTTCATTTTGTTGTCTGATAAAATGAAACACTTCAGTTTTTCCATAGACATCCAATTCTACATCATCACCATTTCTATTTGCAGGCCAGAAACCAATGACTGCTTTTGCTCCCAATAATTTCTCATTGATAACCTTATCTAACATGGCATTGGCATCCTTGAACAATTTTGTAGCTTCTTGTCCGATGATTTCATCTTGCAAAATTTTAGGAAATCTTCCACTTAATTCCCAAGTAGCAAAGAAGGGCGTCCAATCGATATAATCTCTCAAATCAGCCAAAGGAAAATCTTCAAAAACCTTAGTACCTAAGAAAGTCGGCTTAACAATATTTGCCTTATTTACTGAAACAGAAGCTTCTCTTGCTCTATTGATTGGCGTATAGTTTTTATCGCGTTTTCTGTTTTTATATTCTTCACGATATTGGGTATAATCTGCTTTCATTTTTTCATGATAAGCAGCACCATGTTCCTTACTGATTAAACTTTGAACCACAGGAACACTCTTACTTGCATCAATTACATGCACTACAGAACCACTGTAATAAGGATCGATTTTAACTGCAGTATGAACTCTGCTTGTTGTAGCACCACCAATCAACAATGGAATTTTTAATCCCAATCTTTCCATCTCTTTGGCAACACCAACCATCTCATCCAAACTTGGAGTAATCAATCCGCTTAAACCAATGGCATCAACTTTTTCTTCAACTGCTTTTGCAATAATTTTTTCAGTTGGCACCATTACTCCCATGTCGATGATATCAAAATTATTACAAGCCAAAACTACACCCACAATATTTTTACCAATATCGTGAACATCACCTTTCACAGTAGCCATCAACACCTTACCTTGAGCATTACTCATGTTGCCACTGGCGCGTTTTTCTTCCTCCATATATGGCATCAAAAACGCAACGGCTTTTTTCATCACCCTTGCACTTTTTACAACCTGAGGTAAAAACATTTTTCCTGAACCGAAAAGATCTCCAACGATGTTCATTCCACTCATCAAAGGACCTTCAATTACATCTAAAGGACGAGGATATTTTTGACGAGCTTCTTCTGTGTCTGCATCAATATAATCAACAATACCTTTTACAAGCGCATGAGATAATCTGTCTTCAACAGGTCTGCTTCTCCATTCTTCATCTACCTTTTCCTGTTTGCCTTTTTGTTTTACTGATTCTGCAAAATCCAACAAACGTTCTGTTGCATCTTCTCTTCTATCCAACAATACATCTTCAACTCTTTCTAGTAAGTCTTTAGGAATATCATCATAAACCTCAAGCATACTTGGATTTACAATACCCATATCCATACCATTTTGAATGGCATGATATAAGAAAGCAGAGTGCATGGCTTCACGAACGGCATTGTTTCCTCTAAAAGAAAACGAAACATTCGATACACCACCGCTTACATGCGCACCGGGAAGATTTGTACGAATCCATTTGGTAGCATTAAAGAAATCTAGGGCATTTTTTCTATGCTCTTCCATTCCAGTACCAACAGGAAAAATATTTGGATCGAAAATGATATCACCAGGATAAAACTTTACTTTTTCTACCAAGATACGATAAGCACGTTCACAAATTTCTATACGTCTTTCATAAGAATCAGCTTGTCCAACTTCATCAAATGCCATTACGATTGCAGCAGCACCATAACGTTTAATTTTTTTAGCCTGATAAATGAACTCTTCCTCACCCGATTTTAGGGAGATTGAATTCACTACACATTTCCCTTGAACAACTTTCAAACCGGCTTCAATAATGGGCCATTTTGAAGAGTCAATCATTACGGGAACACGCGCAATGTCCGGCTCTGCTGCAATCAGATTTAAGAAACGTGTCATGGCTTCTACCCCATCCAACATCCCTTCATCCATATTTACATCAATAATTTGCGCACCACCTTCAACTTGTTCACGGGCAATTGAAAGCGCTTCATCATAATTTCCTTCTTTAATCAGACGTAAAAACTTAGCTGAACCAGTCACATTGGTACGTTCACCCACATTCACGAAGTTCGACTCCGGCGTCACAATCAAAGGCTCTAAACCTGATAATTTTAATGTATAGTTGTTCATTTTCTAATACTTTAGCTTTTGGCTGTTAGCTGTTGGCGGGAGAAACATTTGTTGCTAACACCGACCTAACCAAAGCCTATTCTTTTTACTTTTTATCCTTTATCAATTTTTAATATCAATTGATTGATTTGCTTTTGCAATCTTTCAATTTTTAACAAGATTTCCTGAATTGAATCCTGATTTAAAAATCCTAATTCAACTGAAATGAGTAACTGGGTTTCTAATTCGAAACTCGAACCCATTGAAATTTCAAGAAACCTACAAAACTCTTTTTCACTTTTTCTACTGCATCCTTCTGCTACGTTAGATGGTATAGAAATACTTGCTCTGCACATTTGAGAAACCAATCCAAATTTTTCTTCTTTGAGAAATGAAGAACTAATGAGATAAATTTCTTTCACTAATTCAATCCCTTCCTTCCAGATATTATATTTTCTAAAATCTCTCAATCCAATTCTATAATACTAAATTCGCAATCCAAAAATTCAACAGCCAACAGCCAACAGCCAACAGCCAACAGCCAACAGCCAACAGCCAACAGCCAACAGCCAACAGCCAACAGCCAACAGCCAACAGCCAACAGCCAAAACCTATCCCCTCGGTTTATACTTCGCAGCTACTTCAGCAATTGCTTTGATATGCGGAGGAGTTGTTCCACAACATCCACCTATAATATTAATGAGTCCTTCTTTTAAAAAGACTTCAATTTGTTCAGCCATAAATTCAGGGCTTTCATCATACTGACCCATTTCGTTTGGCAATCCTGCGTTTGGATGGGCACTGATATTGAACTCAGATTTACCTGCTAAAACCTGTAAATATGGTCTTAGAGCAGAAGCTCCCAAAGCACAATTCAATCCAACACTTAACAAAGGAATATGCGATACTGAAATCAAAAATGCTTCAGTAGTTTGTCCTGATAAAGTTCTACCCGATGCATCAGTAATAGTGCCACTCACCATAATTGGATATTGTTTTCCGATTTCATCAAATACTTCTTCAATAGCAAACAATGCTGCTTTTGCATTTAAGGTATCAAATATGGTTTCAACCAATAAAATATCTACCCCACCATCAATTAAGGCTTTTACTTGTTCCTTGTATGCAATTACTAATTCATCATAAGTTACTGCTCTGTAACCCGGGTCGTTTACATCAGGAGAAAGAGAAGCTGTTCTATTTGTTGGACCAATTGAACCTGCAACAAATCTTGGTTTGTGTGGCTCTCTTGCTGTGAACTCATCGGCAACCTCTCTGGCGATTTTTGCAGATTGGTAGTTTAATTCATAAACCAAATGTTCCAAATGGTAATCAGCCTGAGCAATGGTAGTTCCGCTAAATGTATTGGTTTCACAGATATCAGCACCGGCAGCATAGTATTGTGCATGAATATCTTTAATGATATCCGGGCGACTTAGTGAAAGTAAATCGTTATTACCTTTTAAAGGATGTGGATGATCTTTAAGGGCAGGAGTTCTGAAATCTTCTTCCTCAAGTTTATGTCTTTGAATCATGGTACCCATGGCACCATCTAAAACCAAAATTCTTTCTTTTAAAATCTCTCTTATACTCATAGATAAAAATGTTTAAGCCAAATTGGCAATTTTTTATCCTGAAAGCGGCTGAATTGAGGCTGTGTAGGTAACATCAACAATCTTATCAGCTCCCAAATGGGATAGGTATTGGCACTATCCGTAAAATTCGGACTTGCCAAGACATCACCGGGCCTATTCCCTCCGTCTTTCTGGATAAGTGTGGCAAAGATGTAGATTATTTGATTGATAAACAACAGTACAAAGGGTGAAATTGAACACATATCAACCCTAAAAAACAAAAAATGACATAAAATAATACACCACTAAACTTCAATTAAATAAGGCTATTCCATTCATTTAGAGAAAGATAATTAAACTTTATTTTTCATTTTCAAGGGATTACGGAATAAAGCACCTATCTTTGCGGCTCAATTTTAATAAAGTACTTTGAAAAATTTTAGTGAATTGGGCGTAGACGCGCTCGTCCTGAATGCGATTCAGGAAATGGGGTTTGAGACTCCGACAGCCATACAGGAACAGTCGATTCCTGTATATTTAGAAACTGAACAAGACATTTTAGGTTTAGCCCAGACGGGTACAGGAAAAACAGCTGCATTTGGAATTCCAATCATCCAGTTAATTGAGCCACAAAACAAGTTTGTACAAGCTCTGATTATTTGTCCTACCAGGGAACTTTGTCTTCAAATCAGTAAAGATCTTACTGCTTACAGTAAATTCAAGTCAGGAATTAATATCGTTGCCGTTTATGGTGGTAGCAGTATTGACCGTCAGATTTCTGATATCAAAAGAGGCGCACACATTATTGTTGCAACACCGGGCCGTTTGATGGATTTAATGGAAAGAAAAGCCGTTCAAATTAAAGATGTAAAATACGTAGTGCTTGATGAAGCAGACGAAATGTTGAACATGGGCTTCGAGGAAGATGTAGAGTTTATTCTCTCACATACTCCGGAACAAAAAAGAGTTTGTTTGTTTAGTGCTACCATGCCTAGACAAATCAAAAACATTGCTAATCGTTACATGAAAGATCCTTTCGAAATTTCAGTAGGAAAAAGCAATTCGGGTAATGTAAATATTACTCACCAGTACGCAAATATTCATGCTAAAGATAAATACGCAGCTTTAAAACGCTATGTGGATTTTAATAGCGATAATATTTATGCTATTATCTTCTGTAAAACAAAAAATGAAACCCAAGAAATCAGTGATAAACTGATTAAAGATGGTTACAATGCCGATTGTTTACACGGAGATTTAAGTCAGGCGCAAAGAGAAAAGGTTATGAACCGTTTCCGTCATCATGCCATCAGAATTTTATTGGCTACAGACGTTGCTGCAAGAGGAATTGACGTAACAGGTTTAACCCACGTTATCCATTTCCAATTACCTGATGATATTGAAAATTACACTCATAGAAGTGGTAGAACTGCACGTGCAGGAAAATTAGGAGTTTCTTTCGTATTGTTAAACATGCGTGAAGGTGGTCGTTTAAAAGACATCGAACGTATGAGTAATATCAAATTCGAAAAAATCATGATTCCTTCTGCTACAGAAGTTCGCGATAAAAAATTATTAGCTTTCACAGATACCATTTTAAATACTGAAGTTGAAGAACACATCTTTGATGCTCAAGTACAAAAAGCGGTAGATATTTTAATGGAAGCTGATCACAAAGAATTGGTTCAAAAGATTTTATCTCTTGAATTAAGAAGATTCTCTGTTGATTTCATGAATGAGCCAGACTTAAATGCAAGTGGTTCAGATCGTGGAACTAGAGGCGACAGACCAGAACGCAGTGAAGGTGGTAGAGAAAGAGATGGCGGTTTTGGTGGAAGATCAAGAGGTAACAGAATTTTTGTTAGTCTTGGTAAAAAAGATGGATTTGATATCCGTAGTTTTAAAGACTGGGTTGCTGATTCTGCCGGTGTTAGCTGGAAAGATTTACATGTTGATGTTAGTGGCGTATATAGTTTTGTTGATTCAGGTGCAGAACATTCTGATGCTATCATCAAATCATTAAACGGAAAAGAATTCAACGGTAGAACTGTGAGAGCTGAATTATCTGGAGATAAATCTAGTGCTGGTGGCGAAAGAAGAAGTTCTTACGGCGGTGGTGAAAGAAGAAGCGGTGGTAGATCTGAGGGCGGTTTCGGCGGTGGCGAAAGAAGAAGTTCTTACGGTGGCGGTGAAAGAAGAAGCAGCGGTGGTAGATCTGAAGGTGGATTTGGTGGCGAAAGAAGAAGCAGCAGTTCATCATACGGTGAAAGAAGAAGTAGCGGCGGTGGCGAACGTCCTGAAGGTAGCTTCAGAAGACGTGAAAGCAGCGGCGGTGATTCAGGTGGTATTAGAAGAAGAAGAAACAGCTAGTACTGTTTGATAAAAATCAATATAAAATAGCCGGATTGATAAAACATTCCGGCTATTTTTGTTTTTATATGCTGATGAACAATTATACAGAAAAAGATATCTGGAATGCACTTGAAGTGGTAAAAGACCCTGAAATTCCTACACTTTCAATGGTGGATATGGGAATTATCACAAAAGTTGAAATCAGAGAGAATGATACAGTTTTCGTTGAAATGACTCCAACTTTTACCGGCTGTCCTGCATTAAAAATGATGGAACAAATGGTAAAAGAACGATTAATTGAAATTGGCATCTCGAACCCGATTGTTCAAACAACCTTTGATAAACCATGGGACTCCAATAAAATTACTGAAAGAGGTTTATTATGCCTGAAAAAACACGGATTGGCGCCTCCTCCAAAACACAAAGGTGAAATTACCGATGAATTATTGGAAGAAATAAATTGTCCCTTTTGTGGAAGTAAAAATGTAGAGATGAAATCTCCATTTGGACCAACTCTTTGCAGAAGTTTACATTATTGCAACAGTTGCCTTCAGGCATTTGAGCAGTTTAAGCCTGTAGTTTAATTAAATTGGATGAAGCAAAATCAGGCTTTATGAAAGTCTGATAAGCTTTATTTAAAGAGAATGTCTTTAATATTTAATTGAAGATTAACATGTCCATTGAAATGGTTCTCTTCAATGGTATAACAAATATCAAACGAAATTCCCTGAGCAACCTTTTCATAATGTTCCCCTAAACCAAAAGCAATTGCTTTAAAAATTCTTCCACCATTTTCCTGAGTTAAACTCAATTTAAGATGGTTATTTCCAACAATTGTAACATCACCAACATCCCAAACATTTTTGCTCATGAAAACGGGATTTTGATTGCCGGGACCAAAAGGAGAAAACTGTTTTAGAACATTAAAAAACTTCGGAGTAATAGTTCTTAAATCTATCTCCATATCATATTCTATTTCTGGAGTAAGACTTCTGTGTTCAATATTCTGAGCAACAACTTTTTCAAATTTTTCGATAAAAAGAGGCAGATTTTCTAATTTTAATGTTAAACCTGCTGCATGTGTATGCCCACCGTATTGATCTAATAAATCACTACAAGTTTCAATCGCACTGTATAAATCAAATCCATCAACCGAACGCGCACTTCCTGTTGCCATACCGTTTGACTCAGTCAGAATAATTGTTGGTCTGTAAAACTTTTCAATAAGTCGTGATGCTACAATTCCAATTACTCCTTTGTGCCATTCTTTATGAAACAAAATAGTACTTTTTCTATTAATGAAATCCGGGTCTTTAGCAATTAATTCAAATGCATGTTCAGTGATACTTTGATCGAAATTTCTTCTTTCATTGTTATGCTGATTAACTTGATGAGCAATTGTTCTAGCTTCATCTTCACCGGCAGATGTCATTAACCTAACGGAATCTTTGGCATCAGCAATTCTACCTGCAGCATTAATACGCGGACCAATAAAAAATACGATATCATTTACACCATATTCAGGTTTTTCAGGATAAGCTTCTAATAACGCTTTTAGTCCATTGTTAGGATTTTCCTTCAAACGTTTCAATCCGTAATGAGCCATTACACGGTTCTCATCAAGAATTGGAACCAAATCAGATGCAACACTTACTGCTCCTAAATCCAGGTAACGTTCAACCTCTTTTGGAGAAATTTCATGATGCATGGCATAAGCCTGAATCAATTTATAACCAATGCCACATCCAGAAAGTTCCTTGAATGGATAAGTACAATCTTTTTGTTTCGGATTAAGAACAGCAACCGCTTCAGGTATTTCATCTCCTGGTAAATGGTGGTCACAAATAATAAAGTCAACTCCCTGATCTTTCGCATAGGTTACTTTATCAATCGATTTAATACCACAATCTAGAGCAATGATTAATGAAAAAGAATTGTTTCTTGCCCAGTCTATCGACATAAAACTAATTCCATACCCTTCAGTATATCTATCCGGAATATAAAAATCAACATTTGGATATCTTTCAACCAAAAACGAATAAACAGTAGCTACAGCAGTAGTTCCATCTACATCGTAATCACCATAAATTAAAATCTTTTGGTTTTTCTCAATTGCCTCATTAATTCTAACTATTGCCTTATCCATTCCTTTCATCAGAAAAGGATCGTGTAAATCAGCAATTTGAGGTCTAAAAAATTTCTTTGCCTTTTCAAAAGTATCCATGCCACGCTGCACCAGAATACTAGTCAAAACTTTGTTCAGGTTAATAGCCTTAGAAAGTTCTTCAACTATATTTTTATCGGGTTGTATTTTGGGAATCCAGCGTTTAGTCATTTGAGCTTTGCAAGATAATGATTTTTTAACAGGGCTTATAATTTTCAATGTAACGATGCAGTCATCCTAATTGATACTCAGGCTGTTTTTATCAATGAAAGTTCTTACTTACCTTTGAATTTAAGAATGGGATTGATATTATTAATGGAAACCTCAACTGAAGTATGCTCGGTTGGTTTAGCTAAAGATGGAAAAATTGTCGGAATTAAAGAAAATTTCGAAGGCAACCAGCATGCTTCCCAACTCCATGTTTTGGTTGATGAGTTGCTGAAGGAAGCTCATTACACCTTAAAAAATCTGGATGCTGTTGCCATATCAAAAGGACCGGGAAGTTATACTGGTTTAAGAGTTGGTGTTTCTTCTGCAAAAGGATATTGTTTCGGTTTAGATATTCCTTTAATTTCAATTGGAACTCTTGATTCTCTTAAAAATCAAGTTATTGAAGAAATAAATCTAAGTGAAAATTGTTTCATTATTCCAATGTTAGATGCAAGAAGAATGGAAGTTTATTGCGGAATATGGAACCACAAATCTGAACAAATACAGGAAATTGATGCAAAAATTTTGGATGAATCTTCATTTTCAGAATTCATTTCAGAAACAAAAACATACTTTATTGGAACCGGAAATGACAAATTCAGTAAAATTATTTCAAATGAAAATGCTGTTTTCAAAAACAATATCTATACTTCAGTAAAAGGAATGGCTAAAGAAGCAGAAAACAAATTTGTAAAAAGTCAATTTGAAGATACTGCTTATTTTGAACCATACTACTTAAAAGAATTTGTCGGAACAACGCCCAAAAAGGCATTACATAAACTTTAAACTGCCAATTTATAATCTTTTCGTGCCATAATTATCGTATTGGCAAGAATGGACCAAAAATTGAAACAAAAAATACTTTATGAAAATTGAACAATTATATACATCCTGCCTGGCACAGGCAGCATATTACATAGAAAGCAATGGTGAAGCTGCAATAATCGACCCACTAAGAGATTATCAAACCTATATTGATATAGCTGAAGAAAATGGAGTTAAAATCAAATACATTTTTGAAACTCATTTTCATGCAGATTTTGTTAGCGGCCATATAGATTTAGCGAAAAAAACCGGCGCGAAAATTATTTATGGTCCAAATACAATTACTGATTATAAAGTCCACGTTGCAAAAGATGGAGAAATTTTAAAATTAGGTGATGTAAATATTCAGGTAATTCATACACCCGGCCATACTTTGGAAAGCTCATGTTTTCTTTTAAAAGATAAAAAGGGCAAGAATCATTGCGTATTTACCGGTGATACATTATTTGTAGGTGATGTAGGGCGACCTGATTTACTGGATGGAATCATGACTAAGGAAGAATTAGCATCAAAAATGTATGACTCATTAAAGAAACTAACTGTTCTTGAGGATGAAGTGATTGTATATCCTGCTCACGGTGCTGGTTCAGCCTGCGGAAAAAACATTGGTAAGGAAACATTCAGTACCATTGGAGAGCAAAAATTAAAAAACTATGCTTTACAGGAAATGAGTCGTGACCAATTTATTAAAGAAATAACTAGTGGAATTAGTCCTGCACCTGCCTATTTCTTTAAAGATGCAAAATTGAATAAATCAGGATATCCTGCATTTGATGAATTAATTAACAAGGCGCATAATCCTTTAAGCCTAGAACAATTTGAGAAAGAAATCAAACAAGGAGCTACAATTATTGATACGAGAATTGCCGATATTTTTGAATATGGATTTATTCCACGTTCATTAAACTTTGGCTTAAACGGACAATATGCAATTTGGGCAGCTACTATTTTAGACTTACAAACAAAGATTATTCTGGTATGTAAACCTGGTACGGAAAAAGAATCTATAGAAAGACTTAGCCGGGTTGGATTCGATCAAATCATTGGTTTTTTAGATGGTGGTTTTGAAACATGGTTAAATGCTGAAAAAAGGTATGACATGGTTATTTCCATTTCTTCAGAGGAATTGGCATTGGACTCAAAACACAATCCCAAAGCAATAATATTAGATGTAAGAAAAGCATCAGAATACAAAGATGGACATGTGGCAAGAGCTATAAATATTGCTTTAAACGAATTACTGGATAAAGCTGAGGAAATTGATAAACAACAAGAGTGTTTAGTGCATTGCGCGGGTGGTTATCGAAGTATGATTGCTGCAAGTATTCTTAAACAAAAAGGATTTCAGAATATTAAAAATGTTTGGGGCGGATATAATAAAATCAAAGAAGAGATTATAGACTTAGTAGTTCCAAATAATTAGTCAATAAATCAGTTTTAAGTATCTAAATTTAATGATAGTTAAAAAAAGGACCGTTTCATTTCTGAAACGGTCCTTTTTTTTTATAAAATTTCAACTTGTTTAAGCATTAATAAACAAGAAAGCCCGGTGAAATCACCGGGCTTTCTTGTTTTATATTACCTATCTAAATAAAGTTACAGAGCCAGAGTAAGAGTACTTCTTACCACTAAAACTTGTAGCATTTACCTGATAAACGTATGCATCTTGCTGACACTCCTGATTTGTTTTCTGGTCTGTTCCATCCCATCCGATATTTATATCATTTGTTCTGAATACCAATTGACCCCAACGATTGAATACCATAATATCAATTACATCAAATCCGGTAGCTGCTACTTTAAATGTTCTGTTACATTCTAAAGGACATGGCACTGAACTATTTCTGTAAATAGCAGAAGGAATAAATACAGTAATATCTGGCTCAACTCTGATTTCTTTAGTAATTGAATCGTAACATCCATAGCTATTAACCACAGTTAACATTACAGGAATTTTAGCTGTATCTGCAGGGAATCTAACATCTTGAGGACTTTCTTCGTATAACAAACGATTAGGACCACCAATCATTTCAGGACCCATATGCCAGATATAAGTTAACGGGCTATTATCTGCATTGGTTGATTCATTAAAGAAGTCAAAATATGGTTTAGCAATTGTAGTACTTAATGGATCATTACTAAAATTAGCAACCGGAGTTGGATAAGCGTATAATGGTGCAGTTGCAGTATCAGTACATCCACCTTGTTCAACTACTAAATAGATATTTCTGGTTCCAGGTGTTGTATAAGTACGAGTAAACACATTATCTGTTGCAGGAGTTGGATTGATAGCAGTACTTGGCAAACTTCCTTCATACCAATAATAATTCGGAGTTGTTACTCCTGTTGGGTCTGAAGTAAAAGTAGAAGTTAATACTTTTCCATAACGTTCATCCACACAAGCTCTATCTGGAGCAATTGTAAAACTTGCTAAAGGTTTTGGCAATATTGTATATGTAGCCTGGTCAGTAGCTGCAGCACAACGATCGTTATTAGTAGTTGTTGCAATGAAAGTAATTGTACCACGAGTAATATCTGCAGGTAATGCTGTATATGTAATACCCGCATTTCCATTGTTTACAATGTTTGCATTTGTACCATCTGGAGTTGTCCAGCTAACACCATAAGGAGAAACAGGCAATGTCTGGAATCCTACATTAAATGAAGCATCATAAGCACAAACTGTTGAACCTGATTGAATTTCTATAACAGGAGGTAATTGCACTCTGATATCGATAGAATCTTTGTTACTACATAAAGTGCTTGGATCAGTAAAGTAGTATTTAACATTATAAACTCCATTTGTAATTCCAGGTGTGTTTAAGTTAAATGTACCTGTTGCCAAATTAAATGCAGCTGGTAATGGAGGATTACTAAACATTGTTCCGCCATCAGTTGTTCCAGTTGGATCCATAAAGAATACAACACTTCCTTTAGTTGAACATACTGCTGAATCGCTAGGATCATTGAAGTCAATATCAACATTTGGATTTGCATTAACTTGTAATGAACCTGAAGCCGTAACTACACAACCTGAAGCTGTATCGGCATAAATAAATTTATATTCTTTTGTAAAATTAGGAATGATTGGATTTGATGGATCAAAAATTCTACCATTAGTTAAAGCGCCTGAATAAGATTGATCAATTGGATCAAAATACCAATAAGCTGTGCTTAAATTTGCAGGAACAGTTCTTCTACCTTGCATTACAACATCTAAATCAACAGCCTGATTTGATTTACAAACAGGATTACCAACTCCAGGGAATAATTCAGGAGATTTAACAACTCTAAATACTGTAGTATCAGATGCAATACATCCACCTACCGGAGATGCAATAGTAACTCCAGCTACTGCTGGGTTTAATATTACATTATTTGAAGGAGGGAAACTTGTTGTAAATTCATATGTCAGAATGTTAGTATCAGGTAAATATTTCACATCTGTTCCTTTTGGATCAAATGCGTAATAATTCTGACTTGCATTTGGCTTATAAACTCCATTTCCATACCATAATTCATTCAAAGCTAATACACCACCATTTGGACTATAACCTTGTGTTCCAGGTCTTAAATCCCACTCTGATCCACGATTATCACATAATTGCCTGTTAGGACCAGCATTAATATTTGGAACAGGGAATACTGCTACTAATAATGAATCACGAATAGAACATCCTTCATTATCGATAACCTGAATTTTTACATAATTACCATAAGGTTGAGAAGCTGTAGATGGTGGTAAATTATTCAAATTATCAACTAGTAATTGATTACCACTAATTGCTAAAGGATTTGATGGATACGTCCAGATTCTATTAACCAATGTTTTATTGGTTGAATTTATCACAGGTAAAGAAATAATATTATTTGTTCTACATAATGGAATAGAAGTAGGTCTGTTAATAATAGGTAATAGATTAACCTTCACCTCCATAGAATCAACATTCGAACATGTTACTCCACCATAAGTAATATAACCAGTTACTTGATAAGTTACTGTTGCCGGAGGAGAAACTACTAAAGTTGGTTGATTTGAAACAACCGGGCTACTACCAGTAACAGGAACTTCTCTCCATTGGAAACTATCAATTGCGGCAGTTGTACCTGTAGCAGTTATCGTGATTGGTGCATCATTAAAGCAAATTATTCTATTTGGACCAGCATTTACTGGTACAACACTATTAAAGAAAACACTTGCACTTTCAACCCTAACACAACCAAAATTATCAGTTTTTGTAACTGTATAAACTCCACTATCCTTAGGAATGATTTTCATGGAAACAGAATCTTCAAGAACAGGAGAAACTGGTGATTTTCTCCATCTCCATGTTCCAACAGAGTTATTTGAATGACCTGCATTTAAAGTATCAATTGAACCCGGACATAAACGCATTGCAGGAGTTAATTCAGGTATTGGTAAATTTCTAGTGAAAATGTTAAATGCAGCAGAATCTCTACAATTATTCAAATCCTGAATTAATACTTTATAAGCTGTATTTGCTCCTGCATTACTTGGAGTAAATGTTGCGTTAGAATCTAAACTTTGTGCACGTGCAATAGTTGTTGAACTCATTCCACCTAAATAATAGGTGTATCTGTAACTTGCTCCTAATGGCACACCGCCACGGCCTTTAGCCTGAATTGTAACAGGAGTACCAAGACAATTGAATGTATCGCGTACACTTACATCAACTTGTTCAGGAATAAATACTGAGTCAATAATATTATCATTTGGACAACCATTTGGCGTAGGAGGAGCAACAGTTGTTAATCGAAGTCTTACGTTGTGCCAACCAGCCTGCGTAAATCGATGATTGAGCACCGATTGGCCAGTAATAGTAGTATAATTATCTGAATTAGGAGAATTCTCTACCTGAAACTGAGTGTATGCAGTATTTAATTGAACGTTGTTCTGAAGTGTATACGTAAAATCATAGTATCCGCAATTCTTATTTATCTTATTAATAATAGCTATAGGAATTCTTCTTACAGTTACGGCAAATGAACGGGTGGTTCTCGCTGGTAATGGACAAGCTCTATCTTTAGCAGTTACAATAAAATAATATGGTAGATTGTTTGCCATACTAGCTGGTGGTGTCCAACAAAACCTAAAACTATCCTGTTTAGGACCAACAACTTTTCGCTGACTGACGGTATAGAGTGGCAAAAATGTAGCTCCGTTTGAAACTAAATTTGTTGGTGCATTCCAAGATAAATCTGTTGTATCCCATCCGGCAACGCCATCAGCTGCTGCAATAATGATACATAATTGTTGACCTGCACAAACTGCATATGAAAAATTAGGTTGAGGACTTGTTAAAGTTCCAGTAGGATTATATGTTCTTAAAACAGGAGGAAAGTTTTCAGGACAAACTTTACTGTAAAACTGAATATCCCTTCTGGTTCTACCAACAATTGTTGGAACACCATTAATTGTTTTCCATTGAGTTACCTCAATTACTAAGTTAGCTACGAAGTTTCCAAAAGGCCTAAATCGAATATCACCTGTAATTGGGTCAATATTAATTCCGAATGGTGGAACCAAAGGTGGTGATAAACCTGGCGCTCCAAGATATGGAAATGGAACACCGGCTGAATATGGTGGAGCATATGGAGCTGCTGTATTTGGACCAGTCATTGCCTGACCAAATGAATAACTTAATGAATCACCATCAGGGTCAATCGCTCCTAAATTATAAGTAAAATCTTGTCCTGCACAAGCAACTGCTACCGGGTCATTTGTAAAGGTTGGAGCTGAGTTACATGGAGTAACGCATTTGTTAATCATACCACCTGCATAGTAACTCAAACTTGATGGATTCACCAATGTTGTAATTGCTGAGTTTCTGCAACATTCTCCAAATCCTACGTTTACTAAACAACAGTTCGGTGGAACAGAAGCGAAATTCACGATTCCTTGGAAAGTGTAAATTTCAATACCTGGTGTAAAAGAACCTGGTGTTCTTGTTCCACAATTTGAACAAATTGAGGTTGCTGATGCACATAATTGAATTACATCATAACCACTAATATTAGGAAGTACTGTTAAACTTGCAGTACCATAGGAAGTTCCTAAACATGATGGTGATGCTCCAGTAATTTGCAAGTTAATTGCACATGATGGAGATACTGGTCCCGGAGGGCAACCGCAAAGCGAAACACCTTGACAGTCACGATACCACTTATAGGTGACCAAATACTGACCAGGAGTTGTACCAACGCACTGGTAAGTGATATCACCCCCTACTAAGTGCGACGCCTTAGCCTCCTCGCGGTTAACTAATGTGAATACCACCAGCAACATGCTTAGCTGAAGGATTCTTTTAAAGGTATGTATCATTGTCTTCATAACACTAAATTTCTATTACAATGCTCAAAACTAATATAGACTTTACTTAATATTATCTTAAGAGTCACTTTTAAGGGTATAAATATAAGCATTTAGTAAAAAGTTAAGGGAATCATTTAGAAATATTTAAATTTATCAGCAAATGAGACTATTAGGAAAGCAAACTAAACAAGAATTCAATCCAAATTCCCCAATTTGGCATGGAAAAGATTATGAACTATTGGATATTGATTTTGAGGCAGATTTTAATCCCTCTAAAATCAATACAAAACGCTCAGGATTATGGAGATATGAAAAATTTCTACCAGCTTCCTGTACTTCAAATATTATTTCATTGGGCGAAGGATTTACTCACCTTATCAAATATGAAAATAATTTTGGGCTTGACTTAAACATCAAACTCGACCAATTAAATCCAAGTGGATCATACAAAGACAGAGGGGCTTCTGTTTTGTTAAGTCATATTAAATCAATTGGAATTCAGCATATTATACAAGATAGCAGTGGAAATGCGGGTGCTGCAATAGCAGCTTATGCGGCAGCGGCCAAAATTAATTGTAAAATTTTTCTCCCAATAGAAACACCTGAAAGCAAAATTCTACAAATGAGAGCCTATGGTGCAGAAATTTGTGTTGTTGATGGAAACAGAGAAGTTGCTGCTGAACAAGCTTTTGAGGCAGCAAAAAAATCTTATTATGCCAGTCACTGTTTTAATCCCTTTTTCTTTCAAGGCACCAAAACCTTTGTTTATGAGGCCTTTGAACAAATGGATGAAAAAATCCCGGACTACATTGTTCTTCCCGCCGGAAATGGAACATTAATTATTGGAGCTTATTTGGGTTACATGGATTTACTAAAGGCAAAGCTGATAGAAAAAATGCCAAAAATTATTGCTGTTCAAACCGAAGCATGTAATCCAATAGAAATTGCATTCAAGGCAAACAAAAAGAATATCAGCCCAATAGAAAAAAAGAATTCAATCGCAGAAGGAATTTCCATAGCAAATCCTATTAGGGCTAGCGAAATCCTGGATTGCGTTTATAAATCCAATGGAACCGTAATTTCTGTAAATGAAGATGAAATTTTGAATTCATGGATTGAGTGTTCAAAAAATGGGCATTTTATTGAAAGCACATCTGCAGCAACTTTCGCAGGAATTAAAAAAATTGCTAAAACCGTCGAACCTGGTTCATCAATACTCAGTTTGTTTAGCGGACATGGTTTAAAGTCATTAGACAAAATCTATAAAATGAGCTGAGAAAAAACTTTAGATTTGCCTGCAATGTTTAGACTTTTAGTTTTTATGCTGATTTTAATTTCTTGTCAAAATTCAAACAAGGAAAAACCTTTGGCAATTGCTTATGGTGAAGAATTAAAATTAGAAAATCTAATTGATTTTGATAAGTTAAATCTACATGGAAAAGATAGTATAAATCAACTTAAAATTCTTGTAAATGAATGGCTTATAAAACAAATTCAATTAAAGGAAGCCGAAAATGAAAAGCCAATAAGTGAGGATAAAATAAACTTAATGGTTAAAAATTATAAGGAGGAATTATTAGTTCATTCTTTTGAAGAAAATTATACTAATATTAACCTCGATACTAGCATTTCAGAAAAGGAATTACGCAGTTACTTTGAAGAAAATAGTCAAAATTTTCAACTTGGAAGTAACCTTGTACGACTTATTTTCGTTAAAAGTCTTGAAGAAAATAAAGACTTAAATGAAATAAAAAAATTGATACAATCTGATGATAAAAACGACCTGAATCAATTGGGTTTAATTTGCAAAAACTCTTGTGAAAACTGGTTTCTCGAGCCATCATCCTGGCTAAATTTTGACGATGTAATTAAAGAAATTCCGATTAAAACTTACGATGCGATTCAGTTTTTGCAAAACAATAAATATGTAGAAATTAAAGAAGGGTCTTATATTTACCTCGTTTCTATAAAAGAATATAAAATAAAAAACTCGGCTTCTGAGTTCTTATTTGAAAAAGAAAAAATAAGAAAGATAATTTTGTACTTGCGACGAAAAAAACTTTTGAAGGATTTAAACGAAAAACTAAAAAAAGAAGCTGAACTTAATAAACAAATCGAGAGTTTTGTGGAATAATATGAAGAAAAAATTAATGATTTTATTGGGCTTAATTTTGGGAATTCAAGTTACCAAAGCCCAAGTTTTAGATGAAATAGTTGCAGTTGTTGCCGATAGAATAATTCTCAGGTCGGATATCGAAGTTGCTTTTGAACAATTTAGCAAACAAACCGGAATTACACATGATTCAATGAAATGTGAGATTTTGAAGCAAAAACTCATTGAAAACCTAATGATTATCAAAGCTCAAGTTGATAGTTTACCTGTCAATGAAGAAAGAATTGATGCTGAAATTGAAGAAAGAATCAGGTATTTCGCTAAACAATATGGTGGTGAAAAAGGATTGGAAGAAGTAGCAGGAAAAAGCATTTTAGAAATTAAAAATAGCCAAAGAGAAAATATCAGCAATAACCAGCTCATTCAGGAAATGCAGCGAAAGATTGTTAAAGACATTAAAGTAACTCCTACAGATATAAAAAACTTCTTCAATTCATATCCTAAAGATAGTTTACCCTATTATAGTGCTGAAGTTGAACTTGCTCAAATTATAATTGAACCAAAAGTTAGCAAGGAATCAAAACAAGCTGCTTACGAGAAAATAGTTGAACTGCGCAGAAGAATTGTTGAAGGTGGTGAAAAATTTAGTACTCTGGCATTAATTTATAGTGATGATAAAATTTCAGCCAGTAATGGAGGAGAACTTGGTTACTTTGGAAGAGGAATGATGGTTCCTGAATTTGAAGCTGCTGCTTTTAGACTAAAACCGGATAGTATTTCTAAAATCATTGAAACTACTTATGGTTATCATATTGTACAACCGATTCAAAGAAGAGGTGAAGAAGTAAATGCCCGACATATCTTAATTATGCCAAAAGTTTATAGCACTGATATGGAATTGGCTCGCCAAAAATTAGATAGCATTATACAACTGATAAAAATTGATTCAATTTCATTCGAAAAGGCAGCACAAAAATTCTCTGATGACGCTGAAACAAAAGGCTCAGGTGGTTTTATCGGTTCAGGTGGATTAGGAAATTCCCGCATTGCTGTTGATGAACTAGATAAAAATGTATACTTAAGCATTTCATCTTTAGAACCTGGCGAAATGTCTGAACCAGAGTTAATGTTTTTACCTGGTCCAGAACAAAAAAAGGCCTGGAGAATTTATTACTTAAAAAGTGAAACCCCTCCTCACGTAGCAAATCTAAAGGATGACTACCAAAAATTTAATGGAATGGCATTCAACAAAAAGCAAAATGATGCTATTCAAAAATGGGTTGAAAAGAATAGAAAGGAATTTTATATACAGGTAAATGGCCCTTTTGCAAATTGTAAACAAGTTTCAGATTGGGTTTCTAAAGGAAAATAATTAACAGAATGACAGTTTATTCAAATGATGCAGAAGCTGCAAAAGCTTTTAGCGCGAAATTTCAGGAGTTAAAAAATGAAATTGGTAAAGTAATTATTGGTCAAGACGAGGTTGTTAATAATTTACTTATTTCTATATTTTCTAATGGCCATTCTCTTTTAATTGGTTTACCGGGACTAGCAAAAACATTATTGGTAAAAACCATTTCAGAGGTATTGGATTTAAATTTTAATAGAATTCAGTTTACACCTGATTTGATGCCGGGTGATATTACCGGTTTTGAAATTTTAGATGAAAACAGAAATTTTAGATTTGTTAGAGGACCTTTATTTGCTAATATCATTTTAGCCGATGAAATAAACAGAACTCCACCTAAAACCCAAGCAGCTTTACTTGAAGCAATGCAGGAAAAATCTATTACTGCAGGTGGTAAACTTCACAAACTTGATGCTCCATTTTTTGTTCTGGCAACTCAAAATCCTATAGAACAAGAAGGAACTTATCCTTTACCGGAAGCACAATTAGATCGTTTCATGTTTAATTTAATTCTTGATTATCCTTCATATTTAGAAGAATTGGAAGTAATTAAAAGTACAACCTCAGGAAAACAAACAGAACTTCAAAAAATAATGCATTCAGCTGATATTCTTCAGTTCCAGGAATTGGTAAGAAAAGTGCCAGTTCCGGATAATGTGATGGAGTATGCGGTAAAATTAGTTTCTAAAACCAGACCAAGTTCTGAGTTTACTACTCAGATGGTTAAAGATTATATTAGTTATGGTGCAGGACCAAGAGCAGGTCAATTTTTGATTCTTGGAGCAAAATGCAGAGCATTATCAAAAGGAAAATTCTCACCGGATATAGAAGATATTAAAGCAATTGCAATTCCAGTTTTAAGACATCGTATCATCAAAAACTATAAAGCAGAGGCTGAAAATATGCAAGTTGAAACGATTATAAATTCACTCTTATAGTCCTTTCTGTTCTCGCCAAATTTGATTGAAAGTCTTTTCAGCAATCTTTGGAAACTCTCTATTTTCGCCCCAATCCTTTTTAAAGAAAGATTTAAAAGTAAAATTTCTTAAAGCAGTTTGTCTGTTAAGATTTTTCCTGCTTAACATTAATTTATTCCAAGAATACCATGCAAGTTTGTCTCCCTTGCTCGCAAATCCTTGGGATACAAAATCCCTACGGTTTCTAATTAAGTGGTTGTGTATATCGATATTAACGGGACAAACTTCAGTACATTTTCCACAAAAAGTTGTATGGTTACTTAAAAAGCCAAAATTTTCTAATCCGGCTTTTAAAGGTTTAAGCACCTGACCTATTGGACCTGATTGATTTTGCAAATAAGTTTGATTACCTCCTATAGTTTTATAAACAGGGCATACATTATTACAAGCACCACAATCTATGCAAGACAATGCCTGCCTTTGATCCTGAGAGGCCAAAACTTCTGATCGTCCATTGTCAACTAAAATGACAATAAACTCAGTAGGTCCGTCGAAATCATCTCTTTCTCTGGGTCCGGTTATGGTAGAAAAACTTTGTAATACTTTTCCTTTAGAATGAGTTGAATAAAGTGAAAGGAATAAATCCAATTCATTTAAACCGGGAATTATTTGGTCAATTCCAGCTAATACAATATGTGTTTTAGCAAAAGCAAAACTTAATCGAGCTGCACCTGAATCCTCAGAAATCGCAACCAAGCCACTATCTGCAATAAGAAAATTAGCGCCTGTAATAGCTAAATCTGCATGAAGAAATTCAGACCTCAACTCTTCCCTAATATCAGATAACATTTCGTTTTCATCTGCATCAAGAGAAACTCTAATAGATTGATTCAGTTTGTTTTTAACATCAGAAAACGAATCTTCAACTGTTGGAGTGACAAAATTATAGGGAGTCTTTTTAGTTTGTTTAAGAATATAATCTGAAACATCAGCTAAATGATGATTGATGCCTTTTGAGTTCAAAAAAGAATCCAGCTCAATTTCTTCAGCTAAAATCGATTTGCTTCTAATAATTTTTTCGGCTTTTTGCTTCTGAATAATTTGCAAAACTTCATTTTGAGCATTAGATATATCATAAGCCCAAATTACTTTTCCGCCTTTTCTAACAATTGAGCCCTCAAAATCAATCAGGAATTTATCCAAATTCTCATTTACTTTCCATTTGGTATAAGCCGCTCTTAATTTGGCTAATTCTAAATTATTAAAACAAGAAAGTGAATCTATTCTTCTACTTTCAAGACTAGCTAAGGAGGCGCCAACATGCTGCCTGAAATCAATTTCAGCAATCTTCTTTTGAATTTCTAACTTAAATTTTTCTTCCTGACGCATGAGTATTGGACCAAAAATACTGGAAAAAAATTTGATTATGCCAGTAAAACATTATCTATTAATCGGGTAGCTCCACAATTTGCTGCAACTAAACAAACAGCATCATGACTAAAATCGCTTAATTTTTCCAAAGTATTTTTATCTGCAATTTCAAAATACTCCAGCTCCAAACGCCCATCAGCCAAAATCAAATCAATTGCTTTTTGATGTTCAAGTTTCCATGAACTAGAATTCCAATTCTGTTGCAAATGAAATAAAGCTTTGGATAATTGCAGAGCAGAAATACGTTCAGATTCACTTAATCTTACATTTCTGCTACTCATTGCCATACCATCTGGCTCTCTCACAACCTCACATTGATGAAAAATAATTTTAGGATGATTTCTTCGAATCAACTCTTTTACCACCAAACATTGCTGATAGTCTTTTTGACCAAAATAAACCTGGTTAGGATTAACTAGAGAAAAAAGTTTATTTACAATTGTTACAACTCCATCGAAATGACCTGGTCTATGTTTACCTTCCAGTACATGAATAAAGTGACCATAATCATCGGCCGATTCCTTTTTTAAAGAATCCGGATACATTTCTTCGACAGTTGGAAAGAATAACAAATCACAATTTTCTGAAGCCAAAAGTTTCATATCGGCTTCTATTGTTCTAGGGTATGCTTTTAAATCTGAAGAATTATTAAACTGAGTAGGATTTACAAAAATACTGCAAACCACAAAGTCGTTTTCGAGCTTAGCTTTTCTAATTAAAGAAAGATGCCCATTATGCAAAGCACCCATGGTTGGAACGAACCCAATACTGCTATTTTGGAGATTTTGGGAAGCCAAAACCTCTTGTAATGAAGAAATAGTTTGAGAAAAAATCACTTTAGTTGCTGGTTTTCAGGAGTGTAATAAAAATAGCTATCCTAATTCGGTCGGAATATTAAGAAAATTATTAACATTATCGTAATTTTGCATACTTTTTTATGTAAAGTGTGTATGGCTAAAAAGAGAGTTCTTTACATCTCCTCGGAGATGACACCTTTCCTGAAAGTGAGTAGTGTTGGAGAATTGGCAAGAGTTTTGCCACAAGCAACTCAGGAAAAAGACAATGAAATTAGGGTATTAATGCCAAGATTTGGTTGTATCAATGAAAGAAGAAATCGATTGCATGAGGTAGTACGGTTAAGTGGAATTAACATTACTATAGACGACAACGATAATCCTCTCACAATTAAGGTAGCTTCCTTGCCGGAAGCAAAAATGCAAGTCTACTTTCTCGATAATGAAGATTATTTTCACCGTAAACATGTATATACGGATGAAAACAATACTTTTTTTGGAGATAATGATGAAAGAACAATTTTCTTTTGCAAAGGAGCTTTAGAAACGGTTAAAAAACTTGGTTGGCAACCTGATATTATTCATTGCCAAGGCTGGATGACAAGTTTAATTCCACTTTATTTGAAAACTTTATACAAAGATGAACCTGTTTTTCGTTTAGCGAAAGTGGTTTATTCAGTGTTTGAAAATCAATTTGAAGAAAAATTTGGAAAAGAATTTGCCAGAAAGGCAAGTTTAAATTCAATCGACAATAAACAAGTTTCGTCATTGGCTAATGCCAGTTGTTCAGATTTGTATATGTCGGGTATTGAGCATGCTGATGCTATTGTTAAAGCAAGCACTGAAATTGACCCAGCGGTAACTAAATTTATTAAAAAATTAAAAGGGAAACCCATCATTGAACATCCTGAAGCAGGTGACAATGTAGATATCTATATTGATTTATATGACTCATTGCTTCAGCGACAAAACTAAATTATTTTTATTCGTTTTATTCGTTTCAATTGGAATCAGCTCCTGTAAAAAGGACCTGGATTCAATTGGATCGGGATTGATTGGTGTCAGAAATGGTTTCAAAACTGATTTCGACACAACTATGGACCTAGTGGCTTACACAGTTAAAATGGATACTGTTAAAACCAATAATTTTAGTGTGTATGCATTAGGAAAAATCCAAGACCCTCTTTTAGGTACAACTCAGGCTGATTTAGTTTTTCAATATGATTTACCTTCCAACGCATTTACCTGGGAAGGTGCAACAAAACTTGATTCTGCTATTTTACAATTACGTTTTAGAGATTTGGACGCACTTTATGGTGATCCTGAACAAATTCATACTCTAAAAGTATATCAGTTAGATGAAAGTCTTAGTGTAGATTCAAGCTATTATTCTAACAGGAAATACCAAACAAAGTCAAATGAAGTTGGTTCATGGACAGGGAAATTCAATCTAAAAGATACCCTTAATCTAAAATTAGGTTCTGAAACATTCATTTTGCCTCCTCATATCAGAATAAAAATGAACTCTGTTTATGAAGATTTACTTTTTGGTGGAGAATCAAGAGGAGATTTTGTAAGTACAACTACATTTAAAAATGCTTTCAAAGGCTTTGTTGTGGTTGATGAAACAAATTTAGCAGGCGGAACCGGTGCCGTTTCTTATATCAGATTAAGTTCTGATATTACTGCATTAACTGCTTATTATAAAGATTCATTGGCTGCTGATTTTCCTGTGATTCCCGGAAATGAAGTTAGTGCCAACAAAATTAGTTTTGTAAACAGACCATCAAATCTAATTCAGGAACCATTTAAAGGATTTCATAGAGATTCTCTTTTTGTTCAAGGATTAGCAGGAACTAAAATCAGAATTGAACTTCCAAACAGCTTTTTTCAAAACAATCAAAACAAAGCAATAAATGGTGCTGAAATTGTTTTTAGTGTTTTAGAAGGAACAGACAATTCAACATTTACCCTTCCAACAAAATTACAATTAGTTGGTTCTGACTCTTTAGGAGCAAATATTTTCATAAAAGATTTAGCTTTTGAGAGCTCATCATATTATGGTGGAGGCTACAATTCAAGTTATAAGCAATATCGATTTAATATTGCACGACATATGCAGTACTTATTAAATGAGTACAAAGCAAACAGAAATGTAAATTACGGGTTATATTTATTAGTACCTGTCGATAATCCTTTTACAGCTGCACGAGTGGTTTTAGATTCTCGTAAAAACTTAGGGAAAATTAGACTGAAACTTACAACAACCTCTGTAAAATAAGAATTAAGTGATTATTGAATTACAACAAAATATTAAACCTGATACACTTCATCAGTTAAAAGCGCTATTAACTATTAACCAAGTAGCATTTAGCCATGTAGAAAAGCAAAATATTATCGTTGCTCCAAAAATTTCGAATAAATCAGTTTTATCCGGAATTGATGGCATTGAAAAGGTAATTGAAATTGATACGCCTTACCAGCTATCATCAAATCAATACAAAAAAGAAACTCATTTTTTGGTAAATGGTACTTCAGTTGGTAATAATTTTATTAATCTGATTGCTGGCCCATGCAGTGTTGAAACCGAAGAGCAAATTTATTCCACCGCTGAATTTTTATCTAAAAACGGTATAAAATTCATGCGTGGAGGTGCTTATAAACCAAGAACTTCACCTTATGCTTTTAGAGGTTTAGGTTTAGATGGATTAAAGATTCTCAGAAAAGCTGCAGATGAATATAAACTAAATGTAGTTACTGAATTAATGGATTTAAGTCTATTAGACCAAATCATGGAATATTCAGACATCATTCAGATTGGTAGTCGGAATATGAGTAATTTCTATCTTTTAGCCGAATTAGGGAAAATTGAAAAACCAATTATGCTAAAAAGAGGAATGTCAGCTAGATTATCTGAATGGCTTTTAGCAGCTGATTATATTCTTTCGGGTGGTAATGAAAAAGTAATACTTTGTGAAAGAGGAATCAGAAGTTTTGACCCGGAAGTAAGAAATACAATGGATGTTGCAGCAATTCCTATGATTCAGGATTTAAGTCATTTACCAATTATTGCAGATCCAAGTCACGGAACAGGTATGGCAAAATTTGTTCATCCGCTTTCATTAGCAAGTTTAGTTGCAGGTGCAAATGGTTTAATGATTGAAATTCACCCTGATCCTAAAAAATCACTTTCTGATGCACAACAAGCTATGACTTTTGCAGATTTTGAAATTTTGGTTCAGGAAATCAGAAAACTAGAACCCGCCATTAACAAACCCATAGACGCCACTTACGAAGAGGCATAATTTATTAATACAAATCCTTTAATTTTGTTTTTATATGTGTGGAATAGTAGCTTACATCGGGCACAGAGATGCCTGTCCAATAGTTTTAAAAGGATTAAAACGCCTAGAATACCGCGGTTATGATAGCGCGGGTGTAGCTTTACTCGACGGTAGCAAAGAAATGAAGGTTTACAAAAAAACCGGAAAAGTTGCTGACCTTGAAAACGAGATAGGCTCAAGAGATACTTCAGCTTTTACAGGCATGGGACATACCAGATGGGCAACCCATGGTGCACCAAACGATGTAAATGCACATCCTCATTTATCTGGTGATGGTGAATTCGCAATTATCCATAATGGAATCATTGAGAATTATGGCGCTTTAAAGGAAATGTTGAAGAAAAGAGGCCATGAATTCAAAAGTGAAACCGATACTGAAGTACTAATTCATTTAATTGAAGAAGTTTACAAAAATAACCCAGTAACTTTTGAAGAGGCTGTTAGAATGTCTCTTACTCAGGTTGTTGGTGCTTATGCAATTGTAATTCTTTCTAAAAAAGACCCTAATTATCTAATTGGTGCCAAAAAAGGTAGTCCGATGGTTATTGGTATTGGTGAAAATGAACATTTTATTGCTTCAGATGCAACACCAATTGTAGAATATACTAGAAATGTAGTTTATTTAAATGATGGTGAAATTGCCATTATTGAAGGCAGTGAATTAACAATCAAAACTGTAGATAATACAATTAAACCTCCTTATATAACAGCAATTGAGTTCAATCTTGAAAACATTGAAAAAGGCGGTTACGAGCATTTCATGTTAAAAGAAATCTATGAACAACCTAGAAGTATCATGGATTCTTTCAGAGGAAGAATTCACCTTCCAGATGCCAGAATTACAATGGCTGGAATTGATAAATACGAGGATAAAATTAAAAATATCCAAAGAATCGTAATTCTTGGTTGTGGAACATCATGGCATGCAGGTTTAGTTGGAGAATATTTATTTGAAGATTTAGCTCGTATTCCTGTTGAAGTAGAATATGCATCTGAATTCAGATATAGAAATCCTGTTATTGGAGAAAACGATTTTGTTATCGCTATTTCTCAATCTGGTGAAACTGCGGATACTTTAGCAGCAATCGAATTAGCAAAATCTAAAGGTGCTACTATTTTTGGGGTTTGTAATGTTGTTGGTTCAAGTATCCCAAGAACAACAGATGCAGGTGCATATACACATGCCGGACCAGAAATTGGAGTAGCTTCTACAAAAGCATTTACAGCCCAGGTTACAGCATTAATTTTGATGGCTTTATCGATGGCTCAGAAAAAAGGAACTATTTCAACTCAAAGATTAAGAGAAATCTTAAACGAAATGGAAACTGTACCTGAAAAAATTGAAAGAGTATTAAAAACAGATGACCAAATAAAAGAACTTGCAGCTACTTATAAAGATGCAAAAAACTTCTTGTATTTAGGTAGAGGTTACGGATTCCCTGTTGCATTAGAAGGTGCATTGAAATTAAAAGAGATTTCATACATCCATGCGGAAGGATATCCTGCTGCTGAAATGAAACATGGTCCTATTGCTTTGATTGATGAAGAAATGCCAGTTGTAATTATTGCAACTCAGCATAGTAATTATGAAAAAGTAGTTAGTAATATTCAAGAAGTAAAAGCCCGTAAAGGGAAAATTATTGTAATTGCTACTGAAGGCGATACTCATATTAAAGAAATGGCAGATCACGTAATTTATATTCCTGCTTGTGAAGAGGTGATGCTTCCTTTAATTGCAACTATTCCATTACAATTGCTTTCATACCACATTGCAGTGCTTAGAGAGTGTAATGTAGATCAACCTAGAAACTTAGCGAAGAGCGTAACGGTTGAATAAAATTTAAATAACATAAAAAAAGCCATCGAAATCGATGGCTTTTTTATTTAATTATTGTACTCTGAAATAAGTTGTAACGTCCGATGATTCTATAAGAAATCTACGCTATAAATTGTTTTAACAGGTATTCTTAAACCGGATTTTAGAATTACCAGATCATTTTCATGATTATAAACAAAAGCCTGAAATTTATACAAATCACCATTTATATCCTTAAGAGTAATAAAAACTTTGATTTTAGGATGAGTTGAAAATACTCCAGCCTTATCAATATTAGTGCTTCTTGTCCTTAAATCTTCACCTTTAGTTAGTACATCAGTATCACTAAATTGAAGCTTCTTTAAATCTTCTTCCTTAGAAATATTTAATTTCCTAAAATTTCCTAATGCATAATTATTCATGCACCAAAGTTAAAGAAAAAGAGGCCCTTTCGGGCCCCTTTAAAATTATTCTACAAAAATATAACTTTCGTTTCTATAACCTTTTTCGTTTTTATACCAATCAGGGAAATATTTACCTCCACTTTGAGCCCATTGTGCAAAATGTAAATATACTTGTGTGATATCGGTAATTTCTTTTTTGTCAAAAGTTTTTAACTCAGCACAATACTCAAATTTCTCGGGTACTAAAATTGCCCAAGGTAAACCTGCTTTTGTAAGATAATTGTTTTCACCATCATTTGAATTATCATCAGCATAACCAAATAGCTTTCTATCTGCAAAACCAGTTGCTGATTTACCTGGAAGATGTATTTCATAACCTCTACCCTTTTCTTTTTCATTAACCCAAATAAAAGGATCAAATTCACCGATTACAATAGATTCTAAACTAACAGGTTCTTTTAAAGTAATTTCTACACTATAAGAAACCGGTTTTGCTTTTGCCTGAGTTGGTACAGTATTCCAAGCACCTAATTCAGCCTTAGAATCTGTAAATATTGTAAAAACAGCAGTTTCATTTTTATCTTCTAATTTTGCTCCGTTAACCGATCCAATATTGCTTGCTTTAATTGGAAAATTATGGCAAAAAGCGATTGCCTGACTACCACCTGAGGCTCTTAAAACATAATCAGCTTCAATTCTAATCACTTCATTTTTAGGATTTGTAATCATGTTATATCTAAAATCAACAACACAATCATTCAAATCATAATCACCTTTACTTGGCCATAAATCCTCAAAAGCAACTGTCACAAAATCAGATTCATTTGGGTAATAATTGTTAAACGCACGACTTTTATCCTCTGGATATTCATCCAACTCATCTTCTACTCCATCTTTGTCGCCATCCTTTGATTTTGGTTCCTCACCATTACCATCTTTTATACATTCTGATTTAGCAATATAGCTTTTACAATCCTGACTCACAGTATTTGAAATTGTACCCCAGTTAGTTTCAATTCCAGATGGATCACAGAATGAAAAATTACCGTTGAACTTTCCACCTCCATTAATTGTTGTATTACCTTCTACCTTTAAAAATGAAGTAGTTCCTGAACCTGCAATAATATTATTAACCATTAAATCTTTAGTGTAGAGAACAGCCCCATCATTTAAATTCAAAATTCCACCACCATTAATAGTAGTAGTATTAGAAACAATAATTTCACCACTGTTATTGTTAATTTGATTATTTAAAGTAAAGTCCCTTCCTACTTTAATATAACAATTGTTTGTGGTGTTTGCACCTCCGTTTAAACTAAAAGATCTTCCAATCTCCAAGGTTCCATTATTTGTAAAATCCTTGTTGTTATTAATATCTCCATCAACTTTTAGTTCACCATCATTAACAAAATTAGATGAACCGTTAATACTTAAATCTCCACCAATTTCAATCTCACCATAATTATTAACTGTACCATTTGGACTAAAATTACCTTTTATTTTGGTAGATGAACTCCAGTTCTTAAAAATGGTAGTAGACGTATTTAAATTAAAATTATTAATTTCAACCTCAGCGGAAGTTGATATCAATAAAACCCCATCATTATTGATACTAATATTTCCAATTTCAGCTTTACCACAAATTCTAACAGTTCCACGGTTAATGTTTATATTACCCTTAAAGCTTCCACTAATACAAACCACGTCACTACTGTTATTTAAATTTAGATTCTGATTACTACCAGAAGCAGTTGAAGTACAACCTACAGAACAATTTGGTGCAACCGGAATTGATTTAAAAAGCCTTTTACCAGATTTTTGCAAAGCACCTATATTCAATGTAGCACTATTTCCTCTACTTGAAATTATATAGCTCGAACTCGAACCATTTGGAGATTTTATTACTGCATATATAGTTTCTGTAGCGGTTGCAATGGTTATTTTAATAATTAAGGGTGATTCCTTTTTTAGTAAATAATTACCATATAACCTACCATCACCTCTAGGGTTTCCATCATATAAAGAAACCAGTCTTGTTTCACCAGCATTCATCGTTAAATCTGGATTAACCGTTAAGTTAATTTGCTTATAACTCGCAAAATTAAAACCCTTCGGAATTACAATTTCATGAATTGATTTCACGTTTTTTTCCAAATCGGCTGTTTTGGTTGACTCACTTGGAACCAAATTTTTCTTACAAGATGCAAATATCAAAAGTGATATAACAGCAATCGCAATGAGTTTTTTCATTTTTATAGATATATTTTATATTTTTCGTCAGCAGGCAAAGTTATACAAGAACTAGTCCATAAAATCTTAAATAGTCCCAACTTGATTAACTTTTAAGCACTATTTAGAAGACAAGTATTTTAAAGTTTAAAAATTGTAATATAAATAGCAGTATATATATGGTAAATTGCTTTAGTTAAAATTTCGATTTATTTTAGAATTTGACATATCCACAAAGTAACAACATTTTGAAATTCCAATTTTGGGAAAATTGTTATTTTAAAATTCAATTTGAAACTGACCAAAAAACGACTTATCAACACAATTAGCTGTTTTTGTGGTATTTAAATATTTGGTATAAACATTGAGATTTGCAAGAAACACATATTATCAAATAAATAAGAAATGTTAAAGGGATTATTCAATAGGTTATACAGGTTAAACATTGGCACAAGAACGGCGATGAGCTTTCTTGCTGTTGTGTTAGCTTCATTAATCTTCTCTTTAGCTGCATTATTATTATTAGAATACAGTAAAAAAATAGATACTAAAATCTCTGATAAATACCGTCCGGTAATATCAGCATTAAAAGATTACCAAACCCAGATTGAAACTACAATTCTATTAAGTTCAGATATTTCATCACAATATAACGAGAAGAAAAGACGAACTTTAAAAAAACAGCTGGATAGAACTTACAATGAGAAGAAACTAACTGTTATAGGAATGAGTCAGGAAGCTTCATTGGAAGAAATCAGGAAAAATGTTGTTGATATTGATAAGGAATATCAAAAAATAGCAACAAAGGAGAGAGAAATCCTAAATTTAATGTTAAACAAACAGGATTATGAAAATCCTGAAAAATTGCAAAGAGCAAGGCAAATAAATGATGAAATAGAAGCCTTATTTAATACCCTTTCTACCAAACTTGAAGAAACAAGTATGGAGGCGATATACATATTCCGCCAATTAGAAACTCAGAAATATGCAAGTTATAGAACATTATCTTATCTATTAGTAATAATGATTGTTCTGATAATCGCAGTAAGTATATTTTCAATTTATATAACTAATGTTACTGTCATTAAACCAATCAAGGAAATCAGTGCCATTTTAGATGAGTTAAGTGAAGGTAAAATTATTAGTTTTCAATCAGGTGTATACAGAAATGATGAGGTTGGAACAATGATTGAATCTGCTAAAAAAGTGGTGGATGGTTTCAAAACAAAAACTGATGTTGCAAATGCAATTGGTAAAGGAAATTATCAAATAAATATCCCACAATTAAGCAGACATGATAAATTAGGTAAGGCTCTACTCGAAATGAGAAATAACCTTGTAAAATCAAAAGAAACAGAAATAAAAAATCGTCTTGAATTAGAGGAGTATACCATTAACCTTGAAAAGAAAAACAAAGAATTGGATCAATTTGCCTACATAGCTTCACATGATTTAAAAAGTCCATTAAGAGGAATTAATAACCTAACAGAATGGATACAAGAAGACTTAGGAGAACAATTGAAAGGTGAATCTTTAAACTATTTTAATCTCTTAAAGGGAAGAGTTCATAGAATGGAAGCCTTGATTAATTCTCTTTCAAAATATGCAAGAGCTGGAAAAACACCTATTGACCAGGAAAAATTATCAAGTCTTGAAATAGTAGTAACTGTTTTAAAAAGATTAAATCCAGGCCCTAATGTAGCAGTATATTTTGATGAAAAACTTCCATTAGTTGATGGAAATAAAAAAGACTTAGAAGAGGTGTTTTTAACTTTTATTTCTAATGCAATCAACCATAATACTAGTACAGAAAAATTAGTAAATATTACTTTCCAGGAGAAGCTCAAGATTTTTGAATTTTGCATTGCAGATAATGGACCCGGTATAGATAAAGAATTTCATCAAAAAATATTCACCATTTTCCAAACTCTGGATAGAAGAGATGCCGTTGAAAACGTAGGTGCTGGTCTCGCTATTGTAAAGAAAATTGTAGAAGAGTATGATGGAAAAATTTGGATAGAATCAGAAAAAGGATCAGGCTCCAAATTCTATTTTAGTTGGCCAAAATACCAAACAGCCCAAGAGAATTAAAATTTATCCAAACAGACAAATCATCATCACTTATAGACAAGTTTATTTAGGGCCTGCTGAAAAGGTTTTATTGCATTTATTATCAGCGAACTGAATTGATTTTTTATAATTTACATTCAAGGTTTTAAGAAAAATTGCTTTAAATTCTTTGCATCAGTTCTATTTCGTTTTAAATTTAGCTAAAATCTGGCCTCCTTCCGTCCTTTTCAGAAAGCCCAAGTTACCCAAATGAAAACCATTTGGTAAAATATTTAAACCTTACTTACAAATAGAATTTCCTACTAACTAACCAACTAACACACCCTGTTAATGTAATTTTTTAAATCTTTTTAAAAATATTTGTAACCTTTGCTAGAGAATTAATATATTGTACCTAACAACATGGGAGACAAAATTGTGAATATTTTACTAGTAGAGGACGATGAAGTAGACGTAATGAATGTAAAGCGTGCATTCAAAAAAAACAATGTTACAAATCCATTATTCGTTTGTAACAATGGATTGGAGGCGCTTGAATTCTTGAGAGGTCAACATCCCGATTCTCCATCAGAAATACCAAAAATCATTTTGTTAGATTTAAATATGCCTAAAATGGGCGGTATTGAATTCCTGAGGGAAGTAAGAAAAAATGATGAATTGAAAAACATCAGTGTTTTTGTTATGACAACATCAAATGAAGACAGGGATAAAGTTGATGCCTATAATTTAAATGTAGCTGGATACATTCTCAAACCTTTGAGTATGGAGAGGTTTATTGAAGCAGTTTCTACACTAAATAATTATTGGAAACTTTGTGAGTTTCCTGAATAAGATTAAATAAAATGGCAGAAGCCGAAAACAATCATTCTTATAAATTACTTCTAATAGAGGACGATGATGTTGACATCATGACGTTTCAAAGAGCTATTAGAAAAGCTGAATTAAACCATACTCTTAGCGTTTGTAAAAATGCAAATGAAGCTCTAGAAACTGTATCTACAGATTCCTTTGACTGTATATTTTTAGATTACCAATTACCAGGTGTAGATGGACTTCAACTACTCATGAAAATGAGAGACATGAATGTTCGCACACCTGTTGCAGTTATGACATCTCAAGGAGATGAAAAAATTGCAGTTCAAATGATTAAAAATGGTGCATTTGACTATTTTACCAAAGCAGAAATTAACACCGATAAAATATCAAAAGTTGTTATTACAGCAATAAGATTAAGTGATAGTGAAAGGCAAAGAGAAAAGGCTGAAAGAGAAATTATAGAAAACAACAATAGGTTAAATGCCATTTTAGAAAGTACAAGAAACTTAATCTATGCAGTTGATATCAAACTTAATTTGATATCGTTTAATTCATCTTTTAAAGAAAATATTGAGCATCTATTAAAAACTTACGGTATTGTTAAAAGTGATATTAATCTAAATGATTTACCAATTTCTTTAGACCGAAAAGATAAGATGATTGGAAATATAGATAGATGTTTAAAAGGAGAGCAATTCCAGGTACTTGAACAAGTAAGTTTTAGTAATTCCCGAAATGATATTCCTTGGTATGAAACTACCTATAATCCAATTATTAATTCGAATGGAGAAGTAACTGGAGCAGCTATTTATTCGCAGGATGTAACTGAAAATAAAAAATTCGAACACGAATTACTTCAAGCAAAGAATGATGCGATAGCCGCAGCAAATACAAAATCTGAATTTCTCTCTAACATGAGTCACGAAATAAGAACACCAATGAATGCAATTATTGGCTTAAGTGAATTATTGTTAGAGGAAGGTTTTACAGGAACAACATTAGAAAATTTAAAGTCGATAAAATATTCTGCTGACAATCTACTAGTAATCATAAATGATATTCTGGATTTCTCAAAAATTGAAGCAGGAAAAATCACATTTGAATCCATTGATTTTGACTTGAGACACAGAATGAATGAACTTAAACGAACATTCGATCACAGAGCTCATGAAAAAGGATTAGAGTTTAATGTAAATGTTGAATCAAATGTACCTCCTGCCTTAAAAGGTGATCCATATAGATTAAACCAAATTTTATTTAATCTGGTAGGAAATGCACTAAAATTCACTTCACACGGACAAGTAGATGTTAATGTAAAAATTGAATTACAGTCTAATACTCATATCAATTTAAGGTTTGATGTGACCGATTCAGGAATTGGGATTCCTAAAGACAAACAGGATAAAATATTTGAGAGTTTTACTCAGGCCAATACTGATACAACCAGAAAATATGGTGGAACAGGACTTGGTTTAGCAATTACTAAAAACTTAACTCAACTACAAGGTGGAGAAATAAGTATTTCTAGTGAAGTAGGAAAAGGTACTACATTTTCAGTAGTAATACCATATCAAATTGGCGAAAAACAAGTTGTTGAAGATAGAGACAAACAATACGCAGAAGAAGTACAAGATTTATCTAAAATAAATATTCTATTAGTTGAAGATAATCTTATGAATCAATTTGTGGCTAAACAATTCTTCAAAAAATGGAATAATGAAGTTGCTATAGCAAACAATGGTGCAGAGGCTATAAAAATTCTTAGCGAGAGAGCTGATATAGATTTGGTATTAATGGATTTACAAATGCCAGAAATGAGCGGTTTCCAAGCTGCTGAAATAATCCGTGCAGAAAAATCTATGGTAAAAAATGCTGCTGTTCCAATAATTGCTCTATCAGCGGATGCCTTTCTAGAAACAAGGAGAAAAGTTCTGGAAGCAGGAATGGATGATTTTGTAACCAAACCATTTAAACCGGAAGAATTATATCAAAAAATAATAAAATACACGCTAGGCAAAGCAACATCATGAGTATATTCTACAAAAAAGAAGAAATATCTATTGAAGCTTTAAATAAAAGATGTGAAAATACATTAAGTCATTGGATTGGAATAGAATTTACTGCATTAACTGAGGATTCTTTGATTGCCAAAATGCCTGTAGATCACAGGACAGTTCAACCATTAGGTGTAGTTAATGGCGGAGCTTATTGTACGCTTGCAGAAACTGTTGGAAGTATGGCTGCAAATTTGTGTTTAGATAGAGAACGCTATGTAGCATTAGGATTAGATATCAATGCAAATCACATCAGACCTGCAGGAAAAGGATTTGTTACAGGTGAAGCAAAACCAATTCACATAGGAAAAACAACACAAGTTTGGGAAATTAAAATGACAGATGATGATGGTAAACTATGTTCAATTAGCCGTTTAACAATGGCGGTTATTCCATCCGAAAAAAAGTAATGGCCTTTGTTATTTTCAAATTACCATTCTCCGATGAAATTACATATTGGAATGGTTTAATTTTATCTACTGAGAAGGATATACAATTAGACAATAACAAGAAATTTTTATTAGGCAAATTCAATAAAGGAAGCGAAGTTTTAAGTTTAATAGTTAAGGAGGAGAAATTGAATGAAAATATTCCTTATGAAGAGTTAAAATTCCATCTCCAAAACACAACAGTAAATAATCTAAATAAAGACAAATTCTGTCAATTAATTTCTGATGCGGTTTCATGTATGAATAATTCAGATACATTGAAAAAGATTGTGTTATCAAGAGCTGAAACGTCTATTACAAAAATCAATGTTATTGAATCATTTAAAAGCCTTTGTTTAAAATATCCTAATGCATTTGTTCATCTTATAAGTTCTGAAATAACCGGAACTTGGTTAGGTGCAAGTCCAGAAAAATTTATTGAAATTAATAATAATGAGTTATCAACTGTTGCACTCGCAGGAACATTATTTCAAGGGCAAAATGAATGGACAGAAAAAGAAATAAAAGAGCAAAATTGGGTTGAAGTACATATTGAAAATACAATGAAAGACCTAGGTATTAAAGTTAATAAAACAGGCCCAGATTCACTTGAAATAGGAAATCTTAAACATTTAATTACAAAGTACAGTGCAAAAATTGATTCAAATATTGATATCAATAAAATTATTGGTAATTTAAATCCAACATCTGCGGTTGGAGGAATACCAACAGATAAAGCAACAAACTATATCAATCAAAATGAGAATTACAACCGCGAATTTTATAGCGGAATAATTGGTCCTTACTTTAACAAAAACAACATACAACTCTTTGTAAACCTTAGATGCTTACAAATAAATAAAAATGGAATAACTCAATATGCAGGAGCAGGAATTACGAACCAATCAATTCCTGAGAAAGAGTGGGAAGAAACAAAAAATAAAATAGAAATGACTAGAGGCTATTTAGTTAGCCTAAATGACCATTAGCAGTCAATAAAAAATTATTGAGTGGCATAATTAATTTAGCGTAATCAACTACCAGCTCTTTTATTTGATTAGACGTAAGCTCCGAAACTATTATCTTCTTTTCAGCAATAAAACTTTTCATTTTAATATAAGAAATCATTTCATTGTCTACATCATATCCTTTTGGAGGTCGACTTAAAGATTCACCTGAAATACCTCCAAAAACTTGAACAAATTTCTTAGACTCTACTATTTTCTTAAAATCATTTGAATTGTAATCAATTTCTTGTCTAATAGACTGAAGAATTGCTGGAGGAGGCAAATAAGTTCCACCAGCGAAAAAAGTATTCTCAGGCTCTAAATGGAGATAGAAACCACAAAAAAATTCTTTCGAACCTGACAAGTTTAAATTCATACCAAAATTCGTTTTATACGGATCCTTATTTTTAGAAAATCTTATATCCCTATTAATTCTGAAAATACATTTTGAAGCATTCATAGCAGAAAACCTGTCATCAATTTTACCCAAATCAATAAGGACATCTGAAATAAACACAAGAAATTCATCTCTAAGTAATTGGTATTCTTTACGATTAGCATCAAACCATACCTTTGAATTATGAGTTTTCAAATCACTTAAAAACTGAAATAAAGCAGGTATCCTCATAAAATTTAAACTTATGCCATCAAAGTTAATGATTTTGGTATTTTTGCAACACTTAGAAAATTGTAAATTATGTTTGATAGAGAGAGACCAAGTTTTGAAGATAGTAACAATGTAACTGTAAAAAGATGCTTTTTTGCTTATGAATATGCTTCGGAGTATGTGAAAAATAAAATAACAGCAGATATCGGTTGTGCAGATGGCTATGGAACACAATTTTTAGCTGATTACAGCAACAAAACAACCGGAGTTGACTATAGTGCCGAAACTGTAAAAATTGCAAATGAGAAGCACAAAAATAAAACTAATCTGAACTTTATCTCATCAAGGGTACCTCCCCTACCATTTGAAGATAACAGTTTGGAAGTTATAACAGCATTTCAGTTTATCGAACATATTGAAGATAGATTGGGATTCATTAAAGAAGTAAAAAGGGTTTTAAAACCAGGTGGAACATTTTTATGTTCAACACCAAATATTAAAATGAGTATTGCAAGAAATCCATTTCATGTACATGAATACACATTTGATGAAATGAAAAAAGAAGCGGGAAGTGTTTTTGATAAAATAGAGCTATATGGAGTACAAGGAAATGGTAAAGTGAACAAATACTATGAAGACAATGCTAAGTGGGCTAAAAAAATTCTAAAATTAGACCCTTTAGGACTGCACAAAATACTTCCGGCATCATGGTTAGTAATTCCATACAATTGGCTCACCAGTTTAATGAGAAAAAATCTAAAAGAAACTAATAGCACAACATTGGAAATAGAAACAAGCGACTTTTTCTTAACCCAGGAAAATTTAGATCAAACCTGGGATATATTCCTTAAAGCTACGAAATAATCATAAGTCATTAAAATAAAAAAGAGGCTGTCTCAACATTTGAGACAGCCTCTTTTTTGGGTTATGAATTAAATAAGAAAACTTTAAATCTATTCTTAAACACTTCGTTTTAACTTTAGTGACTAGCTCATTAGAATTTTTAGTTTAGAAATGGAATCCATAAGATATTAAGATTGGTCCAATTAATAACAAAAAAAGGGGCGGCCGAGGCCACCCCTTTTATATTAAGATTAACAAAGACTAGTTAGTTTTAGTAACTTTAGTTGTTTTGCTTAAGCCATTTACAGAAACCTTAACGAAGTAAACTCCATTAGATAAGCTTCCTAAATTCTTAATTTCATGGTAGTTATTACCAGATTTTACATTAACAACTTCAGAGCTAATAACTCTTCCTTGCATATCAACCACATTAACTGTAGCAGGTGCATTTGAAGAAGCTTCAATGCTTACACCAACTGAAGTAACAAACGGATTAGGGAAAACTTTTACATCATCACCTAAAACATCTTCATCAGAAACTACAGCAACATTAGAATAAGTGAATTGACCATCAAAATCAATTTGTCTCAATCTGTAGTAAACAGTAGTCATACCAGTTTTAGCAAAAGCTGAATAATCAACTGAAGCATATTTTAGAGTTACTTTACTGTTACCAGCACCATTAACAAATTCACCAATTTGTTCAAAATTCTCACCATCTAAACTACGTTCAACAAAGAAACCTTTATTGTTTATTTCAGAGGCTGTAGCCCAATCAAGGTTTACATCACCATTTACGTTTTTAGCACTGAAGTAAATCAAACTAACCGGTAATGGATTAATTGAAGCATCACCACCCGCAGCAAACTGACCATATTGAGTCATATTAGTACGACTTAAGATTGGAGCAGAATTTGAACCAATTGTAGTAGAGTGAGTACCGTTCAAGTTCCAAGCAGAAGTTGTACCAGCTCTACGTAGCATAATTAAGCTACCATAACTATTTACACCAGCAAAACCAGTAGCATTGATAGTAGCAGTGAATTCACCACCAGCAATTCCATTTGGAGTTAAAGTCCAATATCCATTAGTACCTGTAGTAGTTGCAGTTACTGTAGCAACTAAATCAGTTAGAGGTAATCCAGTATTACCCGCAACCGCTCTAACGAAACCTGCAGTTAATGAACCATAAGTTGAAGGAGCAGTAGTATACGCAATTGTCATTTCCCTGGTTGTTCCAGTAGTATCAATTAAAGGCATAGAAACTGAATTGTTAGTTGAATTAGTCCATACTCTGAAATTACCAGCAACACCAGCAGAAGTTCCGATTAATTTAACACCCAATTTAGTTGTATCAACACCAACACCTACAGTAAAGTTAGTTGAATTTCTAACTCTAGCATTGTTCCCTAAACTAAATGTATCTCTAGCAGATAAAACACTACCTGAAGCCCCTGTTAAATTCAAAACAGTTCCAGAAGTAACTTCTAATACACGAATTTCTTCATTTTGAACATTGGTAATTGAAATTGGAGTTGTGCTATTGAAAGTCAACTTATCATTAAAATTAGCCAAAGTACGAGAAGGTGTCCAGTTTGAAGCAGTAGCATAGTTATTTGATGTAGCACCTGTCCAAACGTAGTTGTTGAATGGAGCATCTTGAATATCAACTGTATAATCCTCAGTTTCACCCCATGTATAAGTTAAACAAGGAGTAGGTAAGGTACCAGTTTCAACATAAAGTACACGCATTCTGGTTGTTCCGCTTAATGCAGTCGAAGGAATAACAACTGAACCAGTGAAAATCTGACCTAAATTACTACTTGTATGAGCACCAGTTGAGTAAACCAATTCACCAGCATCTGTAAATTGACCATTTTGATTGTAGTCAATATAAACAGCACCAAAAGAACCATAGTTACCACCACAAGAAGCAAGGTTTAATGATAATGCAGTAGCAGAACCTTTATAAACAACCGGAGCTGGTAAAGCAGTATAATTATTATACATACTGTTAGTTGAACCAGGTCCACCAACTGATGTACAAACTGTTGTATTATTCAAAGTACCAAAAGTAACATTCCAAATTTCCTCATCTGCATTACTTGTAGCAGCAGAAGGACAATAAGGAGCGCGAATTTCTCTTCTTCCAGCCGGAGCAGATACTGTAGGTGTTTGAGTTATACCAGCAATCACTGAAGAAACCAATTCACCGTCAATAGAATCACCCAAAATAGCAGATGATTTGATGCTATAGGTAACCCAGAAATAGTTATCACCATTTAATAATGCTTGAATACCATTAACTGAATAAGGTCCAGATGCTGTTGGAACATATGAACTACCAAATTGTGTTACTTGTGAAGCAGTTGGATTTGCATTTGCACCAGAGTACCAAACGTTGATAGCTGAAACATTTGAAGTATCAACACCACCACCATTAGTACTTAAATTCAACTGAGTTAAATTAATAGGAGCACCAACAGTACTTGTTTGTACTTGAATTTTTAGAACAACATTGTTAGTTGAGTTAGTTTCTACTTTACTTAAATCTGTATGAGAAGCTGTAGATGCAACATAAGACATAGGAACTGCAACAACTCTGTTACCGGCAGGGTTAGTATTTGAAGGAATAACCCAAGTACCGTAAACATTAATACTATCAACAGTACCATCAAGGAAGTTACCATTTGAAGCAGCAGCAGAAACATCATAAGCTAACCAATAGTTATTGGTATCATTAATAGCAGTGTCAGAAACAGTAATAGCAAATGAAGTACTAGGACTTGTAACACTACCTAACAATTTGCTGGTACTGAAACTTGAACTAGCACCAGTTGTGTAAAGTTTTGCAGTTGTAATATTAGCATTTGCAGTAGTACCGGTAGTTTTGAATCTGAATTCAGTAACTTGACCAGGAGTACATGAAGAACTAACAACTTTAACCGGAATTCTTAATACTGGAACATCAGGAGTACCTGAACCAACTGAACCTGTAACTTGTAAAGTATTAGAAGCAACATAAGTTGGAGCAATATCAACGATATTGATTGTGTAATCTTCAGTTTCACCATAAGTATAAGTTCCGCAAGGAGTTGGAATCTGAGTTGTTGGGAAAACATACATGTAAATCACACGCATCAAAGTTGGACCAGCATTTGCAGTACAAGGAATAGTAATATTTCCTGTCATTAATAAACTTGCACTTGCAGGTTGTAAAGCAGAAGTACTTAAGTATACTAATTCACCTGGATCAGTTAATAAACCGTTTTGATTTAAATCAACATAAACAGCTAATCTACCATCTAAACTAAATCCACTGCAATCGAAACCTGTAACTGATAATGGAACAGGAATTCCTTTTGCAATATTTGGAGCAGTAAGACCTTGGTAATTAGAGTACAAGCTACTAACTGAACCCAAACCTGGTGCAACTGTAGCACAAGTAGAAGAACTATTTAAAGTACCAAAAGTAACATTTGTAATTTCATGGTAGAAATTAGTTGTTGCAGCAGATGCACAATATGGAGCTCTAATATCTCTCTTACCTGCAGGAGCAGTTGTAGTAGGAGTTTGAGTAACACCAGCAATTACGATAGAAGCAACTTCAGCATCAACAGAATCACCCAAAATCGCAGTTCCTTTGATATCATAAGTTACCCAGAAATAGTTTGCACCATTTGTTAAAGGTTGAGCGCCTGTAATTGAATAAGAACCAGAAGCAACAGGAACATAAGTTGAACCAAATTGAGTTGTTGTACCAAAAGTTGAACTTGATCCTGTATACCATACTTTAATATTTGAAATATTAGAAGTATCGATACCACCACCATTAGTGCTTAAATTGAATTGAGTAGCATTAATAGGAGCACCAGTAGCACCAGTTGTAACAACTATTCTTAACAATTGATTGTTTGTAGAATTCGTTTCAACTTTACTTAATACCGGATGAGTTGCATCAGAAGAAATATAAGTCATAGGTGTAGAAACAACCAAATTACCAGTAGGACTAGAAATGGTTGGAACATAATAAGCACCAAAAGCATTAATACTGTCAAATGAAGCATCTAAGAAATTACCATTAGCAGCACCTGAAGCAACATCGTAAGCTAACCAGTAGTTATTTGTATCATTTACAACAGTATCAGATACTGTGAAAACGATTTGACCACTTGGAGAATTTACTGTAGCTAATAATTTATTTGTATTAAAAGTAGAAGTTGAACCTGTAGCATACAATTTAGCAGCTGTAATATTAGCAGCACTTGTAGTACCAGTTGTGCTAAATCTTAATTCATTAACAATACCAGGTAAACATGGAGTTGCTGAAACTTTAACAGGAACTCTTAAAACTGGAACATCTAATGTACCTGCAGCAATTGTTCCAGTATTTTGGATTGCTCTAGAAGTAGCGTAAGAAGCAGGAGAATTAACAAATTGAACTGTGTAATCTTCAGTTTCACCAAATCCATATGATAAGCAAGAAGTAGGAATTGTACCTTCAACTAACATAACACGCATTCTTGTAGGTTCAGTTGTAGCAGTACAAGGAACTGTGAAAGAACCTGTACGGAATACACCATTACCATAAAGGAATGAAGGAGAAGTATGAACGTTCTCACCAGCATCTGTAAAGTCACCATCATTATTGTAATCAATAAAAATAGAAACATAACCATTGTACTGACCACCACAAGTTGCAGCATGAATAGAGAAGTTTGTAGGTAATCCTGCAACAATAGTAATTGGAGTAATAGTTGCTGAATAGTTCGAATACATATTTAATGTAGAACCAGGACCACCTGTAGTTGTACAAGTTGATGTATTTGAGAATGTACCAATAGTTACATTTAAAATTTCACCATCTGCAGTTGTTGTAGCAGCAGAAGTACAATAAGGCTGACGAATTTTTCTGATACCAGCAGGAGCTGAAGTAGTAGGAACCTGAGTATTACCAGCAATAACAATTGAAGTTAATTCAGCATCTACTGAATCACCAAGAATTGCAGTACCAGTTGGTTTGATATCATAAGTAACCCAGAAATAGTTAGTATCATTTAATAATGATTGTAAACCAGAAACTGAGTATGAAGCGCCATTAGCAACCGGAACGAAATTTGCTCCGAACTGAGTTGTTGTGGCAAAAGTAGAACTTGCACCAGTGTACCAAACTTTAATTGCAGAAATATTAGAAGTATCAATACCTCCACCATTTGTGCTTAAGTTAAATTGTGTAGCATTGATTGAAGAACCACTGGTACTAGTGCGAACTAAAACTCTTAATAATACATTGTTTGTAGAATTGGTTTCAACATTATCTAATCTAGTATGAGCAGCATTAGAAGAAACATAAGACATTGGAGTTGCAATAACTCTGTTACCAGCAGGTGTGCTAACAACCGGAGTATAATAAGCTCCAAATGCTTGAACGCTATCATAACGAGCATCTAAGACGTTATTGTTAATAGCTGATGAACTAACATCATAAGCTAACCAATAGTTATTAGTATCATTAATTACTGTGTCAGACATTGTGAAAATGATTTGACCAGAAGGTGCTGAAACAGTTGCAACTAAATTTGAAGTGTTAAAAGTAGCTGAACTACCTGTTTTGTATAATTTAGCATTAACAATATCTGTAGCAGCAGTTGAACCTGCAGTATTGAATCTCATTTCAGTGATTACTCCAGGTAAACAAGGAGTAGCAGAAACTTTCACAGGAACTCTTAATACCGGAACATCTAAAGTACCTGCTGATGTATTTCCTGTAACTTGAATTGCAGTTGTTGAAGTTAAAGTAGCTGGAGAATTTACAATATTAATAGTGTAATCTTCAACCTCACCCCATGTGAAGGTACCGCAAGAAGGAGTAACTGTAGTTACCTCATTGTAAACCACACGCATTCTAGTAAAACCAACATTTGCAGAACAAGGTAAAGTAACAGAACCTGTAAATAAAGTACCAACAGAATTATTACTTGTTGCAAAAGGAGGAGAAAGTACCATTTCACCAGCATCTAAGAAATCCCCATCCTGATTTAAATCGATGTAAACACTCACTCTTGAAGTAAAGTTACCACCACAAGAACCACCTAAAATAGACATAGGAACAGCTAATCCGGCAGGAATATTAGGAGCAGGTAAGGCTGTATAGTTATTGTATGAACTTACTGTTGAACCAGGACCACCAACTGAAGTACAGTTTGTAGTATTATTTAATGTACCAAATGTTACATTCCAAATTTCCTCATCAGCTGGTGAAGTTGCACCTGCGCTGCAATATGGAGCTCTGATAATTCTTACACCTGTAGGAGCAGAAATTAATGATTGAGCAATACCACCAACAGTGATTGAGCTAATTTCACAGTCTACTGAGTCACCAATTGGAGCATTACTTACGATATCATAAGTAACCCAGAAATAGTTTGTACCATTTACTAAGTTCATATTACCCGTAATGTTAAATGCACCATTAGGACTAACTGTTGTACCAACTAAATTAGTTGTTGAGAAAGATGATGAAGAACCAGTATAGTACAATTTTGCATTTGTAATTTTATTTGTAGGATTTGCACCACCACCATTTGTATTCAAGTCAATCTGAGTTACAGGAATTGGAGCACCTGTAGACGACATAACAACCTGAACATCTAAAATTTGGTTATTTGTTGAGTTCTGTTCAACCTTACTGATTACTGATTGAGTTGCAGAAGCACTAACAAAAGTCATAGGTGCACTTACAACTCTAAAACCTGCAGCAGGTGAAACCGGATTAGTTGTAGTTGCATTGAATACCAAACTTGGACATTCTGCTGCTAAACTATCTCCTAAAATTGCAGAACTTGAAACATTATAAACTAACCAGAAATAATTATCTCCAACCGCTAATGTTTGATTTCCTGTAACTGAAAAAGCACCAGAAGGTGAAGTTACCAATGAACCATAAGGAGTTGTAGTTCCAAAAGTAGCGCTGCTACCTGTGAAGAAAACTCTTGCACTGGCAATAGCAGCCAATCTTGAGGTTCCTGTAGTATTAAAGTTTAATTGGGTTAAGTCTTTTGGAACCTGACCAGCTGTAGTAACTTTAACTCTTAACATTACATTGTTACCACTTCCTATTGAAACAGGATCAACAGTTCTTACAACTTCAGTTCCACTTACTGTCATTAATCCAGCGTTTGAAACAAATGTGAAATAATTACCATTTGTTCCTAATGGAGCAATTGGTCCATAAGGAGATGCAGTTGTAGTTGCATAGGTATAAATAGTATTATTAACAAAACCTGTAGTTGTTGCAGAAGCTAAACTTCTTCTTCTCCAAGTAGCTCCTGTTTGAGCTGTTGCTTGTCCAACAAATAATTGGTTAATGGTTCCAAACAAATTATCACTATTACCAAGTAAATAATTACTTGCGCGTAAAGTTAATGTTGCAGTGGTTGGAATATCATTACCACCATTTAAGTCGATAAAATAAGTTTTATCACTCATTGTAGTAGTAAGGCCAGTATCAACTGTTCCACCTGGAGTGCCAACTTGACTAAAAATCAAGGTTTGGTTATTCCAAACCCCACCCGGAGCTAAAATTAACGTTTTTAAATGATTGGTATTTGTAGTTGATTGTAAATAAGAACCACCAACTCCCAAAGGAATGTTAATTGAAGTAGAAGCTGTTGCATTTCTATCAAATCTAATTGGACCATTAACAAAAGAACCCGCAGTTAATGGAGGGTTAGTTTGAGTTGGAAGAACACCTGTTGCTCCATTACCTAATTGACCAATGATTAAAGGATTAGCATTGCTTGTGAAAATAATACCTCTGGTGAATGTTGTTGCACCTCCAACTGTTGTAGAACCAACTCTTACTGGAGTAGTTGTGCGGATATGATCCATTGTGTTAAAGGTCATAGTACCTAAACAAATAGATTCACCATTTGCAATAGAATCTAACTCAAAACCTGTAAAGATTGTATCTCTTCCAAGTTGTGCTTGTTGCATATTACCATTAATAAGACCACCATAATATACATTTCTTGATTGTGTACCTAATGTTGGATACAATGGACGAGAAGTGAAGAATGATCTTGCATTTCTATAAATAGTTATTGCAGTAGCTGGTGAAGCCAAACCTACAGTTAAATTTCCATTTGGAGAAACAGGACCTTCAACTAAAAATATTTGGTTTCTTACAACTACAGGAGTATTATATGTAGTACCACCAGAGTTTGCATGATAAATTTGAGGAACAATACCACCAGTAATAGTACCAGCACCAGAAATTGTTGATGCCGCACCACCTGTTAAAAACATAGTAGTTGTTGTAGCACCATTAACGGTTAAAGTTCCATCATTGGTTAAGTTACCACCTAAGTATGTCCATCTTGCAGATGTAGTTACTGTACCTGTATTTGAGGTATAAGTTCCTCCTGAGTTAATTGTTAAATTACCAAAAGCTTGCATTACTTGAGAAGTAGAACTTGAATAAAATCTTAAAGTTCCATTAACAGTTACATCTTGTGCACGAGCAATGTTCACATCAATTTCTACTGTGTGACCTACGTCAATAATTACATTGTTATCAGCACTAGGAACGACACCACCAACCCAAGTTGTAGGATTACTCCATAAACCAGAGCCATTAGAAGTAATAGTTGTAGGTGTAAATTCTTCTACACTAAAACTATCAATAAATAAGTTTGCAGAAAAACTGTAAGCAGCATTTCTCATCAAACCAAATTTCGCACCACTTACTTTATAAGCAGCAGGAACTTTTACATTAATATTTGACCAAGGAGATGTAGATGCCATAGTACCAGCTGCAGTTGTTCCTGTTGTAGGAATTGCAGCATTCGGTTGAACATGCATAATTGGCTTCCATGTAGCACCATTGTCGTTTGAAGCAACAACAACTAAAGGATAAAGATAGTTAGATGTTTGAGCGCAAAAATACTTGAACTTAACAAAAGGATTAGTAGAACTAGATAGATTCACTGTAGGTGATTCCATCCTTCTAAACATAGCATTCGTAGTGGTACCATAATAGTAATCCTCAATCCACAAAACACCATTTCCTGAAACAGAATTTGGGTTTGTAGGTGCGAATCCTGTTTTAGTCCAAGAAGTACCTGTACTAATGTTTTGTTCCCAGTCTTTAGGACCAGTAACGTTGATAGCAGCAGGAGTTCCATCACTCCAAAGGTTAAATCGAGTTTGCGTCCAGTTGGCTGGCGCTGGCACGGCCCCTGTAAAGGCGGCATCGAAGTTCTCACTCAGGTAGACTTGCGAAAAGCCTGAGTTTGATACTCCAATCATGCTTAGAAAAGCTACAAAGACAAGCAGCTTTTTAAGTAGTAATCGTTTATTCATATTATATAATTTAAAAATTTTTCGCGGTGCATAAGGTATAAATTATTTATTAATGTTTATACATACATTAAGCTTAAAGGACTAATATGCTGTATTTCAAGCGTTAATTTTGATTTTTTAAAAGTCAAAAATGTTAATATTATGTGAAAATTAGGGGTATTTTTAGAATATTTTAATCTTTTAGCAATTTAAAAATCGACTGTTTTTCATTCAATTTTATATCAATTATATAGATGCCTTTTGATAAAAATTGCAATGAAATTTCATTTGATTCCATAAGTTCATTTTTGTAAACTTCTCTTCCAAATAAATCAGTAATTAAAACTTTAGATCCTAACATAAATCCATCAATAACTAAATTATTATTTCCTAAAGGATTTGGATAAATATTTAGGTTTAAATCATTTCGTATATCATCATCCATACCTATAGGAAAAATTGTATTAAAAAACTCACTAGTATCGGCTAGATCAGAATCAAATAAAGATTTGATAATTAATTTATTATAAGCTGTTTTTGGAATTAATGTTGGAACAAAGCTTACACTTGATAAAGATGCAATATAGTTACTTGAAATTTTAGTGTAAGTAAAACCGGAATCAACACTCATTTTAAGTTCGATTGAATCAATATCCTTTGATACCCATGAAACTTCTAAATTATTTCCAGGGTTCCAAATTGTAGTGGCATTTGGTTTAATTAGAGAAAGTTCCGGAATCAAAATTTTGAAATAATCTGAAGTATCAGCAACCAATGCACTTAATGATCTAAGTATAATTCTACCATTTCTTTTTGTTGGAATTAGATTTGGTTGAATAGTTGCAGCACCCAAAGTAATTGCATATTTATTTGGCAGAAGTGAATAGGTTAATCCCGAATCAACACTCATTAAAACCTGCAGTGAATCAAAATCTTTTGCTGTCCATTGTAATTGAATTGAAGCACCTTTTTTCCAAGCTGAATTTACATCAGGTTTAATTAAATTAACTTCAGGACTTAAAGGCTGGTTTGAAATCCATGTCATATTAGAAAAGTTGATAGAATTAACCCAACTAGGATTATCTACAAATGGATTTCTATTTCCTTGTACAGAAAAAATCATTTCGTTACGTGCAATTTCAAAATTATCAGGTGGATCTATTTCATTCCATTGTTTTAAAACGTTTTGATCTTGTGTAGATGGTAAACTCCAATTTTGTCCGCCAACTCCATGGTAACAAACTGACATATACATTAAGGCTCTTGCTGCATCTCCTCTTTGATCCGGTTTTGGTTCATAAACCGTTTTTCCTAGACTATCAGTTCCGACTTTTCCTAAACCGGTTGGTGCTGTGTATGTAGCATTTTTAACATTTCCATAAGGATGGTTAGATCTTCTAACATTCGCATTTACCTGATGAGTTGGATATAAATGATGTAAATCATTATACTCAGGAAGTTCTTTTGTAGTTCCAGGAGCATAAGGCCAATCAGGCCTACCTCCATTACTTGGCATCCAACTTTGAGGGAAAGTATGTTCTCTAGTTAATGTTGCTCCATTTGAACCCGCTGCCCAAAGAAATGGGTCATTATAAATAAAAGGAGCACCCGAATAAACACAATTAACTACTTCTTTTCCTGCTGATGTATCTCTAGCCAACCAATAATCAACAACCTTAGAAATATACTGACTATAAAAAACAGTATCATGAGGATTGATTTTTTGAGATAAAGAAGTAACGAAATTACTTTGATTTGGATTCAAGGTAATATAATAGCTACCCGGAGAATTATTCCCTGAAACTACATTTCCTGTAGTAGCGTTTGATGAATAGTTTTCAAATCCAGCAGGTCCATTTAAACTATAGATAGCATAATAATATTTTGTATTTGCTATTACATAATTTGGTGAATATACATTAGGTGAATCTGTAATTAAAGCTACCTGAGCACTTCCAATATAATCACCCTTTTGATAAGTAATTCCATCCACTGGCGCATCTGTTATTGCAGAATCTTTTCTTTTTAAAACCAAATAACGTTCAGGAGCAGGACTTGCAGCCTGGAAATTCATTTTATATGCAAACGATTTGATATCAGAAAACTGAATATTTGTTGCCAATGCGGTTGGCTCAGAAGCATAATTACCACCAATAGCATATAGTTTAACAACAAAAGGATTTTTTAAAGCATCATTTGAATAAATCTCAAGGTTTGCCAATCGTGTTCCAGCTTGTACAGTTGAAAAATTTAATGTGAATGGTTTGGATGAAGAAGGAGCCACAAAACTAATTGTATCGTTGATACTAAAATCGGCCATTGCATCACCAACAAATCTAATGCTATCTATTTTTAAGGTATCAGTAGAACCATTGTTCTCAATAAAGAAAGAGCTTGATGACGATTTTCCAATAACTGAGGTGGCATTACTTACAATTGAAACTGTTCCTCTTTTTACATTGATTGTAGCTTCAGAAGCCAATCCTTTTCTGATTAAAACACTGTCAACTGCCATATTTCCTCCGGGAACACTTGCGTTTCCACCCGGAAGTTTTGATGTATAATAAAATCTCACAAATCTTGTTGAAGCTTGCAAAACATCAGTATATTTTCCACCATTAAAATTTGTTGCAGTACTAGATTTGCTTGTTATCGACCTAATTGTTGTCCAACTAGTGCCATTCGCACTTTCCTGAATATCAAACTGACCACCCCAAGCATTTCCGGCATTTTGCGGACTCAGATAATAACTTAAAGTGCCTGGTTTATCAGAAAAGTTGATTACAAAATTCTCATTAGTTGCATCCAATCTAGCAGATAGGTTATCTCCAATTCCGAACGCGTAAGTCAAATTTTGGTTTGTTCCTAAATTCATTGTCCAGCCAACAGGTGGAGTTGAAATACCGGGATTGCTGAAGTTCCAGCTGGTTGGCAAAGTTGTTTGTGCATTTATAACAATGCTGATCAAACTTAAAAGAAGCGTAAATAATTTTTTCATTTCAAAAATTTTAAGGACAGCCTTAGTCAAACTAAGAATTTCCTGCAAAATACTTGAAAGATTTAAGGTTTTTATTTTCAATAGCTAATTCTTGAAAATTTAATTTTAAAGAAACAAAAAAATTACATGAACGAAGAGTTACTATATTATATGTGGAATAGCCGCATATTGGAAACAAACTTACTTTATACAACTGAAAATGAGCCAATTGAAATAATCAACCAAGGTTACCGCAACCTAAATTCAGGACCTGATTTTTTACATGCGATGGTTAAAATAGGAAGCATAAAATTAGCCGGGCACATTGAATTTCATATAAAAAGCAGTGATTGGAACAGGCATAAACATCAAAATGACGCAGCTTATAATAATGTTATACTTCATGTTGTGGTAGAAGATGATAAAATAATTGAAAACAAAGCCGGTTCAAATATTCCAACCTTAGAAATAGGGAAATTAATTCCAGAAAACATCCTCTCAATCTATTACGAATTATTGAAAAGTAAGAGTAAAATACCTTGTGAGAAACTACTTACTCTTCCAGATGAAGCTATAAGTTTACAATGGCTTGAACGATTGGCAGTACAAAGACTTGAAACAAAATATTATAGAATAAAAACCCGATTGAATGAATGTAAAAACAACTGGGAAGAAGTGTATTATGCAGAAAGTTTAAGGTCGTTTATGGGCAGCATAAATTCAGCCGGAGCAGAAATACTTATTCATGAACTAGATTATGGTTTGATTTTAAAATACAAGGACCAAAAATTCAATCTACTGGCATTATTACTGGGTAAAGCTGGGTTTTTAGAAGAAATTATTCAGGATAAGTTGAATTATGAAATTAATAAAACATGGGCATTTTTAAGGCGCAAACACAATTTGAGCAGCATAGCAGATGGTATCTGGAAGTTTTCGAAAACCAGACCTGCTAATTTTCCAAGTAACAGGCTATTTCAATTTTGTTTGTTTTACAACGCTCATGAAAATGGTTTTGATACTTTTATTAAAACCACAAGTTTAGATAACAGCAAAATCTTATTGAATAAATACCTGGAAAATAAGACTGAAATAAAACCAATTTTAACCAATGGAAAGAAAATTTTACCTGCAATTTATGCGGGAAACGGAATAAGAAATCGCTTGATGGTTAATGTAATAGCACCATTGATTTTTGCATTTGGAATTGAAAAAGATAATGAAAGATTGAAGTCGTTGGCATTAAATTTTTGGATGATTGCAGAACCCGAAAAAAACGGAATAACAGATTTTTGGAAATCAAAAGGATTAATTGCTCAATCTGCATTAGAATCGCAAGGAATGATTGAATTAAATACTTGTTATTGTAATCAAAGAAAATGCTTAAATTGTGCCCTTGGAAATTATATGATTAAAAATCATAAAACTTAAAACAATTAATAATGCTATTGGTTTAGGTTCGATAGTTAAGATGGAAAAATTTAAATATACAGTTGAAAAAAATGTTTATGGTGTTTGTTCATACCTTGGAAAAAAACTAGGTATATCAAGCAGCAGAATACGATTGTATTTTATTTACACCTCATTTATCACAATGGGCTCACCTGTTATAATTTACCTAATTATTGCATTTTGGATTAATGTAAAAAAGTATATTCGTCAGAACAAACACACCGTTTGGGATTTATAAAATCTATTTTGACGTGAACAGGGCCCGATTAATTTATACTTTACTTTCTATTTATATTGTTTCTGCATTTTCATGGTGGACGTTTGCACATTATCGTTCAGCAAAAAAAATACATGAATTGCAAATCAATCAAATTGAGCTTGAATGTTACAAAGCAAGCATTGATTTAGAGCAAGCTAAACAACAGGAATTATTTGAAGACAGCACAGGATTGAAGCGTTATTTTTATGCAAACAATCCTCAGCTAGAAGTTATATTTATTCCTAACAACGACCCTATTTCGAGTTACATGATTCGCCCAAAACTTGAAACATATTTAAGGCTGGAATCTGAATACAGAAGAAAATTTTGGATGTATATTCTTGAAGGTAGCGTTATGATGGCACTCATATTTTGGGGGATGTACAGAATTTACTTAAGCTTTCAGCAAGATTTAAACTTAAAGAGGAACCAAAGGAACTTTTTGTTATCAGTTACACATGAATTAAAGACCCCATTAACCTCAATTAAGTTATACTTAGAAACTATCCAAAAAAGGAAATTAGATTCAGACCAGATTCAAACTATTGTTAGAAATTCACTTGAAGACAGTGAGCGACTAAATTTATTGGTAGAAAATCTATTGTTATCAGCCCGAATAGAAAGTACTCATTTCAACTTAGACATTAGAGAAATTAATCTCAGTGATTTATTGGAAGAAACTGTAAGACATTTTTCTGCACCAAGAAACATCAGTGATAGAATTTCAATGAAAGTTGAGGAACAGGTTTATGTGATGGCTGATCCAAGTTCAATGGATATAATTATTACAAATCTTCTTTCAAACGCATTAAAATATACGCCGACCAATAGTCAGATTTTTGTAAGTTTAGAAACGAATAAGGCATTTACAAGTCTAAAAGTAGCAGATGAAGGACCTGGAATCGCTGAAAAAGACAAAAAAGAGCTATTTAACAGATTTTTCAGAACCGGAGACGAAAATACTCGTAAAACAAAAGGAACGGGTTTAGGGTTATATATAGTTAAAAATTTGGCACATCTTCAAAAAGCGGAAGTATTCGTTGAAAATAGAGAGCCAAGTGGATGTATTTTTGAAATAAGATTAAAGAACCATGGGGGATAGGATTTTACTGGTAGAAGATGAATTGAATCTTCAACACGCACTCAAGTTGAACTTAGAACTTGAAGGTTATTTTGTACATGTATGTGGCACAGGAACTGACGCAGTTAAAACTTTTAGAGACCAGAAGTTTGACTTAGTTATTCTTGACATTATGTTACCGGAAATGGATGGGTTGATGGTTTGCGAAAACATTAGGTTGTACGACAATCATATACCTGTTTTATTTCTTTCAGCAAAAAACACAGCAGAAGACAGAATTAATGGACTTAAAAAAGGCGCAGACGATTATTTAACTAAACCTTTTGAATTGGAAGAATTAATTCTTAGAGTTCAGAAATTACTACAAAAGAGTAAGCAAATTAAATCAACTAACGAGAATAAAATCCCTAAAATCTTCACCTTTGGTGATAACTGGATAAACTTTGAAAGCCACGAAGCGAAAGGTATTCAGGGAAATTTTGAATTAACAAAAAAGGAGTTGATGTTGATGCGTTTATTAATTGAAAATAAAAATCAAGTAGTAAGCAGAGAACATATTTTAAAAGTGGTTTGGGATTACACTGTTATACCAAATACCAGAACGATTGATAATTTTGTTTTGGCGCTTAGAAAATACTTTGAAAAAGACCCAAAACTTCCTTCATATATACAATCGGCAAGAGGAATTGGCTACAGGTTTACAGACCCCAATGAGCATAGTTCTGAAAGTTTGTTAACCCAATCTTTGGTAGAAAATTAATTTTATTGGAACAATTTTTGCTTAGCATGTAGAAATAGCAATAAATAATTAGCTATTTTCGCAATACCAAGCATGCTAAAACAAGGATTACAACAGAGTCAATTACAAAAACTTTCTCCTCAGCAGATACAATTCATTAAACTGCTGCAGTTGAATACTGTTGACATTTTACAACGAATTGATCAGGAACTGATTGAAAATCCTGCTTTACTAAAAGCTACTGATGAGGATGCAGCTCCCGCTGAGGCAAAAACCGAAGCCGAAACAGATAGCACTGCAGAAGATACCACTCCTGAGGATTTATCAGTTGATGACTTTTTAGCTGATGAATCTTTTGATGTAAAAGATTATGTAAACGATGAATACGATCCAGAAGGCTTTCATTTGAGTGATGAAGGTGATGAAGAAAAGAAAGAAAGACCTTTAACTGATTCACATTCGTTTCATGAAGAATTACAGGACCAATTTAATGCCATAGCAGAAAATGAAAAGGAATTAGCCATTGGTACTCAAATAATAGGAACATTAGATGATGATGGTTATTTAAGAAGACCATTAGAAGCAATTATAAACGATCTGGCATTTTCAATGAATGTTGATTGCAATCTGGAAGACATGAAGAAAATTCTCCATAAAATCCAGCATTTAGATCCGGCCGGAATTGGAGCAACAAGTCTTCAGGAATGCCTTTTACTTCAATTAAAAAGGAAGAATCAAAGCATTAAATCGGTAGTTTTAGCTATCAGAATTTTAGAAGATTTCTTCGATGATTTTATTAAAAAGCATTACGAGAAACTAACTAAACAATTAAAAATTACTGATGCTGAATTAAAAGATACAATTACACTTATAACCAAGCTAAATCCTAAACCAGGAGAAGCAATTGATAACAGTGCAACTCAGTATATTACTCCGGATTTTATTCTATTGGAAGAAGATGGTAAATACCATATTCAATTAAATTCAAGAAACGCCCCAGATTTAAGGATTAGTAAATCATACCTGGAAACTTTAAAAGGGTTTGATGAGGCTAAAAATCCTAGCAGAGAACAAAAGGAAACAGTTCAATTTATTAAGCAGAAACTCGATAGTGCTAAATGGTTTATTGATAGCATCAGACAAAGGCATAATACTTTGTTGATGACAATGAATGCTATTTTAAAATACCAGCATGGTTTTTTTGAAGAAGGTGATGAAACTAAGCTAAAGCCAATGATTCTTAAGGATATAGCTGAGGCAACAAACCTTGATATTTCTACAATAAGCCGTGTTGCAAACAGCAAATATGTTCAAACCGATTTTGGTGTAGTTCCATTGAAATTTTTCTTTAGTGAAGGAATTACAACAGATGAAGGAGAAGAAGTGAGTAGCAGAGAAGTAAAGAAGATATTAAAAGATGCCATAGAAGCAGAGGATAAATCAAAACCTTTGCCTGATGAAAAACTCATGGAAATATTAAAAGAAAAGGGATATAACATTGCCCGCAGGACCGTAGCCAAGTACCGCGAGCAGATGAATATCCCTGTAGCCAGAATGAGGAAAGAAATCTAAGCCTAAATTTCTAAACCGTTTGGCAATTTTATAAGCCCAACTTTTCCTTTAAAAGGAAATAAGCATTATCAATTTTAAAATCATATTGAGGGTATAGATCAATCACATAAATGTGTTTGACTTCTATTACTGCAATACAGAGTAAAACTCCAATAACCAATAAAATTCCATAAAACCTGCGTTTTTCAGCCGGAAGAACGCCAGCATTAAAAGCCAATAAAGCTTTAAAATTTGATCTTTCTAGATTTGTCATAATCGCTAAACTTCTAATTTTCATCGTACTTTTAGTTAAATGCGCTAGGTTTTACAACTCTTTTAAAAGGGAAACTCGCTACAACAGTTCTGCTTCCATTTTTAAATCCATTTGCCAATAAAATAAAGCTATAAGCAAAAATTGAAGTCCAGGTTAAATAGTAAAAAACAGTAGGTTTAGCAAAAAACAATTGATCTACATAAGTTAAACTCAAAGCAAAAACCAGAATTGCAATTCCCATACTTCTAAACAAAACATTAGAGAATTTTGATACAATAGTATTAGTGAGTGAGCTTAGAAAAATTGACCAATTAAGCTGAATCAAAAACTGACCATAAGCTAATTTGAAATTTGGCTTAAAATACCTTTCTAAATCAATATGAAGGGTTTCAGAATTTTGATTTGACGAACCAACTTCAAAAACCAATTCTTCTGAAGGAAGAAATTTTGAATTTAAGTGATTGAGTACCTTGCCTGGAATTTGGTCATACAAATTGCTATTAATTACAATCGTATGATGGGCCAAAGAATCAGTATTTTTTATAAATTTTGAATAAAATAAATGGATAAAATTACTGAATTTTTCTTTTTTCTCACTTTCAAACTCATCCATCAAAAATGGATTAACTGCTTGAAGTTCAAAGAAATCATACCCAGCATTTAAATGTTCTTCAACAGCAAGCCATAATTGTTCTGTAAAACTGAGTTTTGGATTTAAAAGAACCAAGAATTCAGGTTTTTTTGTAGCATGACGAGCACACAAAGACAATAAATTTTGTGCTTTTTGATAATGTTCGCCAGGTAAAATTATATGAACACCTTCAATTTGATTTTTGAAAACAAAAGGTTGATCAATAAAAAAGAATAATTCAGCACCTTTGGCTATTAAATGATTTGCTTCTTGAAGTCGGGCAAATAATTCTTTTTCAGAAATTGGTCCCATAAACACTAAACCAAACGAATTTTTATCTGAATTTTCAGACATCTGTGATGTTGAACCAGCTTCAGATAAATTAGCATTAAATCTAGTTTTTAGCAGAAAAAATCCAAGACTAAGAACAAGAAGGGTGAAAGACATTTCTAATAAATAGGCTACTAATGTTTGCATTTTGATAAATATTTAAAGATTATAAAACTTGACCACCCATTTGCTCCTTGCCTGCATAATATGCGTTATCAAAAGGAGTATCGATACCAGGGAAAATATCAACTTGAAAAATATGTTTCAATTCAATAACTGCACCTAATAGTAATACCATTACTGAAACTAAGTAAAGGTATTTGGCAAAATCCATGATTTCCTTGCCACCTTTTGAAACTTGTAGACCAATACGTGTTTTTAAAGATACTGTGGAATCATCCAACATTCTTTCAGAAGATAAAGTATAAATTGTTTTCATAGTTCAGCAATTAGTTTATTTGACCTTTTTTGTTGAATCAAATATACTTATTTTATTTGCTGTTTTTTCTATGCGAGTGGCGGTTCTTTTATATTATGCTGATTAATAGGGTTTTAAAAATAAAAAAAGCATCAGTTTATGTTTAAACGGCTGCTTTTTTTATTTAATTGGCGGCAAAAGGAAGTGTCAAAATACACAAAAACTATTCGAATAGCGGTATATCTATGCGAGCTGCGATTACATTTCTTCCATTAATGTACGAAATGCTAGCACTTTTTCACCATATAATTCAAGTGTTTTCTGCCTCAATTCAGGAGCATAATTATTTTGGTACTCAAAATACTTATCAATGTTTTCAGCATAATACTGTATTGCATATGTTTCTCCTAACTCATCTTCTTGTTTGGATATAAGCTTTAACATTTTATGTTTAACAAACATACCGGTAGCCATAACTTCAGGAATATGAACAGTTATCATCCAGTTAAGCCAATCTAAATGAATGCTTTCTTCAACATTCACGGTTACATTATAAATAATCATATTTTTAATTATCAGATTCTACATTTAACATATCACCTCTTAAAACCCTGAAACGAGCCCTTGCATCAGGAACAAAGAAACTACCACCATATTCCAATAATAACTTCTCATACATTTGTTTGGCTTTTTCTTTATCTCCCAGTTTAAACTCGTTCAAATTTGCTAATTGCCAAACAGCATTATCAGCTAAAATATCTGCCCCATAATCCTTTATTAACTTCTCATAAAATACACTTGCCTCTATATACTTTCTTTCCTTCGAGGCAATTTCAGCGTATTTCATTAAAATATCATCAATAAGCGCATGTTTTGGATAGACAATATTGATACTATCTAAAATGGATTTGGCTTTAGCATATTGATTTTGTAAAAGCAATAAATCTGCCTTACTAAAAAGCTGAAGTGGAACATCATTACTATCTATAGTATTCTCTTGTATAAGCAATGATAATTCCATCGCATTATTTGCTATCAGTTGAGTTGTAGCTGTTTTAAGTACATCTAACTGAGCCTTAGCCCAATCAAATTCACCCAATAAATAACTCAATCTGGCATTTCTATACTTTGCTTCCTGTCCCAATGGATCCTCTAAAAAATCTTTATCTACCTGTCCATATAATAAAAGAGCTTCCCAAACCTCACCATTAATTATATAAATATCGCCCAATTCCATCTTACAATTAGCTAGAAATCTTCTATCTAAACGACCCATTGCTAATATCTCCTGATAATTTCCAATTGCTGATTTAATATCATTCAAATAATAAGCCTGTAACTGCGCCAAATCTCTGATTGTACTTGCACTCATCTCACTCCTACCTGTATTTAATAAAATAGCTTTATACTCAGATTCAAGAATTAATAAATCTTCTTGTTTAAAATCACCTGACAGTAATTTCTTTGCTCGTGATTCGAGTCCGGTTTGTTTAGCCAAATGAAAATAGGGTTTATCAGTACCCAATAATTCAACCTGTTTGAAAACAGAGATTGCAGCATCATATCTTTTATTAGCCATTGCCACATAACCCAAATCCATTAACCTCCTGCCCTCTTCCCTATTGCGTTTATCAAGATTTTTCACAAAAGGAATGGCCGATTGATAATCATTTTTTTGTACATAAAGCCAAATCAGCATTTCCTGAAATACTTCCTTATCAGAATAAAGCTTATTTCTTTTAATCAGGGCCATTTTACAGATTTCATAATCTGCAGCCGATTTAAGATAGTTCTGTAATAAGCCTTGAATTTCCTCATCCTGAGTATCATCAATTAAAAGTACATTTAGGTATTCCTCAACAGTTTCCTTTGTTTTACCTAAATCAGCATATAAACCACCCAATTCAGCAGAAAATAACAAAGCTGTTTTGAGAACTTCACGTCCCTTTAGCAAAGCTTCAACTGCCAATAACTTTTCATTACGTTTTTGAAAACCCAATGATAAATCAAGTATTCCAACAGGAGAGAGTGGTACATTTTTAATTAGTTCTTTTTGATAATCTTCTGCCTTTTGTTGTTTACCAAAAACCTTGTAAACATAAGGTAAATCAACCTTGTAAGCATAGTTTGATTCAAATCGTTTGCTTTGCTTTTTAGTTAATTTTACCGCAGCATCTTCATCTTTTAAACTGATATAGCAACTTAAAAGATTATCATAAAAATAAACAGATGAAGTGTTTTTATTGAGCAATTTCTCATAAATATCAGCAGCTTTTCTGTATTCTGCATTCGCAAAATATTGTCCTGCCAGTTGTTCATCTGCTTTTTGAGCAAATGCTGCAAAACCAGAGCAGAATAAGGAAATAAAAACGAAAATAAATTTGATAAATCTGTGCATCATAAAAAAACGAAAATAGCTCGAAAGATTCAATGTTTATAAGGAACGAATATTTGACAGCAAAATTTTTCGTTTATTGCAAGAAAAAAACATTGAGTGTTATTAAAAAACTTGCTGGTCAAACTGCAATTTACGGACTAAGCACAATAGTTGGAAGATTTATAAATTATCTGCTTGTACCCATACAAACACGGGTATTTAATCAGGCACAATTTGGTATTATATCAGGATTTTTTGCATATATAACCTTTTTAAACGTGCTATTAACGCATGGCATGGAAACAGCATTTTTTAGGTTTGCAGAAAAAAGAAACCACGAAAACGCTGTTTATTCAACTTCATTAAAATCGGTAGGAATATTAAGTATTCTCTTTGCAAGTTTAGTTTTTCTTTTAGCAGAGCAGATATCTGATATAACTGAAATGGGAGCAAAAGCCCTTTATATTCAACTTGTGGCAGCCATAATTGCTTTGGATGCAATTAGTTCAATTCCATTCGCCCTTCTGAGAAGACAAAACAAAGCACTAAGATTTGCAATCATAAAAAATGCTGGAATTGCAATTAATATTCTACTCAATTTATATTTTCTTTTATTATGCCCTTATTGGTTTGAAAACCATGGAACACTTCTACCATTTTATGAAAATCCACTAGATATAGGAGTTATCTTTTTTGCAAATCTTGCTTCCAGCTTACTGTCATTTCTATTATTGATTCCGCAAATAAGAGAAATAAGTTTGAGCTCAGAAAAAGGACTTTATAAAGAAATGTTGGCATATGCATTACCAATGATGCTGGTTGGATTTGCAGGAATGATTAATGAAACGATTGACAGAATTTTACTCATCAATCTTATTCCAGACAAAGAGTTGGCCTTGAGAATGAATGGTATCTATTCAGCCAATTACAAATTATCAATCATTATTACTCTATTCATACAAGCATTTAAATATTCTGCTGAACCATTCTTTTTTTCACATTCAAAAAACTCTGATAAAAGAACTGTTTATGCCGATGTAATGAACATTTTTATATTGGTTTGTTTAGGAATATTCCTCATGGTAACATTAAATATTCGATTGTTTGATTCATTTATAGGAGAGGATTTTAGAGAAGGAATTCACATAGTCCCCATTTTACTTTGGGCAAATATATTTTTAGGAATGTATTACAATATAAGCATTTGGTATAAAATAACTGACCAAACAGGCAAAGGAGCAAATATTTCGGTAATAGGAGCAATCATAACAATTGTAATGAATGTTATTCTTATACCGATTTTAGGTTATATGGGTTCTGCGATTGCAACATTAATCTGCTACTTAAGCATGATGATTATTGGCTATAAAATGGGTCAGAAATACTATCCAATTCCCTATGATGTATCGAAATTTTTCAAATACTCAATTATTTCACTCATCATATATTTCGCAGGAATTCAAATACAAAGCAGAGTGGAATCTGAAATTTTATATTATTCAATTGGAATTTCTTTTCTCTTAATTTTTGGATTGATTGGCTTTTATCATGAGAAAAAAACTATTCAAAATCTACGTTAAATGTTAGAAGTAAAAATTATAAATGAATCGAAACATTCACTTCCTGCTTATCAAACAGAACATGCAGCAGGATTGGATTTACAAGCAAACCTGGATGAATCGGTAATTCTAGTTCCGGGAGATAGAAAACTAATTTCAACAGGATTAAAAATTGAACTTCCTATTGGTTATGAAGCTCAAATCAGACCAAGAAGTGGGTTGGCATTTAAACATGGAATTACTGTTTTAAATAGTCCGGGAACCATTGATGCAGATTACAGAGGAGAACTAAAAGTATTACTTATAAACCATGGTAATGAAGCATTTGAGGTAAAAGATGGCGAAAGAATTGCACAAATGGTTATTTCAAAACACGAACAAATAAAATGGCAAATATCTACTGAATTATCGGAAACAAACCGAGGTGAAGGTGGATACGGAAGTACCGGAAAATAGCCATTAATGTAAAGTTCATTTAAAATCACTTGAAGAATCAACTGAAAAGACTAATTTTCCGACACATTTCAAAAGATAAAAAATAATACTATGAGAATTATTGTACCTATGGCCGGAATGGGCAAACGTATGAGACCACATACCCTAACTGTACCAAAACCACTTATTCCTGTTGCAGGAAAACCAATTGTTCAAAAGATAATTGAAGATTTGGCTCATGTATGCGGAACACAAATTGAAGAAGTTGCTTATATTATTGGTCCAACATTTGGAGCAGAAGTAGAAAAACAACTTGTAGAAGTTGCAGGTAAATTAGGAGCTAAAGGAAGTATTTATTACCAACATGAACCATTAGGAACTGCACATGCTATTATGTGTGCCAAAGAAAGTTTAGATGGAAATGTATTGGTTGTATTTGCGGATACTTTATTCAAAGCAGATTTTACTTTAGACAGAGAGCAAGATGGAATTATCTGGGTACAAAAAGTTGAAGATCCTCGTCCGTTTGGCGTAGTAAAAGTTGATGCAAACAATACAATTACAGATTTTGTAGAAAAACCTGAACAGTTTGTTTCAGATTTAGCCATCATTGGAATTTACTATTTCAAAGACGGTGCTTATTTAAGAAGTGAATTACAATATTTATTAGATAATGATATCAAAGAAAAAGGTGAATATCAATTAACTAATGGATTAGAAAATATGAAAACCAAAGGAACAAAGTTTGTTCCGGGTCAAGTAACTGAGTGGTTAGATTGTGGTAATAAAAATGCTACTGTTTACACCAATTCAAGAATATTGGCATTTATGCAAGATGCAGGAGAAAAGATGATTGATGATTCTTTAAAACAAGAAAATTCTGTCATCATTCAGCCATGTTATATCGGTAAAAATGTAAGTATTAAAAATGCAATTGTTGGTCCAAATGTGAGTATTGGCGATGGAAGCAGCATTGAAAAATCGGTAGTTTCTAATAGTATCATTCAAAAATCAACAAAAATTAGCAATGCTGTCATAGACAATTCTATGATAGGAAGCAGCGTTGAATACAAAGGAACAGCCCGTGATTTAAGCATGGGAGATTTCAGCACTGAACAATAGTTCGTATTAAATTTATAAAACATTGAGAAAGCACTTAACAGGAATAGTATTATTTCTGTTAGTGTCTTCTTTTGCATTTGGACAAAAGAAGCCATTAACAGAGGTTCAAAAAATGGAGTTCGACAAATACTTCTTCGCAGGAATGCGCGAGAAGATGATTAACAATTTTGTTGAAGCAGAAGAGAACTTTAAAAAGGCATTACAAATCAATCCGGAAAATGCTAATACTCAATTTCAATTATCCAATGTTTTATTACAAGGAAAAAAAATAGCAGAAGCGGAAATCATTAACGAAAAAGCTGTTCTACTTGAACCAAAAAATGAATGGTATACCAGACAATTGGTAGACATTTATAAGTACACAAGAAATTATAAAAAGGCAGAAAACCTGTTAAAGAATCATTACAAAATCACAAAAAATAATGAGGTTTTGTATGAATTGGCAATGATTCAACTAATGGATGAAAATCCAAAAGCATCATTAAAAACCTTTGACCAGTACGAAAAAATTGTTGGAATAAACGAAACAGTTATTCGCCAAAAAGAACAAATTTATTTAAAGCAAGGTAAACTTAGTAAAGCAATAAAAGAGGTTGAAAAACTAATAAACGCATTTCCTGAAAAGCAAGAATATAGAGGTGCTTTAGCTGATTTGTATATGTCGGCAGGAAAAGAAAAAGAGGCTTTAGATATTTATGAATCAATTCTAAAAAAAGAGCCAAATAACGGATATGCTAGCTTTGCAATTAGTGACCATTACAGAGTTAAAAATGACAAAGCAAAAAGTTTAGCTTATTTATTCAGAGGTCTTAGAAGTAATGTTGATATAAAAACTAAACTTAATATACTCACTCAAACTATTCCATCAAACTTCTTTGAACCAAAACATCATGAGGTTTGTGTTCAATTGGTTGATACATTTATGGCATCCAATTCAAACGACCCAACACCCTATATTTTAAAGGGTGATTTGTTGATGCAGGAAAAAAAGGTTGAAGAAGCAAGAACGAATTATTTAACAGCTACAGAACAACATAATGGAGGCTTGTTATCGTGGGAGCAAGTTTTACAATGCGATCAAATCATGCAACGTTTTGATTTGATGAATGCCGATTGTAAAAAAGTAAATGAATTGTTTCCAATTTATGCTCCGGCTTATTTGTTCAGAAGTTTATCATCCATGCAATTAAAAGATTATGAAGATGCAATAAATTCATCATTAAAGGGAGTAGAAGTTGCAGATGAGGACGAAATAAAAGCACAACTATTAAGCACATTAGGTGATGCTGCTCATTATGCTAAAAAATACAAACTATGTGATTCAGCATACGATGAAGCTTTGGTAATCAACCCTGAAAATCCATATGCTTTAAACAATTATGCTTACTTCCTATCACTAAGATTGGAACGCTTGGAAAAAGCAGACAGCATGAGCAGAAAAAGCATGAGTCTTGATCCGGACAATGCATCATACCAAGATACTTATGGATGGATTCAATATCAGAAAAAACAATATGATGAAGCCAAAATTTACATTGAGCGTTCATTAGAAATGTCACCAAACAATGCTGAGGTACTTGAACATCTTGGAGATGTGCTTTATATGCTTGATAAAAAAGAAGAAGCTCTCATCAAGTGGAAAGAATCAAAAGAATTAGGTAATAATTCTGAAAGTTTAGAGAAGAAAATTAAAAACAAAAAAATTGAATAATGAATAGGTTTTTAGTGAAAGGTATTCTTGTACTATTCGTTTTAGCAGGGCTGGTTTCTTGTAAAACAAAAAAAGTATCAAACAGAAACACAACAGATTTAGCTAGTAAATCTGCTTTAAGAATTGCTGAAACAGTAGAAAAAACCAAATTAGCTAAAAACTCAGAAAACCTGCTTTATTACAAAGCGGATGTAAGTTACAAAGACAGTAAACAAGACGTAGGATTTGACATGGAAATTCAGATTTCCAAAGACAAATACATTTGGATGAGTGCAAAAGCAATGGGATTTGTGAACGTTGCAAGAATTATGATACAACCTGATTCAATTAGAATCTTAGATTTAATAAACAAGGTTTATATCAGTGCCTCCTACAAATACATGCAAAATTTCACATCAGCACCTATTCAATTCGAACAATTACAGAATATTTTCATGGGAAATGTGCCATTTAATCCAAGTTTTCCGGGTGCTTTAATTGATACAACAGGAACTGAACTAAAAATAAGTCAATTCTTTGCATCTACCTTACAGAATAGCTTTCATTTTGCTGATTATAAAGCCCACAGCGTGAGTTTAAAGGATACCATCCAAAAGCAGGACTTGAATATAAACTTCGACCATTTCACCGAAACAGGACAAAATAAGTTTCCATCTACTATTGAAATTAACATTCAGTCGGAAAAAAAAGTTGAATGCAAATTTGAACTGAACAACTTTGCATTTTCACAAAAAAGAGAGGCTCAATTTGCAGTTCCTAAAACATATAAAGTTAAAGTTTATTAAACTTCCGGTTTTTAAGCACAAAAACGCAGTTCTACTGGCTTTTTTGCTTATTGGCATAATATATTCAAGTGTTGGACAAAAAACCGCTCAGAAACGAAAAGAACTTGAAGCAAAACGTAAAGAACTTCAAATAAAAATTGAAGAGAATAAGAAGAAATTAGCTCAAACAAAAAAAGAAGAAAGCAATTCACTTAAACAATTGAATGTTTTAGGGCAGCAAATTCAAACAAGAACACAAATAATTGACCATATTGGACAGGAGGCTTTTGAGCTATCGATACAAATTGATGGACAAAAAAGGGCCATGTACAATCTTCAAAACGATCTTGAAAAACTAAAGGAAGATTATGCTCGTAACATAGTCGCAGCATACAAAAAGCGTATTTTAAACGAACAGATGATGTTTGTTTTTAATTCAAAATCGTTTTTTGAAGCTTACAGAAGAATCAAATACCTAAACCAATATGGGCACTTCAGGTTACAACAATCTAAATTGATTTTAAACACTCAAAAATCAATTATCGAAGCCATTAATGAAATGATTGCCATAAAAAATCAGAAAACGAATTTAATTGGCTTAAAAGAGACTGAGAAGAAAGAATTAGAGATTGATAAGAAAGAAGAAAGTCAGTTACTAAGTAAATTACAACAGCAGGTAAATAGTATCAAATCGCAAATAACCAGACAGGAAAAAATGGACCGCGAATTAAATAAGGCCATTGGAGATTTGATTACAAAAGAAATTGCTGAAGCGAGAAAAGCAGAAGAAAAGAAAAGAAAAGCAGAAGAAGCTCGCAGATTAGCACAGGCAAAGAAAACCAATACTGTTGCAGAGCCGCAAAAGCAACAAACTACCAATTCATATTTATCTGAAACCGAATTAGATTTAAGTAAGAATTTTGAAGGAAACAAAGGCAAATTACCTTGGCCGGTTGATGGTGGAATTATCGTTGGAAGATTTGGAACAAGTGAACATCCTGAACTAAAAGGAGTCATGAAGAAAAACCTTGGAATTGACATTAAAGCCAAACCGGGTTCAAGTGTAAAAGCAGTATTTAAAGGTACAGTTGTAAGAACATTTCCTATTCCGGGATTAGATTTTGTAATTCTAATCAATCATGGAGAATACTACAGTGTTTATGCAAGATTAGAGGAAGTGAATGTGGTAAAAGGACAAAAAGTAAATGCAAAAGATGTGATTGGAAAAGTAATTACCAATCCGGAGGATAAATCAACTGTTTTACATTTTGAGATTTACAAACAAACCAATTTACAGGATCCGGCGAAGTGGTTGAAGAGGTAGTATAAAAAATTTAGAAATATTGATGAGGATGAATTCCTACTTTACGCATTAGTAATGTGAGAAGCTTAATCATGAAGTAATTAAAATCATACTGATTAAAAATCTTAATACTAAAAAAGTAAATATGAGAAGTACATCAAGCATTTTAGAAATTCACAAAAAAAGAAATACTGAAAATAAAAACTGTGAAAAGTATAGAAGAATACATTTTTCATTAGAGAAAATTTCAGGACTTTTTATTCTGATTTGCTTTATGTTCAATTGTTCAGAAAAGAATAAAACAATTGGAAAAATAACAGAGCAATTAGAATCATCAAAATTTGTTACTGTTGAAGTAATAGCAAACTGTCCGGACTCCAGCATGTTTAACGAAGTATTTGTAAAAGCATTTGTAAGCAGTACAAACTTTGATAAAAAAAATCAATCTTGGATTAAGTTTAAGATTAGTAAAAACAAATTTGTAATTGCTAAACCTTTCGACGACAATTATATATTCCCAAATGATTTAACAGGAAATGTGATTTTACAAGGAAAACTCAGAAGTTATGCTGAATTTGAAAACAACCCTCATCAAAAGAATAAACATAGACTTTTAGGTAAATACTGGTATATAAATGACTACAAACTTGTGAGGTCAAGCGAAAACGTATGTAACTATGTTTTAATAGTTGATCATTTAGAGTATTAGATAATAAGCCCAGCAAAAAGCATAGTAATAACTTAAATGTAAATGGCAATTCAGTTGTATATAAAAATATTTATGGATGAAGAAAATAGTTATAAGCAAGCCTAACAGACGAAACAATAAAGACAAAACGGACGTGTATATACATAAAATGAAACGCCAATTTTGAAAGGAGACCAAAGACATACAAACCATATTGCATTTGTTCAGCAACTGAACCAATACTCTTTGCAAATACATTAGTATTTTTTATTTACTAAACCGTACATTTTTTTAATTCAATTTTAGCCTGCCAAACATTTGCTCTTACAATGAAACACAAAACAGACCCTTCGACAACAGCTAAAGAGCAAAATCTTCAAGTGCTTCAATCAAGCATATTACTAATTATAATCTGATTATCAATTAATTAAATTGTAAAATATCTGAGGGAGAAAAGAAAGTTTAATTGTTAACTTTGCTTAATAAAAACTACCAATAAAAAAGATGTCTCAAACTGAAAATGAAATAATAAAAGAATTACAAAAACTTCTTGAGAAAGGAGGAAAGGATTACCGAGCTATTTTGAAACTTTCCAGTGAACTTTCTAAAAAGGACAAAAATTTTCAACGTTTTTTTATTGATGCTAAAACCCTTATTCATTTAGGCAGAGAGAGCATAAAAGACCATACAACGGCACTTATTGAATTAGTAAAAAACAGTTATGATGCAGATGCAAATAATGTTGATGTAGAAATCTTATGTAAAGGCAACTTTGATATTATCCGAATTGCCGACAATGGTTTTGGCATGACCAAAGACCAATTGCTGAATAGTTGGCTTAGAATAGGTTTTTCAGCAAAACGTGAATCTAAAATGAGTGACCTTGGAAGAAGAAAAACAGGAGAAAAAGGAATTGGTAGAATTTCAGCAGATAGATTAGGTGCAAAATTGGAATTAATTTCTAAAACTGACATTGACGGAATAGTTGGTTTAAAAGTAAATTGGGACGATTTTGATATAGAGGGTAAAGATGTTTCTGAAATAGATGTAGAATTGACTTCACCAACAGAAATCAACATACCATTAAGAAATGGCAGTCAAAGTTCTACAGGTACAGAAATTAGAATTACGAAACTTCGACAACCTTGGAGTGCTAAGAATATAGAAAATTTATATAATGAATTTTCCACTATTACACCACCCTTTAACCAAGCTTCTGATTTTGCAATAAATCTAATCAATGATGTTGCACCTGATTTTTCAAGACCAGTAAGTTCAAAGTATTATGAGGCAGCAGAAGTTGACGTTACTGTAATATTTGACGGTTCGAATGAAGTGTACTATTCAATAAAAGACAAATATTCAACAGAGGACATCGTTAAAACTATAAACCTTCAGCAGTTTTTATCTATTGATAAATTAGAATGTGGGCCCACAGAAATTAGACTAATGTTTTTCCTGAGAGATAGTTCATCTATTGTAGGATCAGATTTCAAACTTTCAGATTTAAGAGAGTTTCTTGATAATAACTATGGAGTTAAAATATATAGAGATAATATTGCTGTAAAGCCATATGGTTTTCCTAAAGCACAACTTGGATTTGATTGGCTTAAGCTTGGTGAAAGAAAAGCAAGGAATCCTGCAGGTATAGGGCGAGGTGAAGAATACACCGTTTCACCAAATCAATTGGTTGGGGCCGTATTTATATCACGTGATAAAAATGATTTACTTAAGGATAGTGCAGCAAGAGAGGGTTTCGTAGAAAACAGCAGTTTTAACGATTTGGAAGGACTAGTGCAAGCTTCCATCAGACTACTTGAAACCCATAGGGCAAATATTTTTCCTAAAGTAGAAAAGGCTCGAAAAGAAAAACAAAAAAATCCTGCACATAGAGAAGCTGAAAAAATTAAAGAACAATTGCACTTTGTAACAGATGAACTAAAGTCAATCAAAACCGAAATTGAAGAAGGTAATGAAAATATTAAACCTACCGCCTTTTTAAAACCAATTGCTCGTTCTATTGATAAAGTAGAATCTATTTCGGAAGATGTAGAAAACACAATAGCTGAATTTCTGAATTGGCAAAGAGTTGTAAATGGACTTGCGACAATAGGTATTTCTTCCGCAGTTTTCGGACACGAAACTGAAGGCTCAATTACTCAATTTCAAGGCTCAACTACCACTGCAATTAAATTACTTAAAATTTTACCTGCAAAAACCGAAAAAGCTCTTGAGGAACTAGAAAAATCTTTAAAGGCTTCTAAAAAAGTAGCTGCTTGGGGAGCATATGCATTAACTAGGGTACAGAAAGAAAGAAGACGTATTCGAAATGTTCAAGTTTATAAAACAATTGAAGCTGTTGTTAAAGAACTTAAACCAGCGTTTGAAGCATCTTCTATAGAATTGAAATTAAAAGGAGAAAACTTGTATAGTAAAACCTATCAAATGGACATAGAAACTATACTTATAAATTTATTAACCAATGCATACTCTGCGGCTCTTCTAAAGGGCGGTGATAGAAAAGTTAATATCAAGGTTGAAAGGGAGGATTTAAACGATAAACAAGGTTACTATTTTTCAGTTTCGGACTCTGGCCCAGGCATTGCAAAAGAATTTGAACTTAGAATATTTGAACCTTTATTCTCTACAAAAACATTGACTACTATCGAAAGTAAAAGTGTAGGTACTGGCTTAGGTTTGACCATTGTAAAATCAATTGTAGATGAACTAGAGGGCACCATAAGTTTCACTATAGATAAAGAACTAAAAGGTGCAAATTTCAAAATTTGGCTTCCAAAAATTTCATAAAATATCAAAATGGCAACAATAGCAATAATAGACGATAACCCTGACCAAAGTGGAACAATTCTGAACAATTTGGAAATAGCAATTCAAGAATTTAATAGTGAATTGAATGCAATTGCATCGTTACCTTTTAAAGACCCAAATGAATATTTTAACTTTATAAATAGTAATGAAATATGTGTTTTGATTTTGGATGAAAAACTAAACGACCAAGCGATTGATAAAAATGGGCCAGTTGAATACAAAGGCAGTCAGTTAGTAACAATATTAAGGGAAAAACTTAAGGATTTTCCAATTTATTCTGTAACCGCTGCTGCTGTAACTGATGAACTCAAAGAAAAGGAAAGTGAATTTGAGGAGGTTATACCTAGAGGAGATTTTATTGAGCATACAAATAAATATTTCCCGAGGATTGTAAGAGCTGCAAAGAATTATTTAAAAGAAAACCTTGATGAACTGAGTGAGTTTAACATTTTAACAACTGAAATATCAAGTGGAAATAATGACCCTGAATTAATAAAAAAACTACAAGCATTACAAGTTAAATTAGAATTACCATTTTCAGGATTTGATGATAGAAATTCATGGTTAAACGAATATCAAAAGCAAATAGAATCATTGGAAGAACTCAATGCAATAATTAAAGCTAAATTGAATACATAGAAATGAATTGGAAACAAATTGATAAAGGGAAAAGAATTCAAAACAAAGGAGTTTATACAGCATGGAAAGAACAAATTTCTGTGGACTGTTTTAAACAATGTGTTTATTGTTCAATTCACGAAGGTCGCTGGGGTGGAATTGATCACTATCACATTGACCACTTTAGACCTCAATCAAAATTCAAAACGTTAAAAAATGATATAACAAACCTTTATTATTCTTGCCCAATTTGTAATAAATTCAAATCAGATGATTGGCAAAATGAACCTAATAAATTGGACACTATTTGTTATCCAGACCCAAGTGACTTCAATTATTCTGAATTGTTTAATATTGAAGCTTCAAACCATCTATTAATTGGTAAATATATTTCATCAACATATCTAATAAATAGGTTGTATTTAAATCGTCCGCAATTGATTTATGAAAGAAGAGAATATTTTTTACGACTAAAGGCAGAAGCGTTGATAAACGATTCAAAAAAGCTAATAGAAGTAAGTAAAGATTTAGAACTAGTAAAACAAGCCTTTCAGTTAATTGCGAATTTGACTCAACACTTACTTCTAAGAGATAAAGTAAGCCCTTACAAATTAGTTGATATAAAAAAACCAAAAAAGTAGAACGCGTGATAGACAAAAGAAAAATTGGTTCATTCTACACTCCAAAAATCATTGCTGACTTTTTGGTGGACTACCTTTCAAATAAATTGAAAGGTGATAACTTGACTGTATTAGAGCCAAGTGCAGGTGATGGAATTTTTCTTCAATCAATATACAACCACCAAAGATTATTAAAGCAAATAAAAAAAGTAGTTGCAGTAGAAAGAGAAGAAAAAGAACTTGAAAAAGTAAAAACTATTACAAAAAGTAAATCACTTAAAACAATACATTCTGACTTTTTAGATTTCCAACATAGTAACAAGCAGAAATTTGATTTGGTAATTGGCAATCCGCCATACATCAAGAAGAATTTATTAGCCGAAGAGCAAATTTCACTTTGCGAAGGCATTCATAAAATTTTCCCTACCTTATCAGAAAATAAAATCAAAAATATTTGGACGGCATTTTTAGTTCGGAGTATAAATTTCGTAAGCGACAATGGCGTTTTAGCTTTTGTTCTTCCTTCCGAGTTATTGCAAGTAAAGTTTGCAGCCGAACTGCGAACTTTAATTCTAAAAGAATTTGAACGAGTTGAAATTTTTACTTTCAACCAATTGCTTTTTAAAGATTGCAAAGGACAAGATACATTACTTTTAATTGGTGAAAGAAAATCAAAATACAAAGGCGTTTACTATTGTAACATTGATAAGTTAAAAGACCTTGAAGAAAAAAAGTTTTCACTTGCACAGAATGTAAATATTAGGGAATCCAAATGGACACATCATCATTTAACAACTGATGAAATTGAACTTTTGGAGAAAGTAAAGAAGCAAATTCAAATTGTAAATCACTACTGTACATCAAAAACAGGGATTGTAACAGCAGCAAACAATTATTTTATTGTTGATGCACAAACGGTTCAAGAATATTCACTGAAGAAATATGTAAAGGAAATTATTCAGAAAGGTTCTTTTGTAAATGGAAGTGTAATTCTAACTCACGTGGAGTTTGAGAATTTAATAAAGCAATCAAAACCGACATTTCTAATTGCTCTTAACAAGACAATGAAGCTTAAGAACAATGAAAGAATACATCAATACCTTGACAAAGGTTTGGCTTTGAAAATTAATGAGAGATATAAAACTTCAATTCGTGAGAATTGGTTTGAAGTTCCAAATGTTGGGACAGCACCTGAAGCATTTTTCTTTAAGCGCTGTAATGAATATCCCAAGCTAATTAAGAACAACGCAAATGTTTTGGCAACTGACAGTGCCTACACAATTGAAATGAAAGAGAACTATGACATTGAGAATTTGATTTATTCCTTCTACAATTCACTGACACTTTCATTTGCTGAACTTAACGGTAGATATTACGGTGGCGGTGTTTTAGAGTTGACACCAAATGAATTTAAAAACTTACCTGTGCCTTATATGAATGTAGATGTCATAGAATTTAATTCGTTTGTAAAGAACTTCAAAGTCAAGACTTCCATCAAAGAAATTTGTCAAAAGAATGATGCAGTAATCCTTAAATCTATTGACAGTAAAATTGACATAGATAGCATAAATAAAATTTACAGCATCCGTGAAAAATTATATCTCCGAAGAATCAAAACGAATTAGCAAACGAACCATGTGTAAGCACATTTGCAAGCAGCCCAAGCACAAACAAAAGTTTTAACAAGAGCTTTCCACCTTTCCAGCCAAGACAAAATTGAATTAAAAAAAATCTCATCCACCTTCTGAAAATAAAAAATACACAACCGCACAACCTATCTACAGACAAAAATCAGTGCTATGCTGACACAAAAACCGTTGACTAGAAAGCGTTTCAAATACTCGGTGGACAGAAGGTAAGCCTGTAACACTGGTTTGGAAAAAGTGTCCGTTCAGTGCTCAGCAGACACATTTGTGATTAATAAAAGTTTGGTTCTTCGCATCAATATTTGTGCTGAAAATCGCCTCCTTTGCAATGCCCAAAATGTTCTGCTCATGAATGTTATTTCTAAAAGCTGTTAACTTCTTTTAGCAGCAAAACTTACATTCCAACATATTCAATTTAGAAAAAAAGCGACACCTAATCTCCAAAAAAAAGGACCTCCCCATTTCGAGGAAGTCCAATTCTTATTGATTATAAAACAAGCGTTTTTAGTTATTCAAAAGCACTTTTTTGCTCAGGCTTAAATCGTTGGTTTTAATTTGAACGAAATACATACCTCTGTTTAAATCAGGAAGGTTGAAGTTAAAATCTTTGTTTCCCGCAGCATGATAAGCCTCTTCGAAAGTATAAACATCACGACCTGTCATATCGATTAAGCTGATTTTTAAATCACCAGCTTTTTTCATTTCAAAACCCAAATTCATGGTTTTGTTTACAATAGGATTTGGATACAAACTTAACTGAGAGATATAGATATTTTCGTTTACACCAGTTGCAGTTTTCTCAGAAACAGTATACTTCTGTTTTTGAATAGCAGATCTATTGATGGCAAAAACACCATAAAAATCAACAGCACCCGAACCTGAAGCAGGAGCTGTCCAACTGAATGACCAAACAGCAGGATTGCTTGTTTTGGCAGAAGTATGTGTTACATATTTAGTAGAATTAACCTGACTACCAGTACCAGCCGCTAAAGTTCCTACCAAAGTACCATCTAGTTTCTGAGGAGAAACTTGAAATCCTTTTTTTCCGCTTGCTGCAACAGAAACTGTAATTGTATAAGTTGTTCCTGGTGTATAACCTTCTGCGGGAATATTACTCGAAATAACATTTGTAACATCAGTAGAACCACCTGAATGACAACCACTGGTAATACATGTAGCACCACCATCACCCGGAGAACCTGTTCTACCGGTTGGCGAACCTGTTGGATTTGACTCCAAAGTTCCAATTCCTATAATAGTGAATGCTAATAAAGTTCCGATTAAGTAAATTTTTCTCATAGAATTAGTTTTGTTTATGATTAGACCAAAAATAAAGCCAAAAGTTGTATATACATATAATTTTTCTGTTAATTACTTATAATTCAACAAAATTCACTTTCAAATAATTATACAAAATGACTGAAAATAAGTAAGGTCGATAAAAAATCAGTCGAAAAGAAAAACAAACAAGCCAAGTTGAAATTCGAATAGTAAAAAATGAACTTCGGAGTAAAGTGCTCTTTAAAAAGGATAAGTAATCAGACTTTTGAATCATGATTAACAAGGAAACCATGAAAAAAATTGCGCTTATTAGTATCCTTACACTGGGTGTAATGATATCATCAAACAACATTTTTGCTAATAATACAGACAAGAATTCTATCAAAAACAAAAGTTCGGTTCAAAGAATTGAAACTTCATCTATGGAAAGCACATTGTACTACGATGGCCATGAACAAATTAAAATTGGATTATTTCAGGAAGAAATTGAAAAAGTAAAATTTCAAATACTTAGTGCTGATGGTGTAGTTTTATTTTCGGCTAGATATGAAGAGGACACAATTAGCGATATATTTGACATCTCAGCATTACCTGAAGGAAATTTCATTATAAGAATTACTAAAGGAAATGAAGTTATAGAAAAATCATTTTTCAAAAACAAAACTTCTGCTGATTTAGAGAACTAAAACATGTTGGTAGAAAAATCGAACAAAACTCTTAGGCGCTCATTATTATGGCTCAGCATACTTCTTTACTTGCTGCTCCATGAGTTACTATTGAGTTTGTTGGGATACCAATTCTTTTTCCTCGATTTTATCTCCAGGTATATTACAGCCATTTTCATTTTTGTTGCACTTTTCTACCTGAATAAAAAATCACTTTTTAATCTCGAAAGCAAACATCCATGGCCGAATGATCCAATAAAAAGATTTGCGTTTCAATCACTACAACAAGCCGGAATAAATAATTTACAAGTACAAATTGTTGTCGTTATTATAACTTATTTCAGGTACGCAATACTGGATGAAAATCTGTTTTTGAGTTATAAACTTCAACTGTACCAATTCATTATTGTGGCTTTTGTAATGGAACTAAATATCCTTTACGATTTTGGTCAATACCTCATTAATCAGTGGCATTCATCGAGGGTACAACAGGAAACTTTTGAAAAGGAAAAAGCTCAGTTTAATCTTGAACTTTTAAGAAATCAAATCAACCCACACTTTTTATTCAATAATTTAAATACACTTTCCTCTCTTATTTATGAAGATCAGGATAGAGCTGCCGATTTTCTAAGAATGTTATCAAAGGTTTACAGAAACATTCTTGAGTTTAGGAATAGGGAATTGATAAGCATTGAAGAAGAACTAAATTTTTTCGAAAATTATAGTCAGTTGCTTACCATAAGATTTGAAGGCATGTTGTTTTTTGAAGTGAATATTACTGATGAACATAAAAATGAATCTATCATACCCTTAACATTTCAGATGTTAATAGAAAATGCTATCAAACACAATATTATTTCACGTTCTAAAAATTTACATATCAAGATTTTCAGTAAGGGAAATTTTATCATCATTGAAAATAATATACAATTAAAAGAAAACCTGGAATTCTCAAGTAAACTAGGACTTCAGATGATACAATCGAGGTTTGAATCATTGAGCAAAGAGAAGGTTTTGATTGAAGAAACAAGCGAATATTTTAGAGTACAAGTTCCTGTAATTTTTAATAGTCAATTATACCTATGAAAGCAGTTATTATAGAAGATGAACCACATGCAAGGCAAGAATTAAAAAGGCTTTTAAAGAAGGTAAACCCGCAAATTGAAGTTGTGGTTGAACTTGATTCAGTAAAAGAATCGATTGAATGGCTTGAAGAAAATGAAGATTTTGACTGTTTGTTTCTTGATATTCAATTATCAGATGGATTAAGTTTTGATATATTTAATACCATCAGTATTGATAAACCTGTAATTTTTACAACTGCTTATAATGAATATGCAATTAAAGCATTTCAATTAAATAGCATCGATTATTTAATGAAACCGGTTGAACCTGCTCTTTTAGAAAAAGCTTTGAACAAACTAAGTAAACTTCAACCTAAACCTAGCCTTCCTGCTTTTTCAGGAGAAGAATTAAGGAAACTGTTGGGTATTGAACCCAAAAAGGAAAAAAGTAGGTTTCTTATAAAAATCGGAGAACAATTTAAAACCATTCAATGCAACGAAATTGCTTGGTTTTATGCTGATAGAAATACGGTTTACTTAGTAGCACATGACGACAAAAGATACATTATTGAATATACTCTTGATGAATTGGAACAGCAATTAGGTAATAAAGAATTTTTTAGAGCAACAAGAGGCATGATTGTTTCAATTCAATGTATTCAAAAAGTACATAAATACTTTAATAGCAGATTACTCCTCGACATTAAACCGGAAGCCGGAGAGCAAGTGCTAGTGAGCAGAGTTCGTGTTGAAGCTTTTTTAAAATGGATGGATAATGCCAATTAAAACAGAACATATCATATCAAAATTTAAACTAATAAACTTGAGTAAGACAGCTTTCTTATTCATGTTACTGGCATTTCTATTGAGCTCATGCAAGGGTAAAAAAATCGAGATAAGTTCAGTACCGCTTAATACACCCAAAGGCTCACCGGTATTTGTTTGCGGGACATTTAATAACTGGAATCCAGCGGACCCAGCTTATATTCTTCAATACGATGAAAGCAGTAAAACCTATTTTACATATTTACCCTGGGGTTTCGGAAAAGTAGAATACAAATTTACCAGAGGAGATTGGACAACAGTAGAAACAGATAGTTGTAAAGGTGAACTGGCTAATAGAACTTATGATTTAGGAGAAACAGATGGAATAATTAATTATATATCTGGTTGGAAAGATTTAGAACCACTAAATTGTAGTAAAGTAACAATTGTACTTGATGAAATACCGATTAATACGCCAAAAGGAAGCAGACTATTTATAGCAGCTAACGTAAATTATTGGGCTTGTCCGGATAAGAACTTTGAATTCAAAATGAGTTCAATAGGTAAATACACTTTAACTGTTCCTAAACTATCATCACAATTATTATTCAAAATACACAGAGGTGCCATGGAATCTGTTGAGGCCGATGAAAACAATCAGGATAACAGATACAGAGAAATAATTTTTGGTGAAAAGGATACTGTATTCATTAAAATGAGAAACTGGATTGATTTACCATTGGAGAAAACCATCAATAAGGTAATCTGCATTGATAAAATACCGGTTTTAACTCCAAAAAATCAGGTAATATATGCAGCAGGTAGTTTCAATTTATGGAACCCATTAGATAGATTCTATAGCTTTAAAAAAGTAGGTTCAAAATATTACCTCAATATTCAATATAGTGAAGGTGAAGAACAACAATACAAAATAACAGCAGGTGGTTGGGATAAGGTTGAAACACTTAAAAACTTTGAGGAAAAAGAAGACCGAACTATTAATACCAATGAGACATCAGACACCATTTATATTCAAATTGAAAACTGGGCACATCTTGAAAAGAAAAACGGGAATATAATTGTTCAAACGCCTGATATTTTAATTCAACAAAAACCATTGGTTGTTACTCAACCTAAAGAAACCAAAGTTGAAACAAGGCCTGAAACAATCACTCTATTTGAAACAGATGCTTTTAGAAAAGTATTTATAATTTTAGATAAAGTTCCAGATTATACTGAAGAAGATGATAAGATATTTTTAGCAGGAGATTTTAACGATTGGAATGCCCAAAATCCGAATTATGCTTTCAGGAGATTGCCGAATGGAAAATACTATATCATTCTTCGATTACCCGATTCAAAAGAACATGAATTTAAAATAACAAGAGGTTCATGGGAAGCTGAGGAAGCAGATTCAAGGATGTTAAAACCCAATAATAAAAAAATTCCAAAAAGTTTATTTGACGATACAATTCATGTAAGAATATCAAATTGGGCAGATTATAAGCCTTCACGGAAACTGGTTGTATTTATACAATCTGAACCGGAGAATACACCATCAAATGCACATGTTTATTTAACCGGTGATTTTAATAATTGGCAGCCAAAAGATGATAAATTTAAATTCAAAGATTTGGGCAATGGAACCAGGGTTTTAGTAATTTCAAAATTCAACGATAATTTCAATCAATATAAAGTGACCAGAGGTGATTGGACCAAACAATTTTCACAGAAAAGAGGAGGAATTTTACCCAACCAGCACTTTAGTAAAAACTTAGGGGATACCTTAAAAATTGATATCAAAGGTTGGGTTGACATTAGGGACTAATGATTTATATAACTGTAAATCAAACGATAAAGAACTCATCGTAACTTAAATTCAATAAAAGAAGCCTAAATTTGCCTTGATTAAATTTTTGGATTAATAAAAAGATGAAGGCAAAATATGTAAACCCATTTACCGACTTCGGATTTAAAAAAATATTCGGAGAAGAAGCAAGTAAGCCAATGCTTATTGACTTTCTGAATGCCATTTTGCCTGAAACAAATAAAATTGTTGATTTAAGTTTTAAAAATAATGAGCAACTTGGACAATTAGAACAGGACAGAAAAGCCATTTACGATATCTATTGTGAAAGTGAGAAAGGTGAAAAATTCATTGTAGAGTTGCAAAAAGCCAAGCAAAACTACTTTAAGGATAGAACAGTTTACTATTCAACATTTCCTATTCGAGAACAAGCAGAAAAAGGAGAATGGTATTTTAATCTGAAGGCTGTTTATTGTATTGGAATTCTAGATTTCACTTTTGACGATTATGAAACTGAACCTGAGAAAAGTGAGGTTGTTCATACCATTAAACTTAAGAATCAATTTGGCAAAATATTCTACGACAAACTCACATTCATTTATTTAGAAATGCCTAATTTCAACTTAAATGAAAACCAGCTTAAAACCCGATTAGACAAGTGGTTATATTTCATTAAATATTTAGAGGATTTTCAGTCAATACCGACAATTATTGCCGATGAGGTATTCAACAAAGCATTTGAAAAAGCAGAAATAGCAAAATTTGGAGCCAGAGAAATTGCCAGCTATGAAAATAGCTTAAAGGTTTATAGAGACTTAAAAAATGTTATAGATACTGCTTTTGATGATGGGAAAAATGAAGGGAAGACTGAAGGTAAAATTGAAATGGCAAGATTCATGAAAACGGAGAACGAACCAATTGAAAAAATCATCAAATACACCGGATTAACTGAAGATGAGATTGATAAACTTTAACTAGTTTAATCGATAAAAATTGTCACTATTAGAAATAGCCTATACAAATTTAAATACAACTTTAATGACCCAACATTCTTAGTTTAAGTTTAAGAATGGCTGCAACCGACATTGAATCTGTGATTTTTCCATCCATTACCATTTGAAATAGTTCATCAAAGTGAATCTTTTTCAAGCCTAATTCCTCAGTATCTTCCGGCTCAGATTCAGTAAAAGTTAAATCTCTAGCTACATAAATAATTGCTCTTTCATCAGTAGCGGAATTGCTAAGAGTCATATCAATAAGTCTATCCCAGCTATTTGCAATAATGCCGCATTCTTCAAGTAATTCTCTTTTCGCCGATTCTATTGGGTCGACACCATGTTTACCGCCACCTTCCGGAATTTCCCATGAATACTCATTAATAGCATAACGAAACTGACCAACTATCCAAGTATTGTTATTTTCATCTAAAGGAATAATACCGATAGCCAAATTTTTAAAATGTACAACACCATAAATACCGGGATTTCCAGCAGGATTAATAACATCACTGTGTTGAATCTGAATCCATGGATTATCATATTTAACATCAGTAGTTAAGGTTTTCCAGGGATTATAGTTTTCATTGATTTGACTCATAGGGCGAAATAAAACATTTGAAACAGCTATAACAAATAAGAGTATCAATAAATAAGGAATGATGGAAATAACTTAACATTGTAAAGATTGAAACAGAAAAAAGATTATAAGATTCTTGCTTATGAATATCCAAAAATTCTGATGCAAATTCCTGATTTAATCAGGATTATTTATGTTACCAATTACTTCACTCAATTAAGAAAATGGTATATCATTCCGGTATGGAAAAAACTATTGGAAAAATCTGATTCTAATGCCATCATAATGGATTTTGGTGCAGGCGAAGCACAGTATATCGTTCCATTTTGCAAGAGAAATCCCTCAAAAATATTTTATGCAATCGACAATAAAACAAGTAATATTAATTTTTGTCAATCATTTAATCTACCAAATCTAAAAACAGAATTGTTAGATATAGAAAAGAACAAAGCAAGTCTTCAAGCTGATTTAGGAATAAGTGTTGGGGTAATTCAATACCTGGAAAATGATGAAATTGGATTAAAAAATATTTATGAAAGTTTAAAACCAGGAGCAAAATTTCTTTTATATCAACCAATAAATGGAAAGATTTTACTGCCAATTTATAGGTATGTTTTTAACCGATTTGAACAATATGAAAGTATCAATAGCAGAAAAAGAATTTATACTGAAATTGAACTCATTGAAAAGGTAAAAAGAGCAGGTTTTATTTTGGAAAAAAAATCATATTCATATGGTTTTTGGGGAAGATTAAGCCATGAATCATTAAATACATCTCTCATTTTAATTATATCTGGTGCAATTCATTTAAAAATAATTGGTTCCATTTGTTTAACCATCATGTTCCCTTTTATTATAATTTTTATGTTATTAGACATAATGAGTAAAAAAACGGATGGAAACGCCATTTTATTGGAATTATACAAAAATTAATTTGATTGATATACGGTAGGGATGGACGGACACCTGTCCATGAATTGCGTGAAAAAAGCAAAAAAATAAAAAATACAATGAATCTAGTTGAAAAAATAAACTCACTTAGTAAGCTATCTGAAGAGGCTGCAATTTGGATTGAAAAAAACAAGGAGGAAATGAGTTTCAAAAAAAATGAAACCATTTTAGAACTTCAACAAACCTGCCAATATTTGTATTATATAAAAACAGGAATGGTATGCGGCTACTATTTGCAAAATGGGGAAGAAGTATGCAGCTGGATAGCCTCTGAAGGCGAATTTGCTACCTCCTATTATAGTTTTATTTCAAGAAAACAATCTTACGAAAGCATCATAGCAATTGAAGATTGTTTAGTTGAAGCTATAAGCTATAAAACAATTCATGAGATGTATGAAAAATTTCCTGAAACTGAACGAGCAGGCCGTTTGTTACTAGAGGATTATTATGCAAGATTAGAAGAAAGACTTATTTCACTTCAATACAACAGCTCAAAAGAAAGGTATGAAATCCTTTGTCAGAACCGACCACATTTAATTTTAAGAGCTCCATTGGGAAGAATTGCCAGCTATTTGGGCATGAAACAGGAAACCTTAAGCAGGATTAGAAATGGGAAATAAATTTTTGTGAATACTTTTTGATAAATGTCAAAAGGATTGAATAAGCCCAACAATAGTTTTGAACCCGAATAATGGTGTTCATTATTTTGTTTAAAAAAACGATATGATAAAAAATCAATTAGTTTCTAAATTGATGAGTCTGTTTATGGGTTCATCAGTTGTTCTTGGTTTGATGAGTTGTTCAACCCAAATGAGTGAATCGAAATTAAACCCATCATTGGGTAACAATGGTAATTTCGAAATTGTAGAAGAAAACCTACCTGTAAACTGGCTTGTTTACACGAAAAACACAGTAAAAGCGGGCGATTTCAATTTTACTTTCGACAATACCGATTTCCAATCAGGTAAACAATCATTGCGTTTTGATGTCAAAAATTGTTCAGCAGAAGGTGGTTGGCATTCGCCGGGTATAGCACAGGAAATACCTGTTAAAAGCGGGGAAGAATTCAGTATTAGTTTTTGGGCAAAAAACAATGGTTCTGAATTTTCATTTAATATAGCCGGTATAAGTACTTTAGGCAGAGAAGGAACAAATAGTATCAAATCTACCAACAACACAGGTGAATGGGTTCAATATAAAACTACCTATAAAATGCCAGAGGAGATGACAAAATTACGTCTGGAGTTTAATGTACTTCAAGCTGGAACTGTTTGGATAGATGATGTGGTTCTAGAAAAAATCTAATATAATTTCAATCCGCAATAAGAAGATCTTTTTAAATCTTCATCATTGGCTATTATTAGCCATATTTTAAATCCAAATCAAAAGGAAACCATTCCTTTTTTTTCAAAATCAAACAAAAAAATATGTTACCAATAATATTTGGGGTATTTGCATTTTGCTTTATCCTCGAAAGAATAGTGCCTGGCTGGAAGCTGGCAAAAGTAAGAGGCTGGGAAACAAGGGTTCTGGCTGTGAACTTTGTACAATTGGGAGTTGTAACACTTGCCGGATATACCTGGGAAAGATGGTGCACAGGTCTTTCAATTTTTAATTTATCAAATTTTGTAAATCCATATTTAGGTGGATTTATCGCATATTTTATTGCCACTTTCATATTTTACTGGTGGCATAGATGGAGACATAGAGTAGATTTTTTATGGACACATTTTCACCAGATACACCATAGTCCACAGCGAATTGAAGTCATTACTTCTTTTTACAAACATCCTTTGGAAATGATTGTAAACTCAATCATTGGAAGTTTACTGGTTTATAGTTTTCTGGGATTAGACATGGAAGCTGGTGCTATATACACCCTATTTACAGCTTTAGGTGAATTCTTTTATCATACAAATGTGAAGACACCCAAATGGATAGGATATATCTTTCAAAGACCGGAAATGCATAGAATTCACCACGAGTATGAAAAACACAATAACAATTATGGTGATATAGTTTGGTGGGATATGTTATTTGGAACTTATGAAAATCCAAAAGAGTTTATAAGCAGCTGTGGTTTTGATGAAGAGAATGAACTGAAATTAGTTGAAATGCTTCAATTCAAGGATGTACATAAAAAATTATAATAGATTGTAGGGATGGCCAACCGGCCATCCTTTAACCAAAATTAAATATTCATATAGAATCAAATATTATTTCCTTAGGTGTTTCCTTGTTCCTTTTTAGTTCTTCTGCGTAAATCTGCTGAATATGCAAAACTGCATTTCGCAAATGTTCTTCAGGACTTAGTGATGCCAGATAGGTATAGTGTTCATCTGACATTTCTTCTAATGAATTAAAAAAATGTATAGAATTATCTTTCATTGATTCCTATTTGGGGGATGGCCGGGTGGCGATTTATTGTACGGATGGACTGCGTCCATCCTTCTTGGGGATGGACGCAGTCCATCCGCACGATTATGGGAATTTCGGGAATTTTTTGAAATCCGGTTTGCGTTTTTCTAGGAAAGAATTTTTACCTTCTTTGGCTTCATCACTTAGGTAATACAATAAGGTTGAATTACCTGCCAATTCCTGAATACCTGCTTGCCCGTCGAGTTCTGCATTGAATGCGCTTTTTAGCATACGCAAAGCAATCGGACTCATTTCCATCATTCTTTGGCACCATTGAACTGTGGTTTGTTCAAGCATTTCTAATGGAACTACTTTATTCACCAATCCCATATCCAAAGCTTCCTGAGCACTGTATTGTTCGCATAGGAACCAGATTTCACGAGCTTTTTTCTGACCAACAACTCTGGCTAAAAATCCTGCTCCAAAACCACCATCGAAACTACCAACTTTTGGTCCGGTTTGACCAAATTTTGCATTTTCGGCAGCAATTGAAATATCACAAATTACATGAAGAACATGTCCGCCACCAATTGCATAACCAGCAACCATAGCAACAACCGGTTTTGGAATACGACGAATTTGCATTTGTAAATCCAACACATTCAAACGAGGTACACCATCATCACCAACATAACCACCATGACCACGAACACTTTGATCGCCACCACTGCAAAAAGCCTGACCACCTTCACCTGTTAAAATAACGCAATACACATCTTCACGCTGACGAGCAATTTCCATTGCTTCACTCATTTCCTTAACAGTTAAAGGAGTAAAAGCATTGTGCTTATGTGGACGGTTGATGCTGATTTTTGCTATACCATCATAAAATTGAAAAAGGATTTCTTGGTACTCCTTAATGTTCTCCCATGGAAAAATTGATGTCATTATTTTATTGATTTATGATTTGTAATGATTTAAACAAGCGAATGGCCTCAAGGTTTTCTTTGTATTCAAACTGAAGTTCCATGATAGCTAAACCGGTATCAGGACTTAAAAATGAAGCCAATTTTTCAGTCATTTCATTCACCGACTTACAAATGTAATGTGGTATTCTGAATTCAGCAGTTAAAAATTCGATGTTTCTGTTGTGTGGAGTCGTAAAAAACTCCAAATAATCTGGTTGAGAAGAAGGACCATCTATCCATTCGAAAATTCTTCCGCCAAAATTATTTAACAAAACTATCTTTAGGTTCTGAGGTAATTCATTTTGCCAAAAAGCATTTCTATCATAAAGCAAAGACAAATCGCCACAGATTAAAACCACTGTTTCTTCAGGATTGATGAGCGCTGCGCCAATTGCAGTTGAAACAGAACCTTCAATACCGCTAGTGCCTCTGTTTCCAAAAACCGAAATATCAGCAGGAACATTAGCCAACCAACTTACAAATCGAATTGAACCACTATTTGCTAATTGAATTTGTGCAGGACCATGAATTGATTTCATTAAAAAATCAATTGCATATGGTTCCGACCAAACTACATTTTTAAGATATTCATTTTGTATTTCCTGGGTTTTGTCTGAATAAATCTTCCATAAACCACTGTATTGTTTTGAACTTGGTTTATTAAAGCGAGTAATTGCTATAAAAGCATTTAAAAAATCAACAGGTACTGCTCGTATGAATTCAGTTAAGTTCTGATAAGTGTTTATTGTATTTGTCTCCGTTGCAATTCTGAAATGCCATTCAGGTTTGCAAGCTTTTAACCAGTTTTTTAATGATTTTGAAACAAGCGGACCACCAATAGAAATGATTAAATCCGGTTCTAAATTTTTCAGAATTTCAGCATCAGCATATTGAATCAATGCATCAAAATTTTTGATGTTTGATGATTCAAGCTGATTTGAAACTATATCAGCCAAAATAACTACATCTGATTGGTTAACTAATTTGTTTAAGGCCAAACCTAGAGATTTATCTTCAGGACCTAATCCAACAATTACCAATTTTCTTTGTGCTTTTAACCAGGCATCCTTTAGTTCATCGAGTTTACCACTTGGCATGGCAATAGGAGCATTTCCTAAATCTTTAAATTGATGTAACCTAGGAATATTTGGCTTAATATCTTTTGGATACAAAGGCTCTCTTAAAGGAACATTTATATGCACAGGACCTTTACCTGCGGAGAAAATGGTTTCATACAATGCTCCAAGTACAATTCTTTCTGTGAGTGCATAATCAACCTTACCCTCATCAAAACAAAGTAATTCATGAGAAGCATTTACATGTTTACCAAAAACATTCTTTTGCATAATCATTTGCCCATCTTGTTGATTGAGCAATTCTGGAGGCCTATCAGCACTTAAAATCAATAATGGAACTTTCTGGTAAAAAGCCTCAGCCACAGCAGGAAAAAAATTCAACAAAGCAGTGCCTGAAGTACAGATTAAAACCACAGGTCGTTTTGATTGCTGGGCCATACCCAAAGCAACAAATCCTGCTGATCTTTCATCAACTACAGACCTACAGTTTATTCCTGCAATCTGGGTGAAAGCGTAAACAAGAGGAGCTGATCTACTACCGGGGCAAATAATTGCCTCCTCTACTCCAAATTCTTTGCAAACCTTTGCAATAGTAAAAACGTGTTGCTGCACAATAATGAATTTGCCTCAATATTACGCCAAGTATCTAAAACGAATGTTTATTAATAATGAACATCGTACCTAGAATTGGACACGTAAACCAAGATTTAAAGCCCATTTGCGAGAATTCGGCAATTCATGATAATTTAATCTATGGAACAATCCTACTGAAAAAACTTTAAATATATTTTCAATTCCATATCCCATTTCAACATAAGGACCTCTATCAAAACTATGGACAGCAATAACGGGATTGCCGTTTACATCGCTTTGCGACATTTTATTTTTGTTGGCAGAACTCAATTGTCCGTATGCCGCTTTTACTGTCATAACATTACGCCATTTAAGGTCTTTTACCCATGGAATTCTGTTTAATAAAAGTCCTTCGAAACGCTGAACATAAGCTGCATGAACATACTCATCGCTAATGAATTCATAAAAATTCATCAAACTATAATTGTAATCACTGTAAATAATGCTCTCATTTCCTCTAGCAACATCTAACATTGGGTATGGTAAAACACCAAAAACCTTTCCTCCATAAATCCACCAATCTGCAGTACCAAAAATTCCGGTATTCAGGTGTTGTGAAACAGTAACATTAACACGATTAAAGTTAAAATCACTTCCCATTATACCTTTAAATCCTTGCTGATAACTTAAAACAACAACAGGAGCTTTAGCTGTTTCAATATTAAATCTATCATGCCCTCTTGAAATCATTTTTTCTCGATAGGCCCAACGAACTTCTAAACCAAAACTTGAGTTTACAAAACGGTCGCTAATATTATCTGAAACCATTCCTTTATTTGGATCGGCTAAGTAAGCAAATGCAAATCTACCAACAGGATTAAATGAAGCGTTCATGAAACTTACATTACACGAAAAGTACTTTTTGAATGATTTTGTATAATCAACCTTTAATTCCTGAGTAGAATTCATTCTCGCATTTCCTGAAAAGAAATTAAAGAACTGAAATATTCCGCCACTAGAAATTGAACTTATAGGCGAATTACTTATTCCCAATAAATCATAATCATCTCTATAATTCATTGAAAATTTGGTCCACATTTTATCATCTAAAATATAATCAAAACCCAATTTGTACTTAAATCTTTTATCATTAATACCATAAGCGAGGTAAGTATTAAAAACAAATTTCTGATGAAAATCGTAATTGGTTTTAAAACCTACACGAAGTCTAGTTCCTTCAACCTGATTAAACGAAATCAAGTTCATATACGGACCCCAATCTAATTTTCCAATACGTTTATAGCCTTCAACAATGGTATGAATAACATCAACATAAGTTTTCATGATTGGCAGATTATTAACTGAATCCACCTTTAAAAACATTTCCTTTTCAATATTACTTAAAGGTTCTGAGCGCTTATCTGACCAAAAAGAAGTATCCTTTAAACCAGCATCTTGATTGGTTAAAATGGCATAATCAAAAAACTCTTCAGGTCTTTTTTTATTGATAACAAAATTTGAATAGGCATTATAGAAACCTGCTAAAACACCGCTTCCGGCTTTAGAAATTCTTGCAAAATCGAATACAATTCTGGAACGTGAAGTAATCCAGGGACCAGCACTTGTAGGAGCCCATTCTTGTTGTAATTTTATTTTATTGATAAAATTTACATTTGATTCTTTGCCTATAAATAAATCAACTTTTGTTAAAGCATAGGAACTGTCTTCAATCCAAATTAAACCTTCAAAACCTAAGTCTTGCTTACGTTTAAGATTTAATTGAATTTTATATGTTTTTACGCCATTGTTTTCAGTTGAATCGAGTAAGGTATAGATGTAAAAAGTATGAGCAGCATCTGCAATTGGAGAAATAAAATCTTTGTTTAGAATACGCAAATAGTTTCCATACAAATTGTAATGATGCAATTCTCCACCCATTAAATCTGTTAAGTAAGAGTTCTTTTCAATACCAATTCCGGAGTACCTGCTGCCTTCGATTTGCTCTTTGGTTAAAACTGGACTCTTGTTGTAGTAATATTTTGAATAAGTTTCACTAACCAAAGCAGGAAGAATATGTTTCCCATCCTGGTTTTTCATTTGGTTTAATGTATCAAATAAAGATTGAAGAGGTTTCAGAATCGGATTATTCCTCATCTCATCAGAAACATTTGTCAAAGAAAGATCGAGTTTTGAATAAGAATCATATTCATAAGCTTCGAGGTTCTCTTGCGTATTTATACCCTTATTATTCCTAGCTGCATTTACAATTCTAAGTGCAGGATTTAAACCCGGCCTTACAATTGCTTCGTTCATTTCAAGAGTTTGCTCCTCAAGCTCGATTAGTAATGTTTGAGTTTGATTTCTCTTAATTTTTACACCCAACTTTTTATAACCCATATAAGTTACAAAAAGTGAATCGGTAGGTTTATTGGTAGTTATTTTAAATCTACCTTCAAAATTAGACGTTGTTCCACCGGGAACTCCTTTGAAACCCATACTTACATATGGCAGAGCTTCTTTGGTTCTTTTATCCTGCACTTTACCCGTTACAACTGTTTCAGTTTGAGCAAAGACCAATAGCGGAAATAGAAAAAATAGGATAAAAGAAAAACGCATTTTGGGGGTACTAATTCAACATTCTAACTTTCATTCTAACATCCTTAACAGGTCTGTCGCCTGGTCTGGTTTGCACTTCAGCAATTTTATCCAAAACCTCAAAACCTGAAATAAGCTCACCAAATACAGTATAATCACCATCAAGATGAGGAGTTCCACCTACTTTCATGTAGTAATCAATTTGGTCGTAATCAATTTTGTTTGGTTCGAGTTTTCCATACTCCTTTTCAACTTCAGCTTGAAGAGAAAGCATATAATTTTGTTGAGCTTCTTTATTACCGATAGCTTGAAGTTCTGATAAACGCGCTTGAACAGTATCTTTTTGATAAAGTGTATACATCATTAACTGTTTGCGATTTAAATTCCTGCTATTGATAATTTTTTCCAGTTCTTCAAGCGTAAAAGTTTTTCCCTGAACAATATAAAACTGGCAACCACTTGAAGCTCTTTCAGGATTATTATCTCTGGCTGCAGATAAAGCTCCTCTTTTATGGAATAAACTTGGTAAAAACTCAGCCGGAATTCTATAACCAACATCACCTGAACCTAACATAGCTGTTGAATCAGCTGTTTTTGATGTTGGATCTCCACCTTGAATCATAAATGATTTTATAATTCTATGAAACAATAAGCTATCGTAAAAACCCTGTTTAACTAATTTCACAAAATTATCTCTGTGTAAAGGAGTTTCATTATATAATTTAGCAACCATCACACCATAATCAGTTTTTATTTCAACCAATCTTTCAGCGCTTTTTGCAGGATTGATTTTAGTAACAATGTGTTTTGGCTTAGGATTAACTTTGGCCTTGTTAGTAACTACAGGCTTTTGAGCCGGCGTTTTTTTTGTTTGCGCCTGTGTTTGAATAAGAAATAAACTTAATAAAATAGTAAAGATGATTTGTTTTCTCATATTGTATAAATCCTTAATTGGCAAGATATAAATTTCTCAAATAAAATATAGACTGATTTACCTATGAAATGGTTTGATTGTCCTCAAAAAAACCGTTTTCATCGAAATAACGAACCAGCAATTTCCTTAATAGCAATTCCTGTGCCATTAAATCGCCGTAAGGTGGTTTGGAAATCTGACGGTAATGAGGCCAGCCATCATCATCATTTCCTTCAAATTCGAAATGACCTTCATAACTCAACAATTTTGCAGTAGCAATATGCATGAGGTCCATTTTTTCGTGTTTTGCAAACTCTCTTAAAACACCAAGTTCCTGAACACCAACTAAAAACAAAATGGCATCCATATTGGGCTTTTTACCAAATTGCTTTTTTAAGTCGAAAACCAACCTATACCACAATGATTTTTCTCTATCACTCAACTTTATATCTAATATATTTTCCTTTTGTTCTTCTGACATAAGCCGCAAAATACATCATTAGAACTTGTACAAAAAGAAAAGACAGTTTAATTACAATTCTAATTTCACAATAATCTGCTCATATTGAAATTGTATATTTGAATTATGACTCATCGTATAAAATTTATCCTATTCATGCTTTTTGCTGTAAATCAAGCATTTTCTCAAAGTATGCCAAAGGTAGTTTCCGGTCCTATGAATGGTTACGCAGAACATTCAGAATGTTTAATCTGGATTCAAACTGAGGATTGCGATAAGGTTAAAATTGATTATCGTAAAAAGGGAAGCAAAGATTGGTTAAGTGAGGAGTTAAATATTACATCATCGAAAAAACCTAGTATCACAAAATTCATACTTACTGAACTTGAATTTGGTAGTACTTATGAATACAAAATAATTTTAAACGGAAATACTGAATATAAACCGGGATACAATTTAGAATTCAAAACCAAAAAAATGTGGGAATGGAGAACTCCCCCACCCGATTTTACATTTTTACTAGGCTCATGTTTATATGTAAACGATAGTGCTTACGACAGACCCGGAAAGCCATACGGTCAAGGAACTGAGATTTTAAAATCGATGAGTGCCACACCTGCAGATTTTATGCTTTGGTTAGGTGATAATACTTATACAAGAGAAGCCGATTATAGCAGTGAAAGTGGTTTTAAAAACAGGTATTTACATACTAGAAAAGACCCAAATCTTCAGGAATTTTTATCGAAAACACATCATTATGCCATGTGGGATGATCATGATTATGGTGAAAATGATGCAAGTTCTTCTTACGATTTAAAGGATGTTAGCAGAAAAACATTCATCGATTATTGGGGAAATAAAACTTATGGTCAGGATGGCAAAGGTATTTACAGCAGTTTCCGTTTTTCTGATGCAGAATTCTTTTTATTAGACGACAGAACTTTTAGAGATGAAAGCGATTTGGATGAAAATAAAATCAAAAAAACTCAGCTCGGAAAAGAACAAATTACTTGGTTAAAAAACAAACTGAAACACAGCGCTGCAAGCTTCAAATTTGTTTGTGTAGGTGGTCAGTTTTTAAATGCCAATACCGACAAAGAATCATACAATTTATACAAAAAAGAAAGAGAAGAAATTCTTCAGTTTATTGTTGATCAAAACATAAGTGGAGTGATATTTTTGAGTGGTGATAGACATCATACAGAAATACTAAAAGAAGAAAAGTACAAGGAAAATTTGGGTTATACTTTTTATGATATTACCTCTTCACCATTGAGTGCTGGTCCATCAAATATTCTAAAATCAGAAGAAGCCAAAAACCCGCAAAGAGTAGCCAATACGCTGGTAGTTGAGAACAATTATTGCAGCATTAAAATATCGGGACCAAAAAAAGGAGAACGTGTTTTATTGATTACTTGTTACGATAAAAAAGGCGTTGTAAAATGGGGACATCAGATAAAGGAATCTGAGTTGAAAGTTTTGAAGAAATAATTATCAAAAATTTCGATTTAAGAAATAACTCCTCATTAGTCTTACTTACCAAATCTATAGTGCTTTCAAATTGGGTAGTATAGGAGAATTGAAAAGGATAAAAAGCAGATTTGAAGAAACATTTTAAATCATGAAATCCTTAAAAATTCTTAGCCTATTCTTATTGTTTAATTCAAGTCTTTTTGCTCAGAAAAAAGCTGTTTTAAAAATCAACAATCCTCAAAATTCCAACAGTGAAACCACAACTGCCATTGCCGTTTCAAAAGCAATTTTAGAAGCCAACTGGGCAAAACTGGATGAACTTTTAGATGAAAAATTCACCTATACTGGCGATGGTTATGTATTTAGTAAAGATGAATACATTGGTTTTATGCAGGACATGAGAGCTGCATTTTCGAATTTTGAAATGGTACTAGACAAAAGCGTTCAACAGGATAATCTGGTTTCTATTAAGTTCATTAGTTATGCAGTGAATACAGGTAAGTTTATGGGAGCACCTGCAAACAAAAAAAATTTAGAAGTAAATGGAATTTTCATGAGAAAAATTGAAGGCGGAAAAGTAAAACAAGAATGGCAAACAACAGATTTACTGGGCACCATGACTCAAATTGGTGGAGGTTCATTGTTTTTTTATTCTGTTTTTGTGGGTGGATTTAATGTAAAACAAAAAGCACCTGTTAGAAAACCTAACGACTTTTTAAATATCAATGGAAGTGCGGAATCTTATGATTTAATGAGCGCCAAAGACAAAAACAAGTATGTAAAAACATACATGAAAAACTTAAAGAAAAAAGCGAAATAAGCTTATTCTCTTTTATATTATCAAAAACCTGTCAAACAAAATGGCAGGTTCTTTTTTGCAATTTAACCACCATGAAAGCAAGGTTTTTAAGCATGGCATTTAAATTTTATTAAATTGCATTTGATAAATTTTGTATATCACCAAAAACAAAGTTTAAATCAGCAGGTATTATGGAACAAAAAGCGAAAATTATTCAGGAACAATTCATCAACAGAATTAAATCGGCACTTGCCCCAAATGTTTCTTTTGTAGATGAACTGGCCGATTTATTGAATTTAAGTACAGATAGCGCTTATCGCAGAATTAGGTGTGAAACCCTTTTTAATATTGGCGAAATTACCATGGTTTGCAAACATTTCAGGGTGAGTTTCGACCCGGAAATTCAGCATTTAGCCAATAAAGTAAGTTTCGATTACCTGAAGCTCGATGATAAAAAAGACAATTTCAAACTATGGCTTCATGCCATGGGAAATGATATCAAAAAAATTGGTGGTTCTCCTAACAATGAAATTTTGTACGCTGCAGATGATGTTCCGGTTTGGCACCATTTCTTTAGTGATGAACTTATTTCATTCAAACTATTTTATTGGCTTAAAAGCATTTTATGTTCACCTGAATATGCAGATGCTTTGTTTAATCCTAACGAAATAGACCCTGAGCTTATTAGCTATGCAAAAGAACTATTAAACAATTACAATAAAACTACTTCTACAGAGGTTTGGACAGAAGACACCATCAATAGTACATTAAAGCAGATTGAGTACTTTTGGGAATCGGGTTATTTTAGTAAAAAATCGGATGCATTAATGATGTGTGATTTGATGACAGAAGAAATAAACTTGCTACAAAAGAAAGCTGCAAAAAGCAGTAAACTAATTGGATCGGGTGAAAGTGGTGTTGAGAATTTCAAGTTGTATAAAAGTGAAGTAATGATTGGCAATAACAGTATTCTGGCCAATATTGGTTCTACAAAAATTGCTTATGTAAGCAACAATACTTTTAATATGATGAGCACAACCAATGCCGATTTTGTGCACGAAAACGAACATTGGCTACAAAACCTGGTAAGAAAATCAACCTTAATTAGTGGCGTGGGTGAAAAACAAAGAAACCAGTTTTTCAGGTTATTGCGAGATAAAATAGAATTCCTAAAAACGAAAATTGATAATCAATCATAATTCAATAGCACCGTGGCTTTAGCCCGGTGCAATTGAGGAATCAAAATCCCATCTCCAATTTTCAATAATTTTTTCTTTGGCGATTTTGTATTGTTCGACTAATTCATTCATATAAACCGAAACTGGTTTGATGTCTTTTAACAAGGCGCTGATTTGTCCAATTTCCAATTCACCTTCTACCAAATCGCCTTCCAGAATTCCTCTTTTTGCACGGCCTTTTCCAAGTATTTCACGGAGTTGTTCAGGACTAGAATTTTGTTGAATAGCATCATTTAGTTTTTGGTACAATTCATTCTTCAACATGCGAACAGGAGTGAGTTTTTTTAATGTCAATTCGGTATCTCCTTCTTTGGCTTCCATCACCCTTTGTTTAAAAAGTGGATGTGCTGATGATTCTTCGCAAACCGCAAATCCGGAACCTATTTGTACGCCATCTGCACCCAATGATATTGCCGCTAAAATGCCTGCTCCTGTTGCAATTCCGCCTGCTGCTATTAATGGAATTTTACAGATTTCTCTTATTTGTGGAATAAGACAAAAAGTAGTTGTTTCTTCTTTTCCGTTGTGTCCGCCTGCTTCAAAGCCTTCTGCTACAATTGCATCTACTCCTGCTTCTATTGCTTTTAAGGCAAACTTTGTATTTGCTATCACATGAACTACTATGATGCCATGTGATTTGAGCAAAGAAGTGTATAAAGATGGATTACCGGCTGAAGTAAAAACAATGGGAACTTTTTCTTCTATAATGGTTTGAATATGCTGTTCGGCATGCGGGTACAACAAAGGAATATTTACTCCAAATGGCAATTGCGTTGCAACTTTGCATTTTTGAATGTGTTCTTTCAGCAATTCGGGATTCATACTTCCCGAACCAATTAAACCTAGTCCTCCGGCATTACTTACAGCAGAAGCCAATCGCCAGCCACTGCACCACACCATGCCTCCCTGAACAATCGGATATTTAATTCCGAATAATTTGCTAACAGGATTTGGGCTCATTAACCAAAATTAATTTCGGTACTATCACCAATGTTTAAACTCTGAATCATTCCTTTTAACAAGGCATCATTGCCAATTAATGAACGATGCAAAATAGCATATTCTATTTGCGCATACGGACCAATAATTGAATCTCTGATGGTAGAATAATTTAAAATGGCATCTTCACCAATAGACACATTTGGACCAATGATACAATTGTTGATTTTACAACCTTCACCAATAAAAACCGGAGGAATGATAATGGTATTTTCGAATTTATAATTCGTTGTATCGTAGTTTAATCTTCTTAATAAAAGTGAATTGGTATCAATCAAGATTTCCTTTTTACCACAATCGAACCAATTGTCTACATCAAAGGTTTTGAACTTCACACCAGAATCAACCATTTTCATCAAAGCATCGGTGAGGGTGAATTCGCCATGGGTTTTGAGTTTTTGCGCCATGTTTTGTTCAAGCGCATCGAATAACATTGCACTTTCCTTGATTTTATAAACGCCAACCAAAGCCAAATTACTTTTTGGAATGGAAGGTTTTTCAATCATTCTAGAAATATATCCATCGCGGTTTACCTCTGCTACTCCAAACAAACGAGGATCATCAACCTTTTTTACACCCAACATGGAAGTTTCTGAGTTGAATACCAGGTCTGCATTCATATCAACAATGGTATCACCAAAAACAATCAGAATTTCATCTTCGGGATTTACGTATTCTTTGGCCAACCAAATGGCATGACCCACACCTTTGCCGGAAGTTTGGATAACAAATTTGGCATTGATATTAGGAAAACTTTTGAGGATGTATTGTTCGATTTTATCGCCGAGGTAACCAATGATAAAAATAAATTCATTGATACCATTTTGGTTGAGGTATTCGGTGATATGACCTAAAATGGGTTTTCCTGCAATAGGAATAAGCGCTTTAGGCTGTGTATGTGTATGCGGACGAAGACGGGTTCCAATGCCGGCAACAGGAATGATTGCTTTCATGTTTTGTTTGATATCAACATCAATTGAAATTCAAAAATAAGGATAAGCGCTTAAACATGGAAAGAAAGTGTAGAATTAACAATAAGGAAATCATAAAGATTCAAAAGGATTGAACTTTAGTATGAAAAAAACTTGACAGATTCAAATTAAAAATTAACTTTGCAATACAAAGCACTTTCAAAAATGAAAGAAACCAATAATTATGAACAGGATTTAGCTTCTATCAGACAACTGATGGAACGCTCTTCACGTTTTATTTCACTGAGTGGATTATCAGGAGTTTTTGCCGGAACCTATGCCCTTATTGGTGCATTTGTAGCTTATCTACTCATTTATTATCCCAATTCTCCTTTTGGTTATCGCTTTGTTTATGTGAATGAAATGGAGACCCTTTTCAAATTGCTGCTTACCGGCACTTTGGTAATGGGTGCTTCTATTTTCACAGGTATCTGGTTTAGTTTAAGAAAAGCCAAAAAAGAAGGTCTCTCCTATTGGGACCATAACAGCAAAAGATTTTTAATCAATATCTGCATTCCCTTGCTTACTGGTGGTTTGTTTGTTTTTGCTTTGATGTTAAGAGGTAATTTGGGATTTGCTGCTCCTGCTACTTTAATTTTTTATGGTTTGTCATTGGTAAATGCCAGCACACATACTTATACAGAAATCAGGTACTTAGGTTTGCTTGAAGTGGCTTTGGGTTTACTCTGTGCATTTTTCCCTGGATACGGACTCATCTTCTGGAGTTTGGGTTTTGGCGTTCTGCATATTGTTTACGGAACTGTGATGTATGTTAAATACGATAGAAATTAGTCCTTAATTTAGCAAGATGAAATCGGGATTTGAAAATTTTGACAAGGCATTTGAAAACAAACTGAGGCTGCAGATTATGTCGGTGCTCATGGTGAATGAAGATGCCGAGTTTAATACGCTAAAGGAACTGTTGAAGGTAACAGATGGAAATCTTGCCTCTCACCTAAAAGCCCTCGAAAAGGAGGAATATATTGTGGTGCACAAAGGTTATAACGGACGTAAACCTCAAACCAAATACCAGGCAACAAACCTTGGTAAAAATGCATTTAAAAAACACCTCGATACACTTGAACAATTGATCAGAAACCAACGCTGATATTTTTTTTACTCATTCACTTTGAAAAACAAAGAACTTTTAAACTAAAAATAAAACCATGGAAACACAAGAAAATCTATTTCAAAAATTCAATAACTGGTTAAGAGAATCGGTTATGGTAAAATTGGGTGTCATTACTTTTTTGGTATTGATACTGCTCATTCCCTCCAGCTGGATTCAGTCGATTATGACCGAACGCCAATACCGTGTTGAAGAAGTAATGAACGAGGTATCACAAAAATGGTCGGGACCACAACGTATCAGTGGTCCCATTTTAATGATACCTTATTACAGAACCATCAACACCAAAACAGGCACAACAGAGCTAAAAGAAAGGGTTTATATTTTGCCTGAACAATTAAAAGTAAAAGCCGAATTAAAACCCGAAGTACTGAACAGAGGCATTTTTGATGCGGTGGTGTATCATTCGAACATCCTTACTCAAGCCAAATTTGTTAAACCCGATTTTAAGGATTTAAATATTGATGAAAGTAAAATTATTCAAGACCAAGTTTGTTTATTAAACGGAGTAAGTGATTTAAGAGGAATTGGAGAAAATCCGGCTTTAACAGTAAATGGCAAAACCTATGCAACAGAGCCTTATGCCTTCGATAACGAAACCAGAATTTTGCCACTTGCATCGTATGTAAAAGCCAAGGTTTTACTGAGTGATATTTTAGATTCAAGCAGCGAAATAAAACTCAACCTAAAATTAAAAGGAAGCAGGAATTTGTTTTTTATTCCCATTGGAAAATCGAGCGAATTTACGGTGAATGGCGATTGGGGAAATCCGAGTTTTGCAGGAAGTTTTTTACCTGAAACCCGCACAGTTGATGAAGCACATTTTGATGCCACATGGAAAATTTTGGGTTTCAACAGAGATTTTCCGCAACAATGGAAAGACAACATGCCAGCAGGATTAGAACAAAACGATTTAGGTGTGAATTTACTTATGCCTGTCGACCAATACCAAAAGAGCATCAGAACAGCTAAATACGGCATTTTGGTGATACTACTTACCTTCATTAGTTTGTTTATGATTGAACTGATTGTAAAAACAAGAATTCATCCATTTCAATATATTCTCATCGGAGCCGCTCTTATTATTTATTACACATTATTGTTATCCATTTCCGAGCATTTGGGTTTTAATCCTGCTTATATCATCTCATCATTATTGGTGATTGGTATGATTACATTATACAGTTTAAGTTTCTTAAGAAGCACAAAGGTTTCAGCATTACTAGCCTTTTTGTTAAGTAGCTTTTACACCTATATTTTCATCATCACCCAACAAGAAGAATATGCGCTGTTATTGGGCAGCATCGGTTTGTTTATCATCATCGGAATTATGATGTATGTATCAAGAAAAATTAATTGGTATGGGGAGGAAAGGAAGCAAATTGAGGCCTAAATAAATTGGTTCAGTTTGAATCTAATTGATATAATTTTTCCAATACAAATTTATTTCTACAATTGGGCCATAAGCTTGTTGATGGCCCAATTTCAATGCAATTCGGGCAATTGATTTCAAAAAAAAGATTCAAAAAAACAACTATAGCAATGAAAGTTAAAATGATATTACCGGCTTTAACAGAAGCTGAAAGTCCATTTTGGAGACCCATCAAATATTCACTTTTCCCACCTCTGGGATTGGCTACTCTTGCAGCATATTTATCTCCTGATGATGAAATTGATTTACAAGACCAACACATAGAAAAACTAAATCTAGATGATTATCCGGATTTGGTTATCATTCAAGTTTATATAACCAATGCATACAGGGCTTATCAAATTGCTGGTCATTACAGAAGCAAAGGAGCTTATGTTATTCTGGGTGGTTTGCATGTAAGTTCATTACCTGAAGAAGCTAAACAACACGCAGATTCAATCTTTATTGGTCCCGGAGAACATAGTTTTCCAGAGTTTCTAAAAGATTTCAAGACGAAAAAGACAAAAAAGGTTTATCAATCATCAGTTAGAACTCTTGAAAATATTCCTCCTATACGTCGAGATCTCATCAAACGAAATAAATATTTAGTCCCCAATTCAATAGTTGTTACCCGAGGCTGTCCGCATCATTGTGATTTTTGCTATAAAGATGCTTTTTATGAAGGTGGTCGTAGTTTCTACACACAAATTGTAGACGATGCATTATCAGAAATAGAAAGATTGCCAGGAAAACACCTCTATTTTTTAGATGACCATTTATTAGGAAATGTAAAGTTTGCCACTGAACTATTTGAGGGAATGAAAGGAATGAAAAGAGTGTTCCAAGGCGCCGCTACCATAGATTCAATTTTAAGAGGAAATTTAATTGAGAAAGCAGCCGAAGCGGGCTTAAGAAGTTTGTTTGTTGGATTCGAAACCTTTTCATCAAACAACCTGAAACAAAGCAATAAAAAACAGAATTTAGAAAAAGATTATAACAAAGCCGTCAACCGTTTACATAGTTTAGGAATTATGATTAATGGTAGTTTTGTATTTGGTTTAGATGATGATGATAAAGATGTTTTTAAACGAACTGTTGACTGGGGAGTAAAGAATTCAATAACTACTTCTACCTATCACATTTTAACACCTTATCCTGGAACACGTTTGTATAAAGACATGGAATCAAGTGGCAGAATCCTGCACAGAAACTGGGATTTATATGATACAAGAAATGTGGTTTATCAAACAAAAAATCTCAGCGCCGAAGAACTAAAAGCTGGATATGATTGGTCTTACAAAGAATTCTATAGTTGGCCAAACATTCTACAAGCAAGTTTAAACCACGATTCAAATAAGCATAAATTAAAACACCTGTTTTATACCGGTGGATGGAAGAAATTTGAACCCGTTTGGAACTTCTTAATTAAAACAAATAAACTCAATGAAATTCTGCCTGTATTGGAAGCTATCCTTGCAAAAGTTGAACCCAAACAAAACACATTACAGCTTACAACTCAACCAACAATTGAACAGTTGAGCCAAGCCGTTTAAAGTTGTTATCTCATCATCAATTTAAACGACATCCCGAAACGAATCCACCTGCCGGGCATGATGACATTACCAACTTCTTTGTAAGTGATATCAAACAAATTGCTGGCTTCGGCAAACAAAACGGTTCTGTTGTGTTTGTACTGAAGCTTTCCATCCCATAACCAATAAGCTGTATAACTTACTCTGTTTTCGCTGCGGGTTCTGATAAAAAAATCAAAATTCTCGTTGATTTTAAACTGGGTACTCGCAGTGAACTGGCTTTTCAGGTAGTCGAATGCATACCTTGAAATACCAGTTGTTTTAAGCTGATTCAAATCTAAGCTGCAATAAGAAAAATTGATTTTATTGATGATTGCATTTTCTCTGAAATAAGCAGGTTTAATATCCAAAGAAAGCTCATATCCATCGGTTTGAATTTCAGTCTGGTTTTGTGCAATCCAACTTAGTGCAGTTGCAGAATCTTTAATCCAGTCGATTTGTTTCAAACCATCTCTTCTAAACAAGGAAGCACTCAATGTAAAAAATGGTTTTCTGATGAACATATTTGCCTCGTAAGACCAAGCCTGCTCAGGTTTTAATTCAGGATTACCAATACTTGTTTTGCCTCCATCTGAATAATACAATTCGGTAAATGATGGAACCCTAAAGCACCTTGAAACTTGTCCGTTGAAAGAAACCGAATTGATTTTATAAGCCAAATCCAAAGAAGGATATGTTGTTAGACCAAAATCGGAATAGGAATTAAAACAAATACCCGGAATGATTTTGAATCGCTCACCCAAATTAAATGTTTGATCTCCAAATACACCTAAAATCATTCTGTTTCTATTACCCAAACTATTGCTGTTAATTTGGTCGTACCTTAAATCGGCACCTAGATTCCAAACACCAAACTTATTTTGAGCGGTGTAATTTAAATCGAGATTATAAGACAATGAACTATGCGTGTTTCTTGCAAAAGAAGGCGTATCACGTTTCAATAAGAATTCATCATCGTGTAAACGAAGCGCAGTTCTAGCTCTGAATTTATTGTTGTTATGTTGGTAATTCAATCCTACAAAACCCATTTGTGTAGTTTCGAATTGCCAAGGAAATCTATCGGTATAAAAACCATTGGAGCCGGTATTTTTTTCTTGAAATCCTGCCATTCCTAAAAAGCTACCTTTTAAAGCATTAAAATCGTTTTGGTAATAAATCTGCTGATTGGTAAAATCGGTATTCTTTCTGTATCCATCGGCACTCAAGTGTTGTAAACTGATATGATGTTTTACTTTTTTTCCATTCAAATCAATACCAAAAAGTGCTTGTCGAAAATAATTATCACCACCACTTAACTGAACCGATACCGAAATATCAATGGCTTTTCGTGTAATAATATTGATAACACCCGCATAAGCATTTTGTCCGAATACCCTTGCAGCGGCACCTTTCAGCACCTCAATCCTTGCAATATCAAAAGTAGAAATGGGTAAATTCAGCAAATGATGTCCGGTTTGAGGGTCTGTTAAACGAACACCATTGAGTAAAACCAAAGTTTGTTCAAAAGAACCACCTCGTATTTGAACATCAGCCTGAGTTCCAAAAGGACCACGAGAACGGATATCAATACCTGCAGTATTTTCCAAAAGCTCAGCAATGGTAGAAGCAGGGTTCAATCGGATGGCAACAGAATCAATCACCTGAACAAAACGCAAGGCATTGATACCATTCGTTTGATTTCTTGATTCGGTTACAATTATCTCCGGAACTATAGATGACTTTTGAGCAAAAACGAAAATTGATGACAATAAAAAACAAAAACTGATGATGGATTTTTTCATGGGGAGGCAAAACTATTGCTGCAAAGAAAGCTTTCAAAGTAGCAATTTTTAGGCATCTGATACTTAGTAAGAAGGAATTTATATCAGCCTGTAAACATAATTTGACAGGACCCAAATAAAATTTTTGTTTTCTGTTTGAAGCAGTTCAAATAACTTGCGGCTTTAAACAAGCACCAAATGAACAGAGACATCGAAATCTTCGACTTAATTACCAGAGAATTACACCGTCAGGAAAATGGACTGGAATTAATTGCTTCAGAAAACTTTGTTAGCAAACAAGTTATGGAAGCAATGGGAAGCGTATTAACCAATAAATACGCAGAAGGCCTTCCGGGAAAAAGATATTATGGTGGATGTGAAGTGGTTGATATCGTTGAAAATTTAGCCATCGAACGTTTGAAAAAAATGTTTGGTGCAGCTTGGGCAAATGTTCAACCGCATAGTGGTGCACAAGCTAATGCAGCTGTAATGTTGGGTTGTTTAAATCCTGGAGATAAAATATTAGGTTTTGATTTATCACATGGCGGACACTTAACGCATGGTTCTCCAGTGAATTTTTCGGGCAAACTTTACTCACCAAGTTTTTATGGTGTAGAAAAAGAAACCGGATTAATTGATTGGAATAAAGTAGAAGAAGCTGCACATCGTGAAAAACCAAAAATGATTATTTGTGGTGCATCGGCTTATAGCAGAGACTGGGATTATGCGAGATTAAGACAAATTGCAGATTCAGTTGGGGCATTGTTATTGGCTGATATTTCGCATCCTGCAGGATTAATCGTAGGCAAATTATTAAACGATCCAATTCCACATTGCCATATAGTTACAACAACTACACATAAAACACTTAGAGGACCAAGAGGTGGAGTGATTATGATGGGCAAAGATTTTGAAAATCCATGGGGACATAAAACACCAAAAGGTGAAACAAAAATGATGTCGGCCATTTTGGATGGAGCAGTATTTCCGGGTACACAAGGCGGACCATTAGAACATGTGATTGCATCGAAAGCAGTGGCATTTGGAGAAGCATTAAGTCCGGAATTCCATGCTTATATCAAACAAGTAAAAGAAAATGCACATGCCATGGCCAATGCATTTGTAGCAAAAGGATACCAGATTATTTCGGGTGGAACAGACAATCATTTGATGTTAATTGATTTGAGAAACAAAGGCATCAGTGGTAAAGCAGCAGAGAATGCATTGATTAAAGCTGAAATCACCATCAACAAAAACATGGTACCATTTGATGATAAATCACCATTTGTAACATCAGGAATCAGAATTGGAACAGCAGCCATTACCAGCAGAGGATTGATGGCAAACAATATGCAACAGGTAGTTGATGTAATCGACAGAGTATTGATGAATCCTGAAGATGAAAACACACTAAAATCTGTAAGAGCAGAAGTAAACGAAATGATGAAATTGTTTCCATTGTATTCGTAATTGAAATTTTTAAACAACTACTATCAGCGTTGATTTGAATCGGTGCTGGTAGTAGTTAAAATAGTACCATACAAAATAACATTCCCAAAAAACATAGCTACAGCTAAACGCATTTAGACAACTTTTAAAATCAACCCTTAATTTTAGTACATTTGTTTAAATGCATAATCTTTTAAAGGATGAATTATTCAATATCATTTCAGGAAAGAGCCAAATTAGCAATGGAACTATTATCCAAACAATCGCCAGTTACCTTAAGCATGGCTCGCAAACAAGCATTGAAATTGAAAACTCAAAGCAAGTCAAGGAACAAGAAACAAAGAAGTTAGAAGCATTTGTTTCCCAGTATCAACTTTGGATTTCAAATGTTGATTTTTCACAATATATAAGTGAAGGTGCAGAACAGCGGGTTTATCTCAAAGATTCAGACTATGTTCTCAAACTAAATGACTCTATTTATTATAGTTCTTGGACTGATTACTTTCATAATCTCTTACTTCACAATTTCTTTTTCCCAGATACATCATACGAACTTATGGGCTTTATAAAGGAAAATGAAGTTCTTTATGCAGTTGTTAAACAGTCGTTTGTAACCATAACACAAGAAACAGAATTAACTAAGGTTAAAGAATTCCTCGAATCAAATGGATTCCAGAATAACAGAAATAATGATTATATCAATTACGATTTAGGAATTATCTTAGAGGATTTACATGATGAAAATGTTTTAACAAAAGATGGAATATTGTATTTCATCGACACTGTATTTTATCTTACAAAAAGCTTTTGGGAGCATGAATGAAACTTTAAAAAATATCTTATTCTCTAAGATAATTTTTTGGGGATAGAAGTGTGTGTCGTTTAGAAAGTAAACTGAGCGCAAAATAAACCAAAAGTCATTTTCAATAATTGATTTTAAAGTAATTGGGATGTATATTTAAACCAATATAAAATCACTCATGGCACAACAAGGCATTTCAATTACGAAACCTAATGACGAACTGATAAAGTCACAAGTTGACTCGAATGAGAATTCCAGTAAAAGCGAATTGGTTAATGACCTGATAAGACAAGCCAGAAATCAACAAATTCAAGTAGATTGGTTAAGAAGAAAACTTGAAAAAGCTGAACAAAGTGGCTTTAGCGAGCAAAGTAAGGAGGAAATACGAAGTTTAGCTAAAAAGAGGATGAATGGCTAAATACAAATTAAGAACTGAAGCTCAAGAAGACTTAATCAGAATATATCAATATGGTTTAGGAACATTCGGCGAGAAACAAGCTGATAGATATTTTGAAATTTTCTTTGAATGTTTCGAAACAATAACACAACGACTATTTTCATATGAATCGGTAGAATATTTGAGAACGGGCTATCGTCGATGTGTCTGCGGATCTGACAGTATCTTCTATAGAGTTATTGATGGCAATGTTGAAATAATGGCAATTGTTGGAAAGCAAGATTTGAATTCATTACTTAAATTGGATTAGCAGAAGAACTTACAAGTTTTGGTATGAAAATGGTGAGAACAACCGGAACAAAATCATGGTAAGAAAAGGCTTCTCATTAAGTAAAGGCCATCAAGATTTAAATAAATATCAAGAAGATTAAGAAGAGCTTAGTAGTAAAAGTGAATTTCAAATTGACATGAAAATATCTGAGGGAGAAATAGATATCGACAAGGCCATTGAATTTTTCATAATGGCAATAATCTGCACTGTGTTTCTATATTTGTTAAATGTGGGCATTCACAGTCAGCGATATATACAAGCTGTACCAATATTCATGAAGCTAATTTCTTTTATATTTTTCCTTTTTTTAATTAGCGAAGAAGTAAAGGATATTAAAACTGTAGACATTTATGAAGACCGAATTTGTATTAAATATTTTGGTATAAAACTTCAAAAAATTAAATATTCTAGTATCAAAACTTATACTACTTTTATTATAGAAAATAATCATTACTTACAAATAGAAATTTCTAAAAACACGATTACAATTAACCGAAGTTTATTGAGTAATAGCAGTGAATTAATAGATAAGTTTAATGAGTTTTCGCATAAACGAAATCCTCACAATAAAACAGAATATTTTAGAAAAAAGAAGAATAGAGAAGCAATAATCAGGGGACTTGGTGGATGTTTGGTACTGTTAGTTGCGATTTTTATTTACTTAACAAAAGATGAAGTAAAAAACAGGAATGAACTAGTTACTATAAATGGTTATTTAAATGGTCCATTTGAAATCATAAGACCAGCTGCTAAAAAATCTAAACACATATATTTTAGGTCTTTAAATGCTCCGGGATTTAGATTTGAAGTAAATACACTTGGCTACAATTTAATCGACCTTCATAAACTAGAAACTTATACCACACTTGATACATTAGAATTAATAATAGAAAAATCTGAGCATGAAGCTAAAATATTAGCATCTAGAGAACCCTCATTCTTTGAAAAGCATTTTTATTGGATTAATATAACTGTTTACGAACTGAAAGTGAACAAAAAAACCATTTTTACTTTGGACCAAATGATGAATGAAGAAAAAAAAAGACCATTTGAATCAAATAATATCCTAAGTATATTTATTGGCACAATTGGAATAATAATGATTTTAAGGGCAAAAAAAGCATATATAAAGCCTATTTAGATTTATTGCGTTTAATAAAATAACTTTAGTTTGTTGAAAGGACATTTTATTATTAGTAAATTATTTTTTATTGATTATCAATAATTATTTATCATTTTTGCAATAACAATTCAATTCTAATAAAGATGTCAAAAACAAACAACTTCGTATTTTGGGGATTATATGTGATAGCATGGCTAATATTTGTAGGCCTATCTATTGAAGCAGGGGCATTCATCGTAAATTTTGTATTTAGCATTTATAAGCCAGAAATGGTTCAAAATTTATATCAAAAGCTAGACTTATCTGCAATTTATAACAAGAGCATTTTTGCATTCTACGTAATATACAGCTGCATTTTATCTCTTTCAATTTTAAAGGCCATTCTATTTTATGTAGTAATAAGACTAATGCATAAAATGGAATTATCAAAACCCTTCAATACCTTTGTTTCAAAGCAAATTTCAAACATCAGTTACTTCACCATTTCAATTGGATTCTTAAGTTATATAGCCAGAGAATTTAGCAGGAACTTAATGCAACAAGGAATTGAAACAGGTTTTCTAGACAAGTTTTGGGAAGATAGTCAGGCCTATATTTTAATGGGCGCAGTAATTTATATTATTGCAATAATTTTTAAAAAAGGAGTAGATATTCAAAACGAAATAGATTTAACTATTTAAGAAATGCCAATTGTAGTAAACTTAGACGTAATGATGGCCAAACGGAAAATATCTCTTAACGAACTTTCTGAAAGAGTCAATTTAACACTATCAAACCTATCTATTTTAAAGACAGGAAAAGCAAAAGCCATTCGTTTTAGCACTTTGGAAGCAATTTGCAAAGCACTTGACTGTCAACCTGCCGATATTCTTGAATTTGTAGAGCCTGATGAAAATCTTTGATAAATCAAATTATCTATCGATTGAGTATAGATTTTAAGTATAATTTCTATAAATCCTTTTATCAATAATAATACCTTTTCAATTTATATAAAGCCAAGAACAGACTGAGTAAATGATGAATAAAAAAATCCCCCTGACACACTCCTCAGTTGCCAGGGGGATTTTTAATGTTTTAAGGAATAATCTATTTCAATCTCGAAGTAATTTCTTCACTTAATGGATCAACAGATGATGGGAAATAAGCCAACCAAATTCCATCGGTGCCAATCAGGAATTTGTTGAAATTCCATTTAACATTGGCAGAACCTTTTCCGTTTAAAGATTCATTACATAACCATTGGTATATTGGATGGGCATTGTTTCCTTTTACTTCAATTTTTTCTGTTAAAGGAAAGGTAACGCCATAGTTCTTTTTACAAAATGATTGAATTTCTTCAGCAGAACCCGGTTCTTGTCCGCCAAATTGGTTACAAGGAAAACCAACAATTACTAATTTATCTTTGTATTGATCTTGTAGCTTCTGTAATGTTTCGTATTGTTTGGTATAACCACATTCACTGGCAACGTTAACACAAAGTACATATTTACCTTTTAAATCAGCCATTTTCAAATCACTTTTACCATCTAATGATTTGACAGAATAATCGTAAAAATTCTTTTGTGTTGCAGTAAGCACTTCTGAACCCTTTTTAATTCTGGCTTCTGAAAAGCTGTAAACAAGAATGCCAACAAACGCCAAAACGATAATCGTAATAAAGTATTTCTTCATATTATAAATTTAGTAATTTTTCTTTAATTTCATCCATTTGCCATTGTGGGGTTGATGTTGCTCCACATATACCAATTCTATCACCTTCTTTAAACCAATCTTTGTTTACCTCATCTTTGTTACTTACAAAATAGGTATTCTCATTATTGTCTTTACAAACATCGTAAAGCACTTTTCCATTCGAAGATTTTAATCCTGCAACGAATACAATTTTATCATAGGCTTTAGCAAAGTCTCTCAACTGAATATCTCTGTTGCTTACCTGACGGCAAAGTGTATCATTGAAATCAACTTCAATTCCGCGACTTTCTAAATTCTCTTTTAAAGCGTATAAGTTTTTGGTTCT
>CALRIT020000006.1:0-167365 GCA_943361925.1 Vulcanococcus limneticus LL | reverse complement strand
TCGCGTCACTTTTGTGGTGTTTTATTACTGGTAAACAACAGATAATCAATATATTTTTAAATGATTGGCTTATTTTTTGATATCCTAATTCTTAATCAAGATATTTGTTAAATAATCAAAAAAGATGAAAACCAGAATTATTATCCCTTTATTGTTAGCTGTTGTATTAATCGTAGCTTGTTCTAAAGTTCCAATTACAGGTCGTAAACAGCTGAAGCTCTTACCGGAAAGCCAAATGATGTCGATGAGTTTAACTTCTTATAACGATGTTTTATCGAAAAGTAAAGTTGTTAAAACTGGTAACGATGCAGCTATGGTAAAAAAAGTTGGTGATAAATTAGCCAAATCGGTTGCGCTTTATTTACAACAAAATAAAATGTCCGATCAAATTGCAGGCTTTAATTGGGAATTTAATTTAATTGAAGATGCCACTGTAAATGCCTGGTGTATGCCCGGCGGAAAAGTTGCTTTTTATACAGGAATTCTTCCGATTTGTAAAGATGAAACAGGAATTGCAGTTGTAATGGGACATGAAATTGCACATGCCATTGCTCGTCATGGTAATGAAAGAATGAGTCAGCAATTGGCACAACAATTTGGTGGACAAGCTTTATCTGTAGCGTTGGCAAACAAACCACAACAAACACAACAAATATTTGCTTCAGCTTATGGATTAGGTGCACAATTTGCGGTGATGTTACCATTTAGCAGAATGCATGAATCTGAAGCAGACCAAATGGGATTGTACTTTATGGCAATGGCCGGTTACGACCCAAAACAAGCACCTGCATTCTGGCAAAGAATGAATGCCAATGGCGGAGCTCGTCCACCAGAATTTATGAGCACCCACCCAAGTCCAGAAACCCGCATAGCCGACATCAACAAATGGATGCCCAAAGCACTGGAGTATTATAAAGTGGCTGCGAAGTAGAAGAAGAGTTTAATTGTAAATAATTCGGAATGTAAAGTCAATATTAAAATGACCCAAGTTTTCATAATTATGAAAAGTTTGTTATTCATTGGTTTATTATTTTTAGGCCTTGAAGGAAACGCTCAGACTTATAAATTTTATCAAACTGACAATATCCACAATAAATTAAGTCTTAACACTAAAACTGGAGAAGTATTACAGATACAAAGTGATGGACAGGTATTTTTGGTTCACGAAGCTTCCACTCCTAGTAATGATAAATCGAATAGGTATGCTCTTTTTAAGACCAAAAATATTTGGACATACATTTTGTTAGACAAATTTTCTGGAAAATTATGGCAATGTCAATTTAGTATAGAAGGCACAGATTATATTTCATCTTGGGTAATAAATCCTACCGAGCTTTCAACAACTGAAACAAGTAAATTCACAATTGAGCCTTTGACTAGTATGTTTCAGAATTATTTAATTAATGAAGAAACAGGTGAGATGTGGAAATTTCAATGGACTACTAAAGTTGAAGAAGGTTTTCGGTGGATAGAAAAGTTTTAATTCTCAATTTGAAATTAACAATTCCATACTTTTTTAAGAGGATAAAATTTTAGTTGTTGAAGAATTCATTTCCATATTTCAAATGAGTTTTAATGCCTAATAATTTAGAATAACTAAGTCAATAGCTTCATTGAATGAAAACCTTAATGAATTGGAAATTATTACTAATAATATATCCTTGAAATTAAAATTACTCAAATTTTTTAGTGCCAGTAAAACAAATAAGACTATGAAAAACTTGTTTGTTTTACTGGCACTTTTTATTTGTATTCATTCAGATACAAAAGCACAATCATATACTTCAATATTCGGTGATAAGGAAACATCATGGACTCTTGGATGGGAGTTATTTGATAACTATCAAGTGTTTGGTCTTAAAACAAATGGCGACACGAGTATTCATAATCATCAATACAAAAAAATTGCTTACCAAGAATTGAGGCAAATTTTTGGATTTTTAAGAGAAGATACCATTGCTGGTAAAGCCTGGTTTTTATATCACGCTGATACTTCGGAGTACTTGGTTATGGATTTAAACTTAGCTGTTGGCGACAGTTTTAAAATGAATGTTGAAGGGGGGATGCCGGATTTTTACCTAATAGTTGATTCTGTCTTTTTTATCAATAACAAAAAGCATATTCGTTTCAAATCAAAAATTAAATTTGCTAACCGCCAAGAAAATTTCACATTCATTGAAGGAGTTAGTACAAATGCAGGCTTTACATTTCAAGTACCAAGGCTTAGTCCTGCCTTATATAGTCATACCTTATTTTGCTCTTATAAAGACAGTGTTCAGGTATTTAAGAATAAAATATTTAACGGAGACTGTTTTCCAATTTTAGGTGGAATTCAAAAGCCTAAAACAAATACAATAGATTGGAAACTCACTCCAAATCCTTTTTCCAATACAGCGGAACTTACATTCGACAATACAAGATTTAAAGAGTGTAGTTTAATTATCTTAGATCAATATGGTCGACAAGTGGATTTCTATGAAAATATCATTTCCGGGTATGTAATTCTAAGCAAAAAACATTTCCTAACAGGCATCTACTATTTCCAATTAATTAGTAATAATACGGTAATTGCTTCAGGAAAAATATTAATAGATTAGGTAAAAAGCTGCTAATTTTAAATTTGCAATAGGAGTGTAAATCCAATTTGTTTGATGGAATTTTAGGGATTGTTAAATTCATTTAAATTGCTAAATTGGAGTATAAACATTCAGAACTCTAATCTATAATAAGTTAAGGTTGAAACTAATTGTTTAAAAATGAAGCTAAAATTATCTCACATCGGATTAATTTTTTTGTTGACATTATTTAGCTGTCAAACTGAAAATAATGATGCAGAAAAAGCCTGGAATGAATATTTAAAAGGAAATCGACCACTTTTGCCGGGCAATGTTAATGTTACAAATATGAAAATAAGTAATTGTAATGATAGTTGCTTAGAAAATGGGAAACTCCTTTCTGCAAATTTTCAAAATGATACTTTCTACTTAAAATTTTCCCATTGGTTTAATTGCGCAGGAGTAGGCGAAATTTCTGCTAATATTATTAATGACACACTTGAAATAATTACTCAACCAAAACCTTCTATCATTTTTAATGGCAATGATACTTTGTATGATTATAGATCTGCTGATTGCTATTGTTTCTATTATTTTGAAACTAAAATATTTGGGCTAAAACGGAAACCTAATTTAATTCGAGTTGACAATGATTTTATTGAAAATTATAGGGGTCCAGTGAGAAATTATAAAGAATAGGCGTTAAATTTTAAAAATATGGCAAGAAGTAAAAAAATTTTAGTAAAAGGAATATCAATTACTACTGTTAAAATAGAGAATGAAGATTATATTTCTTTAACCGATATAGCTAGAAACAAGAATGCAGATGAGCCAAAAGATGTAGTGAAAAACTGGATGCGTTCTAGAACAACTATAGAATTTTTAGGTCTTTGGGAACAATTAAATAACCCCGATTTCAAAGGGGTCGAATTCGACTCCTTTCTTTTTGAAGCAGGTAGCAACTCATTTACACTCTCTCCGTCTAAATGGATTGAAACAACTAATGCAAAAGGAATCTATTCAAAACAAGGGAATAATGGTGGAACATTTGCTCATAAAGACATTGCCTTTGAATTTGCGTCTTGGGTTAGTTCGAGTTTCAAACTTTATTTAATAAAAGAGTTTCAACGTTTAAAATCAGATGAAAACGATCGTCTGAAACTTGAATGGAATCTTCAAAGGACTTTAGCACAAGTAAATTATCACATTCATACAGAAGCCATCAAAGAAAACTTAATTCCTGTCTCACTAACAAAAGAGCAAATTAATTATGTTTATGCTAATGAAGCAGATATGCTAAATGTAGCCTTATTTGGAATGACAGCAAAGGAATGGAGAGATACTAATCCAAAAGCAGAAGGAAATATTCGGGACACAGCAACGATAGAACAATTGGTAGTACTTTCTAATTTGGAAAGTATTAATGCGGTTTTAATTCAACAAAATCTTTCTCAAGCCAAAAGATTAAACCAATTAAATGATATTGCGATTTCACAAATGAAATCCTTATTAATAAACAAAAACATTAAGAAATTGAAATAAAGACGATAAAAAATGCACAATTAAATTCACTTACATATAAATATTGTCAAAACTTTTTAGATGACGATATTTCCAAATCCATAACAGCTTTCGAGCAAATTAATACCTTATTTTCTTGAAGTATTTTAAAATCTTTGAGGGTTTTTCGCAGGTCTCTCTTCATACAAAATGTTCAGTTAAGTTCTTAATAAACTTATAACCTGTTTTTATTTCATCCCCCCTAAAACTCCAAACTCATGCCATCAAAGGTTCCGCTGCTCATTAAAAGTAGGTTTTCTTTGCCGGTATAATGGTTTTCTATCCAATTTCTTAGATCGTTTTTATTGCTGAAAGCCAGGGTGCCATCACCAAAACCTAAGGCAACTTCTTCTTCATTTAACATCGGCATTTTTTTCATTTCCAAGGCATGTTTGCTAAATAAAACGGCTTTAAAATCGGCCTTGTTCAAGCTTTCGGCATAATGTGGCAAAAAGGCTTTGTTTAAACTGCTATAGGTATGTAATTCATAAACAGCAATCATTTTTCTTTCGGGATACAATTCTCTTACTGCATTCACCGTGGCTTTTAGTTTAGAAGGTGCATGGGCAAAATCCCTAAAAATAATTGAATCTTTTGTTTCTTTTAAGGTTTCTAAACGTTTAGCTGTTCCTTTAAAAGAAGAAATGGCTTCCATAAATTCTTCTCCATTAATGCCGGCTTCTTTACAAGCATATAAAGCAGCCATCATGTTTTGCAGGTTATGCGTGCCAAATACTTTTAATGCGTATTTTTCCTTTTTAAATTCCATGTCAACAATGCCATCTTTTACTTCAAAAACAGGCGTGGTATAAGGAATTTTTCTAGCTTTAATTGTCCATTCTGCTACCAAACGTTTTACTTCCGGGTCAGATTCGCAGTAAATCAAAGCACCATGTTCTGGTAAAGCTTCTGCAAATAGTTTAAACTGATTACAATAGTTTTCATAAGTAGGAAACACATTGATATGGTCCCAGGCAATACCGGTAATAATACCAATTTCTGCCTGGTATACATGAAATTTAGGTCTTAGGTCTAAAGCAGAAGTTAGGTATTCATCACCTTCAAAAACAGCTAAGTCACTGTCTTCTAAAAAACCAACCATGGTTTCAAAACCTTCTAATTGAGAACCAACCAGGTAATCGAACTTTTTTTGGTAATGGTTTAATACATGTAAAATCATGGCAGTGGTGGTAGTTTTTCCATGACTTCCTCCAACAATGATTCTTTTCTTTTCCTTGGTTTGTTCATACATGTATTCAGGAAAAGAATAAATTTTTAGTCCAATTTCTTTTGCAGCTGCTATTTCCGGATTATCGGCTTTGGCATGCATACCAAGAATTACGGCATCTAAACCTGCATGAATGTTTTGGGTATTCCAACCAATTTCTGTTGGTAAAATACCATATTTGGATAATCTTGATTTGGCCGGTTCGTAAATTTCATCATCACTACCGGTAATAATATATCCTTTTTTATGAAGGGCAATGGCCATATTGTGCATTACAGCGCCTCCAATTGAAATAAAGTGGATTCGTTTTGTCATAATTTTAGTGTATCAAAAGTACTAAGAATCCTATGTTTACGCACTATGCTAGGTTTTTTGACAGAGTAAAAATTTCCCACATTTTGTAAAACATGTCCAGCTTTAACTTTAGAATTATTTGAAACTCCTATATTGCCCGTTTAAATTTTATACATGAAGCAAGTAAGTTTTGGTCACGACCATCAAGATTTTTGGAAGACTCTTAAAGAAGAAGTGAATTTGTATTTCAAGAAAACGAATCAGGAGAAAACCGGAAATGGAGTACTTTATTTTAAAACTGGTTTGTTTTTGGCAGGATTTATAGCTACCTACCTAGTATTAATGATGGTGAAAATGCCTGTAGTTCCTAGTTTATTAATGTGTGGTTTATTGGGTTTCTTTGGTGCAAGTATCGGTTTTAACATCATGCACGATGCTTGTCATGGTGCCTATAGTAAAAAGAAATGGGTAAATGAAATTGTAGGATTATCAATGAACTTAATTGGTAGTAATGCTTTTTTATGGAAGCAAAAGCACAATGTTATTCACCATACCTATACTAATATTGATGGGGTAGATGATGATATTGAAAAATCACCATTATTACGTCATTGCAAAACTCAACCTTGGAAACCCGCCCACAAATTTCAACATATTTATATGTTCTTTCTTTATGGTGTAAGTAGTATTTTCTGGGCTTTTGTAACAGATGCTCAAAAGTACTTTTCTGATAAAATCGGTAGCCATAAGCGTTGGAAAATGCCAATTCATGAGCATTTTATCTTTTGGATAAGCAAACTTTACTATGTTATTGTATTTTGTGCAATTCCTATTTATGTGCATGGTTTTGGTGTTTGGTTAATTGGATATTTTGCTATGAATTTTATTTTTGGTACTTGGTTATCAGTAGTATTTCAATTAGCACATGTGGTTGAAATTACAGAATTTGAAAAACCAGAAGAAAATCAAACACTTAAAATTGATGATTGGGCTGTACATCAAATCAGAACAACTGCTGATTTTGCTCCTAACAATAAAGTTATTTCATTTTTAGTAGGTGGATTAAATTTTCAGGTTGTACATCATTTATTTCCTCATGTGAGTCATGTTCATTACCCTGCAATTCAAAAAATTGTGGCAGAAACATGTGCTAAGTTCGGAATTGAATACCATTGTAATCCTACCATGATTGGCGCATTGGCATCTCATGTGAGAACCATGAAGACTTTAGGTAGCAGAGAATAATCCTTATTAATTTTAAAGGATATGAAACTCCATATAATTGAAACAGGAAGATTTAAATTAGATGGCGGAGCAATGTTTGGCGTAGTTCCAAAATCAATTTGGCACAAACAAAATCCTGCTGATGATAACAATATGATTAGTTTGGCTATGAGATGTTTGCTTATTGAAGATGGCAAACGTCTCATGCTGATTGATAACGGAATGGGAACGAAACAAAGTGAAAAATTCTTTGGCTTTTATTTCCTTCATGGTGATGATACATTGGATAAATCCCTACAAAAACTGGGTTTTCACAGAAACGATATTACCGACATGGTTCTTACGCATTTGCATTTCGATCATTGCGGAGGAAGTATCAATTGGAATGCCGACAGAACCAAATATGAAACAGCTTTTCCAAATGCAACTTATTGGGTAGGCGAGGAGCATTGGATGGAAAGTATGAATCCAAATCCAAGAGAAAAAGCGAGTTTCCTTCAAGAAAATATCAAACCAATTGAAGAAAGTGGTCAGTTAAAATTGATTAGAAAATCAGAAAAATTTCATCAGGATATTGACATCTTGTTTTCACAAGGTCATACAAATGGAATGATGCATCCTGTTATTCCATACAAAGGCACACATGTAATTTATTTGGCTGATGTCATTCCTACCATGGCACATATTCCTGTTCCTTATGTAATGGGTTATGATGTTCGTCCTTTAGATACCATGAAGGAAAAACATGATATTTTAACAATGGCAGCAGAACACAATTATGTATTGTATTTCGAACACGATCCGTTTCATGCTGCATGTACAGTAAGTCAAACCGACAAAGGAATCAGAGTGAATCAAATTATTGAAGATTCTTATTTCGCTTGAGATTTTAATTCATAAACCTTGTAGCAATTACTTCTTTCAAGCCAATTGTTGAAGTTAAATTTTGCAATCCAATTAGGTATAGAACTATATTTTAACTCAGCCTGCATGCCACTTGGTATTGCAGGCTGTTTCCATTCTTCACTCAGTAAATAGATAGGTTTATCTGTTTTTTGAATTGAATCAATATTCCATTTTACTCTACTGATATCTTCTTTGAGATAGAATCTGGCTTCATTTTTACCACTTAAATAGGGGTCTGATTTTTCGAAATAAATGGTGCTTCCGGCTGGAATATCATTATAAATGAATTCATACAATGGAGCCAATTCATGTGCAGGTTTTAGCATAATTAGTAACAGAACCAATGCATTTATTGGAAAGAAAAACCTATCTAAAGCTCTCATAAATCTTTTGTGATTTACTTCCTGAGAGAAGTTCCATAAAGAGTCCCAGCCCAATAAAATGATATAAGGAACAAAAAAGGCCAAAGGAAATAAGAACCTAAATTCTTTATGTCCGATTACAGTATGCATTAAAATAAATGCCCAAACCGACCATGTTATAGGGTCTTTACTTCTTTTAATAATTAATAAAAAGAAACCTACAATTAGAATTAAACTATAAGGTGGAATTAGTTTTTCGAATGCAGTTGAGAAGTACCAGTAAAATGGTTCAGTACCAAAACTTGCAGCTACCTGATGAATGATATTTTGGTTGAAATAATTCCAAGCAGTAAAAGTTTGGTTGCCATAGAATTTTGAATCCAGCATAAAGCCAAGTCCCAAAATGATAACAAATCCTAAAACATGAACAAGTAGTTTAAATATGTTCGGTCTTTGTATGATAAGGAAATACAAACCTAAACCTGCAATAAAAAATCCTGCTTGAAAGCGAGTGATAAAACTTAAACCAAGAAAAATTCCGGAAACAAATAAACCCTTTAAGGTGGATGGTTTTAAAAATGGAATCAAACCAAAAATAAAAAATATGGCAGAAAGCGTTTCAGATGAGAACCTAACATGCACATAAACAGCAATCCAGCTAATTAAAGAAAGTAATAAATGGATTCTTTTTATTTTTTCATTTGGAAATTCTAAGGCTTCATGAAGTTTAAGAGCAGCAAACATGCTTAATAAAGCGATGAACCAACGCAATAAAAAGCTAATCATAAAAGGATTAATTAAGCCAATACTAGCACAAATTTTCATGACAGCATAACTTACCCAAACCTGGAATGTAGGACGCATTTGAGCTCCATATTCCATTGGAAGCTCATTAACGGGTACAGGATGGTCTATAGAATAAGCGAATTCCAGCAATTGATAATGTTCATCCGGATGATGCCAACCTGCACTAAACCAGGCTGCTATAAGATGAACGAGTACACCGAATAATATAATTTGCTTAGGACTTAATTTTAGAAGATTCATTAGCCCAAATATGCATAATTATATCTTGAGGATGATGAATTATTCATGAAAAAGCTAAAATATTGAAAAGTTGCTGTTTTTTGATGATAAATTGCTGTTTTATGGGTTTTTGTGAACTTCTTGATTCAAGTACTCAAATTTATTTCCCCAATTCTCCATCAAATTTAAAACAGGTAACAAATTTCTACCTTCTTGGGTAAGTGAATATTCTACTTTGGGTGGAATTGTTTCAAAATCTTTTCGGTTCACAATTCCGGATGTTTCAAGTTCTTTTAAAACCTGACTTAACATTTTATCGTTGATGCCAACTAAAATCTTTTTTAGTTCACCATACCTTTTAGGTTCATTTCTTAGGTTCCAAAAAACGAGTCCTTTCCATCGGCCTCCAATAATTGAAAGTGTTAAATCAACAGGACAATAAAAAAAGGTGCCATTTATTTGGTATCGTTTCATGGCTGCAATTAAACTTCCTTTTATTCACTTACCAAATCCTTAGTACTTTCTTTTTGGGTAGTGTATTGTCTTGTTTTTTTAATTGAAACAGATTTGTCTCATGGAAAATAAAGACAATAAAGGCATAGCCTTAACGGTTTCCTTGGCAATTTTAGACGATGCCCAATTAGATTTATATTAAAATCTTCAATTGTAGCTCAAAAACCTCAAGTGATAAAAGACTTTTAATTAATTTAATTCATATAAAACAAAAAAGCCAACTCGTTCTGAATTGGCTTTTTTGTTTATTAATTATGGAATTTATTGTTCGATATAAATTTTGGTAATATCTCTGTTTCCTGAAATATTTTGATACCAGTCGGTAAAACTTGCTCCTGAACTTTCTGCCCAACTAGCAAAATTTGGGTAAGCTTGTAGGATATCAATTTTAGTTTTAGGATAAGGAATTTCAGCTTCAACCTGAAGAGCCCATGGCAAATTATTTTTGGTTTTGTAATATTTGTTGGCACTAGGATTTGTTGCATCTTGACCAGTTCCAAATAAACTAACATTTGCTTTTTTAGTAGGTACAAAATTTGGAAGATGAACTTCACGACCTCTATCTTGGTTAACAATCAAATAAGGATTAAAAATGATATCATCTTTGAATAAAAGTAAATCACTTAAAGTTGAAAAAGTAATAGTAATATTTTGTTCTACCGGAGTTGCATAAGGATTAGCTGGATCAACATTTACACCACTACCACCTGGAGAAGGTAAAATCTTAAATGCATCATCAAAAACTATAATATTGGTATAATCTTGACCTTCTTCAGTTCCATTTGAAGCAGTTGAAACCCAAGACGCATTATGAGTTTGAGCACCAGTTACAGATGAAACATACATTGGTTCTATGTTATTCAATTGAAAGCCAAATCCATTTTTCAAACTTGCACCAATAGCACGTGTTGTTAATGCTAATTTCATTTCTACAACTCTGTTAGTTGCATTAGTAACCAAGTTATAACGGTATGAAGCTACATAATCATTGAAGTCATAATCTCCTGTTGTAGGCCATAAATCTTCAAACATCAATGTTCCTTTTCCGGCAGCAGGATAGTAATTATTATAAGCACGAGTAGCATCATTAGGATAAGCATCATCTGCATCAGCAACACCATCTGAGTCTGCATCCTGTATTACAGGCAATGGTAAACAACTACTTGAAGGGTCTGACCAATAAGTACCGGGAATTTCTAAATCATCAACATTGTATCGTGTTGTTCCTCCAGAACCTACAAGAGAAATTCTAATTTTATAAACTTGTCCTGAATTTGCAATAGCGGCAGGAACTGCGAATGAAAGTGTTTGAGCGGTTGTAGGAAGATTTGGGAAATAAGAAATAGAGTCGAATCTAATATGTGTTCCTTCTTTTGAGGCTGACAATGAATTAGGATCATAAGAACAATAAGTTAAGATAATTCTTCTCTCTGTTGCAGCAGCGGTTGCTTCAAATTTCATTTTAAAAGTAATATTGCCACTTCCCGGTTTTATCCAAGGAGTTTTTATCCAGCAAGCATTTGGATCTAAACTTGTTGGGGAATTAGAGCGCATTGAGAATTTTCCACTAATAACCTGAGCTGCGATTCTTGTATAGGTTACTGATCCAAAAGCCCAGCAATTTGAGGTTTCTTTAAACTTATTGTTTGCCTCACTTAAAGGATAATAAGGTGGAGCTGTTTCACAATTAACTGTAAGTGATTGTGCCTTAATTTCTCCAATGCTGATTAGCATTAAAAAGGCAACTAATAATTTATTTAATTTCATGGTAATAATTTTAATGGTTTAAATAAAGCCTATTCAGTGATTTCATCAGTTAAAACCGGAAGAAAATTGAAATCAGCTTTGCCTGATGATACTTTTACAACTTTTTGAATCGAACCAAATCCAACTTTGAATTCGTTGATATTGCTAGGAAGTATAACTTTAATTTTACTGCTGGTTTCCATTTTATAAAACATAGTATTATAAATTGTATTACCATCAACACTAGTTATTTTAAGTGTATTGTAGATGGGAGTGTTTGTTTCCATTCCAATAATGTTTAATTCAATACTTTTTTGAGTTGACCAATCGAAACCATCACTTGTTTTGATTTCTTTAAAAACAGTAGCAGTTTTAGTTACTTGATTTTTTTCTGCTTTTTCAATAAGATCTTTTTTACAACTAACAAGGCCCATACCTAAAGCTAAAAAGATTAAGATGTAATTTTTCATGGAATTTTGATTTATTAATATATAATCAAAACCTGTTCCCAAATCATTTTCTTTTTGTAAATTACTGATAATCTTTATTTTGTTTTTTAGATACATTGTTTTTAATTAATAATATTTGATTCAAAATGGGAGAAAATCCTCAAATTTGGAATATAAAATCTAGGGATTAGTTTTAGTTCTTCATCCAAATATAAACTTCAAGCTTTTAAATTCAATGTAATTTTTTGATTTACACCTATGTTAGTTTAAATCATTAAACTTTATCATTCACTTAAATATACTTCTTCCAGTAATATTTGATTGATTTCCCCAATCCCCAATCCCCAATCCCCAATCCCAAATCCCAAATCGTATTTCGTAAATCATAATTCGTAAATCCCAAATCCACAATCGTAAATCAAAAATCGTAAATCAAAAATCAATGTCTGTTATCGCAATTGATATAAATGCTCTGTTCAGAAAAGTCTAGTATAGATATATGCGGACATCCAAATGATTCAGCGTTAAATCCAAAAATTACAGGTGCTTTGTCTTTAAACAGCTTACCTGTCCATTGGTAGATATAATTTTCTTCTTCATTTTTCATCCCATTTAATGGTACAAGAAATGTACTTTCTCCACGAATGATAAGTTCATCATGAACGATTTCTCCTGTTTTATTCTCGAATATAATTAATCGCCTTAATTTGGGTAAATAATTTTCATAATCCATATACATATCCTTTATATAATAGGAATAATTTGTATCAGTAAATTTATAGCATGTATCGGATGAAATCTGTTTCCTTTTCATAAGTAATTCATTTGCAGTATTAAAGCCCATTCCAGGGAATTGCGAACGATGGATTTTAGTCCAAACAACCGGTTTCAATTGATTTTTTACAAATGGATTAACTTTCCCAACACAAACAAAAGACTTGTAATAATTTTCTCCTAAGGTTTTTAAAATGAATGATTCTATTTCGAATCCAATCATATAATCATATTGATCAAAGCCTTCAAAATTAGGTTCGTTTTGTTCTCCTTGTCTATAAAAATTAATACAAGCAACCACATTCAGGTTTTTTATCTTGAAAGAAATGATTGTATCCTTTCCATAATGATAGATGAATAATGAATCGTTTTCGGAGATTTTTAATTGATTTAAAAACCTCTTTCTGTGTTTACTATCTAGTTTGATATATTCATCTCTGTAGTATTTATTGCTATTATATTCAAATACATCTTCTGTTTTTGTTTGAATAGCCAATGAGTCCTCATCTTCGTTTAATTGATACTTATCCGAAAAAGAAATAAACCCAATCTCTTTTTTATTGTTGAAATGAAAAGTAGATAAATAGTAAACATCAGGTTTGTTACGGAAATTAAAATAATCATTAGGATTAATAATCTTGATTTCATTTTTTGTTTTTTGAGGAGAATCTTTAATGGAGAACATAACTTCTGTAACGATATTGGTATCGGCACTCATAAATGTTGTATTGAAAAACAATTCTCCATTTTTGCGGTGATGATATTTAATATCGAAGAGTTTTATTCGATTAAACTCCCATTCTTCAAGTACTGATTTGAATAGGTTTTTATCGATTCTTTCATCAAAAAATGGCCTTTGGTTTTTAAGCACATAAAAGTGAATTTCTTTGTTATGAAAATAATTGATGTTTTTAAAAATCAGTTCATTGTTTTTATTGAATTGTTTTTTCTCTTGAAAAACGCCACTGTCATTTAAAGAATATTCATAAAAAAAGTAGTGAAAGGTTTGCTCATTCAATTCCTTTTTTAGTTCAGTATAATTGGTATCAAAATCAAGGCTTTCATAACTAATGAGACTATCAATAACAGTTTTTGAAACTGAAACATTTGAATCTATCTGTTCTGTTTGTGAAGAAACTTTTTTGTCACTTGCTGCATCCGAGCCACATGAACACAAGATGAAAAATAGATAAATGAAATTTTTCAGGTATGATTTAAACCGAAGTTTAGAATGTAAATTGGATTGTTTCATAAGGTTCAAATCAGGAAAGAATGAAAATAAATTATGTTAAGATTAACAAATATGATAAGGTTGATTCAAATTATCATAAATAAAACGAGTATACGCATGTTTATAAATAATTATTTTAGAAAAATTATGGACATTTTAAAATTGATTTATTGCGATAAATTTGGTCAAGTTGAATAAATAAATGGTATTTAGTTTTTATGAAAATTCCTAAAATCCCATAGGGATGACATTATAGTAGTAAATAAAAATGAAAGAATTACCCACCCCAAAACGGACGCGAACCGAAGGTTCGCGTCCGTTTTGGGAGAGGGTTGTGTTTTTTTTAAATTTACTGGTAAAGAAGCGGATATTCGTTATGTATTTTAAAAACTAATTTAAGTTTGAATTAACTTGGTTATTCTATATTTATGACCCTGAAGGTGGTCACATGTTTATAGAAAAATGCTGTATACAAAATCCCACCAGCACTCAACAACGCGGACCAAAGGTCCGCGTTGTTGAGTGCTGGTGGGGGTGTTTATTCATATTTTATTTTCTACAATCATGTCATCCCTTCAAGATTTTAAGAACTTGTTAAAAGAAACATAAACTAATCATTATTTATTTTTAGGTAAAAAAGCGAATAGCCATTTATTAAAAAAATGAATTTCTTCATTTCATCTTCATCCATATTTTCCTACATTTATCAAATGATTACTTTCGAAATTCTTGTTTCTTGGTCGCTTTATTATTTTCTGCATAGCTTATTGGCTTCTTTTTTTATGAAGTCATTGATTGAAAAAATAAGTCCTGCTTTAAATAAGTATTACCGCATTTTTTATAATGTATTCTCTGTTTTACTCTTGTTACTTTTATACATAAGAGCTGAATCATTCGAGAAAAATCTCTTGTTTGAAAAAACTGTTTTTTCAACTTCAATTGCTTTTATATTACTTATTCCCGGAATCTATATTTTGTACAAATCATTTAAGAATTACGATAAACGTGAGTTTCTGGGTTTGTCAGTAAACCAAAACAACAAAGGGCAATTAAGCACAGGTGGACTCAATACCTATTTCAGACATCCTTTATACATTGGAACCATTTTGCTTTTAGTAGGTTTCTTTTTATTGAATCCACATTTGAACAGGTTTTTATATATTTCTGTTTCGCTGATTTATCTTCCAATTGGAAGTAGATTGGAAGAAATAAAACTAAAGAAGGTTTTTGGTGAAGCTTATGAGTCATATTTGAAAAAAGTGAAATTCTAATTCATGTTTCTGCTATAATTTACAGAACTTGCGAACAATGTTAGAAACACCGGATTTTTCAGGAATAAAACTGATAGTGAGTGACCTTGATGGTACTTTACTCAATGAAAACAAAGAATTGGCTTCTGATTTTTTTGAAATAGAACAAAAACTTCATGAAAAGGGAATTGTGTTTGCAGTGGCAAGTGGCAGACAATTTTACAATATGAAAAATCTTTTTGCACCTATCGCTCACAGGATGTTATTCATCGCTGAAAACGGAACTTATGTTTCTCAGAAAGATGAATTGATACATTTGGAAACCATTCCGATGCAAAGGTGTATTCCTCTTATTCAAAAAGCCAGAAAATTAGAAAATGCTTATACAATTGTATGTGCTAAAAATGCTGCATATATTGAAAGTAGGGCAGAGGTCTTTGTTCACGAAGTAAATAAGTATTATGCCAAAGTTGAAATAGTAGATGACCTTACTTTAATTCAGGATGATGTGTTAAAAGTAACCATCTGCGATTTTACCGATCCGAATACCAACGCATTTCCTCATTTTAAAGATGATATGACAGATTTAAATGTGGTGGTTTCAGGAATCATTTGGCTAGATATTAGTATCAAAGGAGCCAATAAAGGAAAGGCTTTAAACAAGGTGCAGCATCTAATGGGCGTTCAAAAAAATGAAACCATGGTTTTTGGAGATTACCTCAACGACCTTGAAATGATGTGTGAAGCTGATTTAAGTTTTGCAATGAAAAATGCACATCCTTTGGTTGTTGAAGCTGCTAATTATCAAACTATATTAAGCAATGCCGAACATGGTGTAAGTGATATTCTTCGTAAAATTGCTTTAGCTTAATATTGGAATTTCAAAAAATAGAATACTTTTGTTCTAAATAATCATATAGAAGGAACCACGTGAAAATCGTGGGCTGTCGTGCAACTGTAAATAAGCTTAGCTTATAAGCCAGATACTTAGCTGATTGTTATGCAGAAATACACTCACGAAAAGTGTAAAGCATGAGTTTGTTGTATAGATTTATTTATCTATTTGCTTCATTGAAGGCAACAGCTTTTACTTTATACTTTTCAAAAATATAAAGTAAAATGAACACAAAAATTCAAATCAAACCGGCCTTTGTACTCGTATTAATTGTAGTCGCAGCATTCAGTAGAATCCTTCCTCATCCGAGTAATTTTTCTCCATTAGCCGCTATTTCATTGGTTGGAGGATTGTTTTTTAGTCAGAAATATTGGGCAATTTTAGTACCAATATTGTCAGTTTGGATCAGTGATTTGTTTATCAATAATGTAATTTATGCTCAATATTATTCTGAGTTTACCTGGTTTTATGATGGATTTTATTGGCAGTATGCTTCGTATGTTTTAATTGGTTTGATGGGTTTATCTTTCAAACAAAACTTATCTTTCTTTAAATTATTTGGTATGACATTAAGCGGAAGTATATTGTTTTTCATCATCTCCAATTTTGGTTGTTTTATGGGTTCTGAAGTTTATTCAAAAGATTTAAGTGGATTGATATTGTGTTATGGAGCCGGCATTCCATTTTTTTCTGCAACTGTTTTAGGTGATATGTTTTATACATTATCCTTAACATTTATGATAGTTTACGCAGGCAAAAAGATTTCATTTTTACGCACAGTAAATGGCTAATCATGAAGAAAAATCTTGTTTAAGATGCAAGAGTCTATTTGAATGTAAACCCGGAAATATTTCAAACTGTCAGTGTTCACAAATACAATTATTACCTGAAACAAAAGAGTTCCTGGCCAATACCAAATACAATGATTGTTTGTGTTTGAATTGTTTAACTCACTTAAACAACTTAGTAAAACAATCGCTCAAATTGGAGTTTCCAAGGCAAAGGCAATTAATGGTAGAAGGCTTACATTATTATATGGACAATGGTTATTTTGTGTTTACCGAAATGTACCATTTACTAAGAGGCAATTGCTGCGGCAGTGGCTGCCGACATTGTGTTTATGGGAATAAGTAACTGATGATTTTACTTAGTTTTTATCTTAAAAAAACATGTAGATTAATTACCTTGAGGCTTACTGATAGTGAGTCTTAAATATGAAAGATAGTCCGTCCATAGTTTAAAAATTAACTAAAACTCACCATTTTATTTCCAGGTTGATTTATCTATGAATCTTTTAATAACAAATATTTAAAACTAGGTAAATCCTCTAGGATTTAATCAAACTAATTTACTTTATTTATCATTTTTTTTCAGGTAACCAAAAGAATTTGATTCTTCTAACTGAAGATTAGGATAAATGTCATCAGCCGTATTTTCAGTTTTATCTTTTCCACTAGAGAATAATCTATACTTGTCGCCAATAATATAATAGTTAAAATAGCCTGACTTATTATTTTGAGATCCAAACTGCAATGGATCATTAAGAGCTACAAAATTACCATCTATTCTTATAGAAGAATCTAATTCATTTAAACTATTGGGATATCTGCCTTTTTTTAGTTTAAATATTTCAATTTCTTTAGTTATTGTATTCAATTCAAATTGAGATATTGATTCAGTACTTTCAAGAAAAAAATCTGGATCATTAACCAATTTAAAATATACAATTGAATTTAATATTATAGTAAAGGCGATGCACCCAATTCCTATAAAAATTAGAATTCTGTCTTTATACTTGAATATTCCCAGTAGGGTAAGAATTAAACCTACGAATGCTCCAAGAACAGGAATAAAACCAACAATACCCCACCAGTATAATGAACTGTTTTTCGAGTTATTCTTATTATCAGACATGGTTTAATTTTTTTTTATTGAATTCAATTTAAACCTCATAAATAGTGAAATTTTTAAACTTATTCAAAAAAGTATTCATTAATTTAAATTAAAAATATCAAATCATAAATAATAAAAATAAGCTACTTATTATGAAAATATGTTCATCGAAACCTCAATGATTTTTTAAAAACATTACCTTTAGCCCCATGAAAACCGGCTTGAGTTATATATTTCCCATTCGATTAAAAGAGTTCCGAACCAAGTTAAATGGATTACTTGAAATCAATCTGGTGAATGGAAAAGCCCAATTGGATTCAGCAGACAGTAATTATTCTTTTGGTTCTTTACAAAAGATTTTACTTCGTGGTTTGGAAGAAATCAAGTTTTCTAACGAGAAAAATATCCTGCTTTTGGGCTTGGGTGCCGGCTCCGTTATTCATACAATCAGGAAAGATTATGATTCATTTGCAAACATTACTGCTATAGAAATTGATGCGGAGATGATTCAGATTGCCAATGATTATTTCAAATTGAATGAGTTTTCAAATCTCAAAATCATAGAAGATGATGCATTTTGGTTTGTTAGAAATGCAAAAACCACCTACGATTTAATCATCGTTGATGTTTTTATTGGCGATAAAATTCCGGAGGTTTTTACTCAGGAAACATTTCTTTCTAATCTGGCTGATTTACTCAATCCCAATGCTCATTTAATCTATAATACCATACACCAAAGTATGCCACGTGATTTATTTCAAAACATGTTAGCTAATCTGAATAAAAATCAGGTTCAAACCCATGTTTTAAAGAACTTACAACAAAGCAATGATTTGATTATTGGAAGGAAAAACTAAATCAATTTTGTTGTTAAAATTAAAGTTTTAACGAGCTACTTCAATATCTTCCAAGATATCAATTTCATCTATAAAAATATATGCCGGATATCCTGCACCTAAATGATTTTCAGGAAGCTTTCCATAATGTTTGGTTTTTACTTTGATAAACATGGCATCAACCCCTTTTGCCTGATGAGTTCTTAAAGTTAATAAACTAACAGTTTCATTTTCCGGTTTTACATCAAAATCTGCTGTGTTAAAAGGAAAATAATTTTCGCCATCAACAGAATAACTTACTTCCATATTTTTTGGAAACAATATCCATGATTTACTATCCTGTAAAAATGAAGCTTTAACTGTTTTTACTTTTTTCATTTTTTGTAAATCTATAATGGCCTCAAAATCTTGTCCCCAATAGCCTTGCCACAAACCTTTTCTCCAGTTTTCATCGCCTCTTATTCCATCAATCAATGCATCATCTCCACCACCTGTATAAGGCTTGGTGATTTTTGATTTTAACATGATACTCCAATTGTGAGGTATCAAATGAAAATGAGCATTACTTTCATTTTTTCTATTGCCTGATAAATCGGTAGCCAAACATTTGATATCTGTAGTTTTATAAATGTAAAATGGAGTTTTATACTGAATTAATTTATCCGAGCCATTTAATGAATAATACAATAAACTTGGCGATTCTAATGATTCTAAACTAACCAACATGCTATCTTTAAATGCTTGTTTTTTTGTTTGAATAAGTGGGGCAGGGAAGAGGCCTTTTAGTTCTGGTAATTTATTCTCTTTAATAGGAAAACTTAACTCACTTTTCGACAATTTGTAAGAAATAATTTGGTTCTCCATCAATTGTTCATGTTCAAGTTTAAAACCGGGATTGGTATTCCCATTGATACTCCTGTAAACAACAAAAGGATTTTGTGCAGCATCATTTGCTAGTATACTGAAGCTTTTTGAAAGACCGGTTTGTACAATAATTTTATCAAAATAAGGAGCTGTTGTTTCGTAAGAAGTAGTACCCGGACAAACACTATATAAACCCATCGAGCTCATAACAAACCAGGCACTCATCTGACCACAATCTTCATTTCCGGCTAAACCATCAGGGGCATTTTGGTATTGCGACTCAAGAATTCTTCTAATCATTGCCTGAGTTTTATTGGTATTTCCGGTAAAATTATACAACCAGGCCATATGGTGACTAGGTTCGTTGCCATGTGCATACTGACCAATTAATCCTGTAATGTCGGCTTGTTCACGTCCTGTAGTTTTGCTGTTTTCGTTAAATAAGGCATCTAATTTTTTCTCGAAATTTTTCACACCACCATGAGCCTGCATTAAACCATTGATATCATGAGGTACGAAAAATGAATACTGCCACGAATTAGCTTCAGTAAAATGATTGTTTACTTCTCTGGGTTCAAAAGGTTCAAGGAAACCGCCGTTTGAACGTGGACGCATAAAGCCACTTTTAGGGTCAAATATGTTTTTCCATGATTGAGCTCTTTTTTCGAAAACTTCCTTTTGTTCTCCTTCTAAAAATGTTGAAATGCACCAATCATCATAAGCATATTCCAATGTTTTTGAAACCGATTCAGCATCATCTTCAATAGAAATAAAACCATTTTTTTTGTATGATTTTAAACCAAGTTCATCTCTGTTAGCACTATGTAACATCGCCTCAATTGCATCTTTTTTATTGAAGTTTCTGATACCTTTTGCCCATGCATCCGCAATAACAGAAACACTATGATAGCCAATCATACAATCAGTTTCATTGCTCCATAGTTCCCAAACAGGTAAGCGTCCACCTTCTTTATACTGACGAATAAATGTTTGAATAAAATCGTTGCTTCTTTTTCTTTGAACCTGGTTATACAAAGGATGTGCTGCTCTAAAAGTATCCCATAAAGAAAAAACAGAATAGTAGTCAAAACCTTTTGCTTCATGAATTAAATTATCACGACCTCTGTATTTGCCATCAACATCAGAAGCAATATTTGGTTGAATGAATGTATGATATAAAGCTGTATAAAAAATGATTTGTTTGTCTTTGGTATTCCCTTCAACCTTTATCAAACCCAGTTCTTTGTCCCATTTATTTTCTGTTTCAGTTAAGGCCTGATTGAAATTCCAATGAGGTATTTCTTTACTCATATTATTTGCTGCACCGGCTTCATTAACCGCACTTAAACTCACTTTTACAAGTAGCTTTTCGTTCTTCTTCATTTTAAATCCGAAAGCAATACCTGTTTGTTTGAATCCTTTTTTACCAGTGTATTCTATTTGTTCAATGCAGTTTTTAGAAAATTCTATTCTGAAATAAACCCATTGATCGGTTGCCCATGCCTTACTTCTTCTAAAACCTTCAATGGTTCTTTTATTGACGATGTTTATTCTGGATTCAAGTAATTCATCTCTGTGTAACAAATCTAGCACCAAATAAGCTTTGCCCTTGTTTAGAAACTGATATTCATGAAAACCAGTTCTTTCAGAGGCTGTCATTCTGCAAAGAATTTGATCATCTTCCAATTTTACCTGATAGCATCCGGCATGTGCTTTTTCAGATTCATGTTTGAATTTAGATGAATAAACAGTTGGCTTGAATACATCATTTTTATCTTTGAAATCGCCCATTACAGGCATTAACATCACGTCACCATAATCACTGCAACCAGTTCCACTTAAATGAGTATGTGAAAATCCATAAATAACAGAATCACTATAATGATATCCGCTGCAACCATCCCAACCATCTAATCTAGAATCAGGACTCAATTGCACCATACCAAAAGGAGCTGTAGCTCCGGGGAATGTATGTCCATGACCACCGGTTCCGATAAAAGGATTTACCAATTCATGCAATTTTTGTGCATTACTTAAGAAACTAAAGCCTGATAATAAAAGTAATAAAATGAATCTCATAAGAATGGTTTGAAGTAGCAATTTGCTTTGATTTTTTGCCATTACAAAATTTTTCATGTTTTTGGATACTTTCAAATAAATTGCAGAAGTGAAAAAGAAACTAAATGAGCTGAAATCGATTCTAAAACAAGGATTAGAACCTAATCAAATAGCCTGGTGTATCAGCTTAGGTTTGGTATGTGGCGTATTTCCTGTAATGGGAACAACAACGATATTAGTTGCCTTGATTGCCTTAGTATTTCGTTTGAATATCGTTTTAATTCAATTGATACATTGGTTGGTTTCACCTTTACAATTAGTTTTACTAATCCCATTTTTCCAATTGGGACAAACCTGGTTTGGAGGCGAAGGAAGTGGAATTGATATGGAATTGCTAAAATCAACCTGGGAAAAAGGATGGATTGATGCCTCAATTTTATTCATCAACCTCCATAAACAAGCGGTTTTTGTCTGGATTTTATTTGCCATTCCAAGTGTACTTTTTGTTTTTCTTGTATCCAAATTTAGTTTGAAAATTATTGAAAAAAGAAAAGTTCTTTAATCTACAATAAAATTCAATGACAAATGAAATGAATTATATAAATCTTACTAAATCTAACTTAGCTAATTAAATCATTAAAGAATTTTATTTTTTACTAAATAATATTAAAATAGAAATTCCTATAATGATAAAATCAAATGAAAAATATTGTTTTTGATAAATCGCTTATTGTTGATAAAATTAAAAAAAATGGCCTTTCTCTAGATGATGTCATCGGTACATTGAGAAGTGGGGCTTATATATATCAGTTTGAATATGGATATGCCATTCTCTCATGCAATACTATTGAGAATTTTGGTAAAGGTTATTTATTTAATGATAAACAAGAATTTGAGAAAATGTTAGAAGAAGAATCATTTCCTCAAATACAAAATGGTAGAGAAGATATTTTTGAAATTCATAGGTCAAATTTGGAAAATTGTGAATTATATACAAACTCATTGCAATTAAAGTGGCCTGTTTTTTTTAATAATGATTCCTTAGTTGTTGAACAATTATGTGATTCAATTTGCAAAGAAATTGCTTCAAATTATAAACAGATTAATTTGAGTGAACTTTTTGAGAAAATAATGTTATTAATGGAAGTATTTCGAAAACAAAATGGGTATACTTGGTCTACTCGAAAAGTTTATGGAGAATATACTTTTTATTATTTTCCAATTATTAAAAATAAGGATAAAGAACTTGGCTTAGATTCAATTGCAAATTCTATTTATGAAGGCGAATCTTGGTCTAAAATTATCAATGGTCTAAAATTTAGTTTAACAGCCGTAAGTTGGATTAAATAAAGGTTATTCTAAAACAATTCAGTTTACCTTTTTCAACGAAACTTTTTTAGACTAGATTTTATTTTGAAAAATAATAATACAACGTGTTAAAGTTTAAGGAATTTCCTAATAGTCTAAAATAGTACAATCTCTTCAAATCTATGCCAGTTTCAATTAGCTAAAAACCAGCCTCTTGCAAGCCTACTTCTAACTTGCAAAAGAAAAACTTATATTTGACAAAACCACTTTTTATGATTACCAAGAAACAACTTACAGTTACACTTGAGAAACTTCCTGAAGAATTTTCGATTGAGGATTTGATTGATAAACTTATTTTACTTGATAAAATTGAGAGAGCTGAAAAGGAATCGGAAAGAGGCGAAACTATAAGTGAGATTGAATTGGAAAAGGAGATTGAAAAATGGTTCAAATAAATTGGACTCAGATTGCAGTCGGTGACTTAAAGAGTATTTACGACTTTATATCAAAAGGATCCAAGAAATACGCACAACTTGAAGTAATTAAAATTAAAACGAGGACAAGGATTTTAAAAACAAAACCACTCATTGGTAAAGAAGTAATTGAAAAAGGAAATTTGGCAGTAAGAGAATTAGTAGAAGGAAATTATCGAATCATTTATAAGATTATTGATAAAAACAAAATTGACATATTGACAATTCATCACAGTTCGAGAGATTTAAAACGAAGGGAAATAATATAAAGAGAAAATGAATTTTATATGACCAGATTTTTATTAGAAGAAAATTTTTTCAAAAACCTCAAATCTAAAGCCAGATGCCAGCTGCCAGTAGCTAAAAACCAGCTGCCGTTTTTCTTTCTTCAACCAATTTCAATACCCAGGCTAATTGTTCTTCACGAGTTAAATTAGAATTGTTCAATTCAATAGCATCTTCTGCTTTCATTAAAGGTGAATCGGCTCTTGTACTATCTATATGATCTCTTTTTTCTAAATTGGCTAATACTTCATCGAAAGTGGTTGTCTGACCTTTTTCAGCTAATTCTTCTAATCTTCTATTTGCTCTGATAGCAGGATCTGCTGTTACAAATAATTTTAATTCAGCTTTTGGAAAAACTACTGTTCCAATATCTCTTCCATCCATAACAATGCCTTTATGGTTGCCCATTTCCTGCTGTTGATGAACGAGGAATCTTCTAACTGCGCTTATTGAACTAACATCACTAACGAAACCTGCTACCCTTGGATTGATACGAATTTCATTTTCAATATTCTCCCCATTTAAGATGGTAAATTGTTGTTGGGTTGCCTCATCTAAACCAAAACTAATTTTAATTTGAGGTAAAACTTCAGCAACCATTTCAGGGTGATGAATATCAATTTGATTTCTGATTAAATATAAAGTTACAGCCCTATACATGGCTCCGGTATCAACATAATGATAGCCAATTTTTTTTGCCAATTGTTTGGCTAATGTACTTTTCCCGCACGACGAATAACCGTCGATTGCAATGATAATTTTTGTCACTATTGTTTCTTTTTCTTGCTAAAATCGTTGATATTAGTGACTACACTAAAATGATTTGTATTTCTTCCTATTAGATAACTTCCACTTCCATAATGCACCTGAAAACGATTAATTTTTATACCAAATCCCCAACTGTATCCGCTAACTCCTTTTCTGTCTGTAAGAGCAAGTTCTCTTCTTCTTAAATGATTATAACCTACTCTGATATTGAAATTTTTACTTAGGACAATTTCAGTATTAAAAACAACATGACTCATTGCATGTTGAAAGAAACTAAATTTTTCTAAAATTGGTAATCCTGTTTCTAAATCAATATTGTTATTGTTTCTATTTTCTATTTGATACAATAATTGTCCCGGTTTTTCCAAGTGTTGAAGCACTATTCCTAATCTTAATGGATTGTGTTCAAATTTCCTTGAAAACCCCAGTTGAGCATTCATAGGAACAGGTTCATTATTAGCATTCGTATAAGTTTTTATTTGAGTACCAAGGTTACTAATAACAGCAGTAGCAACCATTAACTTACTTTTACTATACCATGAAGCTGCTAAATCTGCTGCTACTCCAAGTGAATTATATGATTCAAGATTAGAATAAATTAGTTTGGCAGAAGCACCTAATTGAAAACTACCTTTTACTTGAGATGCAGTAAAACTCATGCAATAATCGCCGGCTGTGAATGTACCTAAATCAGTACCATCAGGAGCCCATCTTTTAAAATTACCATAATTTACAAACTGAATTCCACCAGCAAAACTGGTTTTGTATTTTTCTGAATGTCGGGTGTATCCGGCATAACCTGCTCCAATATCAGCTAAATATCCAACATAACTAAATGCAGCCTGATTATGAAATTCGGAGTTTAATAAGGAAGGATTTCCTGCTATTAAATGTAAATCTATTGAAGGATTATTTATAGCATTACCTCCTAATGCAGCAATTCTTGCTGATGGCTGCATGTATAGGAAATTGTAAACACCGTTTCCTCCCAATTGCGCTTTGCTTAAAAAACTGGATAATGAAAATAAAATGATTAGTATTTTTCTCATGTGATTTTTCAAAAATAGGGGTTCAAAGCAAGATATACGGAACTACTCAAATAAAATTATCATATTTTACTTATTGTTATCTTTTTAAAATCATTTTTTCGGCAGAAAATATAAAAATTAAACAAATTTGAAGTATTTCTACCGCCATTTGTCGCACTTTTCCACATTTTTATCACTAAAAATCCTCTAATTGTCATTTTTTACGCATCAAATAGTGTAAGTATCAGGTTGTCAAATATCTTTGTTTCAACCTTTACTAGTTCTACATATGCAAATTTCTACAATTTCTATCAAGAAATTGGTCTTACTTTGGCTAATTTTTTGTGGGATTCTAACAAGCGCGATTGCAGCCTTTTCGGGCTCCGAAAGTGATGCTTTATTAGATCCAAAAATCAAAGTTGCTGACAAAGCAACTTCTGAATCATTTAAACTTGCTGCCGGTTACGACCGTCTAGTTTATTTTGAAAAATTGCAAATCCTTATTAAAGCTCTTCAAGTTGGTGGCACAAACACACAAATTGAAAGTGAAGCAATTGGTTCGCACACCACCACAAGAGACGAAATTGTCTTTTTGTTTGGTGAACCCGATCAAATCATTCAAAATACCTTATACCATTACAACCTCAATGCCTCCGGCACTTGTAAGGCTGTAATTGGAATCAATAAGGATGGTCTTGTTACTTTTTCAGTAATCAAAGGCTGCTAATTCAATTTTATTAAAAAATCAACCTGCGTTTCTACGCTGGCTAATGTGAAAATAATGAAAATTTATACTTTCATGATGAAAAGAGGTGTATCCTCTTTAAAATTATTTGCATTTTTTATCCTGAGTATTTTAGGACTTAATGCAAATGCAACAGTAGAATTGAGTTTATCGGGTAGCTCAAATTTAGCTTCTGTAAATACCGGAAATCAGTTTATATATACATTAAACTATCAGGTTTCTAGCTTAACTGATAATGGTATTAATGTTAGAGCAAATATTGCTTTACCAACTAATTTGGTACCTTTTGTAATCAGTCCATTTGCAAATTCAGTAGAATTTGATGAAAGTCAAGTTGCTTCTGTTACCTATAATTCTGGTACAAACGAAATTGATATTGTATTTGTAAACCCAATTCCGGCGGGTAGTACAGGTCAGTTACAAATTAAGTTTAAGTATTTAAATGGAGTTACTCCAAATGCTTATGCACCTGATTTAGTTGCCACAATTGATGCTGATAATAATTTAAATATTGGTGGTGGCACAGGACCTGTTTCATCAAATATTTTAAATGTTACAGCTATTGCAAATAACCAGTTTACAATCAACAAAAATAAAACAGCTGGTGGTGCAATTGATGATATTACAATTTATCAAATCGGAATTTCTTCTTCAAGTTCTTCATCTGCAGCTCTTAATTTAAACAACCCGGTTTTAGTTGATACTTTGCCATTGGGTGTTGATTTTGTTGAAGCTACAGGATTTAGTGGTTCAAGTGCTCCGGTTTATAATGCAGGTAACAGAACTATTACATGGACATGGTCATCTGCTTTTGCAACTTCATTTTCTTCTTCAGCTTATGTAAGTGTTCGTTATACATCTCCAACTTTTTCAATCGGAAATTTGGTTTGTAATACAGCTTATTTATTTGGACAAATTCCGGTACTTCCTTTAGGTACTTATTCAGCAAGTAACAAATCAGGAAATGTTTGTTTTAATGTTGAAACTCCTACACCGGGCGCTGCATGCTGGGGTGGTGGAATTTCTGCTGCTACAGCCTATTGGATGAATAAACATATTCTAGCAGGAACTTCTTGTAATTGGTTTAGTAATGGTTGGTACAATTCAGGAAATACAGAATTAGATTCAGTAACACTTATTTATAATGTTGATAAAAGCATCAACTTCAACCAAATTAAAGTTCGTCCTGTTTATGATGGATTTGATTCAGTTGCTCCTGCTAGTATTGAAGTGTATTACCAAACAAATAGTAATCCTTATGTTTACCAAGGGACTTACAGTTCTGTAACAGTTGCAGCCTTAAGTGGTTCAACTTTAGATATTAATTTGAGTTTACCTCCAACTGAATATGTTACCAAAGTGAAATTTATTGTAAGAGGTGATTTACCTATTGGTGGAAGTCAGGATTTTAGTTACTGCGGTGATTCAAGAACTGCTGCTTTAGGTGCCAAAGATGGTACTCCAATTGTTGAAGGTACTACTTATAATCCTTCTAATATTGGTGATGATGGAACTATAGTTACAAATAATTCTGAAGGATTTTATTACTTCGGTGGAACTTCAAATGCATATTCAAATTGTAATGGTTCTGCAGAAATTATGATTCCTCAACCAGTATTTGGATTCACTGGAAAATCAATCATCAATTCTGATGGAAATTACCGTGCAAGTGATACAATTACTTATCAATTCAGTACTTATTTAGGAGGAAACGTAAATGCGACTTCAGTTGTAATTACAGATACTCTTGATTCGAGATTAAATTATGTACCAAGTTCTTCTATATTATATATAGATAATGTTCCTAGTTCAATCACACCAACAATTACTAATGATTCAATTTTAAATTGGTCATTAGGAACTTTAACAACTGGAAAAACTTATGCTATCAGATTTCAAACAGTAATTGAACCTGGAACTCCTCCAACTGGAATTCACAATAGAGCTTATTTAAATAGTTCAAATGGTTTGTTTAATGGTGTTACAGATGATGTTGATGTTACAGTTATTTCAGCTGTGGCATTAAGAGCTTACAAAGGTCAGAATGGTTGTTATCCTTCATTTGTTTATTACCCAACAACAGCAATTGCTCAGGAAGCAGGTCCGGTTAACTATAAAATCACCATCAAAAATTTAGGAAACGTTGCTGCAAAAGATTTAGTAATGGTTGATGTGTTTCCATTTATTGGTGATTTCAGAAGTTCACAATGGTTTGCTAATTTGGTAAGTCCGGTTAGTATCAGCGATCCAAGTTCAACTGTTTATTATACTACAACTTCTAATCCTTGTTTAAACGATTTTAATCCTGCTACAAATCCGGGTGGTTGTTCAACTCCTTCATGGACGACAACTCCACCAATGGATATTACTTCTGTAAAAGCTATTAAAATAACTAGATCAGCAGTATTACCGGCTTTAGATTCAATAGAATTAACTTGGTTGATGCGTGCTCCAGTTGGAACTCCAATTAACTTATTGATGAACAATTCAATCATGTACCAAGCTTCTCGTGCTGATAATAGTTCTCAATTGTTACCTACTACTCCAATCATGGTTGGAATGAGAACTACTTGTACTCCGGTTTTAGGTTCTTTAGGTGATTATGTTTGGATTGATGCCAACAAAAATGGCTTACAAGACGAGGCTGCTTCATTGGGATTAAATGGAATGAAGGTATATTTATATGGAGCCGGTGCTGACAATGCCATAGGTGGTGGTGATGATGTTTTAATGGATTCAACTGTTTCTGCTTTTGATTTTTATGGCAATCCGGGTTATTATAAATTCATTGAATTGGCTTCAGGTAAATACTATGTGAAGTTCCCAACTGCTTATAATGAGTATTTATTGAGTCCTGTTACTATTCAAACTGCTCAAACCAACGGAAATAATGATGCTTCATTAACAGGTGGTTTAAGCGGAATAGTTACAATCAATGCAACAGGTTCTGGTCAGGATAAAGACAATACTACAATCGATGCTGGTTATTATCCATTAGGTTCAATTGGAAATTATTTATGGGTTGATAACAACAAAAATGGTTTACAAAACGAATCAGCTTCTAATGGAATAAATGGATTAAAGGTTTATTTATACAGAAACATGGGTTCAGGAATGGTATTAATCGATTCTACTATTACTGCCAATGATGGTTCAGGCAATCCGGGTTACTATAATTTCATTATTGATGAAAGTGCAGATTACCAAGTTCAATTCCCTTTAAACTATCAAACAAAAGTTTTAACGACAAGAAATACTTCTCCTGGTGTAAATGGAAATAGTGATGCATCTGTAACTACAGGTTTAAGTCCTGTATTTACAATGAATTTAGTAAATAATTCAGGTGTAAACAGACACAATCCAACGATTGATGCCGGTTATAAATGTGATGTTACAACTCCGGTTACTTCAGGAAATACAAGCATTTGTACAGGTGGTCAAACTACTTTAAGCAGCACAACTGGTGTTAACTTTACTTACCAATGGTATAAAGACAATGTATTAATTCCGGGAGCTGTTTCTTCAAATTACACAGCAAATGCAGCAGGTACTTATAAAATCATTTCTACTGATTCAGGTGCTTGTTCATCAAATGCTTCTAATACTTTAACAGTTGTAATAGTTAACAATCCTCCGGTTGCAAACTTTACTGTCAATAACGATAACCAATGCTTTGGATCACACGATTTTGATTTCACCAATACTTCAACAAGTCCGGGTGCATCAGTATCTTATTTATGGAATTTTGGTGATTTAACTTTTAGCACAGATACAAGTCCTTCTAAAACTTATGTGGCTCAAGGTTCTTATAATGTTAAACTGATAGCAACTAATTTTTATGGTTGTAAAGATTCTATAACTAAATCAGTTTATGCCGGACCACCAATTGCGAATTTCTCTTATACCAGAAATTGTGATGGTACTGTAACATTCCATAATTTATCGAACCATGCGAATGATTTTGAATGGCAGTTTGGAAATGGATTTTATTGCACCAATTCAACAGCAGATATCACACACCAATATGGTCCCGGTGATTACAATGTTACCTTAATCTCAAGAAACAATGGTTTATGTGCTGATACAATCACTATTCCAATTCATATTAGTCCTAAACTAAAAGCAGTATTCGGAATCGATTCTTTGGGTTGTACAACTGTTATGCAATTCAATAATTATACTGATAATGCTGATAGTTTAATTTGGGATTTTGGCGTTCCTTCAGTATCAACAGATACTTCAAGTGCTAACAATCCTAGATTCACTTATCCTGCAGATGGAACTTATACTGTTACAATGATTGCAATTACTGATGAAAATTGTACAGATACATTTACCAGAGTAATCAATGTTTCATCTGTTGGAATTTCACCGGTTGCTAATTTCACATATGCTCCATTACCTGGAAATTGTGTCACAAGATTTGCATTCACCAATACATCAACAAATACGTCGCCATTAGACGATTGTTACCGTTGGATATTCAGTGATAGTTCTGTTATTGGCTTGAGAGATGTAAATAAATCTTTTGCAGTTGCAGGTGTTTATCCTGTTACATTAATTGCTCGTTCTACAACCAATTGTTATGATACATTAACTCAAAATGTAACTGTATTAGCTAATTCAGGTGGACCTGTAGTTCAATTTACACCTGAAGATGATGAACAATGTCAGTTTAGAAACAGCTTTAACTTTTTGAACTATTCTACTTTCTTAGGTAATGGCTGGACCATGAACTACCATTGGGATTTTGGAGATGGAACACAGGATTTGGTGAATACATTTGCATTCAATAAACAGTATGCAAATGCCGGAACTTACCATGTAAGATTAGTTGGATTTGGTAGCAATGGTTGTCGTGATACAGCTTACCAAACAATTAGAGTATTACCTTCTCCTCAGTTGAATTTTACAGCAGATGCAGCTTGTGGAATGAGAGTTGAAATCGTTAACAATTCAACAGGAGCCCTTTCTCATTTCTGGGATTTTGGTGATGGTTTCTATGAAGAAAATAACAACGATACTTTATATCATACTTATTTAACTCAAGGATGGAAATTCATTAACTTAAGTGGTGTTGGAAATAATGGTTGTCCTGCAGAACAAAATGTTGGTTTGATGGCTGCATTAGGAAGTAAGCCTCAAATTAATGTTACTTATGATACCATTCCTTGTTCAAATGCTATACAATTCCATAATAAATCAGTTAATGCAGGTCATTTTACTTGGTATTTTGGTGATGGTTCTCCAGTATCAAATGCATTTAGTCCTGCCCATGCATATGCTGTTGGTGGAACATATACGGTAATTGTTATTGGTTCAAATGGAGGTTCTTGCTTTGATGCTGATACATTTACTGTACTAGCTCCTCCAGGACTTGGGACTCCGCTTCCTTCAGCAAGATTTAATTATACATTATCAACTTGTGCCAATATTGTTCAAGCTATTGACATTTCAACCAATGGTGCAGCTACTAACTGGTTCTGGGATGGTACATTAATTAATTGGGGACCTAATTTCACAATTAGTAATCCAAGTATAGGTGGACATACATTAACTATGGTTTCAATTAATGGAGCTTGTAGAGATACATTCAGTAGATTTATTCAGATTCAGGATATACCAGTTGGTAGAATGGTATTTGATACCAATTCATGTAATAGAAACGTGGTTTTTACTGCCGATGCATTGAACTCAGAAACTTATTCTTGGAATTTTGGTGATGGCGGTTCTGGTTCAAACACATCATCCGGACCAATGACTTCACATAATTTCAGTGCAAACGGAGATTATATTGTGAGTTTAACTATGTCGAATAATTCAGGATGTAGTGTTACTGTTCAGGATACTGTGACAGTGAATGCAAGTGCCGGTTCAGTTAACTCATCATTCTATTTCAGAAATACTATTTGTAATTGTGTTTGTTCGAATAAGGTTCAGTTCTTCAATACAAGTTCTGGTGCTTCAAATACTTACTTATGGAATTTTGGTGATGGAAATGTATCTAATCAAAATAGTCCTAATAAAGGTTATGCAGATACAGGTTACTTCACTGTTAGTTTAACAGCAATTGACCCATTTGGTTGTTCAAGTGTATCAACAGCACAAGTGTATGTGCCATCAACAGCAAAAGGACCAAGTGCATCGTTTAATACAGAAAATCCTGTTCAGTGTTTAGTTGGAAATAGTTTCAATTTTACCAATACCTCTCAGTATTTAGGTACAGGATGGATTCCAAAATACTACTGGAATTTTGGTGACGGAACAGTTGATTCTACACACTCATTCATTTACAACAAACATTATGCAAGTGCAGGAACATATACAGTTTCATTGGTTGCAGTTGGTTCTGAAAATTGTTATGATACTACAACTATGATTGTGCAAGTAATTGGTGGAACTTGCTTTGGATATGCACGTCCAATTAAAGTAAACTTCCCTCACAAGGATGTATTGGATTTTGATAAATTAAAAGTTGATTCAAAAACCAGTACAGGTTCTTCAGAAAGTTTAATTCAACCGGAGAATGCATATGTATTGTATCCAAATCCGAATACAGGTGAATTTAGTATAGCATGTAAATTCTTAAGCAGAAATACTAAAGTTGAAGTGATGGATTTATTGGGAAGAAAAGTACCTGTTCAAATCCAGATGAACTTATATGAAAACAAAATCGAACTTGTTTGTGGTGATTTAAGTGTAGGAAATTACTTGGTAGTGATTACAGATGAAGATGCTAAGCCAACGCATATCAGATTCAATGTAAGTAAATAACTCAAGTAAAGGTTGAAAAGCGCCTCCGGAAGCGGGGGCGTTTTTTTTTATAGCGTAGCTATAAAAAAACACTGGCTTCTTGCATCTAGCATCTGGCTTACATTCGTTGTTAATTAGTAGTTTCTTCTTGTTTAAAGTTTGATTTTAAATTCATAGTTAATTAGAAAATTCCTAATGTTTAAGGATTAATTTTTAATTCATTATTTGATGAAAAACAAAATTGTTTTATGAAAACTAATCTAAGGCAGTTGCCAGCGGCTTTTAAAAAAAAAACACTGGCTTCTGGCATCTAGCATCTGGCTTACATTCGTTATTAATTAGTAGTTTCTTCTTGTTTAAAGTTTGATTTTAAATTCATAGTTAATTAGAAAATTCCTAATGTTTAAGGATTAATTTTACGATTATCCGCATGTTTACCAGCAGTAAATTACATAAATCTTTGCTTGATTGAGAATCATTTTCAAAAAGTTTTGAAATTAAATTACTCTATTCAATGAAATTATTGACCCTGAAGGCGGTCACATGTTTATAGAAAAATGCTTTAAACCAAATCCCCCCAAACTCAGAAACGCGGACCAAAGGTCCGCGTTTCTGAGTTTGGGGGTGCTGTTGCTCCTTATTTTATTTTCTATAATCAGGTCACCCATTCTGGGTTTTAGAACTTGCTAGAAGAAACATAACACAAAATTTCATCTTTAGTGGTTTAGTTTGATTTAAACTAAAAATAATCAGCCATAAAGTTTTGACATTCTTATTCTTAGTTAAAGAAGCGGATAATCATATTAATTTTTAATTCATTATTTTATAAAAGCAAAATTGTTTTAAAAAAACTAAACTTAGTCAGTTGCCAGTGGCGTTAAAAAAACACTGGCCTTTAGCTGCTGACCTGCATGTAAAAGCCTAAATTACATTGACCGCTTTTAAGACACTTGCTTAGTATAAACACAGGTTCTACTTACTCAAATCAAAAGCCAGTTGCCAAAGGCTAGATGCTAGAAGCCGTCTTTCAGCCGGCCGCCATTTTGTCAGCAATCTATCCCTTGGAATACTCTTTGTTAATCTTCATTCAAAAGCAAATCTTATGACAACAAAAGGCAATATTAGTGTTCACACCGAGAACATTTTTCCTATCATTAAAAAATTCCTTTACAGTGACCATGAAATTTTCTTAAGAGAATTGGTTTCCAATGCTGTAGATGCTACTCAGAAATTAAAAACCTTATCATCAAGCGGCGAAGCAAAAGGTGAATTGGGTGATTTAAAAATTCGTGTTAAATTAGATACTGAGGCCAAAACATTACATATTATTGATAGTGGTATTGGTATGACTGAAGAAGAAGTTGGTAAATACATCAACCAATTGGCTTTTAGTTCGGCAGAAGAGTTTTTAGATAAATACAAAGACAAAGGTGCACAGGTTATAGGACATTTTGGCTTGGGATTTTATTCAGCTTTTATGGTTGCTCATCAGGTTGAAATCATCACTAAATCTTATAAAGAAGATGCTCCTGCTGTTCAATGGTCGTGTGATGGTAGCACCAGTTATGAAATATCAGCACATGATAAAACAGAAAGAGGTACTGAAGTAATTATGCATTTTGCAGAAGATTCTTTAGAGTTCAACGATAGTTTCAGAATCAAAGGCATTTTAGAAAAGTACTGTAAATTCCTTCCTGTTGAAATTGAATACGAAGAAAAAGTAATTAATAATCCTGCTCCATTATGGACAAAAGCTCCTTCAGAATGCACAAAGGAAGACTATGAAAACTTCTATAAAGAATTGTATCCATTTAGCGAAACTCCTTTATTCTGGATTCATTTGAATGTAGATTATCCTTTCAAATTAACGGGTATCCTGTATTTCCCTAAAATCAAAAACGATTTTGAACCTCAAAAGAATAAAATTCAATTATACAGCAACCAGGTTTTTGTAACTGATAGCGTTCAGGAAATTGTACCGGAATTTTTAATGTTATTACAAGGTGTGATTGATTCACCGGATATTCCTTTGAATGTTAGTCGCAGTTATTTACAAAGTGATTCTAATGTGAAAAAAATCAATTCACATATCACTAAAAAGGTAGCTGATAAATTGGAAGAAATTTTCAAAGCGGATAGAACCGAATTCAATAACAAATGGGAAAGCATTGGTTTGTTTGTAAAATACGGAATGATTACTGATGAAAAATTCTATGACCGTGCAAGTAAGTTCTGTTTGTTGCAAAACAAAGCCAAAGATTTATTTACTTTAGAAGAGTACAAAGAAAAGGTAAGCGCTACTCAAACAGATAAAGACAACAAGATTGTTTATTTATATACAAACGACTTAAAAGCGCATGATAGCTTCTGTCAGACTGCTGAAAAGAGGGGATATGATGTGATTTTGATGGATGGTCCTTTGGATAATCATTTCATATCAAACATCGAACACAAATTGGAAAATACAACATGGAAACGTGTTGACAGTGAAAGTATCGACAAGCTAATAGACAAAGACATCAAAACAGAAAGTGTATTAAGTGAAGCAGAACAAAGCAGTTTGAAAGAATCATTCGAAAAGCAATTTGGAGCAGCAGGTAAATTCAAATTCGAAACAGAAGCTTTAGCTCCAGACGATCATTTCCTAACATTGATTAAACCAGAGTGGGAGAGACGTATGGCTGATATGCAAAAAATGCAGGGAATGTCGATGTTTGGTGCTTTCCCTGAATCATGGAATGTTGTGTTAAATACCAATCATGATTTGGCAAGAAAACTGGTTAAATTAGATGAAGCAGAACAAATACCTGTTTTACAGCAAGCTTTTGATTTGGCAAAACTATCTCAAAACTTGTTACATGGTGAAGAGCTTACCAATTTCATTCAAAGAAATTACGACAAATTGAAATAAGTATTATTAATCAAAAAAAACTCAGTCTTGATGGCTGAGTTTTTTTGTTTAAATTAGAATTTAATGGATTTATTTAAGGTAGCATTCTATCATTTTTTGCCATGTAGAATTTTAGCTTCAATCCATAATTCCTTTTGTATTTTAAACCTAAAAAAATGCAGGGATGCCTGATTTCAGTTAACTCTGTTACAAAATTAAAGACTTATTGTAGAAACTTAATCTTTAGTTATGTAAATACTTATTTGGAACATTAAGCGGTTTATAGTCCACTCCATATTTAGATTTATATAATAATTCAATTACTTCATAAACATCATTTTCTTGCCTTTGGAATTGTCTTAATAATCCCATCATAGCATAACTTATGGGATTCACTTCAGGAATAAATGTTTCCCATTCATATCCCTTTCCCCAAATTAATCCTTTGACCTGTATGTTTAGATCTACTCCATTTTCCAAAAGTAATTTCAACATATCCATACATTTATTTGCATCCTGATTTACTGTGTGAAAAATGGGACTTTGTCCGCCAAAACCATGTTCATCAAAACCCGCTTTCTCATTAATATTGGCACCATATTTAATCAGAATTTGGGCACAGTTTACATGGTTGTATTCAGCACAAATATGTAATAAAGATGCTTCAAATAGGGGAGTAAAAGTGCAATCCATTTTGTACTTATTGTTCAACAGACTTTTATTTTGATTAAGAAATTCATCCAGTAAAATTGGATTATCTGCTAAAACTGCAAACAGAATTTTATCTTCGAATATTAATCCATATTCAAGAAACAACTCAATACATTTTTTGAATCTTGGACTTCTGAAATACATATTGATTAATTGATATACCAATGGCTTATCATCTACAATCAGATTTGGATTCAATCCGTTTTCAAAACATTCTCTTAATCCACTAATGTCGTGAATTTCGAAACTGCTAATAGCTTTTTTGAGATTTTCCATAAGGTAAATATCAATTTTTTTTAAGACAAAACTGTTTAAAATAAAATAAAAAAGAGGCTAATTGTTAAACTAGCCTCTTCATAAATTTGAAACACTTATTTAATTTTTAGTTTGAAATACTTTTCGTCTTTCTTTTGAAAAGGAAATAAAAAATACCTAATACTAAAACTACCAATGAAATACTTGAAAATACAATTACAATGATTGAGTTTGCTTTTCTTGAAACTATCAATTCTCCGTTTTGAACTTCTAAATTTACCTCATGTTTATTTTCATTACTTAGAATAATCTGTTTTTGCTTAATATTCTTTAACATGATAATTAACTCGCATTGATTATTTGGCATGTCTTTAAAAACAGTATTGCTTATATGAATTGAACTTAAGTTTTTAGGAAAATTAAGTAATTCAACAAATAAGGTGCTTTCATGTCCAAGTTGAACCTGTGGTTTTTCAAACCTAATGCTATAATTATTTGCAATTACAAAACAATTGTTTCTAAAATGTTGAATGACTAATTCGGTAAATTCTTCAGGTGTTTTATAGGCACCTTTTTTGAAGTGATAATCAACTTCACCTTCAAATGCAGTTAAGGAACTCTTTATTACCAAATAGGTTTTTCCTTCCTGTTCATAAATCATTAGGCTTGCTAAGTCAGGACTATGAGCCAATGAGACTTTGCTATAGAAACATCCTATTATTAAAATAAGCAATAGGATGATTTTCTTTTTGAATCTACTTTGCATAAGCACCTGCAAGGCTATTGATGAAATTATTAGCACCTGCCTTGTCAACATGGTAATGGTAACCTCTTACTGAATCATAATGTCCACGACTAACATCTAAATCGGTATATTCAGTTCCTGCTGCACTTAATCTTTCATACAGGCCATAACCATCTAATGCATATCCAATCATGGCAGCATGACCATCAGCTTGCGTAATTTTAGTTGATTTTCCTGTTGCAGCATGATAATGGTAACCGGCACCCATGTTAATATGGCCACCTGCATCATCAAAAGGAGCCAAAGTATAAGCTCCTAAAATTGCATTTACAGGAGCCGGAGCATCAAATACAACGCCATTAAAAGCGATACCTCTGGTTGATGGTCCTGATGAATTTGGTCCAGCACCAAAGCTCGTTGGAGAACTTAATTTTACAGGTGTAACAGGGATATAAATAGTTTTTGTTAGAGTCGATACATAAGAAGGTAAACATTCAACGCAGTAATTTTTGTATTGAACACCCACATTTGGATTTGCAGCTGCCTGACAATCAGCCTGAGTTAAAGTTTTAGTAATCTCACCTGTTGTGGTATTATACATTTGCCAGGTAGTATTGTTGTAAAATGTGGCAAGGTTTTTAATAAATGCTCCATCAACATCGTATACATTTCCATTTTCCAACCAGATTCCACCTTTTGAAGCATCATCAGAAATATTGGTTGGGCACCAAGGTCCTTGAACATGATCTGTTGGAGTACTTTTGGTAACAATTTTGAAACATTCAGCAGTTGAACCATTCGAAAGTGTGCGTGTAACAATTGAAATTGGTTCTGCTAAGCCACCTGATAGGAAATTTCCTGCTAATACTTTAATTACAATAGAATCTTGTGTTGCAGCAGTAGTATTTGTAGCTGCTTCATCTTTACGACAAGAAACCATGGAACAAATCAGTGCTAAACTTACTAAATATTTATATTTCATTTTGTGGGTTTAATAGCATTAGACGTTTAAAAAATCAAACTCCTTCGATACATTTTATATTTTATAATTTTAAATTTTAGGAATTTGAAAATCTTTTATTCCTCTTACCATTATCCGAATGTATACCAGAAGTATTTTTTATAAATCTATTATAAGTGTTGAGAATTATTTTCAATAAGTTTTAGGAATTAAATTGCTCAATTCAATGAAATTAATGACCCTGAAGGTGGTCACATGTTTATAGAAAAATACAGTAATCCAAAACCCCCAAACCCAACAACGCGGACCAAAGGTCCGCGTTGTTGGGTTTGGAGTGTGTGTCTTCATATTTTATTTTAATAATAATGTCATCCCTTCAGGATTTTAAGAACTTGCTAAAAGAAACATAAACTAAGTATCATAAATTTTTGTGGTTTAGTTTGATTAAACGAATAATAATCAGCAATAAAGTTTCGATAATCTGATTTTTAGGTAAAGAAGCGGATTATTGTATTAGATTATTAATTTTTCGCTGATTAATAGCAATTACTTTTCATTTAAGCACCATTTAAAAACATCCCTCGTCCCAATTATTGATACTTTTGTCCCTTTTTTTCTTATTGAACTTTCAGCCCCAATTATGTTTGATAAAAAAAAATATGGAGGATAACTACAAATCAAATTTTTCAGGAACTTTTTTATATGGCTTAATGATTTATGTGGTTTTATTTTTTTTAAATCCATATAGTTTAAAGGCTCAGGATGAATCATCAAAAGGGAGAAAGTTAAAACTGAATGGTAATTTTTCTTTTTCACATGATATGTTTAGTTATAGCAGTAATGATGCAACATTTACTGCCTATAGGCCACAATCCTCATCAAGATTTATGGCTAGTACTTCTATTTCGTATGGAAGATTTTCATTGCCTTTCTCTTTTTCATATGCACTTCAACAAGGTACTTATGGTTATAATTCGCCCATTCCATCTGAATTTAGGCTAAAAGATTTAATGAGTTTTTATAATCAACTTAGTTTTAGTCCAACTTATAAAAGTTTTCAGGCTTATATAGGCACACAAGTTCCAAAGTTTTCAGAATTAACTAGTGGTGATTTACCTGTATTTGGAGGAGGATTCGATTGGAAGCCCAAAAAAATCAGGATATCTGCATTTTATGGAATTGCACAAAGAGGAATTAATTCAGATAGTTTGCTAAAAGTTCAAGGGGCTTATAAAAGAACTTCATTTGGGGCCAAGATTGGATTGGGTAAAGAAGAAGGAACACATTTATATTTAATTGGACTTAGGCATCAGGATGACCCAAATTCAGCAGTTATTACCAATTTTGAAATAAAACCTCAGGATAATACAGTTATAAGTGTTGACCAAAATTTAGTTATAGCTAAAAAGTTCTTTATAAAAAATGAAATTGCTTTATCAGCTTATTCAAAAGATATAAATGAATCTACTTTAGAATCTGATTCATTCAAATTAAACATACATCCTTTTATTAGAGAATTATATACACCTCGTTTCTCAAGCAGTTATGGCGCTGCTGCAAATAGTTCTGTTGGTTTTAATGGAGCAAATTGGAGTTTAAAATTTGTAAACAGAATATTTAGTCCGGATTATAGAACTCTTAGTTTTCCTTTTTTACAGACTGATAGATTAGAATATACAATTGATCCTGCATTTTCAATATTTAAAGGTAGATTTAACTTTCAAGGTTCATATGGCCAGCGAACAGACAATTTATTAAACAATAAAATAGCTAAAGCGACTTCAACTTTATTATCTATTAATATTAATGGAAGGTTTACCAATAATTGGACATATAACTTTACTCATTCAAATTTTGGTATTCAAAATACAATGGCGAACGATACTTTAAGACTTAATAATATCAATCAAAATTATAGTGTTGGAAGCACCTTAGTTTTTCCAAGAAAAAAAATAAACCATATTGTAAGCATCATGTGGTCACAATCTGCCTTTGAAGATTATAATATCGTTAGTGGTGCTCAATCTGATAATGAAACACAAACCTATATGTTTATATATTCAGCAAGTTTAGTTAAAGTACCATTAACTATTTCTATAACAGGAACACATTTAAGAAATAAGTTATTTTTAGGTGATTTGGCGATGCAGATTATTTCACTTAATGAAAATTATTCAATTGGTAAAAAGCAAAATCTTAGTTTGATTTTTACTCAAAATTACCAGATGACTTCCCTTTTCAATTTTAGTCCGGATAAGGCAATTAATTTAGGTGTTGGTGTTAATTACCAATTTGGTAAAGGCTTTAGTTTAGGCGCAAATGGAAACATGAATATTTTTCAATATGGTTCTGCCAGACCGGGAATTCAAAACACTGAAAATATGTTACGTATGTTAACTTCTTACTCATTTTAATAATTATTTATGATGTTGTTTAATTTTTACAAAAAAAATAGGTATTTAAAACTTTGGATTATAAGTATAGCTTTATTTTTCATTCCTTTTTCAGAGTTGTATTCTCAGGTAACGATGAGTGTTTTATTGGCTCCAAATCCACCACCTGCAAGACCAACTGAATGGCTTAAAGCTCCTTATCCGTTATATTTAACAATTACAAATACCGGAGCAAATATTATTCAGAATGCTTATGTAACAGCAATTTTAAAAAATAAAACAACCAATAAAACAGTAATTGAAACAGATCTAACAAATGCCAAATTTATCTTAGTAAAAAGGGGATTAAGTACTTTTAATTCTAATTCATTATTTTCATCATTTACCGGTACTTCATTAAATGATTTTAATTTAACAAATGGAGGTTCATTGTTACCGGGTACATACGAGATTTGCATGAAATTGTTTAATTCACAAAATACACAAATTGGTTCAGCGGCTTGTCAGCAGTTTACAATTACCGGTGTTCAACCACCTGTATTAACAAGTCCATCAGATAATGAAGTTATAAGTGTATCGCAAGCTTTGGCAAAAATTTTTAATTGGTTACCAGTTACTCCTGCAAAAAATATTGATTATAAATTTGAAATCTTTGAAATAAACAGCAATCAAAACGTTATTGGAGTAATTGCAAATGGTCCATTTGAAACAAAAATTGTTAAAGGCAGTACTCAATTTATTTGGAATAATGCACAACAAAAAATAAATCAAAGAATGAATTTAAATAGTAGTGAAACTTCTTTCAAATATTTTTGGAGAGTTCAAGCTATAAGGTCTGTTGACCAAACTTCTGTAGGTATGAATGATGGCTTTTCAGAAATTAGGTATTTTACAGTAAAAACTTCCGGGAACACACCGGCGGTAGTAACACCAACTCCTACAACTGTTACTCCAACTATTCCTACCACACCTGAAATTCCGGTAAATAGAACTCCTGTTCTTCAGTCTACTCCCGTGAGCAGTAGACCTCCAGTTGGTAACCAACAAACACCTGTTACAACAACTACTTCAAATCATAATGAACCTGTTTTAAGTTTACCTACTAATAATGTTACAATTGAACCGACTAATGAAATAGAATTTAAATGGGGACCGGTAACTCCTGCACTTAGCGGTGTAAAATATACATTATATGTTTATTCTTTAAAGCCAGGTCAACGCAATGATGATTGCATTAAAACCCCGCCAATTCTTGAAAAAGAAACAAATGGAAATTTAACATACACATGGAGGCCAGATTCAAATTATTCTGCGAATTTAACTTATATATGGAGGGTTAAAGCTACAAAAAATGGATATGGTATTGGGAAAAGACCAATTGAGACTAGAGGTTTATCTTCTTTATTTACATTTACAATTAAAGGGACACCTAAAATTATTGAAAAAGAAGCAGAGCCTAAAACACCCATTGACAAGGAAGTTTTAAGTTTTAAAGATTTGAAAGAAGGTTACGTTTTTAATTGGGAATCAGGTTCAACAAACAACAATGAACCTGGTATAAATTATGAGATAGAAATTACTGAAAAAAGAGGTAAAATAGATACAATAATTAGAAAAGAAGCCAATATAAAAACAAATGAATTTAAATGGGTTTTTGTGCCCAAATATGATGCATTATATACTTGGAAAATTAAAACCAAAGATAAAAACAATAATTTAATTGGAGTTAAGGATGGCAATAAGAAAGGGATTTCAGAAATAAAGAGTTTTAGCATTAAATCTGAGGCAAAAGAGGATAGTATTGTAATTATAGATTGTGACAACAATGTTAAAGTTATTAAGTTTAATGTAGTAAATACACCTGGGAATATTGATTTTACAGATAAGTTTATTAAAGTGAATACATTTAATATGTTGGTTACAGAAATTTCTAAAACATCTAACAGTAGCGGACTTTATACACTTTCAGGCAAAGGTTCAATAACGGTTCCTTGGCTTTTAACACCTATTCATGTTGAATTTGAAAATATAGGTGTTGCCGGCTCAAATAGAACAATGACATCAGGGAATATATATGCCATTCAAGATTTACAAACTAAAGGTGATATTCCTTCTTTTTTAAAGACAAACGAAAACAAAAAAGTATCAAAAGCACAAGCTAAAAAACTTCGTGAAACTTTAATCAATAACAAAGATAAAAAAATTGTTTCAGGGCAAAGTTTAGATAATAACTTACTTAAATCAACTGGTAATGAAATTCCAAAACTACCTCTTGGAATGAACAATGTATTAGGATATACACTTGCCATAACTGAAATGAGTTTTGGTGTTCTTGAAAATAAATTAGTATGTATTGCTGTATTACCATACTCTAAAGAAACAACAGAAGATGTTTTAGCATTTGCTGCTGCTGATATTAAATTCGATCAAAGTTCTCCGGCTAAGTCTGGTGGGAAATTGGCTTTAATAGAAGATTTTAATATTGTAGACCCCGCTGAAGAAAGTTACGGCATTACTTTATTAGCTAAAGATGGCAAAGATTTTTCTACCTATATTGAATGGGATTGCAAAGGTTTTAAAAATTTGAAGGTTGCAGTTGATGTTAGTTTACCAAGAAAATGGTTGATACCAACCATAGAAAATGAAAACACGCAACCAGATACAACTGCCAAAGTAAAGGCACGTGCTATTGCTGATATTTCAAATCTTAATGATTGGTTGCTAACCCTTAAATTAGGTTCATGTGAAATTGTTGGGCTTGAAGGTTCAGAATTAGAAGTCGAAGCCATTGTTATTGATAATTCAGACAAAAAGAATCCTGAAGGTATAAAATTTCCAAAAGATTTTACGGGTGATAAGGATGATAAGTTTAGGGGTTTTTATATAAAAAGTGCTAAAATGGTTTTGCCTAAATTTTTCAACAAAGCTACAGATACAACAGGCATTCAAATAGCAGTAGATAATTTTATAATTGGTAAAATGGGTTTATCAGGTTCCATTGCTGTAGGTTCTAAAGAAAACCCAATCATAAATTTGGCTTCTGGCACTTTAGGTGATTTTCAAGCAAGTTTAGAAAAAGTTGAAATTAATATTTTAAACAAATCAATTAAAAAAGCAGAAGTGAGTGGAAGATTACTTCTTCCTATTTCACAAGCTGGTACCAATGATGCAAACACACTTGAATACACTGCTAGATGGAATGATGGAACCAAGAAAAAAGGCTCGAGTGTATTATTAGAAATAAAACCCGGTGGTGAAAAAGGCTTAAGTGCAGATTTATTTGGTGGCGCTGTATTAACTTTAGATAATACCTCCATCATTTCTATGGAGTATACCAAAGGTAAAACTAAAAAATCGAAGGGTACTGTAATATCAAAAGTTAATTTAAATGGTAATATAGCTATTGAAAAGAGGTTATTAGATAAGATTGACGCCAATATTAGCATGACTTTTACTAATCTTGGTTTTACTTATGATAATTCAAATCCTAAAGTAAAGAATTTTACATTTAACAAAGCAAGTTTCGGTTTTGCAAGTCCACAAAAAAAGGTGGGTGGATTTAATGCAACTTTAACAAAAGTTGAATTGTCAGACAATCCAACAACTCCACAAGGATATATGGCATCAGTGATATTAAGTTTTGATGTGAATTTAAACTTGGGAGCTAATTTTAGTGGAACCACTAACTTGTCTTTAATAGGTGGCATTAAAAAAGAAGACAACCAATACAAGCCAGGTTTTATTGATGCTAAAATAAATACCATTTCAGTTGATGCATCAGTTGCAGCAGTTGCATTAAAAGGTAAATTCACATTTTATAGCAATGATCCTGTTTATGGACAAGGTTTTAAAGGTGAAGCTGCTGCGGTTTTTGAAAAGGTTGGAGCTATTACTGCTGCTGTTCAGTTTGGCAGTGTACTTTCTCCTACTACCAATCAAACCTATAACTATTGGTTTGCTGAAGCAAAACTTATTCTCAAAAAACCTATTCCAATTGTTAATCCTATTGGATTAAAAGGAGCAGGCATTGGTGCTTGGTACCATATGTCAACCAATGGCACAGGAGCAGTTAGTGCGGCAGATGCTAACAAAACCGAAGATGAAAAAGGCACCAATTCAGGTATGGAGTTTAAACCTGATGATAAAAATTTATTCGGTTTTAGAATTTCTGGTGTATTTGTTACTACAAGTTCTGAAAGAGGTTTTAATGGCGATTTAGTATTTAGCGCATCATTTACAAAAAGTGATGGAATTGAAAAATTGGGTGTAACCGGAGAAGGTTATGTGGGTGCTGCATTAAATGACCGTGACAAAGCGCTGGTAAAAGGAACTTTAGATGCGAGTTATGATTTTACAAAGGATTATTTAAATGTAAAAGTTGCTGTTAGTATAAAGTATCCTCCAGTTTCTCCACTTAATGTTTACATGCTTAAAACAGTTGGTGATGCTGAATTTATTTTGACTGTAGATGGACAGAAAAAGATTAATAATGAACCGGCATGGTCGTTAACTATTGGTACGCCTAAAAAACCAAACCAAATTTTATATTATCAAGTTTTTAATCTTTGGTTTTATATGAGAATGGGCAATGATTTAACACCAACAGATTTTAATGATTTAACTAAAACTGGTTTGGCGCTTGTAAGTCCTACCCTAAAGCCAGAAGCGGTTGCAGATGCAGCTTCAAGTGGAAAAGGTTTCGATTTTGGATTTGGATTTAATCAGGCGGGTAGTGTCAATTTTGGCCCATTTAGTGGTAGTTTTACGGTTGGTGGCGAAATGAATTTATCTCTAATGAAGTATGATGCTGCTAATGGTTGTGTAACTGATAAAATGGATTATTGGTATGCAAGAGGTGGAGCGGCTGCGTATGCAAATGCAACTGTGAATTTTATGGGACTCGGTTTTAATTTGGCAGCAGGGGCATTAATGCAAGGTGGCGCTCCTGATCCACTTTGGGTAAAAGGAAAAGTTGCCGGCAGGGTTTCAGTAAAAATATTTGTACTTACAATTGGCTTAAATGCCAATGTTGGCTTTACTTATGGTACGCCTTGCAGGCCTCAAAAAACATTAGCAGGAGCCGGTGGAGTTGGTGTTTCAGATCGATTAGAGTTGGAGAGTATAGATGATATAGATGTAGATGGATTAATTGAACCCATAGATTTTTTATATCATTCTTCTGGCGCAGTTGATAAATTAACACCAATTCGATTTGTTTCGATATTCGATGTAAGTTTTACAAAAGATAATGCCTCTGCTCATAAAACCTTTTCAATTGATGTAATGGAAGGTGAGGTTAAAGTAACAAAAACCTATAAAGTATTAGTTGATTGGCATTTTAAAGCTTGTCAAAACGGTATATACTTAAACGGTGGTTGGAGTCAAACGTCTTTTTACTCTCAGAAATATACAAGTGGCAACAACACATGGTACGAAATTGCTTTATCCTATCAAGAAGGTCATCCTCGTAATTTATTAGGACATAACGAATGCTATCAAACACAGTTAACAGCCACCTTATGGGAACTTAAAGACAATGAGTGGGTTGTTGCTAAAAACTCAAAAGGCATAGAAATTAGAAAAAGACCTAAAGAAGAAATTTTCACAACACATAGTAATTAGAATTCACTGTATAAACGAATTGCAATAAAATAATGAAAATAAAATATTTAATATATTTATCCCTGTTTTACCTCTTGTTTGCCAATGTGGTAATCGCCCAGAAAAACAAAAAAGGTTCAGACTTGCCTAAATTGGCATTAATAGCCAGAAACGGAACAGATAGCATTACCATCCGTTGGGTAATAGAAGATAGGCAACTATTTTTAAAAGGAATTGAAAATGGATACCGAATTTTAAGAGCAGATTTTGATGGCAAAAAGACAGGTAAGTTTGCTGAGGTGGCAATGGTTAAACCGTGGTCAAAAGAAAAATGGAACAAAGCACTTAAGTCATTTAAAGATACTTCTTTAAAATCATATAAGTACCTTAATATGGGGTACGAGTTAATTTATAATAACCAAAAATACCTGCCAACAAGTTTAACAAGTATGGAAGCAATTGTTGCAGCAAAGTCGCAAAATGAACTTACTTATTTGTTTATAATTCTTGGTTCGTGTTTGGATTATCAAACTGCTGATGCAATGGGATTACGTTGGGTCGACCGCAATATAACTGCCGGCAATAAGTATATGTATAAAATAGTACCTGCCAATGCTTCTGTAAACGACAAATTTCTTGGTGCTGAAATGGAAGCTGAAGCGGTTAAGTTTACTTTAGACAGTAAGTCTACTATCAGTCCTATTGAAAATGAAACTAGTATAGTTTTAAATTGGAAACTTCCTAAAGAACCTTTTATTGCATATAGTATTGAGCGTTCTAATAATAACGGTTTATCGTATAATAGACTTAACAAAGATTTAATTTTACTTAATGACAACTTAGATTCAAACGGGCAAAATACTGGTGTAATATTCGACACAACAGTAGTAATGTATGTACCCTATGTTTATAAAATAATTGGACATTCACTATTTGGCGATGAAATACTTGTTGGAAGTTGCAAAGCTATGGCTAGAGATAGAACTCCAGTAACTTGTGTTTTTGTTCCTAATCCGGAATCAACGGCAGGCACCAAGGCTACTTTAAAATGGGAACTAAGTTGCATACCTAAAGATTTAGTTGGGTTCGCAATTAGAAGAGCTAGTAATAAAAATGGACCTTTTACTCAATTATTAACTCCTCGTATGTTATCGCCCAAAACTAGGTCATTTATTGACACCTTAGTTGATATGAACAATGAAAATTTTTATGTTGTTCAAACGTATGATACAGCTGGAAATATTTTTACTTCAAGCCCGGCTTATTTATTAAAAACTGATACCATACCACCGGGAGAACCAGTTTGGGCTTCGGCCATTGCTGATTCAACTGGTTTAGTAACACTTAAATTAAAGCCAAATCCGGAAAGTGATTTTCTAGGGTTTAGAATTATGCAAGCCAATCAAGAGGATCATGAATTTTCAACAATTATCGAGAGTTTTAGCAAAGACTCTAGTTTTAGAATAAATAGATTTGATACCGTTTTTCATGATACGATTTCTTTAAATTCTTTAACTCCAAATGTTTATTATAGGGCATTTGCTTTAGATAAAAATTACAATATATCAAAGTCTTCAAAAATTATAAAAGTAATACGACCAGATACTATTGCACCAGTAACCCCAGTATTAAGAGCTGTAATTCCTACAGATTCATGTTTGATTTTATCTATCATCCCAAGTTCCAGTAAAGATGTAGTTGGAATGCATTTATATAGAATGGCAGATAAGGAATCAAAATTTGAATTCATTGAAAGGCTAAATCCAAAAGACACGATTTTTTATGATAAATATATAATTCAGGAGGAGACATATTATTATTCTCTTGTTGCATGTGATTCTTTTAATAACTTTTCTGATTTTAGTTTTATTCAAAAAGGGAAAACATATGATTCCGGTAAGAGAATAGGAGTAAGTTCTTTAAAAGCAGTATACGATAAGGATTCAAAGGAGATTGTTGTTTCATGGGATTATGTTATAAATGAAACAAATAAAGAAGAAGTGTTTTTTCAAATTTATTGTTCTACTGGAAATAATCCTTTGGAAAGATGTGCTGTAATTCCTTATAAAAATGGAGCCTTTATGCATAATGTAGTTAAGCCTAACTTAAATGAAATTTACAACTATGCAGTAAAAGTAGTAACAAGCAAAGGTGCTGAGTCTGCTATGAGTGAAACCAAAATAGTGAAAATGCCAATCAAAAAGAACTATAATTAAATAAACACAAGATGAAAACATTTTTTTTAAATTCAATAATACTATCAATTCTATTCATTTTTGTATCAGCTTGCGAGCCAATTGATACATTAGGGACTATTAATATCGATAGGCAATTGTCTACCGTTGTAAGAGTTAACTCACTTAATTCGGGAGAATCATTTGACTCAAGTTATACTTTAATCATGAGTGATTTGAAAAAGCAAGTTGAAGAAAAAGGAGGTTCGAATATAGATGTCAAAAGTATCCAAATTTCAAAACTAGAGATGTTTATAAATGATACTTTAAGCACTAATTTTGAGGATTTTGAAAGTGTTGAGATGTATATGGATACCATGTTATTACTAGGAACATTACCCATTAATTCCAAAGGTAAATATGTAGACTTACCATTGCCAGGGCTTATTATTCAGGATAAACTAAGAAACTATTATCTCCAAAGTACTAACCTTCCATTAAGATGTAAAGGAAAGGCTAAAAATGCAATTCCTTCTGGAGATATATTTACTATTTTAGTTACATTTAAAGTTTTAGCAGATGTTAAAATTTAGAATAAGGGATATTAATTAAAAAGAGCCTGCTGAAAATTAAAAAATAGTACAAATATCAAGTGCTGCCAATAGTATGTAATTCCTTATATTTAGATTTTTAATAAATAGTATAATCAATCTATACTATGTATTATTAAACATATTCAGCAGGCCCTAAATTAGTTTAAAAGATTAGTATATTTTACTATTAATAATATTGTTAATGCGCATTTTTATTTTATTAAGCACCTTTATAATTTGTTTCAATTTAAATGCCCGAAAACTCGCGAGTTTAGATGATTTCATCAAAATTAAGGAGGAAAATGATCAGATAAAATATTTATATTCATATTACGATAGCAACTACTTAAACTATTCAACTTTTTTATCCTTTTATCCTTATCTAAAAAATAGTAAAAGAGATAGGGTTCTGTTTTATTGGCATTATAAACATGTAAATAATATGTGGGGCAAAGTAATGCCCATAAGTCAATTAGAAATTGATTACTCGCAAATGATGGAGCTTTCTAAAAAGTCTGAAAATCAGATAGAAAGAAGTGTTGCCATTTTTTCTCAAACTATTTTTAAATACTCACAGAAACAAATTTCAGAGCAAAATATTTATTATAATTATTTACAGTGTTACCATCTTATAAAATCAAATGGGATTTTAAGTTATAAGATTTATGGAATTGATATCATTACGAGTGAAATAGGTAGGAATTTTTATGATGTTGGTGATTATGATAATGCATTAGAGTGTTTATTGTTGGCAGATTCTTTAACCCATCCGAGATCTGGTTACAAAAACATGATGTTAAACCTTATTGAATCAATTTATGCTAAAAAAAATGATTACAAAAATGCTGCAAAATATGCTCAACTAAATTTTAATATCAATAAAGCTCTTGAAAAAATACAAGTTAATTTAAGACAATATCGTAAGTACTGGCAATGTTTATTAGGATTAAATTTAGCGTATTATCATTTGATGATGAATGATACTATTAAAAGTAAATCTTATTTAAATGAAGCAATAACTAAATATGTTCAAAATTATGATAATAAGAATATTAGTGATGCTGTGGGTGAATTTGATGTTTTGCAAATTCTTATTCATACAAAACAACTATTAGGCCAAGTTTCTGAAACAGACACACTTTTGAAAAGGTCTTTGTTTTTAAAGGATTTTCTTGATGTTGATTACCAACGTAACCAATTTAAACCAATTGGCTTGTATAAAAGTTTAGCAGTTTATTATAATTATAAAAAAGATTATAGTAGAGCATATTATTATTTAAATTTAAGCAATGAACTTCAAGAAGAACTCAATGCAGTTAATGATAAAAGAAAGGTTTGGCAGGTAGAATCGCGTTTAAAAGCAGAAGAGTTTGTTGATAAAGTAACTAATATAGAATCAGAAAATCTTAAAAATAATAGAATAAAAAACATCATTTTACTCATTATAATTATTGTTTTATTAACAGTTGTAATTGTATTTTTTAATATAAGAAAAAAGAACTTTTTGATTTTAAAACAAAAAGAAGAATTGGAGAAATCTTTAAATGAAAAGGAGTTATTATTCCGTGAAGTTCATCATAGAGTAAAAAATAATCTTCAAATAGTTTCAAGTTTATTATTAAGGGAAATTAGGAAAAATTCAAACCCTTTGTTTAAGAGTTTAATGACAGATGCACATGCTAGAATAGATAGTATGGCATTGGTATATGATAATTTATATCAAAACCGTGAAATCTCATTAATTAATATGAAGAGTTATATAAAAGAACTCGTAATTAATAGCAAAATCATCAATAAACGGGATGATCTGGATGTTGAATTTAGGTCTGATGTTGATAAAATAAATCTGAATATTAATACAGCCGGTTCTTTGGGATTAATTATTACCGAACTTATAATAAACATATACAAACACGCTTTTATTGAAAGGAATAAAGGTGAAGTATTTATCAAATTGAAATTAATTGATAATCTAGTTAAACTTGAATTGATAGATAATGGAATAGGGTTTAATACAATTGAGGTTAATTCAAGAAATGAAAAATCAACAGGCTTATTACTTATTAATGGTTTAGTACGTCAATTAGATGGTAAACACTGGTTTGAGCCAAAATCGAATGGAACTCATTTTGTTTTAGAGTTTCAATTACAAGCTACTAAACCAATTTTAGATTAATATATACCAATTGAAAATGGAAAATCACACAAAGTTAAGAATATTAATTGTTGAAGATGAATTTGTTACAATTGACCTTTTAAGAAATATTATTCAGGATTTAGGTCATGAAGTTTCAGGAGATGCAATGAGTGCAGATGAAGCATTATCAATTTTAGAATTGAAAAATACAGACCTGGTTTTGTTGGATATCAATTTAAAGGGAGACCATGATGGTGTCTGGTTGTCGAAAGTCATTAATAAAAATTATGGATTACCATTCTTATTTATAACGGCATACAGTGATAGCAAAACGATTAATAAAGCAATAGATTCTAATCCTTTTGGATATTTAGTTAAACCAATCAGACAAAATGAACTATATATAGCTATATCACTTATAATAAAAGGTTTAAAAACAAATAAGAAATCTTACTTAGCAAATACTAAACTAGAAAATGAGGAGGACCTGATTGAAAAGCAAACTCATGTTTTTGTGAAATCAGGTTTCAGTTTTTGTAAAATCCCTTTTGATCAAATAATTTATATTCAATCCTTTAAAAACTACCTGGAAATTAATCATGGTAACAGTAAAACTTTAGTTCGTAAAAAACTAGGTGAGTTTCTCAGTTCTTTGCCCAATGATAACTTTTTGCAGGTTCATCGGTCATACGTTATCAACCTAAATTATGTTGAAGAAATTACTGATTCAGAGGTTACGGTAAAATCAATAATTATACCCCTTAGTAAACAATTTAAGCAAGACCTTAAACTTAAATTGTTAAAATAAAGGGTATAAAAATTTTATTATTACCACTTTAATTCTTCATGTTTGTCCCAGATTCCCCAATGGGCGCCTACTTCGCCTTCAGGACCAACTTTCCAGCTTTCATCAAATGATGAGAAATAGAATGTTTCAATCTGGTTATTTTTTGCCCAGTAATGGGTATTAACAAAATACTTCAATGCATTTATTTCTGAAGGTATCGCTTCTCTTAATCCTTCACCATGACTTGGCCATCCGGTTTCGGTAACAATCACTTTTTTGCCATTACCAGCAGCCATTGCTTGGTGATACATGCTGTTCATATGTCCCAATGAATATTCAAACGGACAAGCTTCCCAGTAAGGATAACAGTTACATAAAATCACATCACAGGCTTCTGTTATTCTTGGTTTGATGCTAAATTCATAATAGGCATCTACATATCCAACAGGAATGTTTGAAGGTATAGCTTCCTTCACTCTTTTGATATAATCCAGAAGCTGATCTTCGCTTAAATCTTTTCTGTATAAAACTTCATTACCTACAGCTGCAATATCAACCAAGCCGTCTTTGGCTAATTGAATCAATGCTTCAATTTCTAATTCATTTTTTTCTAAATCGTTGCCAAGCCAAGCACCAACTAAAGTTTTCATGCCCATTTCTTTTGCAACAATTGGCACAAATTCATTTCCTTCAATACAAGAAAAAGAACGTACCCATTTGCAATGTGGATTCAATATTTCCAATCTGCGTTTTACTTGTTCTCTGCTAATATGATCTCCCGGTCTTTGTCCATCTTCATACATACTGAAACAAAAGCCGTGAACTCCATTTGATAAGATATCATGAAAAGCTTTTTTTAATTCATCTTCTTTTTCAGGAACACTAAACTCAATTGAAGTTTCATAATTTACTATTTGTGTTTCATGATTCAATATTTGAGCTTCATACTGTTCCTGATTAAACAAATGCTCTTTTCTGTACGACATATTATTTTCTTTAATTAAAATTTAAAATTTTCATTTACATCCCAAAGTCCCCATGAGGTTCCTGCACCACCTTCAAAACGAATTTTCCATGTTTCATCAAAAGAAGAAAAGTAGAATAATTGAACATTTGCGGCTTTTGCCCAAGCTTGTGCTTCAATAAAATAAATCATTAAATTATCAGAAGAAGGAATGGCTTCTCCAATAACCTGACCTTTACTTGGCCAACCTGTTTCAGTTACAATAATCTCTTTTCCTTTGGCAATTTTGTTAATCTTTTGATACATCTCCTGTAGATAAACAGAAGCATGTTCAATGTTTGAACCTTCCCAAAACGGATAACAGTTAATAAGAATTTTATCACTCATATCTATCAATTGAGGATTGTCGATATATTCATTATAAATACCAACATAAGAAACGGAAATGTTCTTGGTATTTTGTTTAACCTGATTGATATAAGAAATTAATGTATAAACATCCTGATCACCTCTAAACAAAACTTCGTTTCCAACAGAAAGCATATCGATATTTCCTTCAGCTGCAAGTTTGATTATTGATTGAATTTCTCTTTCGTTTTCATCTTTATCAGTTCCTATCCAAGCTCCCATTAATACTTTTAGGCCCATTTCTTTAGCCAATCTTGGAATGTTCTCATATCCATTTGTACAAGAGAATACACGAATCCATTCTGTATGGTTTTTCAGGATATTTAAACGACGAATGATTTGCTCTTCTGAAATGATATCCCCCGGTTTTTGATTTTCAGAAAATATACTGAAACAAATTCCGTGCATTTTATGATTAAATGTTTCCTTGAATTTTGAGTTGATTGATTCAGAATTTAAGCCCTCAAAATTAAGTCCCGTATTTAAATAAGAAGGATATTTTTGTAGAAGTTTTGACTTTGATAAACCTTTTAAATCTATACCTGAGAACGTGCTTTCTATCGAGTATCCTGATGGCTTAGGAGCTTTTCTTTTAGCAAGTTCAGCACTAATTTCTCTTGCTTTATTTTCATCCACATCATAATCCCACATCACCCAAATTGCTGTTAATGTACCTAACAATGGAATAGCTGAGAAAAATAATCTCAAGCTAAACATGGTTTCATAAGTCTGAGTTGGTGCACCTGAATTAAAATCAATAATGGTTAAAATTAAACCACTTAAAAGACCGGCAATAGCCAATCCAAACTTTACCATCCACCAGTAAATGGCACCAAAAATACCTTCTCTTCTTTTACCGGTATTTAATTCATCAATATCAATTACATCTGAAGTCATCGACATCATCAATGTAAATAAACTTCCAATTCCAAAAGAAATAAAGGGTAATGCAAACAGAAACAAATAAGGTTTGCCCGGTACAAACAAAAACAACAAGGATACATAACCAATAATTGAAATACCCTGAGACCAAACAAATGCCATCTTTTTACCCATTTTTTTCGACATCATCGAAACAATAGGAATGATTAAAACAGTGGTGAATACAGCAGCAACACTACCAAATAATGTTGGCCATAAGCCCATGCCGGTGCCATTAAACAAATAGTATTTAATGATGAAATAAGAAAATCCTGCAGTTGTATTAAATGCATTAAAAATCAAAAACGTTGCAATACAAAGTTTCTTAAAAGGAACAATTAATAAGGCTTCTTTAAAACCTTGAATAATTAAATCAAAACTTCTGCTGGCATTTTTTAAAGTTAATGGTTCATAATTTTCATTCAAACTCGATTTACTATCTATAAAAATTCCGGGAATAGCAGCCAAAATTGTACATCCTATTGCTACATATATTGCTAATGTTCGCGTAGCAATTTCTCCTGATGAGAAAAAATTATACTCCGGATTCATTATCACCCATAACCAAGGAGCCAAAACCCATGCAAGCTGACCAATCAATTGAGCGGTTGCCATAATATTGGTTCTTTCATGGAAATCATCACTCATTTCATAACCCATTGCCACATAAGGTACACTAAATATGGTTATCCCTAAGTAAAATACCAATGACCATATTAGAAAATAGTAAAAATTATAGTTGACAGAATTACTCGAATACAATTGCCACATAAAACCAAATGCGACTCCTGTCATGATAGCACCAATAATTACATACTGACGTCTTCTTCCCCATTTCGATTTGGTATTATCTGAAATATAACCCATAATCGGGTCGGTAATTGCATCAAATAATTTGGGTACAAAATAAATGATACCCAGCATCCAACCTGGAAATCCTAAGTTTTCAACGAGGATTACAATGAAAATTCCCAAGGTTGCCGGAAACATTTGATTGGCTAACATACCTAATCCAAATGCTAGTTTTTGGGTAAATGGTACTTTGCCTGATTTTACTATGTGGTTCATTTTGTTGGTTTATAGGTTTGTTTGGCTTACTTAATCAGAACTGTTTGTATGGCTTCTCCATTTAAATTTGTTTGAAGCTTTTTGTCTTTTAGATTGATATTGATGCTCTTTGCATTTGTTGTAGGATTAAATAATACCACTAATATTGAGCCATCTTTGTTTTCCAATGCAGTACACATGATTTCTTTATCTTCCATTTTCCAAGCTATTCTTTTGGCACCAGGACGAATGAATTTACTAAAATGTTTCATGGTATAATACAGTGGTGTAAAATATACTTCGTCTGATGTCGTATCAACAATAATAGGAGCAATACACCAGTTTTTAAACCAGTTTGGACCACCTTGTTTGTCTAAAACCATGTTCCAGTCAACCCAGCCATCAACACCATGATTTAAACAACCTATGATATCTGTTGCATATCTGTGAACAGGAGCATATTTAGGATGTAAATGTTTATCAGCATCACTTGCCCAATCCCAGCCCCAATCTGTAGCTTCTTTTTTCCAGTACCATTCGTCATCATTCCAATGCGGCACTTCAGAATCAATACAAGCTTCTGTTTGAATTAAATGTTTCTGTGGAGTTTTGGTATAAGCATAATCTAATGCTTTTGGGAAATAATCATAGGTACTTTCGTACCAGTGAATAGCTGTTCCTGCATAATATTGGCTTGATTTTTCATTCCTGTACATTTCATCAACCCATTCTTTTAATCCGGCTCTGTTTTGGTCGTAACCCAATATTTTTACACCACTAAACTCTGTTTTTTCTAATTTAGGTCCTAAATGAAACTCCACAAAATCGGTCATTTCTTTTGGTGAAAAATGAGTACTTTCCCAATTGTTTCCATTACCATGTGGTTCATTAATAATTGTAATGCCCCAAATGTTGATGCCTTCTTTTTTATAGGCTTCAAGATATTTTTCAAAGTATAAAGCAAAAGTAGGGTAGTACTCTGGAAGTAATTTACCCCCAACATACTTTTTATTGTCTTTCATCCATGGCGGACATGTCCATGGTGATGCAATGATTTGAAAATTGTTTCCTGAAATTTTCTGAGCTTCTTTTATAATTGGAATGATATCTTTTTGATCATGTTCAATGGTGAAATGCTCTAGTTTTAAATCATTCTCAACAGGCGCATAAGTATAATTATTCAAAGAAAAGTCGCACGATGCAATAGTGGTTCTGCTTAAAGAATAGTTTGCTTCACTTTCACTAAAATAGGCATTTAGAATTTTGGTTTTATTTGAATCTCCAAGTTGATTCAGTAAAAAACAACTGGCTTCTGTAAACGAACCTCCAAATCCTGTAATGGTTTGAAACTTTTCATCAGCGTTTAATTCAATAGTAATGTCTGATTTTTCATTTGAACCGGGTTCTACCTTTTCAAAATGTTTTCCGGCTTTTGAAGTTTCATAAATTTCTACATTCATCTTTTTTGAATTACAACTGCTTGTTAAAACCAATATTAATAAAAGTAAGTGAATATTGTTTATTTTAAAAACACTATTGAAACTATTCATAAGTAAACTTTTTAATTTTTGAATTTAGGTATTTTAACTTCTTCAAGTAAACTATTCAAATTACCCTCATAACTTTTAGTGATGGTATTTCCATCTCTTTTTAGGTTTTTGAAGGTTCCTTTATCTACTTCATTCCATAACATATACTTGGCTTTCCCATCAATTGTAAAGAGTCCAAAATGATTTTCTGAGCCAAATGGATTGCCTTGGTCTTTCCAGTTTTCATCAAATGCTTCGAAATAAAAACAAGCAATTTTTTCTTCATTTGTCCATTCTCTCATCATTTTATAGAAAATAGAGGACTTGTATTCATCACATGCTTTTGAACCATTGTCTCCATATAAATCTCTCGACATACTTGCCCAGCCTGTTTCGCCTATATGAATAGGTTTATCAATACCCAATGATTTCATATAGTTTTTAACACTTCTATATTGATTCTTTGAATAATCACGAGCTCTTAACATCAATGAGTCGATTTGCTCCTGAATTTTTAATGAAGATTCATGTGGCATAACTCCCCAGAATACTGGATTATAATGCGTATCATGCATTGGATAAGTATGCATGGAGATATAATCCACAGCTTTATACAACTTTTCTAAATCAGGAATGTGATATGAATTATCTCCGCCTCCCCATGATGCAAAATTGTCTGATGAAGTAATCCAGATATCAGGGTTTAACTTATTTTCCTTTTTTAGATTTTGTAAGTAATTAACCCATTTTAAAATGATATCAGGTGTGACAAAATAATTGGTTGCCCACTTCACCATGGCTTCGTTTCCAACCGAAATTACTTTAATAATATCCGGATATTGATTAGCTAAACGAACGGTTTCCGCCATTTCTACATCATTTCTGCTGCTTTCCTCATTGTGAATCGGAGTTTGACCTGTCCATGCATTTTTGCAATCAATCCAGGCTCCTAGCATCACATACATTTCAAAATTCGGATTCTCTTTTTTCATGTCGGTAATAACCTGTAAGAGGTTTTTTACTTCATCATAATGAACATTGTAAGTTCTAATAAACTTAATGTTCATGGCCGAAAGAATCATCATATCCTCCTTTATTTGGGCTAAAGTAGGTTGTATATCTCTATTGCTTTTTCTATAGCCTCCATAACAAATGGCTTGATAATTAGGATCGCCTAAAATTTGTTTGGCAGTTTTAGTCTTGGTTTTTGTAGAATTCATTAGGTGTTGATTACATGAAACAACTAAAATTGTTAAGATTCCAAATAATAATGTTTTGAATAAGAATTTTATTTTCATAATGTTAGTTGTACTTTAATGCTTATAATTTCATCTCTTCTTTGGAAAATTAAATCAGAAATTTCTTTACTTAACTCCAAATCGTTGATGGTTTCATTGTTGTTCTTAAAATGAATTTCAATTTTATTTTCTCCACCTAATTCATAAATAACCGGAACCTGACAAACGGTAAATGCCATTGAGTTTTTATTCAGTGATAAACTTTTTACTTCACCATTTACATTTACATATTCAATGTTTTTTGCTTCTGTAAGGAACTCTTCCTTTTGAAGTATTTGTGGAGTAAATTTCAACTTTCCATCATTTACTTTCACACCTAATTCACCAAAACGAGTAAGAATATCTTCCTTCACCTGACCTGTCATTCCGGGCTGTTGAGCGCCTTTATGGTAAGGAGTGTGAGAGTATGGATCAGTAGGGAATGCACCATAAACTTCAGGTGTTTTATGAACCCCAATTCCTGCAGCTATATCATTAAAATGTTTTTGTAATCCAGCTAGTGTTGATGCATCAGTATTGACTTCATAAGCTTTTTCAATCACTTCATAAACCGCTAAATGCAATTTCGAAACCATATGCCAGTATATAGAACCCAATCCTTCAAAAGCAAAGAAGGTTCCTGAGCGACCGGTAAATGCTTTGTGATTAAACACTTCTTCGAAAATGTCTAAAATTAAAGCCTCTTCATTTTTAATCAAATCAAGGTATTCACCTTTTTCTTTTAAATTATCGAGGGCTTTTTTAACATCATTTGCATTATTGAAATTACCATTAAAATGATAATTTCCTTTAATGTCTTTATTCAGAATGCTTGTATTTCCTGATGCTACCAGAGATTTTAATAGGCTTGATTTGTTTACTAAGTTTTCTGATAGTGTGTTTTTCTCCAAAAACTTAGGCAATTCCTTGTTAGGATATAGAATATAACTGCTCTGGTCTTTTCTGTATAATGAACTATTTCTTAATGCATCTAAAACCTCTAAACTTTCTTTAGCAGATAATTTGCCTGAACTTAAAACTGCAACCTGTCCTTCTAACATTTCACTTAAATATGAAATTTGAACTTCGTTACCTTTAACACTCATTAAATTATAAGCATGGTACAATTTATCTTCTCTTTGATTGGCAGCTATTGAGTGCTCAATAAAATCAAGACAAACCTGAGTGAAAGCTTTTAGTCCATCAACAGCATGTTTTTGTTTAGTGCCTTTAAATCCGTTTTTATAAATCTGATTTCTGTAATTAGAGGCAGCACTTCCCAAGGCATCTAAAACCTTTTTTCGATCAGTATCGGAAATTTTATTGTTTAATAATGGTTTTAATTGTAATAAGTTTTCTTTGATATTTTCATAGAAAACAGCCATTTCATCAGAAATAACAAATTGCTCTTCATTTGATTTCTCTAGTATTCCTTGGAAAAATTTCAGGAATCTTCTTAGGTAACATAGGGTAACCATCGAAACTCCATTTCCAACCAAAGCATTGTTGGCGTCATTCCATTCTGGCCTTTGTGTATTCATCCAAATTCCGGCTTCAGGAATAAAATTCGACATTTTAGCTAAAACAGTTGCTAGGATTTTCTCAATAAAATTCACATGATAAATCTTGTTTTCACTGTCTCTTAAAAGCGCGCCATCAGCACCAATTTCTGCTTTAATTGTATTGATTTTTCTTTCCCATTCATGACTGTATTCAATTGTATCTTTGGGGTTCTTCAGAATATCTTCATACGATTTAATGGTGTATGGAACTGCTGCATACACAAAACAATCTTTATCAAAATACGAATGAAGTTTATTAGGGAAATGTGATTCAGCAAATTCTAAGAATTTTAATAAATAGATAATTTGGTGGTCGCCCCAATAACCAATATATGACCATGGATTATCAGGTTCAATTGCTTCCCAATCGAAACCACTTTTGGTAACTCTATACGGGTTGTAACCATCGAAAGTAGATGCATTCAAGAATTTATGAATCATTCCTTCTATGAAATGAGGGTAGGAGTGAGCCAAGGTTTCCCAGTTCTGAAAAATATCACGCCAGTTTCCTTGGTAATCCAGGATTTTCGAGCCATCAATCTCACTTCTTGTATTGATAGAAAATTTGTTCCATGGGCGACTAGGATCTCCATGTCTTCTGCTGAATTTTAATGGCAAATATTCAATACACAAGCGAATCAAATCAGCATCTTCATTTTTCTCAATACTTGCTAATAATTCAGTGTAGGTAAATACATCTTTTAGTTCATTAAAAAATGGTTTGTTCGACTCAAATACATTGGAGTTAGCATGTTGCACATAAGTTGAAAAATCTCCTTTTTCAACCGTATAGTTTTCATCAAAAATACCACCACGCATAATATTAAAAAGCGTGTTTGAGAAATGCCTTGTATCTTTTCTAATATCCGATGTAAACTGCAATCCATCGGCCGCTGCGTTTAATGCAATCAGGTTTTTGGTTCCTAATTCAATATCTGCTTCAATCTGTTTTTCTAAGTCCGGTTGATTGATAATTTTATCACATAATTCAATCACTTGCGATTGATTCTGATTCACATTTGCAACTATCTTCCACTTTTCGCTTGAGTGTGCTTTTAAATGAAGTTTTGTTGAAATAAAATAAGCACCTTTTTCACCTTTAATATCGGTTTCAGTAGTGATGGCTTTTTTATTCCTGAAATCATTTAATTGTTTTGATGAAACCAAATATGATGGATTTTGAAGTCCCATTGACCAGGCTATATTACACTTCAAAGCCTCACTTGGCTCAGCTTTATCAACTATAATAGCGCTTAAAGCAAATATTCCCAAGCCACTTTCTTTGTGTAATTCATTCCGTTTATAACCATCAACCAAATTACTTGTCGATGATTGTAAATCGCTTGAAACACCATTAGGAATAATGTTTTGCAAACCATCTAAAACGGTAATTTGATAGGTTGTATCCGATAGATTTTTAAGTTCTGCTTTTTTAACAAAACCATACATATTCGATGAATTCCACTGATAGCTAAAACTAATATTCAGGTCTTCAAGAATCTCTTCAAATATGATTTTATTGCCATATAGGTTTTTGTAGATATTCCTTTTTAGTTTATACTTTTCATTAAATCTATCCGAAAAAGGTTCCCATAAAATCACTTCATTATTGTGCTCAATTTGAAAGATAGATTTGCTACCTGTAATGTCAGCAAATTCAGTAATTTTATCATCGGTATAATAAGGAAATAAAGCAAACTCAGCATTTTTTCTTCCGGCAGAAAGTCCGCCATTGCTCGAAATAAACATCCAATGATTTGAGTCACTAACAATACTCATAAAAAACGGACGTAATTTATCCTGGTTCTCTATTCTAAAAAATTCTTCTCCTTCTATTAGTTCTATGTTCATATAATTTAATTGTGGTAGTATGTTTTGTTTTGAAATTTTGCGTAATTATTGGGTATTGGAATCAATAAATTTTCACCTGAATTAAAACAGCAAATCAATCCTTTATAATTTAAAAGGACTGTTTTATTGGTATAGAAATCGGTTAAAAAATGAAGCAAATTGTTAAAGTCAAATAAGTAGGTAGATGACAAAAAATTAAAGGAATCAAACCACATGTTCAGGTGTTTTTGATTACTCTTATATGGTTTAATTAATATCTCCATTTTTATCACCTTTTCGCTTCTAATTATGGTCTTTGCTTCGTTATTGAAATCAAATTATTTATGAAGTTTAAAGCACCATTAATCGACTTAGAATTCACTAAGTTTTTTCTTAAAGTATTGCTATTCATCTTCATATTGTTTTGATAGTGTTTTGTTTATCATGTAGAGTTTTAAGCTATGGATTTAGCCATAGTGTAAAAACTACAATAAGTTCCCAATATAAACAAATTTGGGAAAATCAAACAAAAACTTCTATAGCTACAGTAAATTCTGACAAGCCAAGCGTTTAATAGCCTATAATTATTGATATTTTTTAAATTGTCAAAAATTTCTAAGCCACATTTTACCCGAATAAAATCCCCTTTTTAAAGTAGAATTTCAATTTAACGATATCGGAAAAAATCCACTTTTTAATAGCAATAACCATTTTCAAGAATCATTTTTTATTTTGGGCGTGCCCCGCTTGAGGGCGGGTCGGGTCATCCACTGCTATCTTTTTGTCTTAATTGGTAAGTATACCATAATTAGAATACCAAGTGACATCGTTCCCGATAGGAGACAAAAAGGATATCCGTTTCTACCCCTCACGCACAGGTTGTAACATTTGAGTAATAAGGGAGATTTTGTATATAGTACATTTTTTAGTTTGAATTTATAGTGAATACAAAATCATTATAAATTCAAAAATTATAAGATTGATATATAAGTTGATGAGAAACGCAATCAATCTGCTATTCCAATCCCAAACCCCATCGGGCTGAAATTATAGTAGAAACAAACTATACCAAGAAATTTATACCTCATAGGAGTGAAAGGATCTTTTCAAAAATCAGTGATTGCGTCGAGATTTTTCAAATGTCACCCCGATGGGGTTTTGTTGTCATTCGTAATAATTTACTACTACTATAATATCACCCCGATGGGGTTGATTTGTTTAGAGAAGGCATGATGATTTCGATAGTATTTTGCATGAAACAATTGAATTACTATGGCTGTATAAACTATAATTGCATTAGCGATTGAATCATGAAAAATGATTTAACAATATCAAATTGATAAAGGCAAACATTATTGTATTCCAATTCCAAGCCCATCAGGCTGAAATTATAGTAGAGACAAACGATACCATGAAATTTATACCTCATAGGAGTGAAAGGATCTCTTCAAAAATCAGTGATTGCGTCGAGATTTTTCAAATGTCACCCCGATGGGGTTTTATTGTCATTCGTAATAATTTACTACTACTATAATATCACCCCGATGGGGTTGATTTGTTTAGAGAAGGCATGATGATTTCGATAGTATTTTGCAAGAAACAATTGAATTACTATGGCCGTATAAACTATAATTGCATTAGCGATTGAATCATGAAAAATGATTTAAAAATATCAAATTGATAAAGGCAAACATTATTGTATTCCAATTCCAAACCAATCGGGCTGAAATTATAGTAGAGACAAACGATAACAAGATGTTTAAACCCCATATGGGTTAAATGATTTTCTCTATGAAATAATAGACCATGATTTCAAACCCCATCGGGGTGAAATTATAGTAGAAAATAAAATATGAAGAACCACCTCCATCTCAAAACAACGCGGACCTTTGGTCCGCGTTGTTTTGAGATGGAGGGATTTGGTTTATAGCATTTTTCTATAAACATGTGACCACCTTCGGGGTCCTAAGTTTCATTGAATAGAGAAATTGAATTCCAAAAACATTTTGAAAGTATTTCTCAAACCTTATACTGGATTTATGAAAAACGGCTAATGTTTAAAAAGCGAAATTCATATTAAGAATTAAAAGGTTTATTCATCTAATTTCTTTCTTAAATGTTCAATTCTACTTTTTAATTCTTCAGGATTTAAATTATAATAAGTAGGCCTATTTTCTCTTTCTAAATATTCAATGATTTCTATTGTATCGCTTAAATGAGTAATGTCTTTATAGGTTGAATCCCTTAATCTTTGATATTGATTTTGACTATTCATCGCAAAATCAAAACACTTTTCCGGAGTAGTATATTTTTCTAATGCCCAGGCTAGTTTAAAGCTTCCATATTCAATACCTTTTTTATGCGGTAAATAATACGTTACTGCTATTGCCCACGAAGTCTGTCTTGGATATTTAAATCCAAAAATTTTTCTAAGCACTGCTTTACCATATATTTCTGTTATAGATTGATGTCTTTCGTTATAAAATAATTTATCATAAATACAATAAAAGGTATTATTTAATCTAGGTGCTTTGTTTATTTCTGAAACATAGTTTTGAATTTCTTCTTCAGTATAGTAATTCTTCCAATTTGTTTTGATATAACAATAAGTCACAAGCAAAAATGCTAATAACATCAAAGCTAATCCCAATAAAAATCTACTTAGGATTTTTAAAAATCTCTTCATTGGTGATACATTAATTTTTTATGTTCTACTTAGAATAATGAAAATCCAAACCCCAAATGTGAAATGATTATAAAAAAATTGAATCCCCAACTAAATTTAAACCCAGAATGGGTGGCATATATTTGAAGTTTTTTTTGAGATCTAATTTAAATTCCTAAAGTTCCTTTGATAAGCTTTTTGTTTTTTTAGAATTAGAATTTTTGTCAGTATCAATTGTAATCAAGTTAATATTTAAAATTTGTTCTATTTTAACAATAGTTTCCAATGTCAAGTTCTCTTGTCCTTTTAGAATTTTATTTACATATTGAGGCGAAACACCTAGGCTCTTAGCAAATTCAACCTGCGTAATTTTTCTTTCTCTTAATACATTAAGAATTACAATGGCTATCAACATTGACTTTTTTAACAAGGCTTTATTAGCACTTCTGTTGTTTATTAATTCATGAACAGGTGATTTTTCATCACTAACTAAATCCATAAAAACTGTCTTTTTCATCGTTTTATTCATTTATAAGTTCAAAGAACCCATCTACATCAAATATACCTTGTTCCCCTAAGTAGGTTTTTACCATTTTTAATCTGTTTAATTGAACAACAGTTTCATAATGGTCTTGCATTACTTGTGATTGTTTAATTGCTCCACCAGTAATTACAAAATATTTCGACTCTAATTTTATTGCATAAATCCTTATCCAATTAGATTTTAATTTCATTTTTTGTAAAGTAATTCCACCATCTAAAATTCTTAAAGGTTGAAATAACCGCTCTAAATTTTCTTTATTCTTTTCTAATTTATTATACAGTTCCTCAGCCAAATCAGATGTTTGTAAAATAGCCTCATCCTTGGTTAAATTGTAAAAATCGAGTACTTGTTTATTTTCATTAAAGTAGTTTTCCAGCAAAATTGTATCTGTCAGAAAATTTATGAATAAACTCAATTCATCAATTTTGTTGTCTATACTAATTGAAAATAAATATGGCTCAAAAATAGGAATAAATTTCATAAAAATCAATCTATAGGTTTATTTTTATTTCATTTCTAAAATCTTCTTAATTCATATTTATTTAAAAATTGAGTCAAAAAAGTTTAAAAAATGAAGTGAATTCCAAGCAATTTAAATTGTTTTTAAAAGCCTAAATTTTAAATCACCTAAACTTAATTTTATGATGTTAGAAAGAAATGCTTGTATTTGCTAAAGCCTAATATTTACAAGGTTTTGAAGCAAATTTAGCTAAATGAAGAGGTTCAAACTTTTAAACTATAATTTATATAAATTAGCTCAAAATGAAGTGGGATTTAGGTAAACCTTAAAGTTTAATTTTAGGAAAAGTATTTTAGCTTATTAAAAACAACCTTATCTAAGTTTTTGATAAACTCAAATTACTCTGAAAATATGACCCAGTAATACAAAAACTAATATTAGCCTTTCAATTATTCTTAAAAACCGAAATCACTTTGCTGCTTAATGTCACTATTAGTATTGTCAGTAATCCACCTAAGACGCCATAGATTGCTTCTTTGAGCATACTTGGCCATGTTGGTTGAAAATGGTGTAGGTAATCGATATTATGTGAAAAGATTCCTCCGGAAACCAAAATCAAAGCTATAGTTCCAACAATTGCAAAGAATTGAATCACCAATGGCAAAGTTTTTACCAATAGTAAACCAATTGAATTAAGTAATCCTTTTTCTCCTGATTTTCTCATTAACATAAAGCCAAAATCATCCATTCTAACAATTAGTGCTACGAAGCCATAAACACCCACAGTTGCCAAAAATGATACAATTGATACGGTTATGATTTGTTTTGAGATGCTTTCATCCAAAACAGTACTTAAAGCAATGATTACAATTTCCACAGAAAGAATAAAATCGGTGGTAATAGCTGATTTTATTTTTGCTTTTTCTTCCATTCTGTCATCTGTACTTTCTGCAGGTTTTTCTTTGTGAGTAGCTTCCTTTTTATGAAAAAAGTATTCAACTATTTTTTCCATTCCTTCATAAGCCAAGTAAAATCCACCCAATAAGAGTGCTATTTTTATAGCAGCGGGTAAGAATACATTGAGCAATAATGCAATAGGAACAATAATCAATTTGTTCAAAAATGATCCTTTAGTGATAGCCCATAAAACCGGAATTTCTCTGGAAGAAACAAATCCTGTCGATTTTTCAGCATTTACAGCTAAATCATCACCTAGAATACCTGCTGTTTTTTTTGTAGCAAGTTTAGCATTAACTGCCACATCATCCATTAAAGCCGCGATATCATCTAAAATTGCAAAAAAACCTGAAGCCATTTATGTGTTGAATTTAGTGCGCTAAAATAAGTAATATTTCATCGAGCTTCAAAAATAAAATGATTGAACCCTTACTATAAAAAGTAAGGATTTGGATTTAATCATTCTACAATTTTATATCCCAATCTTACATCAAAAATATCAGCTACATGTCCTTCTGCTTTTAAACTGCATGCTATCAACCATCTTTTAGCAATTGTTCTAATTAGCATATATCGCAGGTAGATGTTTTTATTAGTTGAAGATTCACTTATTAGCGGATATCCAATTTTGCCAAATATAAGCAGCACTAAATCCAATAGGGTTACTATAACTTAATTTTCTGATATCTTCAGAGTGAGGCAGAATATCAGCACTCAGCACATTAAATTGTATGGCTTTTGAAAGGCTATCTTGTCCAAAAACATTTAAACTAAAGCCTAAAAATAAAACTATTAGTAAAATGTAATTCACAGTTTTAAACAATTTATTTGCATAAAATTCATGATAATTTTTCAAATTTTTAGAAAAAAAATTTAAACTAATTACTAATCCCAAACTCGGAATTATATTAAACGATATACGATAAGTATAACTTAAATTTCAAATAAAATGATTGAGTTTAGGAGGTTTTACTCAATTATCTTTTAGTTAGAAAATCTTATAATTCAAATACCAATCCCATGTTAAGATTTATTGTCGTCATAGAAAGTGAAAAAGTCTTTGTGTCCCTTTCTCCTTTCATTGAATTCATTTCTACATTTTTGAAATTTGGTTTACCGCCTAAACAATCTACTTCTATCTTAAAACTTGATTCTCGGGTCATTTTTAAATTCATACTTATGCCTGCAGAGTAACATATTGCAGTGCTAATTTTATTATTTTGTTTTACCCAAATATATTCTCCATTTCCAATTGCAGAAGTTGTTATTTCAGGCGAATTGGCTGTCATAATCCCAAGTAATATTCTAGGTTTAAAACAGATTTCATCTGAAGTTTTTATATTTTTAAAACCTCCAAACATCAATGATACTCTTTTCCAGGAACCGCTTTCAACTGTCCAATTATAATAGGGGAATGCATACCAATATTCATTTGCTATATCCTGAGATGCAGTAGGATTAATTTGAGTGTTCAAAAATCCTATCAAACCTAATTTACTATTGGTTAATTGTTGTTCGTAAAAGAAATTTAAATTGACTCCCAATCGAGCCCAACCTGCAGATTCATTTTTAATATCCAAACTTCCAAAATCTCCAACTGGAAAGGAGGCTCCAAGAGAAAATCCCCAGTTTTTCTGATTGTATTGAGCGAAAGTTGGAAATTGAATAACTAGTACAAGTAATAATAAGGGTAGAGTTTTTTTCATATTTAGGCTATTTTAGTCTTGAAAATTGATTTGCAAAATAAGAAGTTTTTTAACTTTTGAACAATTAAATAATCAATATCTTCATAACACTATTTCTTAATTGTTTCTGCCAATCATATTCAAATTCACATTAATTAAAATCAATTCAGTTCTTTTAATATCCTGTTTCGTAAGGCTCTAAGATTTGATGTTTCTGCATTTGATAAAAATATAAATGTAATGTCTTTATCCATTAAACGATTTATAATATGCGAATTTCCGGGATGTCCGCCACTATGATAGACTAATTTCCCTTGTGGCGTTTCTTTTATAAACCAACCAAAACTATAAGTAATATTCGGATTTGTTCTGGCATATACTATTTCACCATTTGATTTGGGTTCAATTAATGATTCATTCTGAATTTCACAAGGCAAAAGTTGACAGCCTTTTAGCGCTTTATCCCAAATTGCCAAATCTCTGGCAGTACTAACTACTGAACCATCTCCATAAAAATCACCTAAATAATAAACAAAATTGTACTTGCTTTGAAGATGTGCAAATTCAAAGTTTTTATTGTTTAAAGTATGTCCAATTGCTAGTTGTTTATTTCTAATTCTGCGGATATCTGTAACCCTATACGCAAATGTGTTTTTCATTTTTAATGGTTTGAATATATTTTCATGCATAAATTTTTGGTAATTCATTCCTGAAACATTTTCAATGATGTTCGCTAAAAAGTCGTAACCAATATCTGCATATTGAAATTTTGTTCCCGGCTCAAATTGCAAGGGTAAAGGATGCTGAATCAAATACTCTAATACTTCTTTATTTCCATTCGATTTGAAGGTGTCCATATTGGTTCTGATATCATCCCAAAAGTTTGGAAGTCCTGATGTGTGGTTAAGTAAATGCCTAACAGTTATGTTTTTATAAGGGAAATTTTGAATGTATTTACAAACTAAACTATCATAATCCAACATTGATTTGTTTTTCAAAATCATGATTCCATATGCAGTAAATTGTTTAGATATAGATGCTAATTGAAATGAATTGTTTTTAGTTAAAAGTTTCTTTGAATTGATATCTGCATAACCATAACTTTTCTCTAATACTATTTTGTTATTTTTTGTAATCAGAATGTTTCCAAAGAAGGGCGAACTAGAATAAGTGCTATCTAGAATATGTTGAATATTTTCTATGTTCTGTGCTTTTACTGAATAATTAAGTAACAGTAAAATTATATATAGTTTGTATGTCTTCATTCCAAATAATTTCTAATAGCGGAATTCATTTCCTTTAAAACTTTCACCCAGGTATTTGTCCACAATGGAATTAAACAAATCAGGATTAAATTTAGCAATTTGGTGTTTTTCATTGGGCACAATGCACAGGTTTGCTTTTGGAATGTTTTTATAGATAAAAAATGTATGCTCCTCTTTAATCAAATCTCTGTCGGTGGACATGACCAAAACCGGGACATTTATTTTTTGTAAATCTTTTGCAGTAATATGAGGTTGAAATTCCATCATTCTATAGCGTTGTTGCTCTACAAGCCAGTTTTTGCTGGTATCGCCAATGGCTAACATTTTATCAGCTTTAATACGCTCTACATGACTTTCAATAACAGCATTGGGATACAAGGCATTACTATCGGGTTCCATATTGGCCCCAAAAGCAACTATTTTTTTTATTTTTTCAGGGTTATAAATTCCCAATAAAATGGCGATAATTCCACCATCACTTTTACCAACAATATAAACTGAATCTAATTTCAATTCCCTGATAAATGCTGCCATATCTTTGGCTTGTTGTATATAGGTTAATGAATCTTTACCCAATTCTGATTTGCCTCTGCCGCGACAATCAATTGAATATACTTTATACTTTTTCGAAAAATATTCTATTTGTGGTGCCCATCCTCTGGTGGGAGTTGAATTTCCATGTATAAGTAATAATGGCGCACCATTTCCATACACCTCATAATAGTGTTTTGCTCCATTTAGGTTTATGTATTTACCAACATCTTTATTATCTCCAAAGGGAATTTTAATTTGAGCAGAAATGTTATTTATAGCCAATAACAATACTGCGATAATTAGTAAAATGATTTTATTCTTCATTGTTTTTCTCCTTCAATAAATAACATAGGTACTGTTAAGTTTAAGCCATTGTTAAGTTGAGCATATAGATTCAAATTAGATTCTAAATTAGAAAATACTGCTTTTAATTCTTGTTTATCAATCAAATTTATCCATGAACTGAGCCAGCCAAGTTTCACAAAATGATGGTTCAGGAAAGCTGATCCATCCAGAATTTTCATTTCAAATTGATCTTCTATGGATTGATTTATTTTAAATCCATTTTTGGTAAAGTATTCTGAAATACTCTGTTTATTGCCTCTATGGGCTTCTTCTTGTTCTAGTTTTTCTACAAGACTGTGCTTGTTTAGTTGTTTTAATGTGGCATAAAATACCTGATAAAATTCCTGCCAATGCCCTTGCATATTTGTAGTTATAGTTAACCTGCCATTAGGTTTTAAAACCCGATTACATTCTAAGAAAACTTCATTGGGATTGTTAAAATTATTGATACCCAAATTCGAAACAATGAGGTCAATAGAATTATTCTCAAATGGCATTTTTTTTGCTGAACAGCTTATGATTTCAACATTTGAATACTGGTAATTTTTTATTTTTTGCTTGGCTCTTTGGTTGGCATTTGTCCAGGTATCAACACCAAATAATTTACATGAATTACCCATTCTTCCCGCCAATTCAAATAAAGGAAAACCGGCACCTGAACCAATATCAATCACAGTTTGATTACTTTTTAACTCCAAGTGTTTCAAAAGTAAAAGTCCAAATGATGCACTCCACAAAGGTGCTTCATCAAAGGTATTGATAAAGGTTTCGCTGTCTTCAAATTGATAATCTAAGTAGTTTGTCATAAATTAAACTTACGGATTAAATAGTTTTCTCTTTAGTAGAAAAATGGCTCATTTGTTAATTTTAATTGCTACAGGTAGGATTACACTTCACTTCAAAATTCACAGAGTTGGCTATATAACAAATTTCATGGGCTTTGTGATGCAATTCAATTGCTCTATCTACCATGCTTTCTTCTGCAACAGTACAGATAGGGTTAAGAACAACTTCCTTAAAACTACCGCCACCATTTGTGTTTTCAATCATTACGCCTTTGGCATTGTCGGTATAAGCAGTAATTATAATTCCTTCCAGCGAGCATACAAATAAATAAGAAAGCATGTGGCAAGATGAGATGGCAGATACCAATAAATCTTCCGGATTTAATTTCGATTGGTCTCCCACAGCGGCATTATCTGTTGTTAAATGTAAATCCGGTTTCCCATTATTGCTAATTGTATGACTACGGCTATAAGTTCTGATATTTTTGTTACCAACTGCTTCTTTGCCTGTCCATTCTGTTTTAATTTGATAAAAATGTTCCTTATTCATCTAACTTATTTTTAAAATAATCTTCCTCTAAAATAGCGAATTCGTAATTGTCTGTCCAAACTCCTCTAATGGGTAAAACCTTTTTATGAAATCCTTCCTTGATAAATCCATTTTTTTCTAGAACCTTTATCGAACCAATGTTTTCTGTAGCACATCCAGCTTTTACCCGATGTAGTTTTAGTTCATTAAAACAGAAACTTAAAACACATTTTACTATTTCTGTGGTATAAGCTTTATTCCAAAAATTAGGATGAATTTTATACCAGATTTCAGCAGTAAAATATTTAGGCTTACCCAATACAATTCCAATCAAACCAATAAATTCAGCTTGTTTGTTTTCAACCAAATAAACATACCTGTTTCTTGTATTTTCTGTCTGCTCCTGTATATAAGGAAGAATTGTATTTTCAGTTTCCTGTATACTTTCAGGAATGCCTGATGTATTGTATTTATCTACCTCCGGAATTGAATTCAGTTCATGTATTTTAAGAATATCATCAAGCCGTATTTCTCTGAAATTTACCATAGAAGATTGAAAATTCATGGAGTATTGTTTAATTGTTTATTTGCTGATTTAAGAATATACGAAAATTCCTCTGTTAGCAGAATTTCTTTTAATTCAATTGGATTTTTGGGTTCTAATATATGTTCATTTAAACTTAGCTGGAACCAATGTGTATCATGCCAGTTGCCATGTTTATATCCTACTTTTTTAAAAATGCCAATTTCTTCAAATCCCATTGCCTTGTGAAAACCAATACTCTTTTGATTAGGCAATGCAACACCGGCAAATACATTGTAATAGCCTTGTAACTTTAAAATTTCAAATAGAGTTTTATATAAAATTCTTCCAATTCCTTTAGTGTGAAAATCAGGTGAAATATAAATAGTAGATTCCGGACTCCATTGATAGGCAGTCCTGTATCGATAGGTGCTGCCATAAGCAAATCCTATAATTTTATTGTTCAACAAACACACTAACCAAGGGTATTTTTCTGTGTTTACTCTCATTCTTTGTAAATACTCTTCTTGGGATGGGGCTTCATATTCAAATGAAATGATGGAATGTTCAACATAATATTTATAAATTTCCAAAACATCCAAAGTGTCGGATTCATTGATTAAACGTATTACAAAAGTATTATTCATAAGTTATTCATTAAATTTCAAAAACTGAAGCCTTATTGATAATAAAGAATCAGCAGGATTTTATTTGGATGTTGAATTCCTCCTTCTTTAATAGCTCCGTGGCTTTAGCCCGGAGGCATTGGATTGTTTATATATATTCATTTATTCAATATCAGCAATAAGCAATCCTTCAGTCTTATCATCCAATTGAGAAACCAATTCTCCTTTATTATTCCAATAAGCGCTTTGGCCTGCAGCATCCAATGAATAGGAGCTACCTACATAGTTGGCCATAACAATATTCATGTTATATTTTTCAGCATAAAAGCTTAAATTTTTGTAGGCTTCTGCTATTCCGTTTGGAGTATAAAAAATACCGGGTAAATAAATTGTTGAATTGATTTTACTTGCATTTTCTGCATGAATGGGGTGACTGATATCGGCACAAATAGCCAATGATATTTTTTCACCTTTCCATTCAATTTGTGGGTTTAATTTGTTACCTGATGAAAAAAACTGTTCTTCTCCATCATGCAGAAATTGTTTGGTATAAATGAGTGTGCTGCCATCAGGATAAAAAATAAATGAGCCAATATACAATTCACTTTCTATCTCAATTGCTGCTCCAACAATAACCAACATTTGGTATTTTGCAGATTCCGCTTTAAAAACATCCAATCTCGAATCGTTTATCTGAAATGAATATTCTTTAGCCTTTTCTCTTTCATAAGCACTTAACGACATTTCAGGGAAGAAGATCAAATCAACAGACTTATCCGCTGCCAATTTTATCAAACGCAAATGTGTTTTTATATTGGCATTTATATCGTTCTCAATAGGACAAATTTGTGCAGCTGCTATTTTCATAAAATTAACCCAGGTGTTTTACCATTTTACCTCTATAAGGCAAAAATCCTTTGTTGTGAAAAAATGATTTGGCATTCAAATTAAATTCCAGATAATCCAGTTCCATTCTGTTGATGTTTAATTCTTTGGCAAGCTTTTCTGCTTTGTCCATCAACATTGCACCAACTCCATTTCTTTTATATTTTTCAGCCACAGACAACTGATCAATATGGATGATTTGATGCGTAAAATAAAATGCACTTTCAGGTATATTTTTAATCACAATCAGTATATATCCAATGATTTCATCATTTAATTTGGCTACAAAAACTCTGTTCATTTCATTTGAAAGCATCGTGTCTATGACTTTTTGAATCTCATTGTATTCAAACGGTTTATAAATAGTTGGCAGGAATTGAGCATGCAGATTTTGTACATGCTCAACTAAATGTGCAATCAATTTAAATTCTCTGGTTTCATCTATTTCTATATTCATTTTTTGCTCCATTTAATTAAAACAGCTCTAATCATTTCATTGTCTATTCTGAACTCATTTAAAATTTCAAAGCCATGTTTGAGGTAAAATGGCATAGGGCTTAAATACCTTTCTCCATTGGCCTTTTCATCTTCATTATGTTCAATCACCCAACCATAATATTCATTGTTTTCAGCTTTTAATTTTTCTATTAACAAAGCTCCTAGTCCTTTTCCTTTGTATTTGGTATCAACAATAATAGAAAATCTTATTTGATCATCCTTCTTAAAATCAACCGCCCATGCACATACATTTTGATGCTCGTCTTCAATTAGATAATGGTTAAACCAAATAGCACCATCTAAAAGAATTGGAAATCTATCTTTTAATTTAAGTGGATATTCTTTATTCCACATTTGATTAATTTGAGATGATTGTTTTTCTGATAATATTTTAGTGGTGACTATTTTCATTTGTTTTTTTCCCTCCATTCATCCTTGCTTATTTTTAACCAGTCGCATTGACCATTCCACAATGGAAAATCAAACTTTTCGATAAACTTTAGGCCACATTTTTCTAAAACATTTCTTGATGCTTTATTATCAATATTTACTGCTCCATATATGACAGATAATTTCATCTCATTGAAACCGTAATCCAAAGCCGCCATTGTTGACTCAGTTGCATATCCTTTGCCCCAATATTCCGGATGAAAACGATATCCTACATCATAATAGTTGATATGTTTGTTCCATTCTTCTTTAATAAATTTCAATCCACTCCAACCTATGAAATTACCCGTTACTTTTTCAATTACAGCCCAGCGACCAATACCATTGTCTATATACTGCTGCCTAATATTTTGAATCATTTCTCTGCTTTGTAAAATACTTGACGAAGGCTTATTTCCCAGATATTTATGTACTTCCTTGTTCGAGTCCATTTCAAAAAGTGCAACTTCATCTGTTAGAAGCAAATCCCTTAAAATTAGTCTTTCGGTTTCCAAATAATATTTCATCTTTCAATTGTTGGTTTAAATTCTGAAATAGGGCTACCTTGTTTTCTCAAAATATATTCGTCAGCTCCTTCAATTATATGGTTGGTTAATGTGCCAATTTTTTCGTAACCTAAACTGTAATAAAGTTTCTGTGCACGATGATTAAATGAAGTAACGCACATAAAAACATTCGGAAATAGTTTTAAAAGTTTGTCTTCACTAAATTTCAAAAGAGCAGTTCCAATTCCTTTTCCTCTGTGGTTTGGTTGAATGCAAATGGTTTGAATGTAGCCACGCAGCACACCATAAAACTGAAGCACTACAAAACCTGCAAACTCGTTTTCTACCAAAACAAGATAAACTTCTTTATAGTCACCTCTTACAGCCAATTTACATTTTTCATATTCAAATTTGAGTGTTACAAATGGCTCTGATTGACACATCAATTTGGCACATTGGTCCAACTCATTTTCGTTTGTTGCTAATTTAATTTCCATATCAAATAAGTTTTTCAAGTAGGATCATATTGTAATTTTCAATTCATCATACGCAATTTTAAATGTCGGAGTTGGTATGTTAAGTTGTTCTCCAGCACGAACTATATACCCTGTAATAGTTTCTAATTCAGTTCTAGTGTTTGGCTTTTGAAAATCTCTTTGCATTGAAGATGTAGTTTCAAAAGGCAGAGATTTTAATTTTTCCAAGGTGTTCGAAACCATCTCTTTTTCAAACAAAACCCCATTTGCTAATGCAACTTGATTTACTTCTTTGAGCAATGAAACCAGAAACTCATTTTTGGTTTTGTCGGCCAATATTTCACCGGTAGTATTTTTAAAGTAGGATGTTGCCGTTGAATTTGAAGCTACAAGATGAAATTTTTCCCAGCTGTTTGCAGATATGTTTCTTGACAATGTCGCCTCAATTGATGCTGCTTTAAAAATGTTTTCAAGCAATAAAAGTTCATCAGATATTGTATTGTCTATTCCGAAAAATAATTTCTGAATATTCCCAATATTTTCAACTACTCCTGGCTGTTTTATAAGAGAAACAATATAAACACAACCATTAAAAACATTAACGTTTGGTAATATACTTTTTATCATCTCTGCACTATCAACGCCGTTTAATAATGGCAAAATCGCTGTGTTGTTACCAATGCATGGACTTAATTGTTCAATTGTTTTTTCTAAATCATAACTTTTTGTACAAAGAATAATATAGTCTGCAATACCAATTTCATTGGCCTTATCAGTTGCCAATTTGGGTATCGCATTAAATTCTACCTCGCCTTTTACAAGTTTAAGTCCCTTGCTTTGAATTTGTTTGAGATGCTCGCCACGCGCTAAAAAATAAATTTCAACTTCATTGCTTTCATAAAAATGTTTTGCTAAAAGTCCGCCAAAATATCCTCCGACACCACCTATTCCTGCTATGATAATTTTTGTTTTTTTCATAAATAGAATTTACTTTTTCCTTTGTTTGATTTATCCAATACGCTTATCCGCTTCTTTAGCTAAAAACAAAATCCGGAGACTTTATTGTTGATTATTATTCCTTAAAATCAATATAAACACAAAAAATGAATATTGATTAGTTTATATTTCTTTTAGCAAGTTCTAAAACCCAGAATGGGTGACATGATTATAGAAAATAAAATAGGAAGAAACACCATCCCCAAATCACCACCACGCGGACCGAAGGTCTGCGTGGTGGTGATTTGGGGGGAATTCATTTAACACATTTTTCTATAAACATGTGACCACCTTCAGGGTCTTAAATTTTATTGAAAAGGTAAGTTTTTACCTTAAAACCGTTTGATAATATTACTCATAGAATCGAAGATTTATGCAAATTACTGCTGGTAAACATGCGGATATTCGTTTATCCAATAAATCTTCTCAATGTTGGTTCATTGTGATGAATGAATCCTTCCTGAATATAAACCTTTTCACCTTCTTTGGTTGCATGTAGTTCAAAAGCAGTAATTCCAGATTTCTTTCCTTCTTCCACCAATAAATTTAAAATTGATTTACAAATTCCATTTCTTCTATATTCTGGAACAGTATACATATTCATGATATATGCCCATTTACCGGATGGATTTTTAAAATTACCAGGCATTTCTCTTAAATGCATAGAACCAATGCCGACAACCATTCCATTACATTTTGCAATGATTGAAATACAGGTATTATCCAATATTGCTTTAGAAAAATATTGGGTCATTTGATTTCTTAATGACTCAATGGCAACTTCATTTTGCTCACCTGATAATTCAAGTGCAAATAGAATTCTGTTGTTTACTAAAGATTCAACATCTTCTATTCCGGCTTTGTGGTAGCTAATATTCATGATAATTCAATTGTATAGATATAAAATGTTTTGCCAAACACCGGTTCCAGCTCTTTTTGTTTGATAAATCCAAGGCTTTCATAAATATGTCTGGCTGCATCTTGAAATTCTGAAGTATGTAATGCAATTGTTTTTTCACCGGTTTCTTTGGCTTTATCTATACATAATTGGGTAAGCTTTTTGCCAATTCCATTTCCGCTAAAAGCTGGATTTACGCCCACATATCTGATATACGACCATTCCGTTGGAAAATATAAAAATGGATTCCCATGAGGAATAAAAAAGGCCATACCAACTATTTCATTTTCATATTCACAAACAAAACAAGTGGAGATAGCTAATAAGTTCAAAAAGTTTTCATCACTCTTAAATCCCGCTTCCCATTTCTCCCAATTCTCTTGAGTTATCGTTGATTTAAACTGTCCATAAGCTGATAAACCTAATTCTTGTAGTTGTTTTAAATCGGAGATGTTTGCAGTTCTATAATTAAATTCTTTAATCATAATTTTATTTTTCTATGTAAACGGAAGTTCCTTTTTCTTTTGCATCGTCCAGCCATTCCCAGTTAAGTTCTAGTTTTATTTTATTGGATTCATTTTTACTTATAAGTGCTTTAGCTTTTCCCGCCATCAGTATATTTTTATCGGTTATACATTGGTACATCATGTTTAAATAATTGCCTTCTATTACAGCGATAATTTTTCCATATAAAATGCTGCCTCCATAATAATCGGCTGTAACTAAATTGCCTTTTTGTTTGTATTCAAAAATGGTTTCGTCAGTTACTTTTCCGTTTTCAGAGTTAGAGATCAATGAAAATGTTTTGTTGTTGAAATCAATTTTACTCATTTTGATAAGGCCATTTTTATTTGTTCAATGTGTGATTGATTGTGCAAAGCCACTTTTTCAAATTCCATTTGTAAAGTTCTTAATCCGGTTTCATTATGTACAAACTCCTTTGACTTATATTGATCAAAATACTTATCTATAAGCTGATAGTTCATTTGCCTACAAAGTGAATAAAGTTCTTTTTTGTCCATTAAAGGTTCATGTAAATAATCGAAAGCCTCATCCCAATCATCTTGATTGAAAGCCCATATAACTTGCTTAGGCTCTGCAATTATTTTTTTGAGCCTACCAAGTAATAAATATTCAACATCTGTTAAATGATGTAGAATTTGGCGTATTGTCCATTTTCCTTCTCCGTAAGATTTATTCAATTCTACTTCTGATAAATCAAAATATGGTATTGTATCGGATTGAGTATCGAGCAAAAGATTTAATAGTTCAGATTTATTCATAAGTTTATTCTATCATTATTTGTATTAGGCTGTGATATCACTAAAAACTCAATTTCATCATGGCTTTCATTGGCAATAAAATGTTTGTTGTTTTTAGACACACTCAGGCCATCATTTGGGTTTAGTATGAAAATTTCTTCCTCTAAATAAAAAGTTACCTGACCTTTTAATATATAAAAAAACTGGTTGGACTTTTGGTGAAAATGTAATTGTTCCTTGCTACCAATAGGCATCAATTCCTGTTTGATTGAAATTTCATCACTCATACTTAATACGTAGGAAAGACAATTGCTTCCCCAGATATAAGAATCAGCATTTTCCTTATTGATTATTTTGCTCATTTAATTTTGAATTTAATAATGACATTAAATGAGTTCTTACAGCTTGCCATTCTTTTATAATAATGCTGAAATACACTGAATTTCTATAAGTACCATTGTCTCTGATCATATCATTTCTTAAAATACCTTCAAATTGAGCACCAATTTTCCGAATAGCTTTTTGTGAACGAATATTATTTTCATCCGTTTTAAATTGTACACGAATGGTTTTTAATTCGTCAAAGCAAAAATTGAGTAACAGTAATTTACATTCTAAATTTACCGCAGAAGCCCAATAATCAGGGTGTAACCAGGTCCAGCCAATTTCCAATTTTTTAAACTCAGGTTCTATATTCATCAAACGGGTACTCCCAATTATTTTGTTTTCTTGTTTATGAATAATTACAAAAGGAAACTGATTGCCTTTTTCTTTTTGAATAATTGCATTCGAAAAAGCAATTTGACATTTTTCACTATTGCTCATGTCAACCGGAATAAATTCCCAGATTTTAGGTTCACAGGCTAAGTTTGTCAATTCCTCAAAATGCCTGGATTCTAAAGGAATTAATTCTACTTGTTCATCAATTAAATGAATATTTGAATGGAGGAGTTTCATGATTATTTATTGTTTTCATAATAATTTTTTACACTATTACTCATCTCAAGTTCAATACCAAATTTGCTATCCTGAACAGGTAATTGGGCTTTCAAAACCAATGGAATATGACCACTCCAAACCTCATCCAATATGTCATCATCACCAACCGGGCCTTCATTCCTGATTTTGGCAGAAGCTTTTTCAATGCTAAATTTTATCACCATGGTGGCTTTCAATTGTGACTCTGTGCCCAATGCTACTTCATCCCATCTTCCCTTGATGATGTTTTCAGTAATTACTTTCATTCCTTCAATTCTTTCATTTTCATCTTCTACCAAAACAGCTTTTCCATATAAAATAACTGAACGGTAATTCACAGATGTATGAAACAATGATTTAGCCAGTACAATTCCATCAAGATGTGTAACTGAGATGCAAATTGTTTGTCCATCTAAAATTTGGTTCAGCATAAAATTCTTAGTAGAACCATGTAAATAGATATCCTCTTCTTTTCTTCCATAAGCTGTTGGAATCATCATGCTTTGGCCTTGATGTTGAAAAGCTACATGACACAAAAAGCCAGCATCCAGTATGCTTTTTACGCTTTCCTCATCATTCATTTCTCTTTTAGCTCCTCTGATAACTTTATTAAATTCCATCGTTTGAATGTATTAAGAATTAAACCTTTTGAAAATTTGATAAGCAAATCTGAATGAAAAAGGATTAACAATACAGATACAGTTTTACTATTTTTGACCATTACAATTAAAGGTCATGGTGAAAAAGGAACTTCTGTATGTGCAAATTGCAGACTCAATAGAACATCAAATATTGCACAATGTATTAAAGCTGGGAGATAAACTTCCTTCCTTAAGGTCCATATCAAATGATAAGGGTGTAAGCCTAAGTACGAGTCAGCAGGCTTATTTTGAATTAGAGAATAGAGGTTTGATTGAATCGAGGCCACAATCGGGATATTATGTATCATTTGCACAAAAGAACCTTCAGAATTTACCATCTGTTAGTCAACCCATCATGGCCAAAAAGAGTGACAAAGTGGAGGACATCATGACTGCAGTGGTACAGAATTTTGAAAAGGCAGAAGTTTATTTGTCGAGTGCAAGTTTGGCACCAGAACTAGTTCCGATAGCAAAACTGAATAAATCTGTTATAGCAGCAACCAGGTCATTAAAGGATAGTGGAGTAGGATATAGTAAAATTGGAAGTGTTAAATTAAGAACACAAATAGCCAAACGTTCCTTGTCGTGGGGAGGCAAATTGGAAGCGGATGATATCATTACAACCGGCGGAAGTATTGATTCAATTTCATTTTGTTTATTATCACTTACCAAACGCGGAGATACCATCGTTGTTGAAAGTCCGGTTTATTTTGGAATTTTACGTTTGGCACAAAGTTTAGGATTACATGTTATTGAATTGCCAACTCACCCCATCACCGGAATTGAAGTAGATGCCTTAAAAAAGGTGATTGAAAAGAAGAAAATTAAACTCTGTATTTTGATTACCAATTTTAGTAATCCCATGGGCAGTTGTATGCCAAATGAAAACAAAAAAGAGGTGGTACAATTAATGGAAAAACACAATATTCCATTAATTGAAGATGATTTATATGCTGATTTATATTTTGGAAATCAAAGGCCCAATTCATGCAAAACTTATGATGAAAGTGGAATTGTATTGTGGTGTGGTTCATTTTCAAAAACACTGGTTTCGGGTTATAGAGTAGGATGGGTGGCACCGGGTAAGTTCAAAGCTCAGATTGAAAGAACTAAATTGTTTCATTCCATGTACAGCAGTACCATTACACATGAAGCCATTGGTAATTTTTTGGAAGAAGGCCGATATGAAAATCACCTACGTAAAACCAGACAGATTTTGCACCGCAATTCATTACAATTTCACAGATGTATTAATGAGTATTTTCCTGAAGATACAAAAGTTACCAGGCCATTGGGCAGTATGAATTTATGGGTTGAACTGAATAAAACATCTGATGTATTGGAATTGTACAACAAAGCAATTGTAAATAAAATCAGCATCACACCCGGCAGAATGTACACCTTACAGAATCAATATAACAATTGTTTTAAATTAAGTTATGGCATGTTATGGACCGATAAAGTCGAAAATGCCCTGAAACTATTGGGGAAACTGGTGAGTAAATAGGGAGGAGATTGTTTTTGGGATGGTATTAGGAATTTAGATTGTTTGGGTTTTATACTGAATGATGTTGTTGTATACTAAAACGCAATTATTCTCAGTTTACAATTTTAATAACAACATTCCCCGTTTTTTGGCCCGATTCAACGTACTTATAAGCCTCTACTATTTGCTCTAATTTATATTGTCTGTCGTCAATTACTGATTTGTATTCTCCATTCTCAACAAGTTCTTTTAGAAAAACAACATCTTGTTTAGTAATGATTGGAATTGGAAAGAGAAGTTTTTTGCCACCTCCAATTGGAGTGGTAAGTGCTAATAGTATATTCACTCCATTTTTACCCAATTCAGTTGAAATGTAGATTCCATTAGTGGTTAACAATGGCTTACACTCTTTATATGAGCTTTTACCAACTGCATCAAAAATGAAATCAAATTTAGTTTCTGTCTTTGTAAAATCCTCTGTTTGGTAATCAATAACAGTATCTGCTCCTAAACTTTTTACGAGATCTACATTTTTAGTATTACATACTGCTGTTACTATGGCTCCAAAATGTTTTAATAGTTGTACAGCCGCAGAACCAATAGCACCGGTTGCTCCGTAAACCAATACTTGTTGTCCCTGTTTTACTTTTGCTGCTCTAATATCCACTAATGCATAATGGGCTCCTTCAGTAAGTGCTGCTGCATCTTCAAAGCTGATGTTTTCCGGCATTTGTATCAATGCATCAGTTTCAGCAATTGTTAAATATTCACCATGACCACCACAAGTTTTATCATTAAAACCAAAAACTTTATCTCCTTTTTTGAATGATGTAACATGCTGACCAATCTCTTCAATTATTCCTGCAAACTCACAACCTAGTATCTGATATTTAGGTCGAAATAAACCTGTCCAAAATCTTGAAATAAAATAGTCGGCACTACGGAAACCACAATCGGTGCGGTTAACAGTTGATGCATAAACCTTCACTAAAACTTCATTGTCTTTGGGCAATGGTTTTGGAACTTCCATTAATGTAGCAACTTCTGGTGGTCCATATTTTGAATATACAATTGCTTTCATTTTTTTGTGTTTTCTTGGTTTATGTTGATGTACTTTTCTTGTTACTAAGGATTAGGGGATAAACAAAGATGCATATTCTTTACCTAAAATTTGTTTAACGAACCTTCAAAGGCTTTTATGTAGAAGATTGCTCGATATAATCCGAATCAACCTTAATATATGAATAGATTCAGAAACATATTTTTTCTTGAAATTCTTAAATATCCTGAAGGGAAGACATGATTATAGAAAATAATATATCAAGAAAACCCCCCAAACACTCAACAACGCGGACCTTTGGTCCGCGTTGTTGAGTGTTTGGGGGCATTTGTTTAAGGCATTTTTCTATAAACATGTGACCACCTTCAGGGTCATTAATTTCATTGAATTGAGCAATTTAATTCCTAATACTTATTTAAAATAATTCTCAATACATATACTGATTAAAAAAAATACTTCTGGTATATATGTAGATATTCGAAATCTATTTTTATATGTATCGAGTTTTACTAAAATAAAATCTGGCAAACATGCGGATTATCGTTCTTTAATTAAATGATGTTCGAAATTCCAATGGCGTTTGTTTTGTCTTGGATTTAAACAATTTGCTAAATGATTGCGAATGTTCAAAACCCAATTCATACGCAATTTCACCTACAGATAAATTTGTGGTAGATAGTTTTACCTTAGCTTTTTCAATCAGTTTATTGTGTATATGTTGTGGTGTTGTTTGTCCTGTTAAACTCTTTAGCATCGTGCTTAAATAGTCCGTTGAAAGATTTAAGTTTTCGGAAATAAATTGAACCGTAGGCAAACCTCTTTCTAGTACATTTGCTTGATTGAAGTAATCTTCCAATAGTATTTCTAATTTGTCTAATATTTGATGATTAGCAATTTTACGTGTCAAAAACTGACGTTGGTAAAATCTATCGGCATAATTAAGTAATAATTCTAATTGACTAATGATGATATTTTGACTGAACTGGTCGAGGTTTGCTTGATATTCTCCTTTTATATTTTGAAGTATTTCGTAGATAGTATGTTCTTCTTTTTCAGATAAAAAAAGTGCCTCACGAACTGAATAATTCAAAAATGAATATTTTTTTATGTTTGATGCTAAAGAAGTTCCATAGAGAAAATCAGGATGAATTGCTAAAATCCATCCTGAAGGTTTGTTATTCAAATCTTCTTCTATCATTTGAACAGAAATAACTTGCTCCGGTGAGAAAAATGTCATCAATCCCTCATCAAAATCATACGATTCTTGACCATAACGATATTTTCCAACCACATTTCGTTTGATTGAAATGGTATAAAATTCTTGTACCCATTTTAATTCATTATTTACAGGTATTGGTTTTATTTCACTGTAATCTATTAAACTAATCAATGGATGATTGGGTGGAGAAATATTATTGAAGCGATGAAGCTCATTAATGCTCTTAAGTCTAATTGGAATTGACATTTATTTTTGATGAAGGATTAAAAGGTTTTTTTCTCTTAAGATTATTGTTATTTCAACAATTTAAAAAGGAAAATTAACTTTGGTTGCTTCCATTGCCCAATCCCATAATTTGGCATTTAAGTTTTCATCTAAAGCAGCGGCATCAATTTTGGCCAAAGCTGGATTTCCTTTTTGCTCATTATATCCATCCGGACCCCAATATTCACCTCCTTTAACATCTTCACGCAAACAAGCTGCCAATGTAGGTTGAGCGCCTTCTTTGGCAGTCATGAGCTCGAGTTTTGCAAGTACATCTTTATCCATGTATTTTTGTAAATCCGTTTCGCTAAAACCAGGGTGTGCAGCTAAAGAAATAATTTGATTGCCATTTTTTCTTAGTCTTTTTTCAAATTCAAGCGCAAAAATAATATCAGCTAATTTGCTTTGACCATATTCTCTCCAGTTTTGATAGTCTTTTTCTAAACGAAAATTATTAAAATCAATACTAGCACCTCTATGTGCAATACTGCTTAAAGTAACTACTCTCGAACCTTTTGTTGATTCTAATAAATTAAACAAATGACCTGTAAGTGCAAAATGACCAACAAAGTTTACTCCAAACTGAACTTCAAAACCATCCTCAGTTTTAGTGGGTGGTGGAATCATAATCCCGGCGTTGTTAATCAACAAATCAAGCCTCGATTCAGCTTTTATAATATTGTCTGCAAAAGTTTTTATAGACAACAAACTCGATAAATCCAAGTGTTCAAAAATTAATTCGCCTGTTCCACCATCTTCCTTCATTCTTTCAATTGCTTGATGGGCTTTTTCTTGATTACGACATGCCACATATACTCTAGCTCCTTTTTTGTACAAGTCTAAAGCGGTTTCAAATCCTATACCTGTATTTGAACCTGTTACGATTGCTGTTTTACCTGATAAATTCATATTTTCTTTTTTTATGTTAAACAAAAGTAGGGGAGATATGTATAGATAATGTATCCAAATCCTTGAAACTTGTAGTTGAAAAATTTATTTGAATAATGTGCTTTCTAAAAATGAAGCACAAGGGTTTCAGGATTTTTGAAAATGTAGATTTCGCAACAAAGAACTTTCAACCAGCTCTTAACTTTATACGAAGCAAAATCCCGAAAGCTTTTGGAATCATTTAAGCAAAAAGCCTCTTTTATGCCAAATGCCTGTTCAACCGAGGATTTAATATTAGTGGCTATTGATAAACTTATTAAATTCAGTTTTTGCCGTTGGACTATCAAATTGAGAGCCGTGTTCACCACCAACAATTTCAACAAACTGAATGTTTTTGCAATTTGTATAACTTAAAACATCTTCTTTAAAAGATGGCCAAGAATACATTTGAATAGGAGAATCGTTTAGTCCTTGAACAAATAAAATGTCTGATTTGAATCCTTTTGTGAAATTAATTAGGGCCTGCTGAAAAAGACAGAAACAGGTCAGATTTTAGACGCTGCCAAATAAGATGTATATATAATACTTCAATTTGGCAGCAACGACAAAGATGGCATTGTTTCTGTCTTTAGTAAAATTGAAAACGAAATAGAATTGATGCAAAGAATTTATAGCAATTGTTCTTAAAATCTTGCATTTAAATTATTAAACTACAGTCTAATTGATTGATAATAAGTTCTAATAAAGATTTTCAGCAGGCCCTACTTCAGAAACGGAGCTTCTTTAATTTGTTCCAAAAATATGCTCATACTAATTGGGTGGGCAATCAAGGTGTAGGCAATACCAAATATAGAACCCCACATGTGAGCTTCATGTCCAATTTGATCATTGCTGTTTTTAATTTTGTAATTGGAATAAATAAGGTAACCAACAGCAAATAGTATGAAGTAAATTGGAATGAAAAAGTTGATATATACTACAGACCATGGACTATATAATACCAAAACGAACATAACTGCGCATACTGCCCCACTGGCTCCAACTGCCCTGTAATTAGGGTTTTCCTTATTACTTTGATAGGATGGTAATGATGAAAATAAGATTGCCAGTAAATAAAAAATAATATACTCTGTACTCGAAAAAATATGCTCAACCTCCCTTCCAAAAAAGTAGAGGGTGAGCATATTTAAAATTAGATGTCCAGCATCTTTATGAATAAACGCATGAGAAATAAACCTGAAATATTGCGATTTATCCTCTTTAATTTGATAAGGCGAAAACAATAGTTTTTCTAATACTTCATGGTTTGTAAAACAATAAAGAGATAGAATCACATTGATTCCTATAATGATATAAGTAATCAAATTTTATTGAATTTGTTTTGGTTCATCGTTTGCTTCAGATTCTGGTTCTGCAGGAGTTTCAGGGGCTTTAGGAGTTTCTGCTTCTGCAGTCGTTTCAATTACTGATTCTGACGGAGTTGCTGGTTCTAATTCTGCAGGAGTCTCAGTTTCTTCATCCTCTTTTTTCCTTCTAAAAAAGCCAATTATCTTTTTACCAAAACTACCAAATAAGGCAATAGCTCCTAAAACAATCAGTTTTATATTCTTAAGTAATAATGCTATAATGCCGGCTTTGGCTAATAATTTTCCAGCGATTAATCCACCTATTGAATATGCAGCAACTTTATCATAATCAGGGTTGAAATCTTGATATTTATTTCCTTCTTTAAATTCTGCAATACTAATGATGTCGGGTATATGAGCTTTAATATCCTCTAATTGTGAAACTACTCCAACAGCATTTAAACTTAGTATTCCTTTACGTCCAAGTATTCTTACATCATAATTTAAAGTAGTATCTTCACTTTCATCAAAAGTTATCGATTTAGCCCAATGTAAAATATTGTGTTCCTTATCATAAAATGGAGTAGAGGCCCAACCTATAATATGCATAGCAGGAAATCCGGCTTCTTTTCTTTGTTTGTTTGATTCTTCTTCACCTGATTGAATTTCAGTCATCAGTTCTTCATAATCAATATCATTGGCATCTTCATCTTTTACATATCCTGAATTTTCATAAGAAACAACAAATGCCCAGGTATCATAATTAAGGGTAGAATAATCTTCTTTTACAATCATTCCAATTAAATCTTCAGTTCTTGGATTGCCCCAAAGTTCAAATACTACGTATTCAGCGTCTTTTTGCGACATGAATTTATAGCCTTTCGGAACATTCAATTTAATTTCGCTATTAACATGAATGATCCCGGTTTTATATTTTATAGCAGTATCAGCACTAATAATTTTGGTTAGATTTTTCATATCAGCTTCAGAAAACTCGAGTGAGTCTTCGTTGCCGGCATTAACATTAAAAAGTAAAAAGAAACAACCAATAAGGAGTAGTAATATTTTTTTCATAAAAATGGGTTAAACTCAAAAATATAAAAAAAATTCATGGTTCATTTAAAGGGGTATTAATTTAAGGTTAACAATGAAAATATTACAATTAATTGTTGTTATGGAAATGATTTTCGAGAATGTATGTATCAAACGATTGTCTAGAACGAATTACGTAAATTAATGGCTATTCTGCAGATGATGAGTTCGTTTTCAATGAAACGTTTTATTTTCTCATGTATGATTCAAGAAATTTCTTGTTACAATTATGATTTAAGTGCAAGGGTATTTCGATACTTTAATCCTTACTTTTTAGGCAAAAAGTAAGCAAAAGCCTTTCATCATCGAAGGCGCCTCCTTGTCTGCAAGGCCCACCTCTGATGCAATCAGGCCTGCCGCTGCTGCCTTTTCCGCTCCGGCGCTCTATTGTCTTTAGCAGTTTTGGCCAAACCCGCGGAAAATTCAAAAGGCGGCTTGGCGCACATGGCCTTTCTGATTCCATCAGCACGCGCTGTCGATGATGAGGGCATTCGTTGCTACGAATTTACTTTGTTTATAAAAAGCAACTGGCTTGAATTCGTAGAGATTTAAACAGTTATTTTCTAAATGCGAATTGAATGTAGGTTAATTGATTACGCCCTTTCAGGGCTTACGAATTTCGTGGATGATTGTTTCTAACGAATTGCGCTCCTTCAGAGCTTAAAGAAGGCTACTGGTAGCTAGCCTTTGGCATCTGGCTTGCATTTTTAACACTTAAAATATTTATAGTATAAAGTTAATAAGGTTTAGAAGCGGTCAAGGTTTTTTAGGCTTTTACACCTGGATGAATTCTGTTATAAATTGAATACAAGATATCTGGGAGAAAATATTTTTTCAAGATTAACTTTTGCAGTCGCAAAAAGTTACTGATAAAGAAGCGGATTTTTGTATTAGAGTTTTATTTCATTCAAATCTCTATAATTTTCGTTTATAGGATCTAATTTTTTTAACTTTTCTTCACATGTTGTTTCTGTATGATTCCTCCATTCAATTCCAATCATATAATCTCTAATTAAATCATGTTCGTCCATTGCCGTACTTCTTGAGCCTATTCCTATTTTAGAATATTCTAGCTTAATATTTGATATTTTAGTAATCGAATTTATTCCTTTTTGATTCAAATATGTAAAATCAAAAAGTTTTATACACTCATTGCTAAATCCACTTGGAATATTTCGTCCAAACAAACGAGCCTGCTTATCTATAAAAATAATTCCAAACCACCTTCCTCCTTCATCTTCTGAAATATCGCAAACTATTCCTTTAAATTCTGAATTACGAATTTGAACTAAGTCTCCAAATTGAAGCTCAAATTTTTTGTCTTTATATTTTGAATAGTTTGTTCTAAAAATCTCTGGATTAGACTCAACGTTTGAATCTTGCTCGCAGCTAAGCAATGTTAAAATAAAAATATTAATCAGAATTATCTTCATAAAGTTTCTTTATTATGGCTGACAACCTTATGCTGATCGACCATGTGCTTGGGTTTAGATTCAAATTTAAAAAGGGGAAACAAATTAATCAACCACTAAAATCCTGTTAAATAGAGACGAATTGCACGTCTATTAAAAATGTGATGTTAACTTTAGTTTTTCCACTTTTCATATTTATAGAATATACCTCTTTTGTCATCTAAGGTTTTGAATTTTACTGAATTAATTAAGCCGTCTTCTGTATAGTCAATTTTGGAAGAGTATTGGAGGCGGTTTTCATCATCATAAGATACAACAGCAATAACTCTATTAAGTGAATCTAGCGTCTCTCTCTTTCTAAATTGTTTTGCTTTACCAACTACAAATGTGTCTGTAAATTTATTATTGGTAGGTTTAATAATTTTCCCCAAACTGTCTCTGGTTATTCCTCTTTTTAATGAAATAGTTGATGTTTCAAAAATGCTATCAAAAGGGCAATTAAATATAGCACTATCATATTTGGTCAAAGCTGTTTTTAAGCTGTTAAGAGGATGATATTCATGAACAAAACTTACTTTATTGTCTTGATTATAATTAATGTATAATTCGCATGAATTACTCTCTTCAATTTTATCTTGATTGTTTGTTTGAGGTTCATTTTGAATTTGAAAAATATTGCCTTGAATAATCTCTTTAACAACCCTGTTATTATTGTCGTAGAAAAAAAAGATTTCATCTTTGATTCCAAATTCGTATCCTCCGTATTTCTTTTGAGAACTAAAGTGAATTAGATTATTAGAAGAATCATATTCGAAATCATATATAATGGTGTCATTATTCCACTCTTTTTTGCGAAAAAAAATTGGTCTGCGTTTAGTGTTGATGCATATGTATTCATATTTAATAGGATTCCCAGCTTGGTTAAAAGTAATTGTTATATCTTCATGATAAACTCCTAAGGGTTTTGATTTCCTGTCTAGAAGACAACATAGAATTGAGATTTTACTTATTTTATGCTTTAAGATTTGGTCTTTATTAAAGAGTTCAAACAAGGTTTTAGCTTCAATTTTGAAGGGGTCATTATTAGATAAGTCATGTTCTAGCCATTGACCAAATGAAGTGTTTGAGAGAACAAGAAATATGAAAGTAATGAATAGTCTCATAAAATTACAGGTAACTTTTTTATTCCCATCTCCACCTCAAAAAACAAATTAAAATTGGGTAGTAGAAGTATCTCAATAATATCAATTTTTATTTAAATTAAAAATAGTTGCTAAATAGTTCTTTTCCAAATGAGAATTGAATGCCGGTTAATTGATTACGCCCTTTTAGGGCTGGAAGAAGGCAACTAGCAGCTAGCCTCTGGCATCTGGCTTGCATTCGGAATTAAATAAACGTTTACTTTCTAATTGTGAATTTGTTGATGGTCTACATATTTCAATTCTAAAATTGAAATATGATTCTAACAAGAAAATTTGAAAATGTTTCTATTATTCAATAATGTTAGATCCATATCAAATTCAAAGCCAAAAGCGAACGGCCAAAAGCCAAAAGCCGTCTTCTTGTAATGATTGTATAATTGACCTAATGAATTAAAAATTAGAAACTTACTTAGATACTAAAAAGGTAGTTTTACCTAGAATTCAAAGCCAACAGCTAACTGCCAAAAGCCAAAAGCCGTTTTCACAGCCATCTAAAATCCCATTTCTTTCCCTCACTTACCAATCGAGAATAATGTTCCGGACTAATGGTTACTTGAAAGGGTTCTACAAATAGGAGGCTGTCGTCTAAAATGGTTTCAAATAAGCTATCATTTGAATATTTAGGTTGATATGTGAAGTTGTTTGAATGTAATGATTTGATGGCAAAAAATTTTCTGCTCAATGAATCTTGATATCCTAAAAAATTAAGTCGCTGATAGGTTCCAATTATAAAACTTGAGGTTGAATAAGCATCTCTATAAAAATAATTATAGCGGATTCTTTTTCGTCCGTTTGGTACTTTAGTAAATGTATTTTCAGCTTCTCTATAACTTACATCTACATCAGAATTTCTGGCATACAAAGTATCTCCCGGTTCTAATACAAGCACTAAATCATTTTCACTAATGAATTTAACTTGCGTTTCGGGCAAACTCATCCAAAACATACCGCCAGAAAATAATAGAAATATCAGTGCAATTTTTGCAAGCGATAAGTTGATGGTTAGCTTCTTTTGTTCTTTTGTAAAAGTGTATTTCCTGGTTTTATCCTTGACTATTTTCTTGCCAAATTTTAATTCAACTTCTTTAGTTAAATAACTCGACCAGGTAAACAATTCAATCAAACCTAAAACTAAACCCAAAAGAAAGACAAACCAAACTCCCTTTTTGATAAATAATAAAACAAATAAGGCAATAAATAAACCACTTATAATACCAAATTTTAGTAGGGAAATGATTCCTTTTCTTCTACTTGGTATATAAGTTCTGTATGGAGGCGAAATTTCATAGATGGTTTCATTCCACCAATTTTTAACCTTATCAATCATTCAATCAATAATACTAAGAATAGATGAGAAAAACCGACTTATTCCAATTCGATTAATTCTTCTAAAACAGCTTCCATTTCCTTTTCAAGATGTAATAATGCTTTCTTCTCAGCATCATAAAAACGGTTTAATTCTTCCATTTTTTTTACATCGCCACTATTTTCAGGCTTAGCAAAAGAATTTTCTATATCACTTAATTTGAGTTTTGTTGCAGCAACTTTCTTTTCATATTCCTCAAATTGATTTTTCAATTTTTGGATATAATTGTTACTAACAGGTGCTTTTTCAGCTTGCTTTTTAGGTTCTTCAATAACAACAGCTTTTTTAGTAGTTACTTTTGCAGCAGGATTTTTCTTTAATTCTTCTTCCTGTTTAGCTCTCCAATACTCATATTCTTCGAAACTTCCCGGATACTCTTTAATTTCCTGGTCTTCAATCCACCAAATTTTATTGGCAATTTGAGAAACAAAGAAACGGTCATGGCTCACTACCACAAAACTGCCTTCATAACCTTGTAATGCCTGAATCAAAATATTGATACTACGCATGTCCAAGTGATTGGTAGGCTCATCCAGTAAAAGGAAATTGGCTTCTGTTAACAAAGTTTTAGCTAATGCAACACGGGCTTTTTCTCCTCCACTTAATACTTTAATGCGTTTAAAAACTTCATCACCTTCAAATAAGAAACAGCCTAAAACTGTTCTTAATTCGGTTTCACTTCTGTCGGTACCAAATTCCATTAATTCCTGCAAAATCTCGTTTTGCAAATTCAATGATTCTAATTGGTGCTGAGCGTAGAAAGCTTGACGAACATTGAATCCCGGTTTGATTTCTCCTTCAAAAGTATCAGTTCCTGCCATTAAACGGAGTAGGGTAGATTTACCTTTTCCATTGGCTCCGATAAGCGCAATTTTATCTCCTCTTTCAATACGGGCTTCAGCACGATTTATAATTTCGATATCCGGATAAGCTTTAGAAACTCCATTGAATTCAGTAATGGTTCTTCCTGGTTGTTGTCCAACTCTAAATTGAATATTGATTTCTCTGTTATCATCTTCAGGTGCTTCAATACGTTCAATTCTATCCAACATTTTCACTCTACTTTGAGCCATTGAAGCTTTTGATGCTTTGGCTTTAAAGCGGTTGATAAGCTTTTCCTGATCTTTAATAAATTGTTGTTGGTTATCGTAAGAACGTTGTTGTAACTCCATTCTTTCCGACTTGTTTTCAAGATAAAAACTGTAATTACCAGGGTATTCGAAAATTTTCGACATACTTACTTCTACAATTTTACTTACCATTTTATCAAGGAAATACCTATCGTGACTTACCACTATAACAGTTCCTTTATAATTACGTAAATATTCTTCAAGCCACTGAATTGAAGGCATATCCAAGTGATTGGTAGGCTCATCCAGCATCAATAAATTAGGTTCTTGAAGTAGCATTTTAGCCAATAAAACACGCATTCTCCAACCTCCTGAGAATTTATTAAAAGGTTGTAATAATTGCGCTGTTGTAAAGCCTAATCCTTCTAAAATCTTTTCTGTTTTATGGTGAATATTGTAACCATCATAATGTTCAAAAGCCTCTTGTTTATCTGCAAGTCGTTGAATTGTTTCTTCACTATGGTCGGTTTCAAGTAATTGAATGATTTCCTCAATTTCTTTTTCCAATTTTAAGGCTTCGCTAAATGCTGTCATCGCAACATTTACAATACTATCATCAGAATCAAAGCTTAATTGATCCTGATTTAAAAATCCAATTGTTAAATCACGGGGTTTACTCATATTCCCCTCAGTAAGAGAGTATTCTCCATTGATTATTCTCAACAAAGTAGATTTCCCTGTTCCATTTAACCCAATTAAACCAATTCTTTCATTTGGTTTGATATGCCAATTGGCATTTCTGTAGAGGAATCTTCCTCCAAATTCAAATCCGATGTCTGTAAGTGCTATCATTTTCCGGCGGCAAAGATAAGGTCTAATAGACATTCTTTTTTGTGTAAGATTTACTTAATTTCGAAACATGCAGAAAGTATCTCAAAAAGCTGCTACTTTAATTGGTTCTGAAATCATTAAATTAGGCGGCGAAATCAATAAAAAAATCAAAGAAGGACACCAAATCTACAACCTTACTATTGGTGATTTCGATCCTTCACTTTTCCCTATTCCTGAGGTTTTTAGGGATGAAATTATTAAAGCTTATCAAAAAGGTGAAACCAATTATCCACCTGCAGATGGAGTTTTGGAACTAAAAAAGGCTGTTCAAAAGTTTATTTTAGATTACCAGGGTTTGAGTTTTGCTGATGATGAAGTAATGATTGCAGGAGGCGGCCGTCCTTTAATTCATGCTATTTACCAAACAATTGTAGATCCTGAAGATAAGGTGTTTTATCCCGTTCCATCATGGAATAATAACCATTATTGTCATTTAAGTGATGCGCAAAAAATTGAAGTACATACACATCCGGAAAATGGATTTATGCCTTCAGCTGCTGATTTAGCTCCTTATATTTCTGAAATAGTTTTGGTTGCTTTATGTTCACCATTAAACCCAACCGGCACAACTTTTAGAAAAGAACAATTGCAGGAAATTTGTGAAATGGTTTTGGCCGAAAATAAAAGAAGAGGTCCAAATCAAAAACCGGTTTATATTCTTTTTGATCAGATTTATTGGATGTTAAGGACAGATGGAATTGAACATTATGATCCAATTAGCCTAAATCCTGAAATGAAACCGTATACAATTTTTGTTGATGGAATATCAAAATCTTTGGCATCAACAGGTGTAAGAGTAGGATGGGGATTAGGTCCGGCAGAGGTTATTTCAAAAATGAAATCAATTTTAGGACATATTGGTGCATGGGCTCCAAGAGCTGAACAAGTTGCGGCAGCAGCATTTTTGAACAACTCAGAAGCCTTGTTTGCTTATTTAAATGAGTTAAAAGGTAAACTTGATAAAAGATTAATTCCATTAGCTGAAGGAATCTTAGAGCTTGGCAAAAAAGGATATCCGGTTCATGCCATTTCTCCTGAAGGAGCTATTTATCTTTCGGTACAATTTAGCTTAATTGGAAAAACAAAACTCGATGGAAGTGTAATTCAAACTACACAAGACATCACAGATTATTTGTTAAACAAAGCTCAATTGGCAATAGTTCCGTTTACAGCATTCGGTTGTGAATCGGGCACCGATTGGTACAGAGTTTCTGTAGGAACGTTGAATGATTTACAAATAGGGGAGCTGTTTGGGAAGTTGGAAACGGCGCTTGCGGAACTGAAGTAGCTGGAACGGCTTTTGGCTATTTGCAATTGGCTTTTAGCTGAATTTCGTTTAATTGAAGCATTCCATTTAAGATCAAATATTTTTAAGGATTAGTATCTTGAAAATTGAGTTTAATCTATTGAAGAATTTCAAAAGCTTGTTTAGAAAAGCAATATTTCTATAATATCGAATTACGGCCAAATGCTAAGAGCCAATTGCCAAAAGCCATAAAAAAAAAGCCTTCCCATTTTCGAGAAGGCTTTTTCAATTTATTTTTCGCTTAATACTTTTTTCGCATTAACGTTTTCTGGATCTAGCTCAAGAACCTTTTTATAATTCTCTTTAGCTAAGGCTTTGTTATCTCTTGCTAAATAATAATAAGCTAAATAACTGTAGGCGTTAATTAAGTCTCTTTTATATTTGTCTTTGTTTGCTTCAAATTTTGTAGTATCAGCTGTAATTAAACTAATGTACATTTCAAACAAAGGTTTAGGAGTTTCTAATTTTGAATCAGGATCAGTTGCCGATAAGCTTAAACCTCTCCATAAATATGCATCTGCATAATCAGGTTTCATTTCGTTTACTTTTGCTAAAGCTGAATCTGCTGCACCATAAACTTTCCCGAAGTAATATGCTTTACCCATTAGGTAATAATCTGCAGCAGTAACTTTACTTGCAACACCAATATACTTTCTGTACATATCACCAGACTCAACAAATTTCTTTTGTTTGTTGTAAACCTTGGCAATATCAGTATAAACTTCATAGTTATCAGGATCCATTTCTAATGCTTTATTCATGTGTATCAAAGCAAGAGAGTCTTTTCCCGGAACTTTTGATTCTAATCTACCTAAATATAAATAGTCTAAAGTTACGATGTTTTTAGGATCAGCATGTTCAAAATAATAGTTCAAAGCATCTAAACCTGATTTTGCTTTCTCAGGATCATTTTTAGTTCCAATTACTTCATAAGTTGAGAATGCTTTTAAACGATATAAAAGAATATTCTTTTTATCAGTTTTTTGGATCTCATCAATTTTCTCTAAAGCTGATTCATAATCTTTACTCAAGAATAAAATTCTTGCAAAACGAATTTGGTTAGCAGAACTAGGCTCTGAATTTTTTAAGTAAGTAGCATAAGCTTCTTTGGCTTTAGCAAAGTTTCTTTTTGCATAATACAATTCAGCCTGGTATTTCCATGCCGGTGCATAGTTAGGGTCTTTTTCAAAAGCACGATTTAAATCTGTCTGACCTGCATCATAATTTTTTACTCTTAACCAGATTACAGCAACTCTTGAAAATGCTTTTGGATTAGATGGATCAATAGCAATAGCTCTTTCATAAAAAGTAGCAGCATTACCACCGTCATTTTTCTCTAAATAAACATCACCGGCAGCAACCAATAAATCATAATCTTTTTTATTTTGCTCATAAGCCATTAAAACCAAGGCTTCTGCTTCTTCCAGCATTTTATCTGTTGCAGTATTTACCATACTGGTTGCAACAACATGAATTGCGTGAATATCAGTATAGATTCCTGAACGAGTTTTAGAAAATGATAATGCTTTATCAAAATGTACTTTAGCTTCAGCTTTTTTACCATCGATAAGTCTCAATTCACCTAAACCAGCATAATTACTTGGAGTTGCAGGTGCTATTTTAATACCGGCATTGTAGGTAATTTCAGCAGAATCAGGATTAATTAAGTTCAAATATGCTTGACCTAAATAATAATAATTCTCACCATTGGTAGGTTCTTTTTGAACTAGTTTTTGGAAGATTTCTCTTGCTTGTTCATACTTTTCAAAATCAATTGCTCTCAATCCATCTTTCATCGATTGAGCCATCAAGATTCCACTTCCTGATATCAACAAAGAAATGGATAAGATGAATTTATTCATGTGCTTTCTCATAATTCTAATCTTTAATATAGTTCTATTGTCCTTATTGCTGCTCTTGAAGGCACAAGTCCGGCTTTTAAAATAATCCTTTGGCCTTGGTCTCCTGATAAAAAGCTAGCAAAGCCCGTGCCAAGTCCTGTACGTGCTTCTCTGCTTACCACAAAAACCTCTCTCCAAAACGGATATTGTCTTAAATGTATATTTCCCTGAATAGGTTTCCAGGTAATGCTTTCAATTGTTATTTTCTTAGGTTGAATTTCGGCAACTTGTATTTTCTTCATAAAATACCTTACCAATGAATCATCAGGGTCGCTTATCCAACTAACTCCAATGATTCCAATACTGTTTTTATTTTTTTCTACATGACTGATAACCTCCGGATTAGATTTAACAGCGAAACAATTTTCACCTAAATCTTTTCCTAAATGAAGACTATCTTTTAGCATGCGAATAGCGCCGGATGCAGGATTATCGAAAACTACCTGAATGGCACCTTGTTTATTTTTCGGGTTGATTTGACTCCAATCTTTAATTTTTCCAGATAAAATACCGGCAATTTGTTCAACTGTAAAAATTGTGTCTTTATTTTCCGGATGAAGGATAAAGCCTACTGCATCGTATGCAATTTTTATAGCTCTTGATCTGGCAATCTTTTGTTCCTTAAGAATTGCCTCTTCTTCATTCGACATTTTTCTAGTAACAATAGCTGCTCTTGCCGAATCCTGAAGAACCAGGTTTATAGCATTCTGTTCGTTTGTATAAATGATATTGAGTTTGGCATTTGGATATAATTCTTCAAAAACGGCTTCCTCTGCATCAATAATTGGTTTAAGACTTTCATCACAACTAATATTGATTTCACCGCTTGTGGTAGTATCAGTAGTTTTGTTGTTTGATTCATTATTACATGAAGTCAGAGCAAACAATAATATGAAGATATAAAGTATGTTTTTCATCTTTTAAAAATCCTGATTAATCTGATAACTCCATAAGTGAATAATCCAATGCAAATAACAAGTTTTCCTGTTTCCCCTAAATTTTGAAGAACAGGATAGAAGTAGAACAGAATTCCTACAGCCATGTACATAACGGCCATAATTGCAGAAAAATACCTAAGTAATTGGCTTACGGTTTTTTCTCTTTGTTCTCTGATATTATTTACTTCTTCGTTCATATACAAATATAAAGAAGCCTGAACCGGAATTGGAGATTAAATCGAAATATTCGATTCAGCAACAAAACTTGTTCAGGCTTATAATTAGTTTAATTGGAAACGGATAGGTAAAGTGAATTTCACATAAACCGGTTTACCGTTTTGTTTACCTGGAGTCCAAGCTGGCATTGATTTAACAACACGAATGGCTTCTTCATCTAAACCCCAACCAAGTTTTTTACCAACTTGTTCGATTTGAGAGATTTTTCCATCTGCACCAACAACGAAACTTAGAATAACTTTACCCTCAATACTGTTTTCACGAGCCAAAGGAGGATATTGTATATTTTTTCCAAGGTACTTATACATTTCTTCTGTACCACCTGCAAATTCCGGCATTTGCTCTGCGAAAGTCATAATTTCTGGTGCTGCATCTCCGTCTCCGTTTCCTTCAACAAGACTTTGGTCAACACCATCATCACTACCTTCCACAGTTGCTGCACCAGCATCTTTGTCCTTCATATCATCTTGAGCAGGTGGTGGCTCATCATCCGGAACTTCCTGATCGGGTTTAATTTCCGGTGGAGTGAACTTAACCGTGCTCTTTAATGGAGGAGGTGGTTCAGTAGCCGGAGGAGGTGGTTCATTTTTATCAATTGGTGGTGGTTCTTCGAGGGTATTTACCTCAGTAACTTTCACCACGTTTTCTTTCGGGATTTTTGATTTGATATAGTTGATAATAACCGGAGCCGAAATACTTGTTGTAAAAAGTACGATAGATAAAACAATTCCTTTTAAAGTATTGGTATCACCATTCTTTCTTAATACATAAGCACCATAAGCTTGGTTACGGCCTTGAAATACCAGATCAACCCATTTATTATCGAAAATATTAACTTTTGCCATGATTTGATCTATTTATTTAACGGCCGCTGTTGTAATCAATTCACGCTCCACATCTGTAATATCTACGATTGCGTATCTACCAATATTGCAAATTAACATCTCATCGAGGATATCAACCAAATTTCTGTATTTGGCTTTATCATCAGCTTTGATTACTACAATTAAACCTTCTTTTTCATTTTTAATTGCAGCTATATTTGCGCGCATTGTTTCTTCCGAAATCTTATCCATGCGGAACATTTCTTTATAAATAGGAATTGAGTCGAAGTTATTTTTACCTGCTTTTTCGAACAATCCTCTATTTTTTTCTAACAAAGTGGCTCTGATACCTCCTTTACTGAAATCAGTAATAACCGGAGTTTCAGGTTCACCTGTAGTTTCATTGATAAAATAGTAAACTATTTTATCGTTTTCAGTTAGTAATACTGTAATAGCCTGTGAAGCTTTAACCTTGATTTTATCCTTTTCTTCAATCGGATCCTTCACCGGCATATTAATTTCCATGGTTTTTGGCTTATTCATGGAAGTAGTCAACATAAAGAATGTAATCAAAAGGAATCCTAAGTCTACCATGGGAGTAAAATCCACACGGGTCGACATTTTCTTACCTTTTGGTTTACCACCTTTTTTATGGCCACCGCCACCGCCACCTTCTATTTCTGCCATCGTCTTTTTGTTTATTCTATCGGTTCTGTCGACAGATTGGTGATGAAATTAAAACGGTTTACTTTTTTCTCCTGTAAAGTGGAAATCACCTGTTTAACAATTGGGTAATTAGTTTCCTGGTCACCTTTAATGGCAACTCTTACCTTATTATTTGCTAAACGCGATTGCCAGATCCAGTCGGCGAGTTCATTGTTTAATGAATCCGCAGGAATTCCCGATTGAGTAAATCTAGCTCTTTCATCAGCTTTTAAAGCCAGCAATTGTTTTAATTGTCCAAATGGAACACCAAAACTCGACATCAAAGAGAAACTTTTGATTTCATCTTTTGTGAAAGTTGTTTGGTATTTTTTACCCATTTCTTCAATCAATTTTTCTTTGTATTGCTGTCCTTCCAGAGCGAAGAATACACGTCCATCACCTGCAATGGTAATAGTCATAATATCCACATCCGGAAGTAAAACTTCTGCTACTGATGAAGGTGCATTTACTGTCACCGGTTCATCCGGTTTGAACTGCGTTGCGAGCATAAAAAAGGTGAGAAGCAAGAACGCTACGTCTGTCATAGCAGTCATGTCCACCGATGTACTCTTACGCGGTACTTTAACCTTTGGCATAATTATTAATCTTTTTAGGGTTTTTCAACCCGGTTAATTCTAATTCCGATTATTTGTGCTTTTCAGCGAAAGTTTGAACAATGCTAAATCCAGCCTCGTCGATAGTGTAAGTAATCTTATCGATTTTAGTTGTGAATACATTGTACATGATAATAGCTACAGCAGAGTTACCAATACCTAAAGCTGTATTAATCAAAGCCTCAGAGATACCATTTGCTAAACCTACTGAATCCGGTGCACCACCAGTACCTAAAGCTGAGAACGCTTTAATCATACCAATTACCGTTCCTAATAACGCGATCAAAGTTGAAACTGAAGCCATAGTAGCGATAATAACCAAGTTCTTTTCTAACATAGGTAATTCTAATGTTGTAGCTTCTTCTAATTCTTTTTGAATAGCCAAAACTTTTTGGTCTTTATCCATACCAGTTATAGCTTCCATTTCTTTGTATTTGTTCAAACTTGATTTAACAACGTTTGCAACAGAACCTTGCTGTTTGTCACATTCTGCAATTGCAGCATCAACATTACCTGCAGATAAATGACCTTGTACTCTTCTTACAAATTGTTCAGCACGACCTTTTCCTTGTGCTTTTCCAATAGTTAAGAAACGCTCGATTGAGAAAGTGATACTCATTAAAACCAATGATAATAAAATTGGTACGATAAATCCACCTTTGTAAATTAATCCTAATACGTGTCCAACACCTTCTTCAACCGGATGATTGTTTGAATCTCCGCCTTGGAAATTTGATGAATTACCTAATACAAATTTGTAGATTAGGATACCGGTGATAACCAGAATTGGAATAGCGAAAGAAGCGAATTGACTTTTCAATACGCTTTCTTTTTTTGGAGCTGCTACCTTGTTCATTTTTGTTTAAATTATATTGTTTAGTTGTTTACAAAAAAAGTCTTTTTTAAGGAAAATGCAAGCCAAATATCTTGAATTAATCATTCGATAACATTTGTCATGCTTAACGGGTCATTAGTTAAATACGTCTGTTAACATTCCCGGCAATATACCCAGAAGCAAACTTAAGCCAACACATAACCACATAACTAATTGATAAGTCAATGGATTTTCGATTTGGGTTTCATTCGCAGGTTTGCCGTACATGGCCAAAATTACCTTGAAATAATAGTATATACCTATGATAGAGTTGATGATAGCTATTAAAACAGTATAGAAATATCCGTTTTGTAAAGCTTCTGTAAAAATGAAGAATTTGCCAAAAAATCCTGCAAATGGTGGTATTCCTGCAAGACCTAACATGGCAATCGACATACAAGCAGCTAATACAGGATTCTTTTTACCCAATCCATTAAAAGCATTAATTAGTTCTGAACCTGTTGATTTAAATACTGGTAAGGCAATAGCAAAAGCCGCTATTGTCGACAATGCATAAGCAGCGCTGTAATACAATAATGCTGAGGCTGGGAAGGATTTACTGCTTAAAATCAACAACATCATATAACCTGCATGAGAAATCCCTGAAAAGGCCAATAGTCTTTTGAAGTTATCCTGAGCCAAGGCAGATAGGTTTCCTGTAAATAATGTCAGAATTGTGACAATTAACAATATCATATCCGAAATACCTGTTCCATAAGTAAAGGTTGCTGTCATTAATCTGTAGAAAGCTGCAAAACCTGCAACTTTAACCAAAGTACTCATGAAGGCAGTAACCAATGCCGGTGAACCTTCATATACATCCGGTGCCCAAAAATGAAAAGGTGCAGCTGATACTTTGAATAACATTGCAAATAATATCAAACTCATTCCAGTTAAAAACATTGGAGAGAGTGTGTTGCTTTGTGTGATATAAGCAGAAATCTGACTGATATGAAAAGAATGAACGGCTCCATAAACCAATGCAATTCCAAATAATAGAAAAGCAGAGGCAAAAGAACCCATAAGGAAATATTTGAAACCGGCTTCATTTGATTTAACATCAAATCGTTTACTTCCTGCCATTGCATACAAAGCAATACTCAATGTTTCAATTCCTAAAAATAACATAACCAGATTAGCAAAACTAACCATCATCAAGGCTCCACATAAAATGAAGGTCATGATAGAGATATAATCACTAATTTGGTTTTCCTGGTCTGAATAAAATTCAGATGCCATCATAAAAATCAAAATAGTGATAAAAATAGCCAAGCCACCAAATCCAACTGAAAATTTGCTTACTTCAAGCATATCGTTGAAATAAGTTTGAGGGTGGTTCCAATCTTGAAGATTCAATCCGAACACAATAGCTAATCCAATAACCATTGCAGGAATAATAATTTTACGAAGGTTTAAAACCTCCAATAACATGGCAGCAAATCCTAATGCCGAAGTATATATAAGTGTATTCACAATTATTATTTTAGAAGGTTATCAATTGCAGGTTGAGTTAATTCAAGTATTGGAGCCGGGTATAATCCAAAAATGAATATCAATAAGGCAATACTAATTAATACAGCTTTTTCATTCCATAACAAATCGGTAAAAACAGGAATTGATTCGTTAACCGGTCCTGACATTACATTTTGGAACATTCTTAACATATAAACTGCGCCAAGAATAATAGTTAAACCTGCAAATACGCTTAACCAAGTATTGTATTCAAAAACACCATACAATAAAAGGAATTCACCTATGAAACCATTGGTTAGTGGTAAAGCAACAGAGCCTAATACGATAATCAAGAACCAAGTTGCAAATTGTGGAGCCTGATTTCTTATACCACCAAGGTTTTCAATTTGTAATGTTCCGGTTCTATTTAAAATGATATCAGCACAAAAGAATAAACCCACCACATTGATACCATGAGCCAACATTTGTACCAAACCACCTTGCATACCTTGTTGGGTAAAACTAAAGATACCTGCAGCTATTAGTCCAACGTGTGCAATTGATGAATAAGCAAATAGTTTTTTCAAATCTCTTTGCATAATAGCAATGATTGAAGCGTAAACGATTCCAATAACTGAAATAGTGATTACAACTGATTGCCATTCTTTAAATCCATCAGGAATAATAGGAATTAACCATCTTAGTAAACTATAAGTTCCCATTTTTAACATGATACCAGAAAGTAACATGGTTCCTTGCGTTGGAGCTGATTTATAAGTATCAGGCTGCCAAGTGTGGAAAGGGAAAATTGGAATTTTAATAGCAAATGCAACAAAAAACAACCAAAATAACCAGGTTTGGTTACAAGAACAACTCTTAATTGTGCTTAATGTATTCCAATCTAAAGAATGATTTGGAGTCATCATATACAGGAATAAGAATCCAAATAACATCAATAAACTTCCTGCCAAAGTATAGATAAAGAACTTGAGTGTAACTTTTGCTCTGTTTTCATCACCCCAATTAAAAGCAATGAAGTATATTGGAATCAAAGCCAATTCCCAGAAGATATAATAAACAAATCCGTCTAAAGATAAGAACACGCCGTTTAGTGCAAATTGCATAAACAACATCAGTGCGTAAAAAATATGCGGACGATTTGTTTCTCTATTGAATCCACTTAGAATAATTAGTGGCATCAATAAATTAGTTAAAATCACCATTAATAAACTAATACCATCAACACCAAAATGTACATTTATTAAAGGTTTTTGAACCCATGGGGCACTAAATTCAAATGCTTCAGCACCATTAGCTTTAAAAACAGTATAAGAATAAACTGTTAAAGCCAGTTGTGCTATGCTAAATACGAAAGCCAAAACACGGGAAGCATTTCCTTTTGAAAACAACAAAAGGATGGATGCAAACAAGGGTATAAATAATAGGTCTAAGCTTAACATTACTGAATTATTTGAATGAATAAGAAAACAACCACGCTAATTACCATGGCAAAAACATAAAATCCTGTATTTCCTGTTTGAATTAAACGATAGGTTCTACCTGTTACATCAACAATAAGTGCACTTAGGTTCACCAACATATCTATGATAAGTTTATCAAACAAAACAAGGAACAAATCACTTAAAACTTTAAATGGTTTTACAAATACCGCATCATAGAATTCATCAACATAAAATTTATTTGATACCCATTTGCTGATTCCGCTTAATTCTGAATCATTTTCAGGGATTACTTTTTTGCTGATATATAAACTCCAAGCATATCCAATACTAATTAATGCAGCGATTGTAGCAATTCCCATTAACATCCACTCTGTTGAATGACTGTGCTCATGAGCTGCTTCTACCAATGTTTTCGAATCGGCAAAAACTGGAGCTAAGAATGTTTTAAATGAATGAATCTTGCTAAAAACAGCAGGCAATCCAATAAATCCACCTACAATTGAAAGCACTGCCAAAACCATTAAAGGAATTGTAATGGTTGCTGGTGATTCATGTAAATGATGTTTTTGTTCTTCGGTTCCTCTGAAATCACCATAGAAAGTTAAGAAAACAAGGCGGAACATATAAAAAGCAGTAATCATTGAACTGATGCTTAATAAAATCCATACGATTTTATTGTGTTCGAATGAAGCTGCTAAAATTTCATCTTTAGAAAAGAAACCGGCAAAAGGGAAGATTCCTGAAATAGCCAAAGAACCAATTAAAAATGTAATAAAAGTAACTTTAGTATATTTTCTCAAGCCACCCATGTTTCTAATATCCTGTTCTCCGCTCATGGCATGAATTACGCTACCTGCGCCTAAGAATAATAATGCTTTAAAGAATGCATGAGTTAATACATGGAACATTCCGCTTTCAAAAGCACCTAAACCTAAAGCCGCAAACATTAATCCTAATTGTGATACAGTAGAATAAGCCAATACTTTTTTAATATCATTTTGTTTGATACCAATGATTGCAGCAAATAATGATGTTGCAACACCAATAATTAATATGATTTCTAATGTAAATGGAGCCAAAACAAATAAGATATTTGAACGAGCAATCATATAAATGCCGGCAGTTACCATCGTAGCTGCGTGAATCAAAGCTGAAACTGGAGTTGGACCTGCCATCGCATCAGGTAACCAAGTGTATAAAGGTAATTGAGCACTTTTACCAGTAGCACCTACAAATAATAGGAGGGTAGTTAAAACCAAAATGCCTGAACCTTTTTCCATGGTCATAGCCGATTGATTTACGATTCCGTAATCCAATCCACCAAAATAAAACACCAACATGAACATGCCTAAAAGGAAACCTAAGTCACCAATTCTATTCATGATGAATGCTTTTTTAGCAGCATCATTGTATGCAGGATTTTTAAACCAGAAACCAATTAACAGGTAAGAACAAAGTCCAACACCTTCCCATCCAATGAACATTACTAAGTAGCTATTACCCATAACAAGTAATAACATGAAGAAAATAAACAGATTTAAATAAGAGAAGAATCTGCTAAAACCTTCATCATGGTGCATATAACCGATTGAATAAATATGGATTAAAAATCCAATTCCTGTAATTACTAAAAGCATCACCAAACTTAATTGGTCGATTAAGAAACCAAAAGTAAGTGATGTATCTCCAAATTTAATCCATTCATAAACATCGAAATTCAAGGATTTACCTTCTGAAAGTCCGTTGAATAAAAATAGAGAGCAGATAAAAGAAGCTAATATCATCAGACTAGCTATCCAACCGGAAGCATGTCCTAATTTTTTCCCGAACAGGGCTACCACGAAGAATCCGATTAATGGTAATAAAGGAACCATTAAAGCGGGTGTGATAAGCGAAGTTAATTCTGTAATATTATTCATGTATACTTATCTAAAATTACCTACCACTTTAATTTATTCAATACATTGATATCGATACTACCAATATTTCTGTAAATACTTACCATTAATGCCAGTCCTACAGCTACTTCCGCAGCAGCAACTACCATGATAAAGAATACAAAAACTTGACCTTCTGTATTTCCGCTATAAGCCGAAAAGCTAACCAATAAAAGATTAACAGCATTGAGCATTAATTCGATACACATTAAAATAATAAGTGCATTACGTCTGAATAAAACGCCCATTACACCAATTGAAAATAAAACGGTACTTAATAATAAATACCAGTTTTGAGTTGTTTCAGGACTTTCCATTAGTTCCTTTCTTTTTTAGCTAAAACCACAGCAGCAATCATAGCAGATACAAACAATACAGATGAAATTTCGAATGGAAGAAGAAAATCGGTAAACAATTTCATTCCTACATTTTGCACATAACCAATATCTGAAACCTCAGGTGCTTGATAAACGCCAAGTTTTTCAGCTTTTATTGAAGCCAATAAAGTAAGCATTAATAAACCACCACTTACGATGGCCATGATTTTGGTTAAATTCGTTTTATGAGGTTCGGTGCTTTTGTTTAGGTTTAATAACATCACTGTAAATAACATTAAAACCATGATGGCACCTGCGTAAACAATGATATGAACGATTGCCAGAAACTGAGCATTTAACATTACATAATGCCCGGCAATACTGAAAAAACAAACAATTAAGGAAAGCACACTATAAATAGGACTTCTCGAAAATACTACAAACAATGCCGAAACAATCGACAGAGCTGAAAGTATATAAAATATCAATTGGGAACTCATGAGTTGATAGGTTTTTGATTAATCGTTGTGAACAATACTATAATCTTTTTTACGCTTGGTGATATCGATTCTTTGATCAACAGGTTCTACCAAAACATCTTTTCCAAATACGAAACCTCCACGGGAGTAATCGGAAGGAACAATTCTATCTGTTAGATAAATCGCATCTTTTGGACAAGCTTCTTCGCATAAACCACAGAAAATACAACGAAGCATGTTGATTTCATATTTAGCCGCATATTTCTCTTCGCGGTATAAATTCTCTTCACCTTTTTTACGTTCGGCAGCATCCATTGTAATGGCTTCTGCAGGACAAGAAACAGCGCACAATCCGCAGGCAGTACAATTTTCTCTACCTTCTTCATCACGTTTTAAAACGTGCATTCCTCTGTAAACAGGAGCAAATTCTCTTGTAACTTCAGGGTATCTTAAAGTTGCTTTCTTTTTAAATAAATGTTTGATAGTAATAAACATTCCTGAAAAAATAGCAGGTAGGTAGAGTTTCTCAACCCAGTTCATTTCCTTATGAACAACAACTTTTGATCTGTTGGTTAATTGCATATTGGTTTATTTCCTGTTTTGATTAATTGAATAATGTTAAAATTCCACCTGTAACAAGCATATTTATGATGGATAGAGGTAATAATACTTGCCATCCAAGTCTCATTAGTTGGTCGTAACGGAATCTTGGGATTGTCCAACGAACCCACATGAAGACGAAAATGAAGAAGAATATTTTGGTGAATAAAGCACCTACAGATATAAAACTCACTACATTATTTGGTAGAACTGTACTCAGGTATTCTAAGCCAGGGAAATTGTATCCACCAAAGTATAAACTTGCTATCATTGCTGATGAAATAAACATGTTTATGTATTCAGCAAATAAGAACAAACCTAATTTCATTGAAGAATATTCAGTATGATAACCACCAATTAATTCAGATTCTGATTCAGGTAAATCGAATGGAGTTCTATTGGCTTCAGCAAATGCACAAATAATAAATATGATGAATCCAACTGGTTGGTAAAGGATATTCCAATGCCATTCTTTTTGACTATCAACAATAGCATTTAAGCTTAATGAGCCATTTGAAATCAATAAAATAGAAATGATGCTCATACCCATTGCCAATTCATAAGAAATCATTTGGCTTGAAGCACGAATAGCACCTAATAAAGCGTATTTATTATTGGAAGCCCAACCACCAATCATGATGCCATAAACTCCTAATGATAAAACACCCATGATATAAAGAACACCAATATTTATATCAGCAACCTGTAAGTTAAATTTGGTTCCACCGATTTCAAGTGGCATTCCCCATGGAATAATTGCACTTGTCATTAAGGCTGTAACCATAAACATACTTGGACCTAAAATGAACAACCATTTATCGGAAACATTGGGAATGATTTCTTCTTTTAAGAACATTTTCACTCCATCTGCAATTGGTTGAAGCAAGCCAAAAGGACCAGCTCTATCAGGACCAATTCTATCTTGTAAAAACGCGGCTACTTTTCTTTCAGCATAAGTTGAATACGCTGCAATTCCAAGACTTACAAGGAACATGACAAGTACCAGTATTATTTTAAATATTAATGGATCCATTAGTTATTTCCTCCTTCAATTGCCAAAGGTTTAATTGTATTGATTGACAATTCTTTTGGCTTCTTTAAAAATTCGTAGTGATTAGCAGAAATTACTGAATGGTTATCCAATTTACGTGGACCTTCAATTGTCCAATCAGCAGTTTTCTTAGTTTCGAATCTACATGTATTACAAATAAATTCTTCAACTTCACCCCATTGGTCTTTGCGACCTGTTACTCTTAAAACGTCTTCACCTTTATACCATAAAACTACTTTACCGCTGCATTTATCGCAATTGCGATGTGCATCAACAGGCTTAGTAAACCAAACACGACTTTTGAAACGGAATGTTTTATCGGTTAAAGCACCTACAGGACAAACATCGATAACATTTCCAGAGAAATCATTATCGATAGCTTCTTCAACATAAGTTGAGATTTCTGAATGATCACCACGGTTAATTACACCATGTACACGACCATCAGTGATTTGATTAGCCACTTTTACGCAACGGTAACAAAGAATACAACGATTCATATGTAATTGTACATAAGGACCAATATCTATTTTTTCAAAAGTTCTTCTTTCGAAATCAGTTCTGGTTTTAGCAGAACCATGTTCGTATGAAAGGTCTTGTAAATGACATTCACCGGCCTGGTCGCAAACAGGGCAATCAAGAGGATGGTTTAATAAAAGAAATTCAACCACACCTTTTCTAGCCTCTGTAACTTTTTCGGAATCATTATTTTTAACTTCCATTCCATCCATTACAGTTGTTCTGCAACTTGCAACTAATTTTGGCATAGGACGAGGGTCTTTTTCAGAACCTTTACTTACCTCAACCAAACAAGTTCTGCAATAGCCACCGCTAGTTTTCAGTTTGCTGTAATAACACATGGTTGGCGGAGCTACATCAGGACCAATCATTCTGGCAGCCTGAAGGATGGTTGTACCATCTGCAACTTCTATTGTTTTTCCGTCTATCGTTACTTTAGCCATAGTATTTTCAATCAATCATTAAGGGGTTTAGCCCAATTCTTATTTCAATTTGCTTTTAGGCAGTTACCAAATTTTGAGTGGAATCGTAATGTTTTACTTTTTTAATTCCATTAGGATTTTTCACAAACTCTTCAAACTCATGTCTGAAATGTCTGATAGCACTTGCAACAGGCCATGCAGCTGCATCACCTAAAGGACAAATGGTATTTCCTTCGATTTTTCTTTGAATTTCCCAAAGCAAATCAACATCTTCCAAAGTGCCGTGTCCATCTAAAATTTTGTGTAATATTTTTTCCATCCAGCCTGTACCTTCTCTGCATGGGCTGCATTGACCACAACTTTCGTGGTGGTAAAAACGAGCAAAAGTATGAAGGTTTTCAACGATATTGGTAGTTTCATCCATTACGATAAATCCACCTGAACCCAACATAGTTCCAGTTGCAAAACCGCCATCAGCAAGACTTTCGTAGCTCATTAGTCTTTTTTCGCCATTGGCGGTTGTAATAATTAAATCAGCAGGTAAAACCGGAACAGATGAACCACCTGCAACTACCGCTTTTAACTTTTTACCATTTAAAATTCCACCACAATATTCATCGCTGTAAATAAAATCTTCAACAGTAATACCCATTTCAATTTCATATACACCAGGTTTATTGATATGACCTGATGCTGAAATTAACTTAGTACCACTAGATTTTCCAATACCGATTGCAGCATAAGCATCGCCACCATCATTAATAATAGGAACAACAGCAGCAATAGTTTCAACATTATTAACTACAGTTGGACAACCATATAAACCGGCAATCGCAGGGAATGGCGGTTTGATACGTGGATTACCTCTTTTACCTTCAAGTGATTCTAACAAAGCAGTTTCTTCACCACAGATATAAGCTCCACCACCAACTTGTACGTATAAATCTAAAGAATAATCAGAGCCTAAAATGTTTTTTCCTAACCAACCATTTGCATAAGCTTCAGCAATGGCTTTTTCTAAGATTTGAGCAACATAATAATATTCACCTCTGATATAAATATAAGAAGTATTGGCACCTAAAGCATAACTTGAAGTAATCATACCCTCAATTAAAATATGAGGAATGCGTGACATCAAGTATCTGTCTTTGAAAGTACCTGGTTCAGATTCATCGGCATTACAAACTAAGTAACGAGCAACACCCTCAGGTTTTGCAAGAAAACTCCATTTCATTCCGGTTGGAAATCCGGCACCACCTCTACCTCTTAAACCTGATTTTTTTACTTCTTCAACAAGTTCTTCAGGCTTCATCGTTTTGATAGCCTTTTCAACAGAAGCGTAACCGCCATGTTTTCTATAAACTTCGTACGATTGAATTCCAGGTACGTGGTCGTTGGCTAATAATAATTTCTTTCCCATTTTATTAGTAATGATTAACTACCACTTCGTCTAAATAAGTTTTACGTTTTCCATCGGCTTTCAATTTCTCTAAAATTGTATCAACTTTCTGGAAATTCAAATTTTCATGGAATTGAGCGCCACACATCATCATAGGAGCTGTTCCACATGAGCCTAAACATTCTACTGTTTTTAAAGTAAACATGCCATCAGCTGTGGTTTCACCTTCTTTGATACCCAATTTTTTCTCTATGTGCTCAACAATTTCATTGGCACCTCTTAACCAACATGAACTGGTTCTGCAAACTTCTAATAAGCAATTTCCAACAGGCTGTAGGTTGTACATCGAATAAAATGAAGCAACTTCATACACTTCAATTTTTTGGATTGATAATATTGAAGCTACATAATCCATTACCTCCGGACTTAACCATCCGTCGAATTCAGCTTGAGCCAAATGAAGAATTGGTAACAAGGCAGATTTTTGTTTGCCTTCAGGATAGCGGCTGATCATTTTATTGACCAATGCCATCGTTTCTTCATTAAATTTAATTTCTTTCTTCTCCATAAAACCGAGATTTTAAGCGTCTAATTCTCCTGCAATTACATTCATACTACTCATGGCAACAATGGCATCACTTAAAGTTGAACCTTTAATCATTTCAGGAAATGCCTGATAATAAATGAAACAAGGTCTTCTAAAATGTAATCTATATGCTGCTCTTCCGCCATCACTTACTAAATAATAACCTAATTCACCATTACCACCTTCAATAGAATGGTAAACCTCCCCAACCGGAACATCAGCTTCACCCATTACAATTTTAAAGTGATAAATTAAAGCTTCCATGTTGTTGTAAACTTCAACTTTTGGAGGTAAGAAAAATTCAGGAACATCAGCAAAGAATTTTCCTTCAGGTAAATTATTTAATGCTTGTTCAATAATTTTTAAACTTTCTCTGATTTCTTGTTGGCGAACCATGAATCTATCATAAGTATCACCATTTACTCCCACAGGAATAGTAAAATCGAAATCTTGGTAAGAAGAATAAGGATTCATCACCCTTACATCATAATCAACACCGGTTGCTCTTAAATTTGGACCAGTAAATCCATAGTTTAAAGCTCTTTCAGCACTAATTGGTCCGGTACCAATGATTCTATCCATGAAAATTCTGTTTCTTTCAAGAAGGTTACAGAATTCAGCAAAAACTTTAGGGAAATTGGCTAAGAAATCTCTGATACTTTGAATAACTTCTTTACTGAAGTCTCTTTCCATACCGCCAATTCTACCGATATTGGTAGTTAAACGAGCGCCACAAATCGATTCAAAAATATCATAAATCTTTTCACGCCATTGGAAAACGTAAGTAAATCCGGTTAAAGCACCTGTATCAACAGCAATTACAGAATTACAAACCAAATGGTCTGAAATTCTGGCAAGTTCCATAATGATTACACGCATGTAGTCAACACGTTTAGGCATTTCAACACCTAGAAGTTTTTCGACTGTCATGTGCCATCCCATATTATTAATAGGAGAGGAGCAATAATTTAATCTATCTGTAAGCGGAGTTACTTGATAATAGGGTCTATGTTCTGCAATTTTTTCGAATGCACGGTGGATATAACCAACAGTTTGCTCGGAATCAACAATGATTTCTCCATCCATTGTTAGGACATTTTGAAAGATACCATGAGTTGCAGGGTGAGTTGGCCCTAAATTCAAGGTCGTATATTCTCTTTTCTCCTGGTCGAGTGAAATTAATGTTTCGTTTTCCATGATATTATCTGCCAAAATAGGTATCGTCTTTATCGGTTCTGGTTCCATCTTCTAATGGATATTCCTTTCTTAAAGGGAAATAATCCATTTCATCCACATTTAAAATTCTTTTTAGATTTGGATGTCCGTTGAAAATGATTCCGTAAAAATCAAATGTTTCTCTTTCCTGCCAGTTTGCAGCGCTGTACAAAGGGGTAATACTTGGAATAAATGCTTGATCTGTTGGCATAAAACATTTAATTCTTACTCTTAGGTTGTGAATTAAACTATGCACATGGTATACAACACCTAATTCTTTTCCGGTTTGATGCGGATAATGAATGCCGCACAAATCAGTAAGAAACTGCATTTGAAGCGTAGGGTGATTGTATAAGTATTTTAATAAATCCAGAATTTTACCTGATTCCAATTCAATGGTTAATAAACCATAAGGTTCATCAGCAGAAATGATTGATTGGCCAAATTCTTCCTGAATTTCTTTAAGTAAATATGCGTTATTGATTTCAGTCATTATTCTATACCGTAAGAAGCCATTAATGCTTGATATTCTGGCGAATTTCTGCGACGCAAAGATTCATTTTTTACTAATTCCTGAATTTTGGTAATACCATCAATGATTTGTTCAGGACGTGGAGGACAACCAGGAACATATACATCAACCGGAACTACTTTATCGATACCTTGTAAAACAGAGTAAGTATCAAAAATACCTCCACTAGATGCACAAGCACCAACAGCAATTACCCAACGAGGTTCAGCCATTTGCAGGTAAACCTGACGAACTACAGGACCCATCTTTTTTGCAATTGTACCCATTACCATCAAAAGATCGGCTTGACGGGGTGAAAAACTGAGTCTTTCAGCACCAAAACGAGCCATATCATAATTCGAAGCCATGGTAGCCATGAATTCGATTCCACAACATGAAGTTGCAAAAGGAAGAGGCCAGATTGAATTTGCTCTTGCTAATCCAACTGCCTTATCTATTGATGTGGCGAAAAATCCTGCTCCCTGTAAGCCGGGAGGTGCATCTGCTAATTGAATAGACATGGTTTAAATTATTTTTCCCATTGAAGGGCGCCTTTTTTCATGATATAAACGAAACCCAATAATAGAGTTCCTACAAAAAGTAACATTTCTATGAAGCCAATTGTTCCTAAAGCCTTAAAGTTCACAGCCCAAGGATACATGAAAACAACCTCCACATCGAATAATACGAATAGGATAGCTGTAAGAAAATACCGGATTGAAAACGGCATACGCGCGTTTCCTTCTGATTCAATTCCACATTCGAAAACCGCTAACTTATCGGCAGTTTTACGTTTAGGACCAGCCCAGTGACTGACAACCATGGTAGTTACCACGAAGCCCATAGCCACTATAAACTGTATAAAAATTGCTAAATAATCTGTTGGTGTAGACATATGCTATATAAAAACCTCGCAAAAATAGATTTTTAGGGCTTTTATGCATCGTTTTTCTCAATAATTTATTGCCAAAAACGAGGAGTTTATCAACATTTGACAAAAGTAAAATATTAATAAACTTAAAGCTCTTGAAAATGAATAAGTTATTTATGAAATACTATTTCGGACTCTTTGAGAAAATTCTCGAATGCACTGACGTAAATCAGTTTTATTTGCTTCCATCGACTCTAAAATCTCAATTGTGGCTAAAACATGGGTTAGTTTTTCACATTCGTCGTTACCGTTAATTTCTATTTCGGGTTGATTTTCGTTCAAAAGTGCTTCTTCAGCATTTTTGAGTTCAATTAAACTGTAATTTTCTGCTAAAAACTTTATGATGGATACCTGCATGATTTGAGCTGTGTTCTTGATGAAAGTAAAATATACTTGGTGTAATAATTACAATTATATACTTAGTGTAATTATTACACAATATATTATTAATTGTTAAACAATAGATTTTTCATTTAATTCTTTCAGCATATTTTCTACTGGTTCTTCTTTGGCAGTTGTATCTCCTTTTACCAATTCACCATTGTTAATGATAGCAAAATAAGGAAGATTACTAACTCCGGCAAATCTTCTTGCTATTGGATTTTCTTCAGCATTTACTTCAATAAATTGAATGTCTCTATATTCTTCTTTATTAGATAATTTTGTGAATTTCGGTGCAAATAATCTGCATGAACCACACCAGTTTGCGAAATACTTCACAACAATCTTCTCCTGACTTTTTAATAAGTCGCTGAACTCTAAATCCGTAACTTTATGTACCATGTGCTTTATTTATAACAAATTCTGAAACACGATATAAGTTCAATTGTTTTTAACATCACTTTTTTGTTTCTTAACTTGTTGATTTATAGCACCTAATTGAGTAAATTTTTCTTTGCCTGATTCCAGATTTCATCCATCTCTTCCAAACTCATTTCGGTTAAGTTTCTTCCAGCTTCCTTGGCTTTTTCTTCAATATACATGAATCTTTTTTGGAATTTCTGATTGGTATACTCCAAAGCATCATCCGGATTCAGGTTATTTTTTCTGGCTAAATTCACCATGGCAAATAATAAATCACCAAATTCTTCCTGGGCTTTTTGTTGATTTTGTTCCTTTAATTCATGTTTAAATTCCAGCATTTCTTCATCAACTTTCGCCCAAACCTGCTCTGCCGTTTCCCAATCAAAACCTACCTGAGCAGCTTTTTCCTGCATTCTAAGTGCTTTTACTATGGATGGTGTACCTTTTGATACGCCACTTAAAACCGATTTGTTACCCTCTTTTAGTTTAATTTGTTCCCAGTTTTCTTTCACCTGTTCCTCGGTTTCGGCTTTTACATCGCCATAAATATGTGGATGTCGCACTATGAGTTTGTCGCACAATGAGTGAATTACATGGCCAATATCAAAGTGTTTTTCTTCGCTGGCAATTCTTGCATAAAAAACGATATGTAACAAAACATCACCCAATTCTTTTTTTAATTCTGTCAGATTTCCCTGAATAATGGCATCACTCATTTCATATGTTTCTTCTATGGTAAGATGCCTTAATGATTCAAAAGTTTGTTTTTTATCCCAAGGACATTTTACTCTTAATTCGTCCATGATATCCAATAACCTTGAGAAAGCTTCTAGTTTTTGTGCTTTTGAATGCATTGTGAAATTGATTAAGGGTACAAATTTAAGGCATTCTTGTAATGTTCTATGATTTCTTGTTGAAGTGAAAGTGGTTCAAGAACTTTAACTTGTTTTCCAAATCCCAAAATGCTGTTTATCAATTCAAATCCAATCCAAACTTCTAATTCAATAATAAACTCCTTTTCCGATTCAAGCACAATTTTCTGGCTTTGGTGTAAAGGCTGACTTTTAATAAACGGAGCCTCGTTGGGATGAAAGCTCAGTTTAATTTTTTCTGGTTTTTGATTCTGTTGAACACTGATTCCAAAAGAATACCTGAAGTAATTTTCGGAGCTGAAATTTTTATCAATAATAAAATTCTCTTTTAATGGTTCCAGACTTTGAATTCTATCCAAAGCAAAAGTTCCACTGGCTTTTCTGTTTTCGAAATAACCAATCACATACCAACGATTTCGGTATTGTTTTAAAACATAAGGATGGAAGATGTATGATTTCTCTTCTTCACTATTAAATCTTTGGTACTTGATGAAACACTTATTTTTTGAGCGAATGGCATCTAAAATCGGACCCATAAAGTCCATTCCACCTTCACCCAGACTTTTTTCTGCTTGTATATATAATTGCCATGAATCAGATTCAAGTGAATGAGAAGCCCGCATAAAGGTTTCCATTTTGTCTATTGATTCAAGTAATTGACGAGCCGGATCTATGTTTCCAAATTGTCTTAATATAGAGCAAGCAAATTCCAGTGCTGATAAATCGGATTCCTGAATTGGAAACTGGTTGATAGAATAATTGGGGTCATCATAATAATAACCTTTTTCTGCTCTTGAATAAACAATTGGAGCATTGTAACCCAATTCCTCATCGTACATCATATCGTAGATGTCTTTCTCGACAGTTCTTAGTGAAATCGCACCTAAGTTTTCGCAAGCCCGCATAAAATCGAACTTATTTGGATAACGTTTGAACTTGTTTCTAAGACAGGCATCAATGATTCTGTAACGCATTAATGCATTTTTATTCTTCGGCATACCGCAAAATTAGCAACATATTCTAATTAACCTAATGAAATCAATAGATTCAGCCCGCAGATAGAATGCGGGGAAGACTTGCAATTTTGAATCATCAAATCACTAAAAAGAAAAGAATATGTCACACACACAAACGATTTCGCAAGTAACACAAAGTCTGGTTGAACCACGTCATTTATTAGCCAAAGCACATTCTGCTATGAAGTGGAATTTCTTTGAAACGGCTCTTCATTTAAGTAATTCTTATTTGTTATTCAATTCAAACCATTTGGAAGCGCAATTAATCAGGGCATATTGTTTTCTTCATACAGGAGAGCATGAAAAGGCCGGCGATTTATTCAGCAATTTGTTGTTTAAAAATCCAAATTCAGTTTCATGTATGATTGCCATGTCTGATTATTATTTATCGGGATTGGATTATGATTTGGCAGAAGGATTGTTATTTCAATCATTAGAGATGGCTGCTGATGCCTATACCAAATCTGATATTATTGTTCATTTATCTGAATTATACTTGTTAAAAGGCGAACAGGAACTGGCATTAAGAACAGTTAAAGAAGCCCTAGATATGTTGCCTTTTGAGTCGGCATCTCATTTTCAGGAAGCATTGGTTTTAATAAAAATGGGTAGATTTTCTGAAGCAAAAAAGAGCCTTGATATCACCATTCAATTAAACAAAGAACATGCTGAAGCTTATAGAGAAAGAGCACGTTGCTGGATGATGTTAAACAAAGTTGAATATGGTTTACAAGACATCAAAAAAGCTCAAAGTTTTGAATTGGAAAGATTCAAAATTCTTGAAGCCTTAGCTTAGAAATTTACCGCTTGTAAATTTGATTGATACCTTAATTCCTGCTTCCGAAAGGGGGCAGGTTTTTTGTTTTTATTATAACATCAATTTCCATGGGCTAAAGCCGCATGGCTATTGATGTCAGCACGATTTGTTTGGATGATTATTTTTTATTGTCATTTGGAATTAATGTTGCCAACGGATTTAATACATCAATATCCATGGGCTAAAGCCAACATGGCTATTGATGTCAGCACGATTTGTTGGGATGAATATTTTTCATAGTCATTTGGGAATATTGTCGCCAACCGATTTTAATTGCCCCGTGGATTTATCACGGGGTAATTTGTTGGGATGAATGTTTTTTATTGTCATTTGGAATTTTTGTCGCCAACCGATTTTCGTAGCCCTATGGATTTATCCCAGGGTAAATTTGGATAATGTTATTTATTGTTTCCAATGGAATTTAATTACCCCGTGGATTTATCCCGGGGTAATCGTGTAATTATCGCGGGGTCGGGGTATTATTGTCGCCAATGAAATTTAATTGCCCCGTGGATTTATCCCGGGGTAATCGTGTATTTATCCCCCGAAGAAAATGTAAAATTCAAAACACCAACCATCATTTTAATTCCATTCGCTTCTACATAATTTTATTTAATATTGATACCACAATTTATTAAACCATGCCTACCCATTCTACCATACGAATATTTTCTCTTTTAGTTGAACGATTGAAGGCCAATAATTCTGCTTCTTTGAAGGAATTAGCAGCGTATTTATGTACCCATGATTTTGTGAAATCTGAACGTTCTATTACACGGTATATCGAACAATTACGCAATGAATTCGGATTGGAAATTGTTTATAGTTCTATTAAAAAAGGTTATGAATTAAAGGAGTCGGATGCACATGAAGTTGAACGTCTTTTGAATTTACTTCATCTTTCTGAAACAGCAGGATTGCCTATTCAGAATTATAAAAATCTGTTGGAATTATCTGAATATATTTTGTTTGAAAACAGGGTTTCCAGTACAGGAATTCAGTATTTACGTGATATTTTATTTGCTATTCAACAGAAGTATTTTCTCAATTTTTCTCATTTTAATTACCATACCGAAAAGACAACTTCTTATCATATCAAACCCATTTTGTTAAAGCAATACCTGCAACGCTGGTATGTGATTGGTGAAATAAAAAATGGTGAAACCAGAACTTTTGGTATTGACAGACTTTCTGATGTAAACATTGTAAAGAAGAATTTTCCTAAACAGAATCATTCGGATATCAAGAAGAAGTTTGAGCAAATTATTGGTTTGAATTATTCCGATTCAAAACCCGTGAAAGTGAAGCTGGAAATGACAACCTTACAAGCCAGGTATTTAAAAGCAGCTCCTTTACATGACACTCAATATGTGGAGTCGGAGAGTGAAGAAAGGGTGGTTTTTGTTTTATACCTCATTCCCAATTATGAATTGATGCAGCGTATTTTAATGATGGCTGATCAGGTAAAAGTGCTGGAACCAAAATCTCTTCAAACTGAAATTTTTGAATTGTTAAAAGCTACTATAGGATTATACAAATAAGAACTTTCGTTAAAGCAACGACATAGTTTGGCAGACCCATGTTCTTTCTTGCATTGAAAAAAATGAAACGAAGAACACTCTTAAAAACATTGGGTTTAATGGGACTGGGTTCCGCTTTGCCCAAAGACATTTTTGCAAATGAATCATCTGTTACAAAGCGCCATTTTATTGGGATGGGCGGGGCAGGAACCAATTTTCTTGAATATGCTTTTTTGAAAGGTATCAAGGGAAATTATACATCTATCAATGCTAAAATTCTTTTGGCTTATGAGTCAAAATTCAATTGGATTCCCTTTCAAACAAAACTTATAAATTCCGGAAATCGTTTAAGTGGATTTGATAGCAATTTAACCTGGAATCATTTTACAAACAGTGATTTGGTTAAAGAAAATTTTATGAAGCTAGAAGACTTTGTTTTGGTTGCAGGCTTAGGTGGACTCACAGGCACATTTTTAATGAAAACCTTGTTGCAGGAATTATTGGATGCTGATATTCCTTTCAAAGCCATTGTGTTTTTGCCCTTTGAATTCAAGCGAAAAAATGAAAGAAAAAATATCCAATCCTTTGTTGAACAATACCGTGATTTTTCACAAATAAAATTTGTTGATTTAGAAACATACAAAGCACAATACGGGCATTTAACGATGACCAATTTTTTTGACCAAATACATGAGGAGATCTGCCATGAATTATAATTTGTTGAAACTGAATATGTACTCGCTTGCTAAGAACCAGCAATTGCTGCGAGCGGCTGGTGGACCAGAATTCAATGGTTTGTTGTTTGAAGAAATCATAGCCTTAGAAGAAGAGATATTGGCACAATTTGGCTTACCTGTTTGTCAGCGCTATTTAAACTTTTTTGAGTTTTCAGATGATTTGGATGATTGGGAAATTGACATCACCATTTCCTTATTGAAAATGGAAGCCTCATCTTATTTAAAAAGTTCTGCCATAACCGATAAACAACTCTTACTAAAAGCTCAGGAGAATTTATTACCAGCCAATGAAGTACTACCTGAATTAAAAATTCCCATTCACATTTACACGCTGTTTATTTATGAGCATGTCTTGTTAAAATCACGTGATACCCTGGATTATATTTTAGAGGAATTCAACAAAACCAAATACGATAAAACCCTGGATGCCATTGGTCGCTTGGTACAACACGATGCCAAACTAAATAGGTTGGCACAAAACTTCCTCGAAGACAGTCAACTCAAATACCTGCAAGCCTTTGTCTTCGACCGCTTCGGCCTGATGAGTCCGGAAGAATACTGGAGCTTGGTGGGAATGGGAGTGGAGGTGAAGTGGGGGAGTTAATTAAATTATTATTAGAATTAAAACTTTTGAGAAAGACATAGTTCAAAAATTCTTGATTTTATTAAGTGTAAAACAATATTTTTATAGCTAAATATGCATTAAATAGTAAAAATTGAAACCATTAAACATATTGTAATTCGGTTTCATTTATTAAACCAAGGTTATATTCAAACTGGTGCAAAGTAATAAATAAGTGTAAGTAAGGAGGTAATTAATTAGAAATGACAGCAGATCAATTAAAAGAATTAGAAAACACCCTATGGCAGGCGGCAGATAAATTACGTGTTGATAGTGGATTAAAAGCAAGTGAATATGCCACACCAATTCTTGGGCTCATATTCCTTCGTTTTGCTTCAATCCGTTATAAACGTATTATGCCAGAAATTGAAGCTGAGTTAAAAGCCCAAAAAGGTAGTAGAATGCAACAAAGTGAGTCTGAAATTGCAATTGCTAAATGTGGATTTTATTTACCTAAAGAAGCTCAATACGACTACTTACTTTCATTGCCTGAAGAAGAAGATATTGCAAAAGCTATCAAACATGCAATGGAAGAAATAGAGAAGTACAAACCTGAGCTTCTCGATAGTCTACCCAAAGATGAATACTTTAAACTGTATTCACCAGATGATAGAACCTTACCAAAATCTTTATTGAAAATATTTGCCAATATTCCCGAGGAAACCACAGGTGATGTATTTGGTAAAGTTTATGAATATTTTCTGAGTGAGTTTGCATTGGCTGAAGGACAAGGTGGAGGAGAGTTCTTTACGCCTACTTCGGTTGTAAAGTTGATGGTAGAAGTTATTGAGCCTTACAAAGGAACCATCTTTGACCCTGCTTGTGGTAGTGCTGGTATGTTTGTTCAAAGCTCTTATTTTGTTGATAGAAGAAGAGAAGAACTAAATGATACAGATACCAAAGATCTGATGGTATATGGCACCGAACGAACACCGGAAACAGTTAAACTGGCAAGAATGAACATTGCAGTAAACGGTTTACGTGGTGAAATTAAACCTGCCAATAGTTATTATGAAGACCCTTTTAACAGCTATCAAAAGTTTGATTATGTGATGGCCAATCCTCCATTTAATGTGGATGATGTAAACCTTGACAGAGTAAAAGACCAAACACGTTTTAATGAATATGGTATACCGCAAAATAAAACTAAGAGTGCGGCCAAAAAGGGAAAAGAGAAAGATTTAAATACGGTGCCCAATGCCAATTACCTCTGGATTAATTTGTTTGCTACTTCTTTAAAACCTGCAGGAAGAGCGGCTTTGGTAATGGCTAACTCTGCTAGTGATGCCAGAAACAGCGAGGCTGATATCAGAAAGAACCTTGTTAAAAGTGGTGTTATTGATGCCATGCTGACATTACCAAAGAATATGTTTTACACTGTTACTTTACCTGCTACACTTTGGTTTTTTGATAAAAGCAATGCAGGCACAGAACATAAAATATTGTTTGTAGATGCCCGTAATATTTTTAGGCAGGTTACCCGTGCCTTGCGTGAATTTACTGAAGAGCATATACAAAACATTGCCACCATTTTCCGTTTGTTTCGCGGCGAAACAGAACGCCTCAACTCTTTATTAAATAATTACAAAGACAAGGCGCATGATTATGCAACACAAGCTACAGCTCAATTAAAAGTACTAGAACAACTCAAAAAAGAGAAGCCCGAAAATACAAATGATAGTAAGGAGAAAGAAAAGGAATTGAAGCGTTGGGAAAAACAAGTTGAGGAAGCCGATAAACAATACAAAGCTTTACACGATAAGCAACTTTATTTTGAGGCCCAAATACAATGGTTGAACGAACGCTTTCCAAATGGCGTTTATGAAGATGTTACAGGCTTATGCAAGGCTGCAACACTGTCTGAAATAGAAGAGCAAGACTGGAGCATGAACCCCGGCCGCTATGTGGGTGTTGTGATTGAAGAGGATGGTTTGACAGAAGTAGAGTTTTTGGCGGAAATGAAGGAAAGACATCAAGGATTAGATAGACTGAATTTAAAAGCGATCAATTTAGCACAAGAAATTGAAAAGGTATATAAAGAATTATCATGTTAAAAAACAAGGAATATTATATTAAAGATCTCTGCTTTATAAAGGGAGGTAAACGCCTTCCTAAGGGCCATCAATTAATAAAAAACCTTACTCTTCATCCTTATATAAAAGCAAGGGATATTGGAAATAGAAAAATTGATTGTGATAACTTAGAATATGTTTCAGATGACACATATAAGAAAATAAAAAATTATGTTGTATCCCAAAATGATGTTTGTATTACAATAGTTGGCGCTAATATAGGCGATGTTGGAATAGTACCTCAATCTTTAAATGGAGCGAATTTGACTGAGAATGCTGTTAAGCTTACAAAATTCAAAGCCTTTTGTTCTCCATTATATATTAGCTATGTTCTATCAACATCATCATATAAAAATTATATGGATATAGTTGCTGCTGGGGCAGCACAGCCAAAACTTGGATTATACAAAATTCAAAAAATTATAATTTACCTACCAGATTTCCTAATCCAAAAACGCATCGCCTCAATTCTCTCAGGTTATGATGATTTAATTGAAGTAAACAACCAACGCATCAAACTACTGGAAGAAACAGCCCGTGAGTTGTATAAAGAATGGTTTGTTCGAATGCGGTTTCCAGAATACAAAAAAGCAAAATTCAAAAAAGGAATACCAACTGATTGGCGAATTCAACCAATTGGAAAAGTAATAGACTATCACATTGGTGGTGGTTGGGGAAATGATAATAGCGAAAATCAATTTTCGATTGCAGGTTATGTTATTAGGGGAACTGATATTCCTAAAGTAAGAGCAGGTCAAACAAATCAGGATGTTTACCGTTTTCACAAAGCCTCCAACATGAAATCAAGAGAGCTTATTGAAGGCGATATAGTTTTTGAAACTGCCGGAGGTAGCGAAGGGCAGCCATTAGGCCGCACTTGCTATATCACTCAGGAAATGTTGGATGCGTATGGCGACAAAGTAATGGCAGCAAGTTTTTGCAAACAAATTCGCACAAAAAGCATTCCATCACTCTACCTCTATTATTTTCTGAACTACCTATACGATTCAGGAATGATTGAAGCCTACCAAGTGCAATCAACGGGTATTAGCAACTATCAGTTTGAACCTTTCTTAAAGTTTCAGCAAATTATTTTACCAAAAGATGAATTGATGCAATCCTTTCATGATAAGGCGATACTCATGCAAAAACAGATTGCAATTTTAGGACAACAAAATACCCAACTCCGCCAAATCAGAGAAAGGCTGTTGCCGAGGTTGATTAGTGGGAAGTTAGAGGTTAAGCAAAAAGGAGGAAAACATGTCTAAAGTAATATACTTACTTAAATCGAATACTGAGAAAATTAGTTATTCTGATTTAAAAAAAATACAACAAGAATATTACAGCTTGTTGAAAAACAAATTTCAACCACCACCATCAAGTGGTGAATGTATTGAAATGATACATTACTTAAAAAGAAAGGATGAACATAAGCCGGTGAAAATTGGACCTTATGAAAATATAACTCCCTTTGAAGCTGCTAACCGCATTGCTTCGGATCTTGTTATAATTAAAGGGTTGCTACAGTTGATTGAACTTGAAAAGAATTTATTAAGCGCCGAATTCACGTTGAGATTGGGGACAATGCATGAAAAGAACAAAGGCGATTTTTCAATAAAAACAAATAAAGGTTCATATGAAGGTGAAGCATTTAATGTGGCACCTTCTTTTTATAAAGATAAATTGAATCAGACACTAAGCAAATGGAGAAAAATAAAGGAGAAGCATCATGTTCATTTGAAATATATGCTTGTTAATAATGAATCAGTAATAAAAAGCGATTATCAAAGACTGCTTAATGAGGGCATAAAATTGATAGGAGTAAAAGACTGGGACAAAAAATAAAATGAAAATGTCAGGGATAGCTCATGAAATATCATTACAAGAATTACTAGGAATGAAACTATCCATTCCTGTATATCAGCGTCCCTATAAATGGACTACTGATCATACCGAAGACTTATTAAATGACATCAAAAAGGCAATGGATGAGAAGCCAGATATCCCTTATGTGATGGGCTCTGTAATTGTGCACAAAAAAACTAAACTTAAAATAGTAGATGGTCAGCAAAAATTAATCAAGCTTTTTGAAATAGTAGATGGTCAGCAAAGGTTAACGACTCTTTCTATATTGCTATATGTCCTAAAATACTCAGAAGGTGGTGGTTTGTTGAATGAGAAATACAAACATGTAGCTTCTAAAAGGAACATCGTTCAGAATGCTGAACATATAACCAATTGGTTGTTTCGGAAAAATATCAGTGAGAACAATTATTCCCAATGGATAGAATATTTATTGAACAGGTTGTGGTTTGTGTTAATTACGGCTCCTCAATTGGACGATGCATTTACTTTTTTTGATAGTCAGAATGGTCGTGGGAAAAGTTTGGAAGATTATGATTTATTAAAAGCCAGTCACCTTCGCTGTATACCTAAAGAAGAAAACGACCGAACCTCGATCAAGCGTAGTCAGGAATGGGAAGAACTGGATAAGCAGAAAATATTGAGGTACCTGCTTCAAAATTTATGGGGCAGAACAAGAACACTGTCCAGAAAAGATGGCTCAGCAGTTGAGATAAAGAAAGAATTTAAAGCAATTATGGATGTTTCGTCAAATGGCTATCCATTGAACAATTATATTCAACCTCCAATATTCAGCAAATGGAGAATAGATGGTAAGACGCAACAAATAATTTATGATTTCAAAGAATCTGCGACTAATACTAAAAATCATCAGCTTTTTGCAAATGCGGATGATTATGCCATGCTTCCTTTTCAACTTACAAAATCAATAGAAAGCGGGGAGCCTTTTTTCTTATTTACTCAAAAATATAATAAAATCTATCATCAACTTTTTAAAGACCCATACTATGAATCGAGGGTATTTAAGCAACTATACAATTTAATCTCAGATTTTGATAATACTGGAATAGGCTTTTTGGTAGAAGCATTTGAAGCAGCATTAATATTTTACTTTGATAAGTTTGGTGATAACCGTTTAGATGAAGTTGCTTTATGGTTAGAGCATATTCTTTTCTTCAAAAGACTACAAATGTATTCCATACGGTATAGTACAGTTAATAATCATTTATTGGCTATAAATCCGTTTTTTAACATTGAGCAGTCATCTGTTCCGCAACACGTTATTGAATCGTTTATACAAGTTAGCGAATCACTATATACTCAAACTGAAGTGAGCAGTTTCAACTTTGAAAAGGGTGTAAGAAAATCTTATTACACATGGATGTATACAGAAAAAGGATTCTTTAATATACAGGAGGTTATGCAATTTGATAGATTTTATCAGGCTAAACAAATGATTTTTAATAACAAAAGTTATTATGGAAAATAACTCAATACAGTCTAAGCTTAAAGTAACTGAGTTCACTCCTCAAACTACAGGCAACAGATTATTTTCTATACCTGTGTATCAGCGTTTATATGCTTGGGAAGACAAGCAGATTAATGAGTTATTGATGGATTTAAAGAATAGCACAAGAAATTATCCCTACTATCTTGGAAATATTACGACCGACCTAAATGAGGCTTCAAAAAGACATGATTTAATTGACGGGCAACAACGAATTACTACTCTATTTTTATTAGCAACCGTGCTAGTCAAATATGATAACCGATGGATGGAATTTCTAAAGGTAAATCATGACATGCGACTTTTATTTCCATCAAGAGAAAAGGATATGCAGTTTATTCAAGCAGCCGCAGGAGGTGAAATTAAAGATGAAGAATCCATAAACAGACGTTTGCCAGCTGCCATAAAACTCATTCAGGGCTTTATTGAAAATACGTTAACCACTGATGACGAGAGGATAGATTATGCTAATCATGTTTTTGAGTGTTTAAAATTGGTTCATGTAGAACTTCCAAAGGGAACAGATATGAACTGGTACTTTGAAATAATGAATAGCCGTGGTGAACAGTTGGAAAAACACGAAATACTTAAAGCAAGAATCCTAGACAAAGTGCCTGAAAATCTTCGATTCGCTTACTCCAGAATTTGGAATGCCTGTAGCCAAATGGATTTGTACGTTGAAGATGTGATGGATGAGAACACTTCAAGAACAATATTGGCTTATAACGGCACTGATGATTATTTAAACAAAATTATTGCTCAGTTTGATAAATCAAATTTTGAAGGTGAAGAGCCACATACACTATCTGCAATATTAGAGAAAAATAAAAAGTACGATTTTAAAGAAGTAAAAGGTTCAACGAGTAAGGTATCTTCTATTGTCAACTTCTCAGAGTTTTTACTATTGGCTTATGCTGTTTTTAAGAAGACCATTCCAAAGAATTTTTCCGAAAAAAACCTGTTAGATATTTTTAATATCAGAGATAATTTTGACTGCACCTCATTTGTTCAACATCTGCTTAAAATGAGGTTGCTTTTCGATAGTTATATTGTAAAGAGTATAGTAATTGAAAATCAAGCTAAATGGGAAATTGCCTGCTCTCAAAAAAATAACGATAATGCCCAGGAATTTGTGCGAAGTAAAATGGATGGCATGATAGCTTATTTACAGTCAATGCTTTATGTAAGCAACACACAACAAGAATATTGGTTAGTACCTCTTTTGTATTTTATTAATGAAAATCAGCATGAGATTTATAAAAAAGATAGCTCAGAGAGGTCTGAATTTCTTACAGCTTGGTTAGAAAAATATGATAATGAAATGGCAAAAGCTAGAGCAACACAAAAACAACTTAGACAATTAGCCGTAGACGGTTTGAATACTAACTTTTTTACAGCCAATCCAATCAATGATGACTTTAATAAATTATTAGACAGGGGTGTCGGTACTGAACGATACTGGTTTTTCAAATTGGATTATTTGTTGTTGAAGCAATGGAAATTAAAAGAATTTCCTGAAAAACATATTGTCAATAAAAGATTTGTAGATCGGTTTCAATTTAGACAGAGCAGGTCTGTAGAACATGTATTTCCTCAAAATCCTGAAGACCAAAGTTTAGTTTGGAAGGACAAAGATTTACACTCTTTCGGGAATCTTGCTTTAATTAGCAATAGCACAAATTCTTCCTACAATAATTGGCTGCCATCAGCAAAGAAAGAGCAATTCAGACTGCATAATGAAAAGTGGGGTTTAGAGAGTTTGAAACTTTTAGAGATATATAGTTATGAAAAATGGACAACTGAAAGTGCAGGCAGGCACAAGGAATTAATGATTGATATTTTAAAAGAAACCTTTAAATAATATGGCAACAATAGGATGGATAGATTTTTCAACCAACGATAGAAACCGGGTAGGCTCGGTTTTAGACCTGCTGCGTCCAGAAGGCATGGTGGATGAGTTGGGCATGGGTACTATCCGTGATGCCTTGGCCAATCAGTTATTTCCCGGTATCTCTACCATCCAAACCCGGGCGAAATACTTTTTTATCATACCATATATTTTATACGATTATCAAGCCACCAAACCAGTACACCGCAGGGGGAAAACACCTTCTAAATTTCTGGAAGATAAAGAGTACGATATTATGTGGGCATTGGCTGAGCAATATGATTATCAGGAGGGCAATGGTGTAATAGGTATCAGTAAACGTAAACCAAACAAAATAGTAAGGCGGCCATCGGCTATTTATTGGAATGGCTTGTACACCTATCAATTCATTAATACGAATGGTTTGGCAGCAGAAAGTTTTTTAAGGCAGTCTGTCAATCCTTCAATGGAAACATTACTTTCCTCTGTAAAGCAAGGAGATGATACTACAGGTGATGATGCAGATGCGGAACATGAGAATGTATTTAAGATAAGAGTATCACCTAAATTAAACTGGAGTGAAAGTCTAACGCTTGATTTGGATAAAGGGGAAGCTGAGTTTTTTCAGGACCGCATAATATCCATAGCCAAAGGCAAATTGATTGCCGAACTCTTGCAACAGGATAAGCTTTGGAATTTTTATATAAATGCTGAAAATTTTATGCAGTTTGCAAAAGCAGCATTGTCACTTCCACTTTCAGATAAACTGAAAGCAATGCTCATTTTAGCCCAAGACTTTTCTGAATTAATGTATGGGGCAAATTTGGCATACAACTGTCAGTTGCACCAAAAGGTTTTTAATAGCAATTACTTTGATGAGGACTTCCAAGAATGGGTAGATGGCATTGAAGATAATATGCTCGACTATTCCAACTTCAATCCTGATGTACTATTCAGTTACGCCACAACCACAAAGTCAACAACAGTGCAGTTTGTAAAAGATTGGTGGAAACAAACACAAAACGGATGCAAGGATGTAAAGAAAAGAGATACCCTGATAGAACAACAGGAAGCAATGGTAAAAGGTGGCAAAGCCCGTTTGCGTTGGGAAAAAACAGATGATTTAAAAGAAAATAATTGGCTTGGATTAAGGCATTTTGATTATCGCTTTTTCCAGGCACGAACCATTTTAAAAGATATTAGATCAGGAATGAATAACTAAGATGCTACACCCTAAACACAATAGAATAGAATATGGCGATCAACTCATACCAACAGATGGGTATGAATTGGCCTATGCAATTGGCACATCTTATTCCTTAGACCTCGAGGCACTAATGATATTGCCCGTGGCTTTGTTTTATGCTCAAAAATTAGATAGTAATGCTGATGAATTGAGATACGATATGCTGGATGCTATTACTAAAGCAGCAGATAAAATAACGGTGTACTATCAAAATGGGCAGTTGAAAGTACCGCAGAAATACCATCATTTGATGGCTTACTGGGAAAAGGGTATTCAGCCCGTTACCATGCCCCACCATGCAAGTTCATTTCATCCAAAAGTTTGGATCATCCGGTATGAAGGCAAAGGTTTAGCTCCTAAGTATAGGGTATTGGTTACAAGTCGAAACCTAACCTTGGCCCGTGATTGGGATATGGCTTTTGCAACAGATGGTGAAATTTCGGACAAAGAGCAGCCTAAGAATAAACCATTAGTCCATTTTTTACAATACCTGAATACTACTGGCAAAAAAACTATACCGGAAGCATTTCTAAATGATTTACAAAAAGTAAAATTCGACTTGCCTGAAAAATTTGATGCGTTTAAATTTGTTCCGATAGGCATACCTAATCCAGAAACAAGTAAGCCTTATACCAACCCAATTACAGCGGGCAAAAACCTTTGGGAAGAAATGCTGATTGTTTCACCCTTCGTAGATAAAACAACATTGAATAAAATCTTTGAAATCACCACAAAAAAACCTTTTCTGTTAAGTAGAAAAGAAGAATTAGATGCTGTAGAAAAGGAAACCCTGAACCAATTAGAATGTTGGCAGTTCTATACTTATTTCGAAAGAGCGGAATTTAATCCAGATTTTGAGGATGGTGGTTCTGAACCAATGCCACAACATCTGCATGCCAAACTTTTTGTGGCTACTCAAAACCATGTGCCTTATTGGTATTTAGGTTCAGCCAATTGCAGTGACCCTGCTCAGGGTAGAAATGTAGAATTTATGGTTGAATTAAAGGCAGGTAATTGGGCTGGCTTAAAAACCAAAGACATTTTTAAAGCCCTTACAGACCCAAACAAGTCTGATAATATTACATTGTTTACTGAATATAAACCTGAATATAGGGTTTCGGTAGAAGAACAAAAGAATATTGATTTAGCCATCCGGAAAATTAAATATGATTTAACACAGCTTCCTGTAAAAGGTACAGCAATATTAATTGAAGGCGGCACAGCTTATAACCTCTCTATACAGATTGATGCAAGTCACCTGACATTGTCCAAAGGATTTGAAGTAAAGTTAAAGCCCCTTCCTGAAAACCAAAAAGCAGGTGTAGCCATTAATCCGGAAAAAATAAATAGCATCGACAATTTTGGTGGATATGCCGAAACAGCATTGAGTATATTTTTAGTATTTGAAATTGCAAAAGATGGCCATGTTCACAGTCAGTTTCTACTGCCAATGGAAATTGAGTTACCAAACAGCAGGCTTAATAAAATATTCTCCGCAATTATTGATAGCAGAGAGAAGTTTTTAAAATATCTCACATTCCTATTGACTGGCGAAGAAACCGACCTCATTGGTAATGCCAATGGGAAAAAGGATAAGAAATCTGGCACCGGTAATGATGCATGGGCTTTTACTGGAACTCCCGTTTATGAAAAGCTACTAATAGCATCCAGTCGTTTTCCTGACAAGTTAAAATCAATTGATACTTTAATTCAACGACTGAAAGCGGAAACAACTGAATCAGATGAGCCTATTATAACCGCAGAATTCGAGGGCTTCTGGAAAGTATTTCAAACCATTATTAAAAACAAAAATTGATAATGAAGGAAAAAATACAAGAAACAATAGCAGGGCTAAAAGACTTCCAGTTAAAAACAGTGGATTATGTTTTTAATCAGTTGTATGTAAAAGGAAGGAGCAAAATGTTGATTGCAGATGAAGTAGGATTGGGGAAAACAATTGTGGCAAAGGGCATTATTGCAAAGGCATTTGGTCAGTTTACACCCACCACGAATAAAAAGGTTTTCAATGTTATTTATATCTGCTCCAATCAGGCATTGGCAAGGCAAAATTTAAAGAAGCTCAATTTCTCAGGCGATAATTTAGCCATTGATTATTCAGAAGATGATGATAGATTAACGGGCTTGGCCTATATATCTGCAAAAGAAGAACAACAATTCCCTTTCAGAATAAAAGCCTTTACCCCTGCAACTTCGTTTGATGATAAAACTCATGCTGGCAAAGCGGACGAAAGGGTACTTTTGTATAGGTTACTATATACATATAGTGAAATTAATCCTTTTCGTAATAGTCTGAAATGGATATTGAAAGGGAATAGAAGAATAAAGGATGAAACTTGGAAAAAAAAGATTCAAAATGCACAAGACTTTGATAAGGGATATGATATAAATGGTATCAAGAAGATAAGATCAAAGGTTTATACTGAATTTAAAAAGGCATTGGATAAAACAATTGTAAAACCTGAAGATTTACCTAAATCATTTAGTGCTGCAGGGATTGGGTATCCGGTTAAATATTGGACATTACTAAAAAATCTTTGTAAATTGGGTATTCGTAAGAATTCTAACCATAACTTTAGTAAAGAATTAATCAGCTCATTGCGATTCCTTTTATCAAGAGTTTGCTTAGAGTTTTTACAAGCTGATGTTTTTATCCTTGATGAATTTCAGCGCTATAAGAAATTAATTGACAAAACAGGTAATAACGAAGAAGACGACCAGGGAGAAGTAAGTCCTGCAATTCAGTTGGCTAGAGATATATTTTCATTTGAAGATTCTAAAATCCTAATGCTATCTGCTACACCATTTAAACCTTTCACAAATGATTTTGATGAATTTAATGGAGAGGTTCATTACAATGAATTTATTGCCGTTCTACAGTTTCTGATGGCAGATAAAACGGCTGAATTTTGGAAAGAATATGAACAAGATCGTAAAGCATTATTTGGCTTTTTACGACATCCGGATACGTTGGATGCTCAAATGCAAAGTGCAATTGAATTGAAAAACAAATTAGAAACCCTTTACCGCACCAGCATTGTTAGAACAGAAAAGTTGCTTGCTTCAAACGACAGAGATACACTAATAAAACATGTAAATAAACCTATTTCCATTCAACTCGAAGACATCAATGATTTTATTGTTTTAGACCAGATTACCTTATTTCTTAATAAGGATCACAAAACATCACTACCTGTTCCCTTAGAATATGTAAAGTCTTGTCCTTTTGCCTTATCATTCTTAGATAATTATAAGCATAAAGACAAAATCAGAAGCTTAATCAATCACGATCCAAAACTTGTTGAATTATTAAAGCATTCAAGGCATGGTTGGGTAAATTTAAAAAATATTAATAATTACAAACCACTAATTCCGCCTAATGCAAAGAAATCTCCCAATGCTAAGCTCCGTTTATTGTTAGATGAAACACTAATGGGAACTGTTTCCAAATCATCAATTTTAGTAAATGAATTTCAGATAGCTAAAGTGTTATTTAGCAACCCTTCTTCCGAGAATTTAATTTTTAATGAGAATGTGACCGTACAAAAAATACAAGAATTATTAATTAGTGAAGAGACCAAATTAGACATGATAAAATCCCTTAAAAAACAGGGATGGAAATATTTGTGGATTCCCCCTTCCATTCCATACTATGAATTAGATGGTGCTTTCAAAGATAGCTGGGGGTATTCTAAAACATTAATTTTTTCATCTTGGAAATTAGTTCCTCGTATGGTGGCATCATTGGTTTCGTATGAGGCCGAACGGCTTTCAATTGGCAATCCGAAATCAATTTCTGACAGAGAGAAAAAGGAGAAAGAGAATTTTAAACCGTATTACTTTCAAAAAAGAAGATCACCAAGGCCACAGTTTACATTCAAGGTTTTAAAAGAGGAACAGGAACCTCAGCAAATGAATAATTTCATTCTTTCTTATCCTTGCCTGTTTCTTGCCAATTTGTATGACCCCGCAATAAATATTGCAGAGAAAAAATCAGTACAACAAATCAAAGCTGAAATAAAGAGCCAGTTGATGGCTACTTTCAAAAGACTTAATCTTAATCAATATGTAAGTGGTGAAGGTGACTGGCAAAAGTGGTACTGGTTGGGTCCTCTCTTATTAGATAAAGCAAGTGAAGACAATAAGGTGCTAACAGAATGGCTATCTGAAGGATTACCGCCATCAGAACTTTCGATTGATGCTGAAAATTTTGGCACAGACAAGGATGAGAGTAATGGTAAAAAAATACATTTTGAATTGGCAAAAACTTCTTTTTTCAGCCATTCACCAATCGCTGCTGGGAAACTAAGCAATGAGCAAATGGAAATAATTAGTGAACACATGGCTGAGCTTTCCATTGGTTCACCAGCAATTTGTTATTTGAGAAGCCAAAGAAGATACAAAGAATTGTCAAATGATTTATTTGATGCTGCTTTTAATGTGAGTTCGGCTTTTCTTACTATGTTCAATAAACCAGAAAGTATTGCTATTGTAAGGTTACATACAATGAATGGGGATTATTGGGAACGAGTATTACGATACATGATTGATGGTAATATACAGGCAATGCTTGATGAATTTGTGTATCTACTAATAAATGGTGAAAATATTCAATCAACTAATGAGTTAAGTGACTTTATTTCAGATATTCTTTCTGTAAGATCATCAGGTCACGAAATTGAGGATATAAATGAGTTAATTAAAGACCCCCACAAAGAAGCAATTAAACGCAGAACAATTAGATCACATTATGCAGTTGACTTTGGTACTCAAAAAATAAACATTGCTCAAGGCGCTGGCCGACAAATAAATATTCGTCAAGCCTTTAATTCACCTTTTAGACCATTTGTGTTGGCTTCAACATCAATTGGTCAAGAGGGCTTGGATTTTCATTTGTATTGTAAGAAAATATTTCATTGGAATTTGCCTTCAAATCCAATTGATTTTGAGCAAAGGGAAGGCAGAATAAACCGCTATCAAGGTCTTGTAATTAGGCTCAATTTGGCAAATAAATATAGAAATCAAATAGTATATAAAAATACCCAAAATAATATTTGGAAAGACCTTTTTAAATATGCTGAAAATGAAAAAAAACAGGCTAGGTTTCCATGTGATTTAGTACCATACTGGCATACAGAAACATTGAGTGATATAAAAATTGAAAGATTTGTACCTTTGTATCCCTTCAGCCAAGACATTGAGAAATTCAATAATCTAATAAAAATACTTACATTTTACCGATTAACATTTGGTCAACCAAGACAACAGGAATTGATAGAATCCCTTCAGGAGTCAGGTTTAAATGATGAGCTAATAAAAGAATTAGATAAATTAATTATAAACTTGAGCCCAATTAAATTTTCTTAATATGGCAAATTATATTTCAGAAGATCAAATAGAAAAAGCAACAATAGAAGTGTTTGTCCATAAACTTGGGTACAGGCATTTAAATTGTATTGACAAGGACTTAACTGGTCGTTTGAATGAAAGAGAAGTCATTATTAAACCATTACTTAGGAAGAAGTTAATTGAATTAAATCCAACATTACCCGATACAGCTATAGAAGAAGCTTATGAGCAGCTTTGCCAAACAAGATTAGATAAAAGTGACCTGATGGCAAATAAAGAAGCATATGGTCTAATTAAGAATGGAGTTCAGGTTGAAGTTAATAATGCTCAAGGACGCAAAGAACCTACTACTGTTAAAGTAATTGATTTTAATGATAAGACAAAAAACGATTACTTGGTCGTATCCCAATTGTGGATTCAAGGTCAATTTATTCGCAGAAGACCAGATTTAATAGTATTTGTGAATGGTTTGCCTATCATTTTTATTGAACTTAAAAACAGCAATATCCCACTCCAAAATGCTTACAGTGATAATTTGGTTAATTATCGAAAAGATATTCCCTTGCTATTTCATTACAATGCGATATGTATACTCAGCAATGGTTTGGAAACAAAAGTGGGTAGTTATAATTCAGGCTTTGAACACTTTTTTTACTGGCTAAGAGCAGAGAAAGAAAACGAAGAGCCTGATATTAAACGTATTAAACAATATGGTGTAAGTTTAGATTATGCCATATTAGGTCTTTGTGAAAAACAAAGGCTACTTGATTATGTAGAAAATTTCATTCTCTATTACAATGATGTTGTTAAGATTGCTGCAAAGAACCACCAGTTCCTTGGAGTAAACAATGCTGTAAGTAATTTCTCAAATCGTTTAGAACACGATGCTTCTGGTACTGATACTGAAAACAAAGGTAAGTTAGGTGTTTTCTGGCATACACAAGGTAGTGGTAAAAGTTATAGTATGATTTTCTTTGCACGTAAAGTTTTCAGGAAATTTACAGGCAATTATACTTTTCTTATTGTAACTGACAGAGATGATTTAGACGGTCAAATATACCGAAATTTCCTGGGAGCTGGTGCATTCACTAAAGATACAAAATGTAGGCCCAAAGACAGTGAAGATCTCAGAGCAATGCTTCAAACCAATACTCGATATGTTTTTACTCTGATACAAAAGTTTCGTTATCCCAAAGGGAAAGCATATCCAATATTGTCACTTCGAAACGATATAATTGTCATTATTGACGAGGCACACAGAACTCAATACAAGGACCTTGCAGAAAACATGCGTACCGGCTTGCCAAACGCTCAATACATGGCATTTACTGGAACTCCACTTTTGGGAAGTCAAAAGTTGACACATGAATGGTTTGGAGAAAATGTTTCAGAATATAATTTCAAACAAAGTATTGATGATGGTGCAACTGTTAAGCTTTTTTACGATAAAAGGGTTCCAGAGGTATTACTTCAAAATGACGAAATAGATGATGACTTAGCTGATATTGTTAGTGATGAAAATCTAACAGATGAACAGCAAATAAAATTGGAAAGAGAGTTTGCAAATGAATTAAATGTTGTAAAAAGAGATAGCCGACTGGAAACAATTGCAAAAGATATTGTATACCATTTTCCTCGCAGAGGTTATCTTGGTAAGGGCATGGTCATTACCATTGACAAATTTACCGCTGTAAAAATGTACGATAAAGTTAAACGATTATGGGAAGAAGAAAAGCGTAACATTCAACGTCAAATTAAAGAAGAAAACGACCCGGAAGTAAAAGAGGCATTGAAAAAGACTTTAGAGTGGATGCGTAAAACAGATATGGCAGTTATCGTAAGTGAGGAAGCTGGTGAAGTTGAAAAATTTGAGAAAGAAGGTTTAGATATTAAAACACATAGAAAAAGGTTATTGTCTGCCGATGATAATGGTAAAGATTTAGAAAGTAAATTTAAAGAACCCAAAGACCCTTTAAAATTAGTTTTTGTTTGTAGCATGTGGCTTACTGGTTTTGACGCTCCAACAATTTCAACCCTTTATTTGGATAAACCAATGAAAGACCATACACTCATGCAAACCATTGCAAGAGCCAATAGGGTTACTGATTATTTAATATACGAGAAACCCAAAAAAAACGGTTTAATAGTAGATTATTACAATGTATTTCGCAATCTAAAGAAAGCTTTTGCTTCTTATGGAGGCGGCTCTGTTGGCAAGGGTGAAGGAGGAGGGCAAAATACTCCAGTTCAAGGAAAAGACGACTTGTATAAATTATTGAATGATGCTATAAATGAATGTTTTGAATGGTGTTTAAACATAGGTGTTGATTTAAATCAAATCAAAGAATCAAAAGTGATTTTCAGTAAACTGAGTCTATTTGATGAATTTGCGGATACTCTAATTGCAATTGAAGACCATAGAAAACAGTTTGTAGTCTATGATAATACCATTGAAGCATTGTATGAAGCTTGTAAACCTGAAATAATGGGTCGCAGGAATGAGTTTCCTCTGGCAGCCATAATACATTACCTAAGAGAGGTAATTGATGGCAAAGCTGATAGAGGAAATTTAGACAGTGCTAAAAGACGTATAGGACAATTGTTGGATGATAGCATTGTTGCACAGGAAAAAGAAGTTATTCCTTTTTCTAATGCAGAAACCATTTCATTAGATAGAAATGGTTATAAAATCACAGCATGGAAACAAATTGATTTAAGTAAATTGAATATTGAAAAGTTAAGGGAAGAATTTAAAGAGGCTCCACACAAAAATATTGAAATATCTGACTTAAGAGCATTTATATCAGATAAGTTAACAAAGATGATGGAGCGGAATATCACTCGAATTGGCTTTGCTCAGAAATTACAAGAAATCATTGACCGATATAATTCCGGAAATTCAAGCAACGAAAATTATTTTAACGATTTAGTTGATTTTGTAGAAAAAATGCGAGAGGAAGAAATGAGGGCTGCAAGAGAAGGATTGACTGAAAATGAACTTGAAATATTTGATTTAATTAAGAAAGAGAATTTAACTAAAGACGAGGAGCAAAAAGTTAAATTATCTGCAAAGAACTTGTTACATAAATTAAAAGATGAGAAGCCAACTGTACTAATTACAGATTGGTATAAAGATTCACAAACGAGGCTTCAAGTTCAAACAGCTATTAAAAAGGTCTTAGATGAAACCTTGCCGGCTAGCTATGATAGAGCCTTATATAGTCACAAATGTGATATAGTATTTGATCATTTTATTTCAATTGCGCAAAACGAAAACTATAGGGCGTATGCCTGATAATTATAATAATTATGGCCTTATTTATAAATAATATTGGTAAACTCAAAGAGGTAAAAGAAAAACCATTTAAATTGGAAAAAGATATTCAAAAAGTCTTTGAAAATAACCTTTTTGGAATAATGGGACTTATTTTGGTTAAAAGTGAGTTTGCTATTAAAAACAAGCGAATAGATACGTTGGCTTATGATTCGCAAGCAAGAGCCTTCATTATAATAGAATATAAAAGAGATAAAAACATCAGTGTTGTAGATCAGGGCTTTACATACCTTAGTTTGATGTTAGAAAATAAAGCTGATTTTATTATAGAGTACAATGAAAGTTTGAATCAAAATATGAAAAGAGAAGATGTAGATTGGAGTCAGACTAGGGTTGCTTTTGTTTCAACAAATTTTACCGAAAACCAAGTTCTCGCAACAAACTTTAAAGATTTAGCAATTGAATTATGGGAAGTAAAACAGTTTGAAAATAATTCCATTATTATCAAACAAATAAAAAAAACAAGTTCTGCAGAAAGTATTAAGCCTTTAACACAAAATAAAGAAGCTCTTAAAAAAGTATCTGAAGAAATAAAAGTTTACACAGAAGAAGATCATATTCAAAAGTCAACAGAAATCATTGCAGAACTCTATCAGAAATTCAAACAAGGTGTTTTGCAATTGGCTGATGATATTGAAATTAAACCCAAGAAAATGGAAATTGGTTTTCGTAAAGAAAGTAAAATTTTTACTGATATATGCATTTTGAAAAACTCACTTAAAATATGGATAAACCTAAAAAAAGGAAAGTTAGATGATCCCAAACATTTAGCTGAAGATGTTTCAGAAAAAGGGCATTGGGGTAATGGAGATTATCAGATACAGGTTGAAACAGATAATGATTTAGAGTATATCATGAGTTTAATTAAACAATCAATTCAAATAAATGAATTAAATTAGTGTAAAATTAAATGAAATTAAAATCAATAGAATTAATTAATATCCGAGGATTTAATAAAACAGAAATTGAATTTTCAAATTCAATTAATATATTAACTGGTAAGAATAATTCGGGTAAATCAACTATAATTTCCTCTATTCTTAATTTGCAAAATTATTCAATTAGGAAAGAAGATATTCAAAATGGACAAGATTATGGAAGAATATATTATCACTTTTCTGATATTAAAAGTAAGGATAATTTATTATTAAATGCTGAGTTCAATTCGAATTTAAATGAGAATGGATTAGAGTTTGAAGAGCAACAAAGTTTGGCATTTGGCGTTTATTCTAAAAACGAATCCAATGAAGATTTTTATATTTACAATTCAAATTCATGGCATGAAAAAACAATATATGAAAAAATTAATTTGGTAGATGAAGAAGGTTTTAAACATGATTTGTCGAAAAAGTTTAAACGATTTAAAGATTTAGAAAATGAGGGATTTTTCTTAATTCCATTTTTGAGTAGGAGAAAGGGAAACTATTATGATTCGCAATCTAACAAAGTTGAAACTAATAGAATAAATGGAGATTTAAGAAATTTTGCCGCAAGAGTTCTTAAAATAACAGCTCCTTCTCATCCCCAAAATCCTAAGTACAATGATCTTTGTAGGCAAATTCTCGGTTTTATACCTGGTGTAATTTCTAGTGATAATAGTAATCAGATTAATTTAGGTATTTACACTAGTCAAAATAGCCAAATACCTATCCAATCAATGGGTGAAGGAGTCGTAAATATCTTGGGATTAATTGTTAACTCATTAATGGAGGACAATAAACTTTTTATAATTGAAGAACTTGAAAATGATATTCATCCAGAGGCTTTAAAGGCTATGCTCCATTTGATTATTGAAAAATCAAAGAAGAATCAATTTATTATATCAACACATTCGAGTTTGGTGTTAAAATTATTGGGACAAAACCCAGATTCGAAAATTTTCTGGTTAGAAACAGAAATCCCAAATGAAACAAATAATGGATTTAATCTTCCTGTATCAAAAATTAAATTAGTTGCCAATAATCCCAATGAAAGAAGAGATATTTTACAAAAACTTGGATATGATTTTTTTGATTTCGAGTTTAATCATGCGTTTTTAATTTTAGAGGAATCAACCGTGGAAAGACTAATTAGAGAAGTTTTAATACCTGAATTTGTCCCTAGTTTAAATAATAAACTTAAAACCATTTCTGCAATGGGTGTTAATGATATTGAAACAAAATTTTCTACATACCTTTCGCTTTTTGTTTACCTACATACCGACCCTAAATTTCAAAAAAAAGCATGGGTAGTAACAGATGGAGATATTGCCGGTAAAAAAATCACTAATGAATTAAAATTAAAATTTAAAAATTGGGATTCAAGATGTTTCTTAAATTTTGAAAAGGAAAATTTTGAAGATTATTTTCCCTCCAAATTTAAATCTGAAATTGAATTAATTAAAACTTCTAAAAACGGTTTAGAAAAGCAAAAAAGAAAAGGAAAACTTCTTGAAGATCTTATTGTATATTGGTATAATAATAAACCAAGAGTAGAATTTGAAATATGCTTCAAAGATCACATATCAATTTTGAAAAATATTGAATTAAATTTAAAGTAATTCTAATTCGCGATTCCAAGTCTAGCATTGTTTTAGTTCTTAAGTTTTAAATTTATTTTTAAAAATTTCGATTTGCTTTTTATTTTTTATTTATTTTATTTTGAATGTCATAATTCTGTTCGGTATAACGAAACACAAATACCAGAATTATGAAAAACAAACAACAAATCAAGAAAGAGGCAGAGCTTCTTTTTGAAAATTTAGAATTTAAAAGTTCATTTGAAATACTTTGGGAATTAGGGCCTAAAGAGTTAGTTAATGTAGTGTGCCAAAAGTCTTGGCTTAATGAAGCAGCGATTCCTCATTTTTGGGAAAGTTTATTTTCGAATAATAGATTGCAATTATTAATTCGCAATCGAACATTCATCAATTTTTTAGTTGATAAAATCAAATATTCAGTTTTTGAGAACCAGACAGTTATTCAAAGAATGTATAACATTTCTCCTCAAGAAATTATTGAAATTGTCAGGACTAATCAGGTTTTTACAACCAAAATTGGATTATCGAACATAAGTAAACTATTATTAAAAAAGGAAGACCAATACCACTTATTGGTATGGACAAATTTGTATAATGAGGTAGGTCGAATTTCAAATTTAATTTCAGTTTACAAGAATGATTTGAGAGCTATCAATAGCTTGGATATTTTTAATGAACTTGTGGTCTGGTTAGAAAGGAAACGATTTCAAATTGGCTCAAATAATCAATCCATTCAGTTATTATCTGAAGTTTATAGCTTTTTTATAGAGTGTATGTTAAATGATGAAAGACCTGATTTAAAAAGTCTTAATAAAAGTGATATTGAAAGATTTAGTTCTAAAACTTATACATTTTTGATAGAAGATAAAACTGTACTAAAAGAAATACATGAAATTCTTGAGTTCTGTTTTGAAAATATTTACTTCAAGAATCAAATTCTTAATCGATATTCCTTTGATTTAACTTGCAAAATATATATTGAAGAATCTACTTTCATTTTAAAAGATGATAATGATTCTGAATATTATTGGAATCTTGATGGTATTCGTTATACTTTTTGTACAATATTAGGTCAGCAAAATGCTACTAATTTTGTTTTAGATTCAATTGAAAGAGGAGAAATGTTTATTCCGGTTGGGAAGTCTCCAAATGATGTGAACATTAACTTTCAATTAGCTTGTAATAAATATGCAACATTAGATTTAATGAGGAAATTTAACCTTCCAATGATTAAATCGTTTAAATCAGAAAATGTAGATTTATTTAATGTTATAACCGCACTAAGTGGGTTATCAATGAATCGTGGTATTAGATATGAGCTGCGTATTTTAAATGATATAATACAAGGTTTTAAACCAAGTGAATCCTTTTCGAAACTTTATCATGATTTTAAAGTAAATGGAATTATAAATGAACCATTATTTTTTATTCATATTGATGATTTCAAAAACAGCATAAGAAAAGTTTGGCAAATTTCTGATATTGAGTTTAACTATGTAATAAATCAATTTGGATATAAGTTAAGTTTGAAAAAGAATCAGGATTGGTTTAAAGTAAATTATGATGTTTTTATTCAACCATTTTTAATTATAGATGATTTTGTTTTATGCCCAACAATGTTTATAGCTAACAATGAGTTTTATTATTCATTTGTACAAAATCAACTAACAATAAACAAGGGAAAGGAAGACGTTAATACTGAATCTAAAAACCTTGAAAAAGAAATTTTAAGAGCGTTTAACAGAAGAGGTTTATTCGCTCAATTACTAAAAGGTTCAAATTTTTATGCTGGCGATGCGGATTTGCTAATTAAGGATAAAACTAACATTTTATTAATTCAGGTAAAAAGGACATATTTGAGAGTTAACTTACCAGATATGTATTGGGAGAATCGAATTGTATCTGAGCATGGCAGAGAACAATTAATCAAAATAATAAATGATAAGAAATTTAGATTAGATTACAAACTAGATGAATTTATTGTTACTCCATGGCTTGTTACTACTTCATTTGAAGGTATTAATAGAAATGATGGGAAAATCAAAAAAATAAATTATTTGGAATTACTCAATGCTTTAAATAATCCCGGAATTAAAAATCTTCAAGACTTAATTCAAAGCGTAGAATCGGATGAAAATATAAAATTATGGCTTAGATCGGTTGAAAATATTTGATTTTCATAATGCAGAACCTTGGTTTTTAAGTATCCATTTAAAATTATAGGTTCTGCAAATCTTTAAAATCAGAATTACCAATTTTAATTTTTAATTCTTCATAACCTCCAATAAATCTTTCTTTAACTAAGTGCTTTTATTTTCTATAGTATCAGGCCGTTCTTAAATTCTAGAAGAAAAGCATATCACCTTTATCCAACCCACCTCTCCCAAACTACTTCAATTCCACTACCTGAGATTTGTTGCTAATGGTTTTTATGATTTCGTCGAATTCGTTTGCTGATGTTAGGATGTATTGTAATAAGGTTTTTAGGTCATCAGGGATTTCGTCTTCGATTTTTAATAAGTTAATGAGTCCCATGATGCGGGCTAAGGGTGCTCTTACTATATGTGATTGTATCCAGGCAATTTCTTGTAATTGTTTGTTTTGTGCTTCAATGGCTTTTATATGAATCATTCGTTCAGAAATGTCTTGTGAGGCACCAATGATTCTGATGGCTGTGCCTTGTTCATCCCTAACAATATAACCTTTACTGTTTACATAAGAAAATTGTCCTATTGTATTTAACATACGGTATTCATGCTCCCAGAAATGAGTTTGTGGGTTGTTTAATGCCATTTGTTGGGTGCGGGTAAATTCATTCAAATCTTCCGGATGAATCAGATTTATCCAATCGGATTGTGTTTGTAAAAAGGGTGTAATCAGCGATTTTTCAGAGTCATTACCTGATAGGATTAATCGGCCTGAAACCAAATCCAAATCCCAGATGGTATCATGTGTGGCTTTGGAAATTAAATTGTATCGGTTATTACTTTCTTCTAAAGCTAATTGAGCCATTTTACTTTCAGTAATATCCATTTTAATGGCCATATAATTTTTGATGATACCCTTCTTATCTATAACCGGTGCTATTGTAGCCGACTCCCAAAATAAATTACCATTTTTATCTTTGTTATGGAATTCACCAATCCATTTTTTACCAGAGCTAATTGTTTTCCATAATTTTTCGTATTCAATGGAAGGTGTTTCTCCCGATTTTAAAATTCGTGGATTTTGTCCAATAGCCTCTTCAATTGTATAACCGGTGGATTTAGTAAAGGTAGGATTGGCATATTGAATTTTTCCATCTAAATCGGTAATCACAATGGTAACCGGACTTTGTTCAACGGCCTCTGATAATTGCAGTAATTTTTCCTCGGCTTTGATTCTAAAAGTGATATCGGTATTAAAGCCATACCAGGTAACACTGCCATCGGGGAGAAGCTCTGGGTTTGATTTTGAATAAATCCATTGTACCTCTTTACCGGGAATTTGTACACGAAACTCACAATTAAAAATCGTTAAGTTTTTAGCGGAATTTTCAATGCCACCAATCACTCTTTCCATGTCATCCGGATGAATCACTTTAGCAATAGGTTCAAAATTATCAATAACATCTTCCGGGTTACAACCAAAGATATTTTTGATACCTTGAGAAGCAATTGGTACAAAATAAGTTCCATCAGGACGTCTGGTGAACTGATAAATTAAATCGGAAACATTAAATGATAGCTTTTGAAACTCAATATCTTTTTGACGCACTTTGGCTTCAGCTAAAACCCTTTTTGTAATATCTCTTAATGACCAAACTCTACCAATCGTTTCATTGGCTAAAATCAAAGGTTGGGTATGGTGTTCAATGGTTTTTCCGTTTTTAAATTTGATGGTTTCAATTTTAACTTCATTAGAAAAATAAGATGATTCTACCTCTTTTCTAAAATTAAGTCCATCTTCAATATGTTTAGAAACAAAATTGAGAAGATCGAAATCTCTACCATTATGGATGATTGATTTTGGGATATTGGTTATCTCCGAAAATTTGTCGTTGGCATACAAAACCTTACCATCTAAGCTTACAGCCAAAATTCCGTCGTTTGTAGATTGTAAAACAGCTTGAAAATACATTTGACTTTTGGCCAATTCAATTTCCTGGTCTTTGCGTTCTGTAATATCTAAATAGGTGCCAATCACACCATTAATTTCACCTTTGGTATTTAACAAAGGAATTTTGTTTGTGAGTAAGGTGATGGTTTTGCCATCAGGCGTTGTTTGGGGTTCTTCGATATTTAATTTGGGTATAGCATTTTTTATAACCAAAGAATCATCGCTTTGGTAGAGTTCAGCCTGGTCCTTCCAGCCCATATCAAAATCATTCTTTCCAATGATATCAGTAGCAGATTTAAAACCAGCATCTTTAGCAAAATTATTGTTACAGCCGAGGTAATTTAAATCTTTGTCTTTCCAGAAAACCCTTACGTTTATTGAGTTTAAAACCCCTTCTAAAACCTGAAGGTATTCCAGTTCTTTTTCCTTTAATTCTTTTCTTTCAGTAATATCATATAAAATAATTAACTGATTGTTTTCATTGGAATCACCCAACCATGAATTGCTAATGAGCACAGATTTTTTATCGCCATTTTTGCAAGTAATTTCAAATTCCATAGAAGAAACAAGTAATCCGGTTTTTTTAAATTCTTCTATTTTTTCAATCCATTTCCTTTTATTTTCTTCTCTATAAATTGAGTCAGGATACGCTTTTATAAACCAATCATTTACAGTTGGTATATCATTTATTGTATAACCAAAGACTTTTATGAAAGCTGAGTTTAGAAAAGTGATATGGCCATTGTTATCATTAATGGCCATTGGAACAGGCGTAGATTCAATCACACTTTTCCATTTATTTTCTATTTCCAGGATTTGTTCTATTTGATGAACTTGTTCAGTAATATCACTTAGGATTCCAAAAACATGATTACTATCTTTTTGGTAATCGGCTTTAGAATGAATGATTAAAATGGCGCCGTCAGATTTTCTTTTTATTTTATAGGTTACATCAAAGGTTTTGTTATCGGTTATAAGATCTTTTAGTGCATTGTCAAGTAATTCGTTGTACTCTGGTAATCGGGCACTTTTGACATCTTCTAAAGTTATAATTTGCTGGTCGATACCATAAATCCTTCTGGCACCTTCAGAGCCGGTGAAAGTATTTGAATTTAGGTTTAAATTCCAATAACCAATATTGGCAATCAGTTCAGTTTTTTGCAGGAGTAATTCGTGCGTTTTTAATTCCTTTTCAGCGATTTCTCGTTTGCTAATTTGTTCAGCCAATTCCTGAAGCAACAAATTTCTTTCTTCCTCAAAAAACGTTTTTTCACTTTCCATAATTCCGAAATTTGAATTAACAACAATAAAGACTTTAATTCAATGGCAAATTGTGCATTAAATCTTGTAATTTAAATGACGAAAGTCTGCTTTTGGAGAGAGTGGGAATGAGTGTGAGTTTGAGTTTGAGTGTGGGTTTGGAGGAGAACAATACAATGAACTAGATGGAATATCAGATTTGGATATTGAATTATTCGTTTTAATGAGGTTGATTCAAGGAGGAAATATTGTTTTTAGGTAAAGAAGCAGGTATAAGTTAATCCTAATTTATTTTCGAAATATAGTTTAGAATTAGAAACTTGGTTTTATATGTAAATTCATAGAACCCAGAATGGGTGACATGATTATAGAAATTAAAATACGGAGCGACACCACCCCCAAACACGTCAACGCGGACCTTTGGTCCGCGTTGACGTGTTTGGGAGCTTCTGTGTTGCATGTTTCTATAAACATGAGACCAGCTGTCGGGGTCTTAGATTTCGATAAAATGAGGCTAATTGAAATCAAACTAAAATTTGAAAATTTTATTTTACGACTATCCACATGTTTACCTATAGTTTATTTTAGAAAAATGATGGACATTTTAAAATTGATTTATGACGATAAATTAGGGCATTTGAATAAAAAAATGGTATTTAGATTTTATAAAATTCCTAAAATCCCATAGGGATGACATTATAGTAGTAAATAAAAATGAAAGAATTACCCCACCTCAAAACGGACGCGAACCGAAGGTTCGCGTCCGTTTTGAGGTGGTTTTGTGATGTTTTTAAATTTACTGGTAAAGAAGCGGATATTCGTATTTTATTTAATTCAAACATCGGATTTATAAAAAATACAAATGTTAAAATTTGGTATCATGAATTTAAAATTTACACTAAGCAAAACACATCATTCATAAACAAACAATTCATCAACAGTAATACCCACGTTCCATCTTCACACATTGTACTTTTACTTTTCTAAAAATCCAGACTCGAAATGGCTGATTTTTTGGTTTATAGTTGATTGTAATTTTAAGTGTATATTGTGAATGGTAAGTCATTCATTAAGTGTTTTAAATTCTTATTTTGCATGATAGTCCATTCATAATTATAAAAATAATCAGAATAATGATTAGAAGTTTCAAATTATTACTTATTTTGCATGATGAATCATTCGTTAATAAATAATAATTAATATAATGACTGACTTATCATACATAAAAATGCTTTCAATGAGTGATGATGCGCTGGCTAAACAAATTGGTGCCTTCATCAAACACAAACGTTTAGAGCAGAATAAAACCCAGGATATGGTTTCATCAGCTGCCGGCATTAGTCGTTCTACACTTAGCTTACTCGAAAGAGGAGAGGCTGTTACTTTGCCAACTCTCATTCAGGTACTTCGTGTATTAGATCAATTACATGTATTGGAGGTATTTGAAATTAAACAAAGTATAAGTCCTTTAGCAATAGCCAAGGCCGAAAAAGAAAAGCGTAAAAGAGCCAGAAGTAAAGTAAATCAAAAAGAGGAAAAATCAGATTGGTAGTTTATGAATGCAGCCTACGTAAAAATATGGGGAGAATTGGTTGGAGCTGTTGCCTGGAGTGATGCAGATGGAATAGCTACATTTGAATACGATCCAAAATTCAAAAGCAAAACCTGGGATTTGTCGCCATTACAAATGCCCTTGAGTGCTACTACTAGCAGATTCAATTTTCCGGCATTACGAAAAAAAAAGGATTCGACATTAGATACATTCAAAGGTTTACCGGGTTTATTGGCTGATGTATTACCTGATAGGTATGGAAATGAACTCATCAATCTTTGGCTGACACAACAGGGTAGAGCTATAGATAGCATGAATCCGGTAGAGATGTTATGCTTTATAGGAACAAGAGGTATGGGAGCTTTGGAGTTTGAGCCAACAACATTAAGTGAGAGCAAACGTACTTTTTCTGTTGAGATAGATCATTTGGTGGATATAGCAAAAAAAATGTTGTCAAGAAAAGAAGCATTTGTTACCAATTTGAAAGCAGATGAAGAAAAGTCGATTATGGAAATTTTGCGAATTGGTACATCAGCAGGTGGTGCAAGACCCAAAGCTGTTATAGCTTACAACGAAAAAAACGGAGAAGTAAAATCAGGACAAACCAATGCTCCAAATGGCTTTGAACATTGGCTCATTAAATTGGATGGAGTGAGTGATGTTCAATTGGGTAACAGTAAAGGATATGGAAGGGTTGAAATGGCCTATTACAATATGGCAATAGCATGTGGTATTAACATGATGCCATGTAGATTATTGGAAGAAAATGGGAGAGCACATTTTATGACCAAACGTTTTGATAGAGAAGGTGGTTCAACAAAACATCATATTCAGACGCTTTGTGCCATGAAACATTTTGATTATAATTTAGTAACTAGTTTCAGTTATGAGCAGCTTTTTCAAACCATGAGAGAGCTGAAATTATACTATTCAGATGCAGAGCAAATGTTTCGAAGAATGGTATTTAATGTATTAGCAAGAAATTGCGATGACCATACAAAGAACTTTGCATTTCGTTTAAAAAAAGATGGGAACTGGGAATTAGCTCCAGCCTATGATATCTGTCATGCATATCAACCCAAACACCAATGGGTGAGTCAGCATGCATTGAGCATCAATAATAAAAGAACCAATATTACAAGAGATGATTTGTTGGTTTTAGGGAAATCAATAAAAAACAAAAAGGCAGCAGAAACAATTGATGAAATAGGGGATATTGTTGGCAAATGGAAAACTTTTGCGAATGAAGTAAAAGTATCTCCTAGATTAAGGGATTCTATTCATGAGACATTGATTAGGTTATAAACAAATCTTTTAAAACTTACATTTTATTGGTTAAAATAAGATTAGTGAAAATCAAAGATCTTATTGCAGATTTATACTCGTTGCAATGGGGCTAGTTGAAACCAAAATATATTTTGAAAATATTATTTAATTCATGCATGGGATTTATAAAAAAATTCTAAAGGTGAATTTGTGGAAGTTGGGATTATGAATCTGTAATTTACACCAATCAAAACTCATCAATCTAATTCAAATAAGAACTCACCAACAATACCCACATTCTTTCTTCCCTAATTGTATAGCCTCAGACAGCCCAATTTGTCTAATGCCTTTAGCACATTTAGATAAGCCCTGGCACATTTTGTTGTGGTAGGTTTTGGCACCTTTACTTTGACAGATATAAACTTGTCCAGGGCCAAGCGGGCTTAATAATTGCAATTCTCCTCGGTGACGAAATATCCAGGGGGCCATGGGATTGTTTAGGCTCCAAATATTGATACGATTTTTACGGGCTGTGTTTTCCAATGCAGCCAGGTTTTCATCTGAACTATATTTTTTATAATGCCAAGCCAGTCCGTTGATGAGTAAAGCTTCATTCAGACTTTTTCCATTTACAGTAACATTGGCAATTTGTCGTCCATATTTATCAGTGTCGAGTAATTCAGCAATAACCAATTTACCAGTGCAAAATTGATAGGTGAAGTCTTTGGCTTTCTTGGAGAATTCTTGTCCTTTTTCGGGGCAATCAATGGCATTTAACCTGATTTTGTATTGTACCTTGTTTTGGTCTAAAAAAGTGAAGGTATCGCCATCGTCAATGGCAATGATTTTCCCTTGAATGGTATTCGCATTTACACAAATATTGCTGATAATAAATAGGAGGGAAAGGATGTATTTGTGCATTGGTGGAATTGAAAAGGTAAGATAGGAATTATGTAGGCTATAATCAATTTTGATAATGAAAATTTGGGTTTACGCTAAACAAATTCATTCATCAAAACCGAAGTTATATTGCTAAATTCTACCTGATTCAGACATTTTAAAACGTATAAGTTTATTGAGATAAAACATTTCATATTTCTCTTTACAATCGATGTTTAAGTAAGAGTTATGAATCATTGAAATAACCTTTTCTTGATTGGATGATAATACGAAAAGTATTTTTTGAATTCGGTTTTCATTCAAACCAATTTTTAATCCAAAATCATACAAATCATCATAAGCATAAAATCCTAATTTAGAATAACTGGGATGCTTATAATCATTTTCATACAGACCTTCGTTTAATGCTACATCTCCATCATCAATATGAAGTCGGGTACAAACCAAATCATAAGCTGGGGCCAGTAAAAAATCTCCGGATTTTGTTTCCAATAGCGAAAAATTCTTCAAGTGGGCATCACCATTGCTAAAAAGATAGTTAAACAAAACCAAGGTATAAAATCTTTCCAATTGAGGTATATAGGCCGGAACATATTTTTTAATCAATTCAGCAATTTCCAAATAACTAAAATTGTATTTGAAATCCTTACCTTCATTTTCCTCAGTTTTTTGTGCCAGTGAAGCAAAATCTTCAATTCGATTTCTACTACCATCCTCTCTAATATCAAAGCGTTTGGTAATGTAAGCAGGTGTATTATCCTTGAAAAATATCAAAGCATTTTGAGCAGTTTTTATATCAAAAATCTGTTCTGCAATTTGCATGGTTAAATGTTCATTGGCAGGTACCTGACTCACATTTAATAAATCTCTTGGAATGGGTTTTAAGATGTATTGGCCAGACTCATTTTCTTTTGGAAGTCGAAATTTATTTTTTTCTAGAAATAGAGTTATTTTCTCCTGCACACCTGATATGGATATTCGCTTTCTATTTTCTAGAAATAGAACTTGGTCTTCACTTTCTTGTCCTGGTGAAAAAAAAGGTAAAACATGATTGACAGACCTGCCCATAAATAAGTTTCTTTTACAAGCGGGACTATAGGTTTTAAAACCTTCTTTTAAAGTTCCCGGACACCTATTTAACTCTACCGGATTCATTCTTTTACCTCCTCTAAAGTAATGGCTCCAATTGTATCAAACTGAGCAGTTGCAAGTAATAATCCAAAATAATCTTTTTCTCCTAATTTGAACCTTTTGTTTTGTAATTGTCTATTAACACCTTCAGATAATAAATTAAAGAAAAAAGGGAAAAGAAAAACAGAAGTATATTCTTGTTTTGATTTTGGCAAACTCAGGCTAATAGCAGTTTTTTTGGAATCATTAAAATATGAATCCAAATAACGAAAAGAGTATTCAGTATCATGAGATAAAATACCTGCAAGTTCTTTGTTTAAATAAACCTTGGCTAATCGTTTCATCTTAAACTATTTCTTTTACTTTGATATGGATTTTCAATCCTAGTATTTTAGTAATTTGATTTAATACATCTAATGTTGGGTTTGATTTACCACTTTCTAAATTGCTGATACTACGCAAATGAATGGCACTCATTTCAGCTAAATCTTTTTGAGAAATTCCTAACTCCTCACGACGGTTTTTGATAATTTCAGCTAATTCCTGACTTTTCATGTATTATAATACGTTTTTGGCATGTATTCTAATGCAAATATATATTATTTCTCCGAAAAGTGTATTTAAATACATATTTGATGATTTTTTTTGATTGTAATTTTTAATTTTTTACATACAAAAAAGCCTGTTAGTTAATGAATTCATTTCTAACAGGCTTCTTTATTCTATTCTCTTTTCTTTGATATCTTATTTCGACAATCCGCTACTTTACCAATAAATCTTGTTTTGTAATTCTTAGCATATTGAAATGCTAATTAGGATTGCTAAATGATTTTAATACCTCAGTATCTTTGGGCTAAAGCCACAAAGCTATTGAGGTATCAGCAAGATTTCATAGGGATTTTGAATTCCATAGTTAGTTGCTAGGAAGTTTAAGGCAGTTAAAGGTTTTACTAGTTAACTTTGGGATACTCGTAAAAAAATACTCCTGGTAAACATGCGGATATTCGTTATCCTATTTCGACAATCCTAACTCCCAAACATCAATTTCATAAGGTTTTAGGCTCATGCTTTTTTGGTACTTTTTGTTTTTATTTAATAGGTTTTTGGCATTGATATACTTGTTGTTGTTTGTCACAACTTGAGTTTGGTTTGATAAATTCACTGTTACCAAAACTCTTTGGTTTTTATCAATTCTGTAAAAGCTAAAAACATCCTTGTTGTTACTTTCAACATATACATATTTACCTTTCGACAAAGCAACATTGCTCTTTCTCAATGCAATGATTTTCTTATAAAAAAGAAATAGTGAATTTGGGTCCTTCAATTGTTCTTCCAATGAAATACCATCATTGGGTTTTGAATTAGCATTGGTCCACCAGGTTCCAGTATTTTGGTACCAATATGACATTCCTTTTCCTTCTCCCGATTTGTACCATTCAAATGCTTCTCTGCGACCAATATCATTTCCATCGGTATTGCCAAATGAATAGGAGGTACCTTTCATGCCCAATTCTTGTCCGTAATAAATTGATGGTATTCCGCCTATTAAAAACATCAATGCTGCTGCTACTTTTTGTTTTTCGATATTGGTTTCCAATGAAGCAAATCTGTCTAAATCGTGGTTTTCAATGAATACCAGGTTTTCTTTTCCAACAGGTAATAAATTCAAAATGGTATCCGCTTTGTTTTTCAATTGTTGTTTATCGAATGATAAAATGGCTTGTTTTAATCCAAAGCCAAACATCCTGTCAACTGTAGCTTTTTCAAAGTATTCAAAGCCATAATCATTCCAATCGGCTTGCTCTGCTACAATTTTGATTCTTGGATTTACTTTCTTGATTTCAGTGATTAGTGGCTTCCAAAATTCTACAAAAAGATTGGTCAATGTGGGTTTTGCATCTAAATGGTCCATGGCATGATCTAACCTAAATCCATCCACTCCATCATCAAATTTGCCATCTTTATTAGGGTCGACAAAGTAAGAGAACAAGCCAATATTGTAATCCAAAACGGCTTTACTTTTCAGGTTGACAGTTGTTACTTTAATGATATTTCCATCATAACTTTTCAATTCCCTTAAATCAAAAATCATGGTTGATGGAGTCGTATGTTCCTTGTCATCAAACAAAATATAATCGCTATACTTTGAGTTCGGGTTGCCAACTGCATCCTTCCACCATTCATGTTTAGATGTCACATACTGGGATTCCATGTCGATATAAATCTTCATGCCTCTTTGGTGAACGTCTTTTACCAATTCAATGTACTCCTTCATGGTACCGAATTCAGCATCAATTTTTTCGAAATCATTGGCGAAGTAATTGTGGTAACAATCGGATTCATACAATGGCATCAATAGGATAGAAGTAATACCCAAATCCTGCAGGTAGTTTAATTTTGCTCGAAGTCCGTTTAAATCGCCGTTTAAATCACCATTGCTGTCGTAAAAGCTACGCTGACAAACATGATAAATGATTTCACTTTGAGGTGTTTTTTTGATAGGTTTTTGTGCCAGAATAATTGGACTTAATCCCAATAACATGAATATATTTAGAATATGTTTTTTCATTGTTTGAATTCTTAAAAGCTCACTTGTCTTAAAATGGTTTTTCCAAAAGGAATGAGTTTGATATTTTCTATTTGTCCTGTTGAATTATTTTTCGCTTTGATGCTCATTTCGGTTCCATCAAAAATAGCATGGTGTTCTTGAATGAATTCATATCGGCTTGAATCTTTGGGCTGATACATCAAATCATCAAAATTCTCTAAATAGGTTTTTCCTTTTTGTTCAATGGATTCAATGGGTTTGGCATAAATCAAAGCTCCATAAGAAAAGTATTTTTCCTTGTTTAAATCTTCTTTGATTAGAACATCAGCCTTGAATGATAATTCAATCTTATCCTCTTTTTTGAAGTGCCTGTCGAAAACGATGAAATCATTTTCAATCACATATTTTTCATTGGTAATTATTTCCTTTACCCATGTTGGTTTACGAATCTTGATTTTGAACTTAAATTGACTTGGATTCGAAATCTTGTAGGTAAAACTATTTTGAAAAGGATACTCTGTGATGGTCTCAATTTTTACAGTTTTATTTTGAATATTAGTTTCCAAAATACTCGGCATTAACAAGGCATTCACCAATGTTTCATCGTTTTCTTTTAACCAAGCTTTTGCGAGAAAATAAGGAGTAATTCTACCTGCATTCGGATTACAACAAACCGCCACATCCTGATGAGCAGGTGAATATTTATAACGTGTTTGTTTGCGATTGGCTTCTACTTCACCATTTTTTGTTCCTAACATTTCAAAAGAATTATCTGTTTTGAGATAAGCTATACAAGAATGATTGGGGTTTCGTGAACCTTGTGCTGCATTGTAAAAAATATTCTCAATGCTTTCCGCAGTTTGGGCATTTCCTTGTTTTTGAAACAAGACTGAATAACTATCCAATAACTCTTGTAAAGAACAATATTCGTAACCGGTATGAGTAGCATCTGCTGTTCTTTCAGCTATCCATTCATCGCCAATTGCACCACCTGTGATGGTAGTACTTTGTTCTATTCTTTTGATATAAATGCCCAGTGCTTTTTGAATATCATCTTGTTTTGTAGTATAGGCTGCAACTATGAGCGGACGTAAATGCTCGAAGGTATGCACACCATGAGATTGAAATTTATAATTTGGATTTAGGATATTTGTTAACTGAACATCTTTTTCTGATTGATAGGTTTTGCTAAAATCCAAAAATAGAAAGAGTGCATAGTCGGTATATTTTGTATCGCCTGTTAACTGATACATTTTATCTAACACATCAGTAAAAGTTAATCCATGAGAAACACCTCCATTGAATTCATTTCCTGATGAGTAAGGACTTGATTCATTAATGGGGTAATTCTTCATCACATTGTCGACAGCCTTTACAATGGCATTCCAAACTTTTATATCTTTTGAAAATTCGTAATAAGCCAATAAGCCACGGTACATCGTTGCTTTCGACCATAACTCACCGTTTTCAGAATTGAATTTATATCGCAGTTCCTTGTCATAAATGCCGATATAACCATCTTCATCCTGAGATTTTAAAACTTGTTGGATATAGGCTTCCACTCTTTTTAATGCAGCCTGGTCATTCAATAAAATGGCGTTTCTTATATAAGCATCCCACCAGTTCGATTGTGTTTCGCTGTTCCACCATTTGTATTGCTCTGAGCCTTCAGTATCGCCTTCTTTGAGGTTACCCAAATCTTTGACTTCACTGTTTTTGTGTAATCGTCCAGAACTATAAATAGGGTCGTTTATAAGCTCAGGTACCAGTTTATCAAGATTACCAACAAAACCAGCCATGTCTTTTTGCATCTGGGTTTTAATCCAACCACTTGGTTGAATGCTTCCAAAAGTTAATACGCGGTATTTTTCTTTTATTTTAGATGGTTTTGACATCTGAGCATTTAAAGAAATGGAAGCTAACATAAATATGCTAATTTGAAAAAATTTCATTCGTTAATTTAGTTATGTGACATTTGAAACTGGAGTATTCCTCCATTCATAATATCCTGATAATTAATCGTAGGTTTTGATAACAATGTTCCATTCAATTTTGGATTTTCCTGATAGATATTTTCAACAGAAAAGTTCATTGCATCCACAGTAAATGTTTTATTATTCTTTAAATGGATTACTGCTTTTTTAACCTGAGGTGCTCCTAAAACAAACTCGCCATTAGCAGGATTGACAGGGTAAAAGCCCAATGTTGATAGGATATACCAGGCCGACATCTGACCGCAATCATCATTTCCAATCATGCCATCAGGTGTATTGTTGTGAAATTCTTTAATGATTTGATTGATGTATTTCTGACCAGTTTTAGGTGCTTCTGAAAAAGCATATAAATAAACAATATGATGACTTGGTTCATTGCCATGTGCGTATTGACCAATCATCGCTTCTTGTCCTAAAAACTTATTTGGATTGAGACTTTGAATACTAAAGAAATCATTTAGTTTTTTAGTGAAAGCATTTGTTCCTCCCAATAAAGTTTTCATGCCATTGATATCATATTGAGCAGGTGTCCAGAAGTATTGCCAGGCATTGGCTTCGGTATAATCACCCGGATTGTTCATAGGAGAAGTAGCAGTTAAAGGATCAAAAGGATTTCTCCAGTTTCCTTTGCTGTCTTTACCTCTGAATAAAGATGTTTCAGGGTCATACAAATTTTTATAATAGTTCGCTCTCTTGTTAAATAAAATGGCATTTTGTTTGTCATTCATTTTTTCTGCCATCTTCGCTACACACCAATCATCATATCCACTTTCAAGTGTTCTTGATACCGCTTCATTGTCGAGTTTATCAAGAGGATAATAACCATATTGGTTGTACAATTCCCAATCAGAGTTGATATGACTTTTCGTTGAAGTTTCTAGCATGGCTTTTAAAACTTCATCTTGATTGAAACCCTTGAATCCATTGTTAGTTGCAGACAATAACATGGGTATCGCATGGTTGCCAATCATACAATAATTGTCTTGTCCCCAGGCTGTCCAGATAGGTAGAAATCCTGCAGCTTTGTGATGGATTAACATCGAATTGATGATGCCATTTATTTTTTCCGGAGCCACTATTTGTAGTAAAGGAAAGGCAGCTCTGTACACATCCCAAATCGATAAAGTTGAATAATATTCTTTACTTGGAGAGATTGCTATTTTGTCATCAGCACCTCTGTATTTGCCATCTATATCTGTTATGTTTGAGGGCTGTAAAAGCAGGTGGTACAAGGAAGTATAAAAAATTTGTTTTTGTTTGATATCAGCTTCAATCTCAATTCTGTTTAAAAATTCGTTCCAGGTTTTTTCTGCTTTTTGTTTGATGATATTAAAATCCCAATGAGGTATTTCTGTTTGTAAATTCAGTTTAGCGCCTTCAATACTTATAGTAGATAAAGCTATTTTTATTTGTAAGCTTTGATTAGATGGCAATACAAAATCCAGTGTATATCTAGGAGCATTTTGTCTTTTTTGTTTAGGAAGTTCCTTGATTTGGCTGAATGGTGTTTCGAACTGAATGGTGAAGAAGTACTTTTTTGTCACCCATGCTTTGGTTTTACAATAACCAGAAATGGTGGTATTGTTTTCAATTTTGATATCACTTTCCAATACCAAACTGTCATTCAAAAACTGAATTCCATGTTGAAAATCCAACAATAGTTTTCCGTTTTTATTAGGATATGTATATCGATGAAAAGCCACTCTTTCTGAGCAAGTCAGCTCTACTTTTATATCATCTTTTTTTTGCAAAGTATAATAACCAACACTTGCTTTTTCAGATTCCTTTACATAAGAATTTTTTAGTTTTTCTTTTTGTTGATTGAAAGGAAGCAAGAGTATATTTCCCATTTCACCAATGCCAGTTCCACTAAAACGCATTTGAGAAAAACCTAATAACAGAGTGTCTTTGTATTGATATCCACTTGTATGAGTCCAGCCTTCAACATTGTTATCTGGTCCGGGTTGTACCATTCCAAATGGCATACTTGGACCGGGATAAGTGTGTCCGGTTCCATCAGTGCCAATAAAAGTGTTTACGAAAATTGAGTTGTTTTGAGCGTGAACCAGATTCAAACAAAACAATAAAATATAAGCTAAAACTAATTTTTTTAATTCCATAAAGTGTCCATTTGTTCAAGACTTTTGTTTTTGGTTTCTGGAACCAGTTTCCAAACAAAGAGAAATGAAATCATACAAATAACAGAAAATAAATAAAAGGGAAATGCACCATTAAAATGAGTTTTTAACCAAACATTTTCTACCAAACTAGGGAAGATTTGAGTGACAGCAAAATTGGCTACCCATTGAATGAAAACGCTGGTTGCCAAAGCAAGACTTCTAATTTTACTTGGAAAAATTTCAGATAAAAGTACCCATACAATTGGTCCCCAAGAAATACTAAAGGATGCCATGAACAACAAGAGAAAAGGTAATACCCAATTGCCCTTTGCTTCGAAATAAATGAACATTCCAACTGCTAATAAGGCAATCGACATACCAACTGAACCTATATACAACAAAGGTTTTCTTCCCATTTTATCAACCCATTTAATGGATAATAAAGTGAAGATTAAATTGATGATACCAAGTGTGCTTGTTTCTAAAAGAGATACATCTGTTGAACTACCCAGGCTTTTAAAAATCTCCGGTGCATAATATAAAATGGCGTTGATACCTGTTAATTGTTGTAAGATTGATAATCCGATACCAACCCAAATTGCCTTTTTATAAATGGGATTTGTTAAATCAGTCCATTGGTTTTTTTCTTTTTGGTTTGATGAATTTTGAATTTCAGATATAACCAGATTCAGTTCATCATCTGTATTTAGCTTTTTTAAAACATCAATTGTTGTAGAAGAATTTCCTTTTTGAAACAGCCAGCGTGGACTTTCAGGAATGAAAAAGATAAATACTAAAAATAGGAAAGAAGGAATGATTTCAGAACCAAACATCCATCTCCAACCTGTATTTAAATTCCAGTTGGCATCACCTTGAAGAGCAATTAAATAGTTCACAAAATATACGACTACAATCCCAATTACAATGGCCAATTGGTAGTTTCCAACCAATGCTCCACGTTGTTTTGGAGGTGCAATTTCTGCGATGTACATAGGTACCACCATCGATGCAATTCCAACTCCAATTCCACCAACAATTCTAAAAATTACAAACATGGTAAATGAATCGGGTAATGCCGTTCCAATGGAATTTAAAATAAACAAAACTGCTGTTAAGAGCATTGTTATTTTTCTACCGAATGTATCACTCAAATAATTTGAGAATAAAGCACCAATTAAACATCCAACCAAAGCACTAGAAATGGCCCATCCGGTTTCAATGGGTGTAAGATTAAAATAGGTTGTTAAGTTACCTATAGCTCCTGAAATAACAGCGGTATCATATCCAAATAATAAACCTCCAAGTGCCGCACTTAAGGTTATAAAAAGGATGTATTTGTTTTTATTGTTATCCATTCAATTGAAGTGTTTTTTGTAAATAGTTTTTCATGGAAACATTTGTCTCCCATTGATTGGATAGGGGTTTTAGGCTAAAGGGTTCTTGCGGCATATATGGAAATGGTCCACATTCAGGAGTGATGGTAATTGAATTGATACCATTCTTTTTATTCAGATTTATAATCTCTTGCCACCAATGGGTATACCTGTTTAAATGGGCTTGCCATTCGGGAGCAAATTGATTGTTTACCTGTGGACTTTGTTCAAATCCGATACGTGCATGTATATGTTTTACATGAGGATATACTTTTACTAGTAAATCGTCTTGGTCTTCCAATGTACTTTCAGAAACCACACAAAAATGGGAGAAATCAGCAATCAGTTTTAAATCAGGAAACAATTCTAAATATTGTTGAAGTGTTTTTAGGTGGAATGAAAATCGTCCACGGTGAATTTCATGCCAGATAGGAATTCCAGATTTTTTTGCAATTTGTTCAGTAACATCAATGATTTTGCAATTGTCACCGAAACTGAAAAAATCTTTTCCGGTATGTGAATTGATAGCATCAGGTTGAAGACTTGTTAGGAAATTCAATCGCTGAGTTAAGCGATTGGTATAAACTTGAACAGTTTCATTCTGGTTGTTTAATACTTGTTGAGCAATAAAGATAAAATCAGGATGAACAGATTTTTTGATTCTTTCTAATTCCTTTAAAAATTCAGCGATGAATGCGGAATCATCGGGAAAATTGATTTCAACGCCATCATATCCATTAGCTAAAACATTAAAAAGAAATTCTTTTGCAGATAGGTGTTCGCAGCCCCAATAGGTGCAGATGTATTTTACGTCCATCTTATTTGGAATATAAAATTGGGTTGATTGGAGAATGGATGATTTCACCAACTTTTGCTCCTGGACACCAGGTTTTCCAGTCGTGTTCCTGATTTTTGTTTTCAGGATTTTTTAGCTTGATATCTTTGTCCATATAAATAATGGTCATCACTTTTCTCATTTCATTGCTTTGGTTTGCGCCGGCACGATGAAAAACCCAACCTGAATGGAAACTGATTTCACCTAAATCAAATGCTTCTTTCACATGTTTAAAATCGGTAACACGTAATTTTTGTTGCATGATTTCTTCGCTTTCATCACCAATTTCTAATTCACGACCTTCGATAATTGTATGGCTTCCGGCACTGAATTCAAGTGGACCCATTTCAAGCGGAGTTGCTTGTAGTGGAATCCATGCAGTGATGGTTTTATCGCTATCTAAAGGCCAGTAATATTGATCGGCATGCCAGGGAGTAATTCCACCTCCAGCTTCTTTAAACAAAGCCTGATCGTGGTAAAGTCTTACACCATCTAACTCCATTAAATCAGATGCGATTTTTGCAATACGTTTACTGAAAATCAGTTCTTTTACAGTGGGATTTTCCAACCATAAATTAAACAATTGCAAAAAGGCTTTACCATAAGTTGTTCTTTCCTCAAGAGAAGTTTTTTCATGGTTCATCTCATTTACTTGTTTTGTAATAACAGCATTAAAGAACTCGAGTGATTCCTTGTTTAATACCTGTTTTATTTTGATGAAGCGATTCTTTTGGTAAAAACTGATTTCATCCTCATTCAAGGAATAAGGCTCATTTAAAAAATCGCTAATGGCATTTGGTATTGGTAACATTGATTATTAGTTAAATGGTTTTTACGTTTAGAATGATGATGACAGATTTTGTGATAGTCAAAACTATTTAAACAAGCATTCTTGATTTAACATAGATTTGTTCAATCCTGACACTATATTGAATTTTTAATGAAATATTTTTTCGAAATTTGATTATAATAAACCATGAAGGCCAAATTAGAAGATATACCATCAGAGAAGGGAAGCTCCAGTTTTTATGCATATAGGTATCAGGTATCGAACTTTGAATTCAAATGGCATTACCATCCTGAATACGAGTTAACCTATATTCTAAAAGGGTCGGGATACAGAATTGTAGGTAATTCCTATGAGTACTTTAATGAAGGTGATTTGGTTTTACTGGGATGTAATTTGCCTCATACATGGACCAGTAAAAAGTTAGTAGGAGAAAATTCGGAAGCCATCGTTATTCAGTTTTCAAAAGAATTTATAAGTCCGTTTATAAAATTCAACGAAAGTATATTGATTAAAAAAATGTTGGAATTTTCAACAAGAGGCATTCGCTTTCAGGTGAATGAACTCTTGTTATCGAAAATACTTCAATTAACCGAAAGCAAAGGAATAGAGAGGATATTAGGCTTGATTTCAATTTTGGATGATTTATCAAAAGAGTCGGGTGATTTGATTGCATCTAATACCTTTCATAATGTTGTTTCCAAGAAAAATGAAATAAGGATTAACAAAGTATGTTTATTTATTCAGGATCATTTTGCCAATAAAATAACATTAAAGGAAGTAGCAGAATTGATTCATTTAACAGAAAGTAATTTCTGTAAGTTTTTCAAAAAGGCAACAGGTAAAACCTATTCAGATTATATCAATGAAATTCGCATCAACGAAGCCGCGCGGTTATTGCTTCAAACAGAAAAAACGATTAATCAAATATCCTATGAATGTGGTTTTGAAACATTGAGTTATTTCAATAGGGTATTTATGAATAAAAAAGGAAAAACACCATCAAGTTATAGAAAAGAAAATGCATATTGATGTTTGGTAAAGTTTTGATATATACCTTTAATTTATTTTAGTAAAACTCCTAATATTTAAAATTGATTTATGACTTTAATTCTAAGCAAAATCAATTAAAAATAGAATCCGGTTTTGTATGAAAAATCCTAAAATCCCATCGGGATGAAATTATTGTAGTAAATCAAATTGAATGAAAGACCCTTATCCCAAACGGAGGCGAACCGAAGGTTCGCGTCTGTTGGAAGGGGGTTTAATTATGTTATTAAATTTACTTTTAATGAAATGGATATACGTAAAATTTAATACCATGATAATAATTATTGTTTTATTTGCTTAGGTTTTGCTACCAAACCTTTGTTTATATTATAATAAGAATACAAACTTTCTATTCAATGAAATTAATAAGATTAAAAATACCGAAAACGCTTTTGCATCTCTTCATTTTGATAATGATGCTTTTGAGTGTATTTGTTACCCATGCACAAGAGAAAGTTTTGGTGCCTTACAGAGTAGGGAATTTGTTTGGCCTTTCAGATGTAAATGGCAAAATGGTTTTAGGTGCGAGTTATTCTTTCTTGTCTCCAATTGGCAAAAATGTGTTTGAATTTACAAAGATACTTGACTCAAAATCCAATTTGGGTTCGAATTCAAAACCGATATCTACAAGAGGAGTGATGTTTGGTACCAAAGAAATAATTACTCAAAGTAATCACAATCATTTTACTTATCTGGATGCAGGAATAATAGTTGGAAGTGAGAGTGCTTTTACTAGTAAAAATAGCAATTTTTATAACCTGAAAGGAGAAAGATTATTGGCCGAAAATGTTAGCGGTTTTCGAATGGTGGTATCGCCCGCTGCCAAATCACATAAAGGTAGTATCGCCATTTTAGCAAAGTTTCAAGATGGAAAAGTGAGTATCCTGTTATATGATGGTCATAAACAGATAATGCTTACTCCTTTATTGGATCATGTGTCTAATTTCAATATGGAAAGGAACCAATCTAATCAAGAAAGAGTTTTGATTTGCACCTATACCGACCAAAAGGGAAACTATGCACATGATGTTATTTATTACGACGATAAAAGCGGAGAACATAAACGTAAGCCTTATGTAAATGAACAAAGTGCACAAATTCCTGTGCAAGAGCCATTGGGAATTACTGGAGAAAACGAAGAAGATTTTGTGCCAATGGTTGATGGTGAAAGTTTGCCAATAGAACAAATGCCAATAGTTGAAGAAGTAAAGCAGATTAGCACTCCTGTAAATTTTGAACGCGTGAATGAAAAGGCCTTTTTATTTGGGGATAATATGGCAGAATTGGCATTAGGTGAACGTGTGTTCTTTGCCGAACCCTATACCCATCAATCTCAAAAGGAGCCTTTAATTTTTTTTAAGGATAAGAAATATGGACTGTACCTTTCAGATTATAAACGTTCAAGCGAAGTATATGATTCATTGATTTATTTACGTAACCAATATATAGATTTTGATAACCCAATTGGCAGCATGTATATGGCCGGAATTAAAGATACCTTCACTGGTAAATGGAGTTTTGGTCTATTAAATGAAAAGGGCTTGCTAATAGTTCCAATTATTTTTGAATATGTAGGATTTGACTTTGATGAATTGGGTTATGAAAGAGATGATGAAGGACAAGCAGGAAAATTTACTTTTAAGAAACAAACGATTTATAAAGTAGATCAAAACCTTTGTTTAAAAACCTATCACCAAGGAATTTTTGTTGTGAAAAAGGATGGAAAATTTGGTTTGATAAATAAGCAAAACATAATCTTACTTCAAATAGAGTATGATCAGATTTGGAAGAATGCTATCAACTTTATGGAAAAATATTCCTTAAATGATAAACTTTATGGTTATAGCAAAGGGAATAGTTATGGTGCATTTTTTTTAGATAGAAAAAAAGGCGTAGAGAAAAATACAGGTCTTGTATTTCCTAAGCTTGCGGTTTCTGTTTATGAGGATTATATGGAACAAAAAGGTTTGGACATTTACAACCTGGCCGACACTAGCTCTTTCAACTTTTGTTGTGCTTCTAAGAATGGTTTGGTTTATTACAAGGCAAAATAGATTGCCATAAAATCTCTTGATTCATCTCCAATAAAAATGTAGACCCTCTAATATCGTCTATTTAATTAATAGAACATATTGAAACCCCTCTGCACTCCGCTGCACTCCATGCAGGGCTTTTGAGTGTGAGTTTGAGTGTGAGTTTGAATGTGAGTGTGAGTGTGAGTATGAGTATGGAGTATGAGTGTGGGAGAGAGAGTGAGAATCAGTGAGAGTCTTTGCCTGTTGCTCAAAACTCAAACTCAATACTGTTTTTGGCTTGTTGCTCAAAACTCAAACTCAATACTGTTTTTGTCTGTTGCTCAAAACTCAAACTCAATACTGTTTTTGGCCTGTTGCTCAAAACTCAAACTCAATGCTGTTTTTGGCATGTTGCTCAAAACTCAAACTCAATACTGTTTTTTGCTTGTTGCTTAAAACTCAAACTCAATACTGTTTTTGTGCCTCTAAGCTTACGAAAATGTGCTGCGTTTTTTTCGACGATTTTCGTTTTAGATGAACTTAGGGATTATTTCATGATCCCATTTGGGGGAGGCATCAGAAGAAATGAAACCCTTTGCATTCCGCTGCGCTGCATGCAGGTTTTTTTTGTGCCCCTAAGCTTACGAAAATGCGCTTGGCTATTTTCGACACTTAGGGGCACAAAAAAACCCAATTTTGCTCTGCAAAATTAGGTTTCAGTTTGTTCTGGCGGAGAGTGAGGGATTCGAACCCCCGGTCCTGTAACAGACAACAGTTTTCAAGACTGCCGCAATCGACCACTCTGCCAACTCTCCACTGCAAAAGTAGTATTCTAGATTATTTATCCAAAACTAAAAGCAAAAAAAAGGCGCATCAATTGATTTGATGCGCCTTTTTTGAATTAATTGGCTGTTATTCAACCACAATTTTTTTCGAGAATTTTTGTCCTCCAACGTTCATATTCACAAAATATAGTCCACTTTGTAAATTAAACTGCGATTTGCTGATTTGGAATTCTTGAATTCCTGCTGCTTGATCACCTGAAAATAAAACTCCCAATTCTTTTCCTGCGATATCAAATAAACGAATTTCTACATCTTCGTTTTTGTTTAACTCATAAGAAATAGTTGTTTCATAATTGAAAGGATTAGGTTGAACACTGAATCTGATTTGTTTTGCTAATTCATCTTCAATACCTGTTACTGTTCCTAATTTCACGTTATCTAAGTAGAAGTTATTTCCACCAGCATATTTGAATTCAATTTTGAATTTCACATTTGAATTATTAGGAATAGCTGAACCTTCAATTTTAACTTCTTTCCATTTGCTTTGGTTAGCAGGAACAAAATTAATATTGCTTGCTAATTGAGCTGCAGTTCCGGTTCCAATAGTTGAAATGGTTGCAGAACCAATTGCTGCTCTGCTAATCCATGTTTTACCGCAATCAACAGATGTATAAACTCTTAATTCTTCTTTTGTAGCTCCACCACCAATATCAGCACTTAATGTTCCTTGAGCAAATGCATAATTAAATGAGAAGTATCCATTTGATACACCTTGGAAATTATAAGATGGAGAGATTAAAGATGTTAAAGCTCCAACTGATGAACTTAAATTGAATGGATCTTTAGGGTACATCATACAAGCATTTTGATTAAATGATGTTGCAGCAGTTCTAACCCATTTGTTTTTATCGTTCTCATATTCGAATACCCAACCTTTATCATACCAATTGTTTTGGTACCACCAATCAGCAGTATAATATCCAGAAGGATTATTTGCAGATGCAGGTTGAATTACAACATAATCTTTATTTGTAACAGAAGATGTTCCATTAGGACCTGTAACCTCTAATGTAATTTCGTAAGTACCTGGATTGTCATATTGAATTTGTCCAGGAGCTTTAGTAGTAGCACTAGATGGTGTTCCTCCAGGGAAGCTCCATTTCCAAGCTGTTATGTTTGAATTGTATGAATTATCTGTGAATGAAATTTTATTTCCTGCACAAGTAATTCTGGTTGTTGTGCTAAAAGATGCAATAGGAGAGCAAGTTGCAGTTGAATTGTCTTTAACTCCAGTAGAGATTAAATTATCTTCTTGCCATAAAGTTCTTCTATAATTATCTAATACATAGTGCATTCTTACAACTTGTTGTTTTGTAAACATATTACTTGCACAATTTCCAATGAAATAGTCCATGTAGTTTTCTTGCATATCCGGTAAATCAGGAATTTCATTGGTACAAGTATTGTATCTTTTATCGGCACATTTGTTTCTTAAAGGTTCATTTGAAGTTGCAGAGAAGATAGTTGGAGGTGTATCTAGAATTTCATCACCATCTAATCCACAAGTTTCACCTTGAGTTTGGAATGGATGGTATAAACCTAACCAGTGACCTGTTTCGTGAGTACTTGTTGTTACTTTGGGAGTTTGGCCGGGATTTGAAGTTCCAATATTCCCGAACTCATTATGAATTACAATGATACCATCTGTAGAAGCACCATTGTTGAAACCCATTGGGAATTGAGCATATCCTGCAATACCTACTGTATTACCTCTGTTGATACCTCTAACAACCCAGATATTGTAATATCTTTTTGTATCCCAAACGCTTAATTGTTTTAAATCGTCATTACCTTTATTAGTTAAAGGAGTTTGAACTCTAACAATACCATTTGTGCAATTTCCTTTAGGGTCTTTGCGAGCCAATCTAAATTCAACTTCAGCATCAGCAGCTAATTCTTTGTAGCTGTAGAATGCTCCATTAAATGTATCCTGACGACGATTTGTTGAATCTGAAACTAAATTTCTAAAACTTTGGTTTAAAAAGTTGATTTCGCTTTGAATTTGAGCATCACTAATATTTTCACTTCCATAATTGTGCAAAACATGCACAACAACCGGGATGATATATTTAGGAGCTGACGCTTTTTTCAGACTATTTTTGTCTGATGGTTTGTAAGTTTTGATGTATTCTTTGAAATCTGCATCAAATTTTTTCTTCGCTTCCAGTAATTCCGGATGCTCAGAAACTAAATTTTGGTGGTGCTGATCGGTTCCGCAAGAGTTCACTTTAACTTGTGAATACCCTGATGCAGAAATAATTGCGAAAGAGGCTGCCAGTAAAAACTTCTTCATATGATGTTTTGTCGTTTGGTTAGCAAAATAGTAAATTATTTTTTTAAGTCAACTTATTTATAAAACGGGTTGTACAAGGTATCATTTTTTTTGTTCCCATACCTCTAATTCGAACATTCTTTTTTTGTCAAATTTTAATCTCATGGCTGTTGAAACTTTATGAAATCCATGTTTACCTGCTGCTCCTGGGTTCAAATACATCATTCCTGAATTTGGATCCTTCATGGCTTTTAATATGTGAGAATGGCCGCAAATCATTAAATCATAGGATTTTAGAGATAATTGTTTTCTAAATAAAGGTGAATAATGGCCTGGATATCCACCAATATGTAACATGCAAACTCTCACTTCTTCACAATTAAACTCCAAAATTTCAGGCATTTGAATCCTTAATTCTTGTCCATCGATATTCCCATAAACAGCTTTTAGGGGTTTAAAGTTTCTTAATAAATCAAATGTTTTTTCATCTCCCCAATCACCGGCATGCCATATTTCATCACAATCCTTAAAAAAATCGAATAATGATTCGGGAACAAAACCATGGGTATCACTAAGAATTCCAATTTTCTTCATTTTGCAAAATTGACTTTAAAAATCAATTGCCAAACAATCATTCGAAAATTTCCTGTTTTTTTTAAAACGATTATCCGCTTGTTTACTTAAAAATAAATTTATCGAAACTTTATTTCTGATTATTATCGTTTAAACCAAACTAAATCATTAAAAATGAAATTTTGTGTTATGTTTCATTTAGCAAGTTCTAAAACCCAGAATGGGTGACATGATTATAGAAAATAAATTACGAAGAAACTCCTCCCAAACCCCACCACGCGGACCGAAGGTCCGCGTGGTGGGGTTTGGGAGGGTGGATTACAGCATTTTTCTATAAACATGTGACCACCTTCAGGGTCATTAATTTCATTGAATAGAGCAATTTAATTCCTAACTTCTTATTGAAAATAATTCTCAATACATATACTGGATTTATAAAAAATACTTCTGGTAAACATGGTGATATTCGCTATTTTTATGTCAAAATCCTCAAATCAAAATAAAATTGAATAAATGATTTTGTTTTGATTCTAATTTGCAAAACAAAATTCTATTTAAATGATATACGAATATCCGCATGTTTACCAGCCCGCAAATAGGTTGCGGGCTGGTAAATTAAATTTGAATAAAATTATTCAAAATGAGCATTTTAACATTTCTAAAAGACTTCCCTGATTCGAAAGCATGTGCTGAACATTTTAAAAAACAAAG
>CALRIT020000005.1:0-201368 GCA_943361925.1 Vulcanococcus limneticus LL | reverse complement strand
GAAAATAACAATTATGAAAAAAATATATCTTCCATTATTCCTAGGTTTAGCATTCTTAGGCTCATGTAAAAAAGATTTAGTTTCGAAGTATAATGAAACTTCGGGCACAACAGATGGTTCTTCTGTAAATGTATCAAGTATGCAGGATTTAAAAGTTCCTGCTGGTTTTAATTGGTCTACTACTAAAACTTACAATGTAGAAATTTCTTTGAAATCGAGCGATGATCAAGCAGTAAAAAATGTAGCTGTTAAGTTGATGAGCGATTCGTATGAAAATAAAGGCGATTTGTTATTAAAAGCTGGTACTGATGAAAATGGTACTTTCAAAACACAAATTACTTTACCTGCCGGTATGAAACAATTGGTTCTAAATTCAGCTTATTTAGGATTACCAAAAGATATCATTGTTGATTTAACTTCTACAAATATCAAAATGCAATTAGGTGGTTCTGCTTCAGCTCCAATCAAAACAGTTGAAAGCAAATTGCCATCAAATGTAGTTTTGGGAAAATCGGGTGGAAACAAATTTAATGTTGTGCCATCTTCTCGCACTTGGAATAGCTCTGGTGTTCCAAATTATAAAGAAGCTACTGATGATGTAGTTAGTCAATCATTATTAGCTGATATCAATGGTGCTTTACCTGAATCGGTTGTTCTTTCTGCTAGTTCACCAATGTTAAGTGAATCTGCTGTAAGAGTTATTCGTGTAAGAGAATTGGCAGACGTATATGTAACTTTCGTGAGTGAAGGTGCCGGATATAGAAATACATTGTTTTATTATACTTATAACGAAAATGCTGGTGCTCCTGAATCTAAAAGTGATATCGATAAATACACTGTAATTTTCCCTAATACATCTTTGAATGGTTCTGGTGGTGGTTTAAATCCTGGTAATAAAGTATTCTTAGGTAGATTTCCTGCCGGTACTGTTATTGGATATGGTGTTGCTGCTGATGGTTGGAAAGATGGAAACTCAGGTTTCAATGGTGTAACAGAAGGTAACTGGTTAGTATTTGGTCAAAAAGACTTAAACCCTGAATCTAACAATAACCAAAAACAACACATGGTTTTATTAAATGATATCGCTAACCACAGATTCATTATGGGTTTTGAAGATATTAGAAGAGATAACAACGGTTGTGACCACGATTTTAACGATGTATTGTTTTATACAACTTCAAATCCTGTAACTGCTATTGATGATGAAGATGTAACTCCTCTTCCAGTTTGTGAAGATGAAGATAAAGATGGTGTAAAAGATAATGATGATGATTATCCTACAGATCCTAACAAAGCTTTCAATAATCCTACAGGTACTGGTTCTATTGCTTTCGAAGACCAATGGCCATCAACAGGTGATTACGATTTGAATGATGTTGTTGTAAACTATAACTACAATGTTGTAACAAATGCTTCTAACAAAGTTGTAAGAGTAGAAGGAAGTTTAACTTTACGTGCAACTGGTGGTTCTTTCCAAAATGGATTTGGTGTTCAGTTCCCTGTAGAAAGAAGTAAAGTGACTGGTGTAACAGGTGCTACTTTAGAAGCAGGCCAAACAAATGCAGTTTTAATCATGTTCAACAACATGCGTACTGAAATGACCAACTGGAATACTGTAAAACCAGGTGGAACTAGTCCTGCAGTAACTTACAATATTGCTTTCAATGTAAGTAATGGTCCAACTTTGGCAGCATTCGGATTAAGTTGTTACAATCCATTTATTTGGAACGGCAGCATGGGTAGAGGATATGAAATTCACTTAGCTGGTAAAACTCCAACAGATTTAGCTAATGGTTCAATCTTTGGAACCAATAGAGATGCAAGCAATATCGCAACTGGTGATACTTATGTTAGCAAAAACGGAAGATTACCATGGGCAATCCAAACTCCAGCAAACTTTAGCTATCCAAAAGAAAAAGCTGATATCAATACAGCTTACAGCAAGTTCGCAGCTTGGGTAGTATCAGGTGGAACATTGTTCACAGATTGGTACTCAAACACCAATGGATATAGAAACGCAGAAAATATTTATTAATCGAAAGAGGAAATAAATCAGAATAATCAATAAGAATGTGAAGCTGCATTTAAATAGAATTTAGATCGCAACCGACTCAACCTTTACTTACAAAAAGCCCCGCTCATTAGCTTGAGCGGGGCTTTTTGTAAGTATGGCTTCTGGCATCTAGCTACTGGCAGCTGGCTTTTTGAAAGGCTTCTAGCTTCTAGCAACTGGCTGCTGGCTTTTGATTTGAGAAAATAGAACCTGCGTTTATACTAAGTAATATTTTTAAAAGCGGTCAACGTAATTTAGGCTTTTTTAGAAGGCTTCTGGCACCTAGCCACTAGCAACTGGCTTTTGATTTGAGTAGGTAGTAAATGCCTTTGGACTAAGTAAGATTTTAAAAATCCTTCAACGTATTTTAGGCTACTAAATGAAAACAATAGCCATCAAAAAAATGGATTTCACTATCAATTGAATTTCCCTAAGCCCTGAAGGGGCGAAATCCCTAATAGGCTTCTGGCTGCTAGCCTCTGGCACCTGGCATTTTGCTTCTAGCTCCTGGCCTTGAATTTGAAATGAAAAACATACACATTACTAAAAGGAATTTATCGCTATAGTTAACTGTAATCAACTTAATCCTTCTTTTGAAAACCAATTTTTATACTAGCGGAATCGCAGGCCAGATGCCAACCGCCAGATGCCAGCAGCCCAAAAGACCGCCTTCGATGATGAAAGGCTTTTGCTTACTTTTTGCCTAAAAAGTAAGGATTAAAGCAACGAATGATGCTAAAACTAAAATCGTACTTATAACGAGCAATATTTGTCCTTAATAAATCCTTCTTTTAGCAAGAAATTAGGAGAATCATTCATTAAAAATAAACGTCTCTTTGAAAACGAACTCATCATCGGAAGCGCGTGCTGATGCAATCTGAATTGGCCTTGTGCGCCAAGCCGCCTTTTGAATTTTCCGCAGGGAAGGCCAAACTCGACGAAAGACTATAGTGCGTTGGAGCGGAAAAGGCAGCAGCGGCCGGCCAGATTGCATCAGGCGTTGGCCTCGCAGCCAAGCAGGCGCCTTCGATGATGAAAGAATTTTGCTTACTTTTTTTCCAAAAAGTAAGGATTAAAGCAACGAATGATGCTAAAACTAAAATCGTACTTATAACGAGCAATATTTGTCCTTAATAAATCCTTCTTGTAACAAGAAATTCAAAAACTAAATTATATTCCCAAAAAATAATTTTATGAAAAAAATTATCCTCCTACTCACTTACATTCTCCTCCAAACCACTCATTCCTCCGCATTCTCATTAGATGAAGGATTATGGACAGATTTCGAAGGCACCCTGAATGGAAAAAAAATCTACCTCTCTTTATACCGAACCACCGGTGATAGTGTACAAGGAAATTACTGTGATGGAATCAAAGAACAACATATAGCCATAAAAGGTACTTTGAAGAACAATATTTTGTTTTTAGTTGAAGGAAATGTTCTAGGTTTCAAAGCCATTTTTAAAGGTAAATTTGATGATTCAACTGGCGACTATTTCTTCAAAGGATTCAGGGCAGAAAGAGGCGGACAAAAAGCAGAACGTTTTGAGATACATGTTGTAGCTAAAGTAGGTGGCAGCGCAGAAAAACGTTATTCTAATGCTTTAAACAACGACGAAGAAATAGAAGCCTACATGAAAAAGGTAAAAAATGCTTTTTTAGTATCCGACAGCAAATGGTTGGCTGAGCAAATGATTTATCCTTTACATGTAAGTATAGGCAATGGCAAATACAAAGATTTAAAAGACAAGCAAGAATTCATCAAATACTTTGCCCAAATTAACAACGACAATTTCAAAAAAGCCCTGAAAGAAACCTGCACCTGCAACCTCTTCCACAACTACCAGGGCATCATGTTAGGCAGCGGCATCATCTGGATTGACAACGGCCCGGAACTTGGGAGGTTTGTGGTTGTTGGGGTGAATAATTAGTTTTACTGATTGCCTAACTTATAGCTTTGACTTGGTGGGAAAAGTAAATCTAAGGCACTAGGTTTAATTTTAAAGAGTGGGCCCTTTTCAGAAACTTTGCCGCTTTGAACTCTTTTTATTAAATGATCAAGAGTAATGATTCCTTGTTCAATTAAAATATCAAACTGAGAAACAATTGGTTTTTTAGTGTGTTCGACCTTTTTATATTGGAAGTATTCTTTTCCATCTTCAATTATTGAATCAGCTGCAATCCAAAATGTTTCATTATGTTTTTCAAGAAGTCGCTTATGTAAAGTTTCTAATGACCAAATTACAAAATCTCCAATATTAGATTTATCAGAATTTTCAATAAGCTGACTAATTTCGGAATCAATCTTTAATTTCAATCCTTGAGAATTTCTTACAAGTGTTGAAACTGTGCAATATAATTTAAAGTCTTCACCACGAGTATATCCAAAGGCATTTAAAATTTCTTCTGAACTTTTGAATTTACTTAAAGTCCAATTGGGTACTTGTGCAAATAGGTTTTTTCGATTTCCTCTTTTATCTCTATATGATTTTAATTCAATTCCTTTATAGTCTGGATTTTTTGAAGAATTACTTTTTATACCTAAAAGTGTTTCTAAGGTTCTTCCAACTGCAGTGTCTGCTTGAAGTAATGCAGGTATGGGACCACTTAAAGCTATTTTATTTAAGAGAATTAATAATTCATTTGCTACCTCATTCGAAATTTGATTTATTTCATTTACAAGTTCTTGTAATGGATTTGAAACTTCACTTTCTATTAAACTTTGCAAATCAATTTGAGTAATATTCAAAACATACAATTTCATGTCAAATGCAATTATGGCGAGAATATCATTTGCGTTAGAATATGATCCTAATCCTTTAAACCAGATTCTTGGGTCACCATTTTTTGTATTTGGACGATATAAAGAGGCTACTGAATTTACTATTTCAATTGAGCCAATCAAAAATGAAGCTAATTGAACTTTACTTTCCTGACCTTGTTTCTGAAATTCATAATCGTGAATTTTATTATTCTTTAAATAGGCTCTAACTGAACCTGTAGCATCCATAATTGACTTTTCTAGCCCAGTTGCAGTTGGTTCTATTAAACAAAGCTCAACGGACTTTTCTGTTAGAAGTTTGATTCTGTCTATTTCTAAAGTTGAAAGTTGTCTCATTATTGCCTTATTGCTTTTGATAAAAAGTCATGAACTACTTTTGCTCTATGCAACCTTTGATTTTTATCATTTATCCCTTGTTTTGCATATTCAAAGTATTTTTTATTATCATCACTTATATTTTCGATTTCAATATTTGCAAAATACTTTATACTATCCTCCTCCATTTTTGCTAAAGATATTTTAAGATGTTCAATGTCTATTTCTTTAATATCAAGTTTACTTAATTCAACTATTAATGTAAAAATATTAGGCTTATTATACCAATAAGAACCAATCCTTAATTCTAACTTTATAATAAAATCAATTACAAATTTTAACCGGTTGAAAACTGAGGTATAATTCGGGAATTCATTATTATATTTTTCAATATAGTCCATTGTTTTAGAATTTCTATTAAAATATTCTGGCTCTAATATTGTAGTTATAAGTGTTGCTACAAACTGAAGTGCAATCATTCGATTTGAATCATTTTCAGTAAAAACATTGTTTCGTTGCCAGAAATCAATTATTGATTTTCTTTCTTCTTCAGATATAATAACTTCTGTATCCTCTCTTTGTACTTCACCCAATTCTACAATTTGCTTACAAAATATCATAAATTCACCATCACCATATTGTGCATTTTTCTTTTCAACAGCATTAAGAGAATACTCGGTATTATTTATTCGTTTGAAAATATCTTTAATATCATCCAAATGAAGATCCTTTAAATCTCTAACAGAAACGATATAATTTAGAAAATCCTTCTTGGAATCAGTATCTAAGTCTTTAAATGCCAAAATTGCCTTTTGCCCAACAAAATCACCTTGGCCTTTTATGTAATCAACAATAGTAGATAAGCGTTGCTGACCATCAACAACAATTTCTGCTGCTAATAGATTCTCAACATCTATTGATGAACTAGCAATATAAACCTCTGGAAAGGGGAAGTTTTTTAGTATTGTCTCAATAAAATGATACTTGTGCTGTTTTTTCCAGACAAGTTTTCTTTGGAAGTCAGGATTTATTATGAGATTTCCTGAATCAATCTTATTGTATAGCTCAATTACCTTAAGATTCGAAGAGGGTATGCTATTAGTTAGTTTTACTATTTTATCCATTTGCGATATTATTTAGTTGAATATTATAAATATTGTTTCTGTGATAACTTTCGAAATAGTACCAAGATTTATAAATCCCAATGTTAACTTCTCTTTTATACTTTTGTTCGTATTTCCTCACTACGAAATCTGTGGATGAGGAGATTATAAAATTTAAGGGCATAAAATCTTTTCTAAACCAACCTTTTAGAATATAGTATGCAAAAGATTTTCTATTCCCCCAATTGAGAATATCTGTTGTGAAACTATTACTTTGCCTAAACAAATTTAATAATAACCTATCAAAAAGTTGCTCAGATACAATTGCTATATCAAGGTCAGATTTCTTGTTGTTTGAATTCATATTAAAATCCTGATCAAAAGACTTGTATTCATAAAAACTTTTATTATACTTATCTGGTTTGATACTAAATCCCAGTTTGCCTGACCCGACTACGACAATATTCCTAATATGCACATCCAATGATTCTGCAAGTTCTTTCTTAAATAAAAATTCTTCGTTGGCTTCTAAATCTCTAAAGAAAAAACTATCTCCTTCTATCAAATTTTTTTGAACTACAATTTCAGGTAACAGAGTATTACAATCTCTTTTGAAATCCTCTAATGTCATATTTAATTAATATTCTTTAATATTTCTAACGCTACAGCACGTGCCATTAAAGGCGGAACTGCATTACCTACCAAAGTAAATTGAGGTACTTCAAATTTACGTTTATTTCCTCCTGTTGAACGTTTTCCTTGAAATACAAAAGAATCGTCGAAGGATTGTAGTCTTGCCATTTCTCTTACAGTTAATGCTCTTGGAGTAGAGAAATGGATATAATCATCTGCAATGGTCATAATCGTTGAACTCTGAGAATCCGGTTTTAAGACATTGTAATTTCGTTTTTCCGAATCAAGTCCAATTTTTTTCAATTCATCCTTTGCAATATCATAATCTCCAAAGTTTAAAATTACCTCTAAACGCTTAACTACATCCTCATTTTGTTTACTTGTTTTATGGTTATGAAGTGGCGCAACTACATGTGCTAAAGTGTTTTCAAGCTCCTCAAAATTTCTAACATAAAACGGATTCTTTGCATTGACAAACCGTCCGCTTAATCGACCATTTTTAGACCATTCAGCATATGTTAGACCTTTATTATCATCTGGTTTTCCATCTATATCTCTTTTCTTTATAAGAGCCTTCATTTTTTCACTTTTGCCATTATACTTTGACTTTAAATTTATTGGTTCATAATTAAATTTTTCATCATCATTACCTACAAAATCTAAATCATATAATGCTTCAAAAACAGTAACCTTTTCTTTTGTATTTACGGTGGGTGGAACCGATTTAATCAACTTTTGGTCTTTACGACAACCAATGAATAAAACTCTCTCACGATTTTGGGGAACACCATAATTTGAAGCTAAAGCAACAAAGGGTTGATGTATATTATACAATCTTATATGAGAAAGAATTTCTTCAAACTCAGTTTCTGATTTTGACTTTTCAACGAAAGGTTTAAGGCCTTGAATACATTCTTCAAAAGTAAAATTGTAAATTTCCAATGCAGATATAATTTCACTTATTTCTGCTTGATATTCATTTGCTGGTTTTAATTTCTCAAAAGCATGTTGAATTTCTTCAATTATAGAATCAGACTCAATGGAGGTTAAGAATGAATCAAACTTTTCTGCAAAAAAATCATTATCAAGATCACTATGAGCTTTTTCTAAAATAACTTTTTTCCTCACATAGGCTAATTCTTTGCTTCTTTTAAGTAAATTAAATCCATGACGAATAGTATTAATATTTATATCCGTTTTACTAGTTTTATAATCGGCAATTTTGGGTGTTAGAACTCTAAATTTATTTTCAACAGTTTGAATATAAGAATCACGATATTTTTCCAAGTCCTTTTCACTTGCGGATTCAAATTGTAAGCGTAAATTGAAGCAATCAAGTGTAAATTGCTTTTCACGTTCTGCCTTGCGGAGTTTTGCCAAGAAGAAAATTAACTGATGCAGTTCCTTCAAATCAATAATTGATTTAATTTCTTGAAGAATCATATCTTTAATTTTACCGCCTTCTTTTGTTAATATACCCTTAACATTTTCCATAACAAAATATTTTGGTCGTAAGGCTCGAATTACATTCAAATAGTGGGCAAATAAATCATCCTTCTTATCAAATTTTTTTCTTTTACCAGCTAAACTAAAACTTTGACAGGGGGGACCTCCACATACTACATCTACTTGCTTGTTTTTAAGTCGTTTTAATAAGTTATCCAAAAAATCTGGTTCCGTAATATCTTGACGCAAAAATTCAGCGTCCATTCCAAGTTGGTAATTGTAACGGGCCAAATGAGTTAATTCGCAGTTTTCGTTAATATCACTGCCTAGTAAAAAATCGAAATAACTATCACCATATTCTGCTTGTAAAAAGCCTTCACTGAACCCTCCAGCCCCGGCAAATAAATCCACAAATGTTATTTTTGTTTTTCCTTCATATTCTAAAGGATCCTCCAAAATCATTTTAACATCATTATTTACTTTTCTACTATTGACTAGAGATTGAATTTTTTCTTTAACCTTTATGTCCGTAAATTGAGAGTGATGCACTGATTCAAAATGTCTTTCAACTTCTTGTTTCAAAAATGCCAAGAATTTATTTATTGATTTGTGAGAATATTCAGACTCTTTAACCAATTGATTTTTAATGTCCCAGTCCTTCTTAAATATTTTCTGACCTGTTGCAACTTTAACATTTACTTTCTTCTGTCTCAAGACAAGATGAATTGGATGTCGTTTACTTTTATCTGCTTTATCTAAATAAAATTTAACATTTATCATATTACGGACAAATTTACGGACAAATTATCCAATTCCAAATTTTAATTGAAAACAAACTGGTAGTTATTTTGAAATATCATATTTACCTAGGTTTTCATTAATTGTTTAAAGGAAAAACTAGGAATATTTTGAACATCTAAAATTAACTTATAAATGAATTATGTAAATGCTTCACTTTGGAGGAACTTATCTGTTAACACACCGGTGATAAGTTAATTCAATTTCATTTGATATTCGAATTCATTTTCATCAATTTAGTTTGCAGATACTTTTATTAAAAACCAAAATGAAAACAGCAAATAAACTTATGGATAGAGATAATTTCATGGCATTTTTTAGAGATGATGAAAAGTTAAATCTTTTGAGTGTAAATGATAGAATTGAAATATTTTCAACAATACTTTTAGGTAACTCTGATTTTAAATTAAACCTATTTAAAGATATTTTTAGTGATTACTCAGTTGCACATTTAGACATTATAGAAACAGAAAAATATGGCGAATAATCTATGGACGAAAGAGCAATCAATAGTTACATTAAGAACCTATTTTAGTATACCATTTAATAAAGCCAGTAATACTAACAAAGAAATTATTGAAACAGCTAGAATTATTGGCAGAAGTATAAATGCTGTTAAAATGAAAATAGGAAATTTTGGAAGTTTAGACCCAGAGTTAGCTAAGAGAGGAATTGTTGGCTTAAGTGGCACCTCTAATTTGGACAAAGAGGTTTGGCATGAATATGCAAATAATCTTGAGAAACTTTCTGAAGATAGTGCATTATTAATATCTAAATTTTCTAATATGTCTTTATTTGAAATTATTGGATTTAATGAGAATGAAATTCCCGATGGAATTGAAAAGGAAAGAATGGTAAAAGTGAGAATCAATCAGCACTTTTTTAGAAATAATATTTTAGGTATTTATGACAACTGTTGTTGTGTTACAGGTTTGAATACACCATCATTACTTGTTGCTAGCCATATTGTTCCATGGGCAGTTGATAAAGACAATAGATTGAATCCTTCGAATGGTCTTTGTTTAAATGCTTTACATGATAAGGCGTTTGATTCGGGGAATATGACTATTACAACAGATTACCAAATAAAATTCTCAGATAATTTAAGACAAAATGGAATAGAAAATTCCGCATTAAATTCTTTGTTACAATATGAAGGAAAGCGGATCAATCTTCCTGAGCGTTGTTATCCAAATAAGGATTTTCTGGACTTCCATTATAAAAATATTTTCCTTCAATAATTCTGAGTATTCTAAATATAAATTTCAGTTGTTCGAAAAAATCGAACAACTGAAACAATTAAATATTTAGGTTTTCACTTTTATATCAATCAGAATTTTCATTTAAACTAAAATTCAAGAAATTTTTGTGGTGAATGAAACCAATCTTTAGAAACGAAATTGCCCTCCGCCTTAGGGATAGAAACGGATATCCTTTTTGGCTCGTTTATCAGCGGGTAATGTTGTTGGAGCAAGGCCAAAAAGATAGCAGTGAATAGCCCGGCACCGCCCTCAAGCGGGGCAAGGCCCAGAAAAAAAATGTTCTTGTTGGAAGACAATTTTGCTAGTGATAAATTGTGAATCTTTCTTTTTATAGAAGGCCAGCTTGTTGGTCGAATTTGTTTTGTATTATTTTTTGTTTGTTGGTTTTGCTGCTATCATGTAAATTGAATTTCTTTTTTAAAATTGATTCATGAAAAATTCTTCTGCTGATGTATCATCTTATATCAAATCGTATCCGAAGGAGACACAGAAAATATTAAATGAGATGAGGAAGTTTATCTCCTCATTATTGCCCGATTTTGCCGAGGAAACCATGAATTATGGTATTCCTACATTTAAGCTGGAGGGCAATCTGGTTCACTATGCTGCCTATAAACATCATATTGGGTTTTATCCGGGTGCAGCAGGTATTGCTCATTTTGAAAAGGATTTCAAACACTATAAATCATCGAAGGGTGCAGTGCAATTTCCCATTGATGAAGAGATGCCATGGAACCTGATTAAAAAAATTGTTGAGTATCGTATTCAGCAAAACCTTGAAAAGGCCGATTTAAAAAAGAAGCCTAAAACCTGTAAAAACGGACATCCTTTCACTAAAACAAGTGATTGTCCGGTTTGCCCTATTTGCGCCAATGAGAGCAAAGTTAAAACAGGTTTTATAAGCACACTCGCTGCTCCTGCACAAAGAGCATTGGAGAATGCAGGTATAAAGACCATTAAACAATTGGCCAAATACAGTGAAGCAGATATTCTAAGTTTACATGGTTTGGGTAAAAGCAGTATCCCTAAATTAAAATCTGCATTAACAGAAGCTGGACTTGATTTTAAAAAGAAATGAGAAAAATATATACTGTGATTTTATTGGCGTTCCTGGTGTCGTGTGCAGGTGAACCCAAACAAACAGAGACTGCTGAGATTATTGATTCTACTGCTGTTCCTGAGAACAATGAGTCAGATCAAATGATAAAGGAATTTGATTATCCGGTTGACTCGAACTATGGTGCTACGGTGGTGATGGCAAATACAATGATTTATCCGGATGATTTTAATGCCATGGATAAAGAAAATGTTTTTGCTTTGTTTAAAGGTGTTGATGGATTTTATTTAGATAAGGTATCAATAAGAGGAGAAAGAATGAACCAGGAAGATTCGAATGATGAATACATAAAGCTTGTTACGGAGCATAAAGATTCATGTATCTTTTTTATATCGGGTGTAAATTATTTAACAAAAAGAAAAGTAAATTTTGTTGAAATAGCCGATGGAACAATGCCTGTGGGCCGAACTTTGGAGCTAAAATTGAATGGTAAAACTCAAAAACTAGTTGCCAATGGAACATTTAGAGATGGCAATGAAACAGATAATTTCAACAACATGACAAGTTACCGTTTGATGTTGTTTGGCGAAAAAGATAAACAGGAATTGATGGATATGCTAGTAGCTCATGACAGCTTTGATGATGCTGCTATAACTATATTATTTGCCGGTGATATTGATGGTGATGGATTAATGGATTACCTGATTGAAACAGCGAGAAAATACGGCAATTCAAGCCCCGCATTGTATTTATCGAAACCAGCCGCATCAGACAACCTAATTAAAATAATAGACGTCGCTGGCAGCGCCGGCGGTTGTTAATGTCGTATTTGTAGATGCGCGATTCATCGCGTATCTGTTATTCATCACGTATCCGTTGTAGATGCGCGATTTATCGCGTATCCGCAATTCATTGCGTGTTTGAAAATGATTTATCTAATGCCTACTAATTTGGTGTAAATTACAAAACCCTAACAAAACAATTATTTATGAGCAAGAATGATTTCAGTAAACCAATTTATTCTCTGTTATTCGTCTTGCTTATATTAAGTTCCTGCAACGGACAAGTTAAACCCATCGCACAAAAAGAAAGTGATCAGCCATTGAGTAGACAAGTTAAAATTCCACTTGCAAAAGGAGCAAATGTGGATTTTAGTTTTAGAAGTGGTATTGAAGATGCTGAAGGTAATTTATGGTTTGGAAGTAATGGCGATGGACTTTATAAGTATGATGGAAAGCTCTTTATTCATTATGGAATGGAGCAAGGATTAAACAGTAATTTTATTTATTCCATTCTTCATGACAAATTGGGTACTATATGGGTTGGTACCAATAAAGGGCTCAATCGTTTGGAGGGAAATAATTTTAAAAGTATAAGCATTGTTTTGGCTAATCATTCTTCAGGTTTTTTAGCTAGTGATAACAAAAATAATGTCCCATCAGAAAATGCTGTTTGGAGTTTGATGCAGGATAAAAAGGGTGTGATGTGGATTGGAACTGATGATGGTGTTTATTGCTACAATGGAAAGGAATTCACCCGCTTTTTAGACAATCAAACTGTGGTCAATAAAGACAGTTTAAAACTCAAAGGTATATTTTCGATTTTAGAAACAAAAAATGGAACTATTTGGTTTGCCGAATGTTCTGATGAAGGTATCTCAAGTTATGATGGAAAGACCTTATCGAGGATTATTCCTTACAAAGAAATTAGAAGAACAGACCGCATAATTGAAGATAAACAAAACAATCTTTGGTTTGCCACAGCCTTCAAAGGTATTGGTAAATATGATGGTAAAAATTATACCCAAAATATTTTCAAAACACGCGAGCTGAATGGTTCATACAATATACAGGAAGATGCCAATGGAAATATATGGTTTGATACCCAAGATGGAATAGGATTTTATGATGGAAATCAACATCGAATTTTGACTGAAAAAGATGGAATTAATTTCAAGGATATGATACCTATACTGGTAGATAAAAAAGGAAACTTGTGGCTTAGTTGCAAAGGAATGAACTTGTATAAATATGATGGAAAAACATTCACTAATTACTCTGAATAGCTAAATTGATTCAGACAGAATAAGCCCCATTTTTAATAAGAGCGAATAAGTCATATATTCACATTTAGTGAAGGTTTATCTAAAGTGTGAACCAAGCAAAATTTAAATTGATTACAACATGAATACCGATTTGGTTTCCTACTACAAAGACAGGGCAAAAGAATATGAGAAAATATATGCTAAGCCCGAACGTCAGGAAGATTTGAAAACTGCAACAAGTTTATTACAAGAGATTTTTGCTGAAAAACAAGTTTTGGAAATTGCATGTGGAACAGGTTTCTGGACAGAGAAAATTGCTAAAACAGCCAGTTCTATTCTTGCAACAGATATTAATGAAACGGTTATTGATGTTGCAAGGAAAAAGGATTTTTCTGAAAAACAGGTTTCGTTTGAACTAGCTGATATTTATAATTTCCCCATTCAAGACAAATTTGAAAGTTTGTTTGGAGGTTTTATCTGGAGTCATATTTTACTGCAAGACCTGGATACATTTCTTTCTACAGTAAACAGTTTAGTTAGTCCGGGTTCTACAGTTGTTTTTATGGATAACAATTATGTTGAAGGCAGTAATCATGAGATTACAAAAAGGGATGAGTTAGGTAATAGTTTTCAAACAAGAAAACTTGAAGACAATACAAGTCATTTGGTTTTGAAAAACTTTCCTACAGAAGAATTTTTACGAGAAAAACTAAAAGATATATCAAGCGAAATTAAATTTTTCAATCTGCAGTATTTTTGGATATTATGTTACACAACCCTGTAAATACGTGATTCATCGCGTATCCGTTGTAGATGCGCGATTTATCGCGTATCCATGAATTATCACGTATCCGTTGTAGATGCGCGATTTATCGCGTATCCATTATTCATCGCGTATCCGTTGTAGATGCGCAATTCATTGCGTATCCGTGATTCATTACGTATCCGTTATTCATCGCGTATCCGCAATTCATCGCATATCCATTGTTTTGCATAATGGGGTAAAGGCAGATTTTATCACAAATATTAATTTGATGTCTTCAAATTAAATTTATTGCAAATGTTCATGTAGAACCTTTCACCCACCTATACACCAAAATGCAAATGAAGCTTAGTTTTCTAATTCTACTTGTGCCTTTTCTTCTAAGGCATAATAGAAAGTATTATTGCTACAACAACTGAGGCAATAAAATGGTAACCGATATTAATAGAAAATAATTTCCACGAATGTTTCTCCCAAACTACCCTACTCAATTGAACAGGAACAAAGAAACCCATCCATACTGAAATAGCAGAATTGAAGCCAGACATAACAGGAGTCATTTCATTTGCACCGGGAATAAATTTCCATCCTGCTAAATAAAATGCAAGTACCCATGCAAAAAGAAATGAACCAATAAAAGATAATGCCATTCCTTTGAACATAGCTTTTTTGTCGGGTCTCATGTTTGGATCATAACCCATTTCTTTACTCCATGATTTTGAAAACAATGCAGTATACCAAACCATTTGAATAATAAAATTGGCAAGCATTGCTACCAAAATTGCGATGATATTTATGTGTAGTGGCATGAGTTATTTTTTTAATAAATTAATTATTACAGATTCCATTCTGTTCAATGCTGATCCCCAACCATTGTAGAAGCCCATTTTTTCTTGTGCCTTACAATATTCCTCAGTAGCATGAATTACACTAAATGTAAAATTGGTTTTGTCGCCATCAGCTTCAAAAGAAACATGCAACTCAACTCCTTCAGTCATTGGTTTAAAGTCGGCAGTAGTAACTATTTTTTTATACTCTTCAATTTCCAGGTAAGTACCTTCTGAAATAAATTGACTACCATCTGGCATTGGCATACTATATTTCCATTTTCCGCCAACTTTAAATTCGTGAATTACCATATTTATTTTCATGCCCGGAGGTGCCCACCATTGCATAATATGATCTGAATTTGTCCATGCCTCCCAAACTAATTCAATGGGTGCTTCAAAGACTTTTTTTAAAGTCAGTGTCCGATTTGTTTCATCATTTTTGTTGCTCATTTTTTCTTGGTTTTTGTTTTTAATTTATTTACATAATTTTCAAAATTGTCTATTCTCGCGGTCCAATGTTGTTGGTATTTTTCTAACCACAAGAATGCCGGAATTAAGTTCTGGGGTTTTATTTTACAAAATCGTTCTCGTCCCTTTTGTTCGATTTCAATGATGTTACATTCTTCTAAATGTTTTATGTGCTGTGAAATTGCGGGCCGGCTAATTTGGAATTTGTCGGCAATTGCATTTAATGTCATTGGCTCATCCGAAAGCAAATCAATAATCTGCCGTCTTGTAGGGTCGGCTATAGCTTGAAATACATCTCGTCGTGTTTCTGTAGGCATAATTATGTAACCATATACTTACAAAAGTAATGTAAGTATTTACTTACGCAAATTTATTTTGAAAATTAATTCGTTTAGATGCGCAATTCATCGCGTATAATCGTGAACGCGATAAATACGCGATAAATTCGATACGAGATAAATCGCGTATCTACAGTGATGCGTTTTTATTTAACCAAATTATTGTATATTAGTATCATCATGGACAATACCTATTACATCATTCTCGGATTGGTTATCATTAGTTCAATGTCGTGGTTGTTTTTTATGAAAAAGAAGAAACCATAATTATGCAAAAAATAATCCCTTTCCTTTGGTTTGACGACAACGCTGAAGAAGCTATTCAGTTTTATACAAGCATTTTTAAACATGGAAAAATAAAAACAGAATCGAGAATTGGTCCTGATAACAAACTTATGACAGCCACTTTTGAAATCGAGGGTCAGGTTTTTCAGGTTCTAAATGGTGGACCCATGTTTACATTTTCACCTGCCATCTCCTTTTTTGTGAATTGCGATACACAAGAAGAAATTGATGAACTATGGGATAAACTTTCCGATGGTGGTGAACAACAACGTTGCGGCTGGCTAAAAGATAAATTTGGTGTATCCTGGCAAATTGTCCCCCCTATTTTGGGTAGTTTGTTAAATGCACCCGACAAAACAAAAGCCAATCAGGTAATGCAGGCCATGTTGCAAATGGATAAAATTGTAATCATCGATTTAATCAAAGCATTTGAATCGTAGATACGCGATTTATCGCGTATCCGTATTTATCGCGTATCCCTATTTTATCACGTATCCGTATTTCATCGCGTGCCTTATCGCGTGCATCGCGATAAATCGCGATGATACAACGATCTTACACCAATAATTGCAAATTGTAAATTTTTCATTAAATTCCCTGATATAAAGGAGAATACATATGAAAAAAATCTTACTCGTATTAATCACTTTTTTGTTATTTGATCAACTTCATGCTCAAATAACCCTTAACACAACGGCTCACTGGAACCAAAGTCAGTTTTATACTTCAAGTAATTTAATCACTGAATCCATTAAAGATATTGAAGGTGTTTCTGATACTTTTATTTCAAACAAAAAATACCTGAAACTAAAAGAAACAATAGCTTCCAGTCATTCTACCCGCCTAGATTCAATGGGAATAATTAGCTGGGTAAAAACTCAATTACCTATCCAAACTAAATATTCCTTCATTAGAGTTGAGAATAATAAATTTTACTATATCGACATCAACAACAATGATCAATTGCTGTATGATTTTAATCTTGTAAAAGGTGATGCTTACAATAAAGGTGTTTATGATTTTGCATGCTCATCAGTAAAAGACTTGACATTCGAAAATACAGAAATTGTATGTTTAGGAAATACCAGTTTAAAAAGCTGGCAATTGTCATCAAGAACCTTTCCTTCTGCAAATTATTTAATTGAAGGAATTGGTCCAAATACCGGCTTGTTTACACCTTTCTGCAAAAATGGTTGTCCTGAATGCGGTTACCAATTAAACTATTTTACATTGAACAACGATACTTTGTATAAAGGCAATTGTGACAAATCAGCATCAATTCCTAAAACACAAAAGTCGCCTGAATATGAAACTTATTATGCTAACAATTTCTTTCAAATAGATTTTAAAACCAACGGAAAGATTAAGATATACAACATTCTAGGTCAACATATTTTATCTGAAATAATTTCTAATTCAGCCTTGATAAATTTTGAAATTCTATCATTAAAAACAGGAATTTATCTTGTTGAAATTGAAACAAATTCAGGAATTGAATTTGTAAAAATCGTTCACCCGTAGATACGCGATTTATCGCGTATCTTCTTGCGCGAGACATCGCGATAAATTGCGATGATACCACCTCGTAGGCACGCCGATTCATCACGTGCCATACCGATTTATCGCGTGCCCCAAAACAATTCCATCCGATTGGTTACCTTAGCGCAAAATTCAATCATGCAAGTTGCTCCTGTTAGGTTAAATAAATTTATTAGTGAAAGCGGTTTATGCTCAAGAAGAGAAGCCGATAAATACATTGAAAATGGTCATGTTTTTATCAATGGAAAACGAGCTAGCGTTGGTGATCAGGTTCGTATTGGCGATAAAGTTCGTGTGAATGGGATCAACCTGGAACCCAGAAAAGGTGAAGATATTGTATTTATTGCTTTAAATAAACCTGTTGGAATTACGTCAACTACAGAAGATGGTGTAGAAGACAATATTGTAAGATTTGTAAATCATAGCAAAAGAGTATTCCCAATTGGCCGATTAGATAAGGATTCACAAGGCTTAATCTTCCTGACCAATAATGGAGATATCGTAAATAAAATTCTTAGAGCAGGGAATGAGCATGAAAAGGAGTATATTGTTACAGTAAATAAACCATTAACAGAAGCTGCAATTAATGGAATGGCTGCAGGTGTGCCGATGTTGGGTGTAACAACCAAAAAATGTAAGGTTAAACAGGAAGGTGTGAATGTTTTTAGAATCATTCTTATCCAGGGTTTAAACAGACAAATTAGGAGAATGTGTGAGCATTTTGGATATGAGGTAACCAAATTAGAACGTGTTAGAATAATGAACATAAGTCTAAAAGGTTTACCGGTTGGCGATTGGAGAGATTTAACAGAACAAGAAATGGCGGGAATATATAAAATGATAGAAAACTCATCTTCGGAGGATAAAAAACCTTCTTCAGCTAGCAATAAGCCGGCAAATAAAAGTGATAAACCAGATGCTGCAAAAGCAAAAAAAGCAAGTAGTTTTACTGCGGCTAAAAAAGCAGCACCTAAGTTTTATGGTTCACCTAGAAGTAATTCAAATGCAAGCAGAGGTTTCTCAAAGGGACCGGGAAGAAACAATAACAGCAGCAGGAGAAAAGGTTAATGAAAAAGGAAGTATCTAATGTTAATTTAGTTGTAGGTACCAAAACAAATCTACATCCTAATAATGCACATCGGGAAGCCTATGATTTCCCAAAACTAATTGAAGATTGTGAGCCGCTAAAAGCGTTTGTTAAACCAAATAAATATGGCAATTTAAGCATTGATTTTGCTGATCCACTTGCGGTAAAAACATTAAATAAAGCATTACTTTCGTCCTTTTATCAAATCAAATTCTGGGATTTACCCGCAGCATATTTATGTCCGCCAATACCAGGCAGAGCCGATTATATTCACCATTTGGCAGAACATTTGGCTTATCATAAAAATTTGAAAGGCATTGATATTGGAGTGGGAGCTAATTGCATTTATCCAATTTTAGGTCATTCAATTTATAAATGGAATTTTGTAGGAACCGATATCGATGCAAAAGCTTTGGCTCATGCAAAAGATATCGTTTCAAACAATTCAAATCTTTCAAATGCCATTGAATTACGACACCAGGTTCAGGAAAATAACTACTTCAAAGGCATCATCAAAGAAGGAGAAATGTATGATTTCACCCTTTGTAATCCTCCATTTCATGCCAGTGCAGAAGAAGCCAATGAACAATCTTTGAGAAAAGTAAGGAACCTAAAAAACCGACATATCAAAAAACCGGTATTAAACTTTGGTGGCACAAATAAAGAATTGTGGTGTGAAGGTGGTGAAGAAATGTTCATCAGAAAAATGATTAAAGAAAGTAAAGAGTTTGCCAAACAAGTATGTTGGTTTAGCAGTTTAGTTTCAAAACAAGAAACTATTTCTTCTGTTCGCCCTTTACTAGAACGCTTAGAATGTGAGGAATACAAGATAATTGACATGTCGCAAGGACAAAAGAAAAGTAGAATTTTAGTATGGACTTTCTTAAATAAAAGCGAACAGCAAGATTGGCTTAGGAATAGAAAAAGTAATTAGCAATCTAAAAGGCTTATCTTGCGAGGATTCTATGAGGACAAATTCGTGTTCATCATATGAAATTGAAAAACATTCATGCAATTTGAATCATTAAATCTAATTGATCCTATTTTAAAAGCCCTTACAGAAGAAGGTTACAAAAACCCCACTCCTATTCAGGCACAATCTATCCCAATTGTATTACAAGGCTCCGACTTACTAGGCTGTGCGCAAACAGGTACTGGTAAAACAGCAGCATTTGCTATTCCTATTCTACAAATTTTATATGCCAACAAAGGCTTTGATAAAAGAAGAAAAGTTAGAAGTTTAATTGTAACTCCAACACGTGAACTTGCCATTCAAATTGGTGAAAGTTTTGATGCTTATGGCAGATATACAGGCTTAACAAACACCGTAATTTTTGGTGGAGTTGGACAAAATCCGCAAACACAGGCACTTCGTAATGGAGTTGATATAGTGATTGCTACACCGGGAAGATTAATCGATTTAATGAACCAGGGACATCTTTCTTTAAAAGATATTGAAGTATTTGTTTTGGATGAAGCAGACAGGATGTTAGACATGGGTTTCATTCATGATGTAAAGAAACTTCTGGTTAAACTTCCAAAAAACAGACAATCCTTATTCTTCTCAGCAACCATGCCTCCTGAGATTGTTAAGTTGGCAGCTACTATTCTTGCAAATCCTTTAAAGGTAACTGTAACTCCTGTTTCATCAACAGTTGATATCATTAAACAACATGTGTTTTTTGTTGACAAAGGAAACAAGATGAACCTTTTATTAGAGGTTTTAAAAGATAAAAATATTAAAACTGCATTGGTGTTTACCAGAACCAAACATGGTGCCGATAAAGTGGTTCGTCTTTTAGTAAAACACGATATTAAAGCAGAAGCCATTCATGGAAATAAAGCACAGAATGCACGTCAGAAAGCATTAAATAATTTCAAAGCACAAACCACAAGAGTTTTAGTTGCAACAGATATTGCTGCAAGAGGAATTGATGTTGATGAATTGGAATATGTTATCAATTTTGAAATGCCAAATCCTGCAGAAACTTATGTGCATAGAATTGGCAGAACAGGAAGAGCCGGTGCAAAAGGAACTGCATTTTCATTCTGTGATGCAGAAGAAAAAGCATACTTGAAAGACATTGAAAAATTAATTGCTAAAAAGATTCCTGTTATAGATGAACATCCATTTCCATTAATGGACCATAATCCTGAAAAAGCACCTAAGCAACAACAAGGCAGAGGCAGAGGTGGTGAAAGAGGTCAATCTGGTGGTGGCGGTGGACATGCACGTCCAAAGCCAAATGCTCAATCAGCAAAACCTGAAAGAAGATTTGGCAAACCAAAATCAGATAGACGCAGGTAATTGGTTTATTACGAATTAATTATAGGTTTTGAAAAGAAATTGCAAGTCAACTAAATAATTGTCCAAAATCATAATATAAATCAGTTAGAAACAAATGATTTATCAATCAAAAACAGAGAATTGTCATTTTTAATGAAGCTAAGTCAGAATAACTTTGAGTAAATAATAGTGGATAAGACTACAATTTTATTACTCTTAAAATGAAAACTGGAAAACCAACCTATGATGAACTGAAATCTAAACTAAAAGAATTAGAACTTCTTGCTGATCAGAATAGAGAATTAAATCTACCTGAAACGTCCATCTTTGCTCATCCCGAATTTGCTAACTTTATCAATCTTTCGCGTGATGGGAAAATTATTTGCAATAAAGAAGGAATCATCATAAGTTGGAATAATGCCATTGAATCTATAAGCGGCATCAAAGCAGAGGATGCAATTGGCAAATCTCTTTGGGATATCAAATATGCCCTAGCTCCTGATTCTGAAAAGAAGCCTGGATTAGAAGAAAAATTAAAACAGGAAGTATTATTATCATTTAATGACCCTGAATTGGGACCAAATCAAACTCAAGAATTTACCATTAAAACTCCAGGTGGTGAAACAAGAATTTTGGAAGCCAATAGTTGTATAATTTCCGATTTAGGTGATGTTTACCATTTGAATATCATTAGAGATATAAGCAAAAAAAAGCAAGCTGATTTAGCTTTTAAAGAAAGTGAAGAAAGGCATAGAGGATTATTAAATAATCTTGAAATTGGCATTTTGGTTTATACACCAAGTGGGGAAATTATTTTGGCAAATCCTAAAGCATGCAGCATGTTTGACATGATCAAGGATGAAGAATCTAATATTTTTCAATTCAAAGTTGAATGGGAATATTTAGATGAAAGCGAAGAGCTGATTAATGATGAAACTTGTCCAATTAGAAAAATTCTCAGAAACAGAGAAAGTATCCAAAATTATTTGATGGGTTGTCGCAAAAAAGGTTCTATTGAAGCCACTTGGTTAATGGTAAATGGTTTTCCTGAATTAAACGAAAGTGGCGAAATAGAAGAAGTAGTAATAAGCTTACTAGATTTAACAGATAGAAAGAAAATAGTTGAAGCATTACACATTAAAAATGTAGCACTAGATTCGTCTTTGTTACCAATTGGCATTACAGATTTAAATGGAAATTTAACTTATGTAAATCCTTCATTGGTGAAACAGTGGGCATATGATTCTGCAAAACAAATGCTTGGTGTAAGTGCTCTAAGTTTTTGGCATGAACCCCAAAAAATGCGTTTATTAATTGAAGAGGCTTATAAAAATGGTTCAGCATCAGGTGAATTTATTGGGCTTAAAAAGGATAAATCTTTGTTTCCGGCAGCGTGCAAAATTAGTACCATCAAAGATGAAAAGAATAATTATTTGGGCCTTGTAGGTAGTTTTGAAGATTTAAGTGAACTAAAAAAGAGCCAGCAAACTTTAAAAGAAAGTGAAGACAAGTTCAAATCTATAGCCAATTATTCTGCCAGTTGGGAAGCTTGGTTTGATAGCAATGGTGAGCTCTTATGGATGAATCAAAATTCAATTCAACTAACTGGATTTACTCCTGAGCAATATATGAAGGCTCCTGATTTTTTAAAAATGTGTGTTCACCCTTTAGACTTAGAAATGGTAAAAGTAAAATTCACAGAAGCATTGCAAGGAAGTTCAGGAGAAAATATAGAAATACGGGCCAATAAAAAAGATGGTTCGTTTATATGGATTTCCGTTTCTTGGCGACCCATTTTTAATTCAGATGGCAATTCTATTGGTTTTAGAACAAGTAGTCAAGAAATTACTGATAAAATAATTGCAAAACATGAACTTGAAAGAAGCAAAAAACAATACGATAACTTAGTTGCCAATATTGATGTAGGAGTTTTCATTTTAAATGATTGCTTTAACTTTGATTATGTAAGCCCAAAATTTTCTGAAATGATTGCATTGCCGATAAATGAAATCATGCAAGATTCAAAAACAGTCGTTAGATTAATTCACCCTGATGAATGGAACGAATTTCTAATAAAAAACAAAGAGGCATTGCATCAAAAAACTTTATTAGATTGGGAAGGAAAAATAATAGTAAATGGTGAAGTCAAGTGGATGCATGTTATATCTAAACCTGAGATGCAAATTGATGGTGAAGTTCTATGGCATGGTTTATTAATTGATACAACTGAAACAAAAAAAATACAAGTAGAAATTGCATCAAAGAATGCACAACTATTAAAAGTAATCGCTGAAAAAGATAAATTCTTTTCCATTATAGCACATGATTTAAGGAATCCTTTTAGTGCCTTTATGGGTTTAACAAAAATTATGGTTGATGATATTTCTGATTTGAGTCGTGAAGAAATCCATGAATTTGCTGAAGCCATGAGTATTTCGGCAAACAACCTGCATAATTTATTAGAAAATCTTTTAGAATGGTCGAGGTTACAAAGAGGTGTTTTAGCATTCGATCCAAAACCAATTTTTGTTAAAACCCGAATTGAAGAAACTGTAAAAACATTAAAGGACCAAGCTGCCAAGAAGAAAATTAATGTATCTATTTTAGTTCCTGAAAACTTAACTGTTCATGCTGATATAAATATGTTTTCAGCTATTGTAAGAAACTTATTGAGTAATGCTATTAAGTTTACCAATACCAATGGAAGCATAAGAATTAATGCTTTAGAATCAAACAATAACATTACAATTTTTATAAGCGATGATGGAATTGGAATGAAGCCTGATTTGATTAATAAACTATTTAAAATAGATGAACACAGCAATCGACCCGGCACAGATGGAGAACCAAGCACAGGTTTGGGTTTGATTTTATGTAAAGATTTTATTGAAAAACATGGAGGAAAAATTTGGGCTGAAAGTACCGAAAATGTTGGCAGTACTTTTTATTTCTCAATACCCAAATAATACCTGCCGAACCAACAGAATATGCTACTTCAATAGGAAATAACTAACTTACTTTTTTGAAGGTTCTTTATCTATTAAAAATGGAGCATTTCCATCTTTATTAATAACTTTACTATTGGGGGATTTTGCCAATTTAGTAATGGTTTCAATACTTGTAAAATCAATCCAACTTTAACCTGATTGAAAATTTGTATCAGAAATCTGTCAGAATTTGAATTGCATATTTTGCAAAAAATAAAATCATTAAAAATATAGAAATTAAGTTTTGTTTGTAGAAAACTAAATTCACATGAAAAAACACATCCTTTTATTATTCACTTTATTCTTAAGCAGTATTGCTATTCCTGCATTGGCGCAAAATCAAGGTTCTGATGATATTGTAGGTTTATGGGAAACAGGTAATGGTAAAGCCAGAATATTAATTACTAAAGCCGGCAATTTTTACTATGGCAGAATAGTTTGGTTAAAAGAGCCATTAAATGATGAAAAGAAACCTAAAACAGATAAAAACAATCCCGATGAAAGCAAACGTTCAGCCGCTTTATTAGGATTAAAAATATTAAGTGGTTTCGAATATAAAGGAGAAAATACTTGGGAAGATGGAACTATTTACGATGCTGAAAGTGGTAGCACCTACAATTGTGTAATCAATATGGAAGATAAAAACACCATGAATATCCGTGGTTTTATTGGAATTTCTGCATTTGGAAGAACAGATGTTTGGAAAAGATTAGAAATAAAGAAAAAGTAATTTAATTAGTCTTTTAAAAGATTAAATATAAAAAACAGCATTTGTCAATTGAACAAATGCTGTTTTTTTATGCTTGAAATAATTTAGAAATACAAATATCCGCATGTGTACCTATCATCTATTTTAGAAAAACTCTTAACATTTTAAAATTGATTGAGGGCTTTAATTCAAAGCAAGATGAATTAAAGATAGAAACCGGTTGTTAACGAAAATTCCTAGAATCCCATCGGGATGACATTATTGTAGAAAATAAAATGAATGAAAGACCCTCACGCCAAAACGGGCGCGAAACAAAGGGTCGCGCCCGTTTTGGCGTGCTTTAATCACCTTAATAATACTTTCTTAGAAATACTATTTATGGCGAAACCAAATTCAAACTGATTTGAAAATAAAGTGGATTTGTCAATTTGTTCTCCATGTAATAAGGATCATCAGAACCCAATAATCTTAATTTATCTTCGCTATCAATATTAAAGTTATAATTAATTCTATAACCGGCTTGTAGCGATAACCACATGAATCCTTTTAATGCAAATTCATAAGTTATTCTTGGTCTGATTTCCGATCTTCTTAATTCTAAATTATTAAAAGCAGCATTATTTGTTCTATTAACAATGCTGTAACTATTTCCTTCTAATTCATATCCAAAAAACAATAAATTCCTTGGATTAAATGTTCTTCTCAATGCAGCTCTGGCTGGGAAAACAGATTCAATTCCCCACTTCTTATTTTCAAATGTATGGTTGTAAATAATTAAAGGAATAATTCCTTTTGCTCCTGGTCTGTAAGTACGCGAAACCCCAAATGCCAATATTGATCTATCATTTCTTTTTTTACCAAAAAATATAGCTGCAGATAATTTTGGAGCTGTTAAATAATCACCCAATTTATCGTCAGAAAGGGTATAATCTCCATTGGCATCTGCACTTACAAAACCTAATAAAAAGTACTTTTCATTCAAAGGTTTAAATGCGGTTGAATTGATTCCTATTGTAGTTAATCCTCTTTCTTTTAATGCACCAATCACATAATTGTTGGTTGAGTTTGTCATGCCCGAATAAGCTGTTCTCCAATAATTGGCACCTAAAGTTATTAATCCCTTTGTATTCGAAATAATAGGATAATTCACCATTAATCTCAATCCTGATGCACTGCTGATATCAGATTGACCTTCTAACAATTCATTTTGGTTATAATTCTTTATATCATGTCCCGCCTGGTAATCGTATCCAATACTAATTAGTTTATTCGGGCTAATGCCAAGAACTTTGTTGGTGCAATATCTTTTGGTGCCCGGACTCTCCTGAACTTGGTCGAACTGACTAAAGTCTATCGCTTCTTCTGCCAACGAATCGGTTTGGGCAAAACTAAATGTTGATAGTGTACAAAATGAAATCCAAAGTAATGTTTTCTTCATGCTTAAATGTTTATGTGCTAAAACAAGGTTTAATATTAAATGTTTTACAAGGTATAAAATTGTTCTAAATTCTTACAAATCAGGTTGCTTTAATATGGGAAGAAACAATTTAAAACCGATTATTCAAATAAAGGAAGATTTTGATATCTTTTGCAAAAGGATTTGCAGCATGACAGATGAACTAACAATACGCTCAAAACAACTTAAAACAGCCTTCGACTCCTACTTTGTTGCGCCAATTGAAGCTTGGATTCAGTTTGCACAATTGTGTGAACCCATTTCATTTAAAAAGAACGAAATCATTAAACATGCAGGCGAAACGGAACAATACGGTTACTTCATATTAAAAGGTAGTGGAGGTGTATTTTTATGGAAAGAGAACAATTATGTTTGTTTAGATATTATGCTGGAGAATAATTTCTTTGGTGATTATATGTCGCTAATTAGCCGGCAAAATTCGCCTTTGGAAACCATTGCAATTGAAGACTCAGAGATGTTAAAGATATCTTCTAAAAACATCAGTCAACTTAAACAAACAACCATGGGGCAGTTAATTTTCCTGATATCAGCTGAAAGCAGTTTCGTTGAAAAACAACAGCAACAAATAGATTTGTTACTCAAAACAGCTGAGGAAAGGTATTTTGAATTATTGGAAAAACAACCGGAACTAATCAAAAGAATTCCACAGAAATTTATTGCCTCTTATTTGGGAATCACGACACAAAGTTTAAGCAGAATTAGGAAAGGGAAATAATTACCATTGGGTAACTTTTTCATGCAAGTGCAATTCGAACTTTGCTGCATGAAAAACAAAATTTTAATTATCAGCTTAATTTTAATCAGCCAAACACATTTAAAAGCACAATCATTTATTTATGGTGTTAGCTTTGGCTCAGCTCAATTCTTCCATCAAAATGCTTCTAAAAAATACAATGATTTTACCTTTTCACTTCCCAATATAAAAATAGGAAAACAAATAAATTCTAAACACGCTGTTGTATTATACTTACCAGGAACGCTCTATCAATACAAAGAAAGTGGCCGTATAAGGGACCGTGGATTCGAAGCCATTTTGCCATCTTATCAATACCAGATTAACTCAAAATTTAGTTGTTTAATAGGATTGGGATTAGGATTAGATGCACCTGCCTTTTATGATATCAAAAATGAATCTGAAAGAAAATTCTATTTTGGAAAAGCAGCCTCAACAAGTCTGGCTTATGAATTCCTGAAAACAAAAAATTTTAGTTTAGATTTACAAGCCCGAATTCAATATGGTAAAATAAAAATGGAAACACAATTTCATGAAGGATTTGCATTTAATTTATTATTGGGTATAAACTTCAAAAAAGATGTTCAGCACAAGTAAAAAAATAAAAGAAATAGCTGGTATAATTCTGCTAAGTTTATTTAGTTTGGCAGTAGTGTTTCACCTATTAGTTATAATGGGCTTTATTCCAAATGAAATTGTTTGGGGAGGCAGAATAAAATTCAAAGAAGAACTATACATATTTGAAAGTATTTCTATCTTTTTAAACCTTCTATTTTTATTAATTGTTTCACTTAAAACTGGAAAACTAACTATCAAACATAACCATAAATTCATCCAAGTTTTATTGTGGTTTATGAGTATTGTTTTTTTATTAAATACCATTGGGAATTTATTGGCTAAAACCACTACAGAAACAATCATTTTTACTCCTGTAACTTTTATTTCTGCTATTTGTGGATTCATTCTTTTAAGTAAAGAAAAAGCTTAAATTTCAGAAAAATAGAAACATGGAATTCCTAACCTTTCGGAAGTTTAATGAATACACTGCCGCCAAAACATTCTCCTTGCTTTTAGATGATGCCGGCATAGAAAATCAATTGGAAGACAGCAGTCCAAAGTTTGATCCCGGATTTAGCAATAACGAGTTACTAAAGGAATTCAGAATCAAAATTAAATCAGAAGATTTTGAAAAAGCCGACACTATTTTATTACAACAAGCCAATTCTTTACTTGATGATATAGATGAAAATCATTACCTCTTTCAATACACGAATGATGAATTAAAAGAAGTATTAAGTAAAGCTGATGAATGGAACGAAATTGATATCGCATTAGCAAGAAAAATATTAGAAAAAAGAGGCATTGTTTTTAGTCAATCTGATTTAAAGGAATTACAGAAAAAGAGAATTGCAGAACTCTCAAAACCAGAACAATTTTCGGAAACATGGATACTGTTTGCGTACATCGTTTCAATTGCAGGAGGTTTAATAGGACTCGTGATTGGATGGCATATCAATACCCATAAAAAAACATTACCCAATGGTGAAAGTGTTTTTGCTTATGATGAAAACAGCAGAGAAAAAGGAAATAAAATTTTCAAAGTTGGTTTGTTTATGCTGGTTTTATGGATTGTGATTTTTGTGCTAAGAAACATCTTTTTTGACCAGGGATATTTTGAAGTCAAGCAAAGAAATATATTTGGAAATTAAACATCATGAATAAAACAATTCTCATCACCGGCAGCTCAACCGGAATCGGTAAAGAGACTGCAATATACTTTGCCAATAAGGGCTGGAAAGTGGCGGCCAGTATGCGTAATCCAGCAAAAGCCAGCAATGAATTAAATCACCCAAACATTAAAATCATTCAAATTGATGTTTTAAATGAACAGCAAATCAAAGCCGGAATTGCAGAATGTATTGATGTATTTGGAGGAATTGATGTGGTTTTTAACAATGCCGGTTATGCTTTGGTAGGTGCATTTGAAGCCATGACAGATGAACAAATCAGAAAACAATTTGATACCAATGTTTTTGGAGTAATGAATGTAACAAGAGCCATTCTCCCCTATTTCAGAGGTAAAAATGAGGGCATGATTATCAATACATCATCAATGGGAGGACTGATTACTTTTCCCTTGTATAGTGTTTATCATGCTACCAAATGGGCTTTGGAAGGTTTTATGGAATCATTACAATTTGAACTCAAAGGAAAAAATATCCGTATAAAAAATATTGAACCGGGTGCTATTAAAACCGATTTCGAAAACTCCTTAACTTTTGTAAGCAATGATGATTACAAAGATTATGCTCCAAGGGTTCACCAAAATATGCTCGATACTTATAAAAATGCGCCGGGTGCAGATGTTGTGGCTAAAAGAGTATTTGAAGCTGCAAACGATACTGGGTTCTCTTTAAGATATCCCGTAGGTGGATTTGCTCCGGTATTGTTGTTTTTAAGAAGATTACTTCCAGGTTCATGGTTTAGGGCAATTGTTAGCATTTCGACAGAAAAATGAGTTTTTATGAGCTCAATAAAGATGAAAGAGCAGTCTTATATCTTGAGATAAAAAACAAAATTGAGGCTGATATTATTTCAGGAAAATACACTGCTTCATTAGCCTATTTTTCTGATGAGGATACTTATATCAGAAAAGCCGCTTATATAGGAATCGGGAAACTATTTAAAGAAAAACCCAATCTACTTTCGGAAATCATTCAGTTGTTAGAATTTTACTTTTCACATCCAGATTTTAAAGTGCGCCAAACCATGATTAATGCTGCAGGTGAAATTGGGAAAAGCAATTTTGAATCAGTTGAACATTTTTTCGATACGGGTTTGTTTGATGAACATCATTCACCAAGAAATGCAGTGATTGGTTCTATCAAAAAAATGGGAGAAGTAAATCCGAAACCTGTTTTAAACTGGGCTAAAAAGTATTTACATCACGAAAATTTTGAAATCAGAAGAGAAATTTGTCATGGAATTGAACTCAGAGGCAGAACTCATCCTGAGGATATTTTAGACATGCTTAAAGAATTGGAACACGACCAAAAGAAGCGTGTTAGTTCAACTCTGGTTCATGTTTTGGGTCAGATTGCTTATAAGAAAAATTGTTTGGAAACGGTATTGTTACATCTCAAAAGCTGGGAAAATTCCAAATTAGTTGAAGCCACTATAGAAGAAATAATTGATGTTCATTATCGGTATAGAAACTTTTCGTTTTACACACAAGAGGAAGCAAAGGAAATTATAAAGAAAGCTGGTTTTTAAGCAGGATTCAACAATTTATTCAATGAATCTAAATAAGTATCTCCAACAGGAATTTGAACTGAACCAATATAAATTTTACGGTTTCGTATTGAATCAATTTTAGCATGTGGCACTACAAATGAACGATGCACCCGCGAAAATTTTCCTTGTGGCAATTTTTCAAGAATAGATTTCATGGTGCTATGGGTAACAATGGGTTTTGCACCAACATAAATTTTAATATAATCACCCAAACTTTCAATGTACTGAATTTCGCTTACTTCAATTTTCACCAATGAATATTCTGCTCTAACAAAAATTGCTTCTTCTTCCTTTTTATTTTTGAGCGATTTCAGTTCAAAAAATTCCTTTGTTTTCTTTAATGCAGCTTCAAACCTATCAAAAGAAAAGGGTTTGAGTAAATAATCAATTGCTTCCATTTCAAAACCTTGTACGGCATACTGACTATAAGCAGTAGTAAAAACCAAAGAAGGTGGATTTTCCAAAGATTGAAAAAACTTTATTCCATTTACATCAGGCATATTGATATCGAGAAAAATCAAATCAACTTCGCTTGATTTAAGAAAAGCAGTTGCTTCAAAAACATCAGTAAAAGATTTTATCAATGAAAATCCGGGAATTTTATTGATAAAAGCATTGATAATATCCAATGCAAGTGGTTCATCATCTAAAGCAATACAACGAATCATGAGCAATTAATTTGTAGTGAAACCTGAAAACTATTCGGAAGATCATGTATCGCCAAAATATGTTTTTGAGGATATATTAATTCCAATCTTCTCTTAACGTTTTTTATGCCGATTAAGTTACTTTCTACCTCAGAATTATTTCTGAGTTTTAAATTTCTAACTTCAAAAAAGACACTATCAGAAATGGTATGTAACTGAATAAATATCTCAGAATTTTTACTATTCGAAACCCCATATTTAATGGCATTTTCGATAAAAGGCAAGAACAAATGCGGTGATAGTTTCAAATCAGAATTTTCAATCTGAACATGAAAATTAATTTCAGTTTTGTCAGTTAACCTGAGTTTCTGAAGTTCAATATAATCTTTCAAATGTTGCACTTCATCTTCAATAACAATTAATTGCCCTGATTCATCATTGATAACAAACCTGATAAACTGAGAAAGTCGTAATAAATAATCTGGCACTTTTTCCGGTTTTGTAATCGACAATGAATAAATACCATTTAAAGTATTAAAGAAAAAATGCGGGTCGATTTGTGCTTTTAAAAACGAAAGTTCAGCGAGTAATTTCTCGTTCGAAAGTTCCTTTGCTTCCGATTCCAGTTTTAACCAATCGTTTAATAACCTAAAACCTGTGCTGGTTGCAAAAATCAGTAATGCAAAAGTAAAGGCCATGAATCTACCAACTTTTCTAAAATCATCGATAATTTCATTTTGACCACGCATCATATACTTATCGGCGAAATAAGGAACAAGCTGAAGCAGAAATAGCACTAATAAAATCGAAAATATGTACTTAAAGTACTTTCTGGTCATTAAAAATCTGGGAACCAGAACATGGTAGTTAAAGTAAAACAAGGCAATATGGGCCAATTGAAAAAACAACCTGATTACCCATACACTTTCCGGAGTATTATAATCAGTAATGAGTTTTGGGGTTGGATGCAGAACCATTGGTATCAACAGAATAATCAGCCATGCCGTTATATGCAGCAATATTTTGACTAACTTAACCGGATAACTTTTTTGAGGGCAATCACCCATATTTATAGAATTAATAAACAAAAATGATTGTTTACTTCAACAAGAAAAATCGAATTCGATAAAGGGAAGAAATGCTTAGACAGAGCCTGCTGAAAATCTTTAATAAAATCAATTTACTTAAGGTTTGTTAGTTTAAATACTAGGTGTAATGAACAATTGTATTCAAACTTTGCTTCATTTACATAACGTTTTCAATTTACATAAAGACAGAAATAAGTCATCTTTGTCGTTGCTCCCAAATCGAAGTATTTTATATACATCTAATTTGGTAGCGCCTAAAATCTGACCATTTTCTGTCTTTTTCATTAGGCTCTGAACAGAGAACTAAGCCTTCCTTAAAGTTAGAACCGTAATTTCCGGCCATATACCAACTCTTCCTGTAAATCCAATAAAGCCATAACCTCTATTTACATACAAATGACGGTCTTCATGAGTAGCTAAACCAGCCCAGTTTTTATAACGAAACTTAACCGGACTCCATTTAAATCCCGGAATTTCTACTCCCATTTGCATGCCATGTGTATGACCTGATAAAGTTAAATGAATTGGGTTCTGATTCACTTTCACTTGTTCATCCCAATGTGTTGGGTCATGCGATAACAAAACTTTAAAATCTTTATCGTTTGTGCCATGAAGTGCTTTCTGTAAATCACCTCTTTCACCAAATCCTTTACCCCAGTTTTCTACACCTGCTAATACTATTGATTCATTGTCTTTTTGAATTCTGATATGTTCATCCAATAACAATTTATAACCCATATCAGCATGGTGCTGCTTTAATCGATTTAAATTCTCTGTTTTATGCTCCGGACTTTCCCAGGCAACATAATCTCCGTAGTCGTGGTTACCAAGGATAGAAAACTGTCCGTGTTTGGCTTTAATACTTCCAAAAATATCTTTGAATGGTTCAATTTCTTCTGCTCTGTTATTTACCATATCGCCTGTAAATACAAACACATCACTATTGAGTTCTTGTATTAATTTAATTCCCTCATGAACTGCAGATTTATCATCAAAACTACCAGCATGTACATCTGAAATTTGTGTTATGGTGAAGCCATTAAAAGCTTCAGGAAGGTCTTTGAAAAATAATTCCTTTCTGTGAATTTTATACGAATATTTTCCTTTTGTAATTCCATAAATAAAAGAAGCAAATGGAATGGCGGCAAACATTAAAGCCACTTTCGAAACCATTTCACGTCTCTCAGGCATTAGTGGAGCTCCTTCTAAATTTGTACCAGAAACCTTTTTGAAAATTCCGGTAAAAATTCTGAAAACATCTTCACCCAATAAAAATATCAAAACGAAAATTTTAGTAACAAATAAGGTGATGAATAAATTAAAAACCAATTGCTGAAAGCTGCTTAATCCTCCTGGTTTACCTATTGAACCAAATCCGGATACAATTAAAACAACAGGCAAAATAGCAATTACCCAATATAAAATATTCCAAAGTGTTCTCCATTTTAAAGATTGTGTAATGGTTTGAATTCCTTGAAATACATAATAATCCAATGAGAAAATAATTAAAACAGGTATTAATAATAACCAAGGTGTAGGACTTCCGTGCATGTTATGAAATTTAATGAATGTATCAACATGAAAATCTATGCCGAATTAGTTTATTGTCAGTTTACCCCCCCTAAAGGCCAATAATTTTTGGATGAAACGTTAAATTATTCCGATGAAATCCATGTGTCAGTGTCAGATTGCCTGCCAAAACGCCATTTTACTTGTTGTTATGATAGTTTTCTAACTCTACTAACCAATTAGCTTTTGCGGTACTATCCATCGGGTTTTCTAAATATTTGATATATACATCAGCATATTTAGGATGATTGTGGTAACGAAAATGAATCCAATTAGAAATAGGCATCCAATATAATAGCCCTGATAATAATCCGAAAAACATTGTACGTTTTAAAAGTATACTATAAAAAGAAACCTGTTTTAGTGTGATTAAAATTGAAATAAACAATAAACCAATAGCTGAAACTAGTAAGAATACCGCCGCTCCGGGAAATGACATCACCTTAAAAAAAAGAGAAACAACTGACATTGAAAGTAATAATTGTGAAGCAAGAAGTAATACTATCTCAAAACCATCACTTACCTTTTTATCTAATAAAGTTGATACCAATAAATAAGTAGCTATCATATAAAAAGAAGCCAATAACATGGAAGAAAGTACAAACCAAATTGAAACTAAATCAAATCCAACTAACAATATTGAAGTCAACAAAAATTGAAAAAGAAGAGCCTTTTCAATCAAGGGTAAGTGTTTAATCATCGTTTTTCTTGTTTTAACATCTTAAATGAAAAATAGGAAAGTAATAAAACCATTGCTATTAAAATCAACCAAAGCCAACTCTTCTTTTGTACAATTGGAACTTCAATTTCCTCATGCACAATATCGCCTTTTAATTCCTGACCTAAACTAAGACTTTCTAAATCAGATGGAATTTTTGATTTGAAATTAATTAAATCGTAAATCGGAGCCGGTACCAGCTTGTTTCCATAAAACAAATAATAATTAGCTGCCAAATTATTCAACCTAACAACTAACTTATGCTTGGGACCAAATACCTGCACTGATTCAAGCTTGATTGGTTCATTATCATTATTGAATATTCTTAGTCGGAATTTATTAGCCCTTAACTCCCCAAATTTTATTGGAGAATAATCATCTGAAGAGATATAGGAATACATCAAAGGCTTATAAACAGAGTTCCATTTAGAATCAACAAAAATACTATCGTTTGAATATTCCAGAAGTGTGTTTCTAAAGTAATCTGTATGTGTTTTAATAAAAAGTTGAATTGAATGTACTGGTAATAGCTCATCTAATTCAAAATCTACTATCGTTTCCTTTTTTGATAAATCATTAATGGCTGTAAAATTTTTTACTTTATAACTAATTGAACTACCGGGAATATTTTCTGTATAGGAAAGAAATACTGATTTCAATTTAGGTTTGGAAGTTCCATGAATAGAAACACGGTAATATGGAAACTTTGAATCGCTAAATTTCAATTTTGAAAATACATAAGAGGATTCCTTATTCTTAAAAGCCAATATTCTGACATCATCCAAAATAGTTATCCATTCACCAAGTTGTTCTGCTGCATCCAGGTTTACATGCCAATCAAAATTCTCCTCCTCAAAATTTAATTCCAGGTTATTAACTAAAACATCCGTTGGACAAACCAGCGTAAAGTAGTACCAATCGTTTCGATATGATTCATTGATAATTTTAAAATCTACTCTTTCTTCTTTTTGAATTGAATTTACCTTTTCGAGAATGTATGGAACAATTAAAGTATCACCCTTCTTGGTATAAGCCTGAATTCTAATATCAGAAAAATCAGGCTTACAGTTTTTGTACATATCAATTGGTAAATACAACTGTTGCCACTCATTTTTCACACCTGTAATTTTTCTTTTGAAATTAAAGCCCTTTTGTGCTAAAAGAGGCATCAATCCTGAAAGAAAAACCAAAATGAAAACGATATTATTCTTCTTTATTTTCATCAAATAAGTTCGATTTGTTTTTATTGTATAGAAACGAAATTACCAATAATAAAATACCCAACGATACAAATACAATGGTTTTCCCAATTGTATTTAACCCGGAAATATCATAGAAAAACAGTTTCAAAAGTGTAAACGCAAAAAGTGCAATTGCAGCATACCTGAGGTATTTATTTGATTTCGATATACCAAGAAATACCAATAGCAATGCATATACTCCCCAAAGTATACTTAGACTCAATTTATACGAACCTTCGATACCGGAAACATCCATAAAGTGTAACATTTCAGCACTTAAAATCCAAAGTACAAAAAGGTGCTTAAAAAGATTAGGAAGCCAATTAAATTCTTGTACAAACCATTCATCTTTTGATTGCTTAGCAATAAAATAAACCAATGGAAGAACAAAAGGAAAACTGATATAACGAATGAATAAACTAAACGGCAAATAAATATGAGTTGTATCCTGAAATCTCATTAAATAAGCTTCTCTCAATTCACTAAATTCATATAAAGAGATTGTTAAAAACAATATACAAACCAAAACACTTCCTGCTAATAAAAAATACTTGTATTGAATTTTAAAATCAAATTTCGCATCAGCAAAGTATAAAATCAAAAAGAAAATTGATGCGTAATTAATGAGCCAGATATTCTTAAACCGCAAGGCATCAATCATTGGATTTAAAATTGAATCAGCAGGAAACTCATTGTGGGTAGCTAAAAAATTATACATTAGAGTATTCCAGTAATTCACAATCTCCAATGCAAAAGAATTGAATGAAACCAGCATTAATATTCCTGTAATAAGTATATCTCGTAGTTGTTTGTACTCCTTTGTTTTTAGTATTTCAAATTCTTTATTATGATGAAAATAATTAATGAAACCAAAGGATATTGATGATAAAATTCCAACTAAAAAGTAGGGGTTAAATACCAATTTTACAGCACCATCAGCTTGTCGGATTTGGTTTAGCATGCTTGTCCAATCCTGTAAAATTGAAAACAAGAATAAAACCATAACAGCATATGATAAACTTTCATAAATAGCAATGCTTCTCGATCTGCCTAACCAAAAAAGTAAAGCAGCTTCAACGGCCCAACAAAGTGTAACCCAGTTTCCATCGAGTTGAATAGGAATAGCAATAGAAACAAAGACCAGCACCAAACCTAATAAAACAACAAACAAATCTTTGTCTGCTAAATCTTTCTCTTTAATATAAGATGAAACTATAAAATGGATTAATCCATTAAAAACAGTAAACAAGCCTAAAAAATCATTGGTAGCATAAGAACTATCTAATATCGAATAGCCAAATCCAAAATATATAAAGGAATTACTTAAAACTAATAAAACCTGCTTTGGTTCAAATTTCTCGTTTCCAATAATTTTATACACCAAAAACATCCCATAAAAAGTAAGATAATACAGAGAAGCAAAGCCAAATGCCAACCATTGATGTAGCTCTTGGCTGTAAGAAAAAACAAACCAAGAAGCAAAGATTAACCAGGTTAGAATGTAGGCCACCAAATACAATTGTTTCCAATAACGTTTATAGGCAATGAATAAAATACCCAGGTTTATCATTCCAACATACGAAAACAGAATCCCAACTTTTCCAGAGCCATTACTCAATAAAAATGGAACCGCATAAGCACCAACCAAACCTATATGGGCTATGAGTTGCAGATTATACTTTAATGAGGCAAGGACTGTAAAAACAGTGAAAATCACCATCAGTAAAAAAGCTAAACTCTGTGGTAATAGTTCATAAATGGAATATGCGGCATAAGTTAAAAAGTAATTGATGGCCATTGAGCCACTGAGTAAAACTGCACTAAACTGATGGTATTTTTCTTTTAGTTTTAATGCAAAAGCCAAAAGTCCAAATCCTAATAAATAACCAAGAATGATTCTGGTTAAAGGACTAATTAATTCGTGGTCGATTGCAAATTTTGCTCCAACACCTACTCCTAAAACTAAAATTGCTATTCCAATTTTACTGATAAGGTTTTCACCAATAAACTTTTCCAGTTTTTGATTTCTTGAAACAGGATTAATTATTTCAGGCTCCTTCTTTTCTTCAATAACCAATAAAGGTTTCGATTCTAAGATAGGCTGTGAATCTTCCTGATTAATTTCGGGCTCAATTACTGCTAATATAGGAAGGGAATCTTCCTTAGGTTTCAGTTTATCTAATTGGGATTTTATATCCTTTATTTCCCTTTGAAAACGTTCTTGTTCTCTGATTAAGAGATTCAATTTTTCATTGAGAATTTTCCATTCATCTGCCATTAGGTAAAATTAGGAAAATTCTATTAAGAAAACGATTTATAAGAATTAGAATCTAATTCCAACATGTAAATCTGTAAAAGTAGGATACAAAGAGGTTTTTGAAGAGTTGGCAATATTAAAATAAGGGCAATAAGTTGTCTCAAGAAAAAGAATTTGCTCCTCGAAAATTGGTATATCTAAACTAAAAGCGGCAAAGGTATTAAATGAACTCGACATCAAACCTTCGCCGTTAGCTCTATTGAGATAAACAGCTCCACTATAATCATTACGTTTTTGAACCCCATTAAAACTCTCGAAATATTGTAATTGATCGCTTTTATCAAGAAAAACAGAAAAAGAAGTTCCTAATGCAAATCCGAATCCAAGATTATTTTTCACAAATCTATACTTGGCATACAAAGGAATTTCAATTGCAGAAAACTTAAAATTAAACTGATACTTTTCTTCAACTCCATTAGAATATTTCTGAGAGTAATCACCGGTGGCATTCATCTGATGGTACCTCAAGCCGTAACCAATTTTAAAATTCTTACGGTAAGAAACAGGTATAAATTGTCTAAAAACAGCGGCTGAAAATCCAGTATTTACAGTATAATTTGCTTTTCCAATTGCAATTAAATTGTATGCTCCTTCACCCTCTGCTTTCAGCTTACAGAACGAAACTCCAATTGAAAAAGAAAATGCATCCTTGCGATTACCTAAAGATTGACTCTTGGGTAAAATTGGAGATGAATTCTTTTTAGTTTCATAAGCAAAGCCAACAGAAATACTTAAATAAAAAAAGCTTATGAAGAAGATAAGGGGTAATATTTTATTCATTTTTTTTTGAAGCCACTTCTTTTTTATCAACTGCATCAATAATCCACCAAGGTATATAGGCTGCCACGAAATTTGCCAAAGCAACAAATTCAGCAAAGAAAACGTAATAAGGCCATGGACCCAGATAATCTAAAATACTTGCTGAAGGTGGTTTACCACAAATCCAGAAATAATTGGCATCTAATATGTAATTTACTATTGCAGCAATCACCAAAAAGACATTTATTCCAAGCATAGCTTTCCAAATATCTTTAGCTTTAGGACGCATTCCATAAACAACACAAGCATAAACAATTGCTAGTATCATTCCTGTATGTCCAATCCAATATCTGATATACAAAAAGTGAGGGAAGTTTTCTTGTAAATCAGGAGTAATACTGGCTTGTAACATGCCTCCTAAAGACCAAAAATATAATAGTTCGAACCACCATTGTTTTTTCCAAACCATCACCAAAAAAATAGTCAGGTTTGAAAATCTGCATAATTGAAGTGGAAGATCTTCTTGTAAGCTATAGGTACCCGACATGTAATTAAGCAGGTTCCAGATTAAAAGACTTAAAGTAATAGTAATTCCAATAGTAGAACCAACTATATCTTGTTGTTTAACTGTTAAATATTTTTTGCTGTACCAAGGAATAAAAATTATTGCAAATAGTGAAACTCCCAGTGCCATAAAATGAGACAAACTCCATTGATAAAATGGAACTGTATCATTCATATAATCATAAACCCAATTCTGCATATCGAAATTTTAAAAAATTTGCCACCATTTTTTATCAAATGCCACATAAACACCATCTGTTCTTGTTTCTGTAACATATGTATTTACAAAATCACCTTGTTGTGGTAATCCTCTACCCGTTTTTGCATCATATTTATATCTATGAATCGGACAAACTACCATTCCATTTTCATCACATTTACCTAAACCCAAACGTGCACCTGCATGCGGACAAGTATCATCAATGGCATAATAAGAATCACTTAGTCTTACTAAACAAATTCTCTTTCCCTCAATATCAATTGTTCTAATAGAGTTTATAGCTTGAGGCTCATTGCCATGTTCAGCAAAGTCGTAAACCTTAAAGAATTTTTTAGGCATTACTCAATAATAATTCTCTTTGTAAACGAATTAATTTTACCTGAAACAACAAGGATATAAATTCCTGATTTAATATCAGAAACACCTATTTCATTGCCATTTGAGAATCCACCACTTTTAATTGATTTCCCTTCAAGCGATTTGATTTCATAGGTATAATCATCAACCTTAGGTAAGCTGATGTATAAACTTGAATGAGTTGGATTTGGATAAACTCCAAAAGCAGTTTCAGTATTATTTTGAATTCCTGTTGGGATTAAACCTGTTAATTGTTTGTACAATTCTTTACTAACAAACTTTACTGTGGTATCCATGTAAAGTGCATTGGTTGAAAAAGGCACATGATCTGCACCATAAAAAGTATGGAAAGCTGAAGTAATACCCATTTTTTGAGCAGCAGAATCCATGCTGAATCCACCTTGTAGAAAACCAATTGGACTATTAAAAAATTTGAAATAATCTGATGCATATGGAACTGTTTGGTCGTTTGTACCATGCATTGAAATTAATTTAATATCCTTGTTATTCAGCATCCATGAAACATTTGAAATCGCTCCACAAAGTGAAATAACACCTTTTACTCTAAAGCTATATCCCGGATTTCCGCTATTACCTTCAATTCCACCAATTGCAACTGTATCAACATTAACAGAAGCTAATTCTGATGGTAAATCAAGGCATTGCATATGCATACCAAGAACTCCACCGGCAGAAATTCCACCTACATAAATTTTTGAAGTATCAATACCATAAGGGTTTCCTTCTTCGAAACTTTTCCTGAAAAATCTAACAGCCGCTCTTCCATCCTGAGCACCTCTCCAAACTGCATGTGTAAATTCTTGTGTTAAACCTCCTGTACCGGCAATATTAACTCCCAATCTGTATTGTATTGATGCAACAGCATAACCTCTTTTTGCTAATTCTCTACATAATTTTGTAATGTCGGTTGCCGCTTTATTTCCTTGTACGAATGAACCACCATGAGCTAAAACTAACAAAGGACGATTTTTCAAGGTATCAGTTTGACCCTCATAAAAATCCAAAAACAAATCCTGGTTTTGCCCTAGATAGTTTACTGCTGCGCCATACTTTATATTTGGGTTAGTAACAGCACTATCATAAACAACATCAAGAAACCGTGTTTGTGCCAGAACTTTGTTTACTATAACAGAAAATAGAATTAAAGTAATAAGTAATATTCTTCTCATAGAATTGATTTAATCTATAAAAATAAGGGATTTTTTTTAAAAGCAAAATTTCGATTAAAAAGCCGCAAAATTTTATTGACCTGAACATATTAAGTTCTTGTAAAATCGATATTTATGAATTGGATTAATTACCTTTGAGGCACTTTAACCCAAAGTAATATGATTAGCATAGACGATTTTAATTTTTCCGGAAAAAGAGCATTGGTAAGAGTTGACTTTAATGTTCCACTCGACAAAAAAACTTTAGAAGTAACAGATGATGCTCGTATTCGTGCAACCATTCCAAGTTTAAAAAAGATTTTAAATGATGGTGGTTCTTGTGTTTTAATGAGTCACTTAGGTAGACCATTAAAAAAACTAAAAGATGATGGTACGGTGGATTATGAAAAACATAGTTTAAAAAACGTATTAAGTACTCTTTCTGGCTTACTTGGTATTGATGTAAAATGGGGTGGAGATTGTATTGGTGAGGAAGCTGCACAAATGGCTTCAAACTTAAAACCCGGTGAAGTTTTATTACTTGAAAACTTACGATTTTACAAAGAAGAAGAAAAAGGTGATGAAGCTTTTGCAGAAAAACTAAGCAAACTTGGTGATATCTGGGTAAATGATGCATTTGGTACCGCACACAGAGCTCATGCTTCAACAGCAATTATTGCAAAATTCTTCAAAGAAAAATGTTGTTTTGGTTATGTGATGGCTCAAGAAGTTGCCAATGCTGAAAAAGTAATGAAAAATGCTGAACGTCCGTTTACCGCAATTACCGGTGGAGCAAAAGTTTCAGACAAATTACTGATATTAGAAAATCTGATTGAGAAAGTTGATAATTTGATTATTGGCGGAGGAATGGCTTATACTTTCTTAAAAGCTCAAGGTTATGAAATTGGCTCAAGTTTATGTGAAGATGATAGATTGGATTTATGTTTAGAATTATTGAAAAAGGCTGAAGCTCGCGGAGTAAAAATGCTTTTACCTGAAGATTCTATTGTTGCCGATGCATTTAGCAATGAAGCCAATTATAAAAATTGCGATAACAAACAAATCGACAAAGGTTGGATGGGTTTAGATATTGGCGAAAAAGCTATTGAAAGTTTTGCTGAAGTTGTAAGAAACTCTAAAACCATTTTATGGAATGGACCAATGGGCGTTTTTGAAATGAGTCATTTCGAAAAAGGAACTAAAACAATTGCTATAGCAGTTGCAGAAGCTACTAAAAATGGTGCATTCAGTTTAATTGGTGGTGGCGATAGTGCCGCTGCGGTTGCGAAATTTGGTTTTGAAAATGAAGTTAGTTATGTAAGTACCGGTGGTGGTGCTCTTTTAGAATATTTCGAAGGTAAAACTCTTCCTGGAATTGCAGCTGTATTAGCACAAGAATGAAAATAGTTTTAGCCTTTAAATGGGCAATTATCTGGGCAGTTTGTATTCTGATTCTATGTATTATGAATCCGAGCAAACTGCCCAGTATTCGAGTAAATTGGGATATTGGACCTGATAAATTTGCTCATTTTACTTTGTTTGCCATTATGAGTTTAAGTCTGATTGTTGGCATACAAAAATTAGAATGGAAAAAAAAATACTACTTATATGCTGGTTTAATAAGTTCAATTTATGGTGTCATAATTGAAATTATTCAAGGATCATTTTTTGTATATAGAAGTTTTGATTATGTAGATATGATAGCCAATGCAATTGGAGCAATATCACTTTCAATTATACTCTTTTTGAGGTCAAAATAAAGTCAGTTTAGGACTTTCCCCATTCTTTATTTTCAACTTATACTGTACTTGTAATTTTGAATATAATTCAGTTGGATTGAATGGCTTACTAATATAATCATTCATTCCTGAATCCAAAACTTTCTCTTTAACATCAGAAAACACATTAGCAGTTAAAGCAAAAATTGGCATGTTTAAACCCATTTTCCTGATTTGTTTGGTGGCTTCAAATCCATCCATTTCAGGCATTTGAAGGTCCATTAAAATCAAATCAAACTTTTCAGATTTACATGCATCTAAAGCAAACAGACCATTCTCGGAAATTTTATAATCAACTTGCCATTTTTTCATAAAACGTTCTAAAACAAAAACGTTCATTTTATTGTCTTCAACAATTAAAACCTTAAAGTTCTGAAGAGGATTAAAAGTCAAATTTTCATTTTCCTTATCTCTTATTTCAGCATAATTATCTGTTCCTTTTTTGATAGGAATTTCAAACCAAAAACGAGTACCTAAACCAATTTTACTTTCAACACTTAGATAACCTCCTAACCACTCAACAAGCTTTTTTGATATGGCTAAACCAAGTCCTGTTCCACCAAATTTTCTTGTTGTTTCATTTGTTGCCTGGGTAAACAATTCAAATATAAAAGGTAATTTTTCTTCAGAAATTCCAATTCCTGTATCTACTACTTCACAATATAAAAGATAATCATTTTCGCTAAGAATCGGGAATTTGAATTTTACATCTACCCTACCTTCTTCTGTGAATTTGATGGCATTCGATAACAAATTACTCAAAACCTGACCCAATCTATGTCTATCACCTAAAAGAAATGAAGGAATTGTACCTTCGAAATTTAAACTAAGTTTAACAGGTTTATCTTCTAATTGAGAGCCCATTGTTTGAACAATATTTCTAAATAGTTCTTCAGGCTTAAAATTACGTTCATCACGTTCGAGTTTTCCAGCATCAATTTTGCTAAAATCCAAAATATCATTCAAAAGAAACATCAATTGTTCTGATGAAAATTTTAATGCTTTTAAATTATCAATTTGATGCGCTACCGGATCATCTTGCATCAATAAACGAATAATTCCATTAACCGCATTCATTGGAGTCCTTATTTCATGACTCATGGTTGAAAGGAATAATCCCTTTGCTTTAGAAACTTCTTCCGCTTTTTCTTTTGCTTTAATTAACTGGTCTTCTAAATTCTTTTTGTAAGTGATATCATGAAAAGTTCCGATAATTCTCAATGCCTCACCTGTTTCAGAACGTTCTGCAACGCGACCTCTATCCAGAACCCATAAAAAGGAATTATCTTTTTTGCGAAACCTGTATTCTGCCTCAAAATAACTCGATAAACCTTTCATGTGTTGCTGGTATTTAAACCAGGTATTTTTGAAATCATCAGGATGTATCAGTTCTTCCCAAATTAAAATCGGATTTTCATCTTCCTCGAAACCCAACATCAATTTAAAAAGTGGTGAATAATAAATTTCCCCTGTAAAAATATTTACATCCCACACCACATCACGACTACCTGATAAGGCATATTGCCAACGTTTTTCAGCTAATTCAAGATTTTGCTGTGCTTGAACAATATCTGTTATGTTTTCAAGAATCCCAATGATTAATTCAACCTTACCATTTGTATCTAAAATGGGTATTTTGAAATTTCTTGCTACAATTTTATTATGACCAAAATTAATATTCAGCTTATTGATTAAAACCGGCTCAGCAGTTTCTGCAACCAATTTATCAGATGAAATGTATTGTTTAATTTCACCTTCATGATTGAATATTTCGGCATCTGTTTTACCAATTACCTTTGATTGTGGTAAATCAAACATCAACTCTAATTCACGATTCCAAATGGTATAAGCAAAATTATCATTTACATTTTTTACATAAATCCCCAAAGGAATATGATCGATAAGTTTATTCAAGAAAATACTTTGTCTTGCTTGTCTGAGTTCAATTTCCTTTCTACTTGAAATATCCTCTAAAACTACTGCTATTCTTGCAGGACCAGTAGTATTGATAATCCTGATTTTACAGCTATAATGTTTTAAACTTCCTTTGAAAGGGTGACTGTATTCATACACTCTCGATTGTTTTGTTCTTAAAACCTGATCAAACTGATCTGATAATCTAATTTTAAAAGGAATATCAAAAAGTTCTTTGAGCTTTTTACCAATAAAAAAATCTATAGAATCTACCAATTCAACCTCTTTTGCATGCCAAACACGAATACAAACTGAGTTTTCATCGAGTTCAAAAATGATATCTCCGGTTGAACTTAATAATAGGTTTAAATTTTCTGCATAAACTTTAAGTTCTTCTTCACGGTTTCTAATTGCAGAAATATCAGTTGCAGTAATAACTACACTTTTAACTTGTCCATTTGAACTAACGGGAACAAATGAAAATTCAAGAAAATGTTTTTCTCCACCATATTCATAAACCTGTTCTTCTTTGAATCTTTCACCGGCAATAGCTCTATTGTACAAACCCATCCAATAGTTAAAAACCTCCGGATGTGCAGCACCATCACTCATTACATTTTCACCCAATTTTGGAGCCTTTTTCCAAAAACTTTCAAAAGCAATTCTATAATTATTGTTGAATGATAAAAGTTTGTATTCAGTATCAATGGCCCAAATTTGATCATCTGTGTTTTCAACTAAAGCGCTATAGCTAGCCTGATTTTGTTCTAAATCACTATTAACTTTTTTCTTTGCATCACTAAAATACTGAAGGATCAAAATGCTTGAGACAAATGATAAAGTTAAGTTGATATAAAATAAACTCTCTAGTTTTATAGATTCACTAATAAATAAAGATGCCAGTTTGGGAGAATCAAAAAAATTAATAGCTATAACTAAAATCAAAACCCCTGAAAGTCCAAATATTTTTGATTGAGTATATTTTGGGGATTCAAATAAAAATGTGACAATTATAAAAGGCACATAAAACAAATATGACCCTGTATTGATAGAAAATCCTGTATCAAAAATGTAAAATATAATTAATAAACTTATCCTGAAAAAGTTAAATGCTGCAGATGGTTTATTTGCTTTAACAAGTAAATAAACACCTAAACCAGGTATTATAGCAAATGAAGCTATTAGCGAATTTATATATTGACCAAAAATCAACTCCAAAATGGTAAATGCAATTCCATTAGCCATACAAAGCCATGAAAGTATTTGGAGTAGTTTGATTTCGCGAGACATTTAATTTTATTTAAATGGATAGGTTCCAATCTTGAGGGAATTTCCAATTTTCATCGGAAATATAAGATAAAAATCCTTTTTCCACTTTAAATGGTGCAGGAAAATTATTGGAATATAAACTTCCGGTTCCTAAACCCTGATGTAACTTAGGATTCTTAGAACTACTCCACTGTGCAATAATATTTAAACCAATATTCGATTCCAATGCTGAAGTTGCCCACCAATCCTTGTTATAAGTCTGAGCTAATTTTATCCATTCATCTGCAACTTTCAAACCTCCAATTAATGTTGGTTTAAGGATTAAAAAATCGGGATTTAGGAATTCCATCAAGCTTTTACCTGATTCAAAAGGATTCAAACCAATCAATTCCTCATCCAATGCAATTTTTATAGGAGATTTTGCTATTAGCTCCTGCATTTCATCCCACAATTTGGGTTTAATTGGTTGCTCAATGCTATGAATACCAAATCGCTTTAACTCCTTTAGTTTTAACAATGCATCATCAACATGAAAAGCTCCATTAGCATCTACTCTAATCTGAACTTTAGACTCAGAAGCAACTTTTCTGAATTTCTCTAATAAATTACATTCCTCATCAAAATCAAGTGCTCCAATTTTGAACTTTATACAATCAAATCCTGCTCTAAATTTCGATATAGCTTCCTTCAACATTTCATCACTTTTGTTCATCCAAACGAGTCCATTAATTTTAATAGATTCGCCTTTTAGCCAAGATGATTCAAAGTACTTTCCAAAACTCCCAAATTTGATATTCAATTGAATTGATTCAAGCGCAAATTGTATTGAAGGATAAATTTCCAGCTCTTCATCTACAGCAATTCCTTCATTCAAATTGTTAAGAATTTGATTAAGTTTCTGTTCAAAATCAGGGGTACTATCTATGCTCAATCCTGCTAAGGGAGCTGCTTCACCAATGCCAATAACTTTTTTGAATGCATCGTTAGCTATAATGATATATGCATCATGTTTTTTAATTTCTCCTCTGGATGTTTTTGCATCAAAATTAAAAGCAAGCTGATGTTTGATATACGAATATTGTATCATGCTTTAAATACGATTGATGCGATTAAACTCAAGCACAATAAAAAACTACTTAATGACAAAACTTTCAACTGAGGGTCGAATTCTTCTACTGTTTTTGCTTTGAATATTTTCATTAAATGCAAAAGAAAAGCTGCAAATGGAAGCAATAAAAAAATCAAGTTTAACTCATTATTATGAAAGTAAATAGAAAACGAAATTACAGCAGCAACCAATAAATTATAATGGTAAATTTTCGCCTTTTCAATTCCTAATCTTACAGGCACTGAGTATTTTCCTGCTTTCATATCAGACTCTATATCTCTCATATTATTTACATTTAAAACCCCAACCGACAACAAGCCAAATGTAACTGCTGGATAAAGGATATCAGATTTAAAATCGCCAATTTGTAAATAAGAAGTTCCTAAAACTGCAACCAATCCAAAAAATACAAAAACAGATATATCGCCTAAACCTAAATATCCATATGGTCTTTTACCATTTGTATATAAAATAGCAGCTGCAATGGCAAAAAGTCCTAATATAAACAAAGAAATTATTCCACTTAATTCAATAACCGGATAGGCAAAAAACAAGAGAAGTATCCCTGAAATCAAGGATAAAATTGAAAACAAAATAACTGCCGTTTTCATTTGTCCAGCAGAAATAACTCCAGTTTGTACAGCACGTTTTGGACCTTTTCTATGTTGACTATCAGCACCATGAATACTGTCACCATAGTCATTCGCTAAATTTGACAATATCTGCAAAAACAAGGCAGTTAGCAGTGTAAACACAGCAATAGCCATGTTTAATTCAACATAAAATGAGGCGGAAGCTATACCTGCACCAATGCAGGAGAAAGACAAAAACAAGGTCCGAAACCGAAAAGCGGCTAACCAATGTTTAAAGTTTGTTACATTTGTTTTACTCATGGACCCGAAAGTTAAGCACATTAGGTTTCTACTCAAGTATCCTGCCTATAAATTTTTTAAAAATAGGTCGAAATACATCAGTAATCAGAATTTTCTGATTATTGCAAGTGTGCTTATTGCTATTGTTTCATCAATTGCTGCAATTATACTTAAGGGATTAATTCATTATATTGAAGGGATTTCTTTTAATGCCAAATTTATTGAGCTACAGTATAAAAGTGTGTTTTTCCCGGCAATTGGTATTTTACTTTCACTGCTTTTTATCAAATACATTCTCCGACTTCCGGCTTTGGAGAAAGGACTGGCTTCCATTATTTATAAAGTAAACTACAAACATGGTGATATAGAAGGCCATCATACTTATGTTCATTTAATCACCAGTGCTCTAACAGTTGGTTTTGGCGGTTCAGTAGGAGTTGAAGCCCCAATTGCTATCACAGGTTCGGCAATTGGTTCCAATGTTTCTAAACGTCTGTTTGTAAGCCAGCAGGAAAAAAACCTGCTTTTAGCCTGTGGAGCATCTGCCGGAATCTCTGCTATTTTTAATTGTCCTATTGCCGCTGTAATCTTCTCATTGGAAGTAATTTTAAGTCGTGTAAGCGTGGCTTCATTTATCCCATTATTAATTGCATCAGCAACAGCAGCTTTAATCAATGGCATTTTTTATAAAGGTTCACTTATTCATTTTCAGGCAAGTGGATGGATCGTAAGTGCAATTCCCTATTATGTTGTTTTAGGAATACTCGCAGGATTAGTTTCAGCTTATACCATTTTAAGTATTCATGCAATTGAAAACAGGTTTGGCAATGTGAAACAAAAAATCAATAAAGCAATTTTCCAAGGAGGTGTAGTAGGTTTGTTAATTTTTGCTTTTCCTTTATTGTATGGAGAAGGATATGCTGTAATTAATACGATACTTTCTGGTGGAATAGATACTTACATGGAAAAAATTGCTTTTCAGAGTTCATTTAGCTATAATTTTCTTTTCGTTGGATTTTTATTTCTTACCCTTTTGTTTAAACCAATTGCAGCAGCTTTTACTGTAAGTTCAGGTGGTAATGGTGGCGTTTTTGCTCCATCGCTTTTTAGTGGTGCTATAATTGGCTTACTATTTAGTAGAATAATAAATTTAAGCGGTTTCAGTGAGCTAAATGAATTGAATTTTGTTGTTTGTGGAATGGCTGGTGTATTAAGCGGTGTATTAAGTGCTCCACTTACTGGAATCTTTATGATTGCGGAAGTTTCAGGTGGATATGGAATGTTCGTGCCCTTAATGATAGTTTCGGCAGTAAGCTTTTTTGTAACACGTTTTATTGAACCAAATTCTATTTACACAAAACGTTTAGCTGCTCTTGGATTACTTGGTCACCAAAATAAAGAGAAAGAAATCCTAAGTAAATTTAGCATTAGAAGTATTTTGGAAACTGATTTTAAATCCTACTACCCCGATCAATCATTAAGGGAAATTACAGAAGGTTTGCAGGAAAGTAGACGAAATGTTTATCCTATTATCACAAGGAATAAACGATTGGTTGGTATTTTAACTTTGGATGACTTAAAACAAGTAATTTTTAAGCCTGAATTATATGATAAAATTAAAGCCAAAGATTTAATGCAACAGGTTCCTGCAGAGGCCGATTTAGACTATTCTTTGGATGAGGTAATGAAGATTTTTGATGGTAACGAAAGCTTATGGAACTTACCGGTTACTCAAAAAGGTAGATATGCAGGATTCGTTTCTAAGAGTTCGTTTTTAAATAAGTATAAAACACTTATGCAAGAGCAGGTGAACCAAGAGAATGAAAATTAACTAGGCTATTTTCCTAATCAAATACAAACCATCACGAATAGGAATTAATACCTTTTCAACCCTGGAATCATTTTTTACCATTTCGTTGAAAGCATGTAAACTGATGGTGTCTTTATCTTTTGCCAATTCCTTTTCGTCTACAACTTTTCCGCTCCAAAGCACATTATCAACCAAAATAAAACCACCGGGTTTCAGTTTTTCTAAAACCTGATTATAATATTTAGCATAACTTAATTTATCAGCATCTATAAAAACCAGGTCGTATTCATAAGGTAATGTTCTTATAATTTGATAAGCATCACCCACTATAAATTGAATCTTTCCAGCAAAACCCGCCTTTTCAATATGTGATACAATTACATCCTCCAATTCCGGGTTGATATCAATTGTAATTAATTTACCCTTCTCCGATAATCCTTCAGCCAAACAAATCGCGGAATAACCCGTATAAGTGCCAATTTCAAGCACATATTCAGGTTTTATCATGTGGCTAATCATCGATAAAACACGTCCTTGCAAATGGCCGCTTAACATTCTCGATTGAAGAACATTTGCGTGAGTAAATCTATTTAATGCTTTAAGCGCATCTGATTCTTCAGAAGAATGTTCTTCGCAGTAATTTAAAATCTTAGCATCAGAAATCTCCATACTATTGAATGGTATATCTAATCGAGAATCCACCACTGGTAATAATGGTTGGGAATGAATTAGAGGTGAATGGATTTGTTTGACGTCTATCATAGAAAATTCTCAACATCAACTTTTCATTAATCATGTAATCAATTGTTGGTTTTATGCTGATGATAGATTGTCCTAAAACAGGATCATTATTAGGTCTATCCAGGTTTCTAATTCTGGTTACATTTTCTCTGATGGTAAAATCGAAACGGAAATTAATATCATTATCTAAAACAATCTTTCTTCCTCTGGATTTAAATGGCAAGGTAAGTTTAGTGGTTCTGTATCCTATTCCAAAAACAAATTCACTTCCTCTTTGCTCATTTACCTGACGATTTCCTAAAGCAAAGTTTAAAGTTCTATCTTGATTGTATTTAAATGAAGTAATAAGATTATTTACTAAGGTAACATCAATTCCAATAAAAGGGCCAAATCGTTCAACCAATGAAATTGTTCTAATTACTAAATCCGGAGAGAAGTCATTACTTAATGTTGTATTTCTGGTAGTATCAACAACAGTCTGGAAACCTCCAACAGTATAAGTACTTTGGTAGCTATGCTGAATATTGATATTAGAAGCATAATCCTTCAAGAATTTCAATTTTGATAATCCATTGTAGGTAACTCTCCAATTTGGTAACGGGAAGTTTCTGAAAGCCGACAATGAAGTTTTATCAGCAGATTCGCCGCTGTAAGCAGATAAAAAGGCAGGAATCAACACGTCTTGTTGGAAACCACCATAACCTGTTGGGAAAGAATCTGGATGTGAAAGAGGTATTCCTTTCTCAGCCGCAATTCTTTTTGCTATAACCAATCTATTCGATTCAAATTGTTTAAATACATCTGAAACGCCCTGATCATCTTCTTTAGAAAAAGCTGTTTTAATCATTAAAAAGCTAATACTATAATTACCTGATTCAATTGGCGGACCAAAATCTCTATAATCATTGCTATCAGCATCATATCTAAAGTAGGCAGTTAGGTTTTTAGAATAAGATTTATTTGCAGATAATTCAATTCTAAAATCAGAAATCGGTTCAACCATTGATCGGAATGTTAGGTTTTCCTGGTAGTTCATGGTATATGGATTTACAACCCTTGGATCTTTACTAATCCAACCATTATCTGCCGCTCTGAATCTGTAATTAGGGTCTTGCATACCAAAAATAAAATCCCAACCCGGTGCACCTACATCCATATTCTGACCTAAATATTGTGGTTTAGGATTGAATCCCGGTAATTGAGTTCCTTGGGTTGTAGAATAAGAAGCACTAAGATTCTTAACACTAGTAATTAATTTCACAGGAACACTTAACCAGAAAGGTATTTTTTGAGTTTTAGGAGCAGCTTCTGTATCACCTTTTGCATCACCCTTTTGAGTTGCAGCTTTTGGTTTTGCTTTACTTGCAGCAGGAGGTGGTCCGGGAGCATTCACTCTTTTGAACAAACCAACTTTATTATACAATTGAACAAAATTCAGATTCAAATTCCATTGGTCTTGTCTTGAATTTTGAATGGTGTTTCCTAAACTATCTGCAGCAGGTGGAGCCTGTAACCATTGATAATTTATAGAATAGCTATAACTAAACTGACTTACCCAATTAAAGAATGGAATTTTATTGATTGGAATATTATAATTGATTCTGGTGGTTTGATCGAATTTAGTAGTTCTACCTCCATTCCAAAAATTACGAACTATACTATCTCTCTTTTCAGGAGTTTCATCTGAAATTCTACCATCCGGTTCATCAACCCTTGCATCGGCTGTTGAATTATAATCAAGTTTTAAATTTCTTGTTAAATCATACCTGAACTCATAATACCTGCGCATGGTAAACATCTTATCATACATGATTGGTAAACTTTCTGTTCGGGTATCATTAATACGATTTAATTGTTCACCATACCTTCTATCGGCTTCTGCTCTTACTCCCCATGAGGCAGGTAAATAATTCAAATTGAAGTCCTTCAATAGCAATAAATACGGAGATTTTAAGCTCTTAAATGGCTCAAATGGTTTGTTAACGAAAGTATAATTATAAGTTACAATTCCTTTATAATTTCTAAGTGAATTAAAGGCAAGTGTTTGGTTTCTTCTGAAATTTTCGTTGTAAGAAAAAGTGAAGCTAAAATTCTCAATATCCCACGGATATGCCTTTTTACTTCCAATTCTATTTTTCCTTACATTGGTAAAATTGAAACTCTTTCGCATGGTATAATCATCAGATGCTTTACTGATGGTTTGTGTCCTCTCCGGATTTGTTGTTTCATCAATCTCCTTTTGTAATTTGGTATCAGGATTTAAAGGATTATACCAAGGGCGAATTAAGGTAGTACCATAAGAAAAGAAGAATGGAATTGAAATTCCGGTTGTTTTAGGGAAGAATTTTCCTAATTCAAAATTGGTTTGTAAGTCATATTGATAATCATCACTCATACTTCTATCGAGTAATTTTTTATCAATTCCTCCCCAACCAACACTTTTATAAGTACCGCTTAATTGAACATTTCCAAAATCAGCCAATTTAGCTAAAACCCTTCCTGTTGCAGCATCACCGCCTCTTGTTGAGAAATTGGTCATTCGTAATTCGTTAAACCAAACTTCAGAACATTTAGGTAATCCATCATCTCCACCAACTGTACCTGCAATACGTTTTGGATTTCTAACACCCACCATAAACACACGAACCTGGCTATAATCCGGCTGACCAACTACTGTGTACTTACCATTACCAATTGTTCTAGTATATCTTCCTGAAAAAGCAAAATTGGCATTGTTACGTGCAATTTTGGTATTAATCATTTCCTCCAGAATAATATCCATTTCATTTGATTGCGGCCAAATATCATTAGGATTTGATGTATTGTTTTTAGTGAAACTTAATGGAATTTCATATTCATAATAGTTGGTAGTTAAGTCGGTACCAAATCTTAAAAATGCTGTTAATTCACCATCTTTTAATTCATCTCTGCTTTCAGCATGAACAAATAAACGAAGGTTTCCATATTGTCTTAAATCAACAGTGGTATTTTTGAAAACACCTCTGGCATCTCCATCTTTTAAGTTACAGGTAAGTAAACTAATTGATTGCTCATTCTGTTGAATTGGATTCGGAGAACTAAAATCAATTTCTCTTTGAATACCTGCAGGAACCACATAAGGAATTGGAACTCGTTTGCTATTTTTTTCAATATTTACAGTTGATACAACAAACTGGGTATTGTCTGTTGGGTCGATTGGTTTGTGTTCACCACCAGTTTCCAAGCTATTTAAATATTTCCTCCAATCAGCACGAACCAATTGTAAACTGGCAAAACGCATATTGGTTTGTTCAGAAAAACCTTGCATGAACATTCTAATAAATCGGATTGATTTAAAATCAGAAATATCACCCACTTTTCTTTCGTATTCTCTTACTGGAATTTTAAGCTGATACCATTTTTCAGGCGCATAATCACCATTTACAAATTTTGCCGGAGCAGTTAATGTATCAGTGATATAATTCTTACCTATTGTAAATGCATCTCTGCTAATTTCTATTTTATATTGAAAATATGCTTCTACATCATTTACAGTATAATCTTTATTTAAGTCTTCATTATCAGGAACGTTCGTTGCTGCAGTTGGATATGATTCAGGAGATTGATTAACAGTTGGAGAATTGCCCTGATGGCGATTGAACTTCTTGTATCTGTCAACCAGACTTAATTTTGCATTATCGTAATCACCGCCAAGGTAATAATGGTAATTATCATTTGATGGATCTGCAACTGCATTTTGATAAGCTACTGAAGATGCTCCAAAAGTGTTTCTTACTCTTGCTAAATATTCATCTTCAAAGAATACTTTTTCTTCATCATCATTTAAACCATCCAAACCAACATCTTGTGTTTTTCTAACATTAGCATCGGCATCAAAAGCGTAATTTATAACGGGAGCGCGAGGAACTTTACCCCAAATTGTCGTATCAGCTAAAGCTTGTTGTTCCGGAGTTCCATTTTTCGGTAAACCATTTTCTGCTGATCTTCTATTGTCTTTAAGTACATCCTCAGAAATATTCCCAAGATTTAAATACAGATAACCTCTATCAAAACTCGAAGGTTTATCTGCAAATGGATCCATCATCCAAATTTCGATATAATCAATATTGGCTTGTTCAAAATCGTTTTGATCAACCTTACGCATAATTCCACCCCAATTTCTATTTGGAGATTTTAAGGTTCCATCCGGATTTAATTCATTGATGGTATAATTGTAAGGACCTCTTTCATTAGGAAAAAATGCCAAATCCAAAGTTGGCAAAGTACTTGGTAAACCTTGCTGAATCTGGCGACTTGGGAATACATCAGTTTGCAAAACCTCTCTTGAAGTATGGTTCGATAAAGCATCAGGATCAGATTTTAAATGCTCCGGAGTAAATGCATCATTTCTATAAAATGTAGTTGCAATTGTATACCATGCTAAATTTGCTCTTCTAAATCCATAATCCAATTGGTTAATTGTATTCGCCTCTGGAAATAAATCCGGTTGACCTTGAGGCGTACTTGCCAATGCCCAGGTATTTCCCATTCTTAAATCAAAAGGAGTTTCTGCTCCTTCAAAATCATCAATATAGGCAGTACCTTTCTGACTTAAAGAACCTTGTATTCCAGGAATCAATCGGGCATATTCTCCGGATAAAGTAATATTTGAAACTTCCTTTGTTTCTATAAATGGCAATTTGTCGACCATTTTAGTAAGGAAACGTGAATTCTTATTGTAAGTACCATCGAAGCCAATCACTACATTCGAAATTGGTTCTTCACCTATATTTACTTTTGGAGTTAAAGGACGTTCATTTAAATACATGAAGGTTGAACCCAAAATCAAATCTTTGTTGTGCTTGTAATCAAAACGAGCACCCATCATGCTTCTTTGCTGAATTTGAAACAGGTTATTACTTTCTGAAGAAACTTTAATTATGGCACCGGAATTTAATAGTGCTGTATTTACGATTTTAACTCTACCTAAATTATAATCTACTATAAAATCTGCATTTTCAGTTAATGGAGCACCATTGGCTGTAACTCTAACTGAACCTCGAGGAACATTGGTAGAACCTAAAGATATTTCATTGGTAGAAGAGCCCTGAAAGCTACCTCTGATAAAAAACTTATTGAACTGAGGTTGCTGAATTGCAGCAAATCTTGTTGAATCATATAAAGCAAAAAAGCAATAATAATTGGCCAATGCAGGATCATTGGAGAATTTGCTTCGTAAATAATTACCAAATGGCTCGTTTGTTGGAAGGAAAATCCTTCCTGTTTGAGAATTGATGGTAACTCCTTCAATCAAATCGAATAAACCATCTGAAACCCTTTCCTGTTGTGTATTTAACTGATCGAGTTTAAAAACGTTTAATAATGGAACTCCACTTAAATTAGGTTCATTTTTAACAGGTAGATAGTTCAAATCAGCTCCTGAAGGATCATCGGCATAAACAATGTTTAGTTTAAAATCTTTTGGTTGAACCTGAAATGAGCCTAATGAATAAACATTTTTCATCATCAAATCCCACATTGGTAAATCTGGTCTTTGTGATGGTCCTTTTAACATTTTCAGGAACATAATTTCAGGAACAGCAGTATTTCTTTGAATGTCTAAACTAAATTCTCCAACTTTAAATGCAATACCATTAACGGTTCCTTCATAAGCTACACAAAGTACATCATCGTTATTTAAAGCCTGGTTTAAAGAAATATAACCCAAACGAGGATTAAACGTGTATTCATTTGGACCTAACTGACGAGCAAAGTTTACAATTTGGTATTGAGAAATTGGAAATAAGCCTGTTGAATTTTCATCCGCTCTTAATTGGTTTTGAATTTGGTAAGCAGCTCTAAAAACTCCGGCTTTACTATTATCACCATTTCCATTTAAGTAACTATATAAACTATTAACTTCATTTCCTAGGTTACCTCTGTTAGTATTAACAGTCCAGAATTTATTTGAGCGTTTATCTGTTTCACCTAAATCTGAAAACCCTATTATATCCCTTGATTGATCAAAAGAACCACTTCTATTAGTAACCCAAACTTCAACACGAGTAATTACAACCGGAGAACCAACAAAAGGTAGATTACTTAACCAGTTCTCATAGTTATCTCTAAAATAATGAGATAAAAAGTAATGGCGATTCATATCATAATTATCGCCTTGAATATCAAATCTGGTTGTAACTGAACCACCTGCAAGTTCTGTTTCCTGGGTTTTTCCTCTTTGTTGAGAAACAACCCCAGTAACAGTTAATTTACCAAATTGAAGTGTACTTTTTACTCCAAATAAACTTGAACTACCTTGAATTAATGAAGATTGAAGTGGTAGACCGACATTACCCAATTCAATTTTTTTAATGATATCGTCTTCTTTACCGGCATAATCGAGTTTCATCTGATTCTCGAATTCAAAAGTTGCTTCTGTATCATAATTCAGATTCAACTTCATTTTATCACCAATTGCACCGCTTACATTAAGCTGTATTTTTTGGCGAAAATCGAACTGACCGGTACTTTGTTGGCGAAGAGAGAAAGCAGGATTTCGAACTGTATTAAAGTTTGCTGAGAAAATAAGTTCTGCAGTTCCTCTGGGTTTAATATCAATAATTCCGCTTCCAAAAATTCTATCAATAATTTTATTACTGATATTTAATTGAGGAATGATTCCGGCTCCTTTAGTAAAATTCTGAGCTTGAGCTCTTTGACGGAAATAGGAATCGTTATTCTGTTTACTTTCCTTTTTTAGTTGTTCTGTTACCTTAATGGATGCAGGTAATTTTACATCCTCTGAACCCACTTTGGATGAAAAATCATAATTATAATTAGTTGGATTGAGTTCAAACTTATTCTTTAGAATTGAGGGATCACCTAAATCTAAAGGATGTTTCGGACCATAAATTTCGTATGACTTTTTGTCTTTGATAGGGTATGGCAACTTTGTTGACCCCGTATCGGCCTTTCCGGAATCCGGCAGGAGAACGCTAAAATCTCTTCTAATTCTTACTGCACCTCGGGGTGTAGCATTCCACACCAGTGATACAACAAAGGTGAACGTAAAGAAGGCGCGTATGTATTTTATTTTTGAGCTACTGTACAAAGTAGAAGTTTCCCATCAAAGAATTTTTAAAGTTAACTTAACGAGTTGCTCAACGCCTAAACTTGGATTTTGTTGCCTTATTTTAGTTAGACCCTTCTCAGCTTCAATCTTAGAGAAACCTAACATGAGCAGAGCAGCAAGTGCTTCTTCTACTGCAGGATTGGTATCTTGTAGACCTGAAAGTTGAGAACTTTCACCCAATTTTTTCATTTTATCTTGCAAATCAACCACTATACGCTGAGCAGTTTTAGGGCCGATTCCTTTGATTGTTTTTAACAAAGTCCAGTTACCATCGAGAATTGCTTGTGCAATTTCCTGCACCTTCAAACTCGACAAAATAACACGGGCAGTATTTGCCCCAACTCCGCTAACAGAAATCAAATGCAAAAACAATTGTCTTTCATTTTCTTCAGCAAATCCGAATAAGGTATGACCATCTTCCTTAATACTTAGGTAAGTTAGTAATTTTATAGACTCAGAATCTCCCATTAAACCATAGGTATTAAAAGAGATTTGAATTCCATAACCCACACCTCCACAGTCTATTACAACATAGGCAGGTGAACGATACGATACTTTTCCTTGAATATGTGCTATCAAAATTTATACTTCTTGCTTAGTCCGCAAAATAATAAAATCTTTGAATTTCAAAAGGTCTTTATTTTTCCTTTCATCCAAATTTAGTTTTTAAATGAAATTTAACGGAATAATTATGTTGATTTTAAGTTGTATATGGCTGGTTTTCAGCTCATGCAACACAGGTTCCGTTCAAAAAATAAATACATTTTATTCTAATGGAAACAAAAAAGAAAAAGGGAAATTAAAAAATGGGAAAAAAGTAGGTCACTGGTTTATTTATACAGATACCGGATGGATGGAAAAAAGAGAAAAATGGCAGGATGGAAATTGGATTTGGACCATTACTTACAATGAAAAGCACGAAAAAATTGAATGGACCGATAATAAAGGAAATCGCAGAAGTTTTAAGCCTTGCGGATGCAGTCATTAAAATAGAAACAAATTGAATGAATTAAATCGAAATAAAGACTTTTATCAAGTCAGAATTAATTCATAATATAAGGAACAATCATGGTAAAAGCAGGAATTTCGACTTCAAATAATTTACCATCGAATTGTCGTTCCATGATGTAAAACCCAAACATTTTTCCTAAATCACCACCTAAAGAACAACCAGAAACATACTGATGAAAGTCGCCGGGTTCTAAAACAGGTTGATTTCCTACCACACCTTCTCCTTCAACCTCAGAATTACCATTAATTGGGTCGATAATAAACCAATGTCTCCTAAGTAATTTTATGGTATGATCACCTTGGTTTTGAATTTTTATTCTATAGGCAAACATGTTCCTGGCTTCCTGATTTGGAGAAAGCATGTTTTGGTAGAATGTTTCTACCGTAATTTTCACATGATTTGTTATAGCAACAACTGGTGTCATAATATGCAAATATTAGCAATCTAAACGTTAAAAAGGAAACCAAATTTCACTTGGAAAGTTTTATTCACATGAAATTACACTTTTTAAGCCAAATTCTAAATAAAAACATTCACCTTAATCGAATTTGTAAATCTTATATTCAGGGAAATGTTTTACAATATCAATTTCTAAATCCTTGATATAACCATCAGCAATATCATAAACCCAACCATGAACTTTAGGAAAACCATATAGTTCGATATTCTTTTGAATAAATGAGGTTTTTAAAAGATTTATAACTTGTTCCTGAACATTGATTTCTACCATCCTTCTGTGTTTTTCATCATGGTCTGAAATGGCGTCCAATTCATCCATATGCAAACGGTAGGTATCTTTAATATTTCTCAACCACTTATCAATTAAGCCATGAGGTTCATGCTCTAAAGCAGCTTTCACTCCACCGCAGCCATAGTGACCACAAACAATCACATGTTTTACATTTAAAACTTCAACAGAATATTGCAAAACAGAAAGTAAATTAATGTCGGTGTTAACAACCAAGTTGGCAATGTTCCTGTGAACAAACATTTCACCCGGATCAGTTCCGGTAATTTCATTCGCTGGTACCCGACTATCACTGCATCCAATAAAAAGGTATTCCGGTTTTTGACCATTGGTTAACTTTTTGAAATATTCAGGGTCTGTCTGAAGTTTTTCCTCTACCCATTTTTTGTTATTGGAAAAAAGACGTTCATAAGATTTATCTATCGATTCCATAAGTTCTATTTTATCATCTAATTGGTGAATTCCACCTAAAATTACTTTAATTCCATGCAATTGTGCAGCTTTTCTATATTCAACAATTGCCTCAATAATATCCTCATCTATAAATTTAGATTTTGAGCCATCTATTTCAAGTAAAGTAAATGGGGGTATCGATTCCAAAGCATCCATTACTTTTTTCTTATGAAGGAAACTTACATTTTCACCCAGAACTATTTTAATTCTTGGACCTAAATCATACACTTTTAAAATTGGAGAATTATAATTTTCACGGATAATAAATAATCCGGCCAATAAAAATCCAATACTCACTCCAACCAATAAATCAGTAACAACAATAGCAATTATAGTAACAACAAAAGGTAAAAATTGAGACCAGCCTTTTTTATAAAAGAATTTTAACAATGATAGATCTAAAAGTTTGTAACCAGTAAAACACAATATTGCTGCTAAACTTGCAAGTGGAATTTGATTAATTAATCCAGTAAAAAATAAAACCGATATTAAAATCCAGAATCCATGAAACACCGCAGAGAATTTTGATTCAGCACCTGCAGCTTGGTTTACAGATCCTCTTACAATTACTGATGTTACAGGTAATCCCCCGAAAATTGCACTAACAACATTTCCAGCGCCTTGTGCAAGTAATTCTCTGTTTACATCAACCTTTTGCCTGTGAATATCAATTTTTTGAATGGCTTCAATACTTAATAAAGATTCAATAGAAGCAACAATTGCAATAGTAAACACAACTTTAATAAAGCCAATAGAGAAAATCTTACTAAAATCAGGAGGGAAAAAATATGATGAAGAACTTGCAGAAAAAATCTCTGGAACATTTACAAAATGATCTGATTCCATTTGGATATTTAATCCTGATAATTTTATCAAATAACTAATAAGTACTCCCAAAACAACCACTATTAAGGTTCCCGGAATTAGTCTCAGTTTTTTAGCCAATTTTTTCTCCCATAAAAAAAGAAAACCTAAAGAGAATAATCCTATTGATAAAACAGTAAAATTAACATGTCGAATTGAATGAAATAACAAGGTAAAAGTGTTTTCGTGACCTTCAGGTTTTTCATGGTAAGTTTCATTCAAATCAGCTTTACTAATATCAAACTCCTCTACACCCATTTCTTCAATATCATAGCCAATTAAATGTGGGAACTGCTTTATAACCAATATCAAACCAATAGCGGCCAACATTCCCTTAATAACGGTTGTAGGAATATAATTCGACAAAGAACCCAATTTTAAATAACCAAAAAGTAATTGAATAATGCCGGCGAACAAAACTGCCGCAACAAATGCCTGATAAGATCCTAAACTTTGAATTCCAGCTAAAGAAATTGCAGTTAATCCCGCTGCCGGTCCACTCACACTTAAATTAGAATCACTTATCAATCCAACAACAATACCGCCAATTAATCCTGCAATTAAACCAGCCATTAAAGGAGCCCCGGATGCATGTGCAATTCCCAAACATAATGGTACCGCAACAACAAAAACAGCCAATGATGCCGGAATATCTCTTTTTAGCTGATGTGAACTTAAACTAGGTATCATATTATTAGTGGTACAAAATACTAATTTAACCTCATTTTCTAAACATAATTTTAATGTTCTTGATTTATTCACACTAAATTGATTTTAAGGAAATAATACTTTAAGAGCTTTGGAAATCTTAAGTGTATGAAAAAGAAAAAACTACACCTTGTTTGTATCTCTGATGTTCACCTCGGAACTTACGGATGCAGGGCGAAAGAATTAAACAAATACCTTAAAAGTATTGATCCTGAGATATTAATTCTAAATGGTGATATTGTGGATGTTTGGCAATTTAGCAAAAACTATTGGCCTGATTCTCACATGAAAATCATACAAAGAATTTTAAAAATGCTCGCCAATGGCACTCAGGTTTACTACTTAACCGGAAACCATGACGAAATTTTAAGAAAATTCACAGATTTCAAAATGGGGAAACTTGAAATTCTTAACAAATTAGTTCTAAATCTTGATGGGAAAAAGGCCTGGTTCTTTCATGGTGATGTGTTTGATATTACTATGAAACACAGTAAGTGGCTGGCAAAACTTGGTGCTGTTGGTTACGATACACTTATTTTACTAAATAGTGCAGTAAACTGGATTAGCAAAGTATTTGGCAGAGGTAAAATTTCACTCTCAAAAAACATCAAAAATGGAGTAAAATCTGCCATCAAATTTGTAAGTGATTTTGAACAAACTGCAATCGAAATCGCAATTGAAAAAGGTTATGATTATGTAGTGTGCGGACATATTCATCAGCCTCAAATAAGAGAAGTTAAAACCAGTGCAGGATCAACAATTTACTTAAATAGTGGAGACTGGATAGAAAACTTAACGGCCTTGGAATACGATAATGGGAAATGGGAAATTATTCATTTCCATGAAACAATTGATACAATTGAAGATTTGGTTGATCAAATAGAAGATGAACTTAATGAAAATTCAAACTTTAATCCCGAAAAGCTATTACAAACAATTCTAAAATAACTAAATGAAGATACTTTTTGCAATACAAGGAACAGGAAATGGCCATTTAAGCAGAGCAAGGGAAATTATTCCTCATTTGCTTAATCATGGCGATTTAGATGTGCTTGTTAGTGGCACTCAAAGTGATGTTGATATTCCTTATATTATAAAATACAAACGTAAAGGAATCAGTTTTACATTTGGTAAAAATGGTGGTATAGATTTAATTGATAGCATCATAAAATTAAGACCATTTGAATATTTAAATGATATAAGAAAATGTCCGGTAGATAAGTATGATTTAGTTATAAACGATTTCGAGCCAATTTCTGCCTGGGCCTGTCATTTAAAAGGATTACCATGTTTTGGCCTAAGTCACCAAGCTTCTTTTCTTTCACCCAAAACACCTCGTATAGATAAACCTAATAAATTGGCAAATTTCATTCTTAGGAACTATGCGCCGGTTACTGATAAAGTTGGGTTTCATTTTCAGCAATACGACGATTTTATACATACACCTGTAATTCGTTCTCAAATCAGGAAAAATGGTCTTAGCAATAAAGGACATATCACGGTTTATTTACCTGCTTATAGTGATGAAAAAATTACTAACTATCTAAATCAGGTTCCTGATATTGAATGGCATGTATTTAGCAAACACAGTAAAAAAGCCTATTACGATAAAAATGTAAGTATTCAACCTATACATAATAATGCTTTTGTAGAAAGCCTTTGTAGCAGTGATGGTTTAATTACCAATGGTGGATTTGAAAGTCCTGCCGAAGCTATGTACTTACATAAAAAAGTACTTGTTATACCTATGAATAACCAATACGAACAATTGTGTAATGCAAAAGCTTTAAAGCTAATGGGCTGCACTGTAGTTCCAGAAATTAACCATAATTTTAGCAATATTCTAAAGCAATGGATTGAATATGGTGCGCCATTAAAGGTTAATTATTATGACCAATTAGATCAAATTATTGGAAATATTATTCTTAAACAAGAACAGATTTTACGATTTGCCTACTAAAAACATTGCTTTTCATTTAATAAGAAAAATCTGAACTATTATCTTTGTATTTAAATATGCAAGAAATAGAGCCATTCTTTCGCTGGAGAGATATTTACAGAAGTGAAGACGATTCCAACTCTCCTTTTTATGAAAGAGAATACAGTGAATTTGAATTCAGCAACCAGGTTTATAATTATGTAATTCATCCTCAATGGGATGAATTTGGCTCTCCTACCCTGTACGTAAAAATAATTTTTGCCGATTATATCAAAAATTTCGCTGTTCTAGAACTCATTGGTGAATGGAATGATGCCATCAATAATGATATCATGTTCCTGAAAAGAGAAGTAGTTGAAGTTTTAAACCAAGCCGGAATAAGTAAGTTTATATTAGTTGGCGAAAACGTTTTAAACTTCCATGGCAGCGATGATAGCTATTATGAAGAATGGTTTCAAGATGTGGAAGATGAAGAAGGCTGGATTGTTGCATTGAATTTCCAGGAACATGTCTTAGAGGAATTCAGAAAAGAAAATCTTGATTACTATTTAATCTTTGGAGGCGAACTCGATTCCTTTAATTGGAGGAAATTCAACCCAATCCAATTGTATAGCGAAGTTCAAAAAGTAATCAATTACAGATTAGGAGCTTAATCTTAAGCTCCAAACCCGTCTTTTAATTTCTCTGCATTTTCTGCAACCTGTAATTGATCAATGAAATCTTGAATCTCACCGCTCATTACATCCGTTAAATTGTATTTTGTATAGTTTATTCTATGATCGGTTACCCTTGATTGAGGATAGTTATAAGTTCTGATTTTTGCAGATCTGTCACCGGAAGAAACCATGGTTTTTCTTCTGCTTGCAATTCCTTCATTGTGTTTTTGAAGTTCAATCTCGTACAATTTGGTTCTTAGCATTTGCATAGCACGTTCGCGGTTACCATTTTGGGTTCTTTCAACCTGACAAACTACCACAATTCCTGAAGGTTTATGGGTTAACATCACCTTACTTTCTACTTTATTTACATTCTGACCACCTGCACCACCTGAACGCGCTGTTTGCATATCAATATCAGCCGGATTTAAATAAACGTCAACTTCTTCTGCTTCAGGCAATACAACCACAGTTGCAGCGGATGTATGAACACGACCCTGAGTTTCAGTTTCAGGAACCCTTTGTACGCGATGAACACCACTTTCGTATTTTAAGATACCATATACTTCGTCACCTGTAACTTCAATAATTACCTCTTTATAACCACCTGCAGTACCTTCTGTAAAATCAACAACTTCAGTTTTCCAACCGCGTTTTTCGCAGAAATACATGTACATTCGGTATAAATCACCGGCAAAAATACTGGCTTCATCACCACCCGTGCCACCTCTGATTTCAAGAACTGCATTTTTCAGATCCTCAGGCTCCTTAGGAATCAATAAAATACGAATTTCTTCCTCCATTGGAGCAACTTTTGGCTCTAATTCATCTAATTCCTCTTTAGCCATCGCTCGCATTTCATCATCCTTTTCGGTTTTTAAAATATCGCGGGCACCATTGATATTACTTACCAAATTTCTATATTCAAAGTACTTATCTACAATACCTTGTAAACTTTTGTACTCCCTGTTTAATTGGGTAAAACGCTTCATATCAGCTACTACATCCGGCTGACTAAGTGTTTCTTCTACTTGCTTAAATCTAATATAAATTGCTTCTAACTTATCTAACATGCGTTGAAATTGAGGCCGCAAAGATAATCAAACAGAACTACTTAGCCATGTTTGTAATGAGGATGCTGTCGGAAGTTTGGAAAATAAAGGTGTCTAATTTCAATTTAAAAACACTTTTAGCCTTAAAATTCGGCGATGGAATCGAACTTCTGGTGGAATTTTGAAGATTATAAATGACGATGATTTCGTTTTGTAAGTAAACAATCTCCTTTTCCAATAACTGAACACTTTTTAAATGTTGAACGGGAATTCTTTTGATGAAACCTGCAAAAACATCAAATAAAAATAAACCATTTAAGCTATCTGATAAAAGCAATCTGTTTCCATTTTCATAACAATTACCTGGGTTTAGCTTATCACTCCCGGCAAAATCGAGTGCATTTCCGCTACTTTGCAAAAGTTTACCTTCTCTATTGAATTTTTTTAGTTGCAAATCCCCGGCATCAAAAACCCAAATTCCGTTTTCATATGATCTGGCGATACAAGAAGCCTGAGTGATTCCCCAATCCTGCAAATTTATCTTCCCCCTGAATGCCAGGTTATTATCCAAAAGAATCACCATATTTAATTCCTTATAGAAAAGAAATATTTCCATTGGATTTGTAACATCTATAGAGCTAATACTTCCACTATAATTGTAGTTTAAGGTTGATAATAATTCTCCGGCTGAATTATACTTTACCAAACGGTCAGATTCATTTAGAACATAAATATTCCCCAACTTATCACAAGTAACAATTTTAGATGTAACTGGGATTTTCAGTCCAATTTGAAATGTAACAGAATCATTTTTACTTACATCCTGCGCATTTGTTTGGATTGAACCAAAACACAAAAGAGCAATAAGTAAGCCCTTAAATATTTGGAATTGGATTCTCATTGCCGGTGGCTTCAAATGTTTTTAAAACCAAGTTTGTACCATCGAATTCTGCATATGAATTAAAGCCAATCCAATCACCTAAATTATAATAGGTGCTTGAATCATTTAATTTAAAACTCATTGGTAAATGTCTATGTCCGAAGACAAAAAAATCGAAATTTTCTTTTGCTAAAGTGGTTCTGCAAAACTGAATCAGGTGCTCTTTTTCACCATAAAAGGTGAAATTCCCATCAAAGGTTTTTAACTTACTTCTTTGTGAAAGCCAGTTTGCAAAACCCATTCCTATTGAAGGATGCATGAAAGCAAATAGTCGCTGAAAAAATGGATTTCTATAAGTAGCCAAAACCAATTTAAACTTGTGTTGGCCTGGACCCAAACCATCACCATGACCAATAAAAAACTTCTTATTTCCAAAGGTCCTTGTGATTGGTTTTGAATATACTTTTACACCCAATTCTTTTTCAAAATATCCAAATTGCCACAAATCGTGGTTTCCATGAAAAAAATGGATGGGGATGCCGGCATCAGTAAATTCAGCAATTTTAGCTTGCAAACGAACAAAACCTTTTGGGACAACCAGGTTGTATTCAAACCAAAAATCAAAAATATCTCCAACGATATAAAGCTCTTCACAAGTTGGTTTTATGAAATCTAACCACCTAATAATTCTTTTTTCTCTTTCAAAAGAAGTTGCTTCATCGGGAATTCCTAAGTGAAAATCAGAAGCAAAATATATTTTTTTAATTGAACTCAAAATCCTTAATCTCTTCTGGAATCATCAATAAAGAACAAAACAATTTCTTGGGAACCCATTCCGCCCGAAATCAGCTTAGGCAAATCACCGGGGATTTCTGCAGGAATTTCATCGGTACAGGCGGGACCAGTAATCAGGCTGAATAATGATGGAGTTTTTCTACCGTATCTATTTCTTAAAACCTGAAAACCATCTTTGATATCGGCAACAAGCTGCGAACGTTTTACAACAAAAACCAATGTTGGAGGCCAGATTGTCATGGTACGCGAATTTCTTACACTACTAACCAAAATACTACCCGTTCTAGCAATCATAGCTTCGCATCCTAAAATAGCAACCTGGTTTTTTTCGATATTATCAGAACCCTGCTGATGAGAAATTCCGCTATCAGTTAAAAGGTTTTGCATTTCCTCTTCCCAGCAAAAAACATGTTTCCATTTGCGGAGTTCAATTAAATCTAACATTTTATCGATGCAATCGAATTGATTAGCACAATAAACATACTGGCCACCTAATTCCGTAAACTTTTTAACAAAGGTTTCTGCTTGAGTTTCCTCATTGGAACGTGAATAGATATTCGATTCAAAATCGATATTCTGATACAGGCTTTTGGATTTGACGTTAAGAGCCTGCCTTAGCTTTTTCAGGATTTTTTCCTTCGATGTTATAAACTGTTCCAAGACACGCAATTTAAATAAATCATTTGAAATATTCTTATTGGAAAAATTTCATAAAAAAGCCCATTTAAATTCAATCTTATTTGAACTTAAATGGGCTTAGAAATTACAATAAATTACTAATCTACTTTTGGCTCTTCAGTTGATGAATTTTGAATTGTATCAACCACTTCTGCTTCAATTGCAGGTAATTCTATTTCAATTTTATCAAAAGGACGACTTCCTAAAATCTCCAATAAATCGTGTTGGAACAAGATTTCTTTTTCCAACAAAATCTTAGCTAATTCTTCCAGTTTATCTCTTTTTTCAATCAATAAATTTTTAGTTGCAGTAAAACATGCTTCAATTAACAATCTTACTTCAATATCAATCATTTCCGCAGTTTTATCGGAATAAGGTTTTGTAAAACCATACTCTTGATTGGCATCATAAAAAGATACATTTCCAATTTTATCATTCATACCATAAATGGTAACCATTCCGTAAGCCATTTTAGTAATTCTTTCCAAATCGTTTTGAGCTCCGGTGCTAATTCTACCAAAGATTAAATCCTCAGCAGCTCTTCCACCTAAAGTCATACAAATCATGTTTTTTAACTGTTCGGTAGTATACAAATATTGGTCTTTTGGCAAATATTGAGCATAACCCAAAGCAGCAACACCTCTTGGTACAATACTTACTTTTACCAATGGATCTAATCCTTCTAAAAACCAACCAACTATTGCATGACCTGATTCATGATAAGCAATAATTTCTTTCTCTTCAGGTGAGATAATTTTGTTCTTCTTTTCTAATCCACCAATTACACGGTCAACTGCATCCTGAAAATCCTGCATATCAACAGCAGTTTTATCTTTTCTTGCAGCAATTAAAGCAGCTTCATTACAAATATTAGCAATATCAGCACCGGCAAAACCAGCTGTTTGTGTTGCCAATCTTTCAGGATTCACATCACTAGCCAATTTCAATGGTTTCAAATGCACTTTGAAAATTTCTGCACGTCCATTTAAATCCGGTTTATCAATAGAAATTTGTCTATCGAAACGACCCGGTCTTAGTAAAGCCGAATCTAAAATATCTGGTCTGTTTGTAGCAGCAAGAATAATAACACCTAAATCTGTTGCAAAACCATCCATTTCGGTTAATAACTGATTCAAAGTATTTTCTCTTTCATCATTTCCACCCTGAACTAAATTTTTGCCACGTGCACGACCAACCGCATCAATTTCATCAATGAAAATAATACAAGGTGCTTTTTCTTTTGCTTGTTTGAACAAATCTCTAACACGACTTGCACCTACACCCACAAACATTTCAACGAAATCAGAACCAGATAAAGAGAAAAAAGGAACACCAGCTTCACCGGCAACAGCTTTAGCCAATAAGGTTTTACCGGTTCCCGGAGGGCCTACAAGTAAAGCACCTTTAGGAATTTTACCTCCAAGATTGGTATATTTTTTAGGGTTTTTAAGAAAATCAACGATTTCCATTACCTCTACTTTTGCTTCATCTAATCCTGCAACATCTTTAAAAGTAGTTTTTACATGTCCATCTTTATCGAATAATTGAGCACGGCTCTTTCCAATATTAAAAATTTGTCCCCCACCAGCAGGACCTCCAGCCATTCTGCGCATAATGAACATCCAAACACCAACTAAAATAATTAAAGGTAACATCCAAGTTAAAAGAAAATCGCCTAAGTAATTATTCTGAGTTACATATTCAACAGCCACTTGTTCATTAGCGGGGAAATCCTTTTGTTTTTCATTGATGTCTTTTTCGAAACTGGCAATATCACCAATTTCAAAAAAGTAATGCGGACCAACAGATTCGCCCAAAATGGTGCGATCTTTTAAATCTTTGTACTTATCGTTTTTTAAGGCTTCTTTTTTTAAATAAATTTCAGCCACACTTTTATTTACAACAACAACTTTTTCTACATCATGAGCCAATAACATTTTATTGATGAACTCAATTTTTGATGTTTTGTTAGCTCCATTTTTTGGTAAAAAAGTAAGTGCTATAAAAACCACAGCAATAATTCCATAAATCCAATAAAAATTGAATTTAGGCATTGGTGGAACTTTCGGTTTCTTATTTTTATTTTCATTAGAATCGTTTTTTTGATTCTCGCTTTGATTTTCTGACATGTTAAATGATATGAATTGCTAAAATGCTAAAATGTTTTGTGTTTTTAAAGAAAAGAAAAGTTAAGCTGATAAAGTTTTTATTTTCGACCAAATCCAACTTTTATTTACCGGTTTGAGCCAATTATCAATAAAATCGGCCTTCGTTTGTACTAAATTGTCGAAAAAATGGGTGTTTTCATTTACTAAACCTTCTTCAACAGCCTTTTCTAATTGCTGTTTATTAAAAATATGTACTTCGTTTTCGATTTCCAGATGAATATTTAATCTATTAAAAAAAGAGATTCCTGTTTTTTGTTCAATTTCTTTAACAAGTTGAACAGATTTATCAATGCCACAGCCACTAATTTCCGCTGCTGATTCATCAACCATAAAAACCAAAAAATGTGATTTTACCAAAGCTGCTTTGGCATTCAATTGTTGCTGGTGTGAAGTCCAGCCTTTGGCAAATCCGTCTAAAAGATTTTGAACATCTGAGCTTTGTTCAGGGCTTAATTTCCCTGTAGAAGCATAAATCCAAACCCTTGAATAGTCGGGTAAAGTATTAAAAATATCCATTTTATTTATTGGGTATGTGGGTACCAAAAATCACGCCATTGACATATTGTCAGAATCAATTTTTAGAAAATTTGTATATTCGTGAGAGTAGCAACCTGCTCAAAGATAAAAAATCGAAATTATATTTTGAGTCAAGTTATTTACAATTTAAAAAATGAAACAATCAAACTTAAGTTTTATGAAAAAGCAATTCTTTCGTTCTTTTATGGCCTTGGGCCTACTTTGCTCTTTTGGTGCAAAAGCTCAAATACGCGAATTCACAATAGGTTATGGCATTATGCCTCAATCTTTTAATCAGGTTGAAAGTATTAACAACTTTGCAGAAACAAAATTTTCAGGAAGCATTGGACCAAGTACAACAAAAGATTTTTCAATTTCCGGACCATACCGTTTAGGATTTACTCAGTATGACACCAAACATTTAACTTTAGGAGCAGATTTAAGCTATGCCGCTATTGAAGCCAAAATGACTTATTCTGATGCTACTAAAGAAACTGTGAACTTCAATTACTTCACTTTAATGGCAAATGTGAATTACCAATATAATGACAATCCAAAATTATCAGTTTATTCAGGAGTTCATTTTGGTTTAAGTTATGTAAATGCAAAAAATGCCAATAACGGCAAAAAAGGAGAAGACATTATTCCTGCATACCATTTAACAGCTTTAGGAATTCGTTATGGAGAAAAAGTTGGTGTTTATGCTGATTTTGGATATGGATTCAATGGAATTGTAAACGCAGGAATACTTTATAAGCTGTAAAATTTGCAAAAAGAGGACTAAAGATTATCAAAAATACTTTTGACCTCAATTTATTTACTATTTTCGGAGGCTGCATCAGTACCAAAATTAGCGTCTACTGATTCAGCCTCTTTTTATTATGTTAAAAACAGAAGATATCATTATTATAGGAGCAGGACCAGCAGGTTGTGCCACTTCCTTGTTTCTGAGCAAAGCAGGAATTCCTCATACTATTATTGAAAAATCTACATTTCCAAGAGATAAAGTTTGTGGTGATGCACTAAGCGGAAAAGTAGTGTATGTGCTAAAACAATTAAACCCTGCATTTTTAGATAAATTAAGCAATCAACCTCAGTCGTTCTTGCCTAGTTGGGGAGTAAAGTTTGTAGCACCAAACGGAAAATCTATAGATATTCCGTTTAAAAGTGATACCAGTAAGGAAACTCATGCACCCGGTTTTATAAGTAAAAGAATAAATTTTGATGCTGAACTATTTTCGTGGTTAGATAAAAATTATGCTGATATCAAATTAGGAACTTCATTAAATTCTATAGAAAAAACCAATGAGGGACTTGTTTTAAACCTCGAAAATAAAGATGGTTCTTTTCAGATTAAACATCCAAAACTAGTAATTGGTGCTGAAGGAGACAGATCAATTGTTGCAAAGAATTTATCTGATATCAGAAAAGAAAACGATCATTACTGTGCCGGAATCAGAGCTTATTATACCGGTGTGGAAGGTTTACATGAGCAAAATTTTATTGAACTTCATTTTCTTGAAGAAATGCTTCCGGGATACTTTTGGATTTTCCCTTTACCCAATGGAGAAGCTAATATTGGCGCAGGAATTCTAAGTTCTGCTGCCAGCAAAAAAAAGGTAAACCTCAAAAAAGATATGCTTGAGGCAATTGCCAACAATCCAAATATTAAAGAGCGATTTAAAAATGCGCAATTAAAAGGAAAAATAGAAGGCTGGGGATTACCACTTGGCTCTAAACAAAGAGTAATTTCAGGAGAAAATTTTCTATTAACCGGTGATGCTGCCAGTTTAATTGATCCATTTACAGGTGAAGGAATCGGAAATGCAATGTATAGCGGAATGTTGGCTGCACAACATATTCAAAATTGTATCAAAGAAAATAGGTTTGATGCCGAATTTAATAAAACATACGATAAAGCATTTTACGACAGACAGTGGGATGAATTAAAATTGAGTCATACCATGCAAAAACTTGTAAAATATCCATGGTTATTCAATTTTGTGGTGAATAAGGCTCACAAAAACAAAGCATTAAGAGAAACCATTTCTTGCATGTTTGAAGATTTGGATTTGAGGGCAAAACTTAGAAATCCATTGTTTTATATTAAACTTCTCATTAACGATTAGTTTAAATGTTAAGCATTTGCATACCTATATATAATGTGTTGGTTTTTGATTTGCTGAGTAGTTTACGAAAGCAAATCAAGGAACATAACCTCGAGTGTGAAATTATTTGTATAGATGATAATTCGAGTGAACAAATAAAAATTCAAAATATACCCGCAATTGCATTTACCGATCAGTACGTTCAACTTAAAAAAAACATTGGTCGCTCTGCCATCAGAAATCTTTTTCTAGATTATACAAATAAACCTTATTTATTATTTTTAGATTGTGATGTAAGAATTCAGGATGATTCATTTCTTGCAAACTATCTCGCTGCTATTGAAGAAAATCATGGTTTAATATGCGGTGGACATGAATATGTAAACCTTAAACCTGAGAAAAAATTCAGGTTAAAGTGGAACTATGGTAGAAAGAGAGAAAGTAAATCAATAAAAGAAAGGCAGAAAAAACCACAAAAAAGCTTCATGCCAAGTAATTTTGTGATTAAAAAAGATATTCTGGCTGAAAATCTTTTTGATACCAGGTTATCACAATACGGACATGAAGACACATTATTTGCCTATAATTTAGGAAGTGCCGGAATAAAATTTCATCACATAAAAAATCATGTTGAAATAACTGATTTAGAATTAAATGAGACATATCTCAAAAAAACAGAACAAGGAATTTATAACCTCAAAAAAATACTTGAATTTACGAAATACAATCCACACCTAATTGATAATGTGAGTCTTTTAAGATTTTACTTCAAAAGCAGGAAAAATGGAAGTTTACTGATTATCAATTTATTTCTTAGTTTATTTTTTAATCGGATTCGTAAAAAACTTCAGCATGGAAATACCTCTTTATTTTTATTTGATTTATATAAATTAGCCTATTTTACCAAGGTAATGAAAGCCGACAGAAATCAGATTATCAAGTAGTTTTACAGATTTTCTTGTATAATTTAGTATAAATACATATGTTTGTAAGGAATTAAACAGAGGGGACCGAAAGTCCCCTCTTTTATTAGGTATTTATGCAAGTAATCGAGCAAATTAACAATTGGGGGGTAGAATTTTTACCCGAAAACGTTTATGTAGTTGAGGTTGAGTTTAAACCCGGAAGTAAAAAATTATCAGTATTTTTAGATAGTGATGAAGCGCTTACCATTGAACAATGCAGACAGTTCAATAAAATAATCTCAGAAAAATTAGACGAATTAGATTTTAGCGAACAAGCTTATACTTTAGAAGTATCATCTCCCGGAGTTGATAAACCATTGAAGTTATTCAGACAATATACAAAACATATTGGCAGAGAATTACAAATTAAGCTCAATTCACAAAGCATTTTAGTTGGAAAATTATTGGCAATTGAAGGGGAAGAAATAAAAATCTTATTGAAAGACCCTAAAAAAGCTTACCAATCAAAAACTCTTACAGAAAAAAATATTAGCTTTTCCGATATTGAAGAAACCAAAGTAATGGTTTCATTTAATTAACCTTTTTAATAAAAATTAAAATTTATAAGTATGCATAGTTCAGGATTGATTGACTCATTTAGTGAGTTCAAAGAATTCAAAAACATTGACCGCGCTACCATGCAGCGTGTGCTTGAAGATGTGTTTCGCGGAATGTTGAGAAAAAAATTCAACAGCGACGAAAACTTCGACGTTATCATTAATGATAAAAGTGGTGACTTAGAAATCTGGCACAACAGAACAATTGTTCATGATGGTGAAGTAGAAGATGTAAATACTCAAATTGCTTATCAGGCAGCATTAAAAATTGAACCTGATTTTGAAATTGGTGAAGATGTAACTTCTGAGGTTGATATTTTAAAGGAATTTGGTCGTCGTGCGGTTTTGTCAGCTCGTCAAACTTTACTTTCAAAAGTATTGGAACTTGAAAAAGACGAATTGTACAAAAAATACAAAGACCGTGTTGGTGAAATTATTACCGGTGAAGTATATCAAATCTGGAAAAAAGAAATCATGGTATTGGATGATGAAGGCAATGAATTATTGCTTCCAAAACTAGAAATGATTCCTGCCGATCATTACAAAAAAGGTGATGCAATTCGCTCTGTAGTTTACAAAGTAGAAATGCATAACGGAACTCCAAGAATCATTTTATCAAGAACATCTCCTGTTTTCTTAGAAAGATTATTTGAACAAGAAGTTCCAGAAATTATTGATGGATTGATTAGTATTAAGAAAATTGTTCGTGAACCAGGTGAAAGAGCTAAGGTTGCTGTTGAAAGTTACGACGATAGAATTGATCCGGTTGGAGCATGTGTTGGTATGAAAGGTTCAAGAATTCACGGAATTGTGAGAGAATTAAGAAACGAAAATATTGACGTTATTAATTATACTACAAATCCATCTTTATTGGTACAAAGAGCACTTAGTCCAGCTAAAATTTCAAGTATTAAAATTGAAGAAGACCGTAAACGTGTTGCAGTTACTATTAAAGCCGACCAGGTTTCATTGGCAATTGGAAAAGGTGGACATAATATCAAATTAGCAGGAAAACTTGCTGGTTATGAAATAGATGTATACAGAGAAGCAGAACAAGAAGAGGAAGATATTGACTTAGAAGAATTCGGTGATGAAATTGATAGCTGGATTATTGACGAATTAAAAGGAATTGGTTGCGATACAGCAAAAAGTGTATTAGCACTTCCGGTTGAAGATTTAGTGAGAAGAACTGAATTAGAGGAAGAAACCGTCCTAGAAGTTCGTCGTATTCTGGAAGCAGAATTCGAATAGGCCTAAAAATGAAACAATTTATGTAAGCGAAAGCAACATATTTTATAAAAAAAAGGCCTGTCTTTACTGGTATTTTGCAACAAATGTTACAGATTACCATGTATTTTCAGGCCTTTTAATTGATAATCGAGGAATAACCACGATATTTGCAGCTAATTTAAGAGCATCAGCGCATAATGAGCGAAACAGCCGGAACAAAACGATTAAACGCCGTAGTAAAAGAACTGAATGTGGGAATGACCACACTGGTTGATTTTTTGGGCAAAAAGGGCCATGTCATTGAGGCAAAACCTACATCGAAACTTACTGAGGACCAGTACAATATACTATTGTCTGAGTATTCCTCAGAGATGAAAGTTAGACAAGAAGCTAACAAACTTGGTAAAGAACGAAGCAAACCTAAAGATGTTGTTCACGAAATTGCCAAGCCAAAACCTGTAGTGGTTGAAGAGGAAGAAGAAGAGGAAGAAAGAATCCTAATAAAGTCGGGACTAGTGAATACAGCTAAAAAAGCTGAGGAAACAAAACCACAAGTTGAAGAAACTAAACCTAAAGAGGAAGCTCCGGCTCCAGTTTCTCAAACACCTCCCCCACCGCCAGCTCCTGAGCCGGTGGTAGAAGTTAAACCACCTGTAGTGGAAGAAAAACCACTACCACCTCCTCCTCCAACTCCGGAGGTAGAAGTGAAAACTCCACCTGTTGTTGAAGCTGAACTTGAAAAAGATGATGCCCAAACCTTTAAAGTTATTGGCAAAATTGACTTAGATGCTCTTAAAAAACCTAAGTCGAAAGATAAAAGAGACGATAAAAAACCGGTTCAACAAAATCCGGTTGCTCAACCAAAACAAGAAGTAAAACAAACTCCTCCGGCTGAACAAAAAGTTCAAGAAAAGGAAATAGTTAAAGAAACTAAAGAAACTCCTGCTCCTAAAACTGAAAAAGCTCCGGAAACCATTGTTATTCCTGAAGTCATTAACCCAACTCCTCCTTCTATTGCTGCTGAAACAGTAATTCCTGAGGAAGAAGCAAAAGCTTTTGAAACCAAATATGAAAAATTAGAAGGTTTAAAAGTGATGGGTAAAATTGAACTCAGAGTTGATCCTCCTAAAAAGGCACAACCTGTTGCTTCAAGTGATAATTTAGATCAGAAAAAGAAACGTAAACGTAAACCTATCCCAGGCCAAACCCAAAATCCTAACCAAGGAAACAATAACAACCAGGGTAACAACCAAGGTGGTTATAACAATAGAGGCGGACAAGGTAATAATAACCAGGGTGGACAAAACCGTGGACCGGGTGGAAACAACCAAGGTGGACAAAATCGCCCTGGAGGACCAAACCAAGGTGGACAAAACCGCGGACCGGGTGGAAACAACCAAGGTGGACAAAATCGCCCTGGAGGACCAAATCAAGGTGGACAAAACCGCGGACCAGGTGGAAACAACCAAGGTGGTCCAAATCGTCCGGGTGGAAATAATTTCAATCGTGGAGGAAACAATTACAACCGTGGAACAGGAAATCCTCCTGAAAAAACTGAGGTTAGCGAAAAAGAAATCCAGGATAAATTAAAAGCAACTTTAGCTAGATTAAATCCGGGAAGTAAAAATCCAAATATTGGAGCTGTTCGTTCTAAAATCCGTAAACAAAAACGTGATCATCAAGCTGCAGAAAGAGAAGAAGCAGCATTTGCAGAACAACAGGAACAAAATAAACTTAAGGTTACTGAATTCGTAACTGCCAATGAATTGGCAAAAATGATGAACCTTCAAATTACACAAATTATCTCAGCTTGTATGAGCTTAGGTATGATGGTATCAATTAACCAGCGTTTAGATGCGGAAACAATTGCTATTGTTGCTGAGGAATTTGGTTATGAAGTAGAATTCGTTTCTGCTGAAGTACAAGAAGCAGTTGAGGAAGAAATTGACGATCCTGAAACATTGTTGCCTCGTGCTCCAATTGTAACCGTTATGGGTCACGTCGATCATGGTAAAACATCTTTACTCGATTTCATTAGAAAAGCCAATGTAATTAGTGGTGAAGCCGGCGGTATCACACAGCATATTGGTGCTTATGAAGTAAAATTAGAAAACGGAAAGAAAATTACGTTCTTAGATACTCCTGGTCACGAAGCCTTTACTGCGATGCGTGCTCGTGGTGCTAAAATCACAGATATAGTAATTATTGTAATTGCTGCTGATGACAGTGTAATGCCTCAAACAAAAGAAGCAATTTCACATGCGCAGGCTGCAGGTGTTCCAATTGTTTTTGCAATTAACAAGATTGATAGAGAAGGTGCTAATCCGGATAAAATCCGTGAGCAATTATCTGCCATGAATATTCTAGTTGAAGAATGGGGTGGTAAATACCAGTGCCAGGAAATTTCAGCCAAAAAAGGATTAAATATCGAACAATTACTTGAAAAAGTATTGTTAGAAGCTGAAATGCTTGAACTAAAAGCCAATCCGGATAAACGTGCTATTGGTAGCGTAATTGAATCTACTTTAGATAAAGGTCGTGGTATTGTAACAACTGTTATGGTACAAAGCGGAACAATGCAGGTTGGAGATCCTTTATTAGCCGGTATTTATAGCGGTAAAGTAAAAGCAATGTTCGATGAACGCGGTAAAAAAATGCTGAAAGCAGGTCCAAGTACTCCTGTAGTAATTTTAGGATTTGATGGTGCTCCTCAAGCCGGTGATAAGTTTATTATTACTAAAAACGATCAGGAAGCTAGAGAGATTTCTACCAAACGTCAGCAATTACAACGCGAACAAGGTATTCGTACCCATAAACATATTACTCTTGATGAAATTGGACGTCGTTTAGCGATTGGTAATTTCAAAGAATTAAAAGTAATTGTTAAAGGTGACGTGGATGGTTCTGTAGAAGCATTGGCAGATTCATTAATCAAACAATCAACTGAGGAAGTACAGGTAACTGTAATTTATAAAGGTGTTGGACAAATCTCTGAAAGTGATGTAATGTTGGCTTCGGCTTCAGATGCAATCATCGTTGGATTCCAGGTTAGACCAAGTCCTCAAGCCAGAAAATTGGCTGAAACCGAATCAATTGATATCAGATTATACTCAATTATCTACAAAGCTATTGAGGAAATCAAAGGTGCTATTGAAGGTTTATTGGCTCCTAAAATGGAAGAGAAAATCCTTGGTAATGCAGAAATCAGAGAGGTTTACAAAATCACTAAAGTTGGTGCAGTTGCAGGTTGTATGGTTACCGATGGTAAAATACCAAGCAAATCAAAAGTGCGCTTAATTAGAGATGGTGTGGTTGTTTACTCAGGAAATCTATCTTCACTAAAACGCTTTAAAGATGATGTGAAAGAAGTAAGCAGTGGTTATGATTGCGGATTAACCATTAACAACTATAACGACTTAAGAATAGGCGATTTTGTTGAAGCTTATGATGAAGTTGAAGTAAAAAGAACATTGAAATAATTTCAATTGATGATAGTAAAAATCCTGCTTCGGCAGGATTTTTTTTGCCCTAAGCTTTACAAAATATGTTTTCTGTCAATATTATTAAGATTCATACGTTATATGATTTTGCCCAAAAAGCTAAATTCGATAAATCAATAAATTGATAATTATGAAAAATCCTTCTCAACTGTTTTTATTGGTATGTTTATTCATCTGCTTTTCATTCGTTAACAAACATGGAGATTTAAAACGGAACTTTATAAATGTGGGTGAAAGCATTTTTTTCTCCAATAAAAACAGCCCAAATACAATTACAAAAAAATCAGAAATCCATAGGAAAAGTAATGATTTAAGCGGATTTGACTTGGAAATGGATAGCACTCATTCCTTTAAAATCAGTAATATCAGTCAATCAAAAGGACCAAAACAAGACAATTTTACTATAATTAATTGTAGCGGAAAATTAAGTCGAGATGAAAGCAAAATGCTTATTGAAATTGAGAAAACAGGAAAAAAGTTCTTCTTATTTAGCTTAGATAAAGAACAAATTGCTGCAGAATTCGACAATGTTTTAAGTTTAGAACTGGTTGCCACAAAACCCAATGGCGAAAAAGCAGAATATTATTGCAGTGAAAGAGCTTTATGGAACATGAATAAAGATGAAATAGAAGAACAAGAGAGTCTGATTAAATTCAATAAGGTAGTTCAAAAAAACATAAACCTCATTGCTGTACCTTCAAACATCAGCAAAAAAGACTTATTCGCAGTCAAACATAAACCGGAAACATTGGCGAATTTTACATCAATTGAAATCATGACAGATGATGGCAAAAAACATAGTTTCCCCAAAGGTTCTTATCTACTCTGTGAAGGAAATAAATTCGAACTGAGTAAATAATTCAATCTCATTTGATTCACCTCAACCCTTTATAATTTCAAAAATGCTTCTTAAAAAACCGGTACTATATTTTATTTGTTTACTCTACATATTTCAACCGAATACTAGATGTTTTGGTCAGGAGCAAGCAGATAAACAAATCATCTGGACAGCAGAATGGTCGCATAATGGGGCCTATTTTGCTTATGCAGGAAATATTGATTCCATAAAAATTTATAAGAGTGCTGATTATTCATTATTCAGAAGTATAGCAGTTAAAAATACTGTCACTAGAATCCAGTGGCATCCAACTAAAAACATACTTGTTTATGCAACACAATTATCAGAAGACAAATCAACTTTATACAATTTAGAAACAGGCGAAAAGACAGAACTAACAGGTATTTCAGCTGATGGAGCGAGAGGCCTAGACTGGAATTCTGATGGAAGCAAATTTGCAATTGCAGATAATGATGGGCAAATAATCATTTACAATGAAAAAGGTGAACTTCTAAACACTATCAAAACAAACGATAGTAAAAGTTATACATCTATCGACTGGCATCCAGCAAAAAATATATTGTTGACTGCAGGAAGCCAAATCAAACTCTTTGATGCGAACGGACAACTTCTCCAATCCATTCAACATAGAAAAGAAGATGTATTGCTATTAAGTGCAGTTTGGCATCCAAGTGGCAAGTATTTTGTATGTGGAGATTACGGCGATGTTTTGGTAAAAACCTACTTGCAATACCGTGATGAAAACGGAACTCTTTTGTATAGCAACGATATAAGTAAAGGTGAATACAGGAATCTCGTATGGAATAATAAAGGTACAATCTTAGCGAGTGCAAGCGATAAACTAAGATTCTGGAATACGAAAGGAAAATTACTATTCGAAGGCAATTCTTCTGCTTATTTATGGGGATTATCTTGGAATGATAAAACAAATAAAATCATCACAAGCAGTTTAAATGGTGAAGTACTGATTTGGAATTCTAAAGCTGAAATATTGAAGAAGATTGAATGAGAATTCTTCCCTCCCCTACATCTCAAAAATGGTATTGTGCATGCGGATGAGTTTATTTTTAATGATGTGTTTCTGTATGGAACAATGACCCATAATCAACCCCTGTTCTTTTGAATCAGAAATGAAACATTTATTATAAGAATGAGCACTTAAATTATGTTGATTCAATACCGCTACTAAATCTTTATCAATATAGGTAGAATCAAGTTTAATAAGGGTTTGCAGACTTAAAACATCATTCGGAACTATTGTAAATCCTGCTGCTTTGAATATCTCATCAAAGGTTTGAATGAAAAATAATTTACGTTCCTTAGTAATACTAATCATTTTATTGAGATGACTATGTAATACTTTCTTTTCTATAAACTGATTCAAAACAAACTGAATAGATGGTGCTACAAAACGATGCGAATGTTTCATCATTACTTCCAAAGGATGTTTCAATCGATGAGGTACTATCATGTAACCTATTCTTAATGATGGATGCAAAACCCTGTTAAAGGTACCGAGGTAAATTGAATTCTGATTTTGATCCAGACTAAATATCGATGGCACTGGATTTTCCCAGTTATTTAATTCATGTTCATAATCATTTTCTATGATCAATGCTTTGTTATTATTGGCATATTCAATTAATTCCAACCTCCTTTCGAGTGGCATTTTTAGTCCGCTTGGATAATGACAAGATGGTGTAACATGAATGAGTTTGGGTTTTGATTTTTGTGCTTCCATCAACTCAATACTCATACCATTTATATCAAGAGGAATGCCATGAACATTGGCCATTAATCCTTTAAAAATAGCATGTACGTTGGGGAAAGTAGGATCTTCTAAAAAAACATGTTCACCCGGATTAACCAACATGGTACCTAATAAGTACAAAGATTGCAATGAACCCGACATAATAAAAACCTGACTGGGTTCACATTTTATATTTCGAGTTAAACTTAAATAGGTGGCAATATTATATTTAAGTTTATCAATGCCTGAAGATGGTGAATAGGTAAGATTGGAAAACTTAATCTCCTTCCAATACATATTTGTAAGGTTCTTCCATTGTGATACTGGAAAAATATCAAGTGGTGGTAAACCCGGACTAAATGCCAGGTTCTCCTGACTATTGGAAATACTAAAATTACTAAGTTTTAAAAACGACTTACCAATTTCCGATAACTGAAACTCTGTTGTTTCATTGGTCATTTCTGGTTTATCAACCAAAACTTCCTTGGGTTTTACCTGATATCCCGAACTTCTTTTTGTAATCAGTAATCCATCAAGAACCAACATATCATAAGCTCTCAAAACTGTACTTCTTGAAAGACCCAATTCAATGGAGAGAACCCTTGTTGGAGGCAAAACAGAATTTTCCGGAATCTCAGTTTTTATAAGCATCTTCGATAACAACTTATACAAATGGATATAAAGTTTATCGGATTTATTGCCTTTAGATTTTACCAGAGTTCTGCTGTATTCTTCCTTTATTTTCTTTAACAATATGGGCATAATTGGTATCTTAATAATAAAATAATTGGTATGCCAAAAATAAGCCTTAGGCCCATTACTTTGAATTAATTATTAAACAAAATCAAACAGTTTAAAATAATTTCACATGAAAAAAATTTTACTTCTATTTCTGTTCCTGCTTTTAAATCAAATCAATTCACAGGCACAGCTTATTGTTAATGAAGTTTTATACGACCCTTCAAATATTTTATTAGAAGGTGATGCGAATGGAGATGGTGTATATAGCCAAACGCAAGATGAGTTTATTGAATTTGTAAATACAGGAACAAGCAGTATCGACATAAGTGGTTACCAAATATGGGATGATACACTTGTTGGCACTTTGGTTTATACCATTCCAAATGGTACAGTTATCCCTTCTCAAGGAGCTTTAGTAGTTTTTGGTGGTGGAAGTCCAATTGGTTTATTTGGTGGTGCAAGAATATTAGCTGATACAGGAATAGAGGGTTTGAGTTTGAATAATTCCTTAGAAGTTATTGTTATAAAAAACAACTTAGGAAATACAATTTTGGTTTTTAATTCTGACGCCCTTTCAAATAACCCGAATGAATCTTATACAAGAAACCCTGATTTAACAGGCTCTTTTGTTCAACATGCATCAATCAATACCAACAAATTCTCTCCTGGGACTAAAGTGAATGGAAATAGTTTCATTCCACTTGTGGCTAGACAAATCACCTTTAAGGTGGATTTGAACGCTTATTCAGGTACTGTTGACAGTGTTTTCCTTAGTGGTAATTTTAATCAATGGTGTACAAATTGTAATGCCATGCTTGATGTAAATAAAGACGGACTTTGGGAACTAACATTACCAATTTTAGGTGATACATTGGAATATCTTTTCAGTGTAAAATCACAAAACAATTCAACACAGGAGGTATTCACATCAGTAAGCACTTGCACTAAATCAGTAGGCAATTCAATTTATCGTTATGCCATTGTTAAAACTGATTCAAGTTTAAGCAAAGCATGCTTCGAATCTTGTAATGCTTGTCAGGCAAATTTAGAATTAAAAGGTATTACAGATTTTATTACGCCTCTTGCCGGTTCATCAGGTAAAGCAATTTATATGGTTGCAAATGGCAATATCAAAAACCTAAGTTCATATGGAATAGGAATTGCAAACAATGGAAATGGCTCAAACGGACAGGAATACAGATTTCCAAACTTGTCAGTTTCTGCAGGAAGTCAAATTGTGGTTGTGAGAGATTCTGCCGCTTTAGCAGCATATATGGCTTCATGTTGGTCGAATTTTACGCATGTTTTTGTTGATTCAAATGGCGTCATCAATCAAAATGGAAACGATGCTGTTGAACTATTCAGGGTTGGTGATGCGATTGAAACCTTTGGTGATATCAACCTAAATGGAACAGGACAACCATGGGAATACACCGGTTCATGGGCATATAAAAATGGCTCAAATACATGGATATATGGTGAACTAAATTGCACAGATAGCACAACAACTATTTTTGATGCCGATTGTATCTTCCCGATATGTAACTTAATTCTTGTTAGTTCAATAGAAGTAAATGGTGAAGGAAATGTATCTACCATCACCCAAAAAGCAGGAACGCTAAAAATGATTGCTAGCATTTTACCTATAGATGCTCACAATAAAAATATTAGCTGGTCTGTTGACAATACCACTATTGCGGATATTTCATCAGAAGGAATATTAACTGCAAAAGCAAATGGAGACGTTGTAGTAAAAGCTACTGCACAAGATGGAAGCAGGGTTTTCGGAACAAAAACTATCAGCATTAGCGGACAAAGTACAGGACTAAATTCTGTTCAAAAAACAAGTATCAGTTTATTCCCAAATCCTATCATCAATACCCTATACATTCAGTCAGGTATTGATATCAATGAATTCAAATTGTATTCAATTCATGGTAAACTCATTGAATCAGGAACACTGGAATCCAACCAAAAAGATTTATCTCATTTACAAAGCGGAGTTTATGTTTTGGATTTGAAAATAAACAATGATTGGATTCAATACAAAATCATCAAAAACTAAGAGCAGCTCAAATCATATGAAAACAAAATTTCCAATTCTTGCAGGAGCCTTATTGCTTCTAGCATTTGAGTCGTGCAAAACAGAGGATGTAAGTCCTATTATTATGCCGGATTTAGGTTCGCTGGTAACTCTATCCATTAACGCAAGTTCGATTGAAGAAGCAGGTGGTAATGCTGAATTAAGTGCCAGTCTTTCTAAAGCTTCTTCATCAAATATTGAAGTTAAACTTCTTTATACAGGTAAAGCAGAAATCGGCAAAGATTATAGTTCCAACCTTAGCATAATTATTCCTGCAGGAAGTTTATCAAACTCAACTACCATTCTTGCAATTCAGGATACATCAAAAGAAAGTACTGAAGATATAGTAATTGCAATTGATACTGTATTTGGTGGAACAGAAGATGGAACACAAATAGTAGGTTTAAATATTGAAGATGATGATGCGCCACCTTCAATCAACTTAATTTTAAATGAAATTTTGTATGATCCGTCTAATACAGGTTTAGAAGGCGATGCAAACGGAGATGGAGTTTATGCGCAGAACCAGGATGAATTTATTGAACTCATTAACAACTCTTCAAAACCAGTTGATTTAAGTGGATTCAAAGTATTTGATGCTTCAGGTTTAGCAGCAAATAATCCAAATCATACCATACCTGCTGGAACAATCATTCAACCACAAAAAGCATTGGTTATATTTGGTGGAGGTACTCCAACCGGAACTTTTGGTGGAGCCACAATTCAAAAATCAACTTCTGGTGATATGAACCTGAACAATGCTGGTGACATGCTTACAATTCAGGATGCCGCCGGAAATACAATCATTACATTTGATATTACTCCCCTTTCAGATAACCCAAATGAGTCGTATACCAGAAATCCTGATGTTCTTGGTAATTTCGAACAACACACGGTTTCAACAACAAAGAAATTCTCTCCCGGTACTAAAATTAATGGTGATTCTTTTTAGTTTCAAACCATGTTATATATAGGTCTTATTTGTTCCATCATAGTAATCGCAATAGTTGCAAAACTTTTGTTGAAGGATTTTTATCCTCAAGCAGTTTTGCTTATTGCTGGTTTAATGATGTTAGGACTAGCGCATTTTATTGGGAATAAAGCAGCAGTCTACGATACCAATAGCGGAATACCCATTTTTGATATTTTTGAATTCATCAAAGATTCCTTTTCTAAAACCAATGCAAATGTTGGCTTAATGATTATGACTATTGGAGGATTTGTTGCCTATATGGACAAAATAGGTGCATCAGAAGCTTTGGTTAAAGTGGCTTTAAAACCATTGGCCTTTTTAAAGAAATTTCCTAACATAACTGCTGTTGCTTTAATACCAATCGGACAACTAATTTTCATTTGTGTTCCTTCTGCAGCGGGATTTGGATTGTTACTAATGGCTTCGGTATTTCCAATCTTGGTAAATCTTGGTGTAAGCAGATTGGCCGCTGTTTCAATCATTACAGGTTGTACCTCATTTTGTATCGGACCAGCTTCAGTAATCACAGCATCAGCAGTTGAGATTGCAGGAATTGAAACTGTTCCTTATTTCATAAACCAACAAATTCCAATTGCTATCATACTTAATTTAGTTTTGATGATTAGTTACTTTTTAGTGAATAAATATTACGACAAACAAGATAAAATCAATTTTGCTGAAGTAAAACAAGAAAGTAAAACCAAGGAAATTGCTCCTGCTATTTATGCTTTGTTACCTGTATTACCATTGATTCTATTATTGAGTTTTTCAGGTGTGTTTACAGTGTTCCCTATTCAGCTAAAAATCGAAACAACTACTGCTATGATTATTAGTCTATTTGTTGGTTTGATTTTTGAATTCATCAGAACAAGAAATATCAAAGCAGTATTTGCATCTATTAAAATATTTCTTGATGGTATGGGTGATATTTTTAAATCGGTTGTTACACTGATTATTGTTGCTGAAATTTTTGCAAATGGATTAATCGCTTTGGGTTTTATGGATGGATTAATTTCTATTTCAACCCAATTAGGATTTGGTGCAAAAGGAATTGGAATCATTATGACTTTGATGATTTTCCTAGCAGCCATTCTTATGGGAAGCGGAAATGCAGCCTTCTTCGCATTTGGTCCACTAATTCCAAATGTGGCTAAACAATTCGGAGTTTCAAGTACTTCTATTTTGTTACCTATGAATCTTTCTGCTTCAATGGGCAGAGCTATTAGTCCGATTGCAGGTGTACTTATTGCAACTGCAGAAGTTGCAGGAGTGCCTGTAATGTCAATAGTAAAAAGGAATTTAATTCCTGTGTTCTCTGTTCTTCTTACTTTATTAATTTATCATTTCGGTTTATGCTTCTAATTAAAAATGCGAACGTTTTTTCCCCTGCAGCGCTAGGGAAAAAAGATATACTTACTGCGGCAGGTAAAATTCTTGCCATAGAAGATTCCATAGAAAATAGTCTTTACAAAACCTGGGATGCTGAAGGAAAAACGCTGACTCCAGGTTTTATCGACCAACATATTCATATCATTGGTGCCGGTGGTAAACATGGTTTCGCATCTATGACACCTGAAATCACCTTATCAGAACTCATTACTTGTGGAAATACAACTGTAGTAGGTTTATTAGGCACAGATGGTTCAGCAAGAAGCATTAAAAGTTTGTTTGCAAAAACTCGCTCTTTGGAAAGTGAAGGTATTTCTGCTTACATGTTTACGGGTTATTATGGACTTGATCCTAATTATATCACAGATTCACTTCAAGATGATATGACCTTCATTGAGCCTGTACTTGGATGCAAAATTGCTATCTCAGATTTCAGATCATCTTACCCAACAGAAACAGAATTGTTGAGAATATTACGTCAGGTGAAGGTGGCAGGAATGTTATCAAACAAAAAAGGAATCATGCATATTCATTTAGGAAACCAGAAGATTAAAATGGATATCCTTTTTAAACTGGTTCAAGAGCATGAATTTCCTATTGCAAATATCTCTCCTACTCATGTTGGTCGTACCAAAGAACTTTTTGAACAGGCAATAGAATTCGCTAAACTAGGCGGAATGATTGACCTTACAACCGGTGCTTCAAAATATACTGAGCCTTATAAAGCAGTTTTATATGCACTTGAAAAAGGAGTTTCTATAGATAAAATGACCTTCAGTAGTGATGGTAATGCAGGGCTAGATAAACTTGATGAAAACGGAAATTTAATTGGATTCAGAAAGGCTGTCATCAACCAAAATTACTTACAGGTTAAAGAACTTATTCATGATGGACAGGTAAAACTAGAAGATGCAATTAAACTCATCACTAAAAATCCTGCCACCAATTTAGGTCTTAAAAATAAAGGTGAAGTTAAAGTAGGTGCCGATGCCGATTTCTGTTGTCTGGATGCCGATTTTAATCTCATGGATGTATTCGCTAAAGGCAAACAAATGATGGACAATCAAAAGGTAATTGTTAAAGGATTCTTTGAATAAATCAATATGAAAAAACATTACATATATACCCTTTTGTTTATCATGATTGGTTTAAGCATGCAGGCTCAAAACCCTAAACTGAATAAATATACAATGGGTGAAGGATTGAAGTTTACTGATAACAACAATTCAACTTATACCTTAACAGGTTTCATTCAACCATCTATTGAAATCAAAAAATACAACTCTGATAGCAACGATGCTTCATATTTAAGATTTAGAATGAGAAGATTGAGATTCCGCTTTGCAGGTGATCTTCCAAAGTATAAAATTGAATACAGGTTTCAGGCTGATTTTAGTGGAACTCCCGAGGTTGGTGATGAAACTAACCTGGCTTTATTTGATGCATGGGTAGCTTATAATCCAAATAAATATCTTCAGATTAAATTCGGACAAAGTTCTAACCCAACAGAGAACCTGGAACTGTTAATGACATCAAACAGTTTACAGTTACCTGAAAGAAGTAGATTAACCTCTGCTTTTGCAGTGGCTAGAGAATTTGGAATTTTTGTTTCCGGAGAGTTGAAAGCAACAAATAATCTGATATTTAAACCTGCAGTTTCTCTTACCAATGGTGATGGCCCAAATACTTTCAATAGCAATGCAGGTGGTTTTAAATATGGAGGAAGATTAGATATTTTAACCTTTGGAAAGTTCAATCATTTCGGGCAGTTTCGTCAGGTTGATATGGCAAGGGAACTTTCTCCAAAACTTTTAATCGGAATTACTTACAGCAAAAATAATGGAACTAGCAGTAGACGTGGCGAAGCATCGAGAACTATTCTTTACTTAGACAATACAGGTAAAGAAGCTTTTCCTGATTACACCAAATTTGGCATCGATTTTCTTTTTAAGTATAAAGGTTTTTGTGTATTGGGAGAATATGTTCAGAGCAGAGCAAATGTTCCGAATACCATTACAACCCGTGTAAGAAATGATGGTACTACTTCCAATAGTTTTTTGGTAAACAATGTGCAGGATGTAAGCAATTATGTAAAAGGAAGAATGATGTTGGGAAAAGCATATAATATTCAAGCAGGTTATCTTTTCAGAAACAGAATTTCCATTGATGCCAGATACACTCAATTAAAAGCTGATGAACATTCATTTTTAAATAATCCTACTTTTTATAATCGCCCAAAATATTACACCCTTGGTGTTTCAAAATACCTGATGCGTAATTATGGTTTCAAAATTCAGGGTTCAATTACCTATGCAGAACTCGCTGCAGGTAGCGTGGATATTAAAGGTAGCCCCATTAACAATAATGAATTGATTTCAAATATGATGGTCACTTTTACTTTCTAAATATGAAACAAGTAGTAATCATATTAATCATCTTTTTATCAGTAGGATTTGTTGCCGACCTCAATCCGCAATCAAAGGAAATTACCCAAAAGTTCTTTCCTGAAATTGAAATTGAGAATACAACTCCTGCTTTAAAAAAGACAAAAGGTTATACTTCTTATGATGAATTAATTCAGTTTCTAAACGAACTTCAATCAAAACATTCTGATATTTTCACCATTACTTTTATTGGTGAATCTCAAAAAGGAAAAGCCGTTCCAATGGTTTCACTGAATAAAAAAAATCAGGAAAACAAAGTTAAAGTTTGGTTGCAAGGTGGCTTACATGGAGATGAAATGGCAAGTACTGAAGCCATGTTATTCTTACTTGAAAAAATAATAAACGACCCAAAATACCAGTATTTATTAGACAAACTACATATCTGTATAGTACCAATGGCCAATATTGATGGTTATGAAAAAGAAGATAGGTATGCAGCAAATGGATTGGATTTAAACCGTGATCAAACTAAACTCATCATCAAAGAGAGTATGTTTTTAAAACAAGCTTTTAGTGATTTTAATGCTGATGTTGCAGTAGACTTCCATGAATTCAGACCTTATAGAAAAGAATTCGCTCAATTGGGCAATTTTGGAATTTGCTCACGTCAGGATGTAATGTTTATGAGTTCAGGTAATTTGAATGTTCCTGAAAAACTAAGGAATTATACCAATTCAATCTTTGTTAAAAATGCACAATTGGCCTTAGATAAAGAAGGATTAAAACACCGTGAATATCTAACTTCAGATAAGGTTCTTGGTGAAATTCACTTCAATCAGGGTTCAAACAGTGCCCGTTCAAGTGCCACCTCTTATGCATTGGCAAATACCATATCAAGTTTAATTGAAGTTAGAGGTGTTGGTATTGGCAGGACATCATTTAAAAGAAGAATTTTTACCGGCTTTACAATTGGTTTATCTTACCTTAAATCTGCATACGAACATGCAAATGAATTAAAAGAAATTCTTAAACCTGATACCATGTCAATGGTGATTGTTAAAAGCAAAAAAGAGATTACAAATGAACCTTTAAGTGTCATTGATTTAGAAACGAACAATGAAACAAATATTGAAGTTGAAATCCATAATGCATCACGCTCAACTGCTACTCTGAGCCGTAAACGTCCATCTTACTATATCCTTGATGTTTCTCAACAGGAACTCTTAAACAAACTTCATATTCTTGGTATAAAAACTGAAATACTTTCTACTGAAAAAACTCTTGAAGTGGAAACTTATCAGGTAAAAGAATATGAAAAATCGCCCGAAAAAGACGAAGGTGTTTACAATCAAAATGTAAAAACTGAAGTCATCACAAAAAATATTCTCTTCTATAAAGGAAGCATTCTGGTAAACATGAACCAGGAAAATGCCGGATTAATTGTTGAAGTTTTAGAACCCGAAGCACCCAATAGTTTTGTAAGTTTTGGTGTACTTCAAACAAATAAAGATGCTGTTTTACCTATTTACAGATATATGCGCAATGAAAAATTATACTAACATAAAAACTCTTTTCTTCACTTTGATGGCCTTGCTTAGTTTGAATATACAAGCACAGGAAAAACAAAGCATCCCGGAAACTAATTTTGAAATGGGTCAAGGACTTCAATTCAATTTTAACAAGGGTGATTATCAGTTTAAAATTGGAGGAATGATTCAACCTCAAATTTCTTACAGAAAAGATAGTACTGCTGAAAACCAATATTTCTTAAACTCAAAACGCAGTTATTTTAATATCAGCGGAAAAGCTGCAAAGGAGAAAATTTCATTCCTCCTACAAACCGATTTTAGTTTGGCGAATCCTTTATTGGATGCTTGGGTAGCTTATCAACCCTACTCCTATTTAAAATTCACATTCGGACAACAATTAAGTTTTGCCAATAACCGGGAAATGGGTTTTATGGAAAACCAATTACAGTTTTTGGACAGAAGTATATTGAGCACAAATTTCAGTTCAAGTGGACGTGAATTTGGTTTGTTTGTAGAATCGAATTTTAGTTTAGGAAACATGGTGTTTAGTCCAAAAGCAGCAATAACTTCTGGTGATGGAAGAAACTCATTTGGTGCCAGTGGAACTGATTACGATTTAGGTGGAGTAAAGTATTCAGGAAGATTAGATTTTCTTCCATTAGGTAGCTTTACTGAAGGAAATGAGTTATTGGTTGCGGATATCAAATATGAAAACAAACCTAAATTAGTTCTTGGTATTGCAGGAAGCATCAACAAAGGTGCAACTCATCAAACAGGTGAAGGACACGGTAACTTCTTCTTATACGATAACAAAGGCAAAAACAAATTACCTGATTATAGAAAAATCTATTATGATGCTTTATTAAAATACAAAGGCTTTTCTTTTTTAGCTGAATATAGTATTGCAACAGCTAAAGTTACGGATGGAAGTTTTTATGATGTATCAGGATTAAACCCAATTGTACCTACAGAAATCAGTCAGTTATTATCAATCGGGACAGGCTTTAATACTCAGGTAAGTTATGTATGGAACAAAAAGTATGGAATTGATTTTCGCTATGCCAAATTGAATCCTGAATTTGACGGAAATTATAGCTCATTAATCCGCAACAATGAGGAATTCTCTTATGGATTTAGTAAATATATCAATGAAAATAACCTCAAAATAAGTACTACAATTAGTCATTTGAAACTCGAAAACCAACGCAGTGTAATGGGTATTATTTATGTTCAATTGACACTCTAATTTCATGAGTAAAATACTGAAAGGTTTATTCAGCAACCTCACTTTTTATGTGCTCATTGCAATTGTATCAGGAGTTCTGGTTGGACAATTCTTTCCGGCATTTGGATTGCAGCTTGAAATCATTGGAACTGTATTTATTAAAGTAATCAAACTATTCATTCCGCCTATTATCTTTTTTACCATTGTTTTAGGTATCAGTTATATGGGTGATTTGAAAATGGTTGGAAGAATAGGTCTTAAATCGTTGATATATTTTGAAGTGATTTCAACCTTTTCATTGGCCATTGGAATTGCAGTAGCACTCATTGTGAAGCCTGGTAATATCGATAGAACCCAAATTCCAATTGGTGATGTTTCAAAATATGCTCAACAAGGAAAAATGCCTTTTAGTTGGATCAATTTTCTTCAATCTAACTTAACTATTCAAATCTTATTGATAGCTATTGTCGTTGGAATATTACTTAATCTTTATAGTAAAAAAGCACCCATCATTGAAAAGCTGAATTTTGTTTCAAAAAAGGTTTTCCTTTTATTAAAGTATGTCATGTATTTCGCCCCGGTAGCGGCTTTCGGTGCAATGGCATTTACTGTTTCAAAGTTTGGACTTCTTACCTTGATTCCACTTGCAAAACTCTTAATGAGTGTTTATATCACCATGGCCATTTTTATCTTTTTGGTTTTAGGTGGAATTATGAAGTATTACAAACTCAGTAACTTCAAATTTCTGAAATACATTAAAGAAGAAATTCTTGTTGTTTTGGGTACTTCATCATCAGAATCAGCTTTACCCAGCATTATGCATAAACTGGAAAAAGCTGGATGCAGTAAGTCGATTGTAGGTTTGGTTGTTCCTGTTGGTTATTCATTTAACCTTGATGGAACTTCGATTTACTTGTCGATGGCAACCATATTTCTGGCCCAGTTATACAATGTGCCATTAAGTATGGGAGAAATACTTTTACTACTTGGAATATTGATGGTAACATCAAAAGGTGCCGCAGGTGTAACAGGAAGTGGCTTTGTTGTATTGGCTTCTACATTAACTTCTGTAGGTTCTATTCCACTTGAAGGATTAGGATTTTTGTGGGGAGTAGATAAATTTATGAGTGAAGGTCGTTCAATTACAAATCTTATTGGTAATGCAATTGCAACATTGGTTATTGCAAAAAGCGAAAAACAGTTCGATGAAAAACAATTTGAAACTGAAGTAGAACTTCAATAAATCAACCATTTTATTACTGGAGTAAAACAAAAAAATGGCCAACTCAATTATCTGAGTTGGCCATTTTAATTTTAAATTTCCTTTAGTTTGATTTGATAATTCTCTTCAGAACAACTGCTTCGTTGTTATATATCTTAACAAAATAAATGCCACTTAACAACTCAGTAGTATTTAAGCTGAATTGATTTGCTTCAGGAATTTGGCTGATAACAACTTTTCCTGTCATATCAATTACTTCAATCAAATTGATTTCCTGTTTGGTTGATATTTGGATTTTATCACTAAAAGGGTTCGGGCTAAATTGAATTTCATCATCAATACCTTTTACCGAAATGATTTCAGAATAATTACTTTGGCCATCAAAATCAATTTGCTTTAAACGGAAGTATGTTGCTCTGTTCTCATAAACATTGAATGCATATCGGTTGATTGCATTTGAATTCCCCATACCTTCAACAAAACCAATGGTGGTAAATTCTTTTCCATTTGAACTTGCTTCAACTTCAAATCCTTTGTTATTGATTTCTGAAGAAGTACTCCAATTCAATGTGATGCTTTCATCTTCATTTTTCACTCCACTAAAATCAATTAATTTCACAGGTAATGCAGAACTGGTCCATGAATTTGAAACCCTAAAACCATCAACAGTTCCTATCATGGTTCCAATGATTCCCTGACGAATAGCTATTGCATTCAATGTTGCCATATCAGCTGTTGAAATATCTCCCGTAACTAATGTTGGTGCAGGCTCTGTAGTTGGAATAGTTGAACCAAATGGAAATATAAATGTTGAAATGGTATCTAAAAAGCTTGGATTGAAGCTATATTTAACAACAATTAAAATGGTGGTATCCAAAGGATAATTTATTGGAGAATAAACCGGAGCTGAAGAGGAACCTTTATTAATTCCAATATTAAAGGTATTTGCTACACTACCCGATTTTACATAATGTCTTCCTCTAAAAGAAGTGATGGCTGATGTATCCAATAAATGGAAAAAATAATCTGCAGTGGTACCACCGGCGTTCGACAAATTCAGCAAAAATGAAACATAAACCTGACCTGAGGTATAAGGATAAATCGATCTGTTAGCATCTTCCCTACTTCCTGTCAAAAATCTAAATTCAATAGAGCCTCCAATATTATTTGATGTATAACCCGGAAAACTAAGTGAAGTAGCTTTATAGGTAATTGGGCCACCTGTGCCACTGTGTCTTCTCCAAACTGAACCCCCAAAGGCTGGATTGGTTAGGGTGTCGGCGGCGGTAGAAGTTGGTGTTCCGTATGCAAAATTCTCTACATTAAATTGAGAAAACGCATTTGTTGATAGTAACAAAACAAACAATTGTAAAAGTATTCTTTTCATATTTTTAGGATTTATAGTTTTATATTATTGATAAAGATAAATGGCTGCTGCTGCAGAGGTTTTTGAGTAATCATGTCCTACACCTTTTAAGGTATAATATTTCCAGTTAAATGCACTTCCTCTTTTATTTGCTTCTTCCCTTGATTTTACATAAAAGTACTGTGCTCTTTCTAATCTGTTAAGTCCTTGTTTGTCTACAATCTCATTATGTCTTAGGTCGAATGAATTGGGATCTGTATCTAAATCACCCACCAAAATAAATACTTTTTTATTAAAAAGGTTATTGTAAGAAGCAAATTCAGCCGGACTCAATCTGGTTCCATAAGGAAAACTTATAGTATTATCGAACATGGTATACCAACCTGATGATGCTGCAACTACTCTGTTAATTTTTGCATTTGGCTTAAACAACAAAAAACGATGAGCAAATTGTCCTCCTGCTGAATGTCCAAATACATCATAATTAATCGTTGAACTACCCATTTTGTTTTTCATAAAAGCAAAAATGGAATCTACAATTGAAAAAGTCCAGAATTTTTCATCGTTTAATGTATTGGCTGTTGGACTATCACCATCAACAAAAAGATTACCCATTTGGTATTGGTCAGCGTTGGGATAATAGTTATCACTGAATTCAGGTGCAAGAACAATGAACCCTAATTTATCTGAATGACTAATGAGTTCATCTCTGCTATAAGCTGCGTTTCTATCGGCACCATGAAAAACCATTAAAACCGGCGTAAAATTATTGGCAGTATTGGGTACATGGTAAAAAACCTGAACGGGTTTATTTGCCAAAGGGGAATAAGATGTAAAAGTTAGACTGCCAGAGCCCTTCATATTTAAGGGTTTCGATAAAGTATCAACTGATTGTGTAGGAATGACTTCAGTTTTTTTATTGCACGAAGAAAACCAAGCACTTAGCATGAAAAAAGGCAAAACTAAAATGACATACTTTATCCTTGGCATCATGTAAAATTAAAGGATAAGTAAATCACTCACCACATACCAATTATGAATAATTTTACATACCAATATTGTAATGTTTTGAATTCTCAAAAAAGGCTTTGAGAAAAAGGCTTCCACTTAAAAAACAATGAGATTTTGTTAGCAAACAAACAATAATAAAACAATATGTTATTGTAAACTTAATATTAGAACAAGTCACATAGGTGTAATTCGCAATTTACAAATAGGCAATAATTCCTAAAAAAAATCAATTAAACCTTAAAAGATTTGGATAATTTAATTGATTGGAATTGGTGAAAATATCGTGGATTTAAAAGTAAAAGAAAGCATGAAGAATATCTTACATTATGGTTTACAAAGAAGTGGGACAAATGTATTGGAAGCTCATTTGAATCAAAATTTTAATGTGAGTATCTTAAATTCCCTAGACAGAACAAATCCATTACATAAGCATTTCCGTCTTTATGAGGAAAAACAATTCATCCCTGAACCTCAATTCCAAAATAATCTATCATTTAAATCATTTGCGGAATTTGAACAAAGTTTTGAAACAAACACAAAAATAGAAGGCATAATTATTATATCAAAAGACCCATATTCCTGGTACACCAGTTATACAAATTGGGCAAAAAAATGTCAATGGCCCGAAGTAAATTATCACTACATAGAAGAATATAATCTATTTCATGCCAAATGGTTAGAGTTTAGTAAACAAAGCAATAGAATAAGTTTTATTAGATATATTGATATAATTACAGATGCGAAAAATGTACTTACACAATTAAAAAATCAACATCAATTACCCCTAAAACTAAAATCAAAAATATTAGGTATTCAGAGTGAAATTAAAAAAGTATCGGAGTCAGAAACATTTACCAAAGAAAAATTAAAGTTTTATACAGAAAAGGAATATCTGCTCAAACTTAGTTCTGAAAAAATTGATGAAATCAATTCAAAACTCGACAAAAATCTGATGAAAGATTTAGGTTATCTAATTGAAAACCCTGCTTTAAATTAAATTTTTCGAATTTCAAGCGAAAGATTCACAAACAATTCAAATTAATTAGAATCATAATTTAAACTACTTATTGAATAAAATAAGGCTAAAAAATTATACAAATGGAGAACTTGAATCTAGCCTTAAAAGCAGCTTTACTGGCAGGAAATGAAATCCTGAAAATTTATAATGGGATTATAAAATTTGAGCTCAAACACGATAATTCACCTTTAACAATTGCCGATAAACAAAGTCATGATATCATTAAACTTGTTTTGGAAGAATCTCAAATCCCTGTTTTATCAGAAGAGGAAGAAATCCCTTATCACATCAGAAAAGATTGGTTGAAATACTGGCTTGTTGACCCATTAGATGGAACCAAAGAATTTATTAAAAAGAATGGTCAATTTACTGTTAACATCGCATTAATTAACAATGGAATTCCTGAACTTGGAGTTGTTTATGCACCTGCACTTAACAAAATTTACTGGACTTCTTCCCCAAACAATTCTTACACATCTGAAATAACAACGATTTCAAAAAGCCATGTTGAAATACTAGCCTCAAAAATCAAAATTGAATCAAAGAAAAATAACAATCCATATACCATCGTAAAAAGTTTATCTCATAGCAATCAGGAGGATGAATTAAAACTACATCAATTTATAAAAGAACAAAATTCAATTGAATACAAATCAATTGGCAGTTCATTAAAATTTTGTTTGCTTGCTACAGGAGAGGCACAATTGTACCCTCGATTCGGACCTACTATGGAATGGGATACAGCTGCAGGCCATATTATTGCAATGAATTCAGGTTGCAAAATCTATCAATTTGAAACCAAAGAGCCTTTGATTTACAACAAAGAAGATTTATTGAATCCGGCTTTTATAGTTGAAGCTTAATTTTTTGAGAATGGAAACAATTATTATATCTATTGTATTCATTTCAATGATTATACTTCTAATTATTGATAAATGGAAACCTAGTTTAATATTTGGTGGCGCTGCAATTTTCTTGATGGCATTTGGTATAATTACTCCACAAAAGTATTTAACAGGTTTTGTAAATGAGTCAATAATTATAATTTTTTTACTGATTATCATCACATCAGTAATAAATGAGCATTTTAATTTTTTAAACATTTTTGGTAAGTATTTAAATAGTGCCAACAACCCAAGAAACTTTTTATTTAGAGTAGGAATTGGAGTTGGATGCATTTCTTCAGTTATAAACAATACACCTATTGTTGCGTTTCTTTTACCTTATGTATACAATTGGGCAAAAAAGAAAAATATAGCTCCGTCATTGGTCCTTATTCCATTATCATATATGACTGTCCTAGGAGGTATGATAACTGTTATAGGAACTTCTACAAACTTAGTTTTGAATGGGTTGATTGTATCAAAAGGACTAACACCTTTAAGTACTTATGATTATTTTATACCTGGACTTTTGGTTACAATTTCAGGGGTAATATTTATTGCCGGAATTGGATATACATTCCTGCCTAAAAACAAAGATATTATTTCAGAAGCCCAGCAAAATATAAAAGAATATATTGTTGAAACTGAATTAGAACATAACTCACTTTTAATTGGTAAAACTATTGAAGAAGCAAGTCTTAGAAATCTAGATGGAATATTCTTAATCGAAATATTAAGACAATCAAAGATAATTAGTCCAGTTGAACCCAATGAAACATTGATTGGAGGAGATAGGCTATTTTTTGCCGGTGAAACATCTAAAGTAATAAAACTCATTAATCAAAAAAATGGATTAACTATTCCTGTAGAAAATAAACAAACAAATTCAAATGGACTTGAAATTGTGGAAATAGTTATTCCATCAAACTCAGAATTAGTAGGTAAAAGTTTGAAGGACTTTCAATTTCGAAATAAATACGATGCTGCTGTAATTGCTATTCATAGAAATGGTGAACGAGTTAGAGGTAAAATTGGAGAAATAGAACTTGATAAAGGTGATTTATTGATGTTAACAGTTGGCAAAAATTTTGCTTTAAAAAATAATTTTGATAAAAATTTCTATCTAATTTCATTCTTAAATAAAATCAACAAACCATCAAGAAATAAATCATTCATTGCACCAATTGGGCTTTTAATTTTAGTAAGTTTATTAATCTTTGGAAAAATAACTTTCTTCATATTTCTACTGCTATTAATTTGTCTGCTTTATGCATTAAATTTAACCAGTTTTGAACATATAAAAAAGCAAGTAAGCCTTGATCTACTAATAATTCTTGGATCATCAATTTCAATAAGTGAGGCCTTAACAAATTCGAATTTTTCAAATAATTTAAGTAATATTATTCCTCAAATTATTGATGTAAAAAACCCGATTTGGGGAATAATTCTATTATATATTATTACATTAATTATAACCTCATTTATTACAAATACAGCAGCTGTTGCAATTATGTTCCCTATTGCATTTTCATTTATCCCCTTATTAAACATAAACACTAGTGCAATTTTCTTAACAATTTCATTTGGTGCATCTTGTTGCTTTTTAACACCAATTGCATACCAAACCAATTTAATGGTTTATGGTCCGGGGAATTATAAATTCAGGGATTACTTCAAACTTGGAATTCCACTTACCATCATTTACTCAGGTCTTTCATTGAGCTGGATAATATATTACTACCTATGAGCGAAAAATTACATCTAACAAAACAAGAATATTCCATAACCAAAAATGACAGAATCAAGTTGAATAAGCACAATTCAATTGTTGTTTGGTTTAGTGGATTATCGGGCTCTGGTAAATCTACAATTGCAAATGAAATTGAAACTCGCCTATTCAAATTGAATTTTCGAACCTACATTTTAGATGGAGATAATGTTAGAAATGGCCTCAACAGTGATTTATCATTTTCTGAAAATGATAGAACAGAAAATATTAGAAGAGTTGCAGAGGTTTCAAAACTATTATTGGAAGCTGGAACTATTGTTCTTTCTGCATTTATTTCCCCCTATGAAAAAGATAGAAACCTTGCAAAACATTGTATCGGTGCTGAAAATTTTGTTGAGGTTTTTGTTGATTGTCCAGTTGAAGTGTGTGAATCAAGAGATATAAAAGGTCTTTATAAAAAAGCAAGATTGGGCGAAATATCAAACTTTACAGGAATAAGTAGTCCTTTTGAAACACCTACAAATCCTAACATCATAGTGCATACAAATAAGGAATCTATTGAACAATGTTGTGAAAAGATTCTGGCATATATATTACCTAAAATTATTTTACATGAATAATTATTTATTAAAACATTTACAAGAATTAGAATCGGAATCCATTTTTATAATTAGAGAGGTTTTTGCTCAGTTTGAAAACCCCGTTATTCTTTTTTCAGGTGGAAAAGACAGTATTGTTATAACACATTTAACTAAAAAAGCTTTTTGGCCTGCTAAAATTCCCTTTCCATTGCTGCATATTGATACCGGACACAATTTTCCGGAAACAATAAATTACAGAGATTGGTTGGCCAAGGAATTGGATGCTAAACTCATTGTTGCATCGGTACAAAAGTCAATTGATACCGGCAGAACAAAAGAAGAAAAAGGAGCAAATGCAAGTAGAAATATACTTCAAACTACAACCCTGCTTGATTCTATTAGTGAATACAAATTCGATGCATGTTTAGGTGGAGCACGAAGAGATGAAGAAAAAGCAAGGGCAAAAGAAAGAATATTTTCTCACAGAGATGAGTTTGGACAATGGAATCCCAAAAACCAAAGGCCTGAACTATGGAACATCTTTAATGGTAAAAAACAAACTGATGAACACTTTCGGGTTTTTCCGATTAGTAATTGGACAGAAATGGATGTTTGGCAATATATTTTAGCTGAAAAGATTAGCCTGCCTAGTTTGTATTTTTCGCATGAAAGAGAAGTATTTGAAAGAAATGGAAGTTTACTTTCAAATTCACCTTATATCACACTAAAAAATGAAGAGAAACTAGAGAAAAAAATAGTTAGATATAGAACATGTGGTGACATGACAATTACCGGAGCAATTGAATCTACAGCTTCAAGTTTAGAGGAAATTATTTTGGAAGTAGCAAGTTCAAGATTAACTGAAAGAGGAAATCGGGAAGACGATAAAAGGTCGGAATCGAGCATGGAAGACAGAAAAAAACAAGGATATTTTTAATAAAACACAGTATGAGTAACGAATCATATTTAAACATGGAATTACTGCGTTTTACTACAGCAGGAAGTGTAGATGATGGAAAAAGTACACTTATTGGAAGGTTATTGTATGACTCAAAATCAATCTTCTTAGACCAATTAGAAGCGATATCAAAAATATCAAATAGAAAAGGACTTGATCATATTGATTTATCGCTTTTAACAGATGGATTAAAAGATGAAAGAGAACAAGGAATTACCATTGAAGTTGCATATAGGTATTTTGCCACACCCAAAAGAAAATTCATAATTGCAGATACACCCGGTCACTTACAATATACCCGAAATATGGTAACTGGTGCATCTACAGCTAATGCTGCATTAATATTAATTGATGCCAGAAAAGGAGTGATTGAACAAACATTAAGACATAGTTTTATAGCTTCATTGTTACAGATTCCACATTTAATTGTTTGTGTAAACAAAATGGATTTGGTAAATTATGATGAAAAGGTTTTTGATGATATTGTTAAATCCTACAAGAATTTTGCCTCAAAATTTGATGTAAAGGATATCAGATTTATTCCAATTAGTGCATTAAATGGAGACAATGTTGTAAACCGTTCTAATCATATGCAGTGGTATGAGGGCTCAACACTTTTATACACGCTTGAAAATTTACATATTGGTTCTGACCAAAATCATTTAGACCCACGATTTCCAATTCAAACAATCATTCGTCCTCATACCAAGGAATACCATGATTTTAGATCTTATGCTGGCCGAATTGATGGTGGAGTATTTAGAACCGGCGAAGAAGTACTGGTTATGCCTTCTGGTTTAAAAAGTAAAATTAAATCAATTTATTATGGTGAAACTGAAATAAAAGAAGCATTTCCTCCAATGTCTGTTTCAATGACTTTACATGATGATATTGATATTAGCAGAGGAGATATTTTGGTAAAACAAAATAACCAACCACAGCAATCTCAAGACCTGGAAGTGATGTTTTGCTGGTTGAACCAGAGTCCCTTAAACATATCAAATAAATATTTATTACAGCACACAACAAATAATGTAAGAGCAATATTTAAAGAGATTATTTATAAATTAGATATCAATACCATTAGCAGAAATGAAGAAGATAAAGAGATAAATGCCAATGATATTTTTAGAGCCAAAATAAGAACTACAAAGCCACTATTTTTTGATGCTTATAGAAAAAACCGAAATACCGGAAGTTTAATTTTAATAGATGAAATTACCAATGAAACTATTGCTGCCGGTATGATAGTTTAACATATAAAAATTACAATTTGATGATTTAGTAATTCAAAGTTGCTTTAACTATTTAGTTTATTGACGCGAATTTTGACTTAGTTAAATTATAAAAAAAGAAAAATCATTTTACTAAACTAGAATTATTTTAAGTTTTAAATTAAAATGTTTAATTTATGAATGATATCAAAATCAGCCATGAAAAGAGTTTTTTTACTTTCTATATTGATACTTCTAAACTGCCTATGTCAGGCTCAGGTAGCGTTTAAAATTAACTACCATCAATTAAAGGAATACAATGGCATCTATCAGTATTTGAATAATTCTACTCTTACAATTGCTGCTTCTCCTAAAGACACAATTTTGTATGCCATCATCAATGAAAGTAAATATAAACTTACTCCATTTGAAAAGGACTTGTTCTTAAATATGTCAAATGAAAAAATCAGTTTTTTCAGGAACAAACAAAATAAAATTGCCGGATATATAGTAAACAATGATAGTTTTAATCTGCTTAGCACTAAAGTAGAATTATCTTTAGAAATGTGGTATCCCAGAATTACCAATCATAATCCATTTCATTACACTTATCAAATCCCAAAAAACGACAATGATGGTTTAAGCACCGGAGATATAGAAAAGGCTGGCTTAAATAAGTTATTAGTTGATGAAATGATGAATAAAATTGTAGCAGGAAATTACCCAAATACCCATAGCATTTTAATTATCAAAGACAACAAACTGGTATTTGAAGAATACTTTTACGAACACAACAAAAACAAAGTACATGAGCTGCGCTCTGCAACCAAAAGCATTGTTTCGGCTCTTACAGGAATTGCAATTGATAAAGGTTATATAAAAAGTAAAAATGAAACTGTGCTTTCATTTTTCCCAGAGTATTCGATACAGAACCCATCAAAAGCAAAAGAAAAAATTACCATTGAAAACCTGCTTACAAATGAAAGTGGACTTGATTGCGATGTGAGCAATCCTAATTCTGTAGGCAATGAAACAACTATGAACAATTCTGAAGATTGGGTGAAATTTACATTAGACTTACCTATGATTGACAGTGCCGGAGGAAAGGGAATGTATTGCTCGGGAAATCCAATTACATTGGGTAGAATTATTGAAAAATCAACGAAACAAACATTACCTGATTTCGCTAAAGAAAATCTGTTTAAGCCCCTTGGGATTTCAAATTTTGTCTGGAATTTTAAACCCGATAAATCAAGTGTTGAGACCTTCTGTCAGGCTTACCTAACTTCAAGAGACTTGGCTAAACTGGGACTATTGTATCTAAACATTGGAAGATGGAAAAACAAACAAATTATTTCAGAAAACTGGGTCAATTTATCCTTGAAAAAGCATTCTATTGTACAAGGTGTTGATTATGGTTATTTATGGTGGAACAAATACCTGGAATCAAATGGGAAAAAGTATTTCAGCTTTGCGGCACAAGGTAATGGCGGACAAAAAATCTATATTTTTAAAGAATTAAATATGGTGATTGTTACCACGGGAGGAAACTACAATTCTCAATCATACAGCGATGAGTTGATTAAAACTTATATACTTCCAGCATTCAAATAAAGAATAAACTCTTGTTTGATATATGGTTTATAATTTTATGCGATTATCCCCTTCATTACCAAAAAAAATTAGCGAAACTTTAAATAGTTGAAATCAAAAAAAACACAAAAATGGATTTTGAGTAGTATGATGTTTCTTTTAGCAAGTTGTTAAAATCCAGAATGGATGACATGATTATAGAAAATAAAATACGGGAAAAGATCCCCTGAGCTCTCCACCACGCGGACCTTCGGTCCGCGTGGTGGAGAGCTCAGGGGAATACATTTCGAGCATTTTTCTATAAACATGTGACCACCTTCAGGGTCATTAATTTCATTGAATAGAGCAATTAAATTACAAAATGTTTTTTGAAAATAAATCTCAATTCATATACGGATTTATAAAAAAACTACTTAAGGTAAACAAGCGGATTCTCCATTTATCTGCTAAGAAATTTCAGAATAGTTGAGTTTCGTTATTTTTAACTACTTGGATAAAATTTACTCGACGTTCTCATTGAAAACTGATTCAGCCAATTAACATCTTCACACAAATCTATTTTTCAATTAAATTTTAATGGGATTTAACTAATAAATTCCAATAACTCTTCGTTATTTTTGATTCATTGCTTCACCTGCAAAATTTTCTCAAATAATATCCAAATTTTTTAGTTCTATCCTAAATAAATGATTACTAAATCAAACAATGGAAAAATACACAACACCTATTTTTCCAGGTTCAATTACACTTTTTACTTCATTCTAATTGGTGTATTTACCCAATTTACCTCTTGTACAAACCACAAAGTAGAGCAGGTTGAACGCGCTTTTTACTTTTGGAAAAGCAGCTCTTATCTCTCTTCAAATGAGAGCAAAATTTGTGATTCACTCAATATTAAAAAACTATATGTAAAGTTCTTTGAAGTGAACTTTAGTGAAGAAAGAGGCAGCTTTCCCGAATCTAAAACCGATTGGTGGTCAAACTATAACTCAAGCGATAAATTTGAGGTAATTGTACCAACCGTTTACTTACGAAATATTGTTTTTTTAAAATCCTCAAAACAAGAAATAGATATGCTTGCTGAAAATGTCAATTTCTTAATCAATAAATATGCTAAAGAAAAATTTAGTAATGGTATTTTAATCAATGAATATCAAATGGACTGCGATTGGACATTAAAAACCAAAGACAACTATTTTCACTTTTTAGAAAAACTAAAAGCCATTTCAGGTAAACAAATTTCATGCACATTACGCTTATATCCCTATAAATATCCCGATAAAATGGGTGTTCCACCTGTTGAGAAAGTTACACTTATGTGTTACAATCTTATCAATCCTTTAGAAAATCCGGACAAAAACTCAATCCTCGATTTAGCTGAATTAGAAAGCTACTTGAAAGATGTGCCCAAATACCCCAAGCATTTAGATATTGCACTTCCTGTATATTCATGGGCACAAGTTTATCACAATGAACGTTTTTCGGAGGTCATTTATACCAATTTTAGTTCTATCAAAAACATTTTAAAACAGGAAAAAGCACTTTGGTACAGTGTATCTCAGGATACTTTCATTAATAATACTTATTTACGTGCCGGAGATAAAATTAAGTATGAAGATATTAATTCGACTAAAATAAAAGAGGCGATAACACTGCTGAAAAAGCATATTGATTTCGACAATAAAACTACCATTACACTTTTTCATTTGGATGAAGAACAACTTAATAATTTTAACAATGAGGAACTTGCTTCTTTTTATACTGATTTCGGCAAGTAAAATTATAGTTGCCTGTGGGTTTTATCCTTATGGAGAAGATACCCGAATTTCACTTTTTAATCCCAAAGCTTTTGGCTTTTACCAATATGCAGATTTCTATTTTTCATCAAACACATTCGAACACAACGATAAAGATCTACCCTCAACTTATATTGAACCCAATACGAAATTATGGTTCGACTACTGCAAGGGAAAAGTAGAAATACCTTTTGTTGAGGCTGCAATTTATAATTTAAGCGAAGAAGAAATTGATGCAAAATCACAGAATGAATTTATTATATACCTTCATCAGCAGAAAGATAAAGAGACCTTGAATTACCTGCGATTTGCTAAAAAATGCGAGTTTTATAATTCATGGCAGGATGACCCTTGGGAAAAGGAGAGTTTTTCTTTATTACCAAAACGGAAGGAACTCATGAATAAAGCCATTGAGCTTTCTAAAAATACAAAGAATCAAACCATAAAAAAACGTTACGTATTTTTAGCTATCAGATTGGCTTGGTACAATCAGCATTTCGAACAAATTAAAACTCTATTTGCTTCTACATTTGAAAAGGCTACAAAAAAGGATATTTTATACTATTGGAGTTTGTATTTCAAAAGCTTTACAGAAAATGACCTAAGTTTAGCAAATTATGAATTGGCACAGGTTTTTGCTCATGCAATTGATAAACGATTTGTTTGTCACCAGCATTACAAAAAAGATATTTCAATCGATAAAGTACTTCAACATGCCAAAACAAATGAAGAAAAAGCGAATGTGTATTTACTGGCGGGAATAGAAAAACCGGATAAAGCTCTTATATACCTGCAAAAAATGCATGAATTAAATCCGGGTTCTGATGGACTATCATTCCTGCTTTTAAGAGAAATCAATAAGATAGAAGATTTTGTGCTTACACCCTATTATACCTTGTTTGAACCATCTTTAGAATTATGGAATATTGAAGAAAAAGAAGCTTCGGTACAACAAATTATAAAGCGTTCTGAAAACGATAGAATTTATGCCAAAGAAGTACTCCAATTTATCAATGCAGTAGACATAAACAAAGTTTCAAATTCAATTTTATGGAACACAGGTAAAGCTTACTTACAATTCATTTCCAGAGACTATTCTACCTGTTTAGCATCTATTAATAAACTTGAAAAAACCTTAACAAACGAGGAATTAAATCATCAATTACAATTCATCAAAGCTCTTGCTTTAACGGCCAATCAAACAAAAGGAAAAGCTAATATTCCAATTGAAATTCAAGAAATTCTTATGAGCAACAAAAACAATGAGCAATTAATTTTTGTGGTTGGAAAAGAGCTGGAATACTTAGAAAATACAAGTGATGCGGCAATATTGTATTCAAGACTTACTAAAACATATTTTGAGGAAAATTCAGAATACACTTCAAAACAGGTTTATTGGAAAACCACTAAAAATAAAGGAACATATTATTCGGATTTTTATACTGATTATTTTGATTATACCGATGTAGTTTTCACTCCGGAACAAACTGAATTACTTATTGAAGATATCAGAAAAAACAAAAATGAAAAAGATAGCTTCTCAGTATTTAAATATGAGATTTTAAAGGATCAAATTCCTAGATTATATGATTTATTGGGAACAAAGTACATCCGTCAAAACAAACTAAAAAATGCACTTATCGCATTCGAAAAAGCAGGTCAACAATATTGGAACCGAGCTTATACATCATGGGAAGAGAATGAAAACATTTTTGACCAAAACCCATTTTATACCTTAAAATATACGCCTTCATTTATTGAGGCAAAAGATAAAATCCGTTTAAACAAATTCACTGTTACAAAACAACTCATCACCTACCTCGAAAAAGCTGAAAATAAAAACGAGAAGGACAGAGATTACTACTACTTCCTGGTTGCAAATGCCTATTACAATATGGGTTGTTTAGGCAATGTTTACATGATGCGAAGGATGGGTTATTGGTCGGCATACAACATTTCTGAAATTGAAGACGAACATGAATTTCGACAATCGAATTTAGCGAAACAATATTATCTGTTGGCAAAGCAATATTCCAAAACAGAGAAATTCAAAGCATTATGTTTACGAATGGTTGTTCGATGTGAAAAGAATAAAATAGAATTTAAACATATAGGAAACTGGGGTGAAGACAATTACAATGATGCACTTGAAGCCAATATCTATTATTTGCAATTGAAATCGGAATACCCAAAATACTTTGATGATTTAGTTTCGAACTGTGACAATTTTGGTGAGTATTTCGAAAAGAGAAGGTGAAGAATTAAGAATATTTTACATCTTCAAAGAAGTCATTCTTACACCAAGCTACTTACCTTTACTTCTCAATTGAATTCATTACCTTGAGTGCTGAATCTTATCATCACAATTCTACCTAAAATTAAAATTCACTTATGAAAAATAGAATCGTTTTACTTTCAATTTTTGTGATTAGTTTCTTGTTTGCTTGTAAGAAAGAATCAAATGAACTATCAAGCGGCGGTATCATGACTTCTGGAGAGGGAAGCGGTCAGGGAGGCAATTTACCCAAACCGGGTTTAATAACTGCAGGTGAATGGAATGATTTAACTCATTGGGGTTACTGGGATTCAATCATCACAAAAAATAACTATAAAGATTTACCCGCATATTGGTCGATTTTTAATAACAATAGAATTGCTGTTAAAATTGTAAGCCAAGACTCAACTCCTGCAATTGATGCTATTGTTCAACTAAAACGCAATGGAAGCACTATTTACAGCGCCAGAACAGATAACAAAGGCAATGCGGAACTTTGGGTTGATTTATTCCAGAAGAACTCAGATATCGATTATTCAAAATTATCACTGGATATCAATGAAGGTACTTTGGTACTATCAAATGTGAAACCATTTAAGGATGGAATAAATAAAGTTGTTCTAAGCTCTAACAATTACGATAACAATATTGAATTAGCTTTTGTGGTTGATGCAACAGGTTCAATGGGTGATGAACTCGAATATTTAAAAAGTGAGTTGGTTGATGTCATTACAAGAGTAAAACTTGCCAATCCAAATTCAACGATATTTACCTCATCGGTTTTTTATCGTGATGCAGAAGATAACTATGTGACAAGAATTTCAAATTTCACAAGTGATTATACCACCACAACTAATTTTATCAAAAACCAAAGTGCTGATGGTGGTGGCGATTTCCCTGAAGCTGTTCATTCAGCATTAGACAAAGCCGTAAATGAATTACAATGGTCGTCGAAAGCCAAAACTAAAATCATGTTTTTGGTATTGGATGCACCTCCACATCATGAAATTGAAGTGATTTCAAGCATACAAAATTCAGTTCAAAAAGCTGCTGAAAAAGGAATTAAAATTATACCAATAACAGCCAGTGGCATCGACAAAGAAACTGAGTTTTTGATGCGCTTTTTATCAATGAGTACCAATGGCACTTATGTATTCATTACCAACCACAGCGGTATTGGAAATAATCACCTAGAAGCAACAGTTGGTGCTTATGAAGTAGAATACCTAAACAATTTAATGGTAAGGTTGATTAATAAATATGCTGAGTAAATAAGGTTTAAAGATGATATGGAAAATGTGATATTAAACGCTCTACCAATTGAAATTGTAAACTCATAAAATAGTAAAGTTCGAAACAATTAGAAATAAGGTATCAGCTAATAATTCAACTTTCCAAAGAGCAGTTCTTTCAAAAAATTTAGCTGATTTAGAAATAAAAAAACTAATCCCTTTAAAACACTCAGTGCTGTTTTAACTAAATAAAAAAATTGATTCCAAATCAGAAGAATTATACGAAACTAAGAAACATTATAATACCTGCAATTGGAAAGATAAGGCGTATCAAAAATGAAAATAACTAGTTTTATAAAAGCATTTGTTAATCATGGATAAAATTTCATTTATATATTTTCGTTCGAATATCTGATCAATCAAACTCCAATTAAAACATCGGAAGGAAAGCTATGAGAACAATTATATCAATTTTTATTGTTTCACTTTTATTCTCCTGCAAACAAGATAATAAGGTTTCATATAGATTAATGAATATTGGTGATATAAGCCACCAAAATGCCATAAAGGAAAACAAAATTGAAACTGTTTATCTTTATAGAAAAAGTAAAACAAAATTATTCTTTGAAAAGGATACTTTCGGTGAAATAGGATTTAATGTAAAAGGTAATCCTATTAAATCTTCTTATGGACACGTAATGGGATATGTTGATATTTTTGAATATTACAATCAAAATCTTCCTAGTAAAAAAGAACATCGCACTGATGCTTACTTTAAATATTACTACAAATATAATCTTGATGCCAATAGTAATAAGTTATATCAATATTGGATCATAAAACCACTAGATCAACCAGAATTCATTATAGATACATTCTGGTATGAATTCAACAGATCCGGTCAACTTAACAAATCTAGAACCACTGTAAAAAGAACAATTAATCATCGGATAAAGTATATTTCCGAATACGTTTACAACACAAATGGCCTTCTTCAAACCAGGTTAGATAATATAGACACAAGTTCTCAAAAATATTACTTCGGGCCTTATCGTCCAATTCCAATAAGAATTGTATCACGCTATTATTATAGCAACAATTCAATTGACTCAACAATCGAAATATTTAACATCAGAGATGATGCAACTTATTATACAGAAAGAGAAGTAACTTACTATAAAAACATGTTACCAATCAAAACGATTCTCAATGATACCATTGTTACAAGTTATTTGTATAAAAAACTCGGTAACTAAAAGTAGATAGATTCATATTATTCTCCAAAAATTACAGAACCTATTGTAATCTAAGAAATCCATAATTCAGAAATACAAACAAAAATTAGCCAAAATATAGCAGACGAAATTTTGTTATATTCGATATTTATAATCAAATAAATTAGTCCCAAATGTAACAACCCCTTTAAATCGTTTAATTAAAATAAATAAAACCATGAAACTTTTAAAAACCAATCTTAAGACCCTTTTTTTTCTTCTAGCTTTATCCTATGTAACAAGCTCTTTCGGCCAAACAAAAGAAAATAATGATGAAAAACCATATATTGAAGTTACCGGTTCAGCAGAACTTGAAATTATTCCTGATGAAATTTATATCAATATTATTATTCAGGAAAAATATGTAAACAAAGAAAAGGTAACTATTGAAAGTCAGGAAGAAAAATTAAAGACACAACTTAAAGACATAGGAATTGATATTAGGAACTTTTACTTATCTGATGTGAATGCTGATTATGTTAAAGTAAAATGGCGTACAAAAGATGTTTTAACAAAAAAGGATTATACATTAAAGGTTTCAAATGCTACAAAAGTGGGACAGGTTTTTCAGCAGCTCGAAAAATTAGAAATAACAGATGCATACATTTCCAAAGTAAATCATTCTAAACTCGATAGTTTAAGAAAAGAAGTGAAAATAATGGCAATAAAAGCTGCGAAAAACAAAGCAGAGTATTTGTTAACTGCAATTGGCGAGCAATTAGGAAAACCTATCATTATTGAAGAACGTGAATCAGGCTACAATAACGGAGGAGCAGCAAATAATTTTAGAGCTAATCATATAAGTAATGTAAAAATAACAGGAAGTGTTGAAAAGGAGGAAGAATTTCAGTTTAAGAAAATAAAACTGGAAGCATCTATTTATATCAAATTTGCCATTAAATAAGTGTTGTATAAACAAGTATGATTATTCCATTTAACCTATCTGTTTCATTTTTTACTTTAGCAATCTTACCAAGCTTTTGTTCAAGTGAAAAAAACAAGTAAAAACCCAAAATGGATTGCCAGGTAACAACATTATAGGATACTTATTAAAAAAAAATGAACTATTACATAAAATGACAAGCCTATCACTTAAACCCAATAGTAAAAATTCAATTCAAGCAATATGTTAAACAAAAGCCAAGATAATATTGAGTATGAAAATGAATATGAAAAAACTGAAAAAGAAGTTTTAGTTCTGATTAGTGATTACAGCGGAGGCGCTGTAAAAATTGGTGATTCATGGCAATCTTTAGAGTTTATTTTAGCATATATAAATGTAGAAACTTCTCACTTAAAAATTGGAGAGGGACAGATTACATGGTTATTATCAGAAGAACAAAGTCGTGAATTTGGCAATTCATGGCCATACAATTTTAAAACAGGAACTATATACAGACTCATTGTAAGAGAACTAAAAGATAAAACTATACCTGAAGGTTATTTACCTTCAATTGCAAATCGTTTAATGGTAGTTAAAGTACTTGATGAGAACATTAACAACTCTGAATTATTAGAAATTTTAGCAGATTATAGAAAACCGATTTTATTAAATGATAATGAGCTTGGAGTTTTTGAATTAAACAAAGATTTAAGATGGTTTGAGGGAAAAGCAAACTGGTTAAATAATACTATTACCATCTATTTAGAGGTAAGTGTAGACAATCAAAAGACCTGGACGAAAGCTTTGAATTATTTAAGAAAATATTGGTCACAACAAAACCAATTTGACTTAGAACTAAAACAATATGCCGCAGAACAGCTCATAGAATTAGCTAACGACTGGCAAGAAGAAACAAGCAATAAAATAACTATAAACGAATTTATAAAAAGGATTTCTCTTTCAACATTGAGTGTTTCATCAGGTGGAAAATTCAAATTCGACTTTTTAGATGACAACATTTTTCTTGGGCACACCATTCGAGTTTCAGGAACCAATAGAAAAGGAATCATTTCAGCTGAAATCGTTGGATAAAATTAGGTTGATTTAAAATTAATCATTTCAATTTATTGAATTTTACTACTTGAATTATCAAATACCAAAAATTACTTTTGAGGGATATGGTTTGTTCGTTTAAAATGAATTAAACCAATTATCAAATAATACCAAAAGAAAAGCTTCAACTAATAAAATACAAATGACTTATAGAATCCTATTTATAGTTACGTTTATTTTCAGTCTAAACGCATTTGGTCAAAATGGCGACAAAAAAGAAATGACCTCATTTTTACCAAAATCAAAGGCTTACGACATCTATTATCCAAAAATTTTCTCTTTGAAAGAAGATGAAGATGGGATTGTTACAATTTATGATTCCACATCAAAAATAACCATTACAATTAGTGCATATGGAATTGGAAAAGGAATGAATGATGATAAATTAATTACACAGCTAAATGATTTTGTAAAAAGCTATTTTAAAAAGGATCTAAAGAAAGAAGATTGGAAAAGTTATAAAACAAAATTTGAAGTTTTAGTAGAGTCAACATTCACAATAAATCAAACAAATTGGGTTTGGTACGGCATAGTAAACAAACAAAGATTGGTAACAATTTCAATTAATAAAGATTCGAAAATAGAGCAAGAAGAACTAAATCTGATAAGATTCATGATCAATAATTTATTGATTAAAGATTGAGTTTTTCTTAAATGATTTTATAAGCAAACCAAAAGAATGGCAAAATATAAAGTGTAGCAATTAAGTGAAGCTTTGTGCTTTAAAAAAAATCACTGAAATCCTCAATACCAATTTTAATTATTTTCTTTTAAAATGTGTGAATTCTATAAGCTTTTATAAAAATTATGTAGTAATGAAAATTTGGCAAGAAGCTATGTTGCCGGCCAATTATTATTAACTCATAAGCAATACAAAATTTGACTTTTACTTAAAAAGCTTCAATGGTATTGTGCAATAAAAGCCCCATGAACCAAACACATATACATTTATTTATTACACATTTACCTCTATTTGGTTCTATGTTTGGCGGACTAGTTCTTCTGCATGGATTTTTAGTTAAGAGCACTCAAACCAATATTGCAGGATATTATATCCTAATACTTTCTGCAATTGGTGCAGGTATTGCCTATTTAACCGGTGAAGAAGCTGAAGAAACAGTTGAAAATATTCAAGGAATAATTAAATCGAATATCGAAGCACATGAAGAATTTGCTTTATTCGCGCTGATTTCTTTAATAAGTCTTGGTATACTTTCCTTAATGGCCTTATTGCTTACCTGGAACAAATCACCACTTATTAGACCCATTAACATTTTTATATTATTGATTTCCGGTATCAGCTTTATATTGGTTTCAAGAACAGCTTACTTAGGTGGACAAATCAGGCATACCGAATTGAATCCAACTACTAATTTAACTCCAGAACAAATGGATGTTAAAAGGGATGGTGATATTGATTACAGAAATAATTAAAGTTTCTTTCTTGAAAATTTGAATTATCAATCCGGATTTTATCTGCCAAAATTTATGGTCATATTTTAACTTAGGAAAATATCCCTTTAAGACTTTACAAAAAATCAAATTAGACTCATCCCCTACGCCAATTTAAATTCAGTAAAAGCTACTAATTTTGTTTAAAATAATATTCAAACTATCATGTATAAAACCATTGAAGTAGACCGCATAAACTTAACAATAATGGGAGTCAAATTTTCTGACATTCAATCTTTGGAAAATACTGCGAACGCACTTGGAACTAACATGTTTGAGGGATTTGAACCAACTAAAGAATTGATACAATTATATGTTGATTCAAAGGCTAGCTTAGTTTCAGACCAGGACTTTTTAGTAAAATTGTACGCTTTATATGGAAAATAATAATCTAATTACTTTAGATGAATTTAATTTTACATTTAATTGAAATTGATAATCTTCCTCAATAAAAATGGACCCATACCAAGAAACATTTGAAACCTGGAATAAAGTTGCCTCACTCTATGAAGAGAAGTTTATGGACCTTGATTTATACAATGTTTCCTATGATTTCATTTGTGATTCAGTAAAGAATGTCAATGCCAAAATACTGGATATTGGCTGTGGACCGGGTAATATTAGCAAGTATCTACTATCCAAAAGACCCGACTTTGATATCTTCGGAATTGATATTGCTCCGAATATGATTGAGCTTGCAAATAAGAACAATCCAACAGCAAGATTCTCGGTTATGGATAGCAGAAACGTCAATGATATTCAATCAAAGTTTGATGCTATAGTATGTGGATTTTGTTTGCCTTATTTATCAGAAACCGATAGGGATAAACTCATTCTGGATGCAAAGAATTTATTAAATAATAATGGTTTGATTTACATCAGTTTTGTGGAAGGAGATTCAGCAAAATCAGGCTTTCAAACAGCGAGTACAGGTGATAGAAGCTATTTTTATTTTCATGATTTAGCTGAAATAAAAACTAAACTAAGTGAAGCAAGATTTACTGATTTTAATGTGTTTAAAGTTGATTACAAAAAATCATCCGGAGAAAAAGAAATTCATACGATCATCACAGCCAGGAAAATAGTTTGAAACAGTTTTGAAATTTAGTTATTGCGATAAGTTCCAAAATTTCATCGAATATAATCAGCTTAAATTTCGCCAAAATATACCGCATATAAAATAGCCAAATCTAATTCTGTTATTAAATCAGGATTCAAGATAATTAACTATAATTTTGAGTATTAATCATGCTATTAAACCTGTTTGAATAGCGAGGTGAATGTTTATAGATTAAAGAAGAGTATGAGTATATTTAGTTTTGGCGAATACATGGAAGGACTGCCTTATAAAGTATTGGATGAAAGAATCATGAGAGCAAGTTCCGGCATCATGTTTTTAGTTGGATTAATTGCCTCCATTAATGGATTCGTTTTAGACAAATATGCTATCATTCCTTATGCAATTGGATTTTTGGCTATAAATTTTATGATTGGTTTATTCATCAATCCAAAGTATTCTCCAACCATAATTTTAGCGACAAAAATCGTAAAGAATCAATCTCCTCAGCCTATTGGTGCCGTTCAGAAAAAATTTGCATGGAGTTTAGGACTGCTTCTATCATCAATCATTTTTATGCTTTCAATTTATTTACAAAACGACAAAAGTTATTTTGAGCCGGTTTGCCTTCTATGCATCATTTGTATGATTTTAATGTACCTCGAAACTGCCTTTGGAATCTGTGTTGGATGCAAACTATATGCTTATGCTATTCGATTAAAAATAATCCCTCAACCAAAGGAAAAACCCAATTGTATGGGAGATAGTTGTGCTATTGAAAAGTAATTTTACTTAGTTTGAATAAAATTTTTCATCCAACATGAGCGAAATAGCATTTCCATCGTTCCAAGATTATCAAATTATTCAGCAAAAAAAGTAATCCTTTTATTCCTTCATTAACTTCCAGACTCTATTCAATCTTTCTATTTTTAGGATATACATTCCCTGTGGTTGTTTGGAAAAATCTTGTTCACTTATAGCAGTTCCTGAATAAATCAGTTTGCCTTCAGAAGTAAACAAAAAGGTTCTATATGTACCGTTTATTCCTTCAATTTTAATTCCATTTACAAAAGGATTTGGACCAATTTTAATATTGAACTCCTTGTTCTCTTCTATTAGTCCAGTGCTGCTTATACAGATATCAGTTCTACCTAATAATGTCGACATCTGCCCACATAAATAATTGTAATTCTCTTGTGATTCAGCATTTAAAGTTCCTAATAACAAATCAGTATTTTCCATAGAATCAATTGATACTTTATAGAACTTTTGCCTGCCATCATCAAACTGAATTAACTTATATTCCTTGTTACGAATTGCTTTTCCATCTGCTGCAACCGTTGGTACTTTAAATACTTCAGAAAAAGTCCAATCACGAATTTCAGTATTTGTATTTTTAATAATTGGAACTAAACTTTTACTATCAATACTTATTACCGATGGAATTCTGTTTCGCCAATCTTTATCACCAAAAAATTCCAAAATTGTAGCAAATAAATCCTGTGTATTCACCAATGCATCGCTTGTCCTACCGGGGTTTACAACAGATAGACCAGCAATTATAAATGGCACATGAATGCCTTCCTGGTAAACACTTCCTTTGGCTCCTCCTCCGCTTGATAAACTCACAGTTCCATCACTACCATTATCACCAATAAAAATAAAATCGGTACTGTCCCATTTACCTAAAGCTTTAATTGAATCAAATATTCTACCAATTTCTGTATCCAGACTTTCCATTGATGCTTTGAAATAGTTTTTAGGATTGGCTGTTATGTCTGCCGAAGTTCCACTTAAATTTTTGTAAGAGTGTAAATCAAGTGGTGGCAAATGATGCGGTGTATGAGGTGCATTAAATGCCAGCCATAAAAAGAATGGTTTTTCCTGATTTTGAATCCAGCTAATGGCATTGTTTGCTACTTCGGTTGTGGCATAATTACTACATGTAGATGCACTAGCATTTTTGATTTTTGTCCAGCTATTATAACTCGTTAATGCACCTGAAAAATTACCTTCGAAATAATCATATCCCATTAAAACAGGAATTTGAAAATTACTGTTTGGATTTGATAAATGCAGATGCCATTTACCAATATTTGCTTTGGCAATCTGACCTGGAGCAAAAGAATTTAATAACCTAGGTATGGTGTATTCACTTGTGTCTAAAACAGCTGAATTAGCTCCACTAACAGCATTTCCAACTCCCGTTCTGAAACTGTATCTTCCTGTTAAAATACCCGCTCTGGTTGGTGAACACAATGGATTTGACCAAGCATTTTTAAATAAAACTCCTTTTGCCAATAAACTTCTGATATTCGGAATTCTTACTGTATCAAGATGATTTTGATAAAAACCACAATACTCAGAACCCAAATCATCGGCAATAATTAGCACAACATTTCTTTGCGCAGATAATTGCATTGAAATGAATGTAACAAAAATGAATATCAGAGATAATTTATTTTTCATTTGGGGGCACATCTTACAACCGTGATTTATCGCGGTTGTATAAAAAAACACCGCGATAAATCGCGGTGGTACATCATTAATGGGATAAAATAATTTTATTGGTTTTGGTTTGATTTCCATCAGAAACACGAACCAAATATTCACCGGATGGTAATTGGCTTACATCAAAATAGGAGATGGTTGATCCTTGGTATAATTGTCCTGTTTGAATTAATTTTCCGCTCATATCATACAATTCAACTTTTAAATCTTTTAATACCAATCCACTTTGTTGAATAGCGATTATTTCACTTGAAGGATTTGGAAAAATTGAGATATCAAGTTTATCTGAATTTACTAATTCTAATCCTGTAGCAGAACCGCTATAAACACTTACAGCTTCTGTAATTGAAGTAACCTTTGCAGCAGTTTTTACACCATAATACGTTGGGCCAACAGCATATGGATAACTTGAATTCCAATTGGCATCAACTGTTGCAAAATAACAATAGATTCCATTTGGATACTCAGGAGTAATGCAGAAACGTCCGTTATGCTCATCTAAATAATCTGGAGTAGCAGCAGATGTTTCATTGTATTGATAATCTTCTCTGAAATAACCTAAAGGATAAGTTGTGCTAACAGCAGGTCCATCTGTAACATCATTTCCATTTGCATAAGTAGTTCTAGTAGTAATATTTCTTAATGAATAACTCGATTTCATTCTTACAATTCCTCCAGTACCATCAACGTTTTTGTAAGCATATGCACCATAAATTGGAAATCCATCATAAGCAAAACCGATTAATGGAGAATGTTGTGTTGAATCGATTACATATAAACCATCTGCATCATATAAATTACAAACTGTTGATATGACAGTTAAATCAAGTTTAAAGGCACTAGGGTTTTGGTGATGGTGATAATTACCCATAGCTGGATGTCCTTTTGCACAATCGAAACCAGCTTTTTCAGCAATGATGGCATCACGGTTCCAAACGCCATCACCCATTCCACCTGAAGGACCACCTGCAATAGTGCCAGTAGAATTTTTCCATGAAACTCCGTCTCTATAATCAAACAAAGCAACACCATTGATAAATAAACCAATATTTCCACCTGAAGTAGCTGTAAGTGTTCCTGTATTTTTTACCGGATTTAAAGGGAGCTTAAAGATTGCATTTTGACTTGTAGTTAGTGAAGGATTACCATCTTGAAATGGACCTGTTACATAAGAAGGAACACCATTTGCTCTGATATAAACTGAATTTGCTGAATACAAAACGGTTTTCACATTAGCAGAATCAGCATCAACTATAGCAGTTGAATTATTCTTAACATAATGACGACCTGTAATACCAGTAGTGTTTCTTAACCACGATGTAATGGCAGGATTTGTTTGCGAAATACCCTGTAAAGCCGAGCATATTGCAATGAAAGCGATTCCTAATTTTTTCATATAGATATAGTTTAATTATTGATTTCAGATTACTTATTACCAAGATAATAAAATCCATTAGACTATGATCTAGGTCAATTCCTTCGAAAAAATAAAAAAAATGTTCTAGCTCTATCAATTTATTATCCGGAGCAACAACATCACAAAAAAGCCTGAAGCATATCAAAACGCTTCAGGCTTTCTTTATAAAACGAATTTTAGATATTAAGACTTTGCTTGTGCATCAACCACAGCAATAGTAACCATATTTACAATTTCACGAATACTGCTTCCCAATTGAAGCACATGAGCCGATTTCTTTAATCCCAATAAAACAGGACCAACCGCTTCTGCCGCTCCTAATTCTTGTAACATTTTATAAGTAATATTTCCACTTGATAATGATGGGAAAATCAATGTATTTACGGGCTCACCATTTAACTCACTAAATGGAAAATTCTCGTTTAGTAATTTTTGATTTAAAGCAATATTGGCTTGGATTTCACCATCAACCACCATGTAAGGAAATTCTTTTTTCAAACGCTCTCTTACAGCCGACATTTTACTTGGAACATCACCAGATGCTGAGCCAAAATTACTGTATGATAATAATGCCATTCGTGGATTTCTATTGAATTTCTTAACTGCATTGTGTGCTAATTTAGAAATATCAACCAGTTCATCTACGCTAGGAACAGGATTAACTGTGCAATCAGCAAAAAACAATGTTCCCTTTTTACTCAACATAATATACATACCGGCAACAACGGAGGTATTTTCTTCTTTACCTAAAATTTGAAGTGCTGGTCGTATTGTTGAAGGATAATTTTTTGTTAAACCTGAAATCATTGCATCGGCTTCACCCATTTCAACCATCATTGGAGCAAAATAATGTCTGTCACGCATAAGCTTTTTAGCTTCATGCAAACTCATTCCTCTACGCTGTCTTTTTTTGTATAAAATCTCAGCATATGCATTACGTTTAGCTTCATCTTCCATTGGATCGATGATTTGAACATCTACCAATTTAATCTGATTTTCATCTATGATTTGCTGGATTTTATTTCTATTTCCCAATAAAATTGGAATAGCAATTCCATCATCTTTAACAATTTGTGCAGCTCTTAGAATTTTATAATTATCAGCTTCACTAAATACTACACGTTTTGGATTTTGTTTGGCTTTATCAGATAAGGCTCTAATAAAGTTATTTTCTCTTCCTAAACGATTTAATAATTGGTTGTGATAAGCTTCCCAATCTGTAATAGGATTTTTAGCAACTCCCGATTCCATAGCTGCTTTAGCAACAGCTGGAGAAACTGTAGTTATTAATCTTGGGTCGATTGGTTTTGGAATGATATACGTTTTGCCAAAAGTTACATTCTTTTCATCATAAGCTAAAAGTACAATTTCTGGAACAGGTTCTTTTGCCAGATTAGCCAAAGCATAAACTGCAGCTAATTTCATTTCTTCTGTAATTTTAGAAGCTCTAACATCTAAAGCACCTCTAAAAATATAAGGAAAACCTAAAACATTGTTTACCTGATTAGGATGATCACTTCTTCCTGTACACATAATAATATCAGGACGAGAAGCCATAGCAGCATCATAAGAAATTTCAGGATTTGGATTTGCTAAAGCAAAGACAACACAATCCTTGTTCATCGTTCTGAGCATATCAGGTGTAACAACATCAGCTTTAGATAAACCAACAAAAACATCAGCATTTATCATTGCATCCTGTAATGTTTTGATATCTCTTGAAGTAGCAAATTGTTGTTTATTGGCATCTAAATTTGGATTGTCTTTTCTGATAACACCTTTACTATCACACATCACCAAATTTTCAGGTTTAACACCCAAAGCCAGCATAATTTTTGCACAGCTAATTGCAGAAGCACCGGCACCATTATAAACTACCTGAACATCTTCAATCTTCTTTCCAACAACAACTAAAGCATTTAACAAAGCAGCACCGGTAATAATTGCAGTACCATGCTGGTCATCATGCATAATTGGAATATCCAACTCCTCTTTCAAACGTCTTTCAATTTCAAAACACTCAGGTGCTTTAATATCTTCAAGATTAATTCCACCAAAAGTGCAAGCAATGTTTTTAACTGTTTGAATAAATTCCTCTGTATCCTTTGTATTGATTTCAATATCGAAAACATCAATATCAGCAAAGATTTTGAAAAGAACGCCCTTCCCTTCCATCACAGGTTTTGAAGCTTCAGGACCAATATCACCTAAACCTAAAACAGCAGTACCATTTGAAATTACAGCAACTAAATTCCCTTTGGCAGTGTACTTGTAAACATCTTCCGGTTTTTCAGCAATAGCTAAACAAGGTTCAGCAACACCAGGCGAATAAGCTAAACTTAAATCTCTTTTAGTATTGGTTGGTTTTGTTGAAACAACAGCAATTTTACCTGGTCTTCCTTTGCTGTGATAACTTAAGGAATCTTCTTTTAATGAACTCATTATCAATATTTATTATGTTCGATTAACGAACTACTTATACTTGCATATTAATTGAAAATCCTAATTAAAACAAAGTCATAACTCAATTAATAATTGTAATATTTTGTTTAATCAGGATAAAAACTAAAACCTAAAAATTAGGTCTGATACTCATTTCTGAATAGTAATCCAGAATATGATTTACAGCATCCTCTGCGGTATCAACAACCTTAAAAAGAAACATATCTTCTGGATTGATATTTTTCTCTTTTTCACACATGGTATTTTGTATCCAATCTAACAAACCACCCCAGAATTCACTTCCCACTAGCACAACCGGAAAACGAGCAACTTTATGGGTTTGAATTAGAGTTAAAGATTCGAATAATTCATCAAGTGTACCAAATCCACCGGGCATTGCAATAAAGCCCTGAGCATATTTAACAAACATCACTTTTCTTACAAAAAAGTAATCAAAATTGATGTTTTTATCGTAGTCGATATAACGGTTATGAAATTGTTCAAATGGCAATTCAATATTTAATCCAACCGATTTTCCACCAGCTTCAAAAGCACCTTTATTACCCGCTTCCATAATACCGGGACCACCACCTGTTATAACTCCAAAACCTGCAGCAACAAGTTTTCTTCCAATTTCTTCGGCCAATAAGTAATACTTGTTATCGTTTTTTGTGCGCGCTGAACCAAAAACTGAAACACAAGGACCTATTTTACTCATTTTTTCAAAGCCCTCAACAAACTCAGCCATAATTTTGAAAGTAGCCCAGCTATCACTCACTTTGATTTCAGGCCAATCCTTTTTTTGAAAGGCTCTTTTAATTCTTTCTTCTTCTGTCATACAATTTAATTTACACACAAATGGGCACCCGAGATGCCCATTCATATTTATAAAAATATAAAAATTAAGCCAATAACGACTTTAATAAAGCAGAAATAATTTTTCCATCAGCTCTACCAGCGAAAGCTTTCATTGCAAGTGGCATTACTTTTCCAAAATCAGCAGCAGACACAGCACCTGCATCAGCAAGTAATTGTTTTAACTCAACTGTAATTTCTTCTTCAGTTAATTGTTTTGGAAGGTATTTTTCGATTACAGCTAATTCTTCTGCTTCTGTTTTTGCTAAATCTTCTCTTTTATTCTGAATGTAAATATCTAAAGATTCTTTGCGTTGTTTGGCAAGTTTCTGGAAAATCTTAATTGCTTGTTCATCTTCAACAACACCATTTGCGCCAGCTTCTGAACCTGCTAATAATAATGCTGATTTAAGTCCTCTTAAAGCTCTTAAACTCACTTCATCTTTTGCTTTCATTGCCGTAATAATATCGGCATTTACCTGCGTTTGTAAACTCATATTCTCTATCTCTAATCTTTTATAAAATCAAAACAACAAAATATTTGATTGAATTCAAATACTTACTTTTTCTTAGGAATAAACTTAGAACCTTTACCCAAAAAGAAACTAAAAGTATCACTTCTTAAGCCCAATCTTAATGTTTCTAAAGGAATGATATCGTTTGGAGCAATATTTCCAAGGTTAACATTGGCACCAACTAATTTAATAAAATAAGTTTGTTGTGCTTTTTGTGGTGCCTCCCAAATGATATTTTCTTCAGGGATTTTTGTCAGAATTTCCTGCACCAAACCTTCACGAACTTCACCACTACTTCTGTAAACACCAACATTTCCTGCTTCTCTGGCTTCTGCAATTACCTTCCAGGCTCCGGCTTGAAGTTCACTTTGCATCAATTCAATCCATTGATAAGGTGGAATAATTTTCTCTACATCTTTACTTCCAACTTCAGAAAGTACAGTAACATATTGACTTAATTTATCAATATAATCTAATTTTAAATCATGAGGTAATTCAATTGAACCATCTGAAATTTCAGCATGTTTCATTCCATATTTATCTAAAACCTTGATATAATCTTCAAACTGATTTCTAACTAAATATGCTTCAAATAAAGTACCACCAAAATAAACTATCATACCATTATCCTGGTAAAGTTTAATCTTTTCTTGAAGTCGAGGAGTAACATAAGATGTTCCAAAACCTAATTTAACGATATCGGTATATTCTCCACTTGAAGCAATTAAATCTTCAGCTTCACGGATGCTTAAACCTTTATCCATTACCATAGTTATTCCCTTGTTTCTAGGTTTTTCCGGACGCTCAGGAATATGTTTTAACTTAAAATTCTTCATCTTACTTTATAATTAACAGGGCGAAAATAAATTCTTTTTCATGGAATATCTTTGTTTTCATGTTGATTTTACGCATAAATTGAGGTGAATATGGACTATTAAATTCAATTTTCATTAAATTGAACTTAATAATCAGTAAAGTGTATATCAAGAATGAAAAAATTATTACTTGTTCTTCTACTTGCCCCATTCTCAGCTTTTTGCTTGAATAGTCCAACAGGTACTTCAACTGAAGTAATGTTAAGTTATGGACTAATTATCGCAACCTGTTTATTGATATTAGGGATTTCGCATTCAATAAAATGGATTAAAATCAAAATAAAAACCAGGACTAAAGTTCCTCACGAAATGCCTCAATTGCCAGAGTAATTTCGTGCACTTTAGCCAATTCCGGTTTAATTTCGAACATTAAAAAATGGTCCGCATGATTTAAAGTAAGTGCAGTTTCTAAATGAGATAAAGCTTCTTTAATTCTCAAATTCTCGAAAAGATAAACTACCATTCTGTAGTGATACTGGTGGCAGAAATTATCGTAAGAAATGGCTTTTTCCAATAGAGAAATTGCAGCTTGAATATCATTGTCAGAGTATTTTACAAAACTCCAGTCCATCCAGGCTTCCATTAAACCCGGATCCATTTCTGTAATTTTTAAATAAATAGCTTCTGCTTCCTTTTTGTAGCCCATTCTAAACTCACATTCGGCCAAAACAAGCAAATACTCTGGATTTTCAGGTTCTAATAAAATTGCCCTTTTAAAGTATTGGAGAGCTTCTTTATTAAGTCCGTCTTTATCATAAGTTAGTCCAACGCCAAACCAAGCTTCTGCAACATTAGGGTTTAATTTTGCAGCCTTTTTGTAGTATTCACGGGCTTCTTCATTCCTGTTCAACCGTTCACAACAACCGCCCATATTACAAAACGTAATACTATCGCCACCTTCCATCTTAACAACATCAAGGTATTCGGAGAGTGCTTCCTCAAACCTATCTAATTCTACAAGTGAATTGGCTTTATTAAATTTAGCTACTGAATAATCTTCATCAATCACCAAACAAAAATCAAAAGCCTCAATAGCCTTTTCATTCTTATTCATCTTGCTATACATCACACCTAAATTATACCAGGCAGATGAATTATAAGGCTCCTGATCGATAAGTTTATTCAATAATGCAACTGCTTTTGGATATTGTCCGGTTAAATCATAACAACTTGCAGCTTCATAATAAGCCTGATCTAATTCCGGTTCAAGAGTAATAATCTCTTCGAAATATTCTGATGCTTTTCCAAAATGGTCATAATCCTGATAAACATAAGCGATTTCAAAAAGCATATCAATTTTTTCATCACCATGAATAAGCGCTTTTTGAAACCAGTCTTCAGCCTCCGACAATTCATTTAAAGCCAGATAAACTTCTCCTTTTAAAAACAAAATTTCAGGATTAAATGGCTCGTATAATTCGGCTCTTTCAAGTTCCTCTCTTGCTTCTTCAAACCTTTCCAGGTAAACAAAAACTTCTGCCATTTTAATCCAGAATCCAACATGATTTGGATAAAGTTCCAAGCCAAAATTGACTACATCTTGAGCCTTTTTATACTTCTCATGAGCGATATAATAATCAGCAATTGCCTCTATTGCTTCAGCCTCAAAATAGTCTTTGGACTTATTTCTTAGCATCTTCTCATATCTCTGCACCAAATTGGCAGTTTCTTCCCCTAAAAAATCGTTTCCATCCATTGACCACATATTAATATTTCAAAAATAATCCTACAAACCTGATGAGCGGTATCGGAAGTGTTAAATTTTTTTATAATTTTTGAACTTTACGTTAACAGAAATTATTGCAAAATGAAATTAAATTCCTTATTACTACTATTAACTTTGTATACGACCTCTGTAGTATCACAAACTTTGCCAAAAAAGCAAAATCAGGCAAAGTGGCAGCAACATGTAGACTATTATATACAAGTTGAATTAGATACCACCAACCGCAGTTTAAAAGGATTTGAGCAATTCATTTATACCAATAATTCGCCTGAAATCATTTATGAATTTTATCTGCATTTATGGCCGAATGCTTACAAAGACAAAAAAACACCATTAGTAAAACAGCAATTAGAAAATGGCGTAACTGATTTATATTTTGCTGATGACGAGATGCGTGGTTGGATAGATTCTCTAAAACCTCAGATAAATGGAATTCCGGTTGAATTACTTTTTGAAAAAGAACTTGATTATGCCAGAATAAGGCTTCCACAAGCACTTTTACCCGGTCAAAAACTCACATTTACAACTCCATTTGTAGTCAAATTACCTGGAAAAATCTACAGTCGTGCCGGTGTAGAAAACGGAATTTACTGCATCAGTCAGTGGTACCCAAAACCAGCAGTTTACGATGTAAATGGCTGGAATCCAATGTCGTATTTAGACCAAGGAGAGTTTTATAGTGAATTTGGAAGATTCGAAGTTGAAATTGAAGTACCTAAAGATTATGTTTTAGTTGCAACCGGAAACCTTCAAAATCCAGAAGAAATCAATTGGTGGAAAGAGAAAGTAGAAAACCCTAAAGTTGAAAATCCAGCAAATGGCAATACAAAAAAACTCTTGTTCATTCAAGATAACATTCATGATTTTGCCTGGTTTTGCGGAAAAAACTTTCTGATTAATAAAAGTGAAGTGAAATTAAATTCGGGTAAAATAGTTGATACCTGGCTTTTAAGTGAAAATCAGGATAAAGAAAAAAGAAAAAAAGGAGTTGAGTATATAAATGATGCTATAGATTTTTACAGCAAAAAAGTAGGTGAATATCCTTATTCACATGCTACAGTTGTAATTACTCCCTTAGAATCCGGTGGTGGAATGGAATATCCAACCATCACAAATTGTCAGAGTATTGATAAAACAACCATTATTCATGAAGTAGGGCACAATTGGTTTTATGGTATTCTGGGCTCAAATGAGAGAGATTACCCTTGGATGGACGAAAGTTTAAATACTTATTATGAAAATAGATTATCGAGAGATGGCAAGAAAAATGAGGACGGTATAGCAAGTATAGGCGGATTAAAATTCGGGATAAAAGATATTGACCAAGCCAAATTAACCTATGAAATAGGGGCAAGAAAAAATGAAGACCAGGCAGGAAATCTGCATAGTACAGTTTATACAGATGCAAATTATGGAGGAATAATCTATTCAAAAAATCCGCTTGCATTCAAGTATTTACAAGCGTATTTGGGGACAAAGGTTTTTGATGAAATGATGCAATCGTATTATGAAAAATGGAAGTTTAAACACCCACTACCACAAGACTTTATTAACCATGTTAATAGGTTTACCGGAAAAGATTTATCCTGGTTTATTGATGATGTTTTAGGTAGTGAAAAGAAACAGGATATTAAACTTAGTAAAATCAAAAACGGACTGAAATTCAATAATGTCGGTTCATTAAAAGGACCTGTTCCAATAAGTATGTTTATTGGAGATAGTTTAGTTGAAACAAAATGGTTTGAAGCTAATGCCGAGAATAAAGTAAGTTTTGAATCATTTGAAAACTATAGTAAAATCAGTGAAACAGATAAGAAAAATCTAATCTTTAGAATTGCATTTAATGAGGCGCCTTTAGAATTCAATCAAGGAAACAATTTTGTTAGAACAAATTCATTATTCTCTGGTACTCCATGGAAAATCAAACCTATTTTAGGATTTGAAAGTCCTAAAATGAAAAAGACATTTATTATGCCCTTGTATGCCTGGAATAACTACAATAAAAGTATGTTGGGTATTGGCTTTTATAATAGTTTGATTCCTCAAGCAAAAAATGAATATGTTTTTACTCCCTTGTATAGTTTCGAAACCAAAGATTTAAATGGATATGCTCAATACTGGCACAACTTTTATCCACTTCAATCTAAAATTAAAAGTATTCAGGTTGGAGCCAAATATGCCCGATTTGGAAACAGAGCATATTTTAATAAAACCGTTAATGATTCAAATTCATATGTAAACAATGAAGCCGGTACTTATGAAAAATTTGAGCCATTTGTGAGATTCCAATTGAAACCAAAAAATCCTCGTTCAAATATTGAGCAAAGTGTAACATTAAGATATGTAATGATTAATGAACAAAAGGTTGGAAGTTCATATTTCAATGATTTTAAAAACCATCGAGGAATATTTAATATCAATTACCAGTACACCAGAGATTACAAATTGTATCCAATTAATGCACAAATTGATTATCAATCAGGATTAAAAAACAGTGAAATTAACAGATTAGCCATTACAGTAGAACAAGGATTATTGTATAAAGACGGAAAGAAAAAAGCTAGTATCAGACTTTTTGGAGGTATGTTCTTTAAACAATTTGAAGGAGCTGGAAATTCAGTTAATGAACTAAACCAACAAAGAAGTTTCTTTAATTTGGGCGGTACAGCAGGAGAAAATGATTATTTATGCGACCAAACCATGTTTGCCAGGTCTGAATATCCGGGTTCAAGCTCAGTTTATGCAAATCAAATTATTATGAGGGATGCAGGATTCCGCAATTTTGCCAATGTAGGTAATACAGATAAATGGATTATTGCAGCAAATTTCACTATTCCGATTCCTAAAATTCCAATACCAATTGGCTTTTATTATGATTTAAATTATAGTCCTGTAAACACCTTTAATACAAGTACATCCAAAAACGAGTATGTAAACCAAACAACTTATTCGGGAGGTATTTATTTCCAGGTTTACAAAGATATTTTCAGGATATACTTCCCATTTGAATTTGCAAGTAGTGAAGAAGTAAAATCGTACTGGGAAGCAAATGGACAAACAGGCTTTTTTCAGAGGACAAGCTTTAATTTAAATTTAAATGCTTTTAATCCAATCAAAGCCATTAGAAATTTCAAATTATAAGGTAATCAGTTTGAATTTTGTAATTTTGTAATTCAATTAAGATTGTAGAAGCGAATCAAATTACAATTGAACTGAAATTCAAATCAAATTATCGATGTCAATAATTAGACTTCCATTGCATTTTGAGGGCTCACAAGGTGAAAAGACCTTGTATTGTCTTTTTGATTCTGGAGCTACTTTTTCGTGTATAAGCGAAAATGCAATTAAGAATCTTGAAATTGCCACTAAACTAAGGAAACCCTTAGAAGTTGCTACAGCTGCTGAAGGACACTATTTAAGAATTAAAGAGAGAATTGCCGTAGATTTTTACTACAATGATATCCGACTTTCTGATGAATTTATGGTAATTCCGGGATTATCGGAGGATGTAATTTTGGGAGTAAATACTTTTCAGAAATGGCGAATCAAACTTGATTTTGAGCACGATACAGTAATCATTGACCCTAAAGTAGCCAAAGCAATTTTAAAATAAATTTACCGAGGGAGGTATAATCCCTTAAACATTTTTTATATGAGTACAGCACAAAGTTTCTCGACAGATTTTTTAAAAACATTGGGTATTGAAGCCCATAATCATGGCACATCTACAGGCCAAAACCATTTCTCTTCTGCCAATGCAGAAAAAAGAGAAATATATAGTCCGGTTGATGGAAAATTAATTGGTACCGTTTCTTTTACTACTGAAGAAGAATACAAAACCGTAATTGCAAAAGCAGAAGAAGCTTTTCTAATTTGGAGAAAAATGCCTTCACCAAAAAGAGGAGAAATTGTTCGTCAGTATGGCAATTTGCTTAGAGAATACAAAGAACCTCTTGGCAAATTGGTAAGTTATGAAATGGGAAAAAGCTTACAAGAAGGTTTAGGTGAAGTTCAGGAAATGATTGATATATGCGATTTAGCTGTTGGAATGAGTCGTCAATTGAATGGATTAACCATGCACTCTGAAAGGCCAAATCACAGAATGTACGAACAATATCATCCATTAGGAATTGTTGGAATTATATCTGCATTTAATTTCCCTGTTGCCGTTTGGAGCTGGAATAGCATGATAGCAGCTGTTTGTGGTGATGTTTGTATTTGGAAGCCATCAGAAAAAACACCTTTGTCTGCAGTTGCTTGTCAAAATTTAATGGCCAAAATTTTAAAAGAAAACAACTTACCTGAAGGTTTATTCTCTTTAATCAATGGTGATTATAAAGTAGGAGAATGGATGAGTCATGATGAAAGAATTCCATTGGTTTCTGCTACAGGTTCAACTCGCATGGGAAAAGCTGTTGGTACTGCCTTAGCTCAAAGATTTGGAAAAGCACTTTTGGAATTAGGTGGAAACAATGCCATTATTTTAAGCGAAAATGCCAATTTAGATTTAGCGATGATTGGTGTTGTTTTCGGAGCTGTTGGAACTGCTGGTCAACGTTGTACAACTACAAGAAGACTAATCATTCATGAAAGTTTATATGAGCAAGTGAAAGAAAAACTAGTAAAAGCTTATGCTCAACTTACAATTGGCAACCCATTAACCGGAAATTTAGTTGGACCACTTATCGATAAAGCGGCTGTTAGTGCCTATTTAAATGCTATTGAACAAGTGAAAGCTGAAGGTGGCAATGTTCTTTGTGGCGCAGAAGTTTTAAGTGGTGAAGGTTATGAATCGGGATGTTATGTAAAACCAACAATTTGTGAAGCAAACAATTCATTTAAAATTGTTCAGGCAGAAACATTTGCTCCTATTCTTTATATCATGAAATTTAAAACTATTGATGAAGCAATTGCTTTACAAAATGGAGTAAAACAAGGTTTAAGTTCAAGTATTTTCACAAACAATATGCAGGAATCTGAGCAATTCCTAAGTGCTTGGGGAAGTGATTGTGGAATTGCAAACGTAAATATTGGAACCAGTGGTGCTGAAATCGGCGGTGCTTTCGGAGGAGAAAAAGAAACAGGTGGTGGAAGAGAAAGTGGAAGTGATTCATGGAAAGCATATATGAGAAGACAAACCAATACACTTAACTACGGAAAAGAACTTCCATTGGCACAAGGAATTAAGTTTGATTTATAATCAATAGCAATTATTGACAAAGCCCTTCAAATATTTGGAGGGCTTTGTTTTTTTAAAATTATTATAGCTTACTAATCAGGAACTTAATAATTATGCTATTTTATAATCAATAATAAAAATTCATTTGGTACAAAGTTTGAAACAATTATTCATTATGATGAACACTAAAACCTTTTTCTTATCGGCATTAATCCTCTTCAGCCTGCCACAATATGCAGGTTTAGCCGAATTACCAAAAAGAAGGGGTGACGACACCAACTCATTTTCTAAAGTAGAAAACAATGCTTTTACTTATGGAGAAAAATTGGAGTACAGAATGCACTATGGACCATTTAACGCTGGTTATGCTACATTGGAAATTATGCCTGATGCAGTTATAATCAATGGAAGAAGAACCATGAATGTTAAATGTTCTGCACGTTCATCAAGAACTATTGATGCTTTGTACAATAAAGTTAGAAATGATTATGAAAGTTTTATTGATGAAGAAGCATTGATTCCTTTGAAATACACTAAAAAAATTGAAGAAGGAAAGTACAAAGACTCTGACTTTGCCATGTTTGATCATGTAAACAGAAAAATCAATTCCAAAAAAGGAAGTATAGTTGAAACTCCATACAAGGTTCAGGATTTGGTTTCAGTTTATTATTGGTCGAGATTATGGGATGTAAAAGATGCTAAAATTGGTGATACCTACCCTACTGAGTTTTACATGGATGGAAAGGTTTACAATTACAATATCAAATACTTAGGTAAAGAAGTTGTTAAGGTAGATGCTGGTAAATTCAATGCCATTAAAATCAGACCTCAGGTAAAAACCGGTGAACTTTTTAAATCTGATGATGCTTTAACTATTTGGGTATCTGATGATGAAAACCATATGGTAATTAAAGTTGAATCTGAAATTTTCATTGGTTCAGTTGCACTTTCTTTAACCAATTATAAAAATACCAAAAATCTGGTTAGGTCTAAAATCAAATAAAAGCTAAAAATTCAGGCTTTAAATTCAAATATCTAAAATTCTTAAAAGGCAATTCTTCGCAGGACTGCCTTTTTTTATTCATCAATTCAAACATAAAATAGAAAACCTTGTATTAATTTGTATGATGAAGAAATTCATAGAAAACAAAACACTTTTATATAGCAGCATTGCCATTTTATTTTATACAATTGGCTTAGTAGGAATGATTCTGAATCCGGAATTTTCAGCTTTAAGTCCTTTAAATCTATTACTGGCGCTTGTTCTATTAATATTATCAATCCCCGAAAAGAACAATTTTACCTACCTAAGTTTGGCCTTCATTTTTGTGGCATCTTACATACTCGAAAATGTTGGAGTAAATAGTGGTGTATTATTTGGGAATTATAAATATGGTGAAGCCTTAGGTCCTAAATTAATGGAAACACCAATCCTTATTGGAGTAAACTGGATAATTGTAAGTTATACTTCTGTAGTTAGCGCCAATTATTTTGCAGAAAAATTAAAGATAAAGTTGAACCAATATACCGGGGCAGCAATTGCGGCACTTTTAATGGTAATTACGGATATTCCAATTGAACTTTTATGCAGTAAGGTGGATTTCTGGTATTGGCAAAACAAGCAAATACCATTACAAAATTTTACGGCCTGGTTCTTTTTTGGATATATCTTTTGTTTTTGGCTGATTCAAAACAAATTACAACAAAAAAACTTGTTTGCAATCAGGCTCTATTTTGTGCAGTTAATCTTTTTTGTTTTGCTGAATTTATTCATGAAATAAACATTTTTTAAAAAACGAGGTTTATAGAATATGGCATTAAATATTGGTATCGTAGTTTTTACATTTATTTTCATGGAATTCATGGCCTGGTTCACGCATAAGTATGTGATGCATGGTTTATTGTGGTATTTACACAAAGACCATCATCAGGTAGAACCGGGATTCTTCGAAAAAAATGATGCATTCTTTTTAATTTTCGCAGTTCCCAGCGCGTATTGTTATGTTACAGGATTAATGTACGATGATTTCAGGTTATATATTGGAATAGGTATTTCTGCTTATGGATTAGCTTATTTTATTGTGCATGAAATTATTATTCACCAAAGATTTAAATTGTTTACACATATGAATAATCGTTATGTGAAGGCAATCAGAAGGGCACATAAAATTCACCATAAACATTTAGGTAAGGAACAAGGTGAGAATTTCGGAATGTTAATTGTGCCGTTTAAGTATTGGGAAAACCCTAACCAAAGCAAATAGTATGTCGTTATACGCTTGGTTAATGCTACTTTCTTTTATTGGACCCTTTGCTTTATCCTTTGACAAAAAAGTAGCTTTTTACAAATTTTGGCCGGGATTGTTTTTAGGTATTTTAATCAATGCCACCTTATTTATTGGATGGGATTACTGGTTCACTATTAGCGGGGTATGGAGCTTTAGCACTATTTACACTTACAGTTTACGATTATTGGAATTACCCATTGAAGAATGGTCATTCTTTTTTGTAGTACCCTATGCAAGTGTTTTTATTTATGCTTGTTTAAGAGCATATTTTAAACCCGGCTTATTTAAAGAGCTTAGCAATGTAATTAGTATAGTTTTTATGTTGATTTGTGCCGTTTGGATATTTCTTTACCATGAGAAAACATATACATTGGTAAATTCATGCATTGCATTATTTGTATTAGCATTACATCATTTTTACCTAAAACGAGATTGGATGATGTGGTTTTGGTTTGCCTATTTTGTGCATCTAATTCCATTTTTCATCATAAATGGAGTTCTAACTGGTGCCGTAACACCAGAGCCTGTTGTATTTTACAATGCATCTGAAATTATAGGTTTAAGATTAGTGACAATCCCTATAGAAGACAGTATTTATGCCTTAAGTTGTTTGTTAATTCCAATATCTATTATGGAATGGTGGAATCAAAAAAAGCTTAATTTTCCTAAGAAATAAAAGAAAGGACAAAACTTCATGTAAAGTTCATTTTTTTATTTCTGCTTAAAAGTTAATTTAGCACCGATAAAATTTAAAACCTTAGAAATGAATTTTCCAGAAAATCTGTTTTACACCAAAGATCACGAGTGGGTTCGTGTAGATGGTGAAGTTGCCTACATCGGAATTACCGATTTCGCTCAAAAAGAATTAGGTGATATTGTTTATGTTGATATATCAACTAAAGGACAATCAGTTGCCCAGCATGATGTTTTTGGAACAGTTGAAGCTGTAAAAACAGTGAGTGACTTATTTATGCCAATTACAGGAGTAGTATTAGAAGTTAATGATGCTGTTGATGGAGCTCCTGAATTAGTTAACTCTGAACCTTATGGTGAAGGTTGGATGATTAAATGCAGCATTGCTAATCCTTCAGAACTTGACGGTTTAATGAAAGCTGATGCTTACAAAACTTTAATAAACGCTTAACTAAAGACAAAAAAAGCCTCGCATTTCAACAATGCGAGGCTTTTTTTATGCCATAACAGTAAGTTTCGCAATATCAAAAATCTCTAACATGATTTCCTTGGTAAGAGGTTTCACAAAAAATCCGGTTAACAAAGGATGTTCTAAAGCCTTTCTCTGATCTGAGGGATCAAGTGATGAGGTTAACATAAAAATAGGAAATTTTCCTGCAATGCTTTGATATTTATCTAAAAACTCCCATCCATTTAATCTTGGCATATTGATATCTAAGAGCATTAAATCGAACTGCTGATCTCCCTTACTTAAATATTCCAAAGCTTCAGAAGGATCTAGAAAATTTACTGATTCAAAACTTATCCCTAATTTTTTAATCAGTCTCTCGTTGGCAATGTTGTTGATGTAATCATCATCAACTTGAATGATTCTTATAGTCATTGAAGTAATCGGGTTTAATTGTTATATTCTGATTGAGTTCCTTTAAAATTTGGTCTAGTTGATGGGTAGATTCATTCAAAAATTCAACAAGTTGTGCATCCTCCGGATTAAGCATATCATCACTTTTAATTAAGCTGCTTAAAGAGATGATATTGGCAATAGGTCGGCGTAAAATATGAGAAATAGTAAAAGCGTACTCCTCAAGTCGTTTGTTTTGGTCTAACATTAATTTCTCGGTAGCCTTACGTTTGGTAATTTCGTTGCTTAAACAAACAGCTGCAATTACACGGTGATTTTCATCATAAAGAGGAAACACATTTAATTCAAAAAATATCTTTCTTCTTGATGTACTCCAAGTATTCTCCGGAACATTAAAATCGAGTTCCATTTCTAGATTTTTGTTTAATCCTTTTAGGTATACATCTTTAAATAGAATATCTAAACCATTTAAAACCATAAAACCATCATGAAAAACATTTAGGAAAGTCACATCAGTTTGTGCTTCAGCTTTTTTAATTCCAAGAATATCTTTCATAGATTCATTCATCAGAATCATATTACCAACTTCATCAAACAACTGAAAGCCAATAGGCATATTAGTTAAAACACCATTTAAAAGTGCTTCATTTTCTTGTCTTCTGCGTTCAAATATTTTCTTTTTCGAAATATCCTTGGCCATAATAGTAGCCCCATAAACATTACCATTTGGCAACTTCATTGGATTTAAAGTATACTCCCAAAAAACAGCGCTCTCACCTTTATCAACTAATTGTTCTTCAAAAACCACTTGTTTTCCAATTAAAACTTTATCGTAAAGTGTTTTCCAAAAATCATACTCTTTTTCTGAGCTGATGTGTTCTAATACATTCACACCGGGTTTTAGCAATACTCCTGTTTTATGTTGAAAGGTTATTGAAAAGGCAGTATTTCCATTTAAAAATTTGTATTTGGTATCGATAGCCCAGATTAGTGCATTTGTGTTCTCAATTAATGTTTTTAAATTCAATTGAGATTGTTCTAACTCTTTATTTCTTATGGTTAATTCAATGTGTGCTTTTTGCAAAAATCTCAAAGCTGAATAAAACAATGCTGTAAAACCAATCCCCGGTATAACCAACATTAAAATTACTTCTAACTCTACTCCTTTTTTGTATTCACTAAATCCACTTAATAAAATAAAGCAAATCATATAAAAAAACGAGTGCCATTTATTTCTGATGAGAAAGAATGAATAAAAAACCAAAGAAATTGTATATCCGGCAAATGTAACCTTTAGTCCACCGAAGCTATTGCTATACATCATTAAAGCAAACAAAGCCGGTATTAGCCACACATATAGATTTCTGCCTGAAACTCTGGATAAGAAATAAACAAAAACATGAAGAGAGGACTGCAATAATGCCAAATAAAATAAATTACCCTCCACTCCTGTTTGGAAAAGCATGAAAAGAAAAACCATCACTTCAACCAGAATCAAGCTTTTGCTAACTGATTTAAAGAAGGGAGTTTCTGAAAAGGTAAAAAAATCTGAATTCAACTGCTTAAATAATTATTACGCAATTTATATAAAAAATTTTACGCTTTACATACACTTAAACAAAAAATCCTACCACTTTTTAAAAATAAACCACACACCAATCGCCATAAATGCAAAACCAACTAAGTGATTCCATGCTATTTTTTCCTTAAAAAACATCACATTCACTACTAAAAAAACTGCAAGTGATAGACATTCCTGAATGGTTTTTAGTTCCATCATGTTAAATGGGCCACCATTTTGGACATATCCCAGACGGTTGGCAGGCACTTGCAGAACATATTCAAAAAGTGCTATTCCCCAACTAAGAAGAATCAATACTGGCAAGGCTTCCGACTTAATCCAGCCCCACTTTTGGAACTGCAAATGACCATACCAAGCAAAGTTCATGAATAGGTTGGACATCAGTAAAAGCAACAATGTGTAAAAACCCTTTAACATAATTTTGAAGATTAATTCAGTTTAGAAGGCAAAAGTCATAATTTTGTGCTGCATATATAGAATCAAAATGAAGGAAATTATCGCGAAAATTAAAAACGAACTGAGCAAAGAAGCATACAGTCAGGAAACAGTAGTAAGCCAATTAAAGGAACTACGCGAGTATTTCAAAAGCAATTTAAACGAACCGGGCTTGGTAAGAATGATTCGTTTAGCTTATGAAGAAATCGAAAATAATGGTGATTATACTTTCCTTTTTCTGGAAGAAGAGGATGGTAAAGCAAATTTAGAATACTTAGTGGATTTGCTTGGTGACCATAATAACAAATACAACCGTGAAGAACTCAGAGAAATCAGAGATTTAATGGAAGGTATTGAGCGCACCGAAGAAGAGGATGAAGAATAATTTTGCAAAAGCCCGAAAGGGCTTTTTGTTTAAATAACAGATATGAAACAAATTGGAATAATAATGGGGTCGGATAGCGACCTCGAGGTAATGAAAGATGCGGCAAAAGTATTGGAAGATTTTGCCATAGATTTTGAAATTACAGTAGTTTCTGCTCATAGAACTCCTGAAAGAATGTATGAGTACGCTAAAACTGCAAGAGAAAGAGGCTTGAAAGTAATAATTGCCGGTGCAGGTGGTGCTGCACATTTACCGGGTATGGTTGCTGCAATTACAACGCTTCCTGTAATTGGAGTTCCGGTGCAATTAAAAACGCTTTCCGGCTTAGATTCTTTACTTTCTATAGTTCAGATGCCGGGTGGCGTTCCTGTTGCTACTGTTGCTATTAATAATGCAAAAAATGCCGGACTTCTTGCAGTTCAAATTCTTGGAATTGATAATGCTGAAATTGCAAATAAACTTCAGGAATACAAAGACAAAATGAAAACTGAGGTTGAAGAAAAGGCACAAAAAGTAGAAAAAGGTCGCAACACAATTGGCTTTAGAAATCAATAGCTTTTTTTAATCATTTGCTTATTCGGAAAAATGTCCCTAATTCGTATACTTAAATAAAAAGTCATTGAACAGTTTTTGGGACCTTTTTAAACCGGAAGAGTTAATCAGATATGGTGGCAAATTTTTGCTGCTATCAGTAATATTTTTGGAAAACGGCGTATTCTTTGGCTTTTTCCTTCCGGGAGATTCTCTGCTCTTTACAGCCGGACTTTTATGCTATCTTGGCGTACTGGATATGGAACTCATGCCGCTTATATTGTGGATTGCAGCTTCAGCAATGGGTGGTTATTATGCTGGATATATTTTCGGTTTAAAAACCGGAGATGCCTTATACAATAAACCTGATACTTTGTTTTTCAAAAAGAAATACATCACCACTGCTGAAGATTTTTATAAAAAATATGGTGGTTTGGCTCTCGTAATGGGTAGATTTTTACCTATCGTTAGAACATTTGCACCAATATTGGCAGGAATTGTTCGTGTAAAACCCATTATCTTTTTAGGATACAATGTTCTTGGTGCCATACTTTGGCCAAGTGTTATTGTTACGGCAGGTTATTATGTTGGAAAAATATTCCCGAATGCATTGGATTACCTTGACTTTATTGTTATAGGTTTTATCCTCGTTACTTCATTGCCAATCATCAATAACTGGCGAAAAGACAAGAAGAAAAAGAAAGAAGAAAATTCGAGTTATTTATAATAAAAAAAGAGGCTGTTCAAATAAATGAATCAGCCTCTTTTTTATTTATAGATTTTTATTCTTTTATAAATTTCCAACTTTGCGTGCATAGATATTGTATTCATCTATACTGCCATATTCAAACTTACAAATAGTATTTAATTTTTGGGTGATTTCACCTTCACCTGATAACTTTTCTTCAATAATTAAAACCACGTTATTACAAGATTCTAAGAACTTTCTGGCACCCTCCAACATTTCAACCTCCATACCTTCAACATCAATCTTTATTAGAATTCTTTCTTCAGGTTTAAAGCCAAAGCCTGAATAAACTTCATCTAAAGAATTAATCTCAAATTTTTGAGTAGTAGCTGATTCTGTATCCACACGTTTACTTGCTCCGGGATTGATCTGATTAATGCTAAAAAATTCAATTGAATGTTTGCTCCCCAAACCATAATTATGTGCTTTAACATTCTCTCTTAATCCATTGATTTCAATATTTCTATCAATCATTTCATAACTACCCTTTACTGGCTCAAATGCTAAACATCTTTTGCCTTTTGCACCAAGCCAAATGCAGTATTCACCTAAACAAGCACCAATGTCCATAAAAATATGGAAGTTTTCCTTTTCAATAAATCTTTTAATGCCGATTTCGTAAGCATAATTGATATACTGAAAATCTAAAGTATGTGGTCTGGTATCAAATTTACCCATAGAAGTTCTTACAATTCCTCCTTTGGTATAAGATTTCCTTGTAAACATGTAAACAAAAGCTTGAATCAAGGAACCGAATTCTCCGAATTTTAAATATTCGAGAAAATAGAGCGTGTAAACCTCGAGTCTGTTAAATAAACGGCTCATAATTAAATTAATTTGGGCAATAATATTAATTCTTTTGTTCTCTATTCTTTTAAGTTATGAAATATTGATTCAAAGCGACTTAATTTGTAGACATGGCCGAAACCGGTAAATTATATTTGGTTCCTACTCCAATCGGAAATCTTGAGGATATAACCCTTAGAGCATTGAGAATACTTAAAGAGGTAGATTATATTCTTGCTGAAGATACCCGACAAACACTTAAACTTTTAAGTCATTACGGAATTAGTAAGACCCTTCACTCCTATCATTCGCACAACGAACACAAGGTTTTATTACAAGTAATCAACGATTTAAAAGAAGGAAAAAACATTGCGCAGGTTAGTGATGCCGGAACTCCCGGTATTAGCGATCCTGGTTTTTTATTAGCAAGAGCCTGTATGGAAAACCAATTGCCTTTAGAATGTTTACCCGGTGCAACTGCATTTGTTCCAGCCCTAGTGAAAAGCGGTTTGCCCTGCGATGAATTCACTTACATCGGATTTCTTCCAGAAAAAAAGGGAAGACAAACAGCACTCAAAAAATTGGCTGAAGAAGAAAGAACTACTGTGCTGTATGAAAGCCCTCACCGACTTTTAAAAGCATTACAACAATTTGTTGAGTATCTTGGTGCAGAGCGACAAATATCTGTTAGCCGAGAACTTACCAAGATGTTTGAAGAAACAGTAAATGGAACTACAGCAGAAGTTTTAACTCATTTTGAAACACATATTATTAAAGGAGAATTTGTAATTGTTATCGGCGGTAAAAAATAATCACCTGAGGTATTTACTCCTCAGTTTAACAGGAGCAACTTTACTTGTTGCTTCTTGGCAGCCTTTTTCATTGTTTCCTCTTGCATTCGTGGCCTTGATTCCGTTTTTCGAACTTGAAAGACAAATCAGGAAACAACAAGCCAATTCAAAACTTTGGCTTTTTGTTTACGCTTGGATTGGCATGATTGTTTGGAATGCAGGAACTGTTTGGTGGATATGGAATGCGAGTTCCGGAGGCGCCATAGCAGCTTTTTTCATCAATAGTGCTCCGATGTTATTGCCATTTATGTTGATGCATTCAATCAGCAAAAAAACCGGCAAAACTGAATACGCAATTTTTATAGGCACATGGATTTGTATGGAGCTGATGCAATTTCATTGGGACCTCGCATTTCCATGGTTGATAATAGGAAATGTTTTTGCGGTTTTCCCTCATGCTGTTCAATGGTATGAATATACCGGTGTTCTTGGTGGTAGCTTTTGGATTTTAATAGTAAATAAAAAAGTGTATGAATGGCTTCAAATACGCAAAAGTATTGAACCAATTCTTGTCAAAAAGAAATTATTTAACCTAGGTTTCATTTACCTTTTCCTACCTGCTCTTTTCTCCTATCTGGTGCTTCAGAATTTACGAGACACCATGAACAAGTATCAATCGAAAACAGCCAATATTGTTGTAGTTCAACCTAATATCGATCCATATAAAGAGAAATTTGATGGGATGACTCCAACAGAACAATTGGAGAAGATGATTTACCTGGCTGAAAAGAAAATTACACCTTCAACTCAATTTGTTCTCTTTCCGGAAACTGCATTACAAGGAGGAATCAATGAAGGTGAAATTGAAAATGAATATTTGATAAAAGCTTGTAAGGAATTTTTAAGCCGACATCCGGGTTTAACCTTACTTGTTGGTGCCGATTCATACAAGACATTTCCGAATGATAACGGAAAACTACCTATTACTGCAAGATTTTGGAAAAAATATCAGGTTTATATAGATTCTTATAATACTGCATTACTCATCTCAGGCAATGATTCTGTTTCTATTTACCATAAAAACAAAATGGTTCCGGGTGTAGAAAAAATGCCTTATCCTCAAATTTTTGGATTTCTAGAATCATTCGCAATCGACTTAGGTGGTACCAGTGGAAGTTTAGGTTCTGACGGTGAAAGTATGGTGTTTAATACCAAACAAAGAATTGGACTTGCACCGGTTATTTGTTATGAATCTGTTTTTCCGGATTTCCTAACAAGTTATATCAATAAAGGAACAGATGTAATTTGTATCATCACCAATGATGGCTGGTGGGGAAATACACCTGGATTTGCGCAACATTTTAGCTATGCTAGATTAAGAGCCATAGAAACAAGAAGACCAGTAGCCAGAAGTGCGAACACCGGCATCAGCGGCTTTATTGATGCAGAAGGAAATATTCTTCAAAAATCAGAATGGTGGACAGAAGATGCTTTATCACAGGAATTAAAATTACTTCCTATTGAAACCACGTTTGTTAAATACAGCGAAATTATAAACTACTTCATCATTTTTTATTTCTTTAATATTCTGATGAAAATTTATCGCTATAGGAAACAACCTGATTTCAACTCTTAGTCGACTCTTGCTCTTCTAGTTAACAAAATTGGTTTTTGATTCACTTCAAATTGACCACTGCTATTATATAATTCTTGTCGAACCAAATACACTCCCTCATTAGGTAAAATTCCATTATCTGTTGAGCCATCCCAAAGAAAAAAGCCTTCATATCCAACTCTTTCCGCCAAAACAATCTCCTTTACTTTTAATCCTCTTTCATTAATGATAAATAAATTCATTGTTATATCATTTGATGTAAACCGATAATTAATTTGTAAGAAATCCTGAAAACCATCGCCATCAGGAGAAATAATTAGAGGTTCAATAACTAATGTTTCAAAAGAAGTATTCTCTTTATATAGCATGCAATTTTTCTGTGTTGGACTCGCATACTCACAAAAAGCAGAACTTGAAGTCCAATTGTTTTTAGGATTAGAAAATGGTGAAAGTCTTTCTAAACTAACTCCTTCTTTTTCTACAATAGAATTAAAATGCAGTTCATCACTTGCAAGCATGGTTTCCAGTTTATACCCACTTTTATCTAATAAATGAAGATAAATTCCATCATCAGGTAAAGATGGGATTCTAGAGAATAATTGTAGCTTAGAATTGACATTTGGATAAAAATCTGTCTGATTAATTTCAGTAAAAACAAGATACGAATTTGGAGGCATTAAATAGCCCTTTTCATAAATTGGTAAAACCTCTTTGTACTCAGAAATTAAATCTGTTGAACTAGCGAAATAATAATTTTTTAAATCGATATAATTCGAAGAGCGATTGTACAATTCAATAAAATCGGAACCGCCGCTTTTAGGATTAAATAAAACTTCATTTAGAACAATTGCAGTTGAATCTTCAACAGGGAATTTAAAAAAAACCAAGGTATCAACAAGTTTGTTTCCTGCACAATCTTTCATTCCATTTAATTTTATATTGATTAGATTTACTGTATCAAATGGACTCTGACTTTTATACAAAAATGTTTGGTGGTTATTAAAAGATGTAAATCGGGAGCCATCAAATAAATCGCTTTTAAAAACAAACAATGAATTTGAATCTATAGCTTCATTAAAATAGAATAGAATTTCAGAATTTGAAACAGGATAAATTCTTGTAAACTCGGGTTTAAGCCTATCTGAATTAGATTCCTTCACCGAATTCATTCTCCCTGCAGTATGCCTAAATTCATCATTGTTTGAAACATGCCAATTGGACATTCCAGCACAAGGATTTTCTGAATCTATCATTTCAATTGACCAGGATTTTTGTTGCTTTTTGAATTCATCATGATACCAATCCTGCTTATAATAAACCTCGTGCACACGAAAGCCGAGTGAATTAAACAGAAACAAACTATCATTTAAACTCAATGAAGGAAAGGAACTGAAAGCAAGCGGATTTTTAAAATTGATATTTGGCTCTTTACACAAAACAACAAATGAATCAGGATATAAAAGATATTCGGGTAATTTGATGAATGAACTTCCTCTTTTTAAAACCATGTTTTTTAATTGAATCAAGCGATCTGACTTGTTAAACAATTCAACAAATTCATTATTGAATTCGGAATCAAATAATATTTCATGGATAAGCACATCATTTTGATAAGCTTCTGAGGGTGTCATGTAAAAAACCTCCGCTTTTTGTAAACGTTGATTCCCCGAACAATCACTCCAATTAGTTAATTGAAAGCTTCGAGTTTCTCTTTCAGAAAGAGGAAGCCAATTGAAAATAAAACTGTCGTTTAAAAAAGAGCTCCAAACTAAATCAGCCTCGATAGAATCTGAATTAAAAAGGTATTTTAGTTTTCCAAGTGATGTTTTATCATCAAAAACTAAAAGAATTCTTGTTTGATTAATCGTTTGATAAGAACTTAAAACCGGAGCAATTGTATCAGGAAGAATATTCCATCCAAGATTTCTTTCTCTAGGACTACCACCAATTGATTCTTTCGAGGCTGACCAAGCCTTCTTTCCTTCACATAATTTTGTTGGATGAAGTAAAGACAAACTTAAGCCACCATCAGGCAAAACTGAGGTTCCAAACCACGACATATCATAAGAAACATCGTCAATAATTAAACCATCAGTGCCTATAATTTGTAAACGATCACCTGAATTATTTAAGCTTGGAAAATTAGCCAATAGAACTGAGAATTTCCCTTGAAACAAGGAGCTATCTGAAGCAGCATGTAACAATAAAAATGCATCCTGTTTTAAAGTAAAATCAGGTAAAATAGAAGTAGCGGAACCATCAGTAATTTTTATTCCCTTTAATGAAACCGGGAATTTACCTGCATTATAAACTTCAAGATATTCAGCATTTGGTAATCCTTTGGAAGGCTCAGGATCAAACATTATTTCTGAAAACAATAGTTCTTGTTTTTGTATTTGGTGATAGAACAAAAAGAGACTTGAATCTCCCATTAAATTTCCTGCTAAATCTTGAATTCCTGAAAGTTTTAGTTCTAGAAGAGAATCCGGTAAAGCCTTATCCAATATGATTCTAAGTGTTTTGTTTGACTGAGTCCAATTTGTTTTAAAGCCTATTAATTGATTGTTTAAGCTGATTTCTAAATTCTGTTTAGAAGTATCTATACATTCATCAAATTCAATTTCCAATAATTGAGACGACAGCATATTTGCTTTGGAAACATTAGGTGGAATTGTATCGAATAAAATCGGACCAAAATAAAAATCATCAGCATAGAAATTTTTAGTATTTGTGCTGGTAAATTTAAAAGAGTAACCTGTATAAAACAAAGTAGAATCAAACTGAAAAGGCAACTCAAATTCCTTGTTAAAATAAGCTGCATTTGCAGTATCTAACCAAACACTTAAAGAGCCTGAAGAATCGAACAAAACCTTAAATACGCCTGAATTGATTGATTTTCCAAGAGTAGCTGGTCGGCCTTTTGCGATAGTACTTTTTTGACCATTACTAGTTTGAATCAACAAAAGAGTATCGGTGCTACCAGTTGAACCGCCAAATTGTAAGAACAATGCCTTTGATGATTTAAGGAGATTAAGACTATCAGCATAAAGAAAAAAACGAAAAACATTCTGTGAACTGGGATTAAATCCATAGCGAAAACCGGATTTCCAAACCATATTTTTTCCAATAGGAAGAATTGGAATTACTAAGGAAATTTCACCTGAAGTTCCGGTTCTAGCATTCGACTGAAGTTCTGAATTAAGGTTTACCTGAAAAAGCGAATCATCACCTAACCAAGAAGGATTTGACTTCAAATCAAAATCAGAAAAATCGTCTGAAACCTGCGCTTTTATTGGTGAAGAAATGCCAATCATCAATAAAAAATAAAGACAGAAAAGAGTAGAATACAGCCTAAATGTTTTCATAACAACTAGAAGTTAGTTCAGGATTTTTAATCGCAAAAATTTTTTCATTCAAGTTGATGGATGTATTTTAGAGGCCTAAATTAAAATCCCTATTCATGAAAATTGCTGTTGTTGGAGCTACCGGCTTAGTTGGTTCGGTAATGCTGAAAGTATTAGAGGAAAGAAATTTTCCTGTAACTGAATTAATTCCTGTTGCCTCTGAGAAATCGGTTGGTAAGGAAATTCAATTCAAGGGAAAATCTTTTAAGATACACAGCATGCAAGCTGCCATCGATGCAAAACCTGCTATAGCTTTGTTCTCGGCAGGCGGAAGTACATCATTGGAATGGGCACCAAAATTTGCTGAAGTTGGAACATTTGTCATCGACAATTCATCTGCATGGAGAATGAATCCTGATAACAAATTAATTGTTCCTGAAATCAATGCTGATGAAATTGGAGTAAACGATAAAATTATTGCTAATCCAAATTGTTCAACTATACAAATGGTTTTGGCTTTAAATCCACTTCATCTTAAAAACAGAATTAAACGTGTTGTTGTAAGCACTTATCAAAGCGTTACCGGAACCGGAGTGAAAGCGGTTCAACAAATGGACAATGAAAGACAAGGTGTAGATGGAGAAATGGCTTATAAATACAAAATCGATAAAAATGTAATTCCACAGATTGATGTATTTATGGACAATGACTATACCAAAGAAGAGATGAAAATGGTGATGGAAACCAAAAAAATTATGCGTGATCAGAACATAGCTGTTACTGCTACATGTGTAAGAATTCCTACAACTGGTGGTCATAGTGAAAGTGTAAATATTGAGTTTGAAAATGAGTTTGATATTGATGAAATCAAAAAGACATTAAGTGAAGCAGAAGGAGTTATTGTTCAGGATTTACCGGAAGCATTTATTTATCCAATGCCATTATTTGCGCATGATAAAGATGAGGTATTTGTTGGAAGAATTAGAAGGGATGAATCGAAATCAAATTGTTTAAACATGTGGATTGTTGCTGATAATTTAAGAAAAGGTGCTGCTACAAACGCTGTTCAAATAGCAGAATATCTAATTTCAAAAAATCTGGTTAAATAGTCATATTTATAATAATTATCGGGTTTTACAACTGTTTTAACCCGATAATTTAGTCTCTTTCGAAATTTTATTGTATTTTAGAAACTTATTGAATACAGATTTTGACATTTGACGATTTTTATTTTGAATATCCGCTTTTAGATGGATTAGATGCCATGGGATTTTATACGCCAACTCCCATTCAGGAAAAAGCAATTCCGATTATTTTAGACCATTATGATTTAATTGCATGTGCACAAACAGGCACAGGTAAAACAGCAGCTTATGTATTGCCTATTTTAAATAAAATAGCAGCAAAAGGTCATAAAGGATTAAACACACTGATATTGGTTCCAACAAGAGAACTTGCGCAACAAATAGACCAACAAGTACAAGGATTTAGTTATTATATCGATGTTAGCTCAACAGCTATATTTGGCGGTGGTGATGGACATATTTACGAGCAGCAAAGAAAAGCTTTGTTAAAAGGAGCAGACATTATCATATCAACACCAGGAAGACTTATTTCACAATTGGTTACCGGAGAAATTAAGTTCAATCACCTTCAACATTTGGTTTTAGATGAAGCGGATAAAATGCTTGATATGGGTTTTTACGAAGACATTGTTAAAATTATTGGTTACCTACCGAAAGACAGACAAACATTGATGTTTTCGGCAACAATGCCACCAAAAATCAGAACGCTAGCTAACAAAATTTTACATGAACCCGAACAGATAAGTTTATCTATTTCAAAACCGGCAGCGGGTATCAATCAATTGGCTTATATGACATATGATGGTCAAAAGCTTCCATTGATTCACCATTTATTCAAAGAAACATCTTATCAAAGTGTTATCATATTTGCATCAACTAAGGAGAAAGTGAAAAGTCTTCAATATGAATTTAAACAATTGGGATTAAAGGCAAAATCTTTTCACTCCGACCTTGAACAAAAAGAAAGAGAAGATATCATGAATGAGTTCAAAAATAAAAAGCTGAACATCATTATTGGAACAGATATTTTATCAAGAGGAATTGATGTTGATGGTGTTGATTTGGTTGTAAACTTTGATGTACCGCCGGATCCTGAGGATTATGTGCATAGAATTGGAAGAACAGCCAGAGGGGAATCAACCGGAACAGCCATTACTTTTATCAATGAAAAAGACCAAAGACGTTTTCATCATATTGAACAATTGATAGAAAGAGTTTTGGAGAAAAGTGCCTTGCCTGAACATTTGGGAGCTGCACCGGAATATCAACCCGAAAAAAAACAAAGTTCAGGATTTAAAAAGAAATTCAAACCAAATTTTAAAAGAAATCCTAAAAAACCATCTTAATACAATTATGAATGAATATCCAACTTATACAAGGGCACAACTTGCATTAAGAAATGGACAGGATAAGCCCGAAATTTGGGTAGCCTTTGAAGGTAAAATTTACGATGTAAGTAAAAGTAGGTTATGGCGTGATGGTAAACATTATGAGCATTGGGCAGGCCAGGATTTAACACCGGAATTGGCCGACGCTCCTCATAACGAGAACGTTTTTGATAAGTTTGAACAAATAGGTATTTTAAAATAAATTAACCCTCATCAATAATTTTCCTGATTAAGTAACAATTGTTCCTTTTTTGTAGGTGGAAGCAATCTAATTTTGCATCATCAATTACAAAAAGTAAAACAATTAAAACAGATGGATAGATTAGTTGCAGCTTTAAAAGCAGAAGAAAAAACAATCGTTGATGTAAGAACTCCAATGGAATTTATGGGAGGACATGTTTCTGGAAGTATTAATATTCCTTTGATGGAAGTTCCTGATAGAATTGAAGAATTCAGAGGAAAAGAAAACTTAGTACTTTGTTGCGCATCAGGCGGAAGAAGCGCCCAGGCTACTGCATTTTTGCAACAGCATGGAATTGAATGTCAGAATGGTGGTGGCTGGACAAGTGTAAATTATTTATTGAATCAATAAGAATATGTTAAATACAATCAAATCAATTTTAGGCATGGGTCCTAAAGCCGACTTTGCAGAATTACTTGCTAATGGTGGAATTATAATTGATGTTAGAAGTAAATCTGAATTTGGAGGAGGACATGTTAAAGGATCGATAAATATTCCAGTTGATCAACTTGCAGGAAATTTAAAGAAACTAAAAGATAAGGATCAGCCAATCATTACCTGTTGTGCTTCGGGTATGAGAAGTGCTAGTGCAAAAGGAATTTTAAAGAGTGCAGGATATACAAATGTTCACAACGGTGGTAGCTGGATGAACATGAGAAAATTCGAAAAATAGATGAACAATTTTATTCTACAAGTTTACCGAAACTGGAGTTTCACCAGAATTCTTGGATTAATTATGACTACTACCATTAGTATTCAACTAATCATGGACAAAAACTGGATGATGATACCTATACTGGCATTTTTATGGTACCAGGTAATTATGGGCAAAGGTTGTTTTGGTGGCACTTGTGCAATTCCTCAACAAGATAATAAATCAAAAAATGACATTTAACGAAATCATTAATTCAGAAAAGCCGGTACTTGTAGACTTTTCAGCTGAATGGTGTGGCCCATGTAAAATGATGGGACCTATTCTTAAAGAACTTGCAGGACAAATTGGAGATACAGCCAGCATTATTAAAGTTGATGTTGATAGAAATCCATCTGCGGCACAAGCTTACCAAATACAAGGTGTACCAACTCTCATCATCTTCCAAAAAGGAGAAATTAAATGGAGACAATCAGGAGTTGTTCCTGCTAATCATTTGAAACAAAAAATTGAGCAATTTGCTTAGAGATATTAGAAAATCAATCGCAAATTTTTCAAGAAAACATTCATTTTATTCAATTAAAATGAATGTTTTTTTTACTCTTAAATTTAGAGATATTGCGAAATAATAAAGATAATTAAACTTAAAAACATGAATAAATATATTAGTCTATTTGTTGTAATTCTTGTTACAACAATCACATTTGCAGCTTGTCAAAACGCTACGGGAACTAAAACCGGAGGAGGAAAAGTTAGTGCTGCAGAATTTAAGAAACTCATTGAGGAAGATAAAAATGCTCAAATAGTGGATGTGAGAACACCTGAAGAGTTTTCGGAAGGCCATGTTAAGGGCGCTCAAAACATGAATATTAATAGCAATGCTTTTGAAGAAAGTGTTAAAACTTTAGATAAAACAAAAACTGTTTATGTGTACTGTTTATCTGGAGGAAGAAGTAGTTCAGCTGCATCTTATTTAAAGGAACAGGGATTTAAAACCGTGTATGAAATGCCCGGTATTATGAAATGGAGAGCGGAAGGATTTGAATTGGAAGCAGGAGCCGGAGCAGAAAAATCAGCTGATTCAGGACTAACAATGGAAGCATTTAAAAAACTTGTAAGTGATAAAGAATATGTATTGGTTGATTACAATGCAGTATGGTGCAAGCCATGTAAGCAATTGGCACCAATAGTTGAAAAAATCAGCCAAGACAAAGCTGATAAACTTAAACTATTAAAAGTTGATGCTGATGAAAACGCAACTTTGTTACAAAGCATGGGAATCGATGCAATCCCAGTTTTACAACTTTACCACAATGGTGAAAAAGTATGGGAACACAAAGGACTTATAGACGAGAAAACCATCTTAGCAGAAACTAAACTGTAGTCGATTTTTTTAGTAGCTACAAAAAGAAAAGCCATCGGAATCCGATGGCTTTTCTTTTGTTCTTAGAAGTAAAACTAAACAAACAACATGTGAGTACCTAAAACAGACCCTTGTTTGTAAAAGTCACCAACAGTTATTACATCATCAACCCCTTCGTATAAATCTTCTTTTTTGTAGTGGAACATATCCATAGCTAATTTACAAGCCCACAATTTAACACCTGAAGCAGTTAGAATATCTAAAAACTCATGCACATCAGGCATATCAATTCTTTCCATTTCTTTTTTCATCATGCTCGTAGCCAAAGCTTCCATGCCGGGCAAGCCACCCAACATTGTTGGCATATGCATAGCAGGATTACCAACTGTTGCTACGTGTAAATGTTCAAGTTTTTTCTTGTGCACCGCTTCCAATCCAAAGAATGTAAAGAATATTTCTGCTTCAATACCTTCCATTCTTGCTCCATTAGCCAATACAAAAGCTGCATAAACATTTTCCAATGTTGCTTTCGATAAGATGATCATCATCTTTTTTATTTCACCATTATACTCACTCATTTTATTGATTATTAAAGGTTCTTAATTATAAACAACTGGCTGGTTTAGGAATACCTGCAATTTTACTTGCTGTTTTAAGCGGTCCTTGTGGAAACAAAGCATAAAATTCTTTGATATCAACCACATTACTCTTTCCAATTTTCCTAATACTGATAGGTAATTCAGCCTTAAATTCTCCTTGTAAATATTTCAAAACATCCCAATGTCTTGCACCTAAAGTGATGTTATTTTCTTTTGCGATTTCTTCGCCAACTTCCGGAGTCCATTCACTGAAGTTTTTTAAGTATCCTTCTTCATTCACTTGAATGGTTTTTCCTGCATATTGCTTTTCCATAATTATAATTTTAAAGTTGTTTTATTAATGTTCGTAATCTTTTCCTGCTTCAGACATTGTTGCTGAAACAAATGGTATGTGAGTTCCTTTGAGTAACATATTCCAGTAAATCCATCTGAAAGCTAATTTTCCCATATGATTCATTCTGCTTTCTTTTAATAATCTTAATGGTCCAACACCAGGGAATGGGAATGTTCCTTCAACTGGTTCGTGGGAGTAGTTAAAGTCGATTAATAATGCTTTACCACCACCTGTTTCAATGAAACAATTTGCATGACCATCAAATTCTTCTTTTAGTGGTTCACCTTTAACAAACCTTAGAATATTTTCTGTTAGGATTTCAGCTTCAAAGTGCGCAACTGAACCGGCTTTTGATGCAGGAATATTTGATGCATCACCAATTACAAATACATTTTCGTGTTTAAGTGATTGAAGACTGCCTTTGTTAGTAGGGATGAAATTCAAATCATCACCCATTCCTGATCTTTCTATAACAGCATCGCCTTTATTTGTAGGAACAGTTACCAATAAATCGAATTCAATTTCGCGACCACCGTAATCAATAATTTTGCGGTTAATAGAATCAACACTTTCAATAGCAAAATCACTTTCAATTTTGATACCTTTTTCAGACAATAAATGGTCAAGAGCTTCGGTTGCTTTAGGTTTGGTAAAAGCTCCGCTTAAAGGAGTAACAAAGGTAATTTCAACCTTGTCTCTCATGCCTTTGTTTTTAAAGAATGAATCGGCTAGAAATGCAAATTCTAAAGGTGCAACAGGACATTTAATTGGCATTTCGGTGATGTGTACCAATAATTTACCACCTTCCCAAGTTCTCAATTTATTTCTTAGAGCCAAAGCACCTTCGAATGTATAAAAATCGAAAACAGAATGATGCCAGGCATTACTTAGCATACCTTCAATTTCTTCAGGAGCAATTTTAGCACCGGTTGCAATGATTAAGACATCATAATGTAAAACATCATCATTGGTTAATAAAACCTTATTCTCTTCAGGTACAATTTTTTGAATACCAGAGCGAATTAAATGCACATCTTTTGGTACAAATTCATCTATGGTTTTTATGATATCCTCCGGAGAATAAATATCAAAAGGTAAAAACAAATAACCAGGTTGGTAATGGTGTTCTTCTTTTTCATCAATGATAGTAATTTCCCAATCGGGTCTTTTAAGTTCATTGTGAAGGTGGTTAGCCATCATTGTTCCGGCTGTTCCTGCACCTAAAATTACGAGTCTTTTCATATCCTTAGTTTTGTGATGAAACCGTCTTGATTTCATGAACAAAGCTAATTGGCATCAGACTACATAATTATGACCAGCCTCAGTTTCCGGCTTGATACATCTTACCTTTTTATGTAACAATTGTTACATTCAATAATAAATAAAATCGAAAATTTTATGCCAATTAGAATTCCCACCAAACTGAATCAGGATAGGTTTTATTGATTTCTATTAATTCTCCAATTAAAGGAGTATAAAGAGGAATGGATTCTGCTTTTGCAAATTTGCTGATTTCCTTTATTGGTTCATTCCAAGGATGCAAAGCCAAAGTAAACTTCGACCAATGCACAGGTAAAAGAACTTTGGTGTTTAAATCTTTTGCAGCTTGAATAATTTCATTGGGCATCATATGTATATAAGGCCAGTATTTATTGTATTGACCACATTCTAAAATTGCCAGATCAAAACCTCCAAACCTTTCGCCTATTTTAGAAAAAGTACTATCATAACCACTATCGCCACCAACAAAAATCTTAGTATTATTAGTTTCTAATACAAATGATGACCATAAACTTTGCATACGTTTTAAACCACGTCCTGAAAAATGTCGGGCAGGTGTTGCCGTAATTTGAATACTGGAATCAATTTTGGCAGAATCCCACCAATCAAATTCCACAATTCTATCATCAGAAATTCCCCATTTATTTAAATGAGCACCCACACCTAAAGAGCAATAAAATTTCGTTGAAGTTTCTTTCAACTTTAGTATTGTTTGAAAATCAAGGTGGTCGTAATGGTCGTGAGAAAGTAAAACCAAATCGATGTTTGGCATATCTTCTACAAAATACCTATTACTACCTTTATAGTTTGCACCGAAAAAACTTACAGGAGAAGCATTTCCACTAAAAACCGGATCAACTAAAATGCATGTTCCATTTACTTTTAATAGATATGAAGAATGTCCGAACCAAACCATATAAATTCCTGAATCGGGAAGGCTTTTTAAATCAGTTTGAATAGCAGGAATTTCTTTTGGAGGAGCAAGGTTTTTGGGAAACGAAAGATAAGCCTTAAGTATATCAAAATAGCTTGTACCTTCAGCTAAATCTGGTGTATGAACCAAATTTTGGAAAGACCCATTTTTATAATTTGGTGATTTTTTGATTCTCTCTAAACGTTCTCCTGAAGGCAAAGCTCCAAACTGAGGCATTTGTAAGTACAAGACGATAGAAATAATCAAAACAATCATAAAAAGTAAAGAATAAAGTAGCATTCGTTTTTTCATTTGCTGCGAATTAAACGAATGCATTTATTATTTTTAGAAAAACTCGTTAAACCAATTTTAACTTTATTAAAGCTTCAACTAGCTCTGGAATTCTAATAGGTTTGGTAATAAAACCATCACATCCTGCTGCATAACAAGCATTTCTTTCTTGTTCAAGAGAGTGTGCTGTTTGCATAATAATTGGAATGTTAGGGTATTTATCTTTTATGATTTGAGTTGCTGTCATTCCATCCATTTCAGGCATTTTTACATCCATTAAAATCAAATCGATTTTAGGATTTTCTTCAACAAATTTTACTGCCTCTGCACCATCTTTTGCCCAAATTATTGTTGGGTTCATTTTCTTCATTAACTTTTGTAAAACCACAAAATTCATTTGGTCGTCTTCTGCAATTAAAACCAGCTTATCTGTCAGATCCACTTCGAGTTCATCTGATTTTTTTTCTATAACAGGATTAGAAATTGAGGCCAAATAATCACCAGGAAGAGTAAAACTAAATGTAGCACCTTCATTCACCGTTGTATCAACCTGAATAACACCACCCAGAATTTTTGAAATTTCTTTGCAAATCGCCAAACCCAATCCTAGTCCACTTTGTTTTCTGGTATGTGAATCATCTATTTGCCTGAAAACATCAAAAACCTTATCTAACTTCTCTTGAGAAATACCAATTCCAGTATCTTTTACAAAAAATCTAATACCTGTTTCATCTAAAGTATAACCGTATTCAATTTTTCCTTTTTCAGTGAACTTAACAGCATTACTTATAAACTGACTTAGCAATTGTAAGAGACGCTTTTTATCGGTTGTAAAACGCAGACCAGTTGAATTAGGAAAAGGAGAATAAATGATTTGTAAATTTCGCTTATTATGAACCCTAATTTCGGTTTCAAGAGCTACTTTAATTCTTGAGAAAACATCGAGTATAGAAATTTCCTGTGGGTCGATTTTTGTTTCTTTAGATTGAAGCATTGAAATTTCGAAAATTGACTCAATAATTTCGAGCAAATTGTTGCCACTTTCATTGATTAATTTTGAGAGTTCCAAAATTTCTTCCTTGGGCATATTTTCATCGATAAGATTACTAAAGCCAATTACTGCATTTAAAGGAGTTCGAAGTTCATGACTCATTGTTGTAAGAAATGAAGACTTTAATCTATCACTTTCTTCAGCTCTTTCTTTGGCTCTTAAAAGTTCCTGACTTGCCAATTTCTTTTCAGTGATATCTTGACCTAAGGAAACAAAATAAACTACTTCATTATTATCATCAGTAATGGAGGCAATAGATTCCTCCTCCCAGAATAATTCGCCATTTTTTTTCTTGTTGATGATTTCACCCTTCCACTCCTTTCCTGCAAGCAGAGTGTCCCACATTTCCTTATAAAAAGAATCATCATGTTTACCTGATTTCAGGATATTATTTCGCTTACCAATCACCTCTTCAGCGGCATAACCTGTCATTTCGCTAAATCTGTTGTTTACGAACTGAATGATTCCACTATTATCAGTAATAACAATAGCATTAGGCATTCTGGCCAATGCATCATATAACAATTTTACTTGAACACCTGAACTATCCTTAACAATATTTAATTCTTCCTGAGTTTTTCTAAGTCGAAGTTTTTCACCCCTCAATTTTAGCGCATTTTCGATTGCACTATTTAACCTATGCAACCTACCTTTTACTACATAATCCCATGCTCCTCTAATGATACAATCAGCGGCAGTTTCTTCAGACAAAGCACCGGTTACCATTATAATAGGCAAATTAGGGTCTGTTGATTTTACAATTTCCAGTGCATCGAAACCTGTAAAATTATTCAGGTTATAATCTGATATGATTAAGTCGGGTTTAAACTCAGAAAGTGCTGTAACAAATCCATCTTTATTCATCACCCATTCAATGAGTAATTTGCGATGCAAATTTGTTTCCAGAAAGATTTTTAATAATTCAAAATCATTTTCATCATCTTCAAGAACCAATATTTTGAGTAAATTCATGTTAAATCGTTTTATTTCTTGATACCCAAAAAGAACCAATAGAAGCAATAGTTTCTTGGTATTCAGAAAAATCTATTGGTTTAACAACATAAGCATTCACACCTAATTCATAAGATTTTACTAAATCCCTTTCCATTTCTGAAGCAGTTAGCATTATTACGGGTATATGTTGAATTTCAGGGTCATTTTTAATTTTTTCCAAAGCCTCCAAACCTGTTACTTTTGGCATTTTAATATCCATTAAAATTACAACCGGATTCACTTTAGGTCTATCCTTATAAACAGTCTTATATTTTAAATAATTCATGACCTCTTCACCATCATTAACCACAATAAGAGGGTTTTTAATTTGGTTGGATTTAAATGCTGATAAAGTTAACTCAATATCGTTTTCATTATCTTCGGCATACAATATTGGTGGTAATGTATTCATTATAAATTCTTTTTAAGTTTGATGAAAAACGTTGCACCCTTTTCTTCTTCACCCTCTGCCCAAATTAAACCATTATGTTTTTTAATAATTTGCTGAACATTGGCTAAACCAATACCGGTTCCGGAGAACTGATTCTGTGTATGCAATCTTTGAAACACCCCAAATAATTTATCTATGTATGACATATTAAAACCGGCACCATTGTCTTTAATAAAAATTCCAATATTATCATAACCTGCTTCAAAAGTACCAATCTCAATTACTGCTTTATCTTTATGTGATGTGAATTTTATGGCATTAGATATTAAATTACTTAAAGCAAGTTCGATTAAATATTTATCGGCATTTATATTTGGGAAATCTGCAATTTTAAATTCAATATTTCTATGCTGAATATCAGGTTCTGCATCCTTAATTATTTGCTCAAATAATTTATTTAATTGCACTTTTGTTAACTGAAGAGCTTGACGTCCCAATCTTGAAAATTGCAATAAGGAATCAATCATAGTCGACATTCGTAAACCAGCATCACTTATTTTATCAAAATATTTAATTGAATCTTCTGAAATATTATCAGGGAATGTTAATCTTAAAAGTTTAGTAAAACCATCAATATGTCGAAGTGGTGCTCGTAAATCATGAGAAACAGAATAGGCAAAAGATTCTAAATCCTTATTTGCGGATTCTAATTGTTCGGTTCTTTCAATCACTCTTTCCTCTAACACTTGATTTAAGAGATTTAGTTCCTGTTCAACCTTTTTTCTAAAAGTAATATCGTGTATAGCACCAACAATGTATATACAATTATCCTCGCTATCAAAAACCGGAACGATATTCACATCACCTGTAAAACTTTCACCCTTTCTGGTGCCATTAATTTCCCAAGAAACAGCTTTTTTAAACTGAATAGCTTCTCTAAAATTATTATTGGAAACTTCTGTGAATTCTTTGATGTCGACAATTTCATCAAACTTTTTACCAATGATTTGCTTTTCTGGTAAACCAATAATTTTTGACATCATTTTATTTACAGTCAGAAATTTATACTCCCCTTTTCCATCAACATTTATAAGAAAAATTCCATTTCCAACAGTATCTAAAATTGAACTTAATATTTGCTCTCTGTCTTTTAAAGCTTGTTGAACTAAATGTATTTCGGAAATATCCTGAACAGTACCAATAGACCTAATTGGTTCTCCATTTTCATCGAAATAAGAAGTACATTTTTCCTGAACATATTTGATTCTTCCATCAGGCATAAGCAAACGATGAGTTACTTCATAAGCTTTTTTAGTTTTTAAAGAATCTGTATATAACTTGTTTACCAGCTCTCTGTCATCAGGATGAATTGCATTAATAAAAGCTTCATAAGTTGGTTGAAATATTGATTTATCTATTTCGAAAATCTTATAAATTTCTTCAGACCAAATCAGCGTATTGGTTTTAAAATTCAATTCCCAGTTACCCATTTTTGCAAAGTGCTGGGCTTCCTTTAGTTTCATTTCACTCTCCAAAAGTGCTTTTGTTGTACCTGTAATTTCAGTTAAATCTCTTCCTACACCTAATATACCAACAAGATTTCCTTCTGTATCAAACAACTTGGTTTTAAAGGTTTCTACTATCAAATCATTCTTGCCATCATATAATTTCATCTCACCAAAACTCTTAATTGGCTCATTCGATTCAAGAGCCATTTTGTCGATGGAAGTATATTCATCCGCTAATTTTTTGTCTAATAAATCATAATCAGTTAAACCAATTATTTCTGTAGGTTCTTTATTGTACAATTTAGAAAACTGAGTATTACACAAAAGAAATCTGCCTTCAGGGTCTTTAAGCCAAACTAAATCCGGAATCGTTTGGATTAAAGTATTAAGTCTTTCTTTTTCATTTAAGGCATTTAACTCGGCGGTTTTTCTTTCGGTTATATCCATAATCATCCCCAAAACCTCTCCACTCTTTAATGCTGATGAATACTTAGATTCAGCCCAAATACTTAGCCATTTTACTTTTTTATCTACAACTATCCTGGTTTCAAAATTAAATTTCTTACCTGATAAAGAATCAAGCCAAAGCTGTCTTAAATACTGAAAATCCGGTTTAAAAATTCTGCCTAAAAACTGCTTCATTGAAACACTTTCATTTGACTCAAAACCCACAATAGCATAAGTTTCTCTTGAACCAAAAAACTCCAATTTAGCTAAATCGAGTTTAAAATTCCCTAATCTTGCTATTTCATTTGCTCGTTGCAATTCTGCCTGACTTTTTACCAAAGCTTCTTCGGCAAGTTTTTGCTGCGTTATGTTGGCAAAACTAGTAAAAACACGGGTTCTGTTTTGTTCATCCTTAAATGGAATAACATTACTTTTTAGCCATAATATTTCGTTATTAGACTTGCGTTTCAAACCATGAATTTGATTATATAATGGTAAGCCAGTTTTTAAAACCTTAAATGTTGAAGACTCACTGTAACTAATTTCCTGTCCTTTTTCATTTAAAACAATAAAAGGAATTTTATCTTCTGTTCTTTTTTGTCGAGGACCATCTTGAATACCTAAAATTTGTAATGCACTTGGATTGAATAATTCTTCTACACCATTTTCATCATAATAAATTATTCCATCGGGAGTAGATTCAAACAAATTTCTGAACCTCATCTCACTGGTTTTTAAACTAATTTCAGCTTGTTTTTGTTCTGTAATATCTCTGAAGAAAATATTCAAACCTTCCTGAGCCGGATAAATTTTAAAATCAAGCCACTTTTTAAATTCATTTACATATTCACTAAATAATTTTATTGTTTTTCCTGAAACAGCACTTTCACAAGTTTCTCTAAATAAGCTATCTTGTTTAAGATTAAATTCACTCCAGATATTATTACCTACAATAGTTTTTGGATCTCTGTTTAAATATTCGCCACCTTTTGAATTCATGTAGGTATAATTCCAATGGTGGTCAATTGAAACAAATCCATCATTAATGGTTTCTAAAATATCTATAATTCTACTACTGCTTTCCTTTTCTTTTTGTATAAGTCTTTCTTTCTCCAGTTCTTGTTTTTTACTTTCGGTAATATTTCTTGAATTGGTAAGAATACATTGTGTTCCATCTGATAGAATAAGAACTTGTGCACTTAAAACAAAAAACATTTTGACCCCATTTTTATTGGTTAAAATTGTTTCAAAATCTTTGATTCTACCATGTTTCTGAAGTTCCTTTTTAAAAATCGTACGATCGATTTTGTTTGCCCAGATATTAATTTCAATCGAAGTTTTACCAATAACCTCCTCCTTTGAAAACATAAACTCCTCACAAAAAACATCATTTGTATCAATGAAAGTGCCGTCTTCAAGTGTTGAAATGGTTAGGCTATCAGGACTGGAATTAAATGCTTTTGAAAATTTATCTTCACTAAGCAAAAGCTCTTTTTCCGAATCATATCTTTGGATGGCAATACTGGCTATACTTACAAAACCTTCAATTATATTTAACTTTTCTGTATTAGGTTTATAGGTATAGTTATGATATACTGCAAAAGTTCCTAAAACTATTCCTTTTGATGATAAAATTGGGATAGATAAACAGGCCCTTAAATTATCTTTTAATATTAAATCTCTAAATTCATTCCAATTAGGGTCAGTTTGTAAGTCTTCACTTATAACAACTGATTTTGTAAAGGCTGCATGTCCGCAAGAACCAACACCAAAACCGGCTTTTAAACAATCAACAGTTTTTATATAGTTAGAAGACAACTTCTTACCACAAGTAAATTTTAACAATTCAGTCTCTGCATCATATAACATAATAGATGCCATGGAATTAGGAAATTCAATTTCTATTGCATCAACAATTCTATTCAGTATCTCATGAATTGGTTTCCCCTTTACAATAAATTCAAGAATTTCTGTTTGGATTAAATCTCTTTTCTCTGCAAGCTTCCTATTGGTTATATTCCTAGTTATACCTAAAACACTAATTGTTTTGTCATTATTGACAAAGTAACTGGTATTAACTTCTGTATAAATAATATTACCATCTTTATGGTACTCCTGAAACTCTTCTAATTGATTTTTCCCTGTACTTTCACCTTTTAAAAATGCTTCAATGCGTTGGGGCAAATTTTTATTTACATAAACAAGTGTTTCTTCGGTAAACACATCATCCATTTTCTGTGATGCTACTTCTTCAGGAGTATAACCTCTTAAGTTAAATACTGAAGGGCTACTATAGGTAAATTCATTATTAGTTAGGTTATAAATCCAAATAACATCATTGCTATTTTCAGCTATTAACTTGAATAAATTTTCCTCAATTTGTATGGTATCATTTTCAATCACAGAAAAAATATATAATAGAAGAAATTGGCCTTCTATTTGAATTTTCCTTGAATTTATTTTACACAAAGTTGAATCACCAGCCTTTTTTACTATAGGAACCTCTAAAATTTGTTGGTTTGTTTGCTGATTAAAACTTTTAAAAATCTCCTTATTAAAATATGAATTATCTATAAAATGATTAGAAGAAAAGTTAAGTTCCAATATTTCAGCCAATGTATAAGTCGTCATTTTTAGCATTTCCTTATTTGCATAAAGAAATTGACCTGTTAACTGGTCTGCCAAAATAATACCTACACCTAAACCATCTAATAAATTAATCAATTGTTCATTTGAGAATCCTGCAAATTCAATCTTATCTAAACTAACTTTATTGCTGGAATTGGCCAACTCTATTTTTAGCAGTCGATTTTCTTCGAGCAACTGTTCATAAGTTAATTTAGAGTTATCCATATTTATTCAATTAAAGAATCGAAAACAAAAAGGTTAGTTATTAGCTTGTCTATTCGTTTTCCAAATCAAAATCTCAGCATTTATTATACTTTCAAGCTGGTTAATATTTAAAGGTTTTTGAATGTAGTTTCCAACATTTCTATAATCCATTGCCCTTTCAATTGCTATATCATCAAACTTATAAGACATTAATAAAATATCGGTATTGAGACGCAATAATTCATGTTGTTTTAAAAATTCCCAACCCTTTTTATTTTCAGTTTCAGGATCAAGAATAACTAAACAATTACTATCAATTTCGCTAGTTTTCATGGAATTCAGAGCTAAATCAACCTCTAAAAAATGATTTATTTTTACAAATCTTTTCCCCTTTGAAAACAGGTTTTTAAGTAGTGTTACATGATTTATATCGTTATCAATAATACACAAACTTGTTATCTTCCTTTGGAAAGTTGGTTTAGGAACATTTTCAGATTTCTTTAAAGGTGAAGAAATAAGAGAATTCATTTTTTCAAGAGAAAAATTTAGTTTGCTAAACGACCTTTTAGCTTGCTCAAAAATATCTGCAAATTCATCCTTTTGAGCATAATTTTCTGCCACATAAAGAGCCATTGTTTGTAGTTTAGCAACCTCCTGTTTTATTTCAAATGAATTAATAAACGATAAATCCTTCAAAAATTTAATTTGATTTTGAAGTTCAACTTCAGCTTCCTTAATTTTACTGATATCTTTAGCAATTTCTGAAACACCAATTAAATTCCCATCCTCATCTTCAATAGAGGACAAGGTAATTGATAAAGGAACCCAGGTGCCATCTTTTCTTTTCCTGTTTAATTCAAATGTTTCACTAATTTTTGTTGATGAACTTAGTTTAGAAATAAATTCAATTTCTGCATTGATATTATCGGCAGGAATTAATTCATAAATTGTTTTCATCTCAGCTTCTTTAGCTGAATAGCCATAAATTTTTTCAGCACCATTATTCCATGAAGTAATTAAACCACTTGTATTTAATGAAATAATTGAATCTTCAGTTGAATCAACCAAAAATCCAACAAACTGATTACGTTCTCTTAAACTTTTTTTGCTTGTAATATCATAACGAATTGCATAAAACTGATGAATTTCACCAAACTCATTTTTCAAAGGAATAATTGTAGTTTCAAGCCAAATTACACTTCTATTTTTACAAATATTCTTAACCTCACCTGTCCAAATTTTACCAGCCAAAACAGTATTCCATAATTCTTCCCAAAAGTGATTGGGATGGTGTTTAGAATTTAAAATCTGGTGAGTGAAACCAATCATTTCATTTCTTTCGTAACCAAAATACCTTACAAAATTTTCATTTACATCAAGAATAATTCCTGAAATATCTGTAATAGAAACAATGGCGGATTTATCTAATGCAATTTTATATTCAGTAAGTTGTTTATTAGAAGTAAGTAAAGAATGTTTAAACTCTTCCTTGCTTTTACTCTCGTAAATAGAGCTAATGGCGAAACTTAAATTCCGCATTATCCTTTCAAGAATCTCTATTTCATGTTCATCAAAAGCATTTTCAACAGAAGAATAAATACCAACAATAGCACATTTGTTATCATCACATTTTAAATTAAGTGCAATACTTGATTTTATTCCAAACTGAGAAGCTCTTTCTTTCCAAATTGAATAATCAGGATTGGAAAGAACATTATTTATAACACTTGTTCTATTTGTTAAAATTGATTGAGCTGTTGGACCCTTTAAAACATTTTTATCAGAAAAATCAATACTTAAGGTATCGGCATATTCAGAATCGCCCCAAACAAATTGAGGTATCAAAACCAATTTAAGTAAATCATTTTGTTGAAACCATGAAAACCAGGCCAATTTATATTTCAACTTTTCAAGAATGAGATTAAAAACTTCATTTAAGAGTTTCATCTCATCTTTCTCTCTTAAAATAATATCATTTACTTCATTTAAAAGCTGAAGTTCTGAGTTAATTTTGGAAAGATTCCATTTGTTAGCCGTATTAAGTTGCTCTGATGCTGAATAGCGTAAATTCAAAGAAACATTTTCTGCTATTCTCTCTAAAATTTGAATTTCATGAAAATCGAATGGTTTTTCGTAATTCGAACAAATATTCAAAATCCCAAATCCTAAGGAACCAAAATTTACAGGTATAAAAATAGCGTTTGATATACCAGCCTTCTTCAGAATTAAACTATTGTTTGAAATATTTGGAAACTCATTTTTATAATTTTCGTGTAAAGGAATTTTAACTTTTAATGATTCTATAAATGGATCAAATGGCTGATTAATAAATTTAAAATCTAAATTTAAATCATTAATTAACTTTGTGAGTCCAGCTTTATTTATGGGCTTTAGTTGAGTAAATTCCCCATCCTCCTGAGAAAATAAACCAAACCAAGCCAAATGGTATTTTCCTTCATCAATAATGGTATTACAAACCAGGTCTAATAAATCTGTTCCTTCAATACCGGTTCTTAGTAATTCGTTTATTCTATTTAATAAATTTAGTTCCTTATTGGCCTTAATTAATTTTTGTTCAGTTATAGAAAGATCTTTACCTATACAGACTAAACTTTTGTTTCGAATAGACCAGTATGCAGACCACAGTATAAATAAATTCTGACCATTCTTTTTTAAAAAGTTCCCTTCAAAATTAACTACTACACCATTTCCTCTTGAAATTGCCTCTTCAATTTCCTTTAATTTAAATTCTTCTAAATCTACAAAATCCTTAAACTTTTTGCCAATAATTTCATCTAGCTCAAATCCTGTCAAACTGCAGGTTGCAAGGTTAACTTTGCTACAAAAGCCATCTGCACTAACCTCAATCAGCATATTTTCATTAGAATCTTGATTGATATTAGGAGAATGTTTTTCGTTTGCCATATTTGATTTGTATGAGAAAGTAAATCTCTAATCAAATTTAGTTTTTAATAAAATTACTTTCATGTAGTTTTTAGCTGTTTTGTATCATTTAATCTTTAATTTTTTTTAGTATAAAAAGATTAATTTTCTTTTGTAATACTTCCGGAAATAATGTTTTATCTTGAAAACCGGATAGCCTTAATTTAAATCGCCGACTATGAACGCAAATGATTATTTTGAAAATTACGCAATTAAGCGAACCTTTTTACCCATAAGTATTTATCTGGTTTTAACTTTTTTAATCTTTTTTATTGGCAGTCAAATTACCGAAGGAGCCCAAAATTACTTAAATCAATCGCAGTTAAATCTGGTTAACTCTTTCAAAATTGCTGTTTATATCATGCTTAGTTCCATTTGGTTATTTATTATTATTTTTAATAAAAATCTTTTAGAAGTATCAGCATTACAACAGTTTACAGGAATTTTTAAAACATCTCCTTATCCGGTTATGATTATTCGTGTTAAAGACCAATCTATTTTAACAAGCAGTATTAGCTTAGCCAGAATGTTGGATTATGGAAACAAAGAGATTCTAAACCTTAGTTTACATGATATCATTTCAGAAAAATCTATTAAAGATTTAGAATCGAAAAAAAATTCAGAGTTAACCCACGACCAATATCTAAAAGAGATACATTTTATTGGAAAAGATAGAAATGCGATTAAATGTGAAGCCAGTCTTTATCCGTTTGAATTATCTGGAAGAGAGTACTTAATTATTCGCTGCAAATCTAATGAAGACAAGCACTCCGAGGGAATGCAGGCCTTTCATTTTTAGAATTTTTTAGTTTCCGTTGAACTCCGATATAGTATGGAATTCGATATCCGGAAAATCTTGTTTTGCATAAGTAACATTCCACTCTGATTCAGCAAAAAATACCGGATTTCCTTCCTTGTCTGATGCAATTGCATGTGCCTTACGAACCATAAATTGTTCAAGCATTTTTTTGTCTTTACATGTAATCCAAAATGCCTTATAAAACTTTAAAGGCATAAACGAACATTTTGCACCGTATTCATGCTCTAACCTAAACTGAATAACCTCAAACTGAAGGTCACCAACTGTTCCAATTATTTTTCTATGTCCAGGCTCTTGTATAAACAATTGAGCAACCCCTTCTTCGCTTAACTGACTAATTCCTTTTTCAAGTTGTTTTGTTTTTAGAGGATCACGATTTTCTAATTCCTTAAATATTTCCGGAGAGAAACTTGGGATTCCTTTGAATTGTAGCTTTTCACCTTCGGTTAGTGTATCTCCAATTTTGAAGTTACCACTATCGTACAAACCAATTACATCACCCGGATATGCTTCTGAAGTAAGAATTTTTTCATTGGCCATAAAGGTTGTAGGATTGGCAAATTTTAGTTTTTTACCACTTCTTGTATGGTAATAAAACTTGTTACGCTCAAACTTTCCGGAACAAATACGCATAAATGCAATTCTATCTCTATGGTTTGGATCTAAGTTCGCGTGAATTTTAAAAACGAATCCTGTTAATGCCTCTTCATTAGCCAAAACCGGTCTTTCAATTGCTTGCCTACTCATTGGACTTGGAGCAATTTCTAAAAAGGTTTCCAATAATTCCTGAACACCAAAATTATTGATGGCACTGCCAAAAAATACCGGAGCTAATAAACCACTTTGGTACAAATCGATATCAAAAGGCTCATATATTCCTTCAATCAATTCGGCATCTTCTCTTAATTTCCTAGCATCTTTTTCGCTGATATGCTGAGTTAATTGTTCCGAATTTAAATCAGTAATATTAATTACAACATCGGCCAATTGAGTTTTATTGGTTTCAAAAAGATTTAATTCCTTTTTGTATAAATTATAAACGCCTTTGAAATTAGAACCTTGATTAATTGGCCATGATAAAGGTCTGGTTGAAATATTTAACTTTTCTTCTAATTCCTCCAATAAATCAAAAGCATCTTTACCCTCACGGTCCATTTTGTTAATGAAAATAATAACAGGCGTATTTCTCATCCGGCATACTTCCATTAGTTTTTGAGTTTGTTCCTCTACCCCCTTAACACTATCAACAACCAAAATAACACTATCAACAGCAGTAAGAGTTCTGTAAGTATCTTCAGCAAAATCTTTGTGGCCGGGAGTATCTAAAATATTAACTCTTTTATCATTGTATTCAAAAGCCATTACAGAAGTAGCAACAGAAATTCCACGTTGTTTTTCAATTTCCATGAAATCGGAGGTGGAAGTTTTTTTGATTTTATTACTTTTTACAGCACCTGCAACCTGAATAGCACCACCAAAAAGGAGGAATTTTTCTGTTAATGTTGTTTTACCTGCATCCGGATGGGAAATAATGGCAAAGGTTTTTCTTTTTGAAATTTCTTCTATTAAGCTCATGTAATTGTCTTGAATCTCTTTACTTTACAGAAAATCGACTCTAATATTTCCCGCAAAAATATTCCATCTTTCGGGTATAAAAAATTTAGTTTGAGTTTAGAATGCTTGAACAATATAAAATCAACTCTTTAATCTATATTAAAACCCTATTCACCTAAATAAAAAACCTTTAAGCAAATTAAACCTTTAGATTGTAGCTTCATCTAATTTTGAATGTTTTTAAACCGAGCCTTTTTTCTGTTTTTCTTGCTGATTTTACTTGTAAGTTCATTTCAAGCAAATGCACAAATACAAGACAAAGACATAGTTGATGTGTTTCAAGAGCTAAAAATTATCAAAGAAAAAAAACAAAAGGATACTCTTAGTAATTACCATTTTTCAATTGTTCCAGCTGCAGGATATACTTTACAAACAGGCTTTGCTATTTTGCTTGCAAGTAATTTAACTTTTACACTTGATAAAAGTGAGAATTCAAAAACATCAACAATTTTAAGCAGTATTGCTTATACCCAAAAAAATCAAATCATATTTCCAATCATGGCCAATATTTGGACAAAAGGAAATAAATACAATATAATTTCTGATAATAAATTCCTGGATTATCCTTCAGAAACTTATGGAATTGGACCCAAAGCAATTAATTCAACATCTTATAGAATAGATTATATCTACTTAAGATTCCATGAAACTGTTTTAAGAAAAGTAGCCAAAAATACTTATACCGGACTGGGTATTTATTACGATAACTTTTGGAATATTAAGGAAATTGATGCCCCACTAGGAATACCATCAAATATAAGCAGGTATGGTAAAGAATCCAGAGAAGAAACGTTGGGTTGGATTGGCCAATTTTTATTCGACAACAGAAAAAATCCTATTAATGCAGAAAAAGGATTTTATACCTCCTTAATTTTTAGAAATAATCCTAAAAGTTTTGGCAATAAAACATCCTGGAATTCATGTGTAATTGAAATAAAAAAGTACATACCATTTCCTGCAAAAAGCAAAAACACACTTGCATTGTGGAGTTATAATTGGTTAACCTTTGGAGGAAGAGTCCCTTATTTATTGCTACCAAGTACAGGTTGGGATGATTTTTTTAATACTGGAAGAGGTTATATTCAAGGACGCTTTAAAGGAGGAAACATGGGTTATTTTGAAGCAGAATACCGTTATAGAATCATGAGAAATGGCCTCATTGGAGGAACTGTTTTTGGTAATGTACAAACGTTTAAGCGCGATATAAAAAGCCATTCCGAGCAATTATTACCCGGATATGGCTTGGGATTACGTATAAAAATGAACAAAACCTCTTCAACCAATTTGAGCATTGATTATGGCTTTGGGATTAATGGTTCAAGAGGATTCTTTGTTAATCTGGGTGAAGTGTTTTAATACCTACAATACCAAAAAACCGAACTTCCAAAGTAGGCCAAATACGATTAGAGCTAAAACAAGTAAAATGATAACGCTTGTTAAAAATGGCCTCTTCTTTTTAGAGAAAGGATCGTTCATATTCACTTTAGAGTTTTCAGGTAATTTTGCTAACTGAGTTAAAGCTTTACCAAATTGAATATTCACTATAGCTCTAGCATTAATTGCCCATCCGTTTGCATCTAATAAAGGTGCTAAATTTCTTTTCCTAAGTTTTAGATAAGCAATAATCATTGAAGGTCCTGAGATAAGTAGAAGTATGCCTGAAAATGCCAATGGCATTTGCCACCAAGACAATGCCATAAATCCGGATATAACCGAAGCTACAGCCGTACCAATAGCGCCCAAAGCGAGAGCAATTGCAGCAAAAATTCCAACATACTTTCCAACATCTACCGGTTCTGGTGGTGGCTTAGGAACTGAAGGATTTGTGGTCTCCATTGAACTTGAACTTGCTTCAACAGAACTAGCTGCGGCACTATCAACTTTACTTTCTTGCGCACTAGCCATTTTATTGATTTGCTTATTTATAAAAGCAGATACTTTTCTATAAGGCGTAAAAAATGCTTGTCGAATACTTATCGGATTATCTATGATTTTAACAATTGTAGCATCATAATCTAAGCCCTTTCTATCATAAAAAACAGCATTTCTACCAACCATTAAATTGTCAATATCACCATTGGTTAATGCGGCAACAATGGTCATTTTTTCGTTGGTACTTTTCGACACACAATCGCAATAAATTAGATACATTCCACTAAAGCTAACCATATCATTGTGACGGCCCATATCATTTACTCTAATGCATAAATCACAACTTCTTTGATCTAAATACAAAGTTCCGGCTTGAAAAATTGCTTTTGTACCGGGGGTATAAAAATCAAAAAATGTTACAAAATTTTTCAATACAGTAAATAAATCTCTTCTGTATCTAAGCAATTGATCCACTTGAATCATACTATTGGCTTCGTCTTCGAGTTCTTTATCAAGCTGAAGTAATTCTTCTAATTTAAGTTTCCAATCTGAAGTCAAAATTTCCTGAATTCTTTCTACACCAAGACTCTCAACTTCAGCACCTGCTTTACTGTTTTTCCAATTTAAATAAGGGGTAAATTTTGCTTTTAAATTTAACCACTCTTGTTCTGAAATTGATTCTGAATTTCCCAAAACCAAACCGGCAAACTCTTTCCAGATACTTTCCCATGCAGGATTAATTCCGGATTTAATATTTAGAGCCTTATTTGCTGAAATATGTGACAAAGGATAAGCAGCTATTTCATCCATACATGATGACAAATCTTTATCACTGATTTGCTGCATTCTTTCAATTAATGCATTTAAAACATTGGTAGCTTCAGGATGAAAAGCAGCAAGTTTACACCTTAAAAAATAATCATCAATTTTTGCTTCTAAAGCCTGAAAAAGCAAACTGGCGGCATCAGTATTATCAGCAAATGGAAATAAAGTATCTTGGTTTTCATTGGCAAGTTTTTGCCAGTTGAAATAAGATTCACAAGCTGTAAAAAACTTAGCTATTTCACTTTCAGTTATCCCGGCTGTTCCACTTCTATCTTCTGTGGAACCACAACATAAAATAATCTCTTCAATTAGTTTAATGATATTTGAATCATTGCTTGAAACTGTAGTTATAATTCCATCACCATTAAAGGCTGTTCCGGCAAAAATCCTCTTAAAATCAGAGGTGTCATCTATGCTGATAGATTGTGAGTCTGGCTTACCTAGATTTTTTAAAATTATTCCTGCACAAGTGAGTAAATATTTCCCTTCCTCAGTTGAATCATTAATTGAAGAAAGTTCAAGTGAATCGCCTTTTTGCAAAATAATATCCGGACTTTTTAATCTCTCAAGAATCCATTTTACTGCCTTTAAAATTTCAGGAATTCTAATTTGACCATCATTATCCGTATCAATCAACTCCAAAGTTCTTGGATCGATTTCTAAACCGTAAACAGGGCAACTTAATGCAGTCCATAATTTTTGGTCTAATTGATCTAAATGTTTTAAATCGGAAGCCGATTCTAAATTAACTCTTTTTACTCCACCAACACTTGAAAAACTCCAAATATGCTCATTCGAAACCATACTAATTTTTTTAAATTTTGATTTGTAATTTAAAATAAAAACCCAAAAGCCCATAAATTCTTATATAATCTGCTATTATTTTGTTTCAACTGAACCAAAATTGATTCGACGAATGCGCTCATATTCCTTAAATTGCGCCCCAATCATCAATCATTAGAAAATTGTCTTTTAATCCATTCGAAACAGGACTCCCGGTTTGTGAAATCATTCCTGAAATTAAAAATCACCTTCAAAATCAAAACACATTAATAGTTAATGCTGCACCAGGAGCAGGAAAGAGCACCATAGTACCTTTATGCCTTTTGGAAGAAAATTGGCTTCAAGGCAAAAAAATTCTGATGCTGGAACCTCGTCGTTTAGCGGCAAGGTCTATTGCTTACCGAATGTCGGAACTTTGGGGCGAAGAAGTTGGTGAAACCATTGGTTATAGAATAAGGTTTGAAAACAGAATTGGAAAGAATACCAGAATTGAGGTTGTTACTGAAGGTATATTAACCAGAATGTTGCAACATGATAATGCCTTGGAAGATGTTGGATTAGTGATTTTTGATGAGTTCCATGAACGCAGTATTCATGCTGATTTAGCTTTGGCTTTGTGCCGCGAATCTCAGCAAGTATTGAGACCCGATTTAAAAATAATGATCATGTCGGCTACTCTGAATATGCCACATTTAACATCATTATTAAAAGCTCCTGCTGTAAAAAGTGAGGGTCGGGTTTTTCCTGTTGATGTGTTTTATGTAGGTGGTCAAGATGAGTTTTTGTTATCAGAAACTTGTTCAAGAGTAATTTTAAATTCACTAAAACAGGATGAAGGTGATATTCTGGTATTTCTTCCCGGTGAAGGTGATATTAGAAAATGTGCTGAAATTCTAAAAAAGGAAACAACAGGAATTGCAATTCATCCATTATACGGACAGCTTCCTCAAAATGAACAATACGCAGCCATTATGCCCAATAAGGGCGGTAGAAGAAAAGTAGTTTTAGCTACATCAATTGCAGAAACAAGTTTAACAATTGAAGGTGTTAAAGTTGTAATTGATAGTGGATTAGGAAAGATACAAAGATTCGATCCAAAATCAGGATTATCGAGGTTGGAAACCGTTCAGGTTTCGAAAGACTCAGCTGAGCAAAGAGCAGGTAGAGCCGGAAGATTAAGTGCCGGAGTTTGTTATAGAATGTGGACGAAAGCCACTCATGAAAGATTAGCTGAACATAGAATTCCTGAAATTGCTGAGGCAGATTTAGCTTCATTGGTTTTGGAACTAGCTCGATGGGGAATTTCAAATCCCAATCAACTTACCTGGTTAAGTCCGCCACCAAAAGCACATTTGGCACAAGCATTTGAAACCCTTCATTTACTGAATGCACTTGAAGATGGAAAAATAACTGAACATGGAAAACAAATTCACGATTTAGCTTGCCATCCTCGATTAGCACATATGCTTATTTTAGCAAAAGAAATGAATGCGATTCCTCTTGCTTGTGATATTGCAGCTGTACTTGAAGAAAGAGATCCATTGCCAAGAGAAGCTGGAATTGATATCAACTTAAGAATTGAAGCACTAAGAAGAAGTAGAGGTGAAAATACAGTTGGTAAAGGTTTCAAAAGAATAGAAAAATTAGCTGAATCATATCGAAAACTTTTAGATGTAAAGGTTGATAATACACCATTTGATAGTTTTGAAACAGGTCTACTTTTATCTTATGCGTATCCTGAAAGAATAGCTTCTGCAAGGCCGGGTAACAACGCTCAATTTCAGTTGTCAAATGGAAAATATGCAGCAGCTGGTCACCGCGACGACCTTGCTAATGAAGCCTGGTTAGCCATAGCACACATGGATACCAGAGATGGATTAGGGAAAATTTTCATGGCATCACCGCTCAATCCAAGAGATTTAATGCCGATGGTAAAAGAAAAGGAAATTATTACCTGGGATACTCGAAAAGGGGGATTAATTGCTAGCAAAGAACTAAGAATTGGGAATATCGTTTTACAATCAAAACCACTTCCCGCTCCTGATGAAAAACATTTACTTAAAGCAATTTCAAATGCAATAAAAACAGAAGGAGAATCATTATTAAATTTTGATGATAGTATGATTCAATTACAAAATAGAATCATGTGTTTAAATAAATGGAACCCTGATGAAAATTGGCCGGAAGTTGATACCCAAACCTTATTATGGACCAATGAAGATTGGCTTAGTCCATTTTTAAATGGAGTTAAAAAGCCTGAAGAACTTAAGAAAATTAATTTATCTGAGGCACTACTTTCTTCACTTGAATGGGAACAACAAGAGGAACTTAAAAAATTAGCTCCTGCTAAAATTGAAGTTCCAAGTGGCTCATCTATAAAAATTGAATACCTTCCAAATGGAGAACAACCTATTTTATCAGTGCGATTGCAAGAATTATTCGGATTGGCAGAAACCCCAAAAATAAATCGCAATAAAATTGGCATGGTGATTCATTTATTGTCACCGGGATTTAAACCAGTTCAGGTTACTTCAGACCTAAACAGCTTTTGGAATAATACATACCATGAAGTAAAAAAGGAATTGAAAAGAAGGTATCCTAAACATAGTTGGCCTGATGATCCATGGAATGCGGTACCTGTAGCAAAAGGTCGCCTTAAAACAAGTTAATTTTAATTTTGTTTTAATAATTTTTAAAAAAATGGGACTAAATTCATTTAATGAAGCATTTTTGCATAAAAGTGTTCAATAATGAATAAATCAATGCAAGTATTTAGATTAGTCTGGTTAAAACATGATTTACCAGCTGGTCTCTCTGTATTTCTGGTAGCCTTGCCATTGTGTTTAGGCATCGCATTAGCATCAGGTGCTCCATTGGTAGCAGGTTTAATATCAGGAATTATTGGAGGTGTAATTGTTTCATTAATCAGTGGTTCAGCATTGGGAGTTTCAGGACCTGCAGCCGGACTCTCTACCTTGGTAGCAGCAGCAATAATTTCATTAGGAGATTATCAAACATTCTTATTATCAGTAGTAATCGCAGGTGGATTTCAATTGGTATTGGGAGTTTTTAAAATGGGTGGAATTGCGAATTATTTCCCATCATCAGTTATAAAAGGAATGCTTGCTGCCATTGGAATCATACTTATCTCAAAGCAAGTTCCAATTGCACTCGGATATGGAGAACCCGATTTTTGGACAGATGGGTTCTTAAACCTTTTTACTGCCGATAGCATCCATGAACACTTTAAAGATATTGGTTCTCAGGTTTCTGAAGGATCGGCATTGCTTTCTGTTTTATCGATTATAATTTTAGTTTTATTACAAAAGCCCTTTGCGAAAAAAATAAAAGTAATTCCAGCTCCATTAATCGTAGTATTATTTGGATTGGGATTTAATTACTTACTTTCAATTGAAGCCAACGCCTTTTCTTTGGGAAGTCATCAATTGGTTAATATTCCAAATGACATCTTTTCAAATATCAATTTCCCTGATTTCACTAAGATTTTTTCGGATGGCAATATTTGGAAAAACGGATTAGTTATTGGTTTATTGGCTACATTAGAAACATTACTTTGCGTAGAAGCTGTAGACAAATTAGATAGACACAATAGAATTACTCCGGTTAATAGAGAACTTATTGCTCAAGGAATTGGAAATATGGCCTGTGGTTTATTTGGTGGAATACCTATAACTGCCGTTGTAGTGAGAGGTGCCGCCAATGTTGATGCCGGCGGAAAAACCAAACTTTCTGCCTTTACCCATGGCGTTTTTCTTCTTTTGGCCGTTTTGTTCATTCCTTTTTTGCTGAATAAAATTCCCTATGCATCCCTTGCTGCCATTTTATTAATGACTGGTTACAATTTGGCAAAACCTAAACTATTTAAAAGTATGCTTCATTTAGGTATGAAGCAGTTTTTGCCGTTTATAATTACAATCATTGTTATTCTATCAACCGACTTATTAATAGGCGTAACAATTGGCTTATTGATTTCAATTTATTTTATAATACAGAATAATTTCAAAGCCGAATACAAAATAATTACCACTAAAAAGTCGAATACAGAACACCATTTAATTAAACTGAATTCGAATGTTTCATTTCTAAACAAGGTAAAACTCAGAAAATCACTTGATGAAATTCAGGAGTATAGCGTATTAACTATTGACGGTACTGAATGTAATTTTATTGATTATGATATTCTGGAAATCATAAGTGAATTTGAAGAAAAAGCAAAAGACAGGCATATAGAAGTTATTCTAAATGGCATTGAAAAAGTGAGTGTAAGCTCCGTGCACTAGCAGAAAAATTGATATTTTAAGATTAAAAATTCAAAAAAAATCAAAAATAGAACATTAAAAATAAGAAAAAACAAACAATATATACTTCTGTCTTAAAGATACTTACATTAAGTTGTAGTAGTGATGTAGTAGCAATGAATTGTCTAAAGATTAGAGGTGAAAGTATTGAAGGGGTTCAAAAAAATCTATCAGCTTAATTATAGTTTAGATTTACGACACTAAATCAAATAGCTGATGAATTTTTTTACTAAACTTTTCTTATTTGCTCTTTTACTTTTGGGAACAGAAGTTGCTAGAGCTCAGAGTAATGTTACTTTTAAAGTAGACATGACTCAGTATACTGGTCTTAATGATACAGTATACGTTAATGGCACCTGGAATAACTGGTGCGGAAGATGTAATCCTCTTGTTAAACAAGGGAATACAAATATCTGGGAAGGAACATTTTTAGTTCCTGCAGGCGCTCAAGAATACAAATTCACCATTGGTGGATGGAGTGCACAGGAAAACTTTAACAGTGGTGCACCTTGTACAGTTACAAACGGACCTTTTACAAACCGTTCAATTAATGTTACTGGAAATACAGTGCTTCCTGCAGTTTGTTGGAACTCTTGTACTGCTTGTACAACTGTAAATCCTGTTCCTATGAATTTACCGGTAACTTTTGACAGCACAACTGTTAATTATGTATTAACTGATTTTGGTGGAAATTCAAGTGTAATTGGAAATGACCCAACTGATACAACTAACAAAGTAGCAATCAGCACTAAATCAAATGTAGCAGAATTATGGGCAGGTACTACTTATGGTGCTCAAGGATTCCCAACTGCAATTCCTTTCGCTCAAAATGCTACAAAAATGAGTTTACGTGTTTATTCACCTGATAGTGGAATTGCCGTAAGATTAAAAATTGAAGACGCTACAGATGGTGGCAAAAGCTGTGAAACTGAAGTACGCACGACAAAAGCAAATTCATGGGAAACTTTAGAATTTAATTTTGCAAATCATGTTGCGGGAACCCAAGCCTTGAACCTTAATCATGTTTTCAAAAAAGTATCTGTATTCTTTAATTTTGGTGTTACCGGTGCTACTGCTGGAACAAAAGTTTACTACCACGACGATTTGAGATTCATTCCTGGAACTGCTCCATTATTGAATCCTATTAAATTACCAATTGATTTCCAAGCAACTAATGTAGATTACACTGTTACTGATTTTGGTGGAAATGCATCTACTATGATGTTAGAACCAGGTCATGCTACAAACAATGTAATGAGCACTACCAAAGGAATTACTGCTGAACTTTGGGCAGGTACTACTATGAGCACAGGTTCTGGTTTGGCAGAAGTTTTACCTTTTTCTGCAGGTAAAGCTAAAATTAAAGTAAAAGTATTTTCACCTGATAGCGGAATTGTAGTTCGTTTAAAAGCTGAAGTTGTTGGAGATGCTACAAAAAGTGTAGAAACTGATACTAGAACAACAAAAGCAAATGCTTGGGAAGACATGGAATTCAATTTTGAAAATAATGTTTCAGGAACTGCTCCAATTAACTATACTTATTCTTATAAAATGCTTTCTATTTTCTTCAATTTTGGAGTTACTGGAGCAACAGCAGGTGCTAAAACTTATATGTGGGATGATGTAAGAGTTGCTGGCGATTCAACACCACCACCTCCACCGCCTGCTAAAGTAAAATTAGCATTTACAGTAGATGCAAGAGCTTTAACATTAGCTCCAACTGATACATTAACCTTAAACGGAACTTTTAACAACTGGTGCGGAGAGTGTATTAAAATGAGAAATGTACCTGGTACAAAAATCTGGACTGTAAATGTTGAATTAGATTCAATGAAAGAAATTGAATATAAATTCACTGTAGGAAACTGGTCTAAGCAAGAAATGTTAAATCCAAACTTAACTTGTACTAAAACAACTGGTAGCTTTACTAACCGTGTATTTGTAACTGGTAAAGCAAATGATTCTCTTCCAATGGTTTGTTGGGAAAGTTGTGCTGCTTGTCCAGAAGTACCACGTCCTAAAACAAAAGTAACTTTCAGAGTAAATATGAAAGATTATACTGGTGATATCAGTAAAGGAATTACTTTGAATGGAACATTCAACGGCTGGTGTGGAGAATGTACTCCAATGGCTAATGTTGGTGGAACTATTTACAGTGCAACTTTAGACTTAGATACAGGTGTTTATGACTTCAAATTCACTATTGGAAACTGGGTAGCACAAGAAGAATTTACTGCTGGTGCTCCTTGTACAAGAACAAAAGATGGTTTTACAAACCGTACTTTTTATGTTGCTGATTCAAATGCAATGTTAATTGGAACATATTGCTTTAATACTTGTAACAAATGTGATGCAAATAGCTTAAGCGAACAGTTATTGAATAACTTAAAAGTATATCCAAATCCTGCAAGCGATGTATTGTACCTGGATTTTGGAATGTCAAATAAACTTGCTTCAAAAATTACTATTTATAATACCATTGGTGAAGAATTGATCGATGAGAGTAGATCTAATTCAACTTCTGGTACTATGAATATCGATATTAAATCTTTGAAACAAGGTATTTACCTGCTGAAAATAGAGATGGAAAACTCTGTTAAAATGGTAAAATTCCAGGTTAACTAATCTGGGAAATTGGTGGAAGAAGGCCGGGCATTGCCCGGCCTTTCTTTTTTTACAGACTTATAGTTTTGATAAATACTCTGTTAAATTAATTCCATTCTCAAGGTTCATTTTCTTTCTTAGTCTATAACGACTGATCTCAACTCCCCTCACAGAAATATTCAATATTGAAGCAATCTCTTTAGTAGATAAATTCATGCGTAAATAGGCACACATTTTTATGTCATTCGCAGTTAAAATTGGGAATTTCTCTTTTAAAATCTGGGTAAACCTATCATGGATATTATTAAAGTAAATCTCAAATTTCTCCCAATCTTTATCTATTAAAGTATCCTTTTCAATATTCTTAATTAACTCGGTAATTTCAGGTTTAATCTTAGGATCATTGCTAATTTGTGAAATCCGTTTTAATTTATCCTTGATAGTAAGCAACATTTCGCTTTTCTGAACAATGTGCATCGTGCTAGAAGCTAGCTCCTTTCCCTGATGCTCCAAATCTCTTTGTAATTGCTGATTTTTTAATTCTATCAGTTCCTTTTCTTGCTTTTCCTTTTCTAATCTAAGTATTTCAGTTTGGCGTTTAAAATGGTCATCCTTTTCTGCTAAAATTCGTGAAGCTTTCTTACGAACTCGCATTTGAGGATAAAAGCCAATCATTACTACCAAAATAATAGCTATCAAACCATAAAAGAATTTAGCAAATCTTGTCCAATACCAAGGTGCAGGAATATGAATTTTAATGATGGTTTCTGGTCCTTCTAAACCCATGTATTTTGCTTTTACCTTTAACAAGTAATCTCCATAGGTAAGGCGACTAAATTCCCTTGTAGATACTGGTTTCCAAGCAGACCAGGATTTATCCCAACCCTCTAAATAGCTGGAAAAACTAAGATCTTTATAAAAGTATGCATTCGTTGAACTAAAGGAGAATTCTATACTTCTATCATTAATTTCTACAATATCGTGGTTATTTGAAAGGTATCTAGAATAGATAGAATCACTAAAACTAAGAGAGCCTAAAGAAGTAACCAAAACAGTAGGCACTTCCTGAGTAAATTTGCTAATTTGCTTCAAATTCAAGTGCACAAAACCTGATTCTACACCTAAAAACAAATTCCCATCTTCACATTCATTTAAAAACTCAAAACCACCAACCAAACTTTGGTCTAACTTGGGCAATGGAACTTTGGTATATGAATATTCAACTCCATTGTATTCAGGTTTTAAATATCCAATATCATTTAATCCAATATACCAGATATTCCCATTTTTACCGCTGATTAAACGTTTATAGGTTTTAGATGAATCTATTAAACCGCTGAAAACCTTAAATAGTTCGAATTTATCAGTGGTTTCTCTATATTTAAAGATGCCTTTTGGTGTGCAAAAGCCCAATCCCAAATCTGTTGAAAAAACATAATTTTCGGTAGCTTCCGGAAGGCCATCTCTAACACCATAAAGTTTTACCTGACGCGCTGCTAATAAATCTGGACTTAAGAGTATTCTATAAACACCTTTATATGGATGCCCTACCCAAATCCTTCCCGATTCATCTTCTTCTAAGAACCGACTGGATTCTTTAAACCTTGAAATATTTCCAACAAAACTCAAAGAACCATTAAGCCATTTGAATAAACTTAAACCACTATAAGTTCCCATAATATAGTAGCCGGGATGTTTATTAAGTTCGATTAATTTCCAACAACCTCGTATTTCTGAAACTCTTCTTGCGTTTGAACCTTCTACTTCAAACAATCCTTCATGATGTGAAATGTATAATTTATCATGAATAGTTTGTACCCACCAAACCTGACCTTCTGTATTTGAAACTAACCTGAATGCGTCTACAGAACCACTTGATTTTGCCCTGGTATACAGACCATTATTGGTACCAAAATAATAGTTACTACCAAATTCAGTCATTGAATAACCTGTTCCTTTTAAAAGACCATCTGGCAAGATATAACCAAATGGATAATTCAATCGAACCAAGTCAATTCCATTATCTAAACCCAACCAAACATTGTTATTTGCATCTTTAAAGAGAGATAAAGTATTACTGTTCTGTAATCCATCTTCTAAACTAATATTTTTAAAAACTCTACCTGTGCTATCCAAGAAGAATATTCCAGACCTATTTGAAGCCAATAAATAATTAGAACCATAGGTACATGCCTTATAAATCCTGCTCCTTTTTAATAATTCATCATTTGTTTCAAGTTTTGTTATTAAACCCGATTTCAAAACAAAAAGACCATTTTTAAAAGTACTAATTAAAATATCTGAACCAAAAGGAAGTAGTGAAGAAATATCCAAATTGGTAGATTTAACTAAAACCTGAAATGTGCCTGCTTTATGCTGAAAAATCATCCCTGAAGCATCGGTTAAGTATAAATTACTTTGAACCTTATATATATTCTCAAGCAAAAACTCGGAAGGTTTTAGAATTGAAATTGAGGTTCCATCATAAACTAATAACTGCTGACTTGTTTGAAAGAAGAATTTCCCATCCGTTTCCTCAATTCCCCAAACATCCTCAAATCCTTTAAAACCAGCGGGAAGTAAATAAGCAAGTGAAACAAATTTTAATTTTCCATTCTTTTCAAATTCAAAATACCCAATTTCATTTTGACCACCTGCAAAGATTTTCCTTGAAATTTTATCAAAATAAATCGACCTCAATATGGTTTTTCCTGGCAATGGAAATTTTGAAAAGCTTTTTCCATCAAATAATAAAAGACCATCATTATTGGCAAAAAATATTAAGCCATTATCCCCTTCACATATATCCCAAGTTTGAGTTCCCCCATTATAAATCTGCTTTGGAAAGTTCTTCACCATTGGTCCGGATGCAGAATATTGAGCCCAAACAGGCACAGAAAACACTTGCCAAAACAAGAGTATTAAGAAAACAAGCCTTACATTTTTAAAGAAACTATTCATATTCCAAACTGCAAGTAAGTAAATTAACTTAAATTTCAAACTAGAATAAGCAATTTATTTACAGCCACTTGAACATTGCTGTAGTAGTATTGTTGTAGTTTCTTTTTGATGTATGTCTTCAAAAAGCTAAGTAAAAATTTAAAAATCAGCTTAAACCAATACAAATGAAATTTATGCAATGAATGAAAAAAAAATCCGTAAAGAATTTAACCTAAATTAAAGTTTTAGAAATAAAGCAAACTGAATGAGTCAAATATTGCTTATCAAAACCAAGGCATAAAACGCCAATTAAAACTATAAAAATAACTGATTGATAATTTAAAAGAAAAATAAATGCTTTAAAATAAATGCTAATTTTGAAGCTTGTAAACTAACAAAATTTAGAATAATAATTAAAAATATTCTGCAATCAGGTTAAAACCTGATTCAGAATTCAGTTGAATGAAAATAAAACTGATTAGGTAAGAAAAGTCGCTTTCGGGCGACTTTTTTTTACTTTTCCAATATACTAAAAAGTACTTCTTTCTTAAGTGGCTTAACAATATAACCCTTTACAGATGTATATTTCATAGCTCTTTGCATATCAACATCATAATTCGAAGACGTTAATATATAAACCGGAATATCGATTAACTTTTCTGTTTGTTGAAAAATTTCAAGAAACTGCCAACCATCCATAAATGGCATATTAATATCAAGCAATATTAAATCAGGAAAATCATTGGTACTATTCAGGTATTCAATAGCTTCCTCTCCATTTAAACATTCTTTGCTAACACTCGCAATTTTCGTTTGTTTAATATTTAAGGTTGAAAGGAAATTATTAATCTTATCATCATCTATAAGTAATACCTTTTTCATGTTAATCAAAAATTATAATCAGTTCAAATTCACAAAAAAAATTGCCTTCCTTTTAAATTTGAATTAAAACCTAACACAAATTTATCTATAATTTTATTATTAGCTTCAGTATTTCATCACCAATACACTAAAAATAAAAATACAATTACAGTATGATTATAATAATTTAAGAAATAGTTTAAGCCAATGACTCAAATTTTTTATTGTATAAAATAATCTTTAGTTTGTTGTATTAAGGAAATAATTTATGCGAAAAATAATAACACTTATATTCTGTCTATTTAAAATACAAAGTTTTGCTGAAAGTACAGATTCCTTAAGCGGATTTAACAAAAAAATATCCGGAGAAGAGATAAAATACTATTCCCCTTTACACGAGTTTGCCTCTACTGCACTTTTAACGAGAGCAAATGGTAAAATGCCAATAGAATGGAGTGCAAATAATTATTCAGGTAAAGCAAAATACGTAACTTACGAATTACTTATTGCTCATTCCACTGGTACCAGTGGTGGAACTCGTTCATTTGAACTAAGCTTAAATAGTAAAAGTATTCTAATCATTCAAACCAAAGAAAAACAATTTTTGGGAAGTATAAATACTGGAGAAAATAATGGAATAAGCTATCACTTTAAAATTGAAGATCAAGACATTAACAAAGATGCTTTTGGAAAACTCTACTTAAAAATACCTTCTGATTTGCTTAGACAAAAAGTGGAATTTAAACTTCTTGGATTAGACTCAGCAAGCCGCGATTGGATGATGGTTTTTATGTACACTCCAAAATTTGCTGCAGAAATTCAGGTTGGCAATTTGCTACTTAGAAATCAAAATAAAAGAAAAGTAAATATCCATATTGATAACCCTTTCAATCAATCAAATCTTGAAATTAAAATAGATGGTGAAACAAAGAATTTTATTGCTAAAAAGGGATATAATGAATTTAGTTTTGAAGCATTTGATACTTCCTTGATTGGCAAGCGCAACATAGAATTATTCCTCAACAAAAAGGAACAAATAATTAAAACCATTGAACTACATCCATTCAAAAATATCCAATTTCATATCATACATCATTCTCATAATGATATTGGATATTCTCATCACCAAACAGAGGTAGAGAAAATCCAAAACAACAATATTGTTGATGCAATAAATTGGATAGAATCACATCAATCTCCAAAAAACAAACCTATATGGCATATTGAATCTTTGTGGGCCGTAGAAAATTTCTTCAGAATTGCCAATGAAAAACAAATACAACAATTTGTCAATTATGTAAAAAAAGGTCAGCTTGTACTAAGCGGAAATTATGCAAATATTCTTACAGGACTTTGTCGCCCTGAAGAACAAAACTGGGCACTTGAATACGCAAATTACCTAAGAAAAACATATCAATTGCCAATCGATAATATCATGACAACTGATATACCGGGATTAAGCTCATCAGCCTTTAGAGCTTATCTTAAAAATGGATTTAAATATCTATCGTTTGGACCAAACTATGTTCATACCCAAGCCCATTTAGGAGATAGAGTTGGTGGGGTGATTAAAGAACAAGGAGATAAAGTATTCTATTGGAAAGAAAATCCGGATTCAACACAAAAACTATTGGTTTGGACAGCAGGAAAAGGGTATTCCTATTTTCATGGAATTACTGAAAATCAAAAACAATCTGAGTGGGAAAAACGCATTTCGGATTATGTAATTGAATTAGAAAAAAACCAATATCCCTATGAAATGGTTCAATTGCGTTATACCAAAAATGCAGATAATGGACCGGTTGACCAAAACTTATCTGAGTTTGTAAGAAAATGGAATGAAACCTATGCAGCACCAACATTAAAGTTAAGTTCCATCTCAGTTCTTTTTAAGGAATTTGAAGATAAGTACTCAGCTCTTATACCAGAAGAAACAGGGGAAATTACACCTTATTGGGAAGATGGTGCCTATTCTACAGCATTGGAGGAAATAGAAATTAGAAGATTGGTAAGTTCTACTATTCAATTTGAAAAAACAGCCAGAGAATTGAATTTATACGAAAAAAACAAAGCTGATTTTTATAATCTCCATAAAAGTATAGTGCTCTTCCATGAACACACTTGGGGTTCGTGGTGTAGTGTATCAGATCCCGAAATTCCATTTACCACTGAACAATGGAAATACAAAAGAGCTTTTCTTGATTCAGCAAATAAGTACTATAACAAAATTGTCAATAACATTCCTAAAGAACCTGAAGTAATTAAAAATATTCCAACAAATTTATCTGTTAAAATTGATTCCATAAATGGTGGAATTCTATTGATAAATGCAGAAAATAAAACCATGCCTTTAGACCTGAACAAATACAATTTACTACAACCAATTTATTCTCTTGGAATCAACCCGATTCAACATTTAGTACCAAAACTTAGAAATAGTAGAATTATTAAAGAAAATGAAACTATGATGGTTGCTGAACAAGTATATGAACTCAATAATTTCACTCGGATTTTAGTAAGGTACGATATATGGAAAACGAATGGTAAAATACACTGTAACTATGCTTTTTATAAAAACGAGGTTAAAGAAAAAGAAGCACTTCATGTTGCTTTAAACTTCCAAAATCTCAATACCCAACTTATTTATAATAATGGATTAAGATATCCTGACTCACAATTACCCGGCTCTAACAAGGAATTTATATGTGTTGAAGAGTCTGTAAAATTAGATTATAAAGATTACGAAATTCAGATTTCAGCACCCGATTTTGCTTTGTTTGAAATTGGCGCTCCTATTGATGAAAATCAATTAAATGGTGCCAAAGTATGGAAGCGTGAAAACCAAAATCCATCCACCTTGTTTTTGTATGTATTGAACAATTACTGGCACACCAATTATAAGGCTTATCAAAAAGGATACTTTAACTTTAGTATTGATTTAGAAATCAAAATGAAATAACGATGGGATTAGAAAGAAGAAGTTTTTTAAGAAGATTAGGAATTGGTTTAGGCACTGCACTCACCATTCCTTTCGAAAATGCAGCTAATACAATCAAAAAAAGTATGGAAAATTCATCAGCGATACTCGACATCGAACCTATGGGGTTTCAATGGGAAACCTTAGACCCATTTTTGTTTTGCGTTCATCACGAAGATCATTTTCCAAAAGGAAATGTTGCAATGGGACCAGCGGCATCATTATCAGGAAGAAGTTTAGGCGATGATTTTATCATAAAAGATGGTTTCAGGATGTATCATGGTCGTCAAGTACCCGGATTTCCCGGTCATCCACACAGAGGATTTGAAACCATAACCGTTGTTAGAAAAGGATTGGTAGACCATGCCGATTCTCTCGGAGCAGCGGGCAGATATGGCAATGGAGATGTGCAATGGATGACCGCAGGAAAAGGAGTTCAACACTCCGAAATGTTTCCACTTTTAAAACAGGATAAAGAAAATCCTTTAGAACTATTTCAAATCTGGATTAACCTACCTGCAGCTAAAAAAATGGTTGAACCACATTTTAAAATGTTATGGTCTGAATCAATTCCGAAAATCAAAGAAAAAGATAAAAACGGAAAGCAAATAACAATTGAAGTAATAGCAGGAAGTATTGGCAAACACAAAGCACTTCAGCCACCTCCAAATTCATGGGCTGCTAATCCAACACATGAAGTGGCGGTGTGGAATATTTTTCTTGAAGAAGGAGCAGAATGGAATATTCCTGCTGCATCAAAAGGTATCAACAGAAAAATATATTTCTATGAAGGAGATGATTTAAACCTTGATGGACAAATAATAAAAAAATATCATTCTGTTAGACTTCAATCTGATAAAAGTATTCGTTTAAAAGCAGGTAAAGGTTTAAACAGAATCTTATTATTACAAGGTAAACCTATTGGTGAAAGAGTGATTCAATATGGACCATTTGTAATGAATACCAAAGAAGAAATTAATCAGGCGTTTGAAGATTACCACCGCACTCAATTTGGTGGATGGCCTTGGTCGAGAATGGACCAAGTTCACCCACGAAACAAAGGAAGATTTGCCAAGCATGCAGATGGCACTTTAGAAGAAAAAGCATAGTTGAAAAAGGGGTACAAAGTCGAATAAATTTGTAGCCCTTTTCAATTCTATTTTCCTCCACGAATGGCAGATGCTCTTAAAGGTTTTATTCTAAATAAAAAGGCAATTGATTTTTCCATAATTGGAAAAAAATGAACTGCATTTAAAATCGGATTCAGGTAATTTGTCAGAATACAATAATTGCAATCATAAGGAGCCTTGTGATGCCAACCATGGTGTTTTCTTGATTGCATTAAACCAAGGCTTTGCAGAAAACAAATCAATTTGCCATTTTCTTTATCTGTTTGATGGGCTTTGCGATGCACCTCATTTGATTGGGAAGCCAAAAAGATACATACAGTATAAAACCAACTAAACCATCCAAAACAAGCAGGAACTCCAATTAAAATAATGGCTGAAATAATTGCAGTATTGTTTCGCTGCCAGTAATTCCCTTTTAAAAATGCCCTAGGTTCTGTATGATGCAACAAATTAGGTATAACTACGTGTTTACCTAGAATTTTCCAATTGGGGTTTCCATAAGCATCTTCCCACCAATGGAATAATCCGGATATTAAATCCGAACTTAGAATAACAATAATAATTTGAAAAGCTAGTTTAATCATATTCGTATTGATTTATCGAATACAAAACTCAGAGTAAGCGGTTTCTATTTCTAATTGCTTTAAGCTGCTTGAGTTTTAAAAAATTAGCAAATAATAAAAATAAATAATCGCCATTTGCACGGAACAATAATTTCTAATTCTTTGTAAAAGAATAGTTGCATGAAACAATAATTTCCAATTTTTATTTAATTTCACGATTTAATTTAAAACCTATGGAACTTACTACCATCATTTCTATTGCAGTACCATTATTACTGCTTGTTTTCTATAAATTTACTTTTAGAGTTTTACTTGGAATAGTCATTGTTCCAGAAGACAGAATTGGATTGGTTACCAAAAAATTTGTGTTATTCGGAGACAAAAGAGAATTACCTGATGGCAGAATCATTGCATTAGAAGGTGAAGCCGGTTTTCAAGCTCAAACCCTTGCTCCGGGGATATACTTCTGGAAATGGATTTGGCAATATGAAATTACCATGCAAGCCTTAACCGTAATTCCGGAAGGCAAAATTGGGTTGTTTGTTGCAAAAGATGGTAATGAACTTCCAACAGGACATATCCTTGCCCGTAAAATAGAATGTGATGCATTTCAAAGTGCCCAAATGTTCTTAAAAAATGGGGGATGCAAAGGTCGCCAAGCTGCATTCATTACTGCGGGTACTTATCGTATTAATGCTTTTTTGTTTGATGTAATTATTGTTGATATGACCATCATTCAGGAAAATATGGTAGGTATTGTAACAACCTTAGACGGACAACCTATTGAAGAAGGAAGTATTGCAGGTAAACAAATTGGTGGTCATAATAATTTCCAGGATGTTGGTTCTTTCTTAAACAGTGGAGGTAATAAAGGACTTCAACCTCAGGTCATTTTAGCTGGTTCTTACTATTTAAACCCTTGGTTTGTGCAGGTTGAACAAATTAAAATGACTGAAATTCCAATTGGTCATGTTGGTGTTGTAATTAGTTATGTTGGCAATGAAGGAACTGATTTAAGTGGTAGTGAATTTAAACATGGTAATATTGTAAGTAAAGGTGAAAAAGGAGTTTGGGCAGAACCATTCGGACCGGGTAAATATCCAGTAAATACTTTTATCATGAGAGTTGAATTGGTTCCAACTACAAACCTAGTTCTTAACTGGGCAAGTGCAAGAAGTGAATCACATCAATTAGATAAAAACCTTTCTACAATAACTGTTCGTTCTAAAGATGGTTTCCCTTTCAATTTAGATGTATCTCAAATCATTCACATTCCAACAACTGAAGCTCCAAAAGTTATTGCACGTTTTGGAAATATGAATAACCTGGTAAGTCAGGTGCTTGAACCAACCATTGGAAACTATTTCAGAAACTCCGCACAGGATAGCGATGTTATTGCGTTTTTAGGTACAAGAAAAGAAAGACAGGAATCAGCTAAAATGCATATTGGAAGAGTACTTGAGCAATACAATGTAAACGGCGTTGATACTCTAATCGGAGACATCGTTCCACCTGAAAGTCTAATGAAAACATTAACCGACAGAAAACTGGCAGAGGAACAAAATGTAACATTTGAAACACAGAAAAAAGCAGAACAAACACGTCAGACTTTAGAAAAAGAAACTGCGATTGCTGATATGCAAAAAGAGATTGTAAAATCGGATCAGGGTGTTTGGATTGCACAAAGAGTAGCTGATGCCGCTGTTAAAAAAGCAGAAGGAGAAGCAAGCAGCGTGAAAATTCAAGCCACTGCAGAAGCAGAAAGATTAAAAGTAATTGCAGGTGCTGAAGCTGAAAAAACCAAAGTAATTGCTAATGCTGATGCAGCAAAAATTAAAGCACTTGCTAATGCTGAAGCTGAAAAAATTGCTGTTGAAGGTAATGCCGAAGCGGAGAAAATTTTGGCAATAGGAAAATCGAATGCTGAAGCTTATAAACTATCTGTTTCGGCAATGGGTGGTGATAACTTCACTAAACTAAAAGTAACAGAAGTAATCGGAAACCAAGGAGTAAAAATCATTCCTGATGTATTAATTTCAGGCTCGGGAGATGGAACAAACGGTGCTATTAGCGGTTTACTGGGCATGCAATTGTTAGAAGATGTTTTAGCCAAAAAAGCAAAAGAAGTTCAGGATAAAAAACCGGAATAATATTTTGAATTATAATATTCCTGTATCTGAAATAATATTCTATTTATTTGTTGTTGTTTGGGGAATCATTCGCTTTAAATTCTTTGGAGAAAAAGAAAAGTACGGTGAATCGGTTAGCAATTTTGCAGGCTTTTACGAATACAACAAACTGCTTGAAAACAAGAACCCTTATTTCAAAAGTTTAAGCGATAAAGGAAAGCATAAATTTATTCATAGAACCTTACTTATTCAATCTGAAATAGAGTTTCAAGGCAGAGAAGATTTTGTGATAACAGATGAAGTAAAAATTCTGATTTCAGGATGTATTGCTCAATTAACTTTTGGTTTTAGTAATCCGCTAATACCTAACCTAAAGGGTGTGGTAATTTTCCCGGGGATATTTTATAGCAAGTTATCTGAAGCTTGGGTAAAAGGACTTGCTATGGGTAATGGCGTTGTATTTCTTTCATGGGAAGATTTTGTTAGCGGATATGAACCTGATACTGCAACTTATAATCTTGGTTTACATGAATTCGCTCATATACTTAGATTAAGTGTGAATGATAGTTATGAGGACAATTTTAGGTTGTTTCATTATTTTGATGATTGGGAGGCGCATGGAGCAAGCACTTTTAGTCAGATAAGAAACGCCAAACAAGATTTCTTCAGGGAATATGGTGGAACCAACCAAGCGGAGTTTTTCTCTGTTTGTATAGAAAATTTCTTTGAAGTACCGCAGGCCTTTTGCGAGCAAGTCCCGAAAGTTTACTGGCATTTGTGTTACCTCATGCAACAAAATCCGTTAAATGTAGCAGAAGATTATGCTTTTAATAAAGAAGATACAGAAGAAGCTAACATGAAAATAGTTGAACCCATGCCGGAATTGGGTTTCTTTTTATCGGATTTTGAATACAAAATTTGGCAATATATTGATACTAAGAAACATCATTTAATATTACCACTATGCTTTAGTATAATGTTTTTCGTTCTTACTTCTTTTCCAATTGATATCATTAGAATCACCATTATTTCAATTACAATTGGAGCAGTGATGAGGGTTTATTTTCATGGTAGTTCTAATATCATCAGAAAGGATGAGTATGTGCTATTTATTCTTTTTAGAAGCTTACCAATTGCTTTTATTATTTCCTGGCTCCCATCCCTAATTACTGTTTTGATAATGATAATGGCAGAAAAACGGTAAACGTACTACCTTCACCAGACTTGCTATCAATTTGTAAACGACCATTCATAGCTAGAATAAATTCCTTACAAATCATTAATCCCAAGCCACTTCCCTTTTCACCTGCGGTGCCATTTAAACTAAGCTTTGAATTATTATTATTAAGCTTATCGAGCAATTCACCATCTATACCTATTCCTTTGTCAATAATTTCAATCAAAGCCTCCTTATTGTTATCTGAATTCAAAGAATATTGTACTAATATATTTGAACCACCATGCGAAAATTTAATGGCATTATGTAGTAAATTACGTAATACAACCAACATGAGATTTTTATCTGCCCAAAATTCCTTTGAAGTATTTTCAGTATATTGAATTGAAATTGATTTAACCTCACAAATGGGATTAATTTGAAGGATAATTTCTGAAATTATTGAAGCAAAATTTACGCTTTCAACATTAACATGAATACCTTGCTCCATTCCAACTTTTGCCCAACTCATGATGTTTTCAAAAGTACCTGAAAGGCCATGAATTGATTTATTAATATCTTTACAAAACAGCAGAAACTCTTCATCACTCAAAGCTTTATCTGCATGCAAATCTATTAAGTTTCTTAAGTTAGCAAACGGACTTCTCATATCGTGTGCTACTACAGAAAATAACTTAGATTTTTGTGCATTTAATTCTTGTAGAACTTTTGCTTGTTCTTCAATTTGGCTATTCTTTTCTTTTAATCGCTGATTGAATTTTCTTTGATTAATAAGAGTTAAAATCAACCATAAAACAATGATGATGATGAAAAATATAATGTACTTTCTCCTATTCGATTTATGCTCCAGCTCAGAAATCTTACTTACATTTTCCTCGAAAGCAAATCGTCTACTATTTAAATTAGAAGTTAAAAACAATTTATTCTTATACCTAATCTTTAATGCTGAATAAGCTTTCTGCATGCTTTCAAGCGCCTCAATTTTGTTTCCTTTCAACAACTGAAGCGCTCCTAGTTTATTCGTTTTTTCTATATCATAGTAGCTTTTTTCTTCATCATTATTTGTTGAATATGCATTAATTAATGAATCTGCCTGATTTAAATAAATTTCGGCTTCCTTCACATTACTCTGAGACAATTTAATATCGACTAAAGCTAAAACAGCATTGATTGCACTGGTAATTTGATTTGAAAGTATAGATTCTGTTTTATCTATGATTAATAATTTTTCAGCCATTGCATAATCACCTTTACTGGCCAAAATACTTCCTAAATTGCCTGATATGATTCCTGTCCAAATTCTATTATTTTCCGTTCTAGCTCTGCTTAATCCAATTCGAAAGTACTTCTCTGCAGAATCTAATTGTTCTGCATTTTTAAAAAGCATCCCAAATGAATTTGCTAATTGAATGGATTCATAACCATCAAAATTTTTCAATCCGGCTATTTCCAAATCCGTAAGCAATTTTTCATTCTCATAAAAATGCCTTTTTGCTTCTTTAACTTGATCTATAGCGGATAAAAAATGGCAAACCTTGAGATTTAAATGAAACAATTCTTTAAAACGCTTTCTATCTTTTAATTCTTGTTCTGTCTCTTCAATAATAGCATGGAATTGAGCTGGATGACCAATATACATTTCCATCACTGCTTTTGAAAAATTCAATAAGTATTTTGTATGAAGAAACTCTGGATGTTTATCGTAGAATTTATCAAATTCATTGAAATAATACTTTAATTCCTTTAAAGCAATTGTAGAATGATAAGTATGTTCAGCAAGTCCTTCTAAAAATTCAATTAGTTTCTCTTCATTCGGATTAGATTTTAACTTTCCTAAAACCTCTTTATTCCTGATAATATTCTTTGCTTCTTCCAAAGAATCTATCTGAGCAAATGAGAGCTTAGCTAAAAGTGTAAAAAGAATGATTGATAGAATTTTCTTCATGAGATTGACATCAAAATAAATAAAAAAATTGGAAACCAATTAATTTCCCTGAATTTGATTAATTATTTAAATATTTAGCAAAAATATTAATTGTATTGAAAAATCAACTCCACAATTAAAAAAGAAACGTTCTAATGAATCCTATTGCAACTCAATCAAAATAATTGAAAAATTATATTCACAACAATTCAATGAAATATTCGGGTTATAAATAAAAGGTATTGAAAATTATTTCAGACATTTGGGGCATGAGTTCAAACGCAAATACCGATTATATCAGACCTACCTGGGATGAGTACTTTATGGAAGTGATGGAAGCCATCAGTAAAAGAGCAACTTGTGGAAGAGGTAGAAGTGGTTGTGTAATTGCAAAAGACAACCAATTATTGGTTACCGGTTATGTGGGTTCGCCAATTGGTTTACCTCATTGTGATGAAGTAGGTCATCAAATGAAAAAAATGATTCATGAAGATGATAGCATCACAGAACATTGTGTGAGAACTGTACATGCAGAACAAAATGCCATTTGTCAGGCAGCAAAAAATGGTGTTGCTTTAGATGGTGCTACTTTGTATTGCAGAATGACACCTTGCCGTGTTTGTGCGATGTTAATCATCAATTGCGGAATAAAAAGAGTGGTTTGTGAAAGAAAATACCATGCAGGTGGCGAAAGCGAAATCATGCTAAAATCCGCAGGAATCAGACTCGATTTTATTCATGATGAACTCCAACAGTATTAAGGCTATCAAATCTACCCTAATCGAAGTTATAATGAAATAAACTGCTGCTTTAGGTTCAAATAAATCATCAATTTATTTATTCTTCCCATGGTACTTCAATTGCATTCCAAATAGGAAATTACGTAAAACCTGGTCTTTACATATCCTGAATTTATCTTGATCTGGTTTGCGAAACAAAGCACTTAATTCATGTTTGCTGAATTGAAAATCTGCTAGGGTCAGGATTTCAAGCATCTCTTCATCCTTTAAGTTTAAAGCAATTTTAAGCTTACGGAAAATCATATTGTTATTTAAGCTCTTCTCAGGATTGGGAATTTCACCTTCTTTTTTACCTCTTTTTAAAATGATAAATCCGTTTAAAAAAGCAGCCAAATCTTTGTCGTAAATAGGCTTAAAATCCGGATCTTCATCCTTTTTAAGCCAGTTACTCAGAGTTTCTCTATCAACCAATGCACCACCTTCGGCCAATAATTCCAACATTTTTGTATCATTCAAACTGAATGTATATCGAACCCTACGAATGATATCATTGTTATTCATGCTTCAAACTTAAGCAAGAAAAGGAAGAAATAAGAAGGGTAAGTTTTATGTGATACTAAATTCTTCATGAGGAATTGATTTCATCTCGACATCAAATTGTATAATTTAAAAATATGTATTTAATTGTACTTCAATAAATTTATCAAATGAAAAAAATATCCCTCATCCAATTAGCCTTTGTATCTGCTCTTACACTTTTATATTCATGCGGTGGAGAAATCACTCAAAATCAAACATCCTCTACAGATAGCCTTTCAATAAACATCACTTCAGATACTACAATTCATGCAGAAATCAGTGTGGGTGCAGAGGGAGAGGAAGAAATGGAAATTACCTATACAGATACTACCGTTAAAACAAAGGGCGATTATACCATTACCGAAATTGGTTACAATGATGGTGAAAGAGATGGAATTGAAAACACTGTAGAAAATAATAAAACCAAAAAATCATACAAAATTGGTGGTGGTATTTTTGAAATTACCGATAATTATCTTTTAATAGGAAATGATGGTTCGGAGACTACTAGTCAGCAAAACATGACAATCGCCAAAATTGAGGATGGAAGTACATTATTCGACTTTGAATACAAAGACAGCTACAAAATCGAAAAAAATAATTTAAAGTTATGGGTTGTGGTAGCAAAAGACAATATCAAAGATTTGAGTTTACTACCTAACTGCGAAAAAGAAATGAAAGATTCACCTCAAAATATTGGTTATGCTGAAGAGCAAATTGTCAATCTTAAAACAGGTGAATTAAAACACAGTGGAAAATTCAAGTGTATTTTTGTTGAGTAAATTCCTTTTACTCCCAATAAAATCAAGGTACTAAAGTAAAAAAGATTCAAACAGACATAACTCATATTTTAATCTGTTGAAATTGTTTACTTTTCGCCCAAATGAGCGATACAATTATACCTTGCCCTATTTGCAAATGCGAATACACTTATCAAATGGACCATTTAATGGTTTGTCCTGAATGTGCCCACGAATGGAACCCTGAAGAAGTTGAAGAAGATCCTTACAAACTGGTTGTGAAAGATTCTAACGGTAATATTCTTCAGGATGGTGATTCAGTTACCATCATCAAAGACTTGCCTGTAAAAGGTTTTTCAAAATCAATTAAGGTAGGTACAAAAGTAAACAATATCAGATTGGTTGAAGGCGACCACAATATCGATTGTAAAGTGCCGGAATTTGGCGCTATGGCTTTAAAAAGTGAGTTTGTAAAGAAGGTTTAAGTTTAAATATCTAATAATGAAAAATCCTCAACTGATTAGTCGGTTGAGGATTTTTTATTTAAAAGGTTTACCTCATCCCATTTTTTATTGAGTAAAATAGTACATCATTTATGCTCTTATATCTGATGGCTAAAATTCCCCTTTTGCAAAAATCAATAATTGTATGATTTAAATTAAAAAGCGAGCCACCAATTTTGCAATTCATGCAAATCACCTCATTCAGGTTGGCATAAATAGCAATATAATCAAGCCTATAAAAAGGAAATCAGCAGGAATCATGCGTTTTGGTGAAGCTAAACTTGTATCACCAATTTAAATTAAAAAATCATGAAACAAATCCTCATCCTTTTAACTTGTTTGTTTGGAACATCACAAGTTTTCTCTCAAGAAAAAGCACACATTGCAATTTCAAGTGGTTTAAGTTTACCACTTTCCAATTATGGCTCTTCCGATCTAAATAAAGAAAATGCAGGTCTTGCTAAAACCGGTTACGCCATTGACCTCTCCGGCTATTATCGAATCAATCCACATTTTGGAATATCAGGATTAATCAGACACCAAAGAAATGGATTGGATGAAGATGTTTTAAAAGCAGCCTTATCACCCTTTGCTTTAGGTGGTTCATTGGATATTAAATCAAAACCCTGGAGAATCAATACTTATATGGTTGGTTTGAATGGATCAGTACCAATCAATAATAAACTTAGCTGGGAATCGAAATTTTTAATTGGAGCATCCACAGTTACGCCATTTGATATGGAAATGAATGTGAGCTTTATGGGAATAAACCAAAGTTCGAAAACTGAAGGTCAGCCTTCCACATATGGATCACTTTTACTGGGTTCAGGAATAAAATATGATTTAAACAGCAAATTTCTTATCCTTGGTAATGTTGATTTCTGGATTACTGAAACACAACTTAAAATGAAAAGTACAGAGCCAGATGGAACCACTACCACCGAAAGCGGATCCTATATGAATATTTCAACACTTAACTTCAGTTTGGGTCTTGCTTATAAACTCTGATAAATTATTGCAAAATAACCTGCCAATATTCTATTAATTTAGTTTATTGGTAGGTTCATTTATTTGTACAAAAAAAATTTAATGAATAAAGACATCATTTTATTTGATTGGTTCATTTACTTTTCACAAAATCTATATGGCATCGGCAGCTAATAATAAAAACATATTAATCTCAGGTGCCAGAGCTCCCATAGCTTTGGAAATGGCCCGCAGCTTTAAAAAGGCAGGTTGTAGAGTTATTATGATTGACTCCCTTCATCTAACAATTTCCCGGTGGTCGAAGCATATAGATAAATACTATGTTGTCGCTTCGCCGAGATTCCTTATTCATTTGTTTGTTAAACAGGTTCAGGATATCATTAGAGATGAAAACATTACTCATTTTATCCCAACTTGTGAAGAAGCCATTTTTGTTGCCAGTCGTTTGAACGAATTCAATTGTAAAGTATGGACAAGTCCGATTGAACTCGTATTAAAATTGCATAACAAATTTGAGTTCACCAAATACAATTCAGAAAGATTCCCAATACCTGAAACAGTGCTTCTTCCGGACTTTAAAGATTGGGAAAACAGCGCTTCCTACGTATTTAAACCAGTTTACTCAAGATTCGCTTCTTCTGTCATCATCAATAAAAAGATTAAACACTTTTACTTTCCTGATACCGAAAAACCTAAATGGATAACACAGAAAAAAATTAATGGAAAAGAAGTATGTGTTTATTCTATATGGGATAATGGTATTTTGAAAGCTTATGCTTGCTATCACCCGCTTTATAGAGCGGGAAAGGGTGCCGGCGTATTTTTTGAACCTGTTTTTAATGAAAGGATTCTCGCATATGTAAAGGGTTTTGGAGAAGAAATAAACTATACCGGACAATTAAGTTTTGATGTGATTATTGATGAAAACCAAACTCCTTATTTCATTGAATGTAATCCAAGAGGAACCAGTGGTGCTCACTTGCTTCATGAAAACCTAGCTAAGGCTTTTTTGAATGATGAAACAATCATCCATCAGGATAAAACTGAGTATTGTATAAAATACGCGATGTTTATTTTACATCTTCCCTCTTACTTCAAAAGCAGAACTTTAAAAGCAAAAGATGTGATTCTGAAAAGAAATGATATCAAACCTTTTTTGCTACAAATACTGAGTTTGGTTGAAATAACCTATTTGAAATTTAGCAAAAATATTACCTGGCTTGAAGCAAGCACTTCTGATATTGAATGGAACAATGATTAAACCTGAGTCCATACATACAAAGGAATCAATGGAAGATTTTCATCAATCTCTTTCAGTATTATTTTTGAAGCAAAATTCAAAGGCCATCATTCGTAATGTAAATACTGAAATGAAACTGATGAAGATTGGAGAAAAATATGTTTTTCCAGCCAGCATTAACCATAAACAGGAAAACAATTCTTTTGTATGCTCGCCACATACTGCTTATGCGCTTTATTCAAAAGATGAACTCAAACAAAAGGTAAACAACACGCTTCTTCAAATCCCAATTTTAGGTATCATCAAATTCATTGATATCATTTTAAGATTAGGGAAAATCGATAAAAACATTCATGTCAATAATTTCCTGCTTTCTACCAATCCTTATCCGGAATGGGATGGAAAAGAAATTGGGGAAATAACAGATGAACTATTAAAAGAATATCCAAAACATGCTATCATTTTTCGTTCATTAAACGAATATCAGCATCAGGAAATCATCAATAAATTTGAAGATAGAGGTTATATCAAACTGGGAAGTCGACAAGTTTATATCTATGATACAGATTATGATACTTGGATTAAACACAATAACAATCGCAATGATATTAGGCTTATCAAAAAACAAAAACTAAGGTATATTTCTCATGAAGAAATGTATCCTTATCTGGAAGAAGCGCTTGCATTGTATAACAAATTATACCTGGTAAAATACTCTGTATTCAATCCTCAATTTACTATTGATTATTTCAGAATTTCTTACGAACAAAAGCTCATTCACTTTCAAGGTTATGCTGATGACAAAAACAAACTCAAATCATTTGCAGGATTGTTTATCATTGAAAATACAATCACTTCACCTTTGGTTGGATATGATACAGATGCACCACAAAAAGAAGGATTATATATTCATGCCATTCATTTAATTTTTTTATATAAATTCAAAAGTGGTTTATTACTCAATCTTAGTTCAGGTGCATCACTATTCAAACGTATGCGTGGTGGACAAGCTTCTATTGAATATTCGTTAATCTATATACAACATTTATCATTTGGAAGAAAATTGATTTGGAAGACACTTCAATTTGTTTCCAATAAAATAGGTATCCCAATTCTGAATAAATATGAACTTTGATTATTATAAAGCCATTGCATTTTCAAGTCAGCTTGAAATGAATTCAACCATGAAGGTAGTTGATCAAAAAATACCTGTGGTAATCATTCGTTCTATTAAAGGCATTTTTGCTTATGAAGATTATTGTCCGCACCGCGGATTGGCTTTATCTGAAGGTAAAATCATCAACGGTGAAATCAGCTGTAAATACCATGGCTGGACCTTCGATTCTGAATCTGGCTCCAATACAAACATTCCTGTAAAACGAGGTAAAATCGACTGTCAGTTGAAAAGATATTTTGTTTATGAAAAATATGGACTCATCTGGTTAAGCAAAAATCAAGAAGCACAAATACCTCAACTATCTGAACAAAAAGCACAGATCTTTTTAAAAGGAAATATTATTGCGCAACTACCAAATGTGTTGGAAAATTTTCTTGAAGGAAGTCATACCCATTATGTACACGATGGATTAATCAGAACAAAAGAGAAAAAAAGAAATCTTATTCAAGCCAAAATAGTAAAATCTGAAAACAGCTTTCAGGTCTTCTACGAACATGAGTCGGCAAAAGGCTTTGTAACAAAAATACTTCCTAAAAAATGGCAGCAGTTAAAAGCAGTTTCAACTTATATACATCCGGGAATTGCAGTACTTGAATACTTCAATACTGAAAACAAAGCCATTTCGAGATTTGAAGCCATAGTAAATGAAAACGAAAATGGAGTTGAATACTTCGCTCGGATATTTTTAGATATCTCATGGTTAACACCTATGCTGATTCCCTTTGCAAAACAAATGTTTAAGAAGATTATCAAACAAGACAAAGAGATACTGGAATTACAGGAAAAGAACCTGGTTGAATTCCCTGATAAACGATTTGTTTCTGATGAAACAGATATGGTAGGAAAATATATTTATGCCTTTCAAAAAGGTAAAAATTCAGAATTAAATAGTGAAGTAAATTTTAATGTATACTGGTAAAATGCAAAAGACAATATTAATAACGGGAGCTGCAGGATTTCTGGGAGGAAGAGCCGCTAAGTACTTTGGCAAGCATGCTGATTATAAGGTTATAGCTACATCAAGAAGAGCACTAAAAAAAGAGGAACTGGAGGCCAATTCATGTACATTTATTCAGGGTGATTTAGAAGAATACTCCTTTTGCGAAAAACTAACAAATGAGGTAGATATCATTATTCACTGTGCAGCACTTTCATCGCCATTTGGATTCTATGAGCATTTTTATGCATCAAATGTGGTGGCTACCGAGAATCTGATAAAAGCTGGTAAAAAGAATGGTGTGAAACAGTTTATTTTTATCTCAACACCCAGTATTTACTTCACTTATAAAGACCGATTCAATATCAAGGAATCAGATCCGCTGCCTGAAAAAATGGTGAATGATTATGCCATCACAAAATTGATGGCTGAGAAAATGGTATTGGATTCAAACGAAGCTCATTTCAAAACCCTTGCCTTGCGTCCACGTGCCATTATTGGTGCTGAAGACACGGTGATATTTCCACGTATGTTGGAGGCTTATCACCAAGGCAAACTAAAAATAGTTGGTGATGGCAAAAACGTTTGTGACTTCACTTGTGTAAGAAATGTAATTCATGCAATGGAATGTTCCATCAATGCTCCGGAAAATGCTTATGGTGAAGCTTATAACATTACAGATGGAAATCCAAGTGAATTGTGGCCAAGCATTCAGCACACATTAAAAGAATTAGGTTTGACTCCTCCAACTAAAAAAGTACCGGTTGGAATTGCATTGTTTGCTGCAGGAATCATTGAGTTTATTGCTAAAAATCTACAAGGAGGAAAAGAACCGGCCATGACAAAATATGGTATTGGCATTCTTTCTAAAAGCATGACCATGGATATTACTAAAGCCAGGGAATTATTGAAGTATCAGCCTATCATGACTACCAAAGAAGGCATTAAAGAATTTACAGAATGGCAAAAGAAGCAACAATAAAAATTGAACTGTTTGCTTCCGGTTATTGTGAAGCACATGAAAAGGTAGTGAACCCACAAAAAGGATTGAAAAAACTACGCTTTTATGCTGTTTGGGCATTGGTTCAGGTACCTGATTTGGGTTATATAATGTTTGATACAGGATATAGTAATCACTTTGATTCTGCTACTAAAAATTTCCCTGAAATACTTTACAAGTTTGCAACTCCAGTGCAGTTAAAAGATGATGAAAAGGCCATTGAAATCCTTAGAAAAAAAGGAATTCAGCATACTGAAATCAAATACATTATCATTTCACATTTTCATGCAGATCATATTGCAGGATTGAATGACTTTCCCGAAGCAAAATTAGTCTGTACCAAAGAGGCCTTTCAACAAACACATAACCTTAAAGGAATCAGTGCAGTAAGCAAAGGAATTATTCATAAACTGATTCCAAATGATATCAAAGAAAGAGTGGTATTTATTGAAGATATTTCATCGCAAACAATCAATGAATTTGGAATAAAAGAATTTAATTGGACAGTAATACCCCAATTCAAACTATTGCTTCTACCTGGCCATGCTAAAGGAATGTTAGGCTTTTATGATGAAAGTTCCCATTTACTTTTTGCTACCGATGCTGCTTGGGATGCTGATTGTTTCAACAAAGGAATTATGCCTTTACAAGTGGTTAGAATATTCATTGATTCATGGAAAGATTTAAAAGAAACTATGGAAAAATTGAGTAGCATGAAACAAGCTCATCCAGTCATAAAAATTGTCTTTACTCATTGTCCAAAAACCCTTCAATTGATATCAAATGAAATTTAAGTTGAAAATCATCTGGTATTATTTGAAGTTAATTGTTCGGGGGAAATTCAAATCGCTTGAAGAATTACGTGCTTATCAAAATAAACAGGTAAAAATATTTCAGGAAAAGATATTAAGTAAATCAAATTACTACAAAAAATATACACATCTTGATACCAAGCAATGGACAGAAATTCCCATTATCAGTAAACCTGAATTCATGTCGAATTTTGATGCCATCAATACTTGTGGAATCAAACTAAGTGAAGCATTGGATTTAGCCATACAATCTGAAAATACAAGAGATTTTAAAAGTGAAATTTATGGAATTACTGTCGGGCTTTCTACCGGCACCAGTGGTAAACGTGGTGTATTTTTAGTATCTGAAACTGAAAGAGCCAAATGGGTAGCATTGGTGATGCAAAGAGTGATTCGGGTTAAACTATTCAAACGACAAAAAGTAGCATTCTTTTTAAGGGCCAATAGCAATTTGTATTCTTCGGTTGATTCATTGCTGTTTGAATTTAAATACTTCGACATCTTTAAAAACACAGATGAACTTTTAAAGGAATTAGAAGCCTTTCAACCAGATATCCTTGCCTCACAACCATCCTATTTAGTGGAAATAACAAGAGCGAAATTCAATCAAACTATACAGATCAAACCAACACAAATTATCTCCTTTGCAGAGGTCTTAGATGAGGCCGATAAACAATTCATCAAACAAGTATTTCCGGTTCAACTGAGTGAGGTTTATCAATGCACAGAAGGTTTTCTTGGATGTACCTGTGAACATGGAACCATGCACATCAATGAAGATTTGGTGATGATTGAAAAAGAATGGATTGATGAAACTAAATTTTATCCCATCATCACAGATTTTTCGAGAGAAAGTCAGCCAATAGTGCGATATCGTTTAAATGATATTCTTGAAGTAAAAAAAGATAATTGCGCTTGTGGATCCGCATTTATTGCAATTGAAAAAATCATTGGCAGAGAAGATGATGTTTTGGAACTTTCGGGTATCAAAATTTACCCTGATTTGTTATCAAGAAAAATTGCCTTGTTTACCGATCATTTTACCCGCTATACCATTGTACAAAAATCGGCCACATTGATAGAAATAGGAATTGAGTGTGAAAGCAAAGAATTTGAACAAGCCTGTGAATCCTTTAAAACCTGCATCTCCACTTACTTTACAACATTAGGGATTAGTCAGTTTATCTTAGTTTTTAAAAATGAAATTGAACTGATTCCCGGAAACAAACTAAGGAAAATAAAAAAAATATAAGATGAAAACCAATATTCTAGCTATTGAAAAATACCTGCCTAAACATCGTATATCTTCTGAAGAACTCGACAAACAAATAAATGGCGTTGAGGGTAGAATTGAGAAAAATACAGGTGTACAATTCCGACACAAAGCATCAGCAGAAGAAACTATTTCTGAGATGGGTGTTAGAGCACTAAAAAAGGCTATCGACAAAAGCGGCATACAAGTCAGTGATATCAATTTGCTGGTTTATTGCGGTGCTTCTTATGATTATCCTGTGCCACATAATTCAGCTGTTATCAAGTCAAAATTAACTGATGATAAAGTTGAATTTCATTGTATGGATATTGACAGTACCTGTTTGAGTTTTATGAATGCATTGGATATTTGTCAATTGTATATTCATAGTGGCAGATACAAACGTATTGCATTGGTATGTTCCGAAATTGCATCTGCAGCATTAGGAACACATGATGAAAAAGTATTCGGATTATTTGGCGATGCAGCAGTGGCATTGATTCTGGAAGCATCTGAAAATACAGGATTCAATCAGACCTATATCCACTTTAAAAATTATACATCAGGAGCCTTGTTTGCGAATGTGCCCATTGGTGGATATGTAAACAGAGGAAGACATTCTTCAGCAGATGATATTGGTTACTTATTTAAAATGAATGGTAAAGGCATGATGAAATTGATTAAGTCGAAATTCGATCCATTCATACTTGAAGTACAAAAAGAATCAAAAACAAAACTAAATGAATTCGATGCCATCATCACACATCAAGCAAGTAAATTTGGTAATGATTTTTTCAGGAACACCTATATGCCAAACTCTGATAAAATCGTTGAAACCCTTGCCGATTATGGCAACTGCATATCAGCATCCATTCCACTAGGACTTGAAAAACTACTCAATTCAAGATTTGAAACAAAAGGGAAAAAGTTACTTATTCTAGGCTCGGGTGCTGGATTGAGTATTGGCGCACAAGTATTGGATTTTGGGTGAAAAAATAAATAGGTTGAAACGATTTACATTTTCTAATTCAACATTTCCAAAAATGCTTTTTTGATTGAAAATCGAGTCAAATCAAAAAGATCAATGACAAGAGCATTTCGAAATGAGTGTAGTATCAGAATATTGCAAGCTCAATTCTTCAAGTTTAAAGTTTGGATAATCTTTTTCAATTTCGATTTTAGCCCATGAGATAAATTTTCCATGAAAAAACAATTGAATAATTGATAAAAGTCGTTTGAGTTCAACTTCTGATAATACTTGTCTTCTAATATTTCGATTTTCAAGATAAGTAGAAAAAATCCAATCATAAACTTGTGTTTTTTGATCAATTGTAAGTAATGTTTGATGTGCTTTTAAAAACTTCAATATACAATAATGAAGCTTATCATTTTGGGGATTAGATTTAACAAAATAATGTACAAAATAATTAGTGACATCAACTGATTCACTTGTAGTATAAAACGTTTCAGATTTGCCCCTTGAGCACAAATTCGGTATTTTCTTTTTTTGATTAGTACTCCAGGCAAAATCAAAAACATAATCTTCAAGTATTACCTTTTGATTACCTACAGCACTTTTTTCCCATTGTTTTATAAACTTAATTTTGATCCAATCTGCATCAAAGTCTAACTGGCAATAACAAAATTTTGAAGTAAATAAAACTATTATGAATACAACAGTTTTCATTCTAAATTATTAATATCTAATTGCTCATTTATTGCAATATACCTGTTTATAGTTCAAATATAAATAAGGAAAGATTCCTTTGGTAAAATTGATTTTTTGAAGATTTATTCCTCCCGATTCATCTCAAAATAAATTAAAAAATACTTAAACTCCACTTTAATCCGTTAAAAAACAAATCAAATTTGGAATCAATTTCCCGGCTGATTTTTTATACAATTTTGAAGTCCTTGTTTCACCCTTAATTTCTACTCTATGAAAAACATTCTAATTCTTGTAAGCGCCCTTTTAATTTCAATTTGCTCCTTTGCTCAGATTCAGGATCAAACTAAAGAGAAAGAAAATTTTATTCGATGGAGTGTTTATTTTGGTTCTGCAAAACATGTGCTAAATGAAAATGAAAGCAAACGTATCAACGATTTTCTGGATACATTAAACACAGAACAGGTTAAATCTGTTATTCTAAGGGGATATACTGATAGCGATGCCGATAGTCTTTACAATATCAAACTGTCTGACAAGCGAGTTGCTAAAGTGCAGGGTTTGTTTGAAGAAACCGGTTTCAGTGAGAAAATAATCAAAAGAAGTTATTACGGCGAAAATATGGCAGGAAGAGATTCTGCATCAGAAAACCTAAAAAGCCGTAATCGCAGGGTTGAAATTGTTGTAGTTTTTAAACCAATTCCACAACCCTTACCTGCACCAAAAGATACTTGCCAAAGGGGAGATACCATGCTAGTATTAAAAAATGGTACAATTTTGAAAGGAAGTATTTGCGATTTAAATGATACAAGTGATTTAGAAATTATAGAAGCCCTGAGTATTGATGATATCATTTCTCAGAACCTGCAAACTATGGGTAATAATGAGAATCAAATGGTTTCTGGTGGTATGATTACTATTAGAAGTAAAAGTGGAAATTGTAATTTCAATAAACCAATTACTATTTATGTTCCGGTTTTAGATAGTTGTTCAGATGCAAAACGGATGTCATTATTCAATTCAAGTGATGGTCAGAATGGAAGAACCTGGTCACCAGTTTCGGATGTAAAGATTAAAATTGTAAATAGAAATGGAGGTAGTTACTATGAAATTGTAGCAAGAAAATGCATAAAACTCAACCTCGATTTTATATTAAAAGAACCATTAGATAGAAAACTAATTGAAATTGAATCTAAAGTTAGCGGATATTCTTTAAAAAGGATTGATATGTATAATGATTGCCCGCGTTTTTACTGGTCGTTTAAAAAGAAAATCTCTGCCAATAAAATGAATGTGCGGGTAATGAACATGAGCAAACCTCCCCAAATCAGATTTCTCCTTAT